>CAJYWD010000001.1 GCA_913778505.1 uncultured Chryseobacterium sp.
CTTCGTTCTCTTCGCTTCCTCAGGACGTTTTAATCTGTCATCTTGTTCCTGATTTGCGAGTGCAAAAGTAAAAAAAGTTTTTCAAACTACCAAAACTTTTTTGAAGTTTTTTTTCTTAACCTCTAAATCGTTTTGTTAACTTTAATATCCCTAATCTCCTGCGCTCCCGCTCTCTCGAATCGGGACTGCAAAAGTAAGAATCTTTTTTTAACCAGCAAATTTTTTGGAATGTTTTTTGAACAATCTTTTCAAACCATCCTTTTTCTATTCCTAATCTATTATACCGTCCTCCTGCGCTACCAATTCTCTCGTTTTGGTTCTGCAAATGTATGTCGAAAAACCAACGTGATGCAAATCCAATTAACAATTAATTCATGATTGTGTAAAACTTGGTTAACTAAAAGCCTACTATAAAGGCATTTAAAAAGATTTTAAAGTTATCCACATTATGCTCAATCACTTCTACTCCATTTATAAATGTGTATTGGACACGAAGCGCGCGGCAGGGATAGTAGCGGATATCCTTTTCTGTGGCCCTGGCAAAAGCAACGGCAGCCACAGAAAAGATAGAAGCGGATAGCCCGATCCCGGCTGCCCCGGATGGCAGATGTGCGGGAAGGCAGACGGGAGCCGCTATAATAATTGTTACGAAAAAGTAATTAAGGTAAATCGTGGTGATGCTAGTCCGCCAGGAAAAAGTAGTCTTGATACTTCTTATATATATAGTAAGAACAAGCGAGCCCCAATGTATCGGCAACAGCGTCTAACACTTCCAGTGAGCGGCCGAACTTCATGGTATCCTGAAGAATCTCGGTCAATAGACCGTAGCCAACTAGGATGAGCAGAAATTGAAGTAAAGGAACTTTCGGGAATCTAAGTCTGAAGGCCAGGCCGAGTACGAAGAATATAGAGAAATGAATAAGCTTGTCCAGATGTGGAAACATGAAGAAATATTCTTTGTTTTCCACGCCCGGACGAAGCAGCATATAAGTAAGAAATGCCCAATAAATGGGCAATATGATCTTACTGTATTTTTTGAGAATCTTATCCAACGACTTCCTGGTATTCTTCTGCGGATAATAATGTAGAAAGGTCTGCAGCATCGGAAACTTTGAGCTTGATGATCCAGCCTTTTCCGTATGGATCTGTGTTAAGCAGTTCCGGCTGATCTTCCAGATCGGCGTTCACTTCCAGGACGGTTCCGGAAACAGGAAGATAAAGATCTGAAACGGTTTTTACGGCTTCTACGCTTCCGAAGACGTCGCCTTCATTCAGTTCTTCGTCTACGGTGTCTACATCTACGAACACGATATCGCCCAATTCTCCCTGAGCATAATCTGTGATTCCGATAGTTGCGGTGTCGCCTTCCACTTTGATCCATTCATGATCTTTGGTGTACTTTAGTTCTGATGGTGTGTTCATTTTCTAAGATTAGGTTTTGACAAATTTAATTATATAATTAGGATGTGACAATAGATTAAAAATAAATTGCAAAAAAAAAGAGTAAACGCAAGGTCTACTCTTTTATTGTTATCAGTTGCCGGTACCACCGAATGTGAGTGTGGCCGTAATCCCTGCCCGAAGAGTGGACAGCGGAAATGCCGTAGAGATCTTATACTTGGTCATCATCTGATCATAAAAGAATTTCAGATTCAGGTTCTGAGACATATTATAGTCTGCAGACAACTTAAGTGTAAAGATCTTCTGACCTCCGGTGACCTGAGAATCATCGATCAGAATATTGGTAATGGAAGTTTTGCTGTCTCGCATAGAGAGATCTGCCCTCATATTGAGATCACTTTTCACATCTCTTGCTTTTCCTTTATAGTTGAGTCTGATCTTAAGGTTCTTCAATATATAACCGTAGCCCACAACAAACTCATTGCCGGAATCTTCCGTAAGGGTGGTATTTACCAATCCTAAAAGATATGTTCTGTCTCTGTTATAATTGAAACGGAACTGCATATTATTCCTCATCGTCACATCAAAACCGATCAATGGTGCGAAAGCTTCTACATAACCCACCTGCGAGAAGGTGTAAGGATTGTAGCGGTTTCCTTTGGTATCGTAAGCAGTGGCCGGATTTCTCAGGTCACGGTTAAAGAAATCTACACTGGACTGGATGCCGGACATCGTAAATGTAGAAATATAACCGTGCGAAATATCAAACTTTGTAAACTGGCTGTTGATAATCGGGATATTTCTGAGTCCTGAATATACCAACTTCCAGTTTGGCAACGGTACGCCAGCTTTGGTCGGATTGTTCAGTTTTTTAGGTGACTTACCTTCGATGGCCGCTTTGAAGGCAGGAATTAAAATGTAAGAATTACTTCTGGAGTAACCAGCCGTGTAGCCTTCCACATCCTTTACACCACCATACTGCTGGGACAATACCAATGCGTTAGCCTTAATGGACTGGTAAATCTCATCGCCACCTTTGAAGGCTGTGCTGAATGACCACGCCGTATTGGAATAAGTAATCAGTTCTGTTCCGAATGCTTCTCTGTAACCACGGTAACCTGCATTGACATCGAAAATATTGAAGCCATTCTGAATATAATTCCGGCTGTAATTCTGAAGGACATTGAAGTCGATTCTCAGATCATTGGCCGGCATCAGTTGCAGATTTCCAGTGAAGGTTCTGTTATTCAGTTCCGAGTACGCATCATTCATCAGATTAGAGCCGGAAACCCATCCGTTCTCTATTACAGTTCTTCTGATATCGGCCTGAGATCCCAGGAGGAAGCCGATGGTCGGACCGCCCAAAGTCTGTCCATAACCATAGAAGTTAGGCGCCGATAACAGGCCAGGAAGCACAATACCGTTATTCTCGTTATAATTAAAGTCAAATTGCTTGATAGAGGTCAAAGCGTAAGCCACGGCCTGGAGCGGCGATAGTTTATTCTTGAATTTATAAGATTTGAATTTGAATCTGCTGTTTTTCTTAGTGAATGCCTGGTTGTAAACATTATTCAACGAGTCAATTTCCTGACGGCGCTTCTGCATTTTGGTGGTAATGTTCTTGAAATAATTGAACTTACCAAAAAACTTAGGCACATCAAATGTAGCTGTAGCAATGATTGCGTTGGTATTCTGAGAAATATTTCCAAGATTATCTGGGAGACCCGTCGTAGGATTGACAAAGCTTCTTACCGCTGTGGATCTTGCATTCCAGTTATACTGAAACTGGTAGCTAAGTTCGGCATTAACAAAATCAAGATATGGCAGATACTCGAACGGGAATCTGTAGCTCAGTTGTGCTCTGTGGTTGTACATCACCGGGCGCCCGGAGCGGAACGGATTACCAAAGATCGAATGGTTGTCCATTTGATTGACATCAATATTATCATTCAAGGTTCTGGTTTCTGAGTTGATTTCCAGTTTCAATGATTTTGTAAAGTTAAAGCCTAAGCTGTACTGCCACCCGAAGAAGAAGTTACGGTTTCTGATGACATCGAAACGGTCCTGCGTATTGCCACTGAGCAATGCATCCACATTACGGTATTCCAACTCATTGTAATTCCTGTCCAAAATGGTTCGGAAGCTTAATCTGGTAGGCACCGGATTAAAGTTGAATTCCTTCACCCATCGCAGATATTTGTAAGACTTCGCCGTGTCGCTCACCATTTTATTGAATGGTTTCAGGACATACGGTTTGAAGCTATAATTGTACTCCACATAACCTTTAAGATATTGCCTGTAATTTTTTACGGTGTAAATATCTCTGTAGAAATCATCATTGTAGATGGCTGTTACATTCAGGTTTTCCACATCGTAGAACTTCGCCTTTTTATCCGGATTCATTCTGTCCTTTCTCATATTGACAACACCGATACTTCTCTGCTGCGTGTAGGTTCTGACCACTTTTTTAAGTTCAGCTTCGTTAGGTGCCTTTTTCAGTTCCACATCATTATCCAGCGGATTGTATTTAGGATCTGCGATGGTCTGTGTGTAAGAATAATTGACAGGAATCTTCATCCCGGCCTTCTCCGGCAGGAATTTATCCACATTCACAGTGGTGTTGATGCTGAAGGCGGAGTTTTCATCCTGGGCACGTTCTGCCGGTTTTGAATCGATTGCCCCAAATCCGATTGAAGCATAAGAAGCATTGGCATTCACCATGGCAAAGTCTCCGAGGTTAAAGTTAAGACTCGCATTACCTGCGTAGCCACCCTTATTCTCGATTTCGGAGAGACGGATCTCATTCACCCAAAGCACCAGGGTTTTCCCTGCAGCACCATCGTTCGAGCTTCTGACACCAATCATCATCGTGGTGACATTTCCGATACTTGGGCGACCCTTGACATAGATTTTTTTATCACTTTCAGCATCACCGTATTCCGCAAACAGGTATCGGTTAGTGAGGTTGGCAACAGGATTACCGGCTCTCAGCAATTCATCACGCTTCAGTTTGGCATTAACGAAATTTTCAATTTCCAGATTCACCGAGTTGGCATCCGGCCAGATGTCTAATGGTGATGTAGCATTGCTGGAAGTATAGGTCAATGAAGATTCATATTCATAATAGTTGTCTGTAGTATCGCTACCGAAACGTATGAAGATTTTTGCGTTAGGATCTGCAGTGGTCTGTGTCGGATTATTCAGATTTTCGGCGTGCACAAACATTTCCAGTTTTTTGTATCGGCGCATATCCAGGCTGGTGTTTTTGAAAACCCCTCTTGCCTCATTTCGCAGGTTCGTCACTTTCATATAAAGTGAAGATTCGTTCTGTCTCTGCGCACCGGCGTTACCGCTCAGAACTTGTCTGTCGATTCCCGGAGGCAATACATACGGTGGAGTTCCTTTCGCATTTTCTTCCAGATTCACACTTCCAACCTCAAAATTGGCATTGATATCAGCAGTAGAGCTTGGCAAACCTTCGTTATTGGTATTCACATCCTGGCTGGCTAAAAGGTTGGTGAATTTTCTCCAATCGGAACGTACCAAATCAAAAGTTCCGAATCGCAGTGTTGACTTCTGCTCAAATCCTTTAAGTAATAGCCTTGCATATCTTACATTGTTTAGAATAGAAACATCGGCGCCGTCTATCTTATCCGATTTGTCAAAATCCATTACGGGAACACGGAAAAGATACCACTTCACTTTTTTGCTCTGTCCATTTTCGAACTTCACATCCACTTCTTTGATATCGACAATTCTGTTATTGCCTAGCGTCATGCTGCCCGGTGCAAGGTCGATGCTGTATTGGTTATAATTTTCCGTCTGATCCAGGTTATAATCTCTGTTAATATCTTCTGCATCCGGAGTTTGTGTGGCCACTTCCAGGGTGTTGGCTGCAGAGTTACCTTCCGGTCCACGGAAATATTTGTAACGTTCTGTTAAAGAAGACGCCTGATCTCCCTGGAAACTATCCGATAAATAGAACACGAAGTTATCAGAAGCCGGATCCAGCTCATTGGTTACAGGATTGACAAAGCTGACGCCGAATTTTTCCTGCTCCTGAGTGCCATTAAGACCATCATATCCCAAATCCTGCTGCGCACGCTCTTCTCCTTCTGTGGAAAAAGCGTACAGAATCGGAAGCTGAGTTGGCTGGGTTCCCCAATTGGTATTGGTGGTATTGGATGGTGTTCCCGGCGTAGGCAATCCGTTTTCGTATTGCAATCTGCCATCTTTCAGGACATCCTCGGATACGTTTCCTAACTGCAGCAATAACTTAGGATCTCCATTGATGGTACCATCGGCATGAGGATCCTGCAACCAGAATTCCACATAATCTATATTGGAAGTCACGAAGTTGGTTACAGAAATCGGCCGCATCAATCCTGCCCATCTCTGTGAAGGCAGTTCATTCGCAGGATTCACGTTATATGGTCCGCGCTGATCGGGATAGTACGTGATATCAAACGTATTCATGAGCGTCTGCTCACCTGCTACGAAATCTCTGTTATTATAAAGTTCGCGCATCTGCACTCTTCGCGAAGCAAAGTTGGATAATGCCGCCGCGTTGATTCCATTTGGTGCACTGCCGCCTACACCGTAAAATCTAGGGTCAATGTTGTACCAGGACAATAATCCTCTTCCGTTTCCTGCTTTAGTGTCATCATTGGTGACCGTCTGCGGGAAGATGCTCGGATCATCCTTATTTTTTTCGGGACGTGAAGCCAGGCTCCACATGGCAGGTTCTTTGAGCGAAATTTTGGAAGTGGTCTGCTCGAAGTCATCAATGTAAGATTGATTATTGATGCCCTTGCTCTGACCAGGAATAAGGTACGCCGCTTCTGCCTTGAAGTTAAGGTTGGATGGTGCTTCGGTATTAACGAACGGAATTTTGTCCGTCAGCCTGGTAAGGAATGGTAATTCATTATTGAACATCATATTGAAGCCTGCCATGGTATTGCTTACCGCTTCCTGACCAAAATTAACCTTCTGTGTCAGCGGTCTCTCAGTATAATTGACCACTGTAGCTCCCAACGTGAGATGCTCGTTGAATTTCCGTTCCAAATTGATTCCCCAGAAACTCTTTCTCTGGGTATTGAATGTCAATTGGTTTTCCAATGAAACATTAATGGCCTGTCCAGATTGCTTCACCGCTTCGTTAATAATGTTGACGGTTCCCAGCATATAATCGACGGTGTAATCTACACCTTCCACCAGCTGTGTTCCATTGGCTGTCACCTTTACCGAACCTTGAGGTACGTTGATGGCTCCTAAAGAGATGCCTTGTCCCTGGCTGCCCTTGTAACGGCCTTCCAGGGTATAACGTTGTGCCAATGCGCTTTGCTTCGCCGTTTCTTTCAGCTGGTTGTAAAGATCATTGTAAACAAAATCTTTTTTCTTGTCATTATCCGCAAGAATCTGATCCAGATAGCTACCAAAGGGCTGAACCTTGGTGAAGATGACCTTCGCATTTTCCGCATCCACCGTGGTTCCATTGACAAAGTCAAAAATACCATCTCCGTACACGCCACGGCTGTCCTGCTGGATATCGTTATTGGCGTTCAGTCGATCCCAGTTCAGAACGCGGAGTAAGTTTTCCCTGTCAAATCGGGTATAATCATTTTTATACGTTGCATTGGCGAGATAATTCACCTTACCGCCAGACGCCGGATCTCTGAAAAAGACATTGAGAATGAAATCCTGCTTATTCAGCTGACTGGTATTGAGCGGATAAATGTTTTTCATCATCAGGTTCCACATCGGTGAAGTAGGTTTCACTGCAATGTTGGACTTGAGGAGCTTGGTCAGCACCACAGCATTTTCCTCAGAAAATTCCCCTACTTTATACACCGTGCTGGATCCGTTGATGGTGTATGAGAAGGAGACTGCCAGGAACTGATTGTCATTGAGTCTCTGATTCAGGGAAATGTATCCCAGCTGAGAATTGAATTTATATTCAGATGCTGTTAGTCTTCTCGCTTTGGCATTGGTGATAAACTGTTCTCCTGATGTATACGGCTCCGGCGTCCCCTGAGCATTGGGAAAAGAACGGCCGTTCAGCGTATTGTAAGCTGCTGTAACATCACGTGTCGTTCCCAGCGCGGCAGTCATTTGAGAATACAGATTACCGTTGGCATTATTCGGAGTAAGACCATCCTGATCTCCAAGATCTCTCAATCCGATGATTGGCTTCTGGGTTTCCAGATTGGCGCCGCCCTGGTCCAGCATCCACACTTCGAGTCTGGTAATGGCGATCTGAGACTTGATCAGCGGATAATCCGTGAGTGCATCATCATATTTGTCCAGGAAATATTTATCGAGGAAATAGTGCTGATTATCTTCATAGTCAAAAGCATTGACCTTGAAAGTGCTCATCATCCCACCGCCCTGCGCCGTGATGGTTTTGGCCTCACCCTGCTGTTGCGAAAACACTAAAGTTCCCGTTGTTTTACCCAACTGGAATTCTGTCTTGAGACCGAATAATGACTGCGAACCACGGATCAAGCTGGTAGAAAGCGGCATATTAATATTCCCGACTTCCACACGTTTGATAATTTTATCTTCCGGATCCTGGCCTTTCTCATTGAGACCTTTGGACTGAAGATCTTTCCAAGAGCCTTTGGCCTGCCACACCATGTTCATCCTGTTTTCGAATGCAAAACCGCTCTGAGTATCGTAATTAGCCTTGAGCTGAAGATTTTCTCCCACTTTTCCAGTGATTCCCAGCTGGATTCTCTGCTGGATATTGATTGCAAAACTGGTTCTGTTCTGAGGAAGGATCAGCGGATTCTCAATCTTCTGATAAAGCACACCCAGATCAAAGGAGGCATAACCCTGCGGAATGAGCTCAATTTTATTGCTTCCGAAAATATTTTCGAACATTTTATTCTTGATGGTGATGGAAGGGATGAGTCCTTTCTTCTTGGCATCAGTCTGGTCCTTTCTCCTGCCAAGGTCGTTCAGCAAGGATTTTTCTTCGTAGTAAGACCGCAGATTATTCTGCATCACGTAGTTTTTGTATTCTTCCGATGTCATCGCAATCGGGGCTCCAACTACAGTGTTCCCCACTTTTGGATAAAGGTAATACATTCCCGTTCCGATGTCGTAAAAAGCGTCATAACGGATCGGATCTGCAAGGCTGAAATCTTTTCTAACGCTATAAAGGGTGTCTGATGGTTTTTCCTGCGCCCAGAAATTGGCAAAACCAATAAAAACAAAAAATAGAAACGTTAATTTATTGAGGTAGATATTTCTCTTCACTTATATTTTTTTTAAGAAAACAATGATGTTGCAAGGATCAATTGTTAAATGTTCTTTAAAATCTCTTTTACTAATATTTCCACGGATACATCGGGATTTTGTTTCAGAATCCGGTCGGCGATCTTCTCACTCATCCGCTTGGAAATCCCTAAAACTTCTAATGCAGATAACGCCTCATTCTTTGTTTTATTGTCTGCGTTAAGAGAAAGTTTTTCCTCGGAATTGCCGAACTGTCCTACTTTATCGCGCAAATCCACGATGATTCTTTCGGCAGTTTTCGCTCCAATGCCTTTTACTTTTTGGATGATGGCACTATTGCCGGAAAGTATTGCGTTGGCTGCTTCTGAAAGGCTGAGCGAAGACAGCAGGATGAGTGCCGAAACCGGCCCCACGCCATTAACACTTATTAAGAGATTGAATAGCTCTTTCTCCGCCTTGCTGTGGAATCCGAACAGAAGATGCGCATCTTCCCGGATGATCTGCTGAATATACAACAGTACATTGGATCCCAGCTGCAGATTCTGCGAGGTCTGAAGGCTGATGCCTACATAATAGCCAACACCTTGGACATCCATCACGGCATACGTTGGTGTCAATTCCTGAACGACGCCTTTAAGCGAATATATCATCGGATCAATTTAATTAGGGTTTTGCGAAGATATAAATTTATGTTAAGAACAAAAGCCATCTTAACTTAATAAAATGGCTTTTCTACAGTCTTTTGTCATGATTGTTCAATTGCTTAAAAAATTTTCGCAATATTTACAATGATAATTAATTAAATAATCTTAATTTACATCGAAATTTTTAATATGTTTGCTTAGATCCTGATAGATTTTTTCGGCTTCCGGATCCCCTTCTTTTGCTGACCTCTTAACATTTTCATAAAAATCCATGGCCTGTCTGCGCAGACTTTCTCCTAAAATCAATTGGATGTCTTCCAACTTCTGGTGAAGTGCTTTGAACTTTTCCCCCATAAATGCCATCCGCTGAAGATCTTCAGCGGATGGATTGGGATTTTTTTTGAATTCATCAAGCCAATCTTTGATAACGACCATTTCAGCCTTAAGTGTGTTTAAGACTTCTGGTGGCATCTCTCTTATCAGCTTAAGATGATGCTGAAACTTTTCTTCAAACGATTTGGTAAATTCATCATCGTAATTCATAGAGAGTGTCTTTTTCTTGAAACTAAATTAATAAAAAACCATTCTAAATAATTAGAATGGCTTACAATTGTATTTTTGAATCAGCTTAGTGCTTGTCTTTCATCTGAGCATCCAGAACTGCAATGGTCGCCAGATTGACGATTTCGTCTACACTGGAGCGCATCTGGAGCACGTGTACCGGCTGATCCAGTCCCATCAGGATTGGTCCGATGGTCTGAGCTGCCTTCATGCCACGGATAATTTTGTAGGATAGATTGGCACTTTCCAGATTAGGAAACACCAGAACATTTGCCGGGTTGGTTCCCAATTTCGAGAATGGATAATCCGCCAAATGATCACTGTTCAGGGCAAAATCGGGCTGAATCTCGCCATCTACCACCATTTTCGGATATTTTTCGTGAAGGATTTTCACTGCCGCAGCTACTTTCTTGGAAGAATC
Organism: uncultured Chryseobacterium sp.; assembly: GCA_913778505.1. Lineage (GTDB taxonomy): Bacteria > Bacteroidota > Bacteroidia > Flavobacteriales > Weeksellaceae > Epilithonimonas. Next base: position 10,267 of record CAJYWD010000001.1, read on the forward strand.
TGCCTTGGCCGAGAAGTTCTCGTATCCCAGCATTGCCAGTCTCGGTTCTATGGCAAAAGAGCGCACGGTATATTCTGCCATTCTTGCGATCTCCACCAGATCTTCTGCCGTAGGATTTTTGTTGATGGAAGTATCTGCAAAAAAGAGAGGCTTCTTCTCGGTAAGGATCATCATCATGGCTGCCACTTTATTCACGCCAGGTTTTTTGTCGATGATTTCCAGCACCGGCTTCAGCACGGAAGCATAACTTTTGGAAAAGCCGATGATCAGGGCATCTGTGTCGCCATGCTCCAGCATCAGCGGTCCGAAGTAGTCGCGTTGTCTGACGTAGCGTTTGGCCTTATACTCGTTGATACCTTTTCTGTTACGTTTGTCCCAAAGGGTTTTTCTGTATTTTTTTCTGGTTTCCTTGTTGTCATCGTCATTTGGGTCTATGATCGGGATGTCCAGTGTGATGCCGTACTCCTCCATTTTTTCCCTGATAAGTCGCTTGCTTCCCAGTAAACTTGGAAATGCAATTCCCTCTTCCTGAAGGATCTGAGCAGCTTTCAGAATGTTATATTCTTCCCCGTTGCCCAGTGTTACTCTTTTCGGATTGGCTTTGGCGCGGTTCTGCATCATTCGGACGAGCTTTTCGTCCCGACCCATTCTGTCCAGCAGCTGATTTTCGTATTCCTCGAAATTCTCGATTTGCTTGCCGGCAATTCCGCTTTCCATCGCCGCTTTGGCCACAGCTATAGAAACCTTGGTAATCAGCCTGTTGTCAAATGGTTTTGGAATAAAATATTCCTTCCCGAAGTTGATATCGCGGACGTTGTAAGCCAGCTTCACCATTTCCGGAACAGGTTCTTTCGCAATCTCCGCCAAAGCGTGCACGGCAGCCAGCTTCATAGCTTCATTAATTCCTCTCGCCTGAACATCCAGAGCACCTCTGAAAATATACGGAAAGCCCAGAACGTTATTCACCTGATTAGGAAAATCACTTCTTCCTGTCGCCATCATCACATCATCTCTGGTGGCAAGTGCAAGATCATAAGAGATTTCCGGATCCGGATTGGCTAGCGCAAATACAATCGGATTGGAAGCCATAGAAAGCAACATTTCCGGAGACATCACATTTCCTTTGGAAAGGCCTACGAAAACATCTGACCCTTTCAGCGCATCTTCCAGCGTATCAATATCCGTTTCAGCAATAAAATCCACTTTCTCCGGCGTCAGATTATCTCTTCTCTGATTGATAACGCCTTTGCTGTCGCACATCAGGATATTTTTTGGGTTAAGACCCAGAGAGATGTACAACTTGGCGCAGGCTATCGCCGCGGCTCCGGCACCATTAATGACCATTTTGACATCTTCGATTTTCTTGCCTGCAATCTCCAGAGCGTTGATAAGGGCTGCGGCAGAGATGATCGCTGTTCCGTGCTGGTCATCGTGCATTAACGGAATATCAAGCTCTTCCTTAAGTCTCTGTTCTATGTAAAAAGCTTCCGGCGCTTTGATATCTTCCAGGTTGATTCCACCAAACGTCGGCGCAATCGCTTTGACAGTTTCGATGAATTTATCGGGATCTTTTTCATTGATCTCAATATCGAAAACGTTGATGCCTGCGAAGATTTTGAAAAGCAGACCTTTTCCTTCCATCACGGGTTTTGACGCTTCGGGACCAATATCGCCCAGACCTAAAACTGCCGTTCCGTTAGATATTACAGCAACCAGGTTTCCTTTGGAAGTGTATTCGTAGACAGACTGCGGATCATCATGAATGGCCATACAAGGCACAGCGACACCCGGCGAATAGGCCAGAGATAGATCTCTCTGCGATGAATGGGGTTTGGAAGGAATCACCTCAATTTTACCTTTCGGTTCCTGACGGTGATAATCTAATGCGGCTTTATCAAAAGCGTTTTGGTCTCTTGAATTTTTTGACATTGTTGAATCTCTTTTTGTTGTGTCACCCTCGTTTTAGAGGGTCCACGGGTTTTTATTTGCGTAAGGGCGGAGGGCACTGTCGGAGCTCCTCGCCAGAGGCTTAGAGCGACTGCCCGCAGAACGACCTACAGTCCCGTCCTTCAAGACGGGACTGCGGGGTACGCCCTGATTATTATTATTGCAAAGTTAAAGCTTTGGAATGATATAGTCACGATGATAATTCACCAGACTTTCGATAGGCTTCTGAACTACCGTGCCCACATTGAAGTGGAAATCTGCCGCTGCTGCACGGAGCGAATCCTCGAAAAAATATGCCACGGAACCAATAAAATTGATCTCTGCATTCCGGCATTCTTCGTATGGCATCACCTGAAATTCAAGGAAATTCTTGAGTTCTTTATAGATAAAGTTCTGGAAATAGGGATGCGTTTTCCGGTCTACGATGAAGCGTGCAAAATGAGCCATGTAGGCATTCGCTCTGGGATTGTGATACATGTTTTTTAGCAATTCATCAATCTGAAGCTGATAAATCTCAGTAAACTGATGATGAAGGTCCGGAGGTAATTTCTTCATAAAATAATGTCTTACCAACTGTTTTCCCAGAGCACTTCCGCTGCCTTCGTCTCCAATGAGAAATCCGAGGGAAGGTAATTCTGTGCGCACACTTTCCCCGTCGAAGTAGCAGGCATTGGAGCCGGTTCCCAAAATACAGACAATGGCCGGCACGCCGCGGTAGGCCGCATAAGCCGCTGCCAGAAGATCTTCCTTTACGTGGATCTGCGCAGTTGTAAACACTTTCTGGATTTCATGCTCCACAATAAGTCGGTTCTCCGGAGTACCGCAGCCGGAGCCGTAAAAGAATATGTTTTCCAGGTAATCGCAGAATTTGGCAAGTGCCTGGTTTTTTTCCAGTTCCGGTGCGATGAGTTCCGGCTTGGTGATATTGGGATTAAAGCCTGCGGTTTCGGTTTTCAGGACTTCTGTTCCGTCATTTTCCAGGATTACCCAGTCGCATTTTGTGGATCCGCCGTCTACAATGGCAATCATATCATATCGATTTTAGAATGCTAAAATAATACATTTCCCGCAAGATGCGCCGCTGTGGATTACGATTCTTTGTCCTGAATCAGCCAGTCCTGAATTTCATCCTCAAGATAAGTAGTTTGCAGTTTAATCGCATTGATAAAATCATCGGGAATATTTTCGGGAGAATCGCTGGTTTCCAGATTCCAAAGTTCATCGGACATGAGTTCGTATTCAGAATAGATTCTTCTGAAGCGGGAGCTGCTTTTTTCCAATTCCTCAATTTTTTTTTGCTGAGGCAGAAATTTTCTGTAAGGTCTGCTGGAATTTTTCATTTTGATCAATTAATGGTTTTTGTGAATGATGATGGCTGGTGAAAAAATCACCTGACCAGTTACCAGGCCAGGCATATTGATAATTCGAAATTCTTTTGTTTACAGTATCTGTAACAATAACAGGCTTATCCAACTAAATTATAGTTAAATAGCAATCTTATTTTATGATAAAATAAATGTAGAAATATTTCTGGTACAAAAAAATTATTTAACGATTATTTTAAAACATTTAACAATTCCTCTACATTTGCAAAAGCATGAAACAGTTAATTCTTCGTCAGAAACAGGTCATCTTCTTCATTATTGCGGGCGGACTGAGTGCCATTGTAGAAATCGGGAGCTTCAAAATATTGAGTGTTTACCTGCCAAAAGTCTTTGCACAGGAGTATAATTTTTATGGAATTAAATATCCGTTTAGCAATATTCTCTCGACGAGTTGCGGAATCATCACCAATTATTTTCTGAGTATATGGTTTGTGTTCGAGAGAGGCAAACATTCCAAAAAAAGAGAGTTTTTTTATTTTATTTCGGTTTCGGTAGTTTCTACCCTTATAAGTCTGCTTATTTTCCAGCTGCTGTACCATTTCGTTTTTACAAACGTTATTGATCTTGGATTTTATGTGATCTCTCCGGAGATGATGAGTAAAATCTCAGCCATCCTGCTGGTTTCCATGCTGAATTACTCTATCAAGAAAAAAATTATTTTTAATGGATAAAAACCTATTTTTGAGGATATCAATTATTCAAAAATCATAATGAGAACATTCCTGGTGTATGTGTGGCGGTTCTGGATGGTGATTCTGGGCACTCTTCTCACGCTTATATTTTTTCTTCCGGTGTACATCCTTTCCTTCCGGCAAAAGGATTATAAAGCCTGTTACTTCTTCATCCGGCTGTGGGCCATCGGCATGTTCTATGGGATGGGATTCCGCTACAGCCTTATCAAAAAAACAACTGCGGAAATTAATAAAAACCAAGCCTATGTTATCATATCCAACCATACTTCCATTATGGATGTGATGCTGCCGTGCATACTGTTCCCAAATCATCCGCTGTGCTATGTCGGCAAAAAAGAACTGGAGAAGATCCCGATTTTCGGAACAGTCTACCGGCGAGTATGCGTGATGGTAGACCGCAGCAGTGCCAGAAGCCGCGCCGATGTATACCGACGCTGTGCGGAACGGATGCAGCAGGGCCAGAGCGTGGTGATCTTCCCCGAAGGTGGCGTGCCGGATGATACGAATGTTATCCTTGATCATTTTAAGGATGGCGCCTTTATCCTGGCCACCAAGCATCAGTTTCCTATTGCAGTTTATACATTCCGCGGTCTGAAAGAGATGTTCCCTTTCGACAATTCCAAAGGCTATCCCGGAACTGTGAAAGTATATTTCAATGACATTCTGACACCGGACTTATCATTAAAAACACTGAAGGAAACAGCGTATGAAGCCATTCGATTGTCTCTTACTGAGTAATTAAAATAATTATTCTATTAATAATACTTTTTACTTACATTTGTTTTTATAATATAAACCTTATTTGAGTCTATGACACCACAAAAAACCAATTGGGCGCAGTTTATCCCACTTGTGACCGTATTTTTCTTCTGGGGATTTGTTGCGGCAAGTAATGATATTTTAATTCCCGTTTTCAAAAAAGCCTTTGATCTTACTCAAGGTCAGAGCCAGCTAGTTTCTTTAGCATTTTACATCGCCTACACGGTAGGTTCCATTATTTACATGCTGATTTCATTAGCCATGAAGCAGGATCTGGTCAATAAAATCGGATATAAGAATGGGTTGGCGTTAGGCTTGGGTATTTCCGCAGTAGGCACATTGCTTTTTTATCCGGCGGCTAATCTTCATTCTTTTCCTTTGATGCTCTCAGGCTTATTTATTGTAGCCTTAGGATTCTCTTTACAGCAGACGGTTGCGAATCCTCTTGCAATCGCATTGGGTCCTATCAATACCGGTTCACAGAGATTGACACTGGCAGGTGGAATCAATAATTTCGGAACTACCATAGGACCACTGATCGTTAGTTTTGCCATTTTTGGTTCTGCAGCGTCCGAAAACACCAATATGAGCATTGAAAGTGTTAAGATTCCTTACCTGGTGCTGGGTGTATTATTCATTGCAGTTGCGCTTTTGCTCAAGTTCTCCTCACTTCCGGAACATCCTGAAACTATCGAAGAAACCGCCGCAGAAGTAGGTTCTGTAAGAAGTTCGGCTCTTAAATACCCTCAGCTTGTTTTAGGAATGCTGGCAATCTTCATTTATGTGGGCGTCGAAGTTTCCACTGCCAGTAACCTTCCGGCGTACATGGAAACGATTGTTAATGCCAAAACCGGCGTGCTTTATACACTTCAGGAAATTTCTCCATACATATCGCTATATTGGGCGAGCTTAATGATTGGCCGTTGGACAGGTGCCGTAGAAGCTTTTACAGATAACATGAATACTCAGAAAATTCTGCGTTTCGTAGCACCTTATCTGGCATTTGGTATTTTCCTTCTGGTGAATGCTGTTGCCAAGCATGATCTGTCGCCTTTCTATGTCTACGGACTTGTGATATTGGTACTGATCGGTGCAGATATGGCAAGTAAAGGTAATCCAGCCAGAATGCTATTGATTTTTGCTTCACTTGGTATCCTTGCAATCGCTATCGGAATGCTGACGGATGGCATTGTAAGTATCTATGCCTTCACGAGTGTTGGATTGTTCTGCAGTACGCTGTGGCCGTGTATCTTCACACTAGCCGTAAGTGGACTAGGCAAGCACACCAGCCAGGGCAGCAGCTTCCTGATCATGATGATTATGGGTGGTGGTGTCATCAGCTGGCTGCAAGGCTTCGTTTCTGAAAGTATCGGAATCCAGCAGAGCTACATTGTAGGAATTTTATGTTTTGCTTATCTTGCATTCTATGCCTGGAAAGTTAGCGGTATCCTGAAAAGTCAGGGAATCAGTTTTGATAAAAAAATATCTGGTGGACACTAATCGAACTATAAATTTTAACTATAAACTTTGGGCAATCATTCTGGTTGCCCAATTTTTGTTATTCTACGCACTGTCGAAATTTCCGGGAGCCATTAACTTTTTTTCAAAATTATTTGAGTGGAAGAAAAACGTTCACACAGCATTATTTTCAGCCGAAACTATTTCCGTAGGTGATTTAATATACATACTGCTCGCCTCTGGAATTCTGATATTGTTTTTGTTATCCATCATAAAAAGAAACAAAGCCTATCTAAAAAAAATCCTCATAGCACTGAACATTTTCTATCTCGTTTACCAATGTTCCTGGGGAATGCTTTATTTCCAGCCGCCAATCATCAATCATCTTAAAAAACGTAACATACAAAATTCCGAAATTGAAGCTTTGACACTGCAATATCTTGACACCTGCCGATCACAACGGGCATTGCTAAGGGAAGACTCAAACGGTGTTTTTAAGGTTATCAATTATAAAGCTATTCAACAGGAAATATTAAATCAACAAATTAGATTACCGAAAACCATCAGCAATAAAAAGCCAGTGAGCATTCTGGACGTTAAAAGCAGTCTTTTTGGAAGCCTGATGAGCGAAACTGGCATTCTGGGTTATTATAACCCCTTTACGGCGGAAGCACAGTATAATCCTGATGTCCCTTCTACCCAGCTTCCATTCACCATAGCCCATGAAATGGCACACCAACTAGGCTTTGCACGGGAACAGGAAGCCAGTTTTATAGGCTTTTTATGCGCCAAGCAATCCGCAAGCCTGGAATTACAGTATAGCGCCAATCTCTATGCGCTAAAAAGCTTAATAAGAGCCATTGCGATGACAGATGAGGCTTTTGCTAAGCATATCATTCAATCGTATTCAGAACCGATGAAAAGGGACAGAGCTTATGAAGTGAGATTCGGCAAAAAGCATTCCGGGATGATCAGCGATTTTTTTGGTGTGACCAACGATCTTTTTCTAAAATCCAATCAGCAGGACGGAAGCATCACTTATTCTTATTTCGTCAACCTATTGATTTTATACCATGAATAAAAAAAAAGAATCGCACAATAAGTACGATTCTAAAAACACAAATGATGAAAAAAAATTTATTGCTCCTGAGTGATTGTCTCAAAAGCGATGTAAAAATACAACTTTCATTATTTATATCCAAATGTTTTGTGAATATAATTTAAATAAATTATTAAAAAATTGATTTACAACAATATATATTGTTGTGGGTAGATGCTCTTAAAAATAATCACAACTAACTAAATTAATTCTATAACGAGGCATATCGTAATATTAACCCCATATTATATTACTGTTTTTCAACAACTTACGATCTATTAAAACCTTTCAATAATAGTATAAATTACAAATCCTGCTCAGCAATTTGACATAGTTATGGCAAAGCTTTAATTTGGTTTGTAAAAATAATAACGGATTATTTTTCAATAACACATATCAATGTTATAATATACTTACAAAGAAATAAAAAACGAAGAAAGGAGTAATTCCGTAGTCGAAGGAAGTATTTCAGCAGATACTTTTGTTTTTTTAAACCACAAAGCAAAAAAAAACCGCAATAATATTATTACGGTTTTTATAGTAGCGAAGACGGGAATTGAACCCGTGACCTCAGGGTTATGAATCCTGCGCTCTAACCAACTGAGCTACCTCGCCATTTTTTGGTGGTGCAAATATATGGATTTTTTGCAACCACACAAATTTTTAATTCATTTTTAAATAGTCAATCACATCGCTTGCATGATCTGGTTTACTAATGATCACATTGTCAGCATCCAGTACAAAATATGTTGGTGTAGCGCTTACATTATAAATATCACCATAACTGCTGTACCAGCCTTTTCCTTCGGAATCGCTGATCCAAGGATACATTTTTGCCTTCTTTTGAAATTCATCAAGATTGCTGTCCAATGATAGTCCAATAACTTCTATATTGGCAGCTTTCATGTTATTATATTTCTCAAGCAGCTTAGGCAATTCAGCCTCACAATGCGAGCATGTGGAGGACCAGAATACAACCACCTTTTTGCTAGCCTTGACATCATAAAGCGACTTAGCCTTCGTGTTGATAGGATTTACGAAAATATCATTGGGCATTTTTGCACCTAACGCAGTATTATTATTGGCTTTAAGCGTCGATGCAAGACGGTCATTAATCGTACATTTAAGTTCATTCGCTTCCTTGAGATATTTTTGTTTAAGCTTATCCATGCTATACGTGTTGAAAATATCAATAAGCTCGGAAAGTACAGTTTGTCCGCGCGGAGTTTCCAGATTGACAGCAGCGAGCAACTGATCTACACCAGCTTCTACGTTGGATTTGGACGCATTGAGATAATTGATCAATGCGGGCTTCATAAGGGTAGAGCTTTCCAGATACTGATTAGACTTGGCAAAGAAATTAATATAATCCTGAGGCTTTAGCTCACCAACTTTTTCCTGGGAGGAGTATTTTTGATTTGCAGAATAAAAACTTAAGAACGGAAACTCGGCTGAGGTGTTATCTTTATTATTAGAAAGTATATTGATTTCCTGATCCAGGGATTTATAAAATGCATCAGAAGGTTTGTAATAATCTTTTATCTGAATGAGGGCTGGCAAAATCAGCTCCTGTTTTTTCTGATTTTCAATATCCACGGTGAACATTTTATTCGCAGCATCCTGAAACTGAACATCAGATATCTTATTTTTATCGTCCAAAGATACTGTCAAGGTCACATTTTTATTTTCCGAGACCATATTAACAGATGAGTTGGTCTTAGGAAAAAATGCTCTCATCATCCCGATGTAGTTCTTATCAACTCGAAAATTGGCTTCTGTACCAGACCATTTCGCTTTATTGAGCAAAATTTCTTTGGATCCGTTGAATCCATAGAGATACGCATCGGAACCGCTTAAATATATTGGCACTGTAGCTTTAACATTATACTGCGAATAGACCTGCGCTGACAGTATTAGACTGCTAATTAAAATAATCTTCTTCATAAACGTAAAAATATAAAAAACCCACTTAAAAAAGTGAGTCTTTATCATAAATATCTGAATTACTGTAAAACTTTCCCTCTTGCTTTAACCGCTACGTAACCTATTAAAAAAACAGCAATCGAAAAGAGAATGAATAAATGTGCATCAATAGGAGATGCAGGATATCCTCCAATTCCTCCCGACTCCGGATTTTCCGGCGGTGGCGGTACAGACTGTGCAAAACTCACTACACTCAATAAAAGGAATAGGAAGATCTGTAATTTCTTCGTTAACTTTGAACTCATCATATGTCTGTGTTTTTAATTTACAATTTTCTTAATGACTACATCTCCACTCTCAGAAACCGCTTTTACAACGAAAGTTGTTTTAACCTGATCGCTGATTGGCAGAACGTAATCTGTATTGGTACTAATGTTTGATCTTGAATTTAGCAACTGACCACTAACGGAGTATACTTCAACCTTAGCATTCTTCCAATCTTTGGCAAATCTCACAACCCACTGGTCATTTTTCTTGGCGATAATAGTTCCCGCTTTTCCAAATGAATCCGTACCTAATGTGGCACTGGAAGGCTTCTCATAATACAAACCTAAGGTTTGGGATCCACTCATAGGAAGAAATTCTCCATCTGTAATTTTTATAATTTGATTTTGAGAATCTTTAATATAAAAACTAGTCCCATCAGACAAACCACTTTCTACTCTTGCTCCTTTTTCATAAAGCTCAAATTTCAATTGATACGGCTGTCCAGAATAATTGACGTACAGAGGAATTTCTTTTGTTTTGAATGTTACTTCATTAGCTTCGTTGATATATAATTTATCTGCATAATTAGAGTCTTCTCCACCTTCCGGTTTTTCCTCTTTTGTATAGATTTTATTATCTCCTGCATAGGCCTGGAGTACTGTTGCATTAGCGTTATATCCAGTAATGGCGGTAGGAGAAACCGCGTAGTATGTTCTATCCAATTCCATACCGTCAAGATCATACATCACCACTGCGACTTGTTTTACAATTTTATCAGCCGGTATATCATTTCCTTCCGAAGTGGATAATTTGTTAGCTGTCACACTATTATCACTTCCACTGGTTCTGGAAGTTTGTTTAAAACGCCTGATATTTGTAAAATCTAAAAACTTGTTCGATGCATTAGTGCCTAGCTTGACCATGAATGCACCCATTGGCTTTATCATTGAAGTATTAACATCTCCTCCTTGAGGGATACCTCCAGAAAAGGTAAACTTAATGACCTTTGTGTTATCATATTGAGTCCCAGAACCACTTGTCCAAGTAATATTACTAGCACCATAATAAGCAACCCCTGTTAGATTATCTATATAATTGCCATCACTTCCTGTTTCACTATCTCTGGCAATATTCCATAAATCCACATTTGTTAAAAAAGGATTAGCCAATTGATAAAGATTTCTGCCAAAATTAGTGCCTGTCCAGTCAGTTCTGCTTGCGAATGGATCATCTACGTAACTGTAGTACTTTTCGCCAAAGTAGTTAGACGCATTTCCATTTGTTCCAAAGCTACCCGCGTAAGCCCCTGTAAGTGCAAATTTAACATTATTAACAGAAGAAGTCTCAATTACATCAGATGCAGGAACTCCCGAGAAAATCTTTGTATCGCCTGAATTCCAGTAATATGCAGTAGCTGATTTTTTTCTCGGTAGAATGTAATAAGTCATAGGGCTTATAAAACTGGCATTAGGTGTGCCCGACGAATAGGCAGTACCATTATAAGCAATCTGGTCAAAACGTGCTTTGGCATTATTCCACCAAAACGCGGAATTAGGCGCAAAACGACCACTTGAATTGTTGGTAGTGTTAGTAAGATTGAGATTACCTGCGCCCACAGATGATTCTAATTGACCGACTGTAAAGTTATAAAAGGGAAGGCCTAATTGCTGGCTACCTGTGGTACCTGCTATATAATCTGGCTGATATTCTTTGTTTACCAATCCGGAGATCTTACCTTGCTTTATACCCGTGATATAAAACTGTCCGTAGCTGGAGCCATTTACAAATTTCAGATTCAACTTGGAAGATGTGCCTATCGCTACAAGATCGTCCGTCGTAGCTCCCGTGTTGACACCTTTAATCATGATATTCCCATAATTGTCTACAACCGACGTACCCGCAGTCTCTAGACCGCCTCCATTGTATAATAGTGTTTGAGGCTGAATAGTCACCGATGCGGTATTACCAACATAGGTAAGCACTTGAGAAGAAGAAACAATATAAAAAAATATTGATTGCGTAATAAATAATTTTTTAATCATTGTGTTGAAATTTTGATTTGTGTTTACCTTGCAAAGGTATTATTAATTTTGATAAAAAAACAAAATTATTTCAAATATTAACGTTTTATAATATAGACTCGATCTTCACTACCTCTTTTTCATCAATATCAAACATATAATCTTCCAGAACTTTTTCTGTTGTTCCTCTCAAACCCCTGGCACCTAAACCTTTATTCATCGTATCTTCCACAATTTCCTCTATGGCCTGATCTGTGAATTCCAGCTGCACATTGTCCATTTTAAAAAGTTCTGTGAATTGGTTGACTATCGAATTTTTCGGTTCTTTCATAATCCGGATTAAAGTCTCCTTCGTCAGCTTATCCAGATATGTGATGATAGGAAAACGACCCAGGAGCTCAGGAATCAGACCAAAACTTTTAAGGTCAATGGCGTTGATCTGGCTGAGGATATAATCTTCCTCATCCGTTTTATTGATTTTTTCTGCAGAAAATCCAATAGCTTGTTTATTGAGTCTTCTCTCGATGATTTCCTTCATGCCGTCGAAAGCACCACCGGCGATGAAAAGAATATTCTGCGTATTAACCTGGATGTACTTCTGATCTGGATGTTTACGTCCTCCCTGAGGTGGTACGTTCACAATGCTTCCTTCCAGCAATTTTAATAAACCCTGCTGAACACCTTCCCCGGAAACATCTCTCGTGATACTCGGGTTATCTGATTTTCTGGCGATCTTATCAATTTCATCAATGAATACGATGCCTCTTTCCGCTTTTTCAACATCATAATCTGCCACCATCAGGAGTCTGGAAAGAATACTTTCCACATCCTCTCCCACATATCCGGCTTCGGTCAGAATCGTTGCATCTACGATACAGAAAGGTACATTAAGCTGCTTGGCGATGGTTTTGGCCAAAAGTGTTTTGCCTGTTCCGGTTTCGCCAATCATGATGATGTTGGATTTCTCAATCTCTACCTCACGGTTTTCGTCCTGGGCATGCAGCAATCGCTTGTAATGATTGTAAACTGCTATGGACAGTTGCTTTTTAGCCTGGTCCTGACCGATAACATATTCATCTAGAAATGTTTTGATTTCTCTCGGCTTTTTAAGCTCTTCCAGAGATTCTGCCATAGAAGATTCCGGCGTTTGATTAACACTGTCTTTTACAATAGCGTGTGCCTGCTCTATGCAGTTCTCGCATATAAATCCATTCTGGCCGGAAATCAGAATCTGTACTTCACTCTTCTTTCTTCCACAAAACGAACATTGATTTGGATTCATAAATCTTAAAAATTCTAATAATTTAAAAAAGGAAGTGGAAAACTTCTTTTATGCATTAACAATGGACTGCTGAATGTCCTTATACTCTTCCGGAGAAAAGATCAGCCGGACATTTTTGAAGTTAAGGTCCCCGATGTGATTCAGAGGAACCAGGTGAATATGAGCATGTGGAACTTCCAGGCCTACAACGGCTATTCCTACCCTTTTACAGGGAACAGCTTTTTCGATTTGCTTTGCAACGTTCTGTGTGAAAGCCCAAAGTTCCCTGTACTCTTCCGGATTCAAATCAAAAATAAGATCCACTTCCTTTTTGGGTACTACTAAGGTATGACCCTTCACCAGTGGCATTGCATCCAGAAAAGCAATATGCTTATCATCTTCCGCAATGATGTAGCCTTTGATTTCGCCACTAATGATTTTAGAAAAAACACTGCTCATAATTTTGACTATTGATTTTAAATTTTTCAGCAATTTTTAAACCAATATTAAAGCGAAATTTCCAATACCTCAAAAGATAATTTATTGCCGTTCGGCAATACGATATCAGCAGTCTCGCCTACCGCTTTGCCTAAAAGACCTTTTGCAATAGGTGTGTTGACCGAGATTTTACCTGCCTTCAGGTCACTTTCGTTATCCGGAACCAGGGTGAATTTTTGTTCACCTTTGGTTGCATTATTCTTCAACCGGACAGTTGTAAGAATAGAAACTTTGCTAAGGTCAAGCTGGCTTCCGTCAATAATTTTGGACGTGGCAATAGCATCTTTCAGTTTGGAAATTCTCATTTCCAGCATACCTTGCGCTTCCTTCGCTGCGTCGTACTCTGCATTTTCGGACAGGTCGCCTTTATCTCTGGCTTCTGCAATCTGCTGAGTTATCTTTGGTCTTTCAATCGTTTCTAGCTGTTCCAGTTCGGTCTTCATCTTGTCCAAACCTTCTTTGGTTACGTAGTTCATAACAATAATATTTATCGTTGATATAAAAAAAATAATCCGACCTTTGCCGGATACTATTTTGTCTCGAATTGAGTTTACAAATATATAACTATTTTTTGATATGAGAACCAAAAAAATCACACGGTTATGGACATTATTTTTGATTATCAGCCTGTTAAGTTTCAGCAACTCGTGCAGTGAACGTAATGAAACAGTGAGCTGTTTTCCGAACTCGGTGGTTTCTGTTCAGCTGAATCTCAATCTGCCGGTATATTATAATCTTCAGACCGTAGGCAACTGGGTTTATGTAAATGAAGTAGGCGCAGGCACAAGGGGTTTGATTGTGGTAAGGACAACTTCCGGTTTCAGAATATATGACAGAAATGCACCGCACCTTTGTCCGGATAACGACACAACACTCGAAGTCCGCAACAGTACCACCATATTCTGCCCAAAGGATGGCTCCCAATGGATATTGCTCACAGGCCAGCCTACGGACAACAGCGCCGCAAAGATTGCTCCAAAGGCATATCTCTACAGCTACGATTCTGCTTCTAACATTTTATCGGTATACAATTAATGAAAGTGGTTATTCAGCGCGTTTCCGAAGCGAGCGTAAAAGTGGAAGGCGAAATAGTCGGAGCAATTGGACAAGGATTAATGCTTCTCATAGGCGTGGATGAAAATGATGACTTTTCAGATGCCGATTGGCTCGTCAAAAAAACTCTCGATGTCAGAGTTTTTTCCGATGAAGAAGGAAAGATGAATCATTCTGTAAAAGATTTCAATGGCGAAATCCTCTGCATCAGCCAGTTTACGTTGATTTCTGATTACAAAAAAGGCAATAGACCCTCTTATATCAAGGCGGCAAAACCAGATAAAGCGATTCCGTTATTCGAGTATTTTAAAGACCAAATCAAAAAATCGGGATTGAAAACCGAAAGCGGCATCTTCGGCGCTGATATGAAAGTTTCATTGATTAACGACGGACCAGTGACTTTGGTTTTTGACAGCAAAACCAAATTATAAAGGAGCGAATAATCCGCTCCTTTAATTTAATCGACCTCGTATTCCAATTTTATGGTAATACTGGCTTCCTTTTCCTTGGAAGTGGTATTGTAAGTTCCGCCATAGGAATAATCTTCATTAGAATTGGGCGCCGTAATCTGAATCACGCCCATTGTCGCTTTCTTAAGACTTCCCAAATCGCTACCGGCGTTTTCAGCAATTTTTTCCGCGCGCTCTTTGGCATCTTTAGTGGCATCTGCAATCATCTGCTGCTTTACCTCGGCCAGTTTTGTATAAAAATATTGTGGCGATGATGAAGTAAATTCAATGCCCCGATTAATAATTTCTGTGATATTTCTGGAGATATTTTCAATCTTTGCGACTTCTTTTGACTGGATAGAAACACTTTGTGTCAAATTATAACCATTGAATTCCCCTTGCTGATAATTGCCATTAGCATCCGTATAGCTTCTGAATTGTTTCTGAATGTCCACCGCAGAAAAAACCATTTCGTTTTCCTTTACTCCTTTGGAAATGAGATAATCTGAAATCACTTTTCTATCGGAAGCCAAAGCGTCGTAAGCTGTTTTAAGATCGAAATCATTTTTTGAGAAACTTCCAGACCAGGTAATCAGATCTGATGTAAATTTTTTGGAACCTAGCCCTGTCACTGAAACCGTATTTTCCGACTTGTTTCTGTTTTTGATAGCGTTACCAAGCAATGCGGCAGCAATAATAAAACCTAAAGCAGCAATTCCTACTGCAATGTAATTCTTCATAAAATTTTGTATCTGGATTATTTGCATCAAACTTGATACCAAATTTTAAGATTTTATTAACATTAAGCTTGCTGCATAATTCCAATTTCCTCTATCGAATTTTCACGTTCCACAGCCTCAAGATAAGATTTGCGTTTTACGACTTTTGTATCACTCCAGCTGTCGTGCCAGCCGTTGCTTCCTAAAAAAGATAATACATCAAATGGAACAATCCTACTGAAGTTTCTTTTCAGGAAATCATTTCCTGTTGGCAAACCACCGTTTTCGTTTACGACCATTGTTCCTGTAATCAATTTTCCGAGACTTCGTCCTTTAGTAATCACCTCGGTAAAATACATAAAGAGCGCATAGAAAAAAGCAGTAATCAATCTATCTAAAAAAGAATTGATATTGGAAACCTTGTCCGCAACTATTAAATAATCTATTCCTGAGAGAAATGAGTAAACGAGCATCATCACAGCATATAACAGAATGACGAGCAGGTAAGTGAAAATATAATCGATAATAAAGTTTATAAACCGCAGCAATTTTTCCGCCTGATTGTTGTTCACAATTCTTGAGTTGTTTTTCATAGTTAAGTTTTTATCTATTATAATTAATTGATTTCTTTTTCAAACTCCAGACTCACGCCTTTCATTTCGCCGGGCATTGGCGGAACTGTTTTGGTCAATTTGATTTTGATAAAAATGATTTGCGGAAACTGATTTTCAATTTTATGGATGATTCTTCCAATCACGTGTTCCAAAAGTTCCGAACGGATGGCCATTTCCTGATGAATAATTTCGCTGACCTCAGCATAATTGATGGTATCTGCCAGATTATCCGATTGTGATGCTTTTTCCAAATCGGCGTGTAATTCTGCGTTGATGATATACTGGTTTCCAATCAGAGCTTCTTCCGGCAGAACGCCATGGTAGGCGTAGATTTTGATGTCTTCTAAAATGATTTTTGATTTCATCTAGTTCTTTATATTATTTTAGGTTTAGATGGAACAGAAATGTTTCATTCTCTAAAAATAGAAAATTTCTAAACACAAAGAGCACAAAGCTTTTTTGCTTTTATTGAAAATATTGGTTCTTCACCAAAAAGTATGGAAATGAATAATAAATCCTGAAATCAAAAATTTATAGAACACTTAACATAGGTAATGATTTCATTTAAATTACTCCGGAGGAGTAAAATCTGTGTAGATAAAAAATATTTCTACAAGAAAAGAACGCCGTAGGTGTTCTATCTTATGGTTCGGATGTATGCCACAGCTCCGGAGTGATATTGTCGGGACGAAAGGATTTTTACTACACAGATAAAACGCCTAAAGGCGTTGAAAAAAAACTTTCGGTATTTGCTCTATAATCAAAGTAATGAAATTCTCATTTCCACAATTTATGGCGAAGAGCCAAAATATTCAATGTTTACAAAGGCGCTTCGCTTAAAAAAGCTATGAATTGAAAACACGCAGTTTGTCATTCAGCAGGAATCTCGGCAGTTAAATTCTTTCAGAATGACAAAACCACGGAAAAAACTTCTATTTATGCTGGAAGTTTCTTTCGTGCGCAGCTGCAATAGGGATAGAAGCGGCATCCTTTTTTGTTTTATGTAAAATTTCTAACTTATGACTTAGCGTCTAAAACAAAAAAGATATAGCGGATAGCCCGGCTCTGCAAATTCTGCGTTGGGTAAAGCCTTGGGGAATTTGCATAGATTGCCCAAATAATTCTTCAAAAAAAACCTCATCTGGAAAGACAAGGTTTTGATTTTATTTGATGCTTTTGGAAAGTTCCAGCATGGCTTCGATGGGTTTCAATGCTTTTAATCGGATATCTTCGTCCATCGTGATTTCCGGAAGTTCGTATTTCATACACAGATAGAGTTTTTCCAAAGTATTTCGCTTCATAAAGAAACATTCTGAGCAGTTGCAACTTTCGTCGAAAACCAGAGCCGGAATCAGGGATTTGTGTGGCGCACGTTTTCTCATTTCGTGAAGAATGCCTTCTTCTGTTGCAATGATAAATTCCTGACAATCGTCCTGCTCAACATAATTTAAGAGTGCAGAAGTGGATCCGATGAAATGTGCCAATTCTAAAACCGGTGTTTCACTTTCGGGATGGGCAATAAGTTTTGCATTGGGATGGTCGGCCAATTGTTTTGCAATGCGTTCCATAGAAAACGCCTCGTGCACGATGCAGCTTCCGTCCCAAAGAATCATTTCCCGGCCTGTTTTCTTGCTGAGATATCGTCCTAAATTTTTATCCGGAGCGAAGATAATCGGACGGTCTTTTGGCAAAGCATTGATGATTTGTTCTGCGTTGGAGCTTGTCACGATGATGTCCGAAGCGGCTTTGGTTTCTGCATTACAGTTGATGTAAGTCGCCACCAGCGCATCGGGATATTGCTCGCGCATTTTGTTGAGACCTTCTGCCGAACAGCCGTCTGCCAAAGAGCAGCCAGCCAAAGTATCGGGAAGAACGACTTTTTTTGTCGGATTGAGGATTTTGGCCGCTTCTGCCATAAAATGAACGCCACAGAAGGCAATCATATCGGCATCGGTTTCCTTGGCTTGTCTTGCCAATTGAAGCGAATCACCAAGAAAATCTGCGATGTCCTGAATGGGTCCGGGCTGATAATAGTGTGCCAAAATCACAGCGTTTTTTTCTTTTTTCAAATCAAGAATTGCTTTTACAAGGTCGTCGCCTGTAGGAATCGCAAAATCCTTGAGGTCCAGAAAACCTTTTACAGGCATATTATTGATTGCAATGTCTAGTGTATTTTCCATTACGTGTTTTTCAGATTTTATTCGTTGATAAAGTTATTGATTATTTTCTCGACTTCCGCTTTTGCCGTGTCCAAATCTGTATTCACAATAATTTTATCAAAATATTTTTGGTAAGTCATTTCTTCGCCTGCTTTTTCGACTCTTGTTTTGATGGTATCAGCACAGTCGGTGTTTCTTTTTATCAATCTCTGTTCCAGTTCGGCGATGCTTGGTGGCATTACGAAAATCGATAACGCTTTATCTCTGAAGATCTCCTTCAAGCGGATTCCGCCTTTGACATCAACATCGAAAATTACAACTTTTCCTTCCTTCCAGATTCTTTCGACTTCGGATTTCAGCGTTCCGTAATATTTGTCGGTATACACTTCCTCAAATTCTATAAATCCGTCTTCCGATATTTTGGTTCTGAATTCTTCGGGTGTCAGGAAATAATAATCTTTTGCGTGTTCTTCTTCGCCTCGAGGTTGTCTGGTAGTTGCGGAAATTGAAAAACTGAGTTTTGGAATCACAGACAATCCGTGTTTTACTAAAGTTGTTTTTCCGCTTCCGGAAGGTGCGGAGAATATGATAACTTTTTCCATTAATAAGGATTGTTTTTGTTAATTGATGATTGATAGAAAAATCAGGAATTATTTATATTATTATCACTTTATAATACATTGAGCGTTTGCTCCTTGATTTTCTCCAAATCATCCTTCATCTCAACCACCAGTTTCTGAATCTCAGAATGATTAGCCTTCGAACCCAAAGTGTTGATTTCCCTCCCCATTTCCTGAGCAATGAAACCTAATTTTTTACCGTTGAAATCTTCGTTTTTCATGACTTCAAGATAATATTTGATATGCTGGGACAAGCGGACTTTTTCTTCTGAAATATCCAGTTTCTCAACAAAATAAACCATTTCCTGATAATATCTTGTTTCGTCTACATTCTCAAAGTTTTTCAATGCCGATTGGTACCTGTCTTTGATAGGCTGGATTCTTTCTTCTTCATATTGAGCAACCTGACTTAGATTATACTCGATATTCTGAACGATTTTCTCAATTTCTTCAGCGAGTTGATTACCTTCTGTTTGTCTAAATTCTATAAATCTGGCAACGGATTCTTGTACAACTTCAAGAAGTGCTTTCCATTCCGCAGCTTCCAGTTCAGAACTTTTGGTAGACAAAACATCGGGCATCCGGACAGCCATTTTCAGCAATTCGAATTCAGGCGCATCGGAGCCGACATCTCTCAGCTGTTTCATGTAATTTCTGACCAGTTCCTGATTGATTTTGACATCGTTGTTATCTTCCAGGCTTTCGCAATTGATATAACAATCTACTTTTCCTCTCAGGATGTTATCGTTCAGCAATTTGCGGATATCGAATTCCTTTTCTTTGTAACGCATCGGAAGTTTGACGTTGAGATCAAAGTTTTTACTATTTAAAGACTTAATATCGACGGTGATTTTTGTTCCTTCATAAACAGTTTCGGCACGGCCAAAACCTGTCATTGATAATATCATAGGATTCTGTATAAGAGTGCAAAGATACTTAATTTGATTCTTATGCTGATAAAATCAGAAAAAATCACCTGTGAGATTCCATTGGATTTACCTATTTTTGCAACCTATGAAAAGATGGTACCTCTACCCTTTTTCCCTGGGTTATCATCTCGGAACTTCTGTGAGAAACCGATTGTATGATTTGGGGATTTTTTCTTCTTCGAAATTCCGGACACCAATCATTGGTGTCGGCAACCTGTCCGTGGGCGGCAGCGGAAAATCGCCGATGGTCATGTACCTGGCCGAGTATCTTTCCAAATCCTTCCGTACGGGCGTACTTTCTCGCGGATACGGCAGGATTACAAAAGGTTACAAAATAGTCAACTATGAGAGCAATTACAAATTGGTGGGCGATGAGCCGATGCAGCTTTTCGAACGTTTCCGTAACCGTTTTGTCATAGGCGTTTGCGAAGACCGCGTTTTCGGCGCCAGGAAAATCATTGCCGATATGGATCTGGATGTTCTCCTTTTGGATGACAGCTACCAGCATCGTGCGATAAAACCGGGAATGAATCTTTTGCTGACCGATTACAATGATCCTTTTTTCAAAGATTTCGTTTTGCCGGCTGGTGATTTACGAGAAAGCCGACGTGGGAAAAACCGTGCCGACATTATTATGATTACCAAATGTCCGGATGACCTAACGGAAGAAAAAAAACAGTTTTATATTTCCCGCATCAGGCCTCAGCATTATCAGAAAGTTTTCTTCTCATCGATTGCTTATGACGAAAACATTCTGGGATTGGAAAAAATGATGCCCGTTAAAAATCTCGATTATTACGATGTCTTGCTTATCACAGGAATTGCGAATCCTTCTCAGTTACTCAAGGAAATTGCCAAGTACAATAAAAAGGTAAAGCATCTTCAGTTCAAAGACCATCATAACTTTACCGATGAGGACATTAAAAAGATAAGCGCCGAATACAAGAAACTGAGCGAATACAAAATAATTCTGACTACTGAAAAGGATTATGTCAGGCTTAAAACCTTTGATTATCTGCGTGATAAGATTTATTACTGGCCCATTAATGTTGAGATTGACAAACGTGAGGAATTCAATACGCTCATTTTGAATTATGTGAAAAAGCGCGGGAGTTAAATCCCAGGCCATTCAATTTATAAATCATCAAGACAGTTTTTATCGCTGTCTTTTTTTATTTTAAACTAAGTTAATGTTCTAAATTCGCAGCTCAAAACTTATATAAAATGAAGAGGATTATCTTATATGTTTTACTGTCTGCTTTCAACCTGGGCTTTTCGCAGGAAGCCCCGAAGGTTATGAAAACTCAATTTTCCAGTGAAGCCTTAGCCCAAAAACTGCAGGATGTGAATGGTAAAGAAATCTCAATGCGCAATATTCTGAAACAGCATCAGGGAAAAGTCCTCGTTCTGGATTTCTGGGCCGGCTGGTGCAGAGACTGTATCAAAGCGTTTCCCAAAGCCAAAGAACTGGAAGCCAGCAATCCTAATATTGATTTTGTATTTCTTTCTTTAGAGCGCTCAAAAGATGGTTTTGACAAAAGCCTGGAGAGATTCGAGATGAAAGAAAAGGAGAATTACTGGTTTTCCTCCGGATGGAAAAATGATTTCAACAATGATGTGGATCTTAACTGGATTCCAAGGTACATTGTGGTCGATCAGAAATCGGATATTGCAAAATACTACGCCATTTCTCCGGAAGATCCGGAAATTCAATCAACAATTGATAACCTGACAAAATAACGATCGACGATCCCGAAACTTTTCGGGATTTTTTTTGCTTAAATTTGTTGTAAATCTAAATTCTCACTTAACATTTTACTGTTTATCCCTTACCAATGCAACGCAAAATCATCCACGTAGATATGGACGCTTTTTACGCCTCTGTAGAGCAACTGGACAATCCGGGACTGCGCGGAAAAGCTATTGCTGTAGGTGGCGGCCATCGTGGTGTGGTGGCAGCAGCCAGTTATGAGGCCAGGAAATACGGCGTACGTTCTGCAATGCCCAGTAAAACAGCGAAGGAAAAATGTCCGCACCTGATTTTTGTGAAGCCGCGTTTCCAGCGGTACAAGGAAATCTCGGGGAAAATCAGGGAGATTTTTTACGATTATACCGATTTGGTAGAACCGCTCTCACTGGACGAAGCTTACCTGGATGTCACTGAAAACAAAAAAAACATCGAATCTGCCAATGATATTGCGAAGGAAATCCGGAAGCGCATTTTCGAAGAAACAGGATTAACCGCTTCAGCAGGGATTTCTGTCAATAAATTCCTGGCCAAAGTCGCATCGGACATCAACAAACCCAATGGGCAGAAAACCATCCATCCCACAAAAATTAATGCGTTTCTGGAAAATCTCCCGATTGAAAAATTCTACGGTGTGGGAAAAGTGACGGCCAATAAAATGCACAAGCTCCACATCTTCAAAGGTGCCGATCTGAAAGCTAAAACCCTGGAGCAGCTGGAAGGTCTTTTCGGCAAATCCGGAAAGTATTATTACAATGTTGTTCGCGGCATCCACAACGGTGAAGTAAAACCTAACAGAATCCAGAAAAGTGTCGCCGTGGAAAGGACATTCTGGGATGACATCAATGAAGATGAGCAAATTGATGAAAAACTAAAATCACTGAGCCAGGAACTGGAAGAACGCCTTGGCAGAAAGGCAATTAAGGGAAAAACGCTAACCCTTAAAATCAAGTACAAGGATTTCTCGCTCTACACAAGAAGTAAAACCCAGGAACTGTATTTCGAAAATGCAGAGCAATTCTATATAACAGCCAAGCAACTTTGGGAACTTCGTCCATTTGACAAAGCCATCCGGCTTCTGGGATTATCCCTTTCCAACCTGAATACGGAGGAGAAAAAACAGATTTCGGTACAGCTCAAAATACCATTTGAGGAATTTGAAAACTGATGAAATGTTTATTCATCATTCCAGCAAAATTTCAATAAGAACCGCTTTCTAAGTTTTGAAAGTCTTATTTTTGCAATGGTTTTTCTCCAACCCGCCATCTTGCGTAAAATCTAAAAATGAAGCAACAAAATACCTGGGACATTGTAAAACGCTTATTCCTGATCGGGATGAAATTTCGGTCGTGGTTTATCTTCACACTGATTATTTCAATTTTACTCGCGCTAGTCTCTACATACAGGCCGATTCTTACCAAGAATGTTGTAGATATCGACATTGTCCGGCTGAAGGATAAGGCACAGCTGATGAAGCATATCTACATGCTCATTGGGCTGGTGGTAGCGGAGACCGTTCTCAATTTTTTCCTCGTCTACTTCTCCAATTTTATTTCTCAAAATGTTATTCGTGATATCAGGGAAAGACTTTATCATAAACTGATTTATTTCCGGACTGCATTTTTCGACAAAACGGCGATCGGGAATCTTGTTACGAGAGCTGTAGGCGATGTAGAAACCATTGCAACGGTTTATACGGACGGATTTCTGATGGTTTTCGGAGACATTCTGAGAATTGGAATGGTACTTTTCGCCATGTTCCAGGTAGATACGCATCTGAGTATGATTTCCCTGGCCATACTTCCGCTTATGGTGGTGATCACAAGAGTTTTCCAGAAGAAACTGAAAGTTGCATTTGGTTCGGAAAGAAGCTGGACTTCTACTCAAAACAGTTTTGTCCAGGAACGATTGGCCGGGATGTCATTGATTCAGGTTTTTAACAGAGAAGAAGCGGAATTTAAGAAATTCGACACGATTAATATTGAACTGAAAAAAGCTCTGCTGAAAACGGTTTTTATCTTTTCATTGTTCTTTCCGGTTGTTGAATTGATTTCGTCGCTTTTTATCGGATTCATCTTGTTTTATGGCGGTTTTATCAAATCTACGCCCGGAGTCATTATTGCTTTTATCCAGTTTATCAATATGTTGATTCGTCCTTTGAGACAGATTGCGGATAGATTCAATAACATTCAGCGTGGAATTGTTGGTGCAGAACGCGTTCTTGGCGTGATGGACGAAGACCAGGCGATGCCTAACAACGGAACAGTCGCCAAAGACCATTTTGACGGGAAAATTGAATTCCGGAATGTTCATTTTGCTTATGACGACAAGCAGGAAGTTCTGAAAGGCATAGACTTCAAAGTAAATCCTGGCGAAACGGTAGCCATTGTCGGTGCAACCGGAGCCGGAAAATCCACGATTATCAGTCTGATCACCAGATTGTACGACATCAATTCCGGAAAAATAATGCTGGACGATGTGGACATCAGAGATTATGAATTATATAACCTGAGAAGTCATATTGGTGTTGTACTTCAGGACGTTTTCCTTTTCCACGGCAGTATTTTTGAAAACCTGACTCTCGGTGACGAAGAGATTACCCTCGAAAATATTAAAAAAGCAGCAAGGGAAATTGAGGTAGACGAATTTATTGAAAGCCTTCCGAACGGCTATGATTATGTGGTGAGCGAAAGAGGTTCTTCTATTTCATTAGGACAAAGACAATTACTGTCATTTTTAAGAGCCTATCTCTCTGACCCAAAACTCCTGATTCTGGATGAAGCGACCTCATCTATTGACCACGAAAGTGAGAAACTTATCCAGAGAGCGACTGAAAAAATCACGAAAAACAGAACTTCAATCATCATTGCACACCGACTTTCCACCATAGAAAGAGCGGATAAAATCATCGTAATGGATCACGGGCTGATTGTGGAAGAAGGAACACATCAGGAACTTCTGGCGAAGAATGGTTATTATTCTGTTCTTTATAAGGCGCAGGTAGTGACTGAGGATGGGGAGAAGGCGATTTAGATAAATTCTTAATTTTACTAGATGAAATATCATACTTACTGGTCAATACTTGATTCTCCAAACTCTACTTCTTCCAGCGCTGTTTCTTTAGTTATTTTTATCATTTCGTTGTACCTTATTCTTTTAATTTTGAAATTTAAGAAGAAAGATTTTGAAAAGAAATTTTACTTATTCCTTGTAAGTCTATTTCTCGTCCTGTCGTTTTCTGGTTACATTTATTTAAAATTTTTCTTGTAAGATAATACTGATAAAAGATTAATACAACTACTAAACTCTGATAGAGTTCGAAAAGTTGAAGGAGAAATCTCAAACTTTGAAAGGATAGTTGCATATCCGAGAAGTGGAAAAACAACTGTTGAAAAATTTAATGTTGATTCTATCGAATTTAGTTATTCGGACAATGCTTTATATCAATTCAATCATTTTGGAGGAAATCATTCGAATACTTTTTATGATGGTCTAAAAGTAAAATCACTTATAGAAAAGGAAACCAAACAAATGAAATTCAAAAAATTGAAATTTCGAAAAATCAATAGTTTAGGCTGACAAGTTTTAGCTCAACATCATTCTCAAAGCTTTAAAATTTCCCAAGCTTTTTCGATTTCATTATTTTTTAAATACTTTTGTGCTGATAGATGGATATCTTTTTCTGAGGAAAAATTTCCTTCTGGTAAAACTTCTATATTTGCGAGCATTCCGAGATCGTTGCCTGTAAAAACATCGCTTTGTTTGATTTCATCAGGAAGCTGGTCATAACCAATTCCTTTCGTAACCAGAGGTTTAGGAACTTCAAAGAGGTTGTTTTCGTTATTTCTGGAATAGAAATTTACGCCCAATCTCGCCACCAGATCCAATTTGTTCTGGTCAAGATTTCCAGCGTTGTCCAAGTATTTTTCCTGGATGTGAATTTTGACAATTTCTGCAATCACCAGATTTCCTGAACCTCCAATATCGCCCAGCGATTTTATTTCCAAAACCTTACATTCAAAATTAACGGGAGATTCTGCAATCAAAGGTGGTTTTACGATGTCGGCAGGTTTCATGGTCAATCCGGATTTGATGAATTCGTTAACGCCGTCTTCGTATTCTGTACTCGCCAAAGAAACCTGCTGAACCATATCGAAATTCACATTTCCAATCACCAGTTCCGGAACTTCCTTCAGATTTTCCAAAGTATGTTTTGTCGTATTATCACGCACTCTTCTGGAAGGCGAGATAATCACCACCGGCGGAACGGTGCTGAACATATTGAAAAAACTGAACGGCGAAAGATTGATTTCGCCTTTACTGTTAATCGTACTTGCCAAAGCAATCGGTCTTGGCGCAATGGCGGTTTGCATTACTTGTTGCAACTGAACTGCTGAGATACCGGAAGGAATGATAGTTTTCATTATTTAATCGTTAAAAAGTTTTTAAACACTAGGAACGCAAGGCTTTCACAAAGTCCACAAGAAAAAAAAATTGTGAACTTTGTGAAATCTTTGTGCCTATTGTGGTAAAACAGCCGGCAAAATCTTACCGGAAACTTCCCCGAATCCAACCCGGATTCCATCTTTTTCTGACCATGCCTTCATTGTAACCGTATCGCCGTCTTCTATGAATTTTCTTTCGATGCCGTTTTTAAGTTGCAAAGGTTTGGTTCCTCTCCAGGTCAGTTCCAGCATAGAGCCGTAAGATTTTTCATCTTCACCCGAAATCGTTCCGCTGGCATACACATCGCCCACTTCTACATTACAACCATTTACAGTGTGATGCGCCAATTGCTGACACATATTCCAGTACATAAATTTGTAATTGCTTTCAGAAATCAGATGGTCTTCTGAATTTTCAGGCTTCAGATAAACCTGAAGATTGATGTCATAATTTTTATTGCCGTCAAATTTCAGATAATCCAAAACTTCCGGTTCTTGCTTTGGAGATTCGGTTTGGAACGGTTTTAAGGCCTCCAAAGTTACAATCCAGGGCGAAATGGACGAACCAAAATTCTTTCCTAAAAATGGCCCCAGCGGAACATATTCCCAACTCTGGATATCTCTCGCAGACCAATCATTAAAAATCATCATCCCAAAAATGGCGTCCTCAGCTTCTGAAACCGAAATTCTTTCTCCCAAATCCGTATTTTTATTCACGACAAATGCCATTTCTAATTCGAAATCGAGTTGTTTGGATGCACTGAAAATCGGTTGGTCCGAATCTGCAGGTTTGATTTGACCGCAAGGTCTTGTGATATCAATTCCTGATAAAACAATGGACGAAGCACGACCGTGATAACCCACCGGCAAGTATTTCCAGTTCGGCAAAAGCGCATTCGCAGGGTCACGGAACATCATTCCGACATTGGTAGCGTGCTGGATACTGCTGTAAAAATCGGTGTAATTCGGGATATGTAAAGGCATCATCATTTGGATTTCATCCAGATTGTAGAAACATTCTTCCAAAGCTCTTTCGTCTTTGGACAGCAAAGAATCTTCCAACAACAATTGCTGAATCCTTTCACGAATTTTATTCGTAATTGGTTTTCCCAATTCTATAAACTCGTTGATTGTGTAACCTTCGAAAACGTTGTCTCCAAAACCTTTGATGTCCTCAAAATAGCCAAGATCAAACAAAGAAGCCAAATCAATGACGATGTCCCCGATCCTTGTGGCGCAGGCAATATATTCCTTGTTGAAAACACACACGCCAAACGGGATATTATATATTGAAAAATCGGAATCTGAAGGGTAATTGATGAAGGATTTCATTGTTTAAATTTAGAATTAGATTAAAAAATTAAAGCATTAAAAATAATGCTTTAATTGTAAAAAATATAAGAAAATAAAATTTGGTCTATAGGTTACCGCGGCGCTCCTGCTCTCTTTCCAGAGCCTCGAAAAGCGCTTTGAAATTTCCTGCTCCGAAACTCTGAGCACCGTGTCTCTCAATGATTTCGTAGAACAGAGTCGGTCTGTCTTCCACGGGCTTTGTGAAAATCTGTAGTAAGTAACCTTCCTCATCGCAATCTACCAAAATTCCGAGATTCTGAAGTTTTCTGATGTCTTCATCAATATTTCCTACGCGCTCCGGAATCATTTCATAGTAGGCTTCCGGCGGTGGCGAAAGGAATTCCA
This sequence comes from uncultured Chryseobacterium sp., assembly GCA_913778505.1. Taxonomy (GTDB): domain Bacteria; phylum Bacteroidota; class Bacteroidia; order Flavobacteriales; family Weeksellaceae; genus Epilithonimonas. The sequence goes on from CAJYWD010000001.1 coordinate 38,010, forward strand.
CGCCTCTGCTTTTCAATTCGGTAACGGTTTTTACAATGTCTTTAGTGGCTACTGCGATGTGCTGAACGCCTTCGCCTTCGTAGAAATCCAGATATTCTTCTACCTGAGATTTTCTCTGACCTTCTGCAGGTTCATTGATTGGGAATTTGGCATAACCATTTCCGTTGGACATCACTTTAGACATCAATGCAGAATATTCCGTGTTGATTTGCTTATCGTCAAACGAAAGAATATTAACAAATCCCATCACTTTTTCGTACCACTCTACCGTTGGAATCATCCTGTCCCAGCCGACATTGCCTACACAATGATCCACGTAGAGCAATCCAACATCAGAAGGATTGTAATCACTTTCCCATTTTTCGTAGCCCGGCATAAAGGCGCCTGTATAATTTTTGCGTTCTATGAACATATGTACGGTCTCGCCGTAAGTATAAATCCCGGCCATTCTCACTTCCCCGAATTCGTCGGTCAAAGTCTGAGGCTCTAAATAAGGTTTTCCGCCGCGTTTAGTAGTTTCTTCAAAAGCTTTGTGCGCATCATCTACCCAAAGTGCCAGAATTTTAACGCCATCGCCGTGGATTTTTTGATGTTCACAAATTGGAGAGTCCGATTTTAACCCGGAAGTGAGTACGAGCCTTATTTTTCCCTGCTGTACTACATAAGACGCCCTGTCGCGGACACCCGTTTCCGGACCGGCATACGCCACAGACTGAAATCCAAATGCGGTTTTGTAAAAATGAGCCGCCTGCTTGGCATTTCCAACGTAAAATTCAATATAATCGGTTCCGTTAATAGGAAGAAAATTCTCTGCCTGTGCGATTTTTTCGGCAAAAGTGAGTGTTGACATCTTTCTTTTCAGCTTTAAATTGATTGATGCCAAGATAAGCAATTTTTGATAATAACTAACAATTGTTAGTTTTTTCTTTCTTAACAGAAGTTTTACATCCTGTGCCTCAATTTATGAGTTAGAAAAAAGTGATACTATTTATCTTTTGTTTATTAACTATAATATAATTAATCATAATATCTGATTTTAGAACTATATACGCCAACTTAAACAATTAAATATAAAAACATGAAATACCAAAGTTAAGGCAACCAGTTCCATTTACAAATTGCCAAAATATCAATAATATCATAAAATTAAAATTATAAAAAAATCTATTTTATAACGGTTATTTCAAATTAAAATGAAAACAACTTAAAAATTAATAATATGTTCTGATAAGTCTTTTTAAGTTTATGAATTCACATTTACGATAGGTAAATTTGTTAAAGATGATTCTGAGATGATTCTAAAAACATAACACAAGATGAAAGGAAAGCCGCCGTTACAGCGGCTTTTTAGTTATCTCATGATTCAGAATTCCCGAATTGGGATTGTAATTGTCCCATATTTTCCATGTATTGCCGAGTTTCCTGATAAAATAAATCTGAGTATTCAGTTCATTGATTAAAAATTCTTCCTTGGAATTTTCTGCTATGAAAACAAGATTCCAAAACTCCTGGGTTTTTACTACCACTTTATCGGGTTCCTCCGAAATAATTTCCAGGTCAAAAATTTCATAATTGGAGCGGTTATTCGTGATCATCAGTTTGAGTTGCCGTTCAGACAGTTTTTGACTGTAATTTCTGATGCGTTCTCGGAAAGGTGCTTCCTCAAAGATCAAATCATCCAGCATCTCTAGCTTAGCGTCTGGAAAACTCTTGAAGAGCTCAAAATTCATTTGACAATAGCGATAAATCAACCCTTCGAAAAGTTGCTTCTCCCTGTTATCATGATTCTTTTCCCGATCTCTCACTTCTGCAACATACGCATTAAGATCTCGGAAGCCCAGGAAGATGCAGATCTTGTCCAGTGTTTTTATAAATCGTAAATCATTGTGGGTCTTGTTGTCATAATCATTTTCGAAAAAGCGCTGCAGCGTGATATGCGAGATGGTAGTTCCCAGTTCGAATTTGCGGTCGCTGCGAAGTTCTTCCTTTCCGGAAAGTGTCTCCCGGATGATCTCGGAAAGTATAATGTAATGGCTTCTTTTCCATGGCTGAGAATTCGCAAGAATAGACTTCCGGACAGCGGGATGCTGTCTCATCTCTTCTTTCAGAAGATTGTATATCGATTTCAATTCATCATTTTTTTTAAGGTCATCTCAAAGATACAATAATTGTGCGCAAGCGAATTATCAATACACATAAAAAAATCCCGACAACTGGCGTCGTCGGGTTCATCAAAGTCCGATCGGAACTATTTGAATCTTTCGTAAGCTGACTGACTCAGCATTTCCCTGTCGTCAGGATGAGCAATCTCTATTAAGGCTTTGGCTCGCTGGCGTAAGTTTTTTCCATACAAATACGCCGTACCGAATTCGGTTACCACATAGTGCACATGTCCTCTGGTCGTTACCACGCCCGCACCCTGTTTCAGGAAGGGAACAATCCTAGAAACACCTTTTTTGGTTCTGGAAGAAATCGCCATAATGGGTTTTCCGCCCTCACTCAGCGCCGCACCACGCATAAAATCCATTTGCCCGCCGATGCCGCTGAACTGATACGTCCCGATAGAATCTGCGCAAACCTGACCTGTGAGATCAATCTCGATGGCAGAATTGATGGCGTGCATTTTTTTATTTTTCATGATGTTAATCGGAAAATTAACATGCTGAACGTCCATAAACGCAATCGCAGGATTGTCATCCACAAAATCATACAAACGTCTTGTTCCGAAGCAGAAACTCGTAATCGTCCGGTTAGTATGCGTGCCTTTATGTTTGTTGTTAATGACATCGTTCAGAATCAGATCAATCACACCGTCACTCAACATCTCCGTGTGGACGCCAAGGTCTTTGTGATTGCCAAGGCATTTCAAAACTGCGTCCGGAATGGTCCCGATTCCCATCTGGATGGTTGCTTTGTCATCAATCAGTTCGGCTACGTGTTTCCCTATGAGCATTTCCTCTGCGCCAACCTTTGCACCATAATCAATTGTCAGCAAATCCTCCTCGCTCCAGACCAATTTGGAAATTCTACTGATGTGAATCATACCGTCACCATGTGTTCTCGGCATCTTCGGATTGACAATGGCAATAATGGTTTTGGCTGTATCAATGGCACTTCTGGCCACATCCACGGAAGTTCCCAAGGTACAATAGCCGTGCATGTCCGGCGGCGACACCGTAATCATGGCAACGTCCAGTGGCAAAATTTCGTTTTTGAAAAGAATCGGAATTTCGCTGAGGAAAATAGGGACGAAATCCCCGTTTTCGCCATTCACCGCTTCCCGCACAGGCGTGGACGTAAAAAGCGAGTTGATATAAAAGCTTTCCTTATATTGGGGTTTTGCAATTTCCACGTTGCCTTGCTGCGTGATGGAAACCATCTCCACATCTTTCAGCCGCTGCGATTGTCTGGCCAGTTCATCATAAAACAGGTTGGGCGTACAGGCAGAGCCATGGCCAAAAATTCGGTCTCCACTTTTGATGACGGCGACCGCTTCCTCTACAGAAACATAATTGATCATATTGGTCAGAATTTTACTCAAAGTTACTCAGTTTGGAATAAATCCTTTATGACTGTTGTCAGGACATCATCACTTTCTTACTCAGAATGATAAAAATCAGAATTCTTCTTTGATAATTCAAAAAAATGATTTTACTTTGTAATTCAAAGTTCTTTATTACTTAAAAATTCAAAACAATGATGACACAACAAAAAAGAACCATTGTGCTTTACACTATTCCGCTGGTTATATTAAGCATTCCGTTGATTGCAATGCAGTTTACCAAAGAAGTCAATTGGACTTTTTCAGATTTTCTGGTAATGGAAATCCTGTTATTTTCGACAGTTTTTACCATCGATTTTGTTTTGAAGAAATTCGAGACTCTGAAATCCAGATGGATTCTGATTGTTGGAATTATCCTTTTACTGATTTTAGTTTGGACAGAACTGGCGGTTGGGATTTTCGGAAGTCTGATAGCAGGGAGTTAAGATGCTTGATCTAAATGAATATCAAATTGCAATAATTGTATTGCTATTTATTTTTCTATTCCTGATTTTTTCAATTGTTTCAATCATTCCATTTTTCATTTTAAAGCACATTAGAAAAAGATATAATCTGAAAGAAAAATACTTCAGTAATTATAAGATTGTTTTATACATCCTGATAACTACAATAAGTTTTGCATTTTATGAATCTTACACAGCAGTTATTCCAAATGACAGTTTTTACTATAATGAATTCGAATATATTACAAATCGAAAAATTCCGAAATCAGCGGAGATAAAATTCAAAGACTCAAGTTATCCCGACTTTCACGGAGATTACTTTTCTAAGTCTATCATTGAATTGTCACCAAAAGATTATGCCAAATTATTAGAAGAATTACAAAACGGCAAAATACTAATAGAAACTAATGAAAATGATAAGAAAATTCTCAAAACTTTTGAAAGAAAAATCCCTAATAAGAGCGGCAAATATCTTTTTATTCATTTCTTAAAAGACGGGAAGACTATTATTTTAAATGTGGATTTTACATAAAAGCTAGCATTTCTGCTAGCTTTAATTTTTTATTCCAACCAACTCGTCTTATAACTCGGATCTTCTACTTTGATAGCTTCTTCGGTTAATTTTAGAGGCCTGAAAGGATCTACCATCACCGCATACTCATCTGTAAATTTTTTGCCGATGCTTCGTTCCATCGCACCTGGATGCGGACCGTGGACGATGCCGCCGGGATGCAGTGAGAAATCCATCAGGTCAACGTGATTCCTGCTCATGAAATCGCCTTCCGTATAAAATAACACCTCATCGGAATCGATATTGGAATGATTATAGGGCGCAGGAATAGATTGCGGATGATAATCGTACATTCTGGCGACGAAAGAGCAGACCACAAAATTATGCGCTTCAAAATTCTGATGAACCGGCGGCGGCTGATGAATTCTTCCCGTAATCGGTTCGAAGTTTTTAATATTAAATTTATAAGGATAAAAATAACCGTCCCAACCTACGACGTCAAACGGATGCGTGGCGTAAATAAAATCCGTGATCTGATTTTCTTTTTTGACTTTGATGAGAAAATCACCTTTCTCATTTTTGGGTTCCACAAACGTTGGCGGAATAATATCCCGCTCACAAAACGGCGAATGTTCCAGCAACTGTCCGAACTCATTTCGGTATCGTTTCGGTGTGTAAATCGGGGAATGTGCTTCTATAAAAAAGAAAACATTTTGCTCCGATTCCAGCTCCAGCTGATAGATAGTTCCTCGCGGAATGATGAGATAATCTCCAACGGAAAACTTGATGTTTCCGAGCATGGTTTTCAATATTCCTTTTCCTTCGTGCACAAAAAGCAGCTCATCACATTCTGCATTTTTGTAGAAATAATCGGTGGATTGTCGCGGTTTCGCCAAACCCATTTTAAGATCGTTGTTCAGCATCAGGACCTTCCGGCTATCCAGAAAATCATCTTCTGCCGTCACTTTTGAACCTTTAATCATTCTCGGCGTCACATTTTTTTCCACCGCAATCTTTGGCGTCACGTCTTTTACATTCCCAATCGATTTGATCTGTGTCGGCCTGTAGGTGTGATAAAGCAACGATGCGATACCGTGAAAACCCTCCGTCCCAAAGAGCTGTTCGTAATAGAATTGATCATCTTCGGATTTAAAAATCGTATGTCTTTTCGGAGGAACTTTGCCTAGCTGAATGTATCGCATAATCTTAAGTTTGGCGTTTTCCAAATGTAATATTTTTTGGAATAATGACCACATTATCAATTTAAAATTTAAATCGATAACTCCTGGCGACCAATGGCTTGATATTTTCATAGCTGGAGACATCTAATCAATCCAAATATTATCAGAAAAAATTTACATATTATGAATGGCACTATGATTCAGTTTTTCCATTGGTACACTCCGGGCGAATCTTATCTTTGGGATCACACGCGGGATTCGGCGCAATATCTTTCCGATTTAGGCATCACTGCCGCATGGCTTCCACCCGCCTACAAAGGCATTAATGGAGGCTATGGTGTGGGCTACGGACCCTACGATCTTTTTGACCTAGGCGAGTTTGACCAGAAAGGAACAGTGGCTACGAAATATGGGAACAAAGAGCAGTACCTGGCAGCCGTGCAAGCCCTGAAGGACAAAAACATTCAGGTGATTGTAGACGTCGTGTTGAATCACAAAGCCGGCGGCGATGAACTGGAAAAATTCAATGTGGTGAAGGTTGACTACAATGACCGGAACAAAGTCATCTCCGATGTCATGGAAATAGAATCTTACACCAAATTTACTTTCCCGGGAAGGCAAAAGAAATATTCCGACTTCGAATGGAATTTTCACTGCTTCACGGGTGTGGATTATGCGGAAGGTCAGGAAGAAGGTATTTTCCGAATCATCAATGATCATGCAAAAGATGGCTGGGACAATGTATTGGATGACGAAATGGGAAACTATGATTTCCTGATGTACAACGACATCGAACACCGAAATCCTTTCGTACGCGAGGAATTAAATTACTGGGGCAAATGGTACCATGATTTGACAGGCTTCGATGGTGTCCGTCTGGACGCTGTAAAACATATCTCACCAGACTTCTACAAAGAGTGGCTCACACTACTGCGTTCCAATACAGGCAAAGACATCTTTGCGGTGGGCGAATACTGGGCGCCGGGCTATCTCAACCTGCTGGAAGCTTACATCGATTCCACCGAAGGATGCATGAGTCTTTTTGACTCTTCATTGCAGAACAATCTTCACAATGCTTCGAAAAATGCAGATTATGATCTTAGAAATATTTTTAAAGAAACACTTGTTGCTTCGCATCCCGACAAAGCGGTCACCGTGGTAGACAATCATGACACCCAGCCGTTACAAGCTCTGGAAGCGCCGGTAGACACATGGTTTAAGCCACTCGCTTACGCATTAATTTTGCTTAGGAAAGATGGCTATCCCTGCATTTTTTACCCCGATCTGTACGGCGCCAGCTATAAAGATCACGGTGAGGATGGCAATGAACACGAAATCTTTCTGGAGAAGGTGGATGCTATTGAAGAGCTAATCCGGGCAAGACGGGACTTTGCTTACGGCGAGCAGCGTGATTATTTTGATGACGCGCACTGTATCGGCTGGACACGCGAAGGAGACGATGAACATTCCAGCTGTGCTGTGATTATGAGCAATAAGGATGTGAATCAAAAAGCAATGGAAGTCGGAAAGCGGTACGCAGGACAAACATTTTATGATTACACCGGACATCTGGAAGAGAAAATTACAATCGATGAGAATGGCTGGGCCACTTTCCTTTGTCCAGCGGGCAATGTGAGCGTTTGGGTGGCTGAATCGTAATCTGAATCGTTCGATTAATCCCGAAAAGAATTATATTCTAAAAAATAATTCCCGACAAATATCTGATGGGAATTATTTTTTATATTATTGTCAATCAGACTAATATCCTACATCTACTTTACCAGCTCCGAGGAGTGCCCCGGCAGAGGACGTTCCAATTCTCTGGATTCCCATTGCAATCATTTTTTCTGCATCGGCTGGTGTTTTTACTCCACCTGCAGCTTTCACAGGAAGTTTTCCCGCATTGTCCAGCATAATTCTTATCCCTTCGAAAGTGGCGCCGTTCGGTTTTCCAGCTTCAGTTTCATAAAACCCTGTAGAAGATTTGATAAAAATCCGTGAAAAATCTTTTTCTTCAAAATTGTCTTGTGCCCATCTCCAGATGCTTGCTGTTAAATCTGCAATTTGGTCATCAGAAAGCGCAGCGATCTCAATAATCCACTTCACCGTTTTACCAAAGTCCAAACCTAACCTGGTTCCTTCAACAAATTCTTTTTCTACTAAAGCGAGTTCTCCACTTTTGTAAGCCTCATAATTGATTACAAAATCCAGCTCATCCGCACCATCCACAATGGCCTGATTGGCTTCATCCAGTTTATCCTGGGTATCATAAGTTCCCTCATGAAAGCCGATCACCGTTCCTACGAGGACTTCAGAATTTTTTGAGATCAGATAATCCTTAATCAATTTTACATAATTAGGGCGGATCATCACTTCCTTAAAATGATAAGCAATGGCCTCATCTGTAAGTTCCCTTACTTTTTCGAAGGTCTGCTCTTCCGTAAGCCCCGACTGTTCGGGAGTTTTCAGGTATGTGGAATCGAGATATTGGTTAATTTCCATAGGTACAAAAATAAAAAAAGGACACAAATGCGCTTGTATCCTTTAAAAAATATATCAATTTTTAAACTTTCAGCTGTCTGCCGATACTCTGTTCCAGCGAGATAAACGTCTCGGTTCTGGTAACGCCTTTCAGTTTCTGAATCTTATTCAAAATCTGCATCAAGTGGTCATTATCCTTGCAAAGCACTTTGAGAAAGATGGTATAATTACCAGTGGTATAATGCGCTTCCACTACTTCATTCACAAGGTTGAGATTCTTGATGGCGTCCTGATAATGGCTTGGCTGCTCCAGGAAAACGCCGATGTACGAGACCACTTTGTAGCCAATCTTTCTCGGATTGAGAAAAGATATTGAATTTTCGATGACGCCTGCCTGTTCCAGTTTTTTAATTCTCTGGTGGACTGCGGTAGTAGAAATACCCACGTGCTTAGATATGTGCGCCAGTGAGGTTTTGGCATTGTCCATGAGCATATAAATAATCTCTTTATCAACGCCGTCCAGGTGATAGCCGGATTCAGATGCACTCTTCATAACATTTATTTAATGGTTTAAACTTGCAATTTAAAACAAACATTTAAATGATCAAAAAAAATATGTAAATTTTTAATATTTATTACCGACCAAAAAAATTCGCAATCAATTAAAATAACCGTTTATTATTTTTGTGATGGATGTAAATGTAGAAATTTTGTGCGAACTATAAAATCAAATTAGCATAAAATTTAGAAATGATGATATTCGAAGAGACTTAATTTTTACTGAAAAACTTTTAGTAGCACAATAATTTGGTGATCTCTCGCTGAACCAACCATACCGTTACAAAGATGATTTTTGCAATTTTAAATTATTAATTGACAATGACTTACAGAATAAATAGCGGCGAAAATTCGGATACAATATTTAATGATAAAAAAAGTTTATATTTAGCGTTAATATATAGACCTTATGAAATTTTTTTACAATCTGATTGCAATTTTCATTGCAGTCACCACATTTGCGCAACAGCAAAATGTGACGTACAGCATTACGCCTTCTGCTTTCAACGAAGACGAATCGATCACCATCACCTTCAACGGCAGCAGCATTAATGAATCTGCATGGAATGTGACCAATAATGCGCTCTACCTGTGGGCATGGTCACTGGACACCAATGAAGCGAACAGCCAGGATTGTCCTACAAATGGTTCATGGAGCTCCTCCAATGAAGCGAACCGACTGACTTACAATGCCGGAACCGACACGTATACCATGACTTTTGTCCCTAGAACATTCTACAACAGGACAGGTATCGGCAGAATCGGATTTCTGTTGAAAACTAAAACCGGAAACGGACAGTCCCAAGACATTACAGCAAAAGTCGGACGCTTTCAGTTTGTAACCACCACACCAGCGAATGGCAGTGTTAACTTTACAACCGCAGGCAGCAGCTTCCCGATCAATTACAGTACTTCCCTGCCGGGCAACTATGTTGTAAAATCCAATGGCAACACCATCTACACAGCCAATAATGTGACCAGCATTTCCACTTCTATCACGGTAACGGCGGATAATAACATTGAGGTTACTGCCACTTCTTCCGGCACAACACTTACCTCCAATTTCGTGGTAGCGCCTACGCCTGCCACACAGTCTGCAGCCATTCCTTCTTATATGAGGCCTGGAATTAATTATAATCCAAATGATCCTACAAAAGTTGGCCTTGCGCTGTATGCACCGTTGAAGAGCTACGTGCATGTCATAGGGAGCTTTAACAATTGGCAGATTTCTTCTAATTACGTGATGAAGAGAGATGTCAGCAATACGGATCTGTTCTGGATAGAAATTACAGGACTCACACCTCAGCAAATCTATACGTTCCAATACAGAACCAACGATGGCGTAAAGGTGGCAGATCCTTTCTCTACTCTGGTATTATCTCCGGATGATGACCCTTGGATTTCATCCTCAACTTACCCAAATATGCCAGCTTATCCAGCAGGACAACAATATGATGTATCTGTAGTTCAGACCGCAAAACCGGCATACAACTGGACGGTTACCAATTTTCAGAAGCCTGCCAAGCAGAACCTGATTGTTTACGAAGCATTGGTAAGAGATTTCACCGCAGAGAAAAACTGGCAGGCCATGATCGACAAAATTCCTTATATCAAAGGACTTAATGTGAATGCCATTGAGCTAATGCCCGTGATGGAATTTGACGGAAACAACTCCTGGGGCTACAACCCAAGTTTCCACATGGCTTTGGACAAAGCTTACGGAACACCGGAAAAACTCAAGGAATTTATAGACAAGTGTCATCAGAACGGCATAGCGGTAATTCTGGATGTTGCGCTTAATCACGCTACCGGCCGATCTCCACTGGAAAGAATGTGGTCTACAAGTCCGAATGGCGGCTACGGAGATGTGGCGGCCAACAATCCATACTTCAACCAGGTTGCGAAACATACGTATAATGTTTACTATGATTTCAATCATTCCAAGCCTGAAACCAAATATTACGTGAACAGAGTTCTGGAACAGTGGATTACCGAATACAGAATCGATGGTTTCCGTTGGGATCTTACCAAAGGTTTTACTCAAAACTGTACACCTACGGATGAAGCTTGTACAGGTTCTTATCAACAAGACAGAGTGGATGTTCTGAAATTATACTCCGATTATCAATGGTCTTACGACCCGACTTCCTACATCATCTTCGAACATCTGGGAGGCAATCAGGAAGAACAGCAATGGGCTAATTACAGACTTAACGAAGGCAAAGGTGTCATGATGTGGGACAACTTGGTAGGTCCATACAACCAGAACACAATGGGATACGCATCTGACAGCAATTTCAACAGAGTCGATTTCAGAAACCACGGCTTTGCCGAGAGAAGAAACATCAGCTATGGCGAGAGCCACGATGAGGAAAGATTGATGTTCAAAAACCTGGCTTACGGAAGCGTCAACGGATCTTACAGTGTGAAAGATCTGAATACCGCTTTGGAAAGACAAAAGGCTTTTGGTGCTGTATTCTTTACCGTTCCGGGACCAAAAATGCTGTGGCAGTTCGGCGAGTTGGGATACGAGTTCAGCATCAACCGATGTGAGAACGGCACCATCAGCAATGATTGTAGAACAGCTCCGAAACCTGTCGCTTTTTCATTAGGCTATGACACCAATGCCAATAGAAAAGCGGTTTATGATACCTGGTCAAAAATATTGGCCATCAGATTGTCCAGCCAGGTTTTCGACACAACGACTTTCACTGTAGAATCCGGGAATCTTTTGCCTAGAATCTATGTCTGGAACGATGCATTACCTTCCACCTCCTTGAAAAATGTAGTGGTAGTGGCCAATTTCACAACAACGGCGCAAACAGTTACACCTAATTTCCCTTATGCCGGAAACTGGTACAACCTGATGGATAATTCTTCTATGAGTGCCGACGGATCCACAACGGTTGTCCTTCAGCCGGGAGAGTTCAGAATCTATGGAAATCAAACCGCTTTAGCCACTGACGAAACGAAAATTGATGCCAATAAAACATCATTGCAAATCGTTCAGAATCCCGCAACTGGCGGATTGTTAAAAATCAGATATAACAAAGCGAAAAACGGACAGATCAACATCTACGACTTAAATGGTAAACTGGTAAAATCTTTCGGACTGAAGTCTGCAAAAGGAGACGAAACATTCTCTGTGAACGGCATCGGAACCGGAAACTATTTAGTTCAATTAAAGTCTGAAGAAGGCTTGGCAGTTTCCAAACTGATCATCAAATAGGACAAATTTAATTTTAGTCAACAATAAAATCGCCTCAAACAAACTGAGGCGATTTTTGTTTTTTACTTTTCTGCAAGCTCTTTGAGTTTCCCAAGACCTTCGGAGAAAGATTTGTTCATCTGCCAGGTCATCAGCGGTTTCATCGGTTTAAATAAGGTGTTGATCTCATAATCAATATTCCAGGTAACTTTGGTTTTGGAACCCTCGGAAGCCAGAAGCAAATCGGAGGTCGCAGTATCATCCATGGGCTGGATGAAGTGCATTTTAGTGCCTACTTTTTCGTTCGGAATGATGGATGTAATTTCCTGCTCACCTTCGCCCACTTTATCATTCCCTTTATAATGATAGCCGTCGCCCACTTCGCCGCTGTTGCCACGGTAGGTAACTTGGAGGTTCGGGTCCATCTTCATCCACGGATTCCACGTGTTGAATGCTTTCATAGAATTTGTATGCTGCCATACTTTTTCCTTAGACGAATTGATGGTGATGGATTGTTCGTTATGACACCTGCTGTCAAAAAAGATGATGGCCATCAGACAATAGACTATGATAACGGCCACAATTGCACTGATAATTTTTAGAAGTTTTTTCATAATAAGCTAGCTTTAAGTTCATAACAAATCTATAAAGAAATTGAATTCAAAAACTTTCCCTATGATAATATTTAACTCTTTGCTTGTTTTTAATTGATAATTTGGGCGCCTGTATCCGCCTTCCACTCCCGCTTTTTTGTCATTGCGAAAGATGTGAGATCATCAATAGAAAATTACCGGAATCTCAATGACAAAAAGAGCTCCGTTCGGGGCGCAATTTTGTCATACTTTCGACTTTAGGTACTAAATTTGTGATTTCAACTCTATAAAAAAAAGCTTCGGCTAAGTTTATATTGAGAAGAGTCGAAATACTCAGCCCAACATCGCTTAAAAAAAACAATTAGCATAGAGATGTCACTCATAGCGGAGTCGAAGAGCTTTGAACATTAAACCTTAAATTAGGAATAAAATTATGAATCTATTATTAGGAAAATTCACTACAAAATACACCTCATCGCCTTTCCAGGAAATCAAAGAAGAACACTATCTGCCAGCATTTCAGGAATTAATCAAAATTTCCGAAAAAGAAATTGATGACATAACTAATAATCCGGAAGAACCCAGTTTTGAAAACACGATTGAAGCCATGGCTTTTTCAGTAGAACAACTGGACAGAGTGTCCAATATTTTCTTCAATATCAATTCCGCTGAAACCAATGACGAGATTCAGAAAATTGCTCAAGACGTTTCGCCTTTGCTGACAGAATTTTCTTCCAAAATCTCTCAAAACGAAAAACTGTTTCAAAGAATCAAAAACGTTTATGACCAGAAAGACAGTCTTTCTTTGAATGAAGAACAGGAAATGTTACTCAATGAAACCTACAAAGGCTTCGTCAGAAGCGGCGCATTATTAAGCGAAGAAGACAAAAAGAAACTGGAGAAAATCAATATGGATTTGTCCATCAAATCGCTTCAGTTCGGGCAAAATGCTTTGGCTTCCACCAACGCTTATTTCAAACATATCACCAACAAAGACGAATTGAAAGGCATTCCCGAAGCCATTCTACAGCAGTACGAAGAGGATGCAAAGGAAAAAGGTTTAGAAGGTTACGTGATTACGCTGCAATATCCAAGCTATCTTCCGGCAATGACTTATGCTGAAAACCGTGAACTTAGAAAAGAATTGGCTTTAGCAAACGGAAAAAAATCATTTGACGGCGGCGAATTTGACAATCAGAATTTGATTAAAGAAATTGTAAAACTTCGTCAGGGAAAAGCAGAATTATTGGGTTATAAAAATTATGCTGATTTCGTTTTGGAAGAAAGAATGGCACAATCGCCGGCAAAAGTTTTTGAGTTTCTGAATGAACTTCTGGAAAAAGCAACGCCTTATGCTCAAAAAGAAATCGAAGAGTTAAAATCTTTGGCAAAAACCGACGGAATCGATGATATCCAGAGCTATGACCACGCTTTCTACGCTGAGAAATTAAGAAAGCAAAAATTCGATATTGATGATGAGGAACTGAAACCTTATTTCCAATTGGAAAAAGTTCAGGAAGCGGTTTTCGGATTAGCCGGGAAATTGTTTGGAATGGAATTCAAGGAAATTAATGATGTCCAGAAGTATCATCAAGACGTAAAAACCTACGAAATTACAGAAAACGGAAATTACAAAGCCTTACTCTACGCCGATTATCACCCGAGAAAAGGGAAACGCGCCGGCGCATGGATGACGAGTTATAAAAATCAATACAAACAAAACGGAGAAAATTCCCGTCCGCATATTTCAGTCGTTTGCAATTTCACAAAACCGACCAAAGACACGCCTAGTTTATTGACTTTCCAGGAAGTAACGACTTTGTTTCACGAGTTTGGACACGCACTTCACGGTGTTTTGGCAGACACACAATATCCAAATCTTTCCGGAACTTCGGTTAAATGGGATTTTGTAGAATTGCCTTCCCAATTTCTGGAAAACTATTGCTACGAACCGGAATTTTTGAAAACTTTTGCCAAACATTATCAGACGGGAGAAATTCTTCCCAACGAAAAAATCGAGAAATTATCCCAAAGCAAATCCTTTATGGAAGGTTATCAAACTTTGAGACAGCTTGGGTTCGGATTGTTGGATATGGCTTACCATACGGAAGTCGGAGCCTTGGAGAACAAGAGTGTGAAAGCGTTTGAAGTGGAGAAAACTGCGGCAACGAATCTCTATCCGAGCAATCCGGAAACTGCGGCAAGTCCAAGTTTTTCGCACATCTTCCAGGGCGGTTATTCGGCGGGTTATTATTCTTACAAATGGGCAGAGGTTTTGGATGCGGATGCATTCCAGTATTTCAAAGAAAACGGTATTTTCAATCCGGAAATTGCCGCAAAATATAAAATTCTTCTCTCTTCCGGCGGAACCAAAAATCCAATGGAATTGTACAAAAATTTCCGTGGAAGAGAGCCAAAAGTGGAGAGTTTACTTAAGCGTGCGTTTGGAGAATAATTTAGGTTTTAGCACTTTGTCAAAGTTTAAAATCTTTGACAAAGTTATGCAGTCAAAATAATTAAATCACAAAAATGAATACAGCAATTCAATACATTAATTCTCACAATTTAATCGGTATAAAAGCAGGTAAGGAAAGAGAAACTTTTCTGGAAATTTGGATGGTTACTGTGGAAAACCGAATTTTTGCCCGCTCTTGGGGATTTGCAGAAAAAAGCTGGTACAATACTTTTCTAAAAGATAATCTTGGAGAGATTAAATGCGGAGAAACCATTTATAAAATCGAAGCCAGAATTCCTGAGGATTTATCCGAACTTGAAGGGAAAATCAATCAGGCTTATCTTGACAAATATGACTTTGGAGAAAATTCTTTTTACGCAAAAGGTATCATCGAAGAAAAACACGTTGCGAAAACAATGGAATTTTTAATTCTAAATAACGAAACTGAATAGATACGATGAATTGTCCCTGCTGCTCCGGAAAATCCTACAAAGACTGCTGCCAACCTTATCATCTGAAACAGAAATTTTCGCCAACTGCGGAAGCGCTGATGCGTTCAAGGTTTTCAGCTTTTGCAATTCCGAATGGCGACTATCTTTGGGAAACCACTTCTCCCAACAAAAGACAATTCCACAACAAAAAAGATTTGCAGGAATGGGGCGAAATCAATGATTGGACGAAGCTTGAAATTGTCGACAAACCTTCTGCTAATAAAGTCGAGTTCAAAGCTTTTTATAATGATGAAGAAGGAAACCCTCAGGTTCATCACGAGTTGTCACAATTCAAGATGATTCAGAACCGCTGGTATTATGTGACCGGAGAATTTTTAGAATAATATTTCAACCACAAAAGTCACATAAGTTTTTTTTCTCTTCTAAGAAAAAGAATCAGTATCTTAATATTCTTTTGTGACTTTTGTGGTTTTATTATTCTTTAGATTGTTTCTTTTTTTGTCTCAAAACGTAGAGATACAAACTTTCTACTTTTGCCCTTGCCCAAGGCGTTTTGCGAAGAAATTTGAGAGAGGAACTCACACTTGGATTTTCGCCGGTGAAACATTTGATGTTGATTTGTTTTCCCAATTCGCCATAACCTTTGTAATATTCCAGCAACTCTTCCAGAATCGCATCCAATCGTTTGCCGTGCAAAGGGTCTTTAGAAGTGTTTTCCATTCTGTAAAATTATTAATATTATTTTGAACACAAAGTGCGCAAAGATTTTTTATAATTATTGAAAACATCTTAGGCTCACAAAGGCGATTACGCTTATACAAGATTTTGAAATTTAATCTTAATTTTTATCTACATTAATATAATTTCTGATTATCGAGATTTCATATATTTGATTAAAATAAAAATATGAAATCCTTAATCTTTGCTTCAATCTTACTATCGACTATGATTTCTGCTCAGGACTTCGCCAATTTTGGCAAATATGAAAAACAAAATCAGGAAGTGCTTTCCCAAAATATTGCTCCCAACTCTGTGTTTATGGGCGATTCTATCACAGAAGGCTGGTTTTCCACAGACCCGGAATTTTTTAAGAAGAATAATTTCGTTGGCCGGGGAATCAGCGGACAAGTGACTTCTCAGATGCTTTTGAGATTCAGAGAAGATGTGATTAAACTGAAACCAAAACGTGTGATTATCCTTGCCGGAACCAATGATATTGCAGAAAATCAAGGTCCGATTTCTTTGGATAAAGTGTTCGGGAATATTGTTTCTATGGTAGAATTGGCAAAAGCTAATCACATCAAAGTCGTTCTTTGCTCCGTTCTTCCCGCTTACGATTTTCCTTGGAGAAAGGATATGCAGCCTGCTGATAAAGTCATTGCATTGAATAAAATGATAAAGGATTATGCTTTGAAAAACAAAATCACTTATATAGATTATCATTCAGTTTTGAAAGACGAGAAAAATGGTTTGCCAAAAGACATTGCGGAAGACGGCATCCATCCGAACAAACTGGGTTACGAAAAAATGGAAGCTATCCTGATGAAGAACTTGAAATAATGAACTTAGACGAACTAAAATATCCGGTCGGGAGATTTGTAAAACCGACATTCATCACCAAAGAAACCATCGATTCTGCGATTTCCGACATTGAAAATTTCCCAAGTCTTGTAAAAGCTGAAATCCAAAACCATGAGGAACACGAGTTACAATTAAGATACAGACCAGAGGGCTGGACGATTTCCCAAGTGGTTCATCATTGCGCCGACAGTCATATCAACAGCTATATGAGGTTCAAATTGGCTTTGACGGAAAATGTTCCCACGATTAAACCTTACGAGGAAAGTCTTTGGGCAGAATTGCCGGACAATCAATTGTCGCCATTTGTTTCTTTACAGCTTTTGGAAGCTTTGCACGCACGATGGGTTTATCTTTTGAAAACTTTGAATGAAGAAGATTTGAACAAAGAATTTATTCACCCTGAACAATCAGAAAAAATTTCGCTCAAAGAAAATATTTTGATTTACGGCTGGCATTGTCAGCATCACTTGGCACATATTCGTCAGGCGAAGGAATTGAGGTTTTAATGAATCTGAAAACTGAATTATGAGAAAGTCAATCGTTATTTCTTTTCTATTTGCAATCCCTGTTTTTCCATTGGCTCAAAATAAAATAGACCAAACCTTGGAAAAATGCCTAAACCAAGATAACTCGACGGCTGGACAAAGAAACTGTATCATTTCTGCCCAACAATCCTGGGACAAGGAACTGAATAAGTCTTATGCTTCGTTAAATCAGAAATTAAACAAAACCGCAAAAAAGGAATTGTTGCAAGCACAGAGAGATTGGATGTCTTTCCGGGATTCCGAATTCAAACTAATCAACAAATATTATTTTGATGTCAAAAAAGGAACAATTTTTCAAGTGATTTCTGAAAACAAAAAGTTACAAATCATCAAAGAAAGAGCGTTGCAACTGAAGGAATATGATGAACAATTTGAGTACTGATAAATTTGATTTTAATTTAGTGGAAAAAACATACTTCAAATACAGTTATAAAAAATTTACAATAATTGTACTTGTAGCATTTTTATTAGCTTTAATTATTCCGAGAGATATTTATTCATTGAGATATTCCGAATTAAGAATTCTTTGGGAAATTGGAGTGAAAGCCACTATGATTTTACACGGATTTTCAATTGTTTTTTCATTCATTAATTCTTTATTCACTTTTTTAGAATTTTGCGAGACCAAAAAGTGGAATTATTTATGGTTTATTTTAAGTCTTATTCCGATTTTATATTGGAGTATTCTACTAATTTCAAATTAAACTAATCAATCTTTTTATAAGTATAGATTCCTTTTCTGGTTGTCATTGTCATCTTCTTTTTTTCGGGAGAAAACAACAATTCTACTTTGTTTGTATCGTAAACGAATTTGTTCTTTTCCTTGGCTTCAATTAAAATTTCAGGAGAATCATCTTGCTGTATATAAAGTTTATCATTATTAATATAAACATTCAAATCTGTAGAAGAACTCGAGTATTTATATTTCCCTACAAATTGCTGTAATTCCTGATTGCTAAGCTTGATTCTTTTAAAATTCGGCACTTCATATTTGTCATTATACAAATCATTAAGAACATACTCCAGGATATCGCCAATGTCATATCTCACACCATTTTCTGTGATACAAATGGCAATTTTATCTTCAGGAATGTAAAGCGCAAATGTCAGATAACCTAAAACAGAACCTGTGTGTCCATACATATTCTTGCTTTCATAGGGATAATGAAACATACCTTTTTCCAAATTTTTCATTTGAACGAGAGATTTTTCAGAAACTAATTTTCCATCAAACAAAGCTTTATAAAAAGTATTGATTTCCGAAGGTGTAGAAATGATATTCCCTGCTCCTATAAAATTGTTAAGACCTCTATCCAAATTTTTTCTCCAATCGGTATAATAACGATACGACTTTGACTCATTATTTTCTGATTTAAAAAAGTCTGCTGTCCCAGTATTAACTAAATTCAGTGGACTGACAATTTTTTCTTTAAGAATCTCGCTGTAACTTTTATCATAAATCTTCTCCAGAATAAATCCAAGAAGCATATAACCCGTGTTGCAATAAGAATATCTGTAATCCGGAGGAAAGACGGAAGGCAACCTGTATATCATCTCCAAGAGCGTTTCCTTGGGAAAATCTCTTGCTATAAAATCATCATAAAATTTTGAAGCATTAATATTCTGAATTCCACTTCTGTGTTCTAACAAAGTCGAAATCTGAATAATATCTGCATTTTTGACTCTCGGGAAAAAATTGGACAACTTATCTGTCTGTTTCAATTTTCCTTCTTCAATCGCTTTGAAAATTAAAGCAGCAGTGAAGGTTTTGGTTACAGAACCAATTCTATATTTGGTATTATCATCTGGAACGGTTTCGTTTTCCAAATCAGCAAAACCAACGTTTTTTTCATAAATATCTTTTCCTTCTTTCTGAACTTTGATTCGGAACATTGCTTTATCATAAGTTCCAAATGCATCATAGACACTATCAAGTTTACTTTTGTTATGAATTGTCTGAGCAAAAATCTGCTGGCTCAATAAGAGAATTAACAGGTAGTAGTTTTTCATCATTTACAAATATAAATAAATCTAGAATGAAGTAAAATCCTTTTTCAAATTCCTCCCGAAAAGTGTACTTTTAGGCAAAATTTTTCAGTGATGATTTACGGAATCGACCAGCTTACATATCAGGATGTTTTAGAGATTTTACAAAATCCTTCCAAAGCCAAACTCAATCAACAATCAAAAGATCAAATCATAAGGTCACAACAGAATGTCAGAAAAATCGTAGAATCTGACAGAACGGTTTATGGCATCAACACAGGATTTGGACCGCTTTGCGATGTTAAAATATCGGAAGAAGAAACCGCTCAGCTTCAGCATAATCTGATTATTTCTCACGCCGTCGGCGTCGGAAAACCTATTCATAAGAATATTTCCAAAATAATGATGATATCCAAAATCCACGCATTGTCGAAAGGCTATTCGGGCGTTTCCTTGGATGTGATTGAGCGATTGATTCTGATGTTGGAACTGGACATTATTCCGGTAGTTCCGGAGCAAGGTTCTGTAGGCGCTTCCGGAGATTTGGCGCCGTTGGCACATTTGGTTTTGCCATTGTTAGGTTTAGGTCAGGTCTGGGAAAATGACGAAGTAAAGTTGACTTCTGAAATCTTGAAAAAACATAACATCCAACCTTTGAAACTCGGCCCGAAAGAAGGTTTGGGACTGATTAACGGAACGCAATTTATTTTAGCCCACGCCATCACCGGTCTTGCAAAATTCGAATATCTTTTGGATTTGGCAGATTTGACTGCGGCTATGAGCATCGAAGCTTACAGAGGTTCTGCAAGTCCGTTCAGGAAAGAATTGCACGATATTCGCCCGTTTGACGGAAGCCGAAAAGTGGCAGAAAGAATGCGAAATTTCCTGCAAGATTCAGACAATCTCAAGTCCCACGAATTTTGTGACAGAGTTCAGGATCCTTATTCCATGAGATGTGTTCCGCAGGTTCACGGCGCCAGCAGAAATGCCTTCGAACATCTGAAACAAATGGCCGAGACAGAACTGAATTCCATAACCGATAATCCGATTGTTTTGAGTGCAGAAGAATCGATTTCCGGCGGCAATTTCCACGGACAGCTGATGGCTTTGCCTCTGGATTATTGTTCTTTGGCAGCCGCAGAATTAGGAAATATTTCTGACAGGAGAAGTTATCTTTTGCTCGAAGGAAAATACGGCTTACCGAAATTATTAGTAGAAAGTTCCGGGCTCAATTCCGGCTTTATGATTCCGCAATATACCAGCGCAGCTTTGGTTACAGAGAACAAAACGTTATGTTTCCCGGCATCGGCGGATTCCATACCGACAAGTCTTGGTCAGGAAGACCACGTTTCTATGGGCAGTATTTCGGGGCGGAAATTTAATCAGATTTTAGGGAATTTGGAGAATATTCTAGCGATTGAATTAATGTTCGCCGCTCAAGGTCTGGAATTCCGACGACCTGCAAAATGCTCCGAAATTATTGAGAAAAATTATGAATTGATTCGTTCTGTTGTTCCAAAACTGGAAGACGACCGGTTGATTGGCGAAGATATTCTGAAGATTGCGGAGTTGATTAGAGAAAGGAAATTGGTGGTGAATTACTAATTGGATGATATGAAAAAAATAATATTTCTAATCGCTATTTTTAGTGTAAGCTTTGGTTATGCACAAACTAAAACTGAAAAGGTAAAAGAACTAATTTCTTTGAGCGGAACCTTTACATTATCAAAAAAAATTGAAAGTGAATTAATTTCTAGATATAAAAAACAATATGACAATGTTCCAGATTCTGTTTGGAAATCTATTGAACCTAAAATAAATATTGACGAACTAGTAAATGAAGTTGCAGATATATATGTAAGTAAATTTATTGACAAAGAAATTGACCAACTGATTATTTTTTATAAATCTGATTTAGGAAAAAAATTGATTCAAAATTCTCCAATTATTATGACGGAAATTCAAGGTGCTTCCAGTAATTGGGCTAAGAAAGTTCACAATATAATCAACGATGATTTAGAAAAAAAAAGGATACTTACAACCTCCTCCACCGCCATCATCAAATCCACCTGCACCAATGATTAAAAAATAATAATTTGATGCAAACCCTCCACACAACCTCCGAAAATCCGGATTTCCAAAAACTAGTAAAACAACTGGATGCCTATCTTGCAATAATGGACGGCGACGAACACGATTTCTATCATCAATACAACAAAATCGATATGCTGAAAAACTGCATCGTGATTTATGATAATGAAGAAGCTGTTGCTTGTGGCGCTATCAAAGCATTGGATTCAAAATCTATGGAAGTCAAAAGAATGTTCACCCTTCCTGAGAACCGTGGAAAAGGTTTGGCTTCTAAAATTTTACACGAGTTAGAAATTTGGACTAAAGAATTAGGTTACGAAAAAACAGTTCTGGAAACCGGTAAAAGACAAATCGAAGCCGTTGCACTTTACAATAAATGTGGGTACAAAGTTATTCCGAATTACGGACAATATGCAGGAATCGAAAACAGTATTTGTTTCGAGAAAGAACTATAAAAAAAAGTATAAACAAAGCGAACTCTGTTTATACTTTAAAAACTCAAACTATAAATACTATCGTATTCTTTTATTGTTTTACAAACTGCAGTTCGCCGGCAAGTTTCACTTCTTCGCTCACCATCACACCGCCAGTTTCCAGCGCTGCGTTCCAGGTCAATCCGAAGTCACTTCTTTTGATTTTTCCTTCGAAAGAGAAACCTGCTTTGGTGTTTCCCCAAGGATCAGAGTTGATTCCGCCAAAGTCCACGTCCAATGTCACCGGTTTTGTAACGCCGTTGATTGTCAGGTTTCCGGTAACATCACCGTTCAAAGTAGTCGCCTCGAAAGTAATTTTCGGGTTCGCCTCCGCGTTGAAGAATTCCGCAGATTTCAGGTGATTATCACGGTCCGTATTATTCGTAAAAATAGAATCCGTATCGATGAAAGCTGATACTTTAGCATTAGAGAAGGTATCGTCTTCCGCATCAATTTCCGCATTGAAAGTCGTGAATTCTCCTTTCACGTTAGAAATCATCAGGTGTTTTACTTTGAAAGTGATTTCGCTATGCGTTGGGTCCAATAACCATTTAGTTGCCATAATTTTAAATATTTTGTTGATTAATTATGATGCAAATGTAGGTTGGTCAGATTTCCCACACATTGATGTAAGTTAAGAATTTGAATTGTCGAGAAAATTTGGGCAGCCCGTCAGATTTCCCAAAGCTTTCCCAATTCAAAAATCTGCCGGCCGGGCTATCCGCTGCTATCTTTTGCCAAAGCTTTTGCCCACGCAAAAAAAGGATATCCGCTACTATCCCTGCTGCGGGCGACGGCTCCGAATCACCATTTCTCGGTCAGATATTTCCAGTAGCGCTTCGGAACGTGCTGGAGATGAAGCTTTGTATTTTTCCGTTCCTTGATATTGGTTTTTGTGAAATAGCTTTTCCAGAGCGTCTGGTATTTTTTTTCCTCATCGTGAAATTTTTCCTGATATTGATTGAGATTCAGTTTTTCATCAGGATAAAAGAATTCGCAGTTTTCCAAATCGTAGAACAATCCGTAATGTCTTCGCAAATCATAAATCATCCATTTTTGGTCAGCATATCGGTCTTTGAAATGTTTTCTGATTAAAGGCAACACATTGAAATCCGGGTCAATCTTAGCAAAATAAATATCATCCTGCATCTTCTCGAACCGTACGAAAGCCGTCATTCTGTGGCGCTCCCGGCTCATTGATTTGCAAATTTTTGAAACCTTCAGGACATCATCGTTGGCAAAATTCTTCAGAACATTCTCTTCCGGAAATTTTACCGACTGCCGGACGACTGATAAAATCAACTGTTCCAATTCATCATCTTCCGAAAGATAAACTCGCAGCAAATCATTAATCCCGGATTTACCAATGCTTTTCTCTAATTTATTGAGAACTCTCTCCGATTTTTCCTGCTGCGTCACAACCTCGTGGATCTCCGCAAACATATTTTCCTGCTGAAACGTTTCTCTGTTTCGGATTTCCACGTCTTGATAACGATACTCGAAAACTTCGAAAATCGCAGTAAAAAGTCCGTCGAAACTGCCGTCGTAGAGAAGGGTTGTCATTTTTTAAGTTGGAGAGTTTGAGTATTTGAGAGTTACAAATTCAAGGTAATATTTGTCATTCCGGAGGAATCTAAATTTATTTTAAATTTTATAACAAACAAGTTTCAATTCATTCTCATCAAGTTCTAAATAAAACTCACCGACTTCTTTTATTAATGTAAAAATTCTGTCTAAATCTTGATTTGTCTGCGAATCAATAACTTTATGAAAAATGAGATATTCTATTTCTCGATATTCAAGCCAATCGTTAAATGAATTATTACCTTCAAAACCAGTTTGCCAGTAATCAAATTCAAAAATACTTCCACTATCTAGATACAATTCTCCAATCTTATCATTCTGAACTTTTTTGAAGAGAATCTTTTTAATTTCACAGGCATTATCAACAATCTGTTCAATCAACTTAACCCATTTTGATTTAGACATCAATGGTTGTGAGAATTTTGAGATTGCGTTATCAATTTCTTTTATCTTTTGTTCGTCGTAACATAAAGCTTTTTTTGTCCTCATATTTTAAAACAAAGTCAGTTGCTGAGAAAACTGATTCTGAAACTTCGATTGACTTCCGCCGATAATCAATTTCCTCAAATTCAAATCGGTTAAATGTTTCAGAAACGGATTACCGTAAGTGAAATCAATAAAATACTTGGCGCGGTTCACTGCGGCGCCGAGCTTTTTTAGATGATCAATCGTTAAAATTTGAAATCGTCTTGCACTCACAATTTTTTGTGCAGTCTTTACACCGATTCCCGGAATTCTGAGAATCATTTTATAATCTGCTGTTTGAAGATTAACAGGAAATTGTTCCAGATGCCGCAAAGCCCAGCTCAATTTCGGGTCAACTTCCAAATCCAGAAAAGGCATATTGAAATCCAGGATTTCATCCGCTTGAAAACCATAAAACCGCATCAGCCAATCTGATTGATACAAACGGTTTTCCCTCAAAACAGGAACTTCCGCCGTAATTGCCGGCAAACGATTATCCACCGTTACAGGAATATAGCCTGAATAATAAACCCGTTTCATACCGTAATTTTTATAGAAATGATCGGCAACTTTGATGATTTGCAAATCATTTTCATTAGTGGCACCAACAATCATTTGAGTCGATTGTCCTGCTGGCGCAAATTTTGGAGCGCTTCGGATGATTTTTTTCTCGTCTTTATATCGCTGAATGCCTTTCTGAACAATCCGCATCGGCTGGAGCATATCTTCACGGCTTTTATCCGGTGCCAATAATTTCAAACCAGATTCAGTCGGAATTTCTAAGTTTACGGAAAGTCTATCAGCGTAAAGCGCAGCTTCTTTCATCAAATCATCACTCGCTCCGGGAATCGATTTCAGGTGAATGTATCCATTGAACTTGTGTTCAGTTCTCAGTTTCTTCGCAACCCGAACCAAGCGTTCCATGGTCGTATCAGCATCTTTGAAAATTCCTGAACTCAGAAACAAACCTTCGATGTAATTTCGTCTGTAAAAACTAATCGTTAAATCCACGACTTCTTCCACTGTGAAAGCAGCACGTTTGATATCATTGGATTTTCTGGAAACACAATAGATGCAATCGTAAATGCAATGATTGGTCAAAAGGATTTTAAGAAGCGAGACACATCGTCCGTCTTCCGTATAAGTATGACAGATTCCGCTGGCTGAGCTGTCTCCCAAGCCGCCATTATTCTTCCGTTTTCCTCCGCTGGAAGAGCACGAAACATCATACTTGGCAGCATCTGCAAGGATTTCGAGTTTTTCTTTGATGCGGTCGAAGTTCATTATTCAGTAGTTGCAATAAATTCATTTTCAATAAAAATAATTCACTGAAATCTCACTTTATTATTTGTATCAAAATTACAAAAATAATTGATACAAATTATACCATTCTATATAAAAATGTTATTTAGTATTCTGAAAAATTTTAGAATTCCGCAAATAAAAATTAGATTGAATTATTCCATCAAATAGATTTTTTTATTTTTCAAACTGATTCCAATTTTTTTACCGAGCCAGTTAATACTGGTTTTCCCCTCGTAAATCAATCCTTCCACGAAAACAACTTTTGGGTCTTTAAGTGTCACTATAGAATTGGAAATAGAACTAAGTGAACCTTTGTAGAATTTGGTCTTCAGCTTTTCATCAAAATCACTTTTCATTTCACTCATTTCCAATTTACTTTTGTCAATTCCTAAAGCGGGAATTAATTTATCGCTGATCCAGAAGGAATTGTTTCCTGCACCCGAATCCAGCAAAACCTGGATCCTAACTTTATCATTAAGCGTTACATAAGTAAGAATATCAGTCGATTTATCCGCAATTGTGCTTAGCTGAATATCGAAAGATTTTGTAATCTTTTCTTTCGATAGATCTGCCAGCGCAATTTCTTTTTTATCAAAATCAATGATAAAATCAGTATCACCAAACATCTGGAGAGAGATCAGTCCACTAATGCCATCCAGCTTCATGTCGAACGTGGAATAAGGAACATTGCTGAATTTTTTTCCAGCAAATACCACTTCCTGACTTTTATACAGAGGAGCATCTATCCTCTCGCCCGTGGCACGGTAAGCTGTTAAAAAATTATAGGATTCTTTCTGCTGCAAATCATCTGCAAAACTTTTAAAGAAAAGATTGATTCCGCCTCCCGTATCAAAGATAAAATTGCCTTCTTTCCCGTCTACAGACGCTTTGGCTAGGATATGTCCGGAAGGTAAAATCTGAATGGGAATTTTCTGGGCAAAAATTATAGAAGTTGTTAAAATTGCAGCAATATTCAGTAACTTAAACATAAATAATATTTATTGATTAGTAAGTCGACAATCATAAGTTGTTACAAATGCTATTTGTCATTCCATCTAGCTACTCCAAAATCTCTATCTTTACCAAAGCAAAAAATGAACTATGAATCATCAACCTGTAGAAGGCTTTTCCAAACTGTCCAAACAAAGAAAAATCGACTGGCTTATTTCGGAATATCTGAGTAACGATAGAAGCTACGAGCAGATTTTACAACAATATTGGAATAACGACCACGACTTGCAAAAACTTCACGAAGAGTTCTCGGAAAACACGATTTCCAATTTTTATATGCCTTACGGAATTGCCCCGAATTTTCTGATTGACGGCAAACTTCTGGCGCTTCCAATGGCGGTGGAAGAAAGCTCGGTGGTTGCCGCTGCTTCCAAAGCTGCCAAGTTCTGGCTGGATAAGGGCGGATTCAAAACCACGATTATCAATACCGAAAAACTCGGTCACACGCATTTTGTCCTAAATGTTGAGCCGCATAAACTGCTTCATTTTTTCAATTTCAAACTAAAGAAAAAATTACTGGAAGCGACAGAAGATATCACCGCAAATATGAGAAAAAGAGGCGGCGGAATCCTGGATATCAAACTGATTGATAAAACTGCCGAACTGGAACATTATTTCCAATTGAAAGCGAGTTTTGACACGGTAGATTCGATGGGCGCTAATTTTATTAATTCCTGTCTGGAGCAATTCGGGAAAACGCTGAAAGAAGAAGTGGCGAACGAAGCAGAATTTACTCAGGAAGAAAAAGAATCGCTTCAAATTGTGATGAATATCCTTTCCAATTACACGCCGGACTGCATCGTAAGAGCCGAAGTTTCCTGTAAAATTGAAGATTTGAAAGATGACAGCGGGATTTCCAACGAAGAATTTGCCTGGAAATTCAAACGTGCGGTAAAGATTGCAGAAATTGAACCTTACAGAGCAACAACGCACAACAAAGGGATTATGAATGGTGTGGATGCTGTGGTGATTGCAACTGGAAATGATTTCCGGGCGACGGAAGCTTGCGCTCACGCTTATGCAGCGAGAAATGGAAAATATTCTTCACTCACACATTGTACAACGGATAACGGGATTTTCAGATTCTGGATTGACTTGCCAATTTCTGTGGGTGTGGTTGGCGGATTAACGAATCTTCATCCTTTGGTTAAATTCTCTTTAGCATTGCTTGGTAAACCTTCTGCTCAGGAATTGATGAGTATTTTGGCGGTTTCGGGATTGGCTCAGAATTTTGGTGCGCTTCGTTCTTTGGTAACAACCGGAATCCAGAAAGGTCATATGAAAATGCACCTTTTCAATATCCTGAATCAGTTTGGGGCAACGGAGGAAGAGAAACAGCATTTTGTGACGTATTTCAAAGATAAAACGGTGAGCCATCACGAGGTGATTTCGGAATTGGAGAAACTAAGAAGTAAATAGATTGATGATCGGATTAGCTTTATCCATATTTATTCTGATTTTCGGAATATTTCTGAAAACGACCAACAATCCGGGATTCGCAAGTTCCAAAAGATTTTCGTGGCTGTTTATTGCGCTGGGAATCATTACGCTCGTAGGGAAAATTATAATCTTAACTCAAAAAGAAGCCTTATAAATATGAAAAACTTAACATTAATCATAGGCGGAATTTACGGTTTGTTATCCGTAATTTTAGGTGCATTCGGAGCACACGCTTTCAAGAAAATATTATCCATCGAGAGATTGGAAAGTTTTGAAACAGGCGTTCGCTATCAAATGTATGCGGCTATATTTTTATTGATTGTCGGCTATATTTTGAAATTTGAAGCCTCATCCGAAAAATGGATTTCGATTCTGATGATTGCGGGAACTTTCATCTTTTCAGTCAGCATTTATTGTCTCGCTTTCCAGGATGTCTGGGGCGTAAATCTGAAATTTCTCGGACCCATCACACCGCTTGGAGGTCTGTTTATGATTATCTCTTGGGCGATGTTGATTTGGTATTTTGTTAGGGTTAAGTTTTAATAAATTCGATTTTTACCACGTAGACACATAGTTCTTGTAAATTTTAAGGCAAATTAGTTAAACACTTTCTTCTCTTTTACATTTTCAAAACAAGCATTTTAGTCTTCCTATGTGTCTACGTGGTTTATTCATCTTAAAATAACTTTTAAATGTTCTTCATCTTCGGAATCAAAACCAAACTCGTAGGAAAAGAAGAGCGTAAAGTCCTGAAAAATGGATTTATGGTCAATGCGATTATTACCGTTTACAAGAATTATTTTGAATTGTTTTTCATTCCGGTTTTTCCATTCAGCAGAAAGTACAGCATCTATATTCCGCATTCCGACGAGTATTTTGAGACCAATTATTTTTCATCGGAAATGCCTAAAGGCTATCTTGAA
This sequence comes from uncultured Chryseobacterium sp., assembly GCA_913778505.1. Classification (GTDB taxonomy): domain Bacteria; phylum Bacteroidota; class Bacteroidia; order Flavobacteriales; family Weeksellaceae; genus Epilithonimonas. The sequence goes on from CAJYWD010000001.1 coordinate 66,858, forward strand.
ATCTGCAAAGAAGTTGGGAGAAATTATTAATTTTCTTTATCTCATAAAATTCTCATTCAGCCATTTTAGCTTGTTGTAGCTTTTCAGGAATTTGGTTTTAAGCTCCAGGTTTTTTTCCTGCGCTTCCAGCAATTTATTTTCCCTGGAATTGATGAGAAACAAAGAACTTTCACCATTGCTGAATCTTGTCTCTTCCGCATTCAGAAGTCTTTGATAATTGTTGAGATTCTTGGTGGAGATGTCAATCTGCGTGAAGTAATTATTAACCTCATTTTTATAAGTCTCAATTTTGGTACTTACTTCACGGAATTTCAGTTGTGAATCCTGCTGGTTCTGGGAAAGTTTCAGCTTCGCAATTTCATAATCGGCTCGGGCCTGTCGCAGGAAAATGGGAATTTCCAGCTTCAGACCATACTGAAAATTATTATCGAAAAGAGGCAAAAAGTCTGACTTATAATTTTCCTTGTTGAAGAAATTATACGTAAAATCCACCTTCGGGAGAAAGCTTTGCCACTTCAGCCTGCGCTCGCTTTCCAGGATATTTTGTTTCTGAAAATAATATTCCAGCGAGGCGTGATTTTCAAGTTTCCTGGCTTGCACTTCCTGTACCAGAAATTCATAATCCGTATAGCCGGAATGCTCATCCAAATTTGAAGACGGATAAATCAACTGCGAAATCTCAAAAAGTTCCTGATTGTCTTTCCAAAGAAACATCTGCAGTTCCTGCGTACTCTTCACAAAACTTAAAAAAGCTTCACGCTCCTGAAGTTCAAAATTCTGCAACTGAGAAGAAGCTTCTACGGTATCGATCGCCGGAATCTCACCATACTGATAGGTTTTTTTTACCAGTTCCAAACGCTTTCTGTTGATCTGAACGGCTGATTTCTGGAGTTTATAAATTTCATAATTTTTCACCCATTCCCAATACGTATTTTCCGCATCTAAAAGCAGTTCGTTGGTCAAAACGATTTGTTCTGCTTCAGTCATTTTCAATCCAAATTTTGCCTGGTCCAGCATTGCTCTTCTCTTGTCATACAAAAGATTTTTGGCCAATGGAATCGTGACACCGAACTGATAAAGTCCGCCGGGCGTTTCACTGGTGTTCAGCTTTTCACCTTGAATGTGATTGTAGCTTCCCGTTATATCAATGCCGTACCAGGTCGGGATTCCCAGTCCGATATTTTTTTGCTCATAGTAGCGCGTTCCATCAATGACTTTTTCACCCAGTTTGCCTTCTATAACAGGGTCAAAATTCCCTCTTGCTTTGGTGATTTCTGCATTAGCAATTTTATTCTGAAGCTGATATTTGAACGCCAGCGGATGATAATTTTTAACAATATTCAGAAACTCCTGGTGCGAAAGCTTCAGAGAATCCTGCGCAAAAGAAACCTGACAGCAGAACAGCATCAGACATATCGCAACGATATTATTTAGACTTTTCATTTCCAGCAGATTGATTTGCATTTTTTACTTCATAATAATCCGGCGGAAAACCGTTGATGTTTCGCCATAATTCGTACCAAATCGGGACATCATTAAGAATGGCAATCCCTTGCACGCCGGTTCCAATCTTAACTTTCGGCGGCCACTGTTTTTCATCTTTATCCTGAATCACCAGAGCTTTGAACATTCCATTGGCGCTGATGTTGCTTTCCACCGCAATCACTTTTCCGGCAAAGGTTCCGTAACTCGAATTAGGCCAGCCTGAGAATACAATCGCAGGAAATCCATCGAAGATTAGCATCACACGCTGACCTTCCTTCACCAAAGGCAAATCTACAGGCTTAATATAAATCTCCACGGCATAATCTACCTTTTGCGGCACAATAATACCGATACTTTCACCATCTTTCAGTATTTCGCCGATTCCGGCTTTATTGATTTGAACCACCTGTCCGTCCTGAGATGCAATCACGAAATACAAACCTTGTCTCACCTTGTAATTGGCCACCTGATTTTCCAGCTTGGCGATATCACCATCGCTGCCTTCAATCTGTCCTAAGCTTTGGAAACGCTCGCCTTCCGTCTTGCTGAGTTTTTCATTATAATCCTGAATGACCGCATTTTGCTCAATGCCGACATTGACAATTTCCTGACGGGTCTGCGCCAATTTATTTTCCGTAGCGGTTTTCTTAGCCAAAGCATTTTGGTATGACACACTGCGCTGCTGGAACTGCGTGAGCGAAACCAATCCTTCATCATACATCTTCTTCTGACGTTCGTATTGGTCAGAGCTCATTCGCAGTTCATTGTTGGCTGCCGCCAGTTCGGCCTCCTCGCCTGCCAGTTTGTTATTCAGCTGACCGATTTTAACTTTAAGCTGATTGAGCTTCAAATCTCTGCCAGCATTGAGTGCCTGGATCTGGCTTCTGGCTGTTCCCACTTTGGCCTCGTAATAATCCCTTACGCCCTTTTTCGCTTCCACCTGCTGCTCAGTCCGCTTTACCAGAAGCGGATCCAGATAATCCTCCTTAACCTCGGAAAGCTGAAGCAAAGTGTCGCCTTTTTTTACATAATCGCCATTTTTCACGTACCATTTGATAATTCGGCCGGGAATTGGTGAGTTCAATTGTTGCGGGCGCTGCTCCTGGTAGAGCGTGCTGACATTTCCCATCACCTTGATATTCTGTGTCCATGGGAGAAACAGTACGATGATGCCACCAATCAGAATGAACAGAAACCATCTCTTCACTCTTGATTTTTTATTGATGAGGTATATATTTTTGACTGACTGCAGTTCCATCTTTATAATGATTATAATTGATAATTGATGAATGATTAAATTTTACTGAACAAGGATTTCACAGTGCCGCCCTCAATGTGGAGATGCTGGTCTGCCACATTCACCAGCGCCTCGTCCTCGGAAACTATGATGATGGTGGTATTCTGTTTCAGTTTCAGGAGGTATTCTTTCATTTTGATTTTGAATTCGTCATTCATACCGTCCAACGGGTCTTCCAGAATCAGCAATCTTCTGGCTCCGACCATCGCCCTCAGAAGCAAGACCTTCTTTTTGGCGCTAAAGGATATTTCCGTATCGGTCTCACTGATATTGGTGAAGAATCCGTTACTGAACTGGCTGGAGAAATTCTCAATTCCTATTTCTTCAGAAATCTCCAAAATCTGCTCTGCCGATGTTTCGTGGTGTCCCAGGATAATATTGTCGTACACTGTTCCTTTGATAATCGTCATATCATCCAAGTACATTCCCATCTGATTTCTTAGCGAGATCTTATCAATATTCTTCAGCGGAATTTTATCGAACAGAATACTTCCGGCGGTAGTTTCGTAAAAACCGGTCATCATATTCAGCAGCAGCGACTTGCCAGAGCCCAGCTCGCCGGAAATAACGTTAATCGTATTTTCATGAATTTTAAAATTAACCTGATCGAGAATCGTCTGATAATCATTGAAGGCAAAGCTTACATCGCGGAATTCCACTTCGAAACCAGATTTTTCCTCCTCAAAAGTAATGGCGCCCATTTTTTCTTCCGGCAGGTCGGTTACCTTGTTCAGTTTGGCCAGTGCTGCAATCACGTCATAATAACTTTCCAAACTGATGATCAGCTTTTCCACCGCTGTCATAATGCTCAAAACAACAATCTCCGTAGCGATGAATGCGCCGATGTTCAGCTGCTGATTGACCAAAAGATAAGTACCTATCACCAGCATCACCAGCGTGATGGTAACCTTGAAGGCGATGATGGTTTTGTACTGAATGACCAGAACGCGGAAGTGCGATGTTCTGTGGTCCAGGTAATCCACCACGCGTTTATCCGTCCCGGCAAGGTGCACTTCTGTTTTAGAATTGAGCTTAAATGTTTTGATGGATGCTGCAATATCCTCCAGCCAGGAAGCAACTTCATACTTTTTGTCACTTTCTTCCAGACTGGACTGGATGCCACTCTCCATGGTAAACCGGAAAATAATCACCACGCAGATGATCACCAATGCTCCGAAAACCAGGAACCACGGATGGTAGAAAGACAGCAGTAAAATCCCGAATACAATCTGAATCAAAGCTGTGGGAATCTCCAGTAAGATCTTCGAGATCCCTTTTTGCAGATTCTGTGTATCGAAGAAGCGGTTTACCAGCTCCGGGAGATAATATTTTCTGGTCGCTGAGAGATTGACCTTCGGGAGTTTTTCGGCAAACGCAATGGAAAACTCGACAAAGATCTTCTGCTGAATCTTCTCGATAATCTGCATCACTTTCAGCCGGAAATAGCCAACAAGCCAGGTTCCCAGCACCACAAATCCAATGAGGATGTAAATGGAAGTCGCCATGGTAGCACCCATTACAAAACTCACAATAGACTGAATACCAAGTGGCACGCTCAGCTGCACAAGACCGTTGAGAATGGCATAAAAATAAATATTGGTCACGTCCTTCTTCTCTTTCGTCACATATTTGAAGAGGTTGAAGCCGTGCTGTTTTGGAGTGGTTTCCATGTTTAATGATTAATCAGATTAGAGGTAATGAACCGGAGATAATCCAGGACGTAACGTTTGTGTTCCATTTTTTTGGAGTCATTGTCTGTCAGTTTCGGCAGATGTTCGCTGAAGAACTGCTGATCATGCGCGGTTTCCAGTAAGGTGCTTGCGAAAGATCTCGGATAGCGGAATTCCGGCTTGGCTTCCGTGATCACCTCACCCACAAAGCTGCAAAGACTTTTCAGCGGATTGAAAACCATTTCCTTATTGATCTCATCCACCTCTTTCACGAGGTAAGATTTACTGCTTTCTGAAATCACGATGCTGTGTAACTTACCAAGATCATAATCTTCCAGCTGATCTACTGTCTCATGGTTATGCGTCAGGATTTCCAGGAGTTTTTCCATCTTCTCCTGCGGCTCCCTGACTTCCGTCAGACGCTGTTTGGAAATGAATTCTATGTAAGACCAGTACCAGTTCAGGATGTAGGTCAGCAATTTGTGCTTAGAAGAAAAATACCGGTACACGGTAGCTTCCGTAGAGTTAATCCGGCCGGCTAATTTTTTGAAGGTAAAGCTTTCAAAACCCGTTTCATAGATGAGTTCAATCGAGTTTTTGACAATAGCCTTACCAACCTCCGTGTTCTCGGGATTTTTCAGAAAAAGATTTTCGTTGGCTGCAAATTTTAACTGAAAGTTCATTTTAGGTGAATTAATTACCGGTTTCAAAATTATAAAAATCGTGCCAATGATAGTATTACTATAGATTAAAATAGTATTAAAATGTGATTAGAAAATAGAGTGAATCATGCGGATGGCGAATTATTGTTAACATAATCTGATTTAAGTCATTAAAAGTTGGCTGATTTTCTTTCCGCCCTTGCTCATTTTTCTTAAATTTGTCCGTCTTACACAATTAAAAAATAATCAAAACATATTATGAATCTTCACGAGTATCAATCAAAAGAGATTTTAGCAAAATACGGGGTTAATATCCAGCGTGGTTTTGTTGCCAATAACGTAGATGAGGCAGTAGCTGCTGCTGAGAAATTAACTGCAGAGACCGGAGCACAGGGTTGGGTTGTAAAAGCTCAGATCCACGCTGGTGGCCGTGGAAAAGGCGGTGGCGTCAAGTTTTCTCCTAACATGGACAAACTGAAAGAGAATGCCGGAAACATCATCGGGATGCAGCTTATCACGCCTCAGACTTCTGCAGAAGGTAAAAAAGTAAACTCTGTATTGGTAGCGGAAGATGTGTATTATCCGGGCGAGTCAGAAACCAAGGAATTTTATGTTTCTATCCTTCTGGACAGAGCGCTTGGAAAAAACACGGTAGTATATTCTACGGAAGGTGGTATGGACATTGAGCACGTTGCTGAAGTAACACCTCATCTTATTCATAAAGAAGTGATTGATGCTGCTTACGGACTACAGGGCTTCCAGGCCAGAAAGATCGCTTTCAACCTTGGCCTTTCCGGGAACGCATTCAAAGAATTTACCAAGTTCATTACGGCACTTTATAATGCGTACATCGGTATTGATGCTTCCCTTTTCGAGATCAACCCGGTGTTGAAAACCTCTGATGACAAAATCATCGCTGTAGATGCTAAGGTAACTCTGGACGACAATTCCCTGTTCCGCCACAAAGACCTCGCTGAGCTGAGAGATACCCGAGAAGAAGATCCATTGGACGTAGAAGCTGGCGAAGCCGGTCTCAACTTCGTGAAGCTGGACGGAAACGTAGCTTGCATGGTCAACGGTGCCGGTCTTGCGATGGCTACGATGGATATCATCAAACTATCCGGCGGTAATCCTGCCAACTTCCTGGACGTGGGCGGTACGGCTGATGCACAGAGAGTTCAGACTGCTTTTGGAATTATCCTGAGAGATCCGAACGTGAAAGCTATTCTGATCAACATCTTCGGAGGAATCGTAAGATGCGACAGAGTGGCCCAGGGTGTAGTCGATGCGTACAATGCAATGGGAAGCCTTCCTGTACCGTTGATCGTCAGATTGCAGGGAACCAACGCTGTTGAAGCCAAGCAACTGATCGATGAAGCAGGATTGCCAATCCACTCTGCGATTACGCTGGAAGAAGCTGCTAACAAAGTAAAAGAAGTTCTGGCATAAGCTGGACACTTCATGATATAAGAAAACCCGATTCATTTCTGAGTCGGGTTTCTTTTATATGTTCTATGTTGCCTTATTCGCTAGTCTGAGCCGCATTCTGATCCGTACTGGCGATGCTGATGGTAGTGGGCGTCACCAGATTGATGCCTTCTTTCATCAGGGCTTCATTGATCCGGATGATGGAGATGCTTTTCAGCTTACCAAAATCACTGCCTATTTCCAGCCAGAACTTGACCTGAAAGGTGAAAACGCCCTGCTTTACATCCGTAAGCAACACATCGGAGGCATCTGCCTTATCCACGTGTTCTATGCTTTTGATGGTATCCAGGATCACAGTCCTCGCTCTTTCAATATCCTCTCCTACGGGAATATCCAGATTAAAAATAATCCGCCGCTGTGGTGACGCAGTAATATTGAAGAACGGCGAATTGAAAATCACCTGATTCGGGATATAGACTTTCTTGCCATCATCCGTAATGAGCTTGGTGGTAAGCAAACCAATGTCCTGAACTGTCCCGGAGTTCCCGCCAATGGTCACATAATCGCCGATCTTGAAGGCCTTATCCACACTTACGAGCATTCCCGAGAAAATACTGGACACCAGGTCTTTCAGCGCTACCCCGGCAATGACCCCGGCTACTCCCAAACTTCCGAGAAATTTCATAAAGAATCCGCTGAATCCCATGATCTCAAGCGCAACAAATGTTCCCATCAGGATGATCAGAAACTTGAAGACCGCCACCAGCGTCACGATGGAGTCCGTTTTAGTCTTAGGAAAGAGTTTGTGAAATAAACTTACGAACCACTTGCTGAGAAATTTGCTGGTGGTGAGAAAAAAAAGAAACACCAGTATTCCTACCACCAGTCGTGGCGTCAGTTCGGCAAAGCTGATGTACCAGCGCTGCAATACGGCATACACCGTGTTCAAATATTCCATAACGCGTATTTTAATCAAAAAAACCGACGTAGTGCCGGTTGTATTTTAAAGTATCAAAGATAAGTATTATTGTACGTCATTCGCGATTCTCTTTGCCTGACCTGACGGCAGGTAAATCTGGAAACCTAATCCAAACGTGATTCTGTTGGTATAACCTCCATTTCCGAATCCAGCATTGGCATCATACTTTACCAAACCTTCCAATCCGATGTTCGGTGTTATGAAATAAGAGTATCCAGGACCGAAACCGAAGTTCAATCCGTTAGAAGAAGAACCACCTTTTGAGATAGAAGTACCACCAATACCTACATTGGTCTCGAAGAACCAGCGTCCGTGGTTAAGAAGGTTGTCTACACCCTGCTCACCCGGAGAAAGATAGTAGCGCCCTAAAGCTCCTACGTTATAGACAAATGTAGTGGGAGCGTCCTTAGCACCGCTGAATCCGAGGTTAACATACCCTCCGAGTGCTACATTATCTTTAATAAAATATGCTCCTTTTGGCTGAATTGAAAAATCATAACCGCTACCAGAATTAAGACCAAAGTTGGCACCTACCAAGTTACCACCTACCATCCAGTTTCCTTCCTGTATCTGTGCGTTTGCGGTTGAGAAAAGACCTGCAACCAAAGCGATAGCTCCAAAGACTATTTTTTTCATATTGTATAGATTTTTTGTTACACTTAGTTGCAGACAAAGGCTGTGCCAATCTGGGTTTTGAATCCTCCGTTATTATCCCATTATTGAGATAACCGATCAAGTAACGGAATAAATTCAGAAAGATGGTTTATTTTATGCTGAGGTAAATACTGATCGTCAAGATTGAAGTTTTGAGGATGAATGTTATGTCCCACATCCAGGAGACAAACCGTATTCCAGCCCAAACGATTTGGTGTAATAAAATCTTTTTTCGGATTATCAGCTATGTAAAAATAAGTAGAGACATCCGACCTCATAAATGCTTTAAAATTACGCTCATCAGGCTTTTCGGATCCAAATTCTCCTGAGATAATAATCTGATCGAACATATTCTCAATCCGAAGTGCTTTCAGTTTGTTGCGTTGTGTGATGCTTCTGCCATCCGAAATCAGCCCCAATTTATACTGCCTGGTTTTCAATGTATGTAATAATTCCTCGGCACCCTCGCGCAAAACCATCGATGGCATGTGACCCCTATATTCAGAGATTAGAAAATCTAGTTGCTCCTCCGGATATCTTTCAATTATTTTGGCGAAGACATTATCTTTTTGGTGATACCAGCGCATCATATCTTTATATAAGACATCCTTATTATCGAAATCAATCCGTGCTGCTGAATCCCTGAATGCTGACTGCAGGTAATGGAACTCGGATGCTAAGGTATCATCGAGGTCAAAAATAATATAATCAATCTTCATGATAATCCTCTACTAAAACTTCAGCGTCATAACGGAGCATTAAAAGATTATCTTTCCATCCGTCAAAATATGCGACCTCCTCGTTGAGCATATATTCTCTGATAAGAAATTCCGGATAATTGGCACCAGCCAAATAAGACAGCGGATAGCCGCCGCCAAATCTCGGATTAATTTCTATGCCGATGACCCTCCCTGATTTACTGTTAAAAAAGAACTGCATTGTAAGACATCCGCAAGCACCGTCCAGCTGCGAAAGCTTATCAACGATGTTCCGTATGATGCTGTTTTTTCGGGTCACACCTTTATTGATCTCGCCAGCACGTACGACCATTCTTTTACGTGGAACTGCACACTTCAACACACCATTTTTATCATAATAGGTATCAACGGTGTACTCATCGTACTCTGCGGGATCGATGTATTCCATAAACATCAATTTAGGATTATTCATGTGGTATTCCGTGAGTTGTTCGGGCTGATTGATCAAAAAAATATCCTTGCTCAAGGATCCGTCATAGGGCTTTATGAAGAGAGGGAATGTGGGACTATTCTTATCTACGGCTTGCGGAATGTCAATAGTCTTCTCTTTGAAAAAACTGTTGGTCTGCCTTTTATCCCGACAGATATTAATCACAGCAAGATCGGATACCACCGCCGTGATCCCATTCTGCTCAAACAGCACTTTATGAGCCGCCAGAATCTGTAGTTCCGTATCTATTGTTGGTACAATTAAGCGAATGTTCCATTCCTTACAATACTGCAAAAGATCTTCAATATAATTGTCATCGGAAACCCTTTTTACCTGTCGGTATCCATCTGACACATGACAGGCTGGTGCCAGCACAGGATTTAGATCAACTGTGTAAACTTTGTATGCCGCATTAAGTTTCTTCAGCTCTTTCTGGAAAGCCCTTACCAGCGATACACGCTGGCCGGCTGAAGTTATAAGAATATTATGATTCGCCATTAATTATTTCCATTAAAAATTTCCATTGTTGCATGTCCATCCTGACTGATTCCTTCTGTTTTGAAGACTTTTTTGACCGTCAACAATAAAATCTTAAGATCCAGCGCAAAAGACAGATGCTCTACATACCATACATCCAGCTCGAACTTGCGCTGCCAGCTGATGGCATTGCGGCCGTTGACCTGCGCCCAGCCTGTGATGCCGGGTCTTACGAGATGCCTCTTTTTCTGCTCGGGACTATAGATGTCCAAATATTCGGGCAGCAGCGGCCTTGGTCCAATGAGAGCCATATCACCTTTCAGTACGTTGATGAGCTGTGGGATCTCGTCTAGGGAGGTTTTCCTCACGAATGCGCCTGCAGGTGTGAGCCGCTCGGCATCCGGCAAAAGATTACCCTGCGCGTCCTTCCTGTCGTTCATGGTTTTGAACTTGATGATGCTGAATATCTTTTCATTTTTTCCGGGTCTTCTCTGGAAAAAGAAAGGTTTGCCCTGGTTGGCCATGAAGAGCGCAAGTGTCACCAGCAGAAAGACCGGCGAGAGTAACAGCAGTCCCACGAGTGCCAGAAGACCATCCAGAAAAGGCTTTATAAAGGATCTATACATAAGAATCGAGGCTTATAACTGAATATCTGCCGATGCAAAGATAACTAAAGGATTCGGGTTGATTTTTAAATCTATATCAATTATTCAGATGCACCGTTATTTTTTTCAAGTCCGGTCAGCAGCCTGTCATACTCGCAGGTGAGCGCCTCCCATACGGTAGCCTGCCTAAAGCGCTCCGTGACTTCTTCCCGAGCATTGCCACCCATCGCCAATGATTGACCGGGATGCTCCAGACACCACCTCATGCGGTCGTAAAGACCGGCTGCATCTGCCACCGGTACGATCCATCCATTGGCACCATCGGTCACAATCTCGTTGCATCCGCTGATATCTGTCACAATCCCATTGAGACCCATAGCACCGGCCTGGAGAACCACATTGGGAAAACCTTCGCGGTAGCTGGGGAATACCAGCAGCTCTGCCATTGCCATCCAAGGGCGGACATCCGTCTGAAATCCCGTGGTAATGATATCCGGACTGTCCCGGATCGCTGCCAGGGTTTCGGGAAGCAGCGGATCGAGTTCCTGCTCGTAGGGTCCTACCAATAACAGCTTGGGTCTCGATGTTGCCGGAACGTCCTGGCAAAGCTTAACAAACGCTGAGACCAGCTCATTAATCCCTTTGTCGCGCACCAGGCGACCTACAAATATGAAAACCCTATCCTCCTGACGAATTTTATATTCCGCTCTCAGTGCCGCCAAAAACTCCGGCTGAACAGAATTGCGGTTAAAAAAATCTACATCTACACCATTGATATTGCCATTGGCCAACACGGTGAGAGGCTTACCGGTGATCCTGAATTTGATAAGATCCGCCTTCACGCCCTGCCCTTCCGGATAGATTTGGGTAGCGCAATAGCACAAAAGTTTGTCCATTGCTATCAATATCTTTTGCATCATTCCTTTTTTATATGGAAATATCAATCCCGTGAAAGTATGCATCCGGATGGGTACTCCGGCCATCCTGCCTGCCACCATGGACAGCAGACCTGCCTTCGGCGTGAGAGAGTGGATGATATCTGGTTTTTCCTTCCTGAAATAGCGATAGAGCCTGACCAGCGAAACGAGGTCACTGAGAGGCGCAATTTGGCGCTCCATCCTGATAGCGTGCGTGTGGACGCCTTCCCTTTGGGCGACTTCGTCCAGATCCTTTCCTGCCCCGGAAATGGCGGTAATGCCGTAGCTCTTGTCCAGGTAAGCGAGCTGGCCTTTCAGCAAGATATTCAAGGACATGGGCACGGTGGCAATGCGGAAGATTTTTTTCATAGACCGGAAATATTATGCCCAAAGATATTGGTTTTGGCGTCAATCTCCGCAGGATTATTGCGATCTGCCATAAAAAAGCACCCGCCCCGGGGACGGATGCTCTCTAATTACTGAACGCTGACTTCACCTACATAGGTTGAGATGGAAACCCGGATCATGTCCTGCGCCCTGAAGGCAATCCACACCCGCAGTTTCTTGCCCTGGAGGTTGGGCGGCACGGTGACGATGACCGAGGTATCTGCCCGCTGGGCGAGATTCTCCATAAAGATGGGAATCTGCTCATCCTCTGCCAGATACAGCAGCTGCAGCTCATCGGCATCGCGCTCGGGGTCTCCTGCAGCATTGTTGTACCACTCCAGAGTGATCTGCCCGGCTGCCTGTGAAGACAGTCCCGTAGGCACTGCTGCCATCAGTCCACCCCGTGCAAACTGGATCTCCGAATAGACCGGCACGATCGTGTTCTTTGCATAATCCAGTTTATGGGCTCTGAGCAGGTTGGAGAACGCCTGGGTATAGCAGGAATTCATCCCATTTTTGGTACCGAAATATAATGAAGCAAACTCTTTGTAGGGCAGGATAAAGTTGTAACATTGCTTCATCCGTTCCTGTATCAGGATCTGTTTGGGCGACGGCGCCGAAGTGCGTTTCTTCGGACGTGCTCTCAGGATCTCTGTTCCGGCCACGTTGGCCACTACTAATCTTCCGGTTCTACCAGTGGAACCAGACAACAAGGAATCATTTAATTTTCCCATCTTATTTGGTTTTAAAATTAACAACTCAAAGGTACCAAGGTATCTGGCGTGGATCAAGTATGTTGCCGGTATTTGCCGAAATTTTCCGTTCTGGGCTGTGGTTGTATAGGGTTTCTATAGGCGTTCTATAGGGTTTCTATAGCTGTTGGATAGGGCTTGGGTAGGGTTTCTATAGGGCTTGGGTACAAGGTGCAAGGTGCAAGGTTCTGAAGGGTTGGAGGGTTGGAGGGTTGGAGATTCAAGGTGCAAGGTTTAAGATTCAAGGTTCAAGGTTTTGAAGGGTCGGAGCGTTTGAGGGTTCGAGGGTTCGAGGGTGTGAGAGGGTGGGAATTTACGTAGAATTTTGGCCGAGGGTCTAGAGGGCGCATTTTGGTGATATTCGTTGGTTTGTGGGCAAGTCCATTTTAGATGGATTTATAATTAAATTAATATTAAACAGATATTTAATGTATTATTTTCTAACACTTATCATTTTTTGTGTTAAATATTTTGGAAGTGCGTTCTGGTTTTATTAACTTAGTTGTAATAAAAAACCAAATATGAAACCTTATTTTCAACTGACTGAGGCGCAGATCTCCGCGTGGGTTTGTGACTTCGTGAAGGCTGTTGATCAGCTTGTTGCCACCCCTTACCTTGTTATTGACCGCAATACTCTGATTCCGGAAGAGCGTGTAGCCCAACTTCTGGGCGTGAGCGAACGCACCATGCGCAATTACCGCAACAAGAAGAAATTACATTTTGTCAAGCTCGAAGGGCAGATCTTCTATATCCAGATGATCCTGTTCTTCGACCTTTTACAACTTTGTCTCAGCAGTAAACGCTGAGTGCGGTACCATTTTTAGATGATTACAGCAGCAGCCGTTGAGGAATTAATTCAGCGGCTGTTTTGGTGTGGGCTGCTGGGTGGTGGGTTTTATAGGTTGGAGGGTCGGAGGGTTGGAGAGTGTGAGAGTTTGAGGGTTGGAGGGTTGGAGGGTGTGGGAATTTCCTCGAAATTGTGGTACTGACCCTAAAGAGGGCATTGTGAGGAAATTAGTATGATGTTATGTTTCGTTAAAAGAGCGTTTTAGGGAAATTGTTTAGAGTTCGGTGCTGGCAGGTTTTTGTTTTGCTTTTTCGAGGGTATAGCGGTAAAGCAAGTAGCCAGCGGGTATAGCGAGCACCGTCATGAATTTTTTCGGAGATTCCCGGATAAAATTCTTGTTGTTTGACATGAAGCTGCTTGAAACGTAATGAATCACTTCCATCCACCGCCGCTTATCCGACTTGACATACTGCATGTTATGCTTTCTCAGGAATGCAAAACCCCTGGGATTTTTAACATATTGGGTAAACATGTTATTAGAGGAACCCCCTTCCTGATAATCGACTATCACGAGCACTTCATTGAGAGTCGCCAACTTGTAATCCTGATCTGCCAGCAGGTATTTGTAGCTCAGACCGACGTACTTCTCCCCTTTGAAAATGGGATATGGCGGATATTGCTGCATCACTTCGGTTCTGTACACCAGTTTTTTATCTCCCCTGCCACCGGAAGCGTAGAAATCTTCCAGGGTTGTAAAGGCTGTCATAAATTTTGTTCCAATGGTTTTTCCGCTCATGTCCGCATCAAGACCCACCAGGCCGGAGAGGTTATTCTTGTCCTCTTCTGATAGGCTGTTCCATTTATTCAGGATCAGTTCTACCGCATTATCCGGCATGAAGTCATCGGAGTCTATGCAGGTATTCAGCAGGGTTGTGATATTGGCGTAGGCCGTGTTGTGCGCGCCGTGCATCCCTTGGTTTTCCTGATAAATATATTCTATATCGAGTTTATTTTCTTCCCGAAATTTCTGAACCACCGCAGATGTATTGTCCGATGAACCATCGTCTATAATCATCCAGATAAAATCCTTGCATGTCTGGTTGACGAGGCTCTTGTAAAGGCGCGGCAGCAGGTGAGCCCTATTGTATGCCGGTGTGAAAACGGTTAACTTTTTCATTGTAACTGATTATACAGATCGATATGTCTGCTGATTAATTTTTCTATTCCAAATTCCCTGGCTCTTTGATAACATTTCTCTCTGACTTCTGCTGAATATTCCGGGTCAGCTATTAATCTGCTGAGGATTGCTGCCAATTGTTCTGAATTCCCCTGAGTAAACAGTACGCCTGCCTCTACGACCACGTCGTGCAAACCCGGTACATCACTGGCCACAAAAGGTCTTCCCGAAGCCATCCCTTCCACAGAAGCCAATGATAACCCTTCATAGTGAGACGACAATACTACGGCATCGCTGGCTTTCAGTAATTGAGGGATATCCATCCGCTGTCCCAGAAAAAATACGCGATGCTGCAAGCCTAATTTTTCTACGAGCTCTACCAACAGGTTTTTCCTTTCGCCATCCCCCACCAGAACCAGCTTAAACTCCTCAGGCAAATGTGTCAAACTTTTAATCACAGTATCCTGATCCTTCTGTGGTCTGAACGCAGATACCTGAATAATGATCGTGTCACCGACTGAAATATCCTCATGGATATTTTTTCTGTCTGCCGCTGCAGCACTGTTATACTTTTCAACATCAATCCCATTAGGGATCAGCGCCAACTTCTCAGGCGATCCGAGGTAATCCAGGTAAATCTGTCTAATCTCTTCTGAAATGCAGACCAATTTGCTATAATCTTTATAGAAGAGACGATCTACAATTTTCAGAAGCCTGCTAGAAATTCTATTATTGCTGGTGTTATGTTCTGTAAAAACTAATTTTGATGAGCGCGCATTGAGCCTATTGGCTATGACTGCGAAGTACTGCGCAGGAAATAAATGGACATGCACTACGGAATAATTCTTCATGACTGACCGCATTTTCAGTATATGAAGAGGGTTATAAATATCCCTGACATTCTGTGACTCCGATAAGATATGCACCTTGCATACATTCATATCCATCAAGGTCTGCGTAAACTGATGGTTATTATTCCACAGCAATAAAACATCCATCTCAATACCCTCCTTGCGGTATAGCGGAATGGTGTCCAGTAAGAGTTTTTCTGCTCCGCCGGTGCCAAGGGAATTGATGATCTGTAGTATCTTCAAAATATTTTGTTTTTAGGATGATATAAAAATTTTATGAGATGACCTTGTATTTTAATTGCCAACCAAATATTAACTACTTTTCAAGAAACCAAACGAATTGAATATGGAATACCCGAACTTAATTTTGCCATTTAAAATTCAACACTTTCCTAATGAGAACTCTGTAGTTTTTTGTAAACTTTCAATGTATTTTCAGCCATTACTTTCTGTGTGAATTTTTTTGAAGCATATATCTTGGAAGTATTCCTCAAACTATACATCAATTCTTTGTTGTTTAAAATTTTTTCCAAAATTGAAGAAAGTTCAAAAGTGCTTTCATTCTCGAAAAGAAACCCATTATGACCATCTATGATTTGCTCGTGAGCCCCTTCGGTATTGCTGCGAATAACCAAGCATCCTGATAACATTGCTTCCAGTGAAACCAAAGGAAAGCCTTCTAGTCTTGATGGTAAAACAAAAATGTCCATGATGTCATAAAAAGGCTTAGGATCCTGATATTGTAACCACCTAATCTGTTCCTTTACAGGACTATTATTAATAAGGGACTCAATCCAATTATTACTGCCACTCTTATATGAACCTATCAGAACTAATTTGATTCTTTTTCTAATCTCAACTTCTAAGCTTTCTATTGCTGATAATAGAATATCATGACCTTTTCTTTTTTCAATACTAGCTACCAGTCCTATCACAATTTCATGTGGTTCTATATTTAACTTTAGCTTTAATGTTGATTTTTCATCAAGAGAAATAGGCGTTGAGAATCGATCATTAACACCATGATAAACCAAATCGATTTCTTCTTCTTTATAATGAAATTTACTTACGCAATAGTCTTTGGTTTCTTTGCTTATTGCGATTACCCTGGTTGCATTTTTGTAAGCAAAAATATTTTCGAGATCGGGGACATGCATTGTGGACACAAACTTTTTTCCCACCATCCAAGGAATAAAACTAAGATAGGGTGATTCTGCGTGGATGGCATCATACTTTTTAAACAGAAGTCTTAACAAAATCTTCGCTATGGCAGTTAATTTCAATAATTTTGACCATAACTTATTTCTACTTGAGAAATTTACATTAACTACATTAACATTAGATTGAGCAAGTAATTGATGCTGAAACTCTAATTGGTGTGAAGAACTATAATAATCTCCAACAATTAAATCTACATGATGTCCGAGATCAGCTAAAGCTAAACATAAATCGATCGTATTAGTGCTCATTCCTGTCTGATCGATTCTAGACAATAATATGGCTATTTTCATCCTTTTAAAAACATGATGTAAGTGAATAAAAAATACACGAATATAATAGTGCCCAATATCCTGTACTGGTCTTTCCATATTTTGTACTTCAACATTGGATATGCTATTACAGCAGCCAGTAAAAACCATGACAGGTAGGCGAAACGATTACTGAAAGCAGCCCGAATCACCAAAATCCAAAATGCATTGGCTATCGCATAGATTCCAAGTAAATGAATATAGAAATTATCTTTAATATTTTTTTTAAATATAAAATAATAGCCCGCAACAATTCCGGATGCACTGTAGAGTACAAAGTCCCATCGAAATCCGGTCTGGGAGAATTGCTGTAAAGCCTCTTCATTGTTAGTAAGGTATCCGCTTGTCCTGTCCTCAAAACCCAGACTGCTAAAAAACGATTCCCAGAAGCTTCCGGCAACCAATGACAAAGGAATACTTGCTAGCCATACATACAAATAGAGCTTCGGATTCTTCTGAAGTGCAGATACTGCAAAAGCAGCGATTGGAATGAGCAGCGAGCTGTGTATAAAGAAAGACAGTAAAAAGCACCCATACATCAGCAATTTCTGCGAGTTGTAGAAGCACAGCCCCAGAATAAATATGGACGTTGCCCAACCATTTCTAATTCCATTGGTCCCAAAAGACCAAAATGAAAGAGAGGCTATGAACATAAACCATCCAAAAAACCAATACTTTCCAAAATATCTCCTGCTAAACCAGTAGCATGGCAGAATGTACAGAACATCGATCAGAAGAAAAAAGGTCTGCGGTGACATAACCCGCGAGCAGGCCATCATGAAATAGTTGAAGACGTAATCTTTTTCTACGGTTATGTTCTTGCCTTCCTGAAGACTTTTGTAGTAAGAATTATATGTTCCCATATCGCCGAAAAACCTGCCACTTACCGGTCTTAATCCTATGTACAATGTGTAGATGATTAACAATACAGCTCCAAGTATACGAAAAAATAATACACTGCTTTGATCCTCCATATTGTAAGTCACAGCATGTACTAAAATTAAAAGTGCTATAAAAAACAGTACATGGTACTGAACAGCAGTATAAAATTCTAAAGGTATAAAATCAAACATATCTGCTAAAGCAACTTTATTATTTTATCGACCTCCTGCTCATTGCCGTAATCTGAATTCAGGCAGTGTTCTGTCAGTCTTTCCCGGAGTGTTCTGTCCTGAATCAGCTGTCTAATTCCCTCCGCGCAAGCCTGATTATCCAGACCTACGATGATCCCATCAACGCCATCTGTGAGTTGGCTTTTGGAAGTCGGAAAGTCGGTGATGATGACCGGCTTACCTAAAATCTGCGCTTCTCGGACGGCTACTGCCTTCCCTTCGTAGCGGGATGGCTGTGCGTATATATCGCAGGCTTGCATGTAAGGGTATGGATTTTCTTTTTTTCCCAAGATCACCACTTCATGGCTAACATTATTTTCTTCGATCCTGTTAAGAACCAGCTGCTCGTCTCCTCCATAACCGATCAGAAACCACCTGACTTTGCAGCCGGATTCTTTCAGTAATCTGACAATCTCCGGTACATTATGGAAATTTTTGGCATCTGTAAATCTTCCTACCGAACAGATCGCCACTTCATCTGAGTTCCATGTAAAAATAGGATCTGCAACATGCTCCTGCGCCTGACCCCTAACGAATGCCGGCGATAAAATGTTTTCTATTACTGTCATTTTACTTTTCAGACCGGGAAATGTTTTGAGAAACGCATTTCCGGACTCGTCCGATATCGCCGCAATGTAGTCGTATTGATCCCACATTGCTGTTTCCACTTTCGAATCGACTTCAAAAAATGAGTAATCCGTATGGATCCAGGCGATGGTTTTCCTGGCTTTGAGTTTCTGAGGCACTATATAATGGGGCGTCAGGAAGCTGACCGCTAAGTCATACACCTTATCTGTGATTTTGGGAAGACATTTTGCGACCTCTCTCTGCAAATAGGTACTCATCACCAGATTATCCGGACCTACATTGTTTGCGGTACAGAACTTACGGGCTTTTCGTTTTGCCCGCCATTTGTGAAACAGCACATCCGGATAGCCCATTTTTAATACTTCTGCGGCAGGCCGCATCAGCGTACTATATTTATCAATCTGCGGCAGGATATTAACTTCTTCCGGAATCATGGGCATAAATTCACCATCATGGTAAAACAGGAAAAGATCTACCTCCACCCTACTATAATCCAGACTGTTGAGCAGCCCCAGAAGACTCCGCTCTACGCCACCAATACGCAGGTTGTGTGATACAATGATTATTTTTTTCTTACTCATGCTTCTGCTGTTATTTCCCTAAAGAGGTGATCCCACTCCGCTGCAATGGTATCGGGCAAATACCGGCTTACCGATTCTCTTGCCTTTCTGCCCATTGCTCTTCTTGTGATATCATCCTGCATTAAAGCCATTAATTTGTCTGCCAGATCACAAACATTTTCTTTCTCTGCCAGCAAACCGTCGACACCATCCGTAATGATATCTGACGGACCGTAATCGCATTTAAAGCTGACACATGGCACTCCGCAGGCCATAGCTTCCGTGAGTACCATCCCAAACCCTTCGTATCTGGACGCCATAACATAGATGGCGCTGTCCAAATATTTTTCCTGAATGTTTTTTTCAGGCGGAAAGAACTCCACCCCTTCCGGTAGATGATGCGTATCCAGAATACTCAGATTTTCCTTTCCATACAGCTGAAGTTTCCAGTCCGGAAACTGCCGGTGTACAATGTCCCATGCCTTAACCAACAAATCCTGGCCTTTCTGATAGGCTATCTTTCCCACACAGATGACCGTCTTCTGCTCCAGTGAAGACGTTTGTGCCGGATAAAACGAGACCGGATTGGGAATGCTTAAAATATTAATCAAATTTGGCCATTCTTTTTTATTTCCCTCTGTCAGCACGACAAATTTATCAAAACTCTTTGCTTTCTGATCCATGATGTTCCAAACTATTGTAGTGCGGAGCTTTTTGATCCAACTGTCCGCGCTGTGAGCATCGATCAGCTTGGAGACATGTCTTTCGTAGATGATGCCTTTGCGGTGGTTCAGAATCTTCGGTACAAAAAAGGCCTTGAGTCCGTCGTCGCAAACGGATATGATATCAGGCTTTAACTCTGCTACTGTCTGTTTGATACCATCCTTGTAAGACTTCCAATATTGCAGGGGATTACCCGAAACATTTATCGACAGCATCTTGATGTTCGGACTGAATTCATAAAAGCAGTCCGTGTTGGCATTATTTAAAACCAAAATGGAAACCTCATAGCCAAAATCGTCGGCCAGCTTAGACGCCTTGATAGAGAGGACACGTTCGAGACCGCCTGCTCCGTTTATGCCGTTGGTAATATAGAGTAATTTCATTTGATACTTTACGATGTTCCTAAATATATTGGATTAAAAACCCTTTGACTGAATCTTCTTGCGCCATAACTAATTTTTGATCAAATATCTTCTTAATTTTTGTCCGATTGGTTGTTCCACGTACCTGTAAATCAAAATACCAAAAAAGAAAAACAATCCGATTAGTAAAATGCCAATCAACCAATTAAGATTTTTAAAATAAAAACTAAATTTATTTATAATAAGAACACCAATATTCTCATGCAACAAATAAACTGAATACGTAGCTATGCCTAATTTTACAGCGTACCGACTTCCCAACAAAGAAATGTAAACTGGTCTATAAATAAATATTAAAAAAAGTATATACATTATAACACAAAATAGCAGAATCTGCCATTCTGAGCCTTGTAATATAGTTTGAAGTGAAAATGCTACGGTAAAAATAATCAGATTTTTTGATCTTTTGAATTTATACATTTCAAGTAACTGCATTCCTAAGAAAAACCACAATATGTGCTGAAATATATTAAACACTTCCAAACTGATTTTTACATATTTAAAAGTTGCGACACCAATTAAAGTAGTAATACTTTGGTTATTGCTCGAAAAAATTAGATAACTGAAAATTGCCATGAAGACAGCAATAATACCGAAATTTCTATTAACATTTTTTTTATCAAGAAAATATATCACTGCTACTAGTACGTAAAAACATACTTCCACCCAGAGCGACCAATAAGTTCCGTCTATATAGTTAAAATTGTGCCCGGTAATACTACTTGCTAAAGAAGTTGATAGAAAAGTATTAGAAAAAATCAAATTGCTAATCTTGGTCGACTCGATAAATAAATTCTCATTATCAAAAATTGATATAATAACAAAAGTAAATATTGAACAAAAGACCATTGCAGGCCATAGTCTGACCCATCGCTTTTTTAAAAAATCAAGTATCCCAATAGACTTTTGCAAGCTCAATGTTATAACAAAACCCGAGATTATGAAAAAGAATTTCACGCCTAAATAGCCGTGCTTAAATAAATTTAGATTTAAACCATGATACGTTATAAATCCCTTTAAAGGATAATAACTATAGTAATGAAATGCTATAACCATAAGGCAAGCAAGTACTCTAAAACTATCTAAAATGCTTATTCTATTCTCCATGTTCTAGATGCAATTTGCAATCATTAATCTTAAAAAATTTGATTAAATTTTGGATGACCGAAAAAAACCATCTAAGGTAAGGTGCTGTTCTGATTGATTTTTCATTTGAAGAATTACATCTTGTAAAAACAAATAAAATTCTCCACTTTCCAAGTGAAATGTATTATCAAGATTAATATTTAGTCCTCTAAACTGCAGATCCTCCAGAAGGCTGTCTGTTTTTGTTCCATAACTGATTGGCAATAGGGGAATGCCATACTTTATTGCAATAATATTGGCGTGAAATCTGGCAGCAACAATCTGTGAACATTTTCCAAATTCTTGTAGAAATTCTGAAATACGACCTGTGTAATTTATTATTTTCGTTTCCGGAATGACGCCCTGTATTTCCTTCGCAATCTCCAAGTCACCTTCCGCCTCGCAAAATGAAAATAGTTTCACTGTGAATCCACGATTAATGTAATCTCTGCACAAATTAATATGCGCGTTGAGGTATTTACCATAGGTATCTGACTTACCTTCTTTATGTTTTGGATTGATAATGGATATGCCTAACACATTATCTTCTCTTTCGCTCTTCGGCAGGTTGTAGCTCCACAAAATATCAGGGTAATATCCAGAATTTGATATTTCCGGAAATAGGTTATAAGAATACTGGTCCCTAAAATTAATTCTTGTAACTTTATTAAACAGTTCAGAATATTTATGGCGAAATTCCGATGTATTGAATGGTCCGAAACTACAACCCATAAACCAAACCTTTTTATCTTTTGCAATAAAGGCGTCCGAAATTGCATTTCTGTATTGGTACACCTCCGGCCAATAACTTTCTTCCCTGAAAATACCGCCACCCAAAAAAAGCAAAGCATCAAAGTGATTGCTCATCCAATCGTAATCCTCCAGCTTGTTTTTAAACACCTTTGATTTGAGTTTATCTAAAAAGCTGTAAGGAAACCTGGTGACGTTCTTATAGTTTGAAAAAAAACTATCATAGTTTTTCCCAGGATGAAGTGGCACGAAATCCACATCCGGATAGCTATTTGCTAAATGGTCCAAAAACATATCATCACCAATATTATAGGCCAGATAGATGTCTACTAAAATCTTTTTACGCATGTTTGAAATTCTTCAAAATTTGATAAAGTCTCTCCTGTAAATAAGCTAAGGAATAACAACCATAATTCTGCATCATTATGTAAGTCCTGTCGTACAGACCCGATGGATGTGATAAAGCGTGTGTTCCCATCTTTTTCAATATCATTCTGTGGTAATATTTGAGATTCCGGACGGAAGTATTCTGATCCTTTAGAGTCTTAATGAGATGATTGGATGTTCTCTGCTGAAGTTTATTATATACGGCAGAATCACCTTCAAATTTTCTAGAAATCAAATCATTAAATAATAGAAAATTATCTAGATAAGATTCATCAAACTTCCTGCTGAGTCCCTTTTCATCTAAGCGGTTGTAAATATATATATTCTCGTAGCATATTGCTACTTCCTTGATACATTTTGCGTAGTCCGCCACGAAGACTAAATCTTCAGACATTTTTAACTGTAGAGGCAGCTTAAGATTGTGTGAACGAACAACCTCTGTCATAAATAGCTTTGCCCACAGTACACCTGTCAGACCGTTAAAGAGATTATCTAAGAACTCTGACGAAGATATAACCGTTCTGGGTTTTGATTTTTCGAAATCGTGCAAAGCTAATCCGGCTCTGTTGTACATACTCTTTTCATAATAACCTGCACATACCAGTTCTGCGTTTGGATGTTTTTCAGCCGTATCCAGTAAACTTTTGAGATAGTGAGGTTCTGCCTGATCATCGGCGTCAAGGAATGTGATATACCTCGATGTTACGTTTTCAATTCCTAAATTTCTTGCGGAAGAAGGTCCCGCATTGGACTGCTGAAAAATTCTGAGACGAGGATCTGCATCAGCATATTTTTTAATAATATCCAATGAATGATCTGTAGAACCATCGTCAATTAATAGCAGTTCCCAATCTTCAATGGATTGGCTCTGAATGCTTTTTATTGTGCTCTCTATATGATTTTCCGCATTGTAAACGGGTACAATAATAGATACTCTAGGTTTATGCATCCTTTAATCTGTTAAACAATTCTATCCATTGAGGCATTATTACATCCTCGCTAAATTTTCTGCTTTTTTCAATCGCTTTCTGACTCATCTCTTTTCTCAACGGCTCATTCTTGATTAACTTAATAATTCTGTCCTTCAATACCTCCTTATTAAGTAAGGGAACGAGATATCCATCTTCTCCTTCAGATATAATATCTTTAGGACCGCACGGACAGTTGTAAGAAATGACGGGCAATCCCATTTGCATGGCCTCCACCAACACCATCCCAAAACCCTCTGCTTTCGAGGTAAATAAAAATAAAGCTCCTTCTTTTAAAACTTTCTCGACTTCCGAAGTTCTACCTTCTAAAAATACGTTAGATTGTAGCTCTAAGTCTACAATCATCTTTTGTAAATTAATTTTGTCCGGACCCTCTCCGTATATATGAAGTGTCCAATCCGGAAACATTGCAACAATATCCTTCCAAACCATTATTTGATCCTGAAAGTTCTTGAAGACATCCAGTCTTCCTACCGATATCACTTTTTTGGATTTTGTATTATAATCAGCGGTAGTATTAAAAGAAGCTATAACGTTTGGAATGACTGTATTTCCGTTTTTATAATTTCTCGTTAATCTATCCTCCTCGGTCAGTAAAACTACCTGGTCATACTTTTTCAACTGTTTGTTGTATAATCTTGTGAAAAACTTTTGTTTCAAAGAAAATTTTCCAGTGCTGCTCATCATCTTCACAGCTTTTAAAGATGAATGAGATTCTCGTACAGAAATTCTTCCAGGATTAAGATTATGAAGAAAAAAATCTTCGAAACCCCTTTCTACATTGATGACAATATCTGGATTTATATCATTGATTACTTTTTGATATTTCTTTTTAAGTACTTTAATTTTGAAAAAGAAACCTAGTATGGGAAAATTAAATAACCAGTGCTGGTATTCATTAACTTTCATATCAAGGACATCCACACTGTTTGCTATATCATAAGCATATGGCTGAGCATTTTGATTGGCTACCAATATCGTTACCTCATAGCCTGGAAGTTTCGATAAATAGTTGGCTTTAGTTATCAGGACTCTTTCGGCGCCGCCGGGTTTTGTCAGACTTCCTATGCAATATAATACTTTCATTATGCTTGGACACTGTATTTTTCAATGAACGCTGGTATATCCAATATATAGAAATCTGCCATCCTCTCTTTCACCAATTTGCTACCCCAATTCCACCACGATATTTGATTCAAAATTTCCACTATTTCTTCACTATGCTTATTCTTAATTATTTTTGCAGGAACACCTGCGGCAACAACGTAATGTGGTAAATCCTGGGTAACAACAGATCCTGCTGCTATTGTAACTCCGTTACCTATAGTTACTCCCGGTAATATAATTACATTCATACCTATCCAGACATCGTTTCCAATTATAATTCCTTCTCTCTGACTTTTATTGTCTCTAATTTCGGCTAGGTTGTTATCGACTGTCAGATTATTAATGAATGGATAGCTTGTAATTTTTGACATCGAATGAAAACCCTCGTCAACAATAAAATTTACATTATTTGCAATAGAGCAGTATTTACCTATTTTTAGTTTTGAGGATGTCCAACGCCACACTTTTGCACCATTATCATATGTTCGAAAACCCTTATCCGAATATTGGTCATCGCGCAAAAGTGTATAGTCAAGCTTTTTTAAAATTTGAAAATAGTCTATACCTAGTATTCGCCAGAAGAATTTTCGCAGTCTGATCATAAAAAAGATTATGCTTATAAAAAGTATTTAGAATTTGGATTTTAAAAAATTAACCCCAAACTTTTTTTCTTCTGCACTAGTTCCCAATACAATGATTAGAGAAAGAACAATCAAAATAATGCTTAGAGATTGAAGTATAAATTCAGCCACAGTATCAGCTTTTTGTGAAAATAAATATTCGGATATGATCAGCCCTAAAGTTGCGAGAATTAATACTGGAGTGCCCACTTGAATATTAAATGTTTTAATATCTAAACCAATCATCTTTTTCAGAAAGAACAGTCGGAATATAATTGCAACTATCGAATTGGCGATGAAAATCCAGTATAAATCAACTGGATTCTTATCAAACAAAAATATTAAATACGCACATGGGAAAATAAAAATGATGAAGAGACCAACAATTATTTGATACCACTTAATATCTCCGTGAGCTTGGGCACCCGTTGCCAGCGGGCCTACAATACTTTCTACTAATGAATATATAAGTGCTAACTTAGTAAACTGAAGAGTATACTGGGGTAAGTTTTTCAGCCAAAGATGTAGTATAAAGCTCAGATTAGCGAGCAATGGAATAACTATAATAAGCATCCCAAAAAACGAGAACTTAGCGCTTTTATATATTAAATTTAGACTTTTATCTTTTTCTCCCAACGCATAATTCTTAATTATCTGAGGACTCGCAGCCATCTGAAAATTGGATACAAAACCACCGATAATACCTTGTACCATTGTAGAAATACCAAATGCAGCATTGGCTACAGGACCAAAAAATATGTTGAGCAAAATATTGCTTCCCTGTCCACGAGTAACCATAGCCAATCCTCCAAAAAGATTCCACCCAGAATAGCTAACTAGTTTCTTATAGTATAGTCTATCATAATAAAAGTGATAAGCAGTTTCTTTAAAATATTTTTTACAATATATCTTGTAGATCGTCCTAACTGTGAATATCACTACAAAAGTTGAAACAGAATACACAATAAGCTTATCACCACTCACTTCAGTCAATATCAGAACTATTATGAGTTTCAATATAGTCTCCAGAATACTAATGTAGGCATAAATATTCATTCTTTCACGAGCAATTAATAAAGCATTATATGGTACCTGAATTATTTCTAATACGAAAGCAATGATAGAAAATTGATATACCCAATTCGCCGCAACCAATCTATTAGCAGGTATATCTAGTATCTTATTCACAAACCATAAACCTAGAGTTTCGGAGAGTACGATAACAATAAGAGCAATTGCTATATGAATGTTTAGAGTAGCGTTAAATGTTTTCTGCAGCTGAATACTATCTTTACGACCAATGTCTGATGAAAGATATCTTAGTGTTGAAGATACCATTGCAGAATTAAGAAATGCAAATGAAGTCACAATACCACCTACTAAACCATATATTCCATAATCTATAACTCCTAATGCTTGTAATACAAGCCTGGAAGTGTACAAGCCTACCCCCATGGTCAAAAACATCCTGAAATACAGAAATAATGAGTTTTTAGCTATAGTCCTATTATTTGACAATACTTTAAAATTAGAAATTAACTTTATTTAATGATCTTCTGAAATAAATTCTTTTTGGTTTGGTCACTATAGTACCCATAGCCATATTTATAGCCATACCGCGAATACTCCGGCCGAACATTATTGAGCACAAAGACCATATTCTGAACCTCATTATCTCTTCGGAACCCGGCTGCAAAACTTACCATATCATTTCTTGTAAAGCCAGACTTGACGGTATAAATGACCATATCGGAGACATCTACCAGATGCAGGGAGTCGGAGACCAGCATGACCGGTGCGGAATCCAGAACAATGTAATCGTATTTCGTACGCAGATAGGCGATCATTTCATCAAATCTGGCCATGTCCAAAAGGTCGTTCGGATTCGGAGCCTTGGCACCGCTGAACATGACATCCAGATTCTCGGCCAGCCCTGACGGCTGAATGAACTGCTCGACAGCAGCGTTGTCCGACACCAGATAGTCTGTGAGCCCCGTTCTGCGGTCTTTCATGTAGCGCTGCAGCTGCGGATTTCTGATGTCTGCACCAATGAGCAGTACGCTACCGCCACCGGCAAGGCTCACCGCCGTATTGGTAGAAATGGTCGTCTTCCCTTCGCCTTTAACGGAGGAGGTCACCAGAATAACGCCGCCCTTATGTACGGACTTGGAACGGAGGATGAATTTGATATTCGAGGTCAGGATCCTGAAGGACTCTGCAAATACCGTGAAATCATTTTTCTCAATCAATGGCAAAGCCGCATCGCTGTGCGGCACTTCCGAGATCACCGGTACGTTTCCGGCAATGGCCTCTACATCATCCTTGGAGCGCACCTTGCTATCCAGGATGTTGATGACGAAGATCACCAGCAATGGCAAAATGAATCCTGCAGCGAGCGCTGCGATGCGGATCTGGCTGTAGTTGGGCTTTACAATTCCAATGGTATAGGCTGGATTGACGAGCTTGGCTTTCGGTGTGGTGACTGCCAGCGTGATGGCATTTTCCTCGCGTTTCTGCAAGAGGTATAGATACAAAGACTCTTTCAGATTGCGCTGGCGTTCGATGTTGCGGAACACGCGCTCCTGAGTGGGATATTTGAGGATAGAACCTTTGTCCTGTCCGATTTCCTGATTGGTTTTGCCGATATTTTTCTGCAACTGCGCACGGCTCTGCTGGATATTATCGCGGATAAGAGCCTTCAGCTCGCCCAGCTCCTTGTCGAAAGCCTTGATGGATGGGTTGGCACCCGTAGCCTGGTTCAGCGTACGCTTTTTTATAAGAACAATATCGTTGTACTGCTTCAGCAAGGCTTCCGTAGTTTCGGGCATGCCCAGCCCTGTAGGAAACAACTGCTCTTTGCCGGACGAAGCCATATCATAAATGGCATTGAGGATCTGGAGCTTGGCAGATTCATTGTAAATATTCTCTACATTGCCGCTCAGTCGCTCTACGGCGATGCCTGCCTGAACATCCAGGTCGGTGAGCTGGTTGGCCTTTTTGAAGTTTTCTTTGTCGAGCTCGATGGTTCCAAGGTCTTTGGAGATCAAATCCAGGCGGTCATCGATGAACCTTGCTGTATTTTCCGCTTCGGCATTCTTATCGCTGATGCCATCCAGATTGTACTGCTTGGACAGCTCATTCAGAATATCCTCCGATTTCTGCGGGACTGCGCCCACCATTGAGATATCCATCAACAGTCCGTTGGGTAGCTTGACCTCCAGACTGGATTCCAGCTGCGATTCTGCAGCGGCCGCACTTTTGAAGACCACCAGGTTTCTATATGGTCTGTAGCCATCCGGATTGCGGGTGATCACCACATTGCCCCACGGCAAAGTGATGTTCTGTCCATAGCGAAATACATCGGTGCTGCCTTTCAGCGGTCCTTCGCTCAGCCTGAATGTCGACTCGGTAACCGGCTCTATGTAATACGTTGCTCCGCCGAAAGACTTGTTGGTTTGTAAAATCTTCCCGAAGTAGGGTGACATGTTATACAGCTCGATCTCCCGGATCTTGCCTTTGGCGAAAAAGCTGACGTCGAGGTTCAGATTTTTTACGACCTTCGAAATGATAGGTTTTGAAACAATGATGGCTGCCTCACCCTGCAGCTCGCCATCATCGCTGATGCCCATACCGAGGTTTTTGAGGTCGCCCAGTGCGCCTTTATCATTTTTGGTTTCCTGAAACAGCAAGGTACTTTTGGACAGGTATTGCGGCTGGGTATATTTGAGGTAGAGCGACGCTGCTGCATAAAACAGGCCGATGCTCAGGATGATCCATGGCCAATATTTCAGGTATTTGCCGATCTCCTTTTTAAAGTTCAGTTTTTTCTGTTGACTGCTGGTCTGGTCTAATAATTCCATTCTAGGTTATTTGGACAGCGTGATGATAAGCGTGGTAACAGCCACCAGAATACCGATTGACTGAAATAGCAATGCCCTGTTCGGATTGGTACTGTTGGCGGCAATCTGTTTGTTTTTGTCTGGCTCCACATACAGGATGTCATTCTGCTGGAGGTAATAATACGGGGAATTGACAATGCCTGCCTCGGAAAAGTCGAGCTGAATCACCGAATCGCGCTTGGTCTCCTCGGAGTAGCGCAAAAGCTTCACCTTGGTCCTATCGGCATAGTCGGTCATATCGCCTGCCAGTGCTAATGCCTGGAAAAGGTTGATCCGCTCCGTATTCGTAGTCTTGGTGCCGGGAATTTTAACCTCGCCCAAAACACTGATGTTGAGATTGGTGAGACGGATATCTACCATAGGATCGGTGAGGTACTGTTTCAGGCGCTGCTCAAGATCCTCGCGCAGCTGCTGCTTGGTCATGCCCTGGCAATAGATCTTGCCCAATACCGGAAATGCTATGTAGCCCTCGGTAGACACGGTGTATCTGCTTCCTGTGGATGTGGAGGCCGCTGTTCCTCCGGCTGCATCGGAAGGATCGTTGGTAGAGGTCATGGTAGTGAGGTTGAACGGTTTCACCGCAATCTCATCAAATGCAGACACGGTGATCTCCAACACATCGCCTTCCTTGATCTTCAGTCCGCTATAACGGGCCTGGCTGGTCTCCTGCTCGAAGTTATGGTTGCTCATGTAGACCATGTTTTCCTTAGGCTTGCAGGCCGTCCATAAAATGCCAATGAGCAAAACGAGAAAATATCTATTCATATAAAATGCTGCAGCAGATGCTGCAGTGTAAAAGTTGGTCGCCTGTGTTAGTTGGTCTCTCCGATGTAATAACTCAGACCCAAAGCCAGGAATCTATTGTAAGTGTTTGCCACGGTGTAGTCTTTGTAAACCTTGGACAAACCACGGTCGAATCTTAAAAACACGTCCCACTTCTGGTTGACCATCACACCCACCTTGGCAGACACTCCATAGCCGAAACTGTCCGGCTTGAAGCCCAATCCAAACTTGGCAGGATCAAACCCCTGAGCTTTAGCCTTTGCAACAGCATCGCCTTCATTAGTATTTTCAGAAACCAGGAATTCGAACTTAGGACCTACCATAAAATAGAGATCGCCCTTGTAGCCATGGTTTCGCAAGTAGTATTTGAGATAGACTGGTACTGCTATATAGGTATTGTTGTACTTCTGAAGATTGTTGCTCTCATCCCAGGATGCTCTTTCACCGGCGGTATTAACCTCCAGCTGCGGCGTGAGGTAGAGCCATGCCGAGTCATAAATATCATTCGGTACGATGGCAATATCTGCAAAAAATCCCACCGTGCCTCCCCAATTGGCTTTGGATGCATTGTGAATGCCGGCCATAGAACCTCTGTGAACACTTCCCGTGACACCATATTTTATCGCCTGAGCACTGATGGTTCCTATCATCAGCAGTAAACATATAACACTTAGCTTTCTCATGAAATTTCGTTAATAAAATTTGGGACGAAATTATGAATTTTTTATTTATTTTTAAGAAATATTTTTGATTGACTTGAAAATAGTAGATTAAATTAATTTAATATAGCATTTCATTCACTGAATCGCAATGTTAATACTGTCGTATTCAAAGCCTTTTGACATCACGAAACGCGTGGTTTTTATCTTCTTTTGGTATTCCTGAAGCCCTTTCTGCTTCGCCGCATAATCTTCGTATATCTTCCGGATGGCTGCCAGATAATCATCTTCATCAATCTCGTCCATACATTTGGCAATTAATTTTTCCGTGATGCCTTTCTGTTTCAGATTCATCCTGATCTTGTTGCGTCCCCAATGCTTGATGTAAAACTTCCCTCTGATGTAGCTTCTGGTAAACCGTTCCTCATTCAGGTAATTCTCCTTTATCAGATACAGCATAATCTCATCCTTCGCTTCCGGAATGAGTAGAAATTCGCGCATCTTCTGTTCCACTTCGGCATGACAACGGTCCTGGTAAACGCAGTAGTTCACCAGCTTGAGTTTGATTTCGTCGAAAGTGTAGGATTTTTTTTCGGACATGGGATATGGTTGATGGTTGATGGTTGATGGTTGATGGATGGCTATTAGCTTTTTGCGGATGGCTTTTTGCGGATGGCTTTTTGCGGATGGCTATTGACTGTTGGCTATTGGCTGTTGGTTTATTGCGGATGGCTGTTGGCTAATGGATAATGGCTAATAGAGGATCGCTATTGAATAATTTCAGCTGGTATCTTGAATATCACATCCTCAACTTTGACTCTAAAATTTTTAATCTTTAACCTTGAATCTGGCATCTTAAACCTTGAATCTTGAACCTTGCATCTTGAACCTTAAACCCAGAACCTTGAACCTTGAACGTCGCATCTTGAACCATTAACGAAAAAAAGGCGCTGTGAAAGCGCCCTTGTTCCTGATATCCGGGATTAATAGTTGAACAGTGCGTGGCCTTCCATTAATTCATTGACTTTCTTCCGCACGGATTCAAGTCTTGCTTCATTTTTGATGTCTTCTACCACTTCGGAAATCAAGCCTGCAATGGTTTCCATGTCATTTTCCTTCAGGCCTCTGGTGGTGATGGCTGCGGTACCCAGTCTGATCCCGGATGTAGTGAACGGTGATTTGTCATCAAACGGCACCATATTTTTGTTACAGGTGATGTCGGCTTTTACCAGGGCTTTTTCGGTTTCTTTGCCGTTCACATTTTTGTTTCTGAGATCAATCAGCATTAAGTGATTGTCCGTTCCGCCACTCACGATTTCGAAACCTAATTGGATCATGGCATTTGCCAGCGCCTGCGCATTGGCTTTGACCTGTTTTGCATAAACCTCGAATTTTGAATCGATAGCTTCTGCAAACGCCACAGCTTTGGCACCAATCACGTGTTCCAACGGACCACCCTGAATGCCTGGGAAAACGGCGCTGTCTAAAACGGCGCTCATCAGTTTGATTTCGCCCTTCGGTGTTTTATGGCCGTAAGTATTTTCAAAATCTTTGCCCATCATGATCATTCCACCTCTTGGACCTCTCAGGGTTTTATGTGTCGTCGTCGTTACCACGTGGCAGTGTTCGAACGGGTTATTCAACAAACCTTTGGCCACCAGACCTGCAGGATGTGCGATATCTGCCCAAAGCGTGGCCCCAATCTCATCTGCCACTTCACGGAACTTAGCATAATCCAAATCTCTGGAATAAGCCGAAAAGCCGGCAATGAGCATCTTTGGTTTTTCGCGAAGTGCCACTTCCCGCATCTGATCGTAATCAATCAGACCCGTTTCCCGCTGAACGCCGTAAGAGCAAACTTCATACTGGATTCCGGAGAAATTAACCGCTGAACCGTGCGTGAGATGTCCGCCCATTGACAAGTCCATTCCCATTACTTTGTCACCAGGCTTCAGAACCGACAGGTAAATTGCGGCATTGGCCTGGGAACCTGAGTGAGGCTGGACATTGACATACTCGACACCGAACAGTTCCTTAGCCCTGTCGATAGCGAGCTGCTCTACCTCATCCACCACCTCGCAACCGCCATAGTATCTGCGGCCCGGGTAGCCTTCGGCATATTTATTGGTGAGAACACTTCCCATTGCTCTCATCACGTTGTCGGAAACAAAATTTTCCGAGGCGATGAGCTCAATGCCGTGCGTCTGTCTTAGTCTTTCTTTTTCAATTAAGTCGAAAATCGGGTCTTGCATTTGTCAGATTTATTTTTCCCAAAAGTAAGAAATTCCGAAGATATTTTTGTACATTTCAAAGATTAACATTTTTAAAAGTGAAATCGTAATTCGTAAATTTGTAGTAACTCATTAATGAAAGAAAAACGATTGTCCTTAATTATTAAAGCAAATAATTCTCGATATGAAATCAAAGAAGAAATACAAAAAAGAGCTATTGAAATCGCTGAAACACCTGGAAGCTGCAGAAAGTGCCTCGCTGCGGGTGATGACGAACCTGATGCTCCTGAAGGAGATGAAGGATCACAATATCAAATTCAAAAAAGGTGACGTATTTTCCTTTGAGGATGATATCTTCGATTACAGCGAGGATAAAAATATCCGAATCCTGGCGAAGCTGCGCAGGAAAACGATGAAAGCCATGCAGAATCTTGTGGAGAATAATCAGTTTAAGGATAAGGAGCTGAAGTTTTTGGCCTAAATAGAAATTAATTTAACCTGAATTCGGGATAAAGAATTTACTAAATTATGGATTAGACAATGCTTAATTGTTTTTATCGCAAAGAAAAGCAAAGGAATATACTTTCTAAAATGATTCTAGGTTAAACAATGCCACTTGACTACGTCGAATCTTCGATTTCGTTTATCAAACAAAATTTTAGTCTCACTTTGATCAGTTTTTAGTTTATACTGAGCTTGTCGAAGTACGCTTGTCTATCTAAATTATAGAAATTCAACTCATCAATTTTTGTTTCGTTTTGCGATTGATAATCCTTAGCCCGAAGTCAGGTTAATTTATGATTATGCCTTATATTGGATTATTCAAAAAGAAAAAAATTAATACGTTTGATAAAAATAAAACCCTTCAATCTCTGAAAGGTTTTTTTGGTATTGAACGTATTAAAATTTCTTATCAATTTGCTAATGAAGCTTACGCTCGTGTTTAAAAAAATCAAGGCAAAAGCTCAATAACTTCTATCATGGGTTGATAGTTCTTCAACGAAGCCGAGTGTACAGTGAAGCCACATTTTTCAAATAATTCTTCGTCTATTTTTGTAAAGTCCAGAATCTCCCAACCATTTTTCCTTAATATCTGGATAAACATCTTTTAAAGCTAAGTAATGACTATTGTTAATATGACCTCAATCAAATCTTGTCTTATTAGAAAGTTAACTCGTCAATTAAGATTTCCGCATATAAAAAACCTTCAAATTCTGGAATTCGAATTTAGAAGTTTGGAAGAATTTGATCTTTATCCGGATTTACATTATAATTGGTCGTTAAAACAATGTAGGCTCTTCGGAAGCCATTTCCGGAACATGCAGATCGGTTTTCCAATCCTTATTCATCTTTTGGATGAGATGTGATGATAGCAGCGGTGACGCTTTTTCAATATTCTGATGGACAAAGAAATAAAGATTTTGCAGGCCTTCTTTTTTCCACTTCGTCAGCCTCTGCAGCCAGTCGTCCAGCCTCCCGTAATCACTTTCGGCATTAGCTCCCACGTAGCGGATGAAGGCATGAGGCGTAGTGAGCCGCATATGCAGCATGTCTCTCCTGCCGGCGGTGTCTACAATTATATTGGTAATGTTATGCACTTCAAACAGTTCGCAAACCGTGTTGAACACCTCTTCGTCAGTGAACCATTCTGTATTTCTCAATTCGATGGCTAATGGAACCTCTTTTGGCCAGTCCTGAACAAATTTTTCCAAACGTTCAAAATCTTTCGGTTTAAAATTATCGTGAAGCTGAAGAAAGACCATTCCTAGCTTTTCGTCGAAATTAAGAACTGCGGAAGCGAATTGCGTGACCACATCGGTGATGTTCAGCAACCTTCTGAAATGCGAGACGGTATTGGTGATTTTCGGAAAGAATTTGAAATCCTTGGGGGTCTTGTCTTTCCAGGTCTGAACCTGTTCGGCGGTTGGCATTCCATAGAAAGTTGCGTTCAACTCGATGGAATTAAACTGCGTGGCGTAATAGGTCAACTCATCTTTTGTGCCTTTCGGATAGAAGCCCTTGAGGTCTGTTTTATTCCATTTTGCGCAGCCTATCGAGATATTCTGCAAACCTTTTTTATTCTGATCGAGAATGAACCTGGTCTGCGGATGGTCTTTTGGCAGTGTAAAATCGATTTGTGACGGGTCAGCAACTTGTCCGAATTTCATATTGTAAGAACTTAGAGTTTAGAAATTAGATTTTAGATTTTAGAATCGAGGTTTAAAGTTAGTGAATAAATTGACACTTCAATTCTCAAATCTAAAATTTCGCGAAATCGGAATCTCGGTATTATCTTCCATCACAACGAATCTGTTGGTAAACTGCTTCACAAAATTTCTGTTGATGATATACGACCGGTGGCATTTGATGAAATTGGGAGGCAGCTCTACGATAATGTCACTCAGTTTTCCTCTTACAAAATGATTGTTTTTTTCGATAGTGTGTATGCTGAGATAGTGGTCATCAGCTTTTATATAAGCCAGCTGCTCCAGGTTGACTTTTGTTTTATCTTTCAGGATGATGCTGTCTTTTTCAATTAATTTTTTGATGGTTTTTAGTTCTTCTATGGTTTGGTAGTGTTCCGTTTCAAGGTATTGTTTTTCTACAGCCAGTTTTTTTCGCCGGACATCTTCTTTCTTCCATTTGAAAAACCCGTATAATGCAATAATAAATACAATGCCTACGAGAGCGAAAAGTAATATTTGTTTGTTTGTCAATTTTTTAATGGCAAGGTCTTTTTCCCGGGTTTGGTATTTGGTATCTATTTCGTGGATTGCAATTGAATTTTCTTCTCTTTTTAGCGTATCTTCAAATGCTATTTTTCTGTTTAAGTAGTAAATTGCGCTGTCATTATTTTTAGCTTTGGAATAGGTTTTATATAAAGCATCTGAAATAAGAATATTGCTTTTTAGGTTTTGTTTAAAATATTTTGAATGTTCTGATTTTCTAAAAACAGCTGTTGCTTTTTTTATGTTTCCTGTATCTAAATAATCATGTCCTTCATTAAACTCAATACTGGTTAATGCCAATTGGGAATAGTATTCATTTGATTTTTTATATTCGTGCTTTGCCTTTTCTATATATACTTTTGAAAGTTTATAGTGATGAGTTACACTATAGTAAATGCTCATCATTTGATATACTTTTCCTTTTAATATTGGTTTTCCTTTACAATAAGCTATTAATGAGTCGTAACTTTTTATATTAAAATTATTGTTTTTATGATATTCTGTTTTTTCGTAATATTTTTTAAAAATTGAATAATATTTTGCCCAAAATGTATTTATAAAATCATTGTTCAATTTCGAATATTCATTCGAGATGTTTGAAAATTGTATAAAATTCATTTCATTGATTTGAAACAGATTCAACATTTTCCGCAGACTTTCTTGTTGAAGACTTGTATTATTGTTTTGAACCCCCAACTGATAGGTCTTCAAATAGAGTTCATAAGATTTTTTACTAAATTTATTGGATATTCTTGTGTAATAATCGCCTAAAAAATTATAATAAATTCCTTTTTGATAGTAATCAAAGTTTGAAGTGTCTAAAGACAGGATCTCGTTTGAAATCAGTCCTGTCTTTAGATAATTGACTTCATTTTGTAGTAAGATTTTGCAATCCAGATTACTAATACTTTTTATTTTACGATCTGCTTTTTCTAATTCATAATTGTTGATGTCCGTAATGATTGATGAATAAAAAACATCCTCCTTGTTTTGAGCATAGTTATGAATAGAAAATAAAAGCAGGAATAAAATAAGGGGTTTCATCTATGGATTTGTTTTAGTAGCGTCTTTAAGTTTTTTAAGTTTTTCCCACTCTTCATAGGAAACCCAAACCATCCCTTCTGGTGCGACTTCTTTTGTTTGTGGATTGATTTTTGAACCACTTCCTTTTGCGACTGGTGTATTTACCAAACACATCCTCCCTTTGGAATTTGCTTTATCCAATTCAATATCCAAGCCTTCCATAACAAAATGCAGCTTCTCTCCAATCGCTGTATTTATTTTAAATGGACGAGCATAGTAGTAAACAGGAGGTACCACGCCTACATGTAACGGATCGATTGTCGTAATTTTAATTTTAAAATTGACCAAAGGTCCATGATGGAGTTCATCTTTTTCTGAATAAAATAAGCTTACTGGAGGATTATTAATCACATCAGCCATGTCTAGTGCTACAAAAAGATTATCCTTTGAATAAAAACCATGCACTACCATCAGTTCAAAACCATTGATAGTGATAGTACCGTCTGCATCCATTCTTGAATCGACAACTCTCATGATAACGACAAAATTCATATCATTACCTATTTTTGTATGGCAAACCTGAAATTTTTCATACTCATCATAAATAAAATTATAAGGCGCAAAATTATCGACATCCTCAATGCTGGTTGGGTAATTTAAATTTGACATAATTATTTAATTTATTTAAATATTTTTGATTCAATTATATACGTTTGTTAATTTTAAAAATATCTTTACGGATAAACTTGACTATCCTCTCTGCTTGGGTCTCACTCATCAATCCCCCAATTCCCTTATTCGGGTCTGCTAGTAATAGTTCAATATCTTTTCTGCTAAAACTTAAATCCATTTTCAGAGGACTGGAAAAAATAGGATTCTTAAGAATCGTCCCGTTTGTAAAAGCCATTTGGGGATTTTGGGGATAGCCGTCTTTTTCAATTTTTTCTCTTGCTAAATCAAATATTTCATTGTAATTCTTGCCCAAATTAGCTTTAACCACATCCAACAAAAAGGTGGAGTAAACAGCCTCTTGCTTCTTCTGTTGCTTTTCCTCATCAAAACTTTCCATATAGGCTTTATCTGTTTTAGCTGTGGAAGAAAATGCGACTTCATTATCATTAACAAATTTATTTGCAGACAAACTTTCTCCTTCGATCAAACCATTGTCGCAAGCGTCTATTATTATGAAAACAGGAGCTTTTTTCTTGTTTAAATTCAGCAACAGGCGGATTTCATCATCCAGAATTGGATCTCCTTTACATATCAACTCTTCGTCCTTTCCATCGCCTTCATCGTCAGGAAATAATGGGCTGTTATTTTTATTTTCTATCTGTCTTCCATGTCCCATATAAATAAATAAGGCAAAATCATTAGATTTTAAATCAGAAAACAGATTGGTCAATCCACATAACACCTTAGTTCTGGTGGCATCTTCATCTGTTAAAAAAGCGACTTCTTCAAATCCTTGTTTATCCAAAAAAATTTTCCAGGCTAATGCTGTTGCTTTCGCCCCAGGCAGTGCCGTAAAACCATCGCTATAAATTGAACTCTGGTTAGCTCCTACTATGACATATTTTTTCACAATCTTATTTTTTCAAATTATTTTCTTATTTAAGATCCTGTTTAAAAATTTAATTTAATTTTTTCGTATATTAAAGTAAACTCTGTCATTCCGCAGGAATCTAGAAATTTAAAGATCTTAATTTATTGTTTAGATTCGGACCGAATGACAAATTATTCGAAAAAACATTATTAAAAATCAGCTATATAAAAATATTTGAATAAAATTTCAACAGGCTCTAAGTCACAAAATTTTTATTTTCGTTCTTTGCTTGCTGGTCAGGTTATACGTGAGGCCAACGAAAGCTCCGATTTTAAAATTGTTGGTCGTAATGCTATTGACATCAAGCGTGTTGTCGTATGTAGCAGTATCATCCGATTTATAATACTTTTTCAGTTGCGTTACATTGCTAAATGACGGACCGACAGTAATTACGGTTTTTTCTCTCTTGCCCAACATCAGGCTCACTCCCGGAAAGAAAGAATTGAGCCGGAACTGGCTGATGTCCAAAGATGCGCCCAATGAAAGTGCCCAGGCTACAGATCCACCGTTTCTGAAACTCGTGTGCAAGATCCCTGCAAGACTCGGATAAAAAACATTACGATTATTTTCCACTATTTTGACTTTATTATTACCTGCCACTTCCTGAAGATCATAAGTCTGTCGATTTGTAAAAAAATCAAAAACAGCACCCACACTGAAATCCCATCTCACGCCTCCTTGTACATACTCCGTGTATGTAAAATTTTTCACAAGACTCGTTTCATTGTCTTTTTTGATTTTCACGTTGAACTCTATCATATCTTCCATAGACTGTATCGGGTTTGAAAAGAATTGGTAAGGCTCATCTGTTTTCAGCACCGCATCCGAGATTTGGGTGTTGTTGATAAGGCTGTTTATACGATCTGGTTTTAGTTTGGCGTAGGTATCTTCAACATATTTTTTGAGCTGGGAGATGTATACATTTGCCAGATCATATTTGGATTGGTCGTTTTCTTTGAGCTTTGCGAGAACTTCCGTCAGGTCGTTTGAGTTTAGACGGTCATTAATTTTGTTATATGATTCTGTAAACGTTTTTACATTTCCATAATATTCTTCCTGTTTTTTCAAAATAGCATATTTCCCTCTTTCCCGGATATATAAATCCTTATTCATCATCGGGTTTTTTATAAAGTCCAAATAATTTCCATAAGCAGAGATGATATTCTGCATATTTTGAATGTTATTTGTGAAATTTTGATACTTTTCTTGGATCTGCTCAATCAAATCATTGTATCTTTTTTCCCAAATTTCTTTTTCTGATATTTCCCGAGAAATTGGACTTATTTTATCTTTTATTCCCTCAATCTCTTTGTTTTTAAGCGCTATTTTAGTTTTAATGGAATTGATACTATCAAGCAAAGCATATTTCTTAGTCGAGACCTCTTTTCTATTTTGTTCTTGGAGAGGATCCAAAAATTGTTTGTCCGCATTTACAGAATCTATTTTGAATGACATTAATTTGGTCGTCAAAATTTGTTTTTTATTTTCAGCGGCTTTTAAATGGCCTCGTAATTCGGATAAGGTTTTTTCTTTTTCCTCAATTTTTTTTTCCGCTTTTGGGATAACATTATTTCTCCCAGTCTTGGTTGCTTTATTTATTTTGGCTTTTATGGATTGGGATTCAAAAGTCAAGTTAGGATCATCTCCAAGAATAGCCATAGAAATATTATCATTAACAAAGTTTTTTACTTTTTTCAAAGAGTCGCTCAGGTTTTCATCCACTATTCTCACATCATTTCCACTGATGGAAGTCTGATACGTGATGCGGTTGATGTTGATGATTTTCAGCACAATCGGCTGATTGTGTTTGATGTAATCTGTGGTATCATAAAGAAAATTACCTCCTTTGAAATCATATGTCACCACCTTTGTTTTGAGTTCCTTTGGTGGTTTTTCTTTTTTTTCGGGTTTGTAGATCTGGGAGTTTATCAAATTGACGCTAAACAGGAGACAAAATAAGATTTTTGTTTTCATAATTATCATTTTTATAAAATTAACAAAAAAAATAATCGAGAAACAGCTTGTTTACAAAAAATATATCCAGATTAAAAAACAATTTCACCTCTTTCGATTTGAGCAATTTTGGTGTAAATGTCGATTTCAGATTTATTTTTTTGTTTTGTTTCCTTGCAAAGTAACATCACTGTTTGACAAATTATGTTTTTATCCTTAAGATTTGAATTTGTTGAAATTTAGAATTGTAAGAAATGGTTGATGGTTGATGGTTGATGATCGATAAACGATAATCAATTTGACATTCAATATTTTATAATCTAAAAAAAATATAATATTCTATTGCAAAACTTTAATTAAAACCTATACCCAAAAGACAGCCCGGAGCGCAATCCTGCCCAGGGGCCATTCATTTTTATAGAGGCGCCACGGCTGTTGGTGTTCACACTGTACTCTACGACGGGAATATCCTGGTTTTCCAGATATTCCTTCAATTCGCGTTGCTCTTCGGGAGTCATCACATAATCCGAAACGCCATCAAAATCGCCATTGGCAGTGCCGTAGTGTCCGCCGACAATCCAGAAGTCCAGCACCCAATTGTCCCTCTTGCCGAGAAACCATTGGCAGCCGATCATCAGCCCAAAGCTGTTGGCCGTAGTCCTTCCGGAAATGCGGATGGGAATATCCCTCAAAGAGACATCCGGCGTAAATTCATAGACTGCATTGTCCAGAGTAAATTCTGAATGGCGATAGTATGGCGCAAGATAGAAACCCCTACCGTAGCCGCGGTTTCCCAAATAGAATCTAGGCTCTATCGTGATCTGGCTTGCGGAAACCTCTATGTCCCGAAACTCAGAACTTTCTTCATCTTTAAGGAATAAATCGGAAAAAGGAAGTTTACCGGCGGGCATCATGCCATAAGAAACATTCACGGAAAACCATTTTGTAATGGCTCTTTCGTAGGTCAGGTTATAGTTTCGGAAGGCATAGGCTGTGAGGTTTGTTTTAAGAATGTTCTTCTTCTCACTGTCATGGGAATACTGCTGTGCATTGCTGAAAAGAAATAAGAATGCGGCACTTGCGGAAAGTAAAAATCGTGTTTTCATCTGTAGTTATTTTTATAAGGTTCTCAATTATTGCGTATCGTCAATACTTTTTTTGGTTTTAAATGTATTGACAGCCGTTTCACATTTTGTTTATTTTTGATCTTATCATTGGAGCTTTTGGATGATTAGCACGTTCCACCTGCTTTTTCCTGCTACGCTCTGTAAATAGAGCCGGAAACTTGCTGAGGATGTTGGTTATAAGCGCTATCATTGCATCTGTTAATTGTCTTTTCACAGTGCTTTTTTTTGATTTTTCACAGAGAGGAAATGACATATCTGCTGACGGTGCCTTGTCAGAATTCAAGTTCCTTACTATTGACCTTTTTCAGGATAGGAACCAATTCTCCGATGTCTTCCGCTCGCGATTCTGTCCAGAACTCGTAGCTATCTTCATCATTAAGGATGATGCTAAGGCGTTTTCTTTTTTCGTGAATAAGAAATTTGAAAATAATTTCATTGGCTGTGAAAATAAATTCAGAGGACTTATCTTTATACCTTGTATCAAGATTGGGCAGTATATTCTGTTCCAGGAACAGTATCATCTCATTCACCTGATCTCTATCCACGTAAAGAGAAATCAGGCCATCCTTCGTCATGGAGCTGGCTACCAGTCCACTTCCTGCTGCTATAGCAGAGGCGTTGCCTGCAAGAGCTCCTGCACCTCCGGCTAAAGCACCCAATGCCGCACCCGCCACTCCAAGGCCTTTTGTTTTGACCTGCAAATCGAGCTGTAGAGCATTTTTTTTATTACCGGTTTTCAGGTCTACGATCTGTATAGGAAAAAACTGAACCGTCTCTCCTGTACCGGACCGGAACTCGGCGATGAGCGACCAGTCTTTATTGATTCTTACTGTTTCTGCATCTCTTATGAATGTACGTGTTTCGGAGATTTCTGATTTTCTGGCATTTTGTGAATAGGCGAATATACCCAGACAACATGTGAAAGCGATTATTAGTGAT
Source organism: uncultured Chryseobacterium sp. (assembly GCA_913778505.1). Taxonomy (GTDB): domain Bacteria; phylum Bacteroidota; class Bacteroidia; order Flavobacteriales; family Weeksellaceae; genus Epilithonimonas. Next base: position 109,032 of record CAJYWD010000001.1, read on the forward strand.
TTCATAACAATAGTTTTTGGAAGTTGATGATCAATGAGCTGCACGGGCTTACTGTATGGACAGGCTTTCCACTGTAAGCAAGCGAAGCCGCTGAATAAGCGTGTGCAGCTATAGGCTAGTGACAGAACTACTTTTTGATAAATTTCAAATGAATCTTTTGTCCTGATTCTGTGGTTGCAGTGATAATGTAGACCCCTGGCTTCAATTGATCTACAGGCGTTTTGCTACCATCAAAGGTTATTCCTGTTTCTTTTCCGCTAAGGTCAAATATTTTAGCGTCCACCAGATTTCCGGAGATCTGCAGTATTTCCCTTACCGGATTCTGAACAAGCCTGATGTTTGCGGCCATTACAACATCATCAGCCGCGAGAATCTCATTGGGAAGGTTGCTTCGTTTCACATAGATGTTATTGTCTGTGTCGTACTTACTATAAAAAAAATGATAAAGCTTACCATTGGAATGAAGATAATCATTACTCCAGTTGTTATAAGGAGCACTTTGCGGGATATTGATCTTATAAACACCGCCGTTCCCAAACGTAGAATCCAGCGATCCCGTAGGATTTACCCTTCTGTACTCTTTATCTACACTTACAGGATTATTGTTGGTATCATAAATATAATTAATGGTCTCCGCAATGATGCTGCCTTGTGGCTGGAATGTTAAACCATAACCAATAGTCTGGCTGAAGGTAGCTGTGCCGCCTGCTCCGAAACTGGTCACCGGGTTAAAATTAGAATCCAGTTTGGTAATGCTCTCATTAACATTTCCCGAGAGATAGATATAGATATTGCTGCCATTAACATAGTAATTACTATTTTGTGGCACGTAGTAAGTTTTAGTATTGCTGGAACTTTCGTCATCCAGCCTCAGCAATTTTTTTCCGTTGTGATCATAGAGATATATGGCGCTTCCGATCACAAAAAGGTCTTCGAGATCCACCGAAAGGGTTCTTTTACCGTTATTGGCATAAGCAGTATCCAGAGTTCCATTGGTATTGAACCGCATCAGATAATTGGCGCCATACATCAGAATCTTGCCGGAAGGCAGAATTACAATACCATAAGGAGAATCATCTTCTGCGATGTTCTGTGCACTGTACCCGGAAAAACTATTATCCACAGATCCGTTGGCATTCAGGCGTATCATCTTTACAGTTATCGACTCCGGATCTACGCCGTTGTCATACTCTGCGCCATACAAAACCACCACTTTACCATCTGCCTGTAAAAGTGCTTTGGAAAAAGTTTCGTAGTAATTGTAATCCGAATATTGGTTAATGGTGTACGTTCCGCTCATTGCGAAGGATGTATCCAGATATCCCGCCGAGTTGACTTTAGCAAGAACGGCTTTTGACACCGTCCCATCATCGTAATCGCCGCTAAGGATCATGCTGCCGTCTGATAATGGTGTAACATCGAAATAGCTACCAAGACCCTGATGCGTTACTGTACCATTGGTGCCAAATGTGGTATCAAGAGATTGAGAATAAGCGGAAACTGGCATTCCGACCAGCAAAACCGCAGAAAATAAAAGATTTTTCATAATAAAAGTTTTTAAATTAATGAGCTTATCTGTATGTCAATGAATCATCATCCGTACTTTTACTGCTGCAATTGAAAACCGAGTCTGATGATGAAGCAATGTGTGCCGATAATTGCCTTTTTCGATAGGGCTGTAAGTGTATTTTTTTGTTGAACAGTTTCATGTGTTATGTGTTTTAAGCTGCTGAATGTGTGGATCATAAAACAGATGCCTTTCACATTCACATCCCAAAATTGCCTATAAATAAAGGCTTTGCAAAATAAATGTCGTGAAATGCACAAAAAATAACGTGAATAGTAATCTCGTTATTCTATCGAGAGAAATAGCCGGAAGAATGACAACCGAATTCCCATTTATCTTTAAAATTAGCATAAAAAAAACCGCAGAAAATTCTGCGGTTTTACCTTTTTACTTATTACTTTTTACTTATTACTTTTTACTTTTATCTTGTTTCTTTCTTACGCTTCACAAGCCGAGCAAGTCACAAAGTTTACCATCAGTTCTTTGGAAACCGAAGAGCTTCTTTGGTAATACAATGTTTTCACGCCTTTTTTCCAAGCTTCTATCATCACATAGTTAACATCCTTAACTGGCATTGTAGAAGGAATCTGAAGATTCAGCGACTGAGCCTGGTCAATGTACTGTTGTCTCTGAGCAGCCTGAGAAACGATTTCCATCGGAGAAATCTCTCTGAATGTTTTGAAAACCGCTTTCTCATCATCTGTCAATCCTTCAAGATGCTGAACGGAACCGTGATTCAACATAATCGTTCTCCAGGTTTCTTCGTTGTCAAGACCTTTTTCGTCTAATAATTTTGCCAGATATTTATTTTTACGCATGAAGTTACCTTTTGCCAGACCGGCTTTATAATAATTGGAAGCGAAAGGTTCAATTCCGGGAGAAGTCTGTCCAAGGATGGCCGAGCTGGAAGTAGTCGGTGCGATGGCCATCAGCGTTGTGTTTCTCATGCCATAACCTTTCAGCATTTCCGGCTCTCCGTAGATGTTCGCCAATTCTTTGGAAGCAATTTCCGCCTGTTCTTTGATGTGACGGAAGGCTCTTGCATTGAACTGTGTGGCCTGGAAACTCTCGAACGGAATCATATTCTTCTGCAAATAAGAATGATACCCAAGAACACCAAGACCTAAGGCTCTGTGACGCATTGCGAAGTTTCTTGCAGAAGTCAGGTAATAATTACCTTCTGTCTTCTCGATGAATTCCGACAGAACGGCATCTAAGAAATAGATGGCCAATTTTACAGCATTCGTATCTTTCCACTCGTCATACAATTCAAGATTCATGGAGGACAGACAGCAGATGAAAGATTCATTGGCCGTAGAAGGCAGCATAATCTCTGAACACAGATTACTGGCGTTCACCATCAGCCCTGCATCTTTATACACCTGAGGCTTATTTCTGTTCACGTTATCTGTGAAGAAAATGTAAGGCAAACCCTTCTGCTGACGGCTTTCCAAAACTCTGGCCCAGATTTTTCTCTTCTCCACATCGCCATCGATCATATCCTGCATCCAGTAATCCGGAACGCAAACTCCTGTGAACAGGTTTTGGATAGGACTTCCGATATCTTTGATACTCAAAAATTCTTCGATGTCGCCGTGGTCGATATCCAGATACGCTGCGAAAGCGCCTCTTCTGACACCGCCCTGAGACACCACATCCATTGCGGTGTCATACAACTTCATGAAAGAAACCGCACCGGAAGATTTTCCGTTATCTGTTACCGCTGTTCCTCTGTTTCTCAGCTCGCCGAAATAACCGGAAGTACCTCCTCCGATCTTCGTCTGCATGATCACCTCGCCTAGTTTATGCGTAATGCCCTCGATATTATCCGGCACATGAACATTGAAACAAGAAATCGGTAAACCACGCTGTGTCCCCATGTTGGCCCACACCGGCGAGGAAAAACTGATCCAGCCTTTCACAATCATTTCCTTAAATGCCGGCTGCAGTTCCGGTTTGTAAAGACGTTTTGCGGCGGCCGTCGTAATCCTGTCGATTGCACCTTCCACAGTTTCCCCTTTCAGAAGGTAACCTCTGTTGAGCATCTGCTCAGACTCTTCGTTGAGCCACCAGATATCTATATTCTCGTCCATCATAACTTTTTATATTTTGTGAATTAACAGTTCTTTATAATTGATTTGGGCGCCTTTTCCGCGCTCCACTCCCGCTTCTCGCCAAAGGCGGAGAGCTCCGTTCAGCTCGGGGCGCGCTTCGCCTTTATTGAGGCTTTTGCATAAAAAAGAAAATTCCAAGAATCTAAAACTATTTTCTCAAAATTTTCTTTTTTACACCTTTCTGAGTCCGAAACTTTGAAAGGATTTTCACTCACTTTTGTCAATCCGATGGAATCCAAAGCGCTGAGATTCCTACGGAATGACAAAATTATGTTCTTGTCGTATACTTAATTTATTCAAGACCAGTCGTCAAAAAGCTTCCATCTTCCGACATCTTACATCCGACTTCCGGCAAAATCTAAAACAAATCGTTCGCTGTAATAGATTTATCATGCTTGGTGTAATCTACCGGACGCTTGGCAAAAAAGTCATCCATGGAATTGGCGAAAACTTCTTCCTCAAACCAAACCATCGGTTTATAATCTTCCTGAGACACGTTATACCTGGTTTTCATCCCGATTTTCTTAAGGGAATCATCTACTCTGTACTTCATAAAGTCCAGCAGGTTCTTCTTGGACACGTGGTCAATTTCTCCTAATTCAAAAATCCAGTCCAGAATGTTGGATTCCATTTCTATGGATTCGTCTACTAGGTCGTAAATAGATTCGATGTCTTCGTCAGTCAATAAATCCGGTTGTTCTTCTCTGATTTTGTTGATCAGGTAGATGCCGCCGTTGGCATGGATCTGTTCGTCTACGGAGGTCCAGGCAATGATATTGGACACATTCTTCATATAACCTTTGAACCTTGTGAAACTCAAAATAATTGCAAACTGGCTGAACAAAGACACGTTTTCTATCAAAATACTGAACAACAACAATGAAGAAACGTAAGCTTTCGGATCCTGAGAATTGGCGTTCTTCAATACTTTGCTCAGGTATTCAATTCTTTCTTTGACTGCAGGAATATCGACCACATTCAGAAACTCATCGTTATAACCCAGGACTTCCAGTAATCTGGAATACGCCTCGGAATGACGGAACTCGCATTCGGCAAAAGTGGCGCCGAGACCATTCAGTTCCGGCTTTGGCAGGTGATGATAGAGATTGCCCCAGAAGGTTTTCACATTCACTTCTATCTGGGCAATTGCCAAAAGTGCATGCTTCACCGCATTTTTCTCGTGTGGCTCCAGCTGGGAATGAAAATCCTGGATATCGGCGGTAAAATCTACTTCCGAGTGCACCCAGTAAGATTTGTTGATAGCTTCTATAAATTGTAAAACTTCCGGATACTCAAATGGTTTATAACTTATACGTTTATCAAAAATCCCCATAACTTTGGCGTTTATTCTATTGGTTTGTAATCTGTTGTGAAAAGTTTCGGAGGGACACAGTTCTGAAAACCGGGCTTTCTTTTTTCTTCCGAAGCGGTAACACAAAAATAGAACATGAAAGCTATACTTGAAAGAGCAGAAGCCCGAAAAACGTCAAAAAACTGACAATCATCGGTAAAAGTTTTCCACATTATGTTAAAAGTGCTTTGTATAGGGATTCTACAGGGAAATAGCTTTGGAAAGCATTGTTTACAACTCCATTCTAAATTAAACAAAATTTAAAAAACCTTATCAGATATACTTTACAGACTAAACGTTATCTAAAATCCATATTTTCGATCTTTTATAAAACCACCAAATTGATTAAAATTTTTAACCTTCGGACTGTTTCCTGGAAAAGTTGTGGGTCTTGATATATTCTGCGAAGGCTTCCTTGAGTCTGAATTCGATGGCTGCCTTGTTAAAATTTTTCCTGTAATTCTTTGCCAGATCATAAGCGCGGTCTGCATAGGCTAGAAAAATATCAAAATCATACTCATCCAAACCATACTTTGTATAATAACCTATGTCTATAACAGATTTCACACGCTTGTAGAATTCTTCGGTTTCGGCGTAATCTGCTTTGGTCTTGGGGGACGCAGTGGCCTTCTGAATGAGCCCGCCAAGTGCGCCAGCCATCTTAAGTAAATTGAGCTGACCCGCGGAGAAATCGTGTGGCTTGAATGCGGAAGGCACCGAAGCCTTTGGAATGACCTCGCTGGAAGGCGTTTTCATATAGAGATTCATTGCCGTGTTCAGTTCTGCAACTCTGGGCGGCGGATTGAGCCTGGTGACATCTTTCTTGAGAATACCGGACGGCCTGAAGCTGAGCTTGACTTCCTCAATCTCCTCGGGAATCGTTGTCAGATTCACATTGAGGCTTTCCGAGAAATTCTCCGGCGTGAGGGTTACTACTTTTCTTTCGTAACCCTGACGAGAAATCCGCAGTTCGTCCAAAGCCTGAGCAGCGATGACAAAGTTTCCCATCTTGTCCGACATCACAATCTGATCTGTGCGGAGGTTATAGATGCTGGCAAAAGGTAGCTTGTCACCACTTTCATTGGCAATATTTCCCAAAATATATTGCGTCTGAGCGAAAAATCTGGTGGTGAAAAAGAGGAAAATAAAAAGAAGTCGAGATGTTTTCATAAGCAGCTATGGTTTGTTTTTAATGATCTGATGAAAACTTAATAGGCGGTGCTGCATAGCCAATCGCATCATGTTTACAAGCGTTCAGGTTCTGCTAATTCCGTCATTTCATAGTTTTAAGCTGAACAAAATTACTCTGATTGCCATCGGAAAAAATATGTGTAGCCGATTAACCTTATAAAGTTTAACCGGATTTAACGGGAGTTGTGACTTTTTGGGAATTGTAAGCTTTGATTTTAGTTAAGGATTTTGAGAATTATGGTTATTATGGAGATTACAGGTGTGTTTTTCTTGCAGATTCTGGGGATTTGGCAGATTTGTTTTTATACGACTGTTAGTTAGTTAGTTAGTTAGTTAGTTAGTTAGTTAATTAAATTGATTTTGAAATGTTCTTGATATTAATTTTATACTGAATGCTCGATTAATTGAGAAAACCAGTTTCTTGCGCAGCGCGTGAGGGATGGCAGTGGAAATCCTTTTTTGCTGATACTAAGTGTCCTTTTTGCTGATTAATGTGGATGCAAAAAAGATTGAAACGGACAGCCCGGCCCGGGCTGCTGGATGAGCGCCGGCGAGGGACACGCCCAAATTTAGTTTTTGGTGAATAGTTGTTACTTGACGGTTTTATTTGTAAATTTGTAGACTTAACTTAAATGGGGTTGACTGGTTTCGACAGCAAGACCAATGGGTAAGTAAGCATGCAGAGAACCGTAGCGCGATCTCTTAAATCCCTTGCTACAACATTTTAACTGGCAACGAAGAGTTCGCTCTTGCAGCTTAATAATCGAAGTTTAGTAGATTCAAGCGTTTCCCGAAGATTTCAGTAAGGAAGCAAGATGTCTCACCAATGTTCTGTTCTGCGACGTTGGATCCTGGGATATAGGAATGCGGAAATAAGGTCTTGAAGGCTTCGGTCAAGATTCGAAAATTTTAGAAGCTAAGGTTTAGGTTGGGTGTTTGCTCTCTGCCCGGACTCGAAAATCAATAGCGAAATAAGCATGTAGAAAGCTTGCGTATTGCTTGTTTGGACGAGGGTTCGAATCCCTCCAACTCCACTGAAAACCCTGTAAATTATTAATTTACAGGGTTTTGTATTTTTAGGTGCTAGTTTAGGTGCTAGGGAATTATTGTTAATGATTTCTTGCTTATAGTAAGTTTTGTAATTGTAGTTAAAATTTACGTCTGTAGCCTAAACTAATTCTATAAGTATTGGCAGTACTTCTAGAAACACCTAAAACCTTTGCAATTCCTTCATCTGATAATTGCGCTTCATCAATTAAAAGTTTTGCTACTTTTTTCCTAGCTTCTAAATAAATTTCCTTCCTCGAATTAGAAATAAAATCTAATCTATTGAGACCAGTTTTGGATTCAACAATTTTCAATATTTGCTCAATTAATTTTTCATCCATTGACATTAGTTTATTGTTAGCTAAATGAGTGTAGTCGATGAACCACACGCATTAATTATGAGAAAAAATCTTCTGTAACAATTATTTATGAAAACCGATATTTAGCTTCTCTCTGTTTAAAAGCAACTTTACCACCTTCTACTATGTCTGCCACGTGTTCTCTAATACCCATAGATAAAAGTATGTTTTTATTACCATTCTTTGCGAATGAATTTTCAAGAGCACCATTAACATAATCAAATCTATATTCAAAATCTATTTCATTTGGGTTTTGACCATACTGGTGCGAAATGATTATATTTTCTGCATCGGCGTTTACAACTATATTTGGATTATGAGTTACTAAAATAATTTGACGTTCTAATTTCTTTATTTTTAAATACTCAACTAATTCTTTAGTAATTGATCTATTGTCTAGATTGTCTTCTGGCTGGTCAATTAGAATAGGAGCGTTAGATTTGCTCAATCCAATTATAAGCTTTAAAATAATAAAACTAGCCTTTCCAGTAGACATTTTATATAGAGTGTCGTTATTTGAAGATACTTCCCAATAATCATAAAAGTAATCATTTAATAAGTCTTTATAGCTTGTTGAGGGCTTGTTTGTTTTCTTAGCACATAATTATTGGTGACGACTTTCTTAAATATCTCCTCTATGTCTATTATATGTGATTCAAAATTTAAATTACTTGAATTATCTAGTTTGAAGACACCAAATGCATCGTAAGATTTAGATGTTGAATTGCTTATCCCAATAAATATTTCGTTAAACTTATTGTAGTTAAATTTCACAACACCCTTAATTTGAAGATTTTCGTCCTCAAGAGTATTAATCCTCGATTCAAGTTTATTTATAATGGAAATGTATTCATCAAAAGTTTTTCTATACAGGTCGAATATTTTGTTGAATTGATTTTCTAAACCTTCTTCTTTTAATTTAATTTCTTTTTCAATATTAATTATATTATTCAGTTTCTTTTCGTCTTCTTGTTGAGAAGTTTGAATTGAATTTATCTTATTACTAATCTCAATTTTTAAATTAAAAGGTTTTAACTTCTCTGAGTTTTCCGATAAACCTCTCGTTATTCCTGATAATTTTGTTCTAAAAATACTATCATTAACTAATTGATTTTGCTCATTGAGTAAAACTTCATTGTCAACTTCCAGAAGTTTATTTCGTAAAATTTGAATAATTGAATATTTAGCATTGTAAAAATCTTTTATTTCTGGTTCATTTAAAGAGTTGATGAACAGTTCGTTTTTTGAAAGTAACTCATTGACAGTTGAAAGTAACTCTGAATTGTAATTACGTGTTTTTCTCCAGTCATCTTTTATATTAGCCTCTTGCACTTTTAGTGCTTTGTCACTTTCTTTTAATTGATCAAATGATTTATTTTCTTCGTCATCAAATCCAGCTTCCTTTTTCAATAGATCAATAGCATTAGCACTATTAGAGATACTCTGTTGGAGTGCATCTTTATTACCTATCTTAATTAATTTCTCTCTTAATTCTTTAATGTCATCTATAATACTAAAGTAGTTATTTATAAGGCTTTCTCTAAGCTTATCATTTTGTTTGACATTACTTAAAAACTGAGAATATTCTTTATCTGATTCAGAATCTTCTAGAATCAGTTCTCTAACTAATTTATTTAATTCATTATTTCTTTTAAACTTTTTCTCCGCTAATTCTGATAAATAATTTTGAGGAATATATTTGATATTAGGAAGAATGCTGGGAACATCAGTAGAACGTTTAATTGATTGTGTAGAACCAGATTTGAGTTTTACTATAAAATCAAAATCACCGCCAAACTCATATTTGAACTCTTCTTTTCGTATGTCCGGATTATAGGATTTTAAAAGACTATGTTCACTGTTATCTTGAAATAAAGTTCTTGCAATATTATATAATAAAATAGATTTACCAGATGATTTACCGCCAATAATAACATTTAGATTGTCATTCAGAAATAGTGATTTATCAGTGAATAATTTATCAGAAGAAATAATTTTTATTTCTTCAATAATGTTTTTATCATCCTTGGCAAATGGTTCATCTTTAGATAAATGAACTCTTTGTCCTGCTTCAACAATAATTTGTCTTAGACCTTCAAAACACACATCAGCTTTAATCCAAGTTGAACGTTCTTCATTTTTAATGAACAATTCTTCAAAATTATGTGAATCACTTCCACCAATACAAGGTTTTATGGATTTAAATTCTTTAATATAATCCTCTTTAGTGTCATTAAATAATCCTAAACCCCATTTAATTGTATTTGGATTTGTTGCAATTAAAATATCAGCTTTTTGAATTAAAAGTTTTCTAGTGTGGTGATCTTGACTATTCCAACTTAATTTACTTAAGTCTTCATCACAAGGTAATAAAATGAAATAATTATCTTTAAAGATACTTGATTTATTATGTAGCAAGTTGGTGATTTGCTCATCATCAACGACAGCATTCATCATTCCAATTTCTAAATCTGATTTAGTTCTAAAATGTTGATGCTGTTCTTTCAGTTTACACCCGAGTGCTTCTAAGTTTCTAACTTTAAGTTTTCGTTTCTCATCGTGCCCCTGCGGATTACTTTCGTAGATAAAATCGAGCTCGTGAAGAAAATTTTCTTCAATATCCTCGATACTGACATTATTGCTAAATAAAATATGATAGTTAATTCTATTAGTTCCAACTAGTTTATTTAATCTAAACTCAACATTAGGTAAAACTAGGATTTTGCTAATTTTATTAATCTCCTCATCAGTAAATAATTCTTTAAGTTTATTGTGGTTCTCTAAATATTCTGTTTTAAGTTTTTTATATCCATCAATTATAAAATAGTCTGTTATTCCAATTGAGATGATATTATTTTTTATAGCTCGTGTAAATAATTCCTTAACATAAACATCCCAATCATTACCGAAGCCATTATTCAAAATCGAGAATGGTGTGTGAACGTGTAAATCCCACTTATTCCACTGAGAGCCTTTAATCATATTTATTATATTTTGGTTATTAGAATTTTACTTGTTAAGGATAATGTCACTAAGTTAAAATAAATTTAAAAATAATCCTCAATATATCTATGATGATACATTGAGGATTTACTTTCATTTAATTACTTTCCAGCTTTAAAAATAAAGAAGTACTTTATAAAACATATGTTTTTTATAATATTGTAAATGATTCCATTACATTGCTCACAATCCTATAATTTCATTTTTAGTTTTAGTAAATTTTAATAAAATTATTTTTCGCTATACTAATTCGTATCACCACATCATTTCTATTATTCTCTATGAGAAAAAAAATAACTATAGTCAGGATTTTTTACTTTTAATTTCTTTAATATCATATTTCTTATCTCTGATAGGTTCATCAGGAAAAAAATCCTTGATGGAGCACGCTAATGCAATTGCAATTAGATTTAGATGGATTAAATTATATTTTGCTTTTTTGGATGGAGCTTCTATCTGTGAAATAAATCCAATATTCTTCCCAATAGAAAGTGAGAGCTCCTCTTGTGTGATACTCTTTGATTCTCTTATTTCTTTAACACGTTTTATAACATATCTTTCTATTTCTTCTAATGATTCATTCATAAACCAAAGTGAATGAAAAACATCAAAAAATATTATGTACTATAGTACATATTTTATAAAATATTTTTATATTTGTAAAATAAGTTATTGAAATGTAACTTTGCGATACTTCAAAGAAATATAGAAGCTATTGCTTAGAATCTCGAACTGAAAACTGGTAATTTTTAATATGCGAGAGGATAAGTAAAGTAGCTCACGACCTAGGCGTGAGCTCACTTATCTGCATATAAGGTATACCAGTGTCCCAGTTCGGATATGTTGAGTTTCACGCTATTTGTTTGGGGTAAGGTGAAGTGAGATAGTGCATAAATGGTAAAGATAATTCATACTGAAATCTAAGCAGTTTCTTTTAGCAATCATTAAGCTGAAAAATACCGCTTATGAAAAGAACAAAATCCTTGCCTCGAAAGCTCACCGATCATCAGTTATATGAACTGCTGAAAAAGGGCAATCCAGCCTCATTAGAACATATTCATTTTCGATACAAAAGACTTCTTTTCTGGATTGGAAAACAAATGATTGAGGATGATTTTGTCGTGGAAACGCTAGTACAAGATACATTTCTTAAACTCTGGCTACACCGGGATTCTATTGAAACTCCAAATCATATTCTTGGCTTTTTACGATTCGTTCTGAAAAGAGACTGCATAACGTATTTCAATACTCCAAAAAATAAATTCGCTCGCTTAACGGCTTCACTTGAAAGTTTTGAGAACTATCAGTATTATCTTGTCGGATATGATCCTCTGCAAGACAAAGAATGTCTGCTTCAGCAGGAGTTCGATCAAAAAGATTTTGATGAAGTCAATAGGGTCTTAAAGGTGATAAATCCCAAAAGAAAGCATCTGATTGAGCTATGCCTTCAGTATGGCTTCCGATACAAACCAATTGCAGAAGCAATGGGAAGCAGTGTAAAAGATATTAGCAATGAGGTAACTAAGGCAATAGATGACCTAAGGCAAATCTTAAAGTTAAATACTAATGTAGACCTGCCTGTAAAATATCAGAAGAACGAAGTTCACCAGAATGAACTCAGCAGTCAACAAATTGAAATTATGAGCAGAAGATTTGAACAAAAATCTTCATTTGCAGTCATTGCAAGAGAATTAAAAATTTCTGAAAAAGAAGTTCATCAGGATTTTCTTTTTGCCTATCAATATTTACAGAATCGAAATAACTCTGAAATAACTACCTGATATGGAAAAATCAACAATTACACTCACACGAAAAATTCAGTTGCTGACCGATGTTCCATCGGATCAAAAAAATGAAATGTGGGAAAAACTTTATCGGTATCAGAACCGCTGTTTCCGAGCAGCAAACTTAATAGCTTCCCATTTATATATTCAGGAAATGATCAAAGATTTCTTTTACCTCACCGAAGAAATACAATACAAGTTAGTTGATGAAAAAAAAGATCAGATGGGAATGTTTAACCGTTCGAAAACTGGCACTACAGCACGGATGGTGTTTGATCGTTTCAAAGGGGAAATTCCGACAGATATTCTGGGAAGCCTTAACAATACAATTCAATCAACTTTCTCTAAAAACAAAGCCGATTATTGGCAGGGAACAAAATCACTTAGAAATTATAAAAGAGACATTCCAATCCCACTTCCGGTTAAATGCATCAGCAAAATGAAATATGATCCTGATAAGAAAGCCTTTTGCTTCAATATGTTTGCGATTCCTGTCAAAACATACTTAGGAAAAGATTATACTGATAAGCGAGTGATAATGGAACGCCTGTTAAAAGGAGACATAAAGCTATGCACCTCACAGATCCAACTGAAAGACAGGAAAATATTCTGGCTTGCAGTTTTTGAATTTGAAAAGGAGGAGCATATTTTAAAACCCGAAATCATTGCGGAAGCTTCCCTGTCCTTGGAACATCCTATCGTAGCAAAAGCCAACAATGTGCGAATCAATATTGGCTCAAAAGAAGAGTTTCTGTATCGTAGGCTTGCAATTCAGGCAAGTCAAAAAAGGATTCAGGAGGGTATCGCCTATTGTCGTTCAGGAAATGGAGTAAAACGTAAACAGCAAGCATTGTACAAAACAGAAAATCTTGAAAGCAGATATGTAAGTCATCGGCTTCACCTTTATAGCCGAAAACTTATAGATTTCTGCATCCGACAACAGGCGGGCACACTTGTTCTCAAAAATCAGGAAGACAAGATTGGGATTGCAAAAGAACAGGAATTTGTACTTCGTAATTGGAGTTATTATGAATTGCAGACCAAAATAAAATACAAAGCTGAAAAAGCAGGGATTGAATTGATCATTGGATAAAAAATAACGAGGGTGCTTGTACACCCGCAGGGTGAGGTCTTGAACACTCACTAAATACTTAATTGTATATACAACGGCGTGGGTTCTTTTTTTATAAAAATCTGAAACTTCTTAAAATCAAGACTTTGATTTAAAAATTCATATCAGTTAAATGTTAAAATGCTTAATCAGCTATATTAAAGGGATTTCTATTTGGTTGTAAGTAATTTATATAAAATTTTTGATATAAAATTCTCCACATAGGATTCAATCTTTGTTTTCGTTGGTATAATTTCCATCCATCTTAAAAATCCGAAAACTCCTAGAATCGCAGTGATAGTCCAAACAGAGAACTTAATTAACTTGTTTGTGAACTCCCAATTAACAAATTTTAAAATTAAAGAAATAGCAATTATTACAATCGCTATAAAGATAAAAAATACCTTCCCACAAAATTTTGCTATTTTATCTATATTCTTGTCAATCACATACAGTCTATTTCTTTCTGTTTGTAATTCGGAATTAATTCTTAACTCCAAGTCTTCCAAAATTTCCGATGGTGTTTTGTCCGTATACTCATCAATATCATTAAAAGTCGTTTGTTCTAATAATGAATAAGCAAGATAATTGGCACTAAGCAAATAATATTGTTCATCATTTATTAACTTTTCTTCTTTCATCTTATTTACATCCTCATAAAATTTATTTAAAATTCTGTTGTCTAACTCAATTATATTATAACACTCAGACATTAATTGTCTAATATTTAAATTGTCATTTTTTTCGGGATAATTTGCCCATAAAATTGTTGAAAGGAAAATATCTGTGACGCAAGTTGGAATGGATGATTTATATTTCCATTCATTTCGCTCATAATTTTTTGCAGCAAAGGCTATTTGTTCATTACTTGTTAATAATATAGCCTTTGAAGATTTTAAATTAGTTGCTCTAATGTGCTTTCTAATTTTAAAAATATTTGAAATTGCTTCAACATCTCTCGAAATTTTCTCAATGATATGGTAAGGTATTCTTGAATTCCCACCATTTTTATACAAATTCTCAATTGACTCTGTTAATTTAATTTCATCAATTTGATAATCAAAGTCTTTTTCTTCAAGGGTAGGAGATATTTCCCTAACTATCGAATGTCTTTTAAGCAATGAATCGATTTGATTTAATTTTATTTGCAAGTTAGAGGATGTTAATCCGTCTCTTATAGCTGTTCTTAAAACTCTGGAACTTTTAGTAATATCATAATTTTTGGAATTTAACCTTTTAATTGCATCTTCAATAGTCTTAACAACTTCACCATAATTAATTTCAAAAATTTTTAGTTTTGCTCCGTTTTTTATTAGGGAATCTATTAATTCTTCACTTAATAACAAATTTGAGTCACCATTAAGGCCGATTAAATTAAATACTATAGGAGCATCAAGATAAATGGAAACATTATTAAGATTACCGACATAATTATTTATGTCATCATAAGTTATTAATGACGCAATTGTATAACCTTTTGCAAGTTTTATTATGGTTTTATATTTAGCTGGACTTTCGTTTTGAAGATTGTAAATATATTTTGCAACTATATATTTAATTTTTTTACTCTCTTTTACATTAGGTAAAACGCTCTCACAATTATTATTATTCGCAAAAAGTAAGTTTAAATCGTATTCTTTAAAAAATGAAATTAATCCTTCTTCAATTTCTACAACATTTAACGTTTTATTAAACTCTTTTGAAGAATATTCTTGTATTTCTTTTATTGTTAAAGCAAAAGCATCTTTTAATTCATCACTCTTATCAATATTTACAATTTTGGAAATGTTTTCTTGATTTGGTATCCATTCACCATTCTTCCTTTCTACCAGTTCACTTTTGATCATTCTTTTTAGTAAAGATTCAATAGCGCCAAGTGGAATATTAATCCCATAGACATCATTGAAACTTTTTTTGATATCTTCTCTTTGGATATTATTACTAGCATTTAAATATAAAATATTGCAGACAAGAGGAATATAGCTATCTAAAATATCTTTTTTCCCATTTTCCCAATTATATGAAATTAAAGAAAGACCAAATAAAGTTTTATTCATCTCAATAAAATGTTTTGTTAAACTTAAAAGTAAATGCTCTTGGCTTTACATCTGAAAAGATTCATACACAAAGTTTCATTTCATCACTAGTTCTCTAAATTACCAAAGCCCCGAATTTAGACGTTAGCCGCCTGACACCAAACCCGTATTTAACAATGCAATTCAAATATACACAAAAACTGTTTGTGCTGTAATATTTATTTCTTGAGGTAAAGATTGTGCAGTGCAAAAATTTTACAATGTGGTTTTTCTTTGAAATAAGCTTAGAAATTTAGGGCGCTATTATGTTGATAAAAAGGTTAGAAATTAGATATTTAATATATTGCATTAGTCGAAAGTCGCAAATACTATTTTAAAAATTAATTAAATTTCCATCAACAATCTAAAGAGTAATCCCCAGATTCTAAATCTTCCAGCAGAAATATTTTGGATTTTTTATCAGTCCGCAAATACGATTGTCATATCGCTAAATTATAAGTCTCAATACACTGCCAATTGCATTTATTAAAAAGCTTTTTGATGATAAATAATGAATACAAGCAAATCTCATTATGTATTTGTAGTCATTTTAAATCCTCCTACCTCTTTTTTTCTTTTGAATTTGAATATCTTCATTGTTATAATTCTGATTTTCATTTCCAAACCTCAATAAAGATAAAAACCTAACACTATTTTCAAAATCTTTGAAAATCTCATTAAAAGCTGAAAAAGGAATATTATTTTCTTCACTTAGTTTTTCCGCGATCTTCCCCATTTCGGAAATTAAAGTTTCTCTATCAGATCTATCAACTTTGGGAAATCTATACCGGCTAAATTTGATTTCCTTTTCGACTAAATTTATAACAGCATCTAGATATTTTTTCTTTTCGGAAGCAAATACGGTTGGGTTGGATAATAGTTCAGAATTTTTGTTTTTGATTAGATGTACTTGCTTTTTTAGGTCATCAACCTTTGTGTTGAGCTCATTAATTTGTTTTGACTTAGATTCTAAGTCAGTTTTATTTTTTAAAATCGTGCTTTTGTAAGTTCTAAATACTTTTTCATAATTCGCAATGGTCTTGTCAGTCTTGATTTTTTTTAAACCCAGAAAATCATTTTCCTTTACAATAAGTTGATGGCTTCTATCTGAAGTCAGTTCAGATTTCATTTTGTCATACATTTCTTCCAAAACTTTGAGATCTTCTTCTTTCTGTTGAATCTTAAACTCAATGGCTTCTAATCTTCCTCTAGATCCAGAAATCCCCCTTTCCATATTTAGGCATTCAGCTGTCAGATCTTGCATTTTTGAATAATGGAAGGATTGGTGTTTGAGTGTTTTACCAGTATCCGAATCTTGCCAGTCAGCTACTAAATGAGCGTGGTAATTTGGTTTCCATTCTTTGGTGTCTTTATCAGTATGACCTTCGTCTTTATGAATGGCTATCTGAAAAACACGAATTTTCAAATCATCTTCCAGTCTCTTTGCCAAGTTTTGAAGTTCCAACATCGTTGTATTTTCTTTGATAACAACAACTGCTTCCCGAACTGGCATTGCATTCTTCTGCAACTTTCTTCCTGACTTTTCTTTGCAATACGCTTCGATCTTTTGGATTCGGTCAGATATTTTCTGCTCGATCCAATATTCATTCTTTGGCGTCAGATCTTTTCTGATGTAATCAAAAGTTTTCTTTCTGAAATTATGAGTTTCAGAATCTGATTTGACAGCTTTAAAATTAATTGAAGTCTTCATTATTTTCATCTTTAAAGTTTATCAAAGATTTCTTGATTAAATTGTTGTAGAAATATTATGCAGCATTCCATTTGACCTGTACGTATTTTACGCACCTTCGATAATAGACCTGAGTATTTTTTACACAGGTTGGTACCAGTCAACCTTATGCTATTTTACTCAGGTTAAAGCCTCGCAGAGCGTATTTGAAACTTTGTTGGGAGGAACGACCTTCAAAGTTGCGAATGCGCTCCTAACTTCTGCGGGTAGTTGGTGAAACATACAGCAAGCTTTATCAACGTTTCCTTTTAAAACGATTTGAATCTGTAAGTTCAAGTTTCTGATGTCTTAGTTGCAATTCGTCCGCTTCAGGGAATTTTTCAGATTGCTTTCCTGATTTATTAGCTGCATCATTTTTTATTCTATGTATCAAAAATTCGTTGAGATCTTTATGGTTGGAATAAATTCCGGAATGATCTTTGGCTTCCGGAAATGATTTTATGATCTGAGATTTACATTTAATTCCCGCATTATCGTTGTCGAGAAACAGATTAATATCAGAGTAGTTTTTCAAACATTCTATGGATTTGTTTAAAAGAGCAATGGAATTCATTACGAGAATTTCTCCTACGAAAGATCTCTGCATTTCTATAAAAGACAAGGCATCCATAAAGCCTTCAAAAACTGCTGCACTTTTGATATTTTTAACTTCAACACTTGATATGTCCTGTAAACCACAATTGAGATTAATTATTGAAATATCCTTTTTCAACAATGACCCTTTATAAAAAGAATTACGAAGCTCAAAGCCTCCGGATAAATTTTTAAAACCAATGGCGTAGAGTTTCTTACTTCCGATGGTAAATCGTATTTCTTTTACATAATTATAGGTTTTAGGACTCAATCCACGCTCCTGTAAATATTTTTTCAGGTTTGGATTTTCTAAATTCAGCATTTCTGTAATTCTGTAATTTGGTTCCGACTTTTTGATCTGTGCTTGCTGATGAAAAGAAGAAAAATTTTGTTTTTGCGCCCAGTCCAGAACTCCATTGACCGAAGTGTTCAAATATTTTTTCATAAAGTCAGTATTTTTCCCGCCGACACCTTCTGAGTGAAGATACCAGGCATTAATTCTTTTATCCAATTTAAAAGAGGCTTGGGATTCGCTGGCAAAGGGGTTGAGATACCAAGCTTCTTTTTCATTTTGTTTCGTTGGAAGGTGTCCGAGAGAAAGGAGGACTTCTTCCAACGATATGCTGTTGAATTGTTTGCAGTTCATTGTTGTATTTTTTAATGTTTTTTAGTGATTAATAGTAGATGTCCTTTCAGTTCAGGCGGAAGAGTTTAGTTTTTGACTAATTTTTGATGAATTGATGAGAAAACCATATAAGAAACTGAATAATAATAAATTGCACTCTCATCAAAGTCTCATCATCTCATCAAAGTAGAAATGTTCTTCTCATCATCCTCTCATCAAAAATCAAGGTTTAAAAATTTGATGAGGCTTTTGATGAGATTTAACTAATTGATTTTATTTTCATTATCAATTAATTCATCATTTCATCAAATTTTTGAAGAATAAAATTCCTTTCTATTGTAAAATATCGTCCTGTTTTATTCTGTTGGTAGAAGCTTCCGCCGTAATCGATTTCGTATTTGATGTAAGCCAATGAATTACTTTGAGGTTCAAGTTTCCAGTTTTCTTTCAGTATTTTCCGGACATCATTAACTGTCCAATATTGCTTGCTGAACATCTTACCAAGCATATTAAAAATATCCTGAGGAATACAATGGAGCTTGCTGTCCTCTGTACTTTCGAAAAACTCATATAAAAGTTCGATGATCTTAGATTCCAGTTTATTGTTGTTCTTCCAAACCAATCTTTGTAGAGCCTTTGTCGTGATCTGGGATTCTGTGAACCACATCCTTGTCTGCTTATGACTGTGAAAAGGTCTTTGAATTAAGTATCGAAGAAAATACGGGATCTCTTTGTTGAGATTTTTTAGGAATTCGGTGTTTTCGCTTTTGATCGATTTTACTTTGATGATCCAAAATCTGATCTCATTCTCATCAATCTGAATGAAGTTATCTTCATTATTGGAACAGAGAATAAATTTGCCAAAGAATTCAACTTCTTCACGGTCTTTTCCCTTTGCCTCTTTTTTGTCTTTGTCCGTCGTCGAAAGATATTTTAAGCGTTCAGTGATCTCTTTTTTATCAAAGAATACCTCATCAATCGCAACAATCAGCATCGAAGTCCAATCTGAATTAAATTGACTGCTGAATGAGTCTCCTTTGATGTAGGTCATATTTAATCCAAAGATGGATTTCAGCCATTTGATAAAAGTTGATTTTCCAGTAGCTCTTTCTTTACTTACCAAGCAAAGAATTGGAAGTATCTGCGTTGGATGTTCAAGCAATATCTTTATGTAATCTAAACCTAGCTCCAATTGCTCTCCGAAAATATGTTCCATAAATTTTAGTGAGAATGGAATTTTGTTTTCTAAATCTTCAGGACTTATACTTTCATTGATTGGTTGATAAGGAATTTCATTGTACATATTGTAGAATCCGTCGATGATCTGCTTATAGTTAAGATGAGAAGGAATACAGCAGAAGCCATCATACTTTGAAACTTTTGAAACGTAGATTTTTCCGTGATCGCTAATAATTGTTTCACGGTTCCATCGTACCAAAATTGAAATTTTGTCACCGGAGATCAATGGTTTTGCGATAGTTTTATAATAGGTTGTGCCTACTCTTAAGTATGGGATTTTTTCGCTCATATTTTAAAGGTTTGATTCCGTAAGAAATACGGACGGTTGAATAAGAATGATTGATAAATAAAATGTTTATCTATCTCCTATACTTAAGCGATTTGACTTCATTTAAAGCATCCATCAGATCAAAATGATTGACCCTGTAGAATCTTCCGATCTGTTCCGCTTTGATGTTACCTTTTAAAATGTGTGAGCGTACGGTTTGATAATCAAGTTTAAGAATTTCTGAACACTCTTTAATAGAGTATAGTTTCTTTTTCAACTCAATTTCAGGTTCTTTTTTAAGGGAATAAAGTAAGTCTTTCACTTCCCCTAATTCGTCGAGAATGGTTTGGAATGGATTTGTTGTCTGCATAATCTGTGATATTTATTTGCAGACAAAATTGTATGATTGGAATAACTAATAATGCAATTCTACTCAATTGCGTATAGTTTAATACCTAATATTAAACAGCTTAGATAATTCTTTGTAGATACTTTCCTCAAAATCACTGGGTTTCACAGTTACTGCCCTTGAAAATGTTCCTTTGTCAAAATTGGTATTATATTCATTTACCATAGCCTCGATTATTGTAGTATCTTGAAAATCTGGATTGATTATGTAATTGTCTTTTAGAAAACGGTGAATTCTTATAAATGAAGATTTCTGATCTACTAGCAGGTTATGATTTTCATCGATGAATTTTTTGTCTTTTAAAAAAGCGAGGAAAATTTTTGAACTGTTATCACCAATCATAATATCAGATAAACTAATTTCTCTATTTGTTTTATGTTTTAAGGCGAAATATAGAAAAAGTGTAGTTTCGGCACCATTTAAAAAATTGCCCTGCAATTTCATCAGATTACTTGGACTTAACAGGGTGTTTGATTCTTTTTTATATTGATCCAAACAGTATTGAATCTTTTCTTCAAAATTGTGATTCCTTGATGCATCAATATCTCTGAAATGAAAACTGAAGAAATTGTCTAACTTTTCATATCTAATCAAAAATTCATTTCTCAACTTTTCATCGAGAGCGATTTTAGAGGATTTTTGTTGCGCTTTTTCAACTCTCCTTCGTAAACGTTCGTGAATTTTTTGCCTTCTAATCCAGAAATATATCATCATTGGATAGCCTGCAAATTCTTCCCAAAAATTCCAACGTCCATAGATTTTTTTGTTATACATTTTTAAATCAAATTTGTTCCTTGTCTTTATAGAATTACTAAAAAATTAAATTATTTTATTTTTGTTGGCTCGAATTGTCTCACATCTTTGATGCTATTGGTTTGCAAATATTTAAGTTGGTCAATAAAAAACTTATCTCGACTAAAATTCCGTGCTTTAATAAGAAAAAAATTAAGAAAATCATTTTTTCACTGATCGATATCATCGAAGATACTCCTTGAGCTAATTAGTTGTTCATTTTCATCCCGTAAATCTAATTTTCTTTGTGGCATTTCTCGTTTTTCATAATCAGTCTCCTCAGCCCAGTCCTTCGCTTTTTTTCTTTCTTTCTCTAAAACTTGACATATAGAATCTTCCTCGTCAAACTCCTTAAGCAGAATATTTATCTTTTCATAGAATTCTTCCATATGCTCTTCTGGCGTATAATCATCGTAATCGTTAAAAATATTCTCATATTTTTGTCTGACGTCAGATATTTGAGGTAATAAGTCATTTCTAATCTTTTGTTTTAGCTCCTGTAATTCTTCAAAAGAAAAAACAGATTGCATATTTTCATCTCTAAGTACATAGAGATCATCACCCGAGACAGTATGATGAGAAATGTATTCTACAAACTTTTTCCTGTACTTTTCAGGTAGCAATCCAAACCTATTTAATTTAACAACTGTATCTATTTCCTTAGAATAATAAAAGTGCATTGTTGGCTTAACAATAATATCAAAAATTTCAGGTTTTTCATTCACAAATAATTTCAGGAATTCTTTAGATGATCTTCTTGAGAGAAAGGATAGCAACTTTTTTAAAGCGTCCCATTCAGATAAATATGATAGTTTGTACGACTTTGATTCTTTAAATGAAAGCATTCGCTCAAGTACTATATTATACATCTTTTTAGGAACGACAATTGTCTTTTCCAGACCAATATCTCCACACGTTATTTGCTCTAGTAATTTTTCAACATTAGTGCCCCTCAAATAGATTTCTAGTAACTCTGGGCTTTGGGTGATTATCCTCGCATAAGCGTCGCCGATTGTAGGATGTTTATATCGCCACACCATATTGTCATCGATGAATGTGTGCTGTACTAAGCTTCCGTTCATAGAATCAAATGCCTGAACACAATTACCCAAACTACTACCCATCCTAGCAAGAAGGTTAATTTCATTTTCCTCTAACTCTAATGGACTAATTAGAAGACCACTACTCATATATACAAGCCCTAAGGCAGCCTTACAGTCATTATCAAGACTCCTGATCACATCTTCTAAAAAGCTCTCCTGCTTCTCTACAAAATTTTGTAGCGAATATTCATTTATTGAAAGATTATTAGTGAAGACGGAATCACCTAATCTCCTTGCAGTTTCAGGAATAAAACGATTATTTTGACAAACACCTGTTAAATAGGGTTTGATTATTGTCCGAAATGATTTTGGTTGATTACCAAGTTTAATATGATTGTAAAGTATCTTTTGTTTCTCATCAAGGGTTAATTTATGTAAATCAATAACAACTTGGCTTTCATTAAATAGCGGAAATGCACTTTCTTTTAAATCATTTCTTGCACGCTTGTAAATGTAATCACGAGATGTCATCACGATTTTAACGCCCTGCTTTAGCATTGCTTTTATTTCTATCAAAATATGATTCCATCTATTAACAAGACCAGACTCATACTGTGTTACGCCAAACGCATCATCAATCCAAAAAAATTGATTAGGATCAGTAGGATTCCAATGTTTAGTTACTAAATCGGGAGTGTCTAGCTTGAATGTAGTTTGTTGCCATTGATCAACTGCCGCCATTGCTAAGAGAGAAGCAATCGTTGTTTTTCCTGCTGCCGCCTCTCCAATAATAAGAACAAATCCGTGTTCATTCATTGCTTCTGCAGCCTTATAATATGATGATGTAATAACTATTTTTGAAAGATCATCTCTCATTGATGAAAGTAGCTCTCTAGCTTGTGAGTAAGCTCTTTCATCAAGAATCTGACTTAAATCTCCTAATCCATAAATTCTAGGCACTAATGCCCTTAGCCTATTACTCTCTGTTATTTGATTAGAAATCCAATCGTTTCCAAAGATTCTCCATTTTTTCACACCTAATTTTTCTAGCTTCTTTGAATAAACCAATTCAAATTGACCAGAAACTCCAGCGTTGGTCATAAGAATATAACAATCACATCGTCCTTCAGCAACGAGCCTTTCAATTTTTACGAACTCATCAGTGAGGTCACTTAATTTTAAATTACTCTGTACTTTATTAGTAAACTTACATTGAATGATAAAATGTCCGTTCAGATCTTCATCATTTTTTTGTTTCCAAGTTCCTGAAAAAGCACCATCGATACCAGCATCATTTGTATCTAAAAAGTTAGTTACAGTTTGTCCTAAGATTTCTCGTACAATTGTTAGACAGAGTTGTTGGAAGTCATGCCATCCTAACCGATGTAATTCATATTTTATCATATAAATCTAATTATAACAGAGTAAGTTTATTACTTAACTTTACTATCTACTAATATAATAATATTTAAGCTTGTAAACTCATTGATCAGTCTTTCATTGAGGATAATTTTACTGGATTGTGCTTGGTGTTTTATCTGCTCTTTCACAAAAGCTTCTCAATCTTTCTCATTTTTATTGAATAGTAAATCATCATAGCATAATCTGTAAATTATTCGAAAGAATCCAACGTCCATAAAGGTTTTTTGTGTACTCTAACTTAATGACTACTTAAAAACCTCATTCATATAGTTGATCTTATCATCTTCACTTGGTCTGTAGTAAGCATTGAAGACTTCTAAACTGGTGTGACCAGTGTAACTCATAATTACTTTATCCGGAACTCGTTTGTTTTTCATTATCGTGATGAAACTTCTTCTAGCAGTATGTGAGGAAATTCTTGTCCAAAACTCAGCTTTTTGGTCTACCAACTCATCTCCATACTTCATAGTCTTCTTTATTTCATCAGTAAATTCCAGCTTTTTAAAAACCTCCTTGATATACTCATTCATTTTTTGATTTGTGATACTAGGCAGGTTATAATCATACTTTTCTAGTATTGATTTAGAAATACTGTTTAAAGGAATTGCTAAGTTTTTAGATTTACTTTTTAAATCGATAACTCGTATGAAATTACCATCAACATCACTTCTTGAGATCGTGCTGTAATTACCAAATCTCATTCCTGTAGTGCACCCAAAGACAAAAAGGTCACGTACCCTTTCCAATCTTTTATTATCATTAAAGTCATAATTGTATATTAGCTCAACTTGTTCGTAATTTAAAGCTATTTCATCTGTAGTGAATTTCGCAGGTTTTTTAAAAGTAATAAAATTGTTATTGTAAGTATATTTTTTGTTAAGAGCCCAAAGAAGAAAAGTTTTGAGCAGACCGACATTTCTATGTAATGTATTTGCAGAATGCTTTTTTTCTTCAATACAATACTTTAAAAACCTATTGTAAAGTTTATCATCAAATTTTCCCAGAGTAATCTTAACTTTACAATTGCTTTCAAAATCTTCGAGTAGATTCTTATTGCATTTGTAACGCTTTAAAGTAGAATTTGAAATTGAATTCCCTGTATAGTCATTTTCTTTCTCATCTAAAAACTCCTGATAAATTCTAAAGAAATCACTTTTAACAGTAATTTTTTTAAACTTTTCATCAAATCTTTGTTTAAGAATATCGACGGTAAGTTCTTCATTTATGTTCTTATATCGATTTACGATCTCTGTAAAGAAACTGCTGTATCGATCTAATTGCATTTTGACGCTTCGATGAATTTCCGCCTTTTTAGTCCTTCCGTTTAGGTCATTTGGTTGTCTACCTTCAAAATCCCATTCGCTTGGTTTTATTTTCTCGCCCGTAGAATAGATGAAATTCTTATTTTCATTGTTGAAAAAAGAACGGAAATAAATCAAAGATTCCTTTGTACCATTGGGCTGCTTAAGTTTAAAAGTGTAGTTCATCAGGTGCCAGTTTAGGTGCTACTTCTTCTATATTTAGACATAAAAACTAAGTATATTAGTTTATACAAATATAGTTAAAATACTGATAAATAGATACATTACATATTTTGAGTTATGTTAAAATATAATAGGTTCAAAAACCTCCAACTCCACAATCAACATTGATTACAATGGTTCCAAAAATGACACTCGGTTTCAAAAGCCGGGTGTTGTTATTTACTAAAATACCCTCTACGATTCGTAGTCAGATTTTCAGAATTTTTCCCGCTTTTTGAGTGGCTCAACAAAATAAAAAGGGCGGTTACGCTGGTTTCACTTTTGTAAGCAATCTCGAATATCTGAAAAACCGCATAAGCGCATGCTTTCGAAAGATTGGTAATGTTATCGTCCCGATAAACAGGATATTCTTGTAGTTTTGCGTGCGGTATAGCGGATGTGGAGACAATTGACGTATGTGTCAAATTTTTATTCCGCCGGGCTTTTACAATCCCTGAAAGATACTTTTTACCGGTATTGAGATCGTTAGACATCTATGTAAGGTTAATATGTTTCCTGAGATATCTATCAGACTTTCCGAACTTGGACGATTTCTTCAGAATGCTATCAAGCCTATTATCCGAAATGCTATCCGCCGTTCTGGAAGAGCCTGCTGCTTTTGCCTGCACTGGTTTGTTTTCATGAGTTTCCTGATTGATGGCCTCTTGATTGTGTTTCAGTTTTTTCAGCAGCTTTTTGGTAGTCCGGTTCCAAAGCTGGTCTCTTCTTTTTTCGTCTGCAAAAATAAATAACGGCAATCACCGCTTTAACGACAAACCCGACAATCAAAAATGTAAAAATAGCATCTGTAATATCTGTTTCTGCATCTATTTCTGTAAGTGTATTCTTCCGGACATTCCAATCATTAGTCTTTATCAGCCTAAATAGCTTTTTCTGATGTTCTGGATAATGTTTTGACTGATCTCAATTACCTATCTGTAAGGTTCGATCTTACCAGAATTATAAGAATGGATTTTCTTATTTTCGGATTAGCTTCTTTGCGATTCCGCATTAGTACTTTTTTCCCGAACTCAATCGCATTGACATATCGAGTTTTCGCTTTATCGAACAAAATGTAAGTCAGGAATTTGGAGGAGCTTTCTAAAACAATTTTAAAAATTTCATACAATTTTATCAGCCTTGATTTTAATTATCAGATTATAAATTTTATCTTCACCGTCTCAAAAAAATAATCTATATGAGTGTTCACATCAGTGCACAAAAAGGACAGATTGCCAAAACAGTATTGATGCCCGGCGATCCGTTACGTGCAAAATATATTGCTGAAAATTATCTTTCTGACGCCATACTGGTAAGCCAGACCAGAAATATTTTTTTCTATACAGGAACTTATAAAGGACGGGAAATTACCGTTGGTGCCAGTGGTATGGGCTTTCCAAGTATCGGTATTTATTCTTACGAACTTTATACAGAATACGAAGTAGATACAATCATCCGAATCGGGACTTGTGGAGCGTATTCCACAGAACTTAATCTGTTTGATATCCTGAATGTGGAAAAAGCAGTAAGTGAAAGTACTTATGCTAAGTTTGCATGGGGAATTGACGAAGACGCTATCCCGCATCAAGGGGACGCTTTCGACAAAATTGCTGACACTTCCGAGACGCTGGGATTGAAAACCAAAGCCGTCAACATCCATTCCAGCGATATTTTTTACCGGCTGGATCCTGCAGTTCCGGCTATTGCTGAACAGTACAATTGTCCGGCGGTGGAGATGGAAGCGTTTGGTCTATTTGCTAATGCTAAACATCTTGGGAAAAATGCAGCCACAATCCTGACCGTTTCAGACATTATTCCTACAAAAGAATTTATTTCTGCCGATCAGCGTGAGCAGGCGCTCAGAACCATGATGGAACTGGCTTTGGAAAGCACACTAAAGTTTTAACTTTACTAAAATTAATATAAAAATGCCTGCGAATTATTTCACAGGCATTTTTCATGGCTAGGATTTTAAGTTATTTTTTAATCACTTTCACCGTATTATCTTCATTGTCGGATTTCACTTTCAGAATATAAGTTCCATTGCTTAGCATGCTCATATCCAGCGATGCTTTATTGAAACCATTATTCATGTTGAAATTTTTGATCAGCTGTCCTGCCGCATTATAGACTTCCACCTGCTTCAAGTTAGAATTTCTGGTATTCTGAATGGTTACAAAACCAGAGGTCGGATTTGGATAAACCGTTATGCCGTTTTGTTTCTGCACATCTTCCACTGCCAATACACTGCAGTTGTACACATACAATTCGTCCAGATACCAGCCATCTACGCCATTGCAACCATCTGTGCCAAATTCAAATCTAAATCTGATATTGGAACCGGACACGGCTCCAATCTTGGACAGATCAATAACAGACTGCCCCCAGCTTCCCGATAATGAGCCACCATCAGTACCTGTGAAAGCGCGTTGACCTTTCAATGGATTGTTATTATCAGAGGTTCCGTCTAAAACCGTGTTATAACCGTTGTAAGTGAAGGCGGTGATCGGCAACAATGTCCAGGAACCACCATTCAGACTATATTTAATGTTCCCTCCATCCCACTTAGCCTCGGTGGCAACATAATGATTAAATGCCATTTCGTATTTACCACTACTGAACGTCGGGATCGTAATTGTTGGACTTTCCAAACGTAAAATTCCATTTTGCAGATCATTGGCACAATCCCCATTGATAGGATCTGCTGCAAAAATAGCTTTTCCTGTCCTACCTTTCGGTAAGTTAGATTTGATGCTCCAGTCTCTTTCTTCCCAAGTAGAAGGTTTGGTCGGAATATTGGTAACTGTCCAGTTACCTAAACCATTTTCCCAATCTTCTTTGAATAAAGGATTGCTGGTAGCACTTCCGCACAAGATTGGCGCGTTCTGGGCGAGCAATGGCACATAATTACACTGTTCTGCCGGCGAAACTCTGAGCTGCATTGCTAATATAGCATTCTTTAAATTCTGGATATCCGAAGCATTAATAGACTGCCCACTGAGACCAGCGGGTGCAGAACTTGTAGAAAGGCCCTGAAGGTTAATCCCTATCAAGTCATTGGCAGCAGCTTCCAAGGCGTCTGCAAAGTTGTAAAAATCGCTGGTCGCTGTGAGATACGTAGTCTGCGCCTTCCACCAAAGATGAGCTGCCTTTACAAAGCCAATTCCAGAAACTGTGTAGCCATTATAAGTTCCGCCATCTACCAGGAGTGCATATAGGTGATTGGTAACACCGGAATTGGTATGCACACCGCCGCTGTCGGCAGTTCCACAGTAATAATAGGACGGATCAAGAACTTTCGCCGGATCTCCCTTACAGTTTGGATTCCACATATCACGTATGGCACCACCAAATGCTGTTGCATCTTCCCCAATCTTCCAGCGCAAAGATCCTGAACATGAAGGTGTAGTTCGGACGGAAACATCTTCACCTTCATCCATATAATTATTAATCAGATCGATCGTTTCTCCCCAGACATCGGAGTAGGATTCATTGAGGGCTCCGGATTGGTATTGATAAATCAGTCCGCTGGTATATTCTGTGTAAGCATGTCCCCACTCGTGCGCAATCACATCATCGGTTGCCGTACCGTCACAATAACCTGCGTAGGTTCCGTTCCAGCGCGCATTCGGACAACTGATTGTAGGATCATTATTTACAGTAATCATCGTGTGATCCTGTGCGTCATAGGACACATAGCCGAAAGCATTTTTGAAAAAATTATAAACGTGCTCCGATGTCGTAACTTCATGCTGCTGCCAGATACTTAATGTTCCCGGAAAAGCATCACCTTCCTTCCATTTCAGGTTCGTAGCATTAGTATTGGTTTCATACAATTTCCGGTCAATCGGATGAATGCCGGTAAATTGATCCACAAGCTCACCGGTGTGCGCGTCAATGAAAAGAAATTCACGCACATCTTTCCTGTTGGTCACTTCTATTTCGTAAGCGAGATAAGGCGTTGCAATACCGCCCTGGGCCAGATTTTTTGGAAAAACTATCAGATTAATTTTTGGCGTTTCCAGCGCCGTTCCGGACTGATTGAGATTCTGTCCAGACACCAGACTTTTTGCAATCGCTGCCGCATCGGATTGGGAAATATGCGGTTTGGTATTGACCTTAATATTGGAAATAGCATTGCCGTTGACAGATGTCAGCTGCTGCTCCTTGTTAAAGTGAAACTTCAGCACGCCGTCGTACACAGGCACACCCTGATGCTGCTGTCTATAGATGATGTTCTTCAGACCGTAATTGTCCGTGTGCTCTTCTACGAACACAAGATCATTGGCAGATTTCAGGTTGAATGCCTTGAATTTGTTGGCAATAAATTCCTCAGCCACTCCTCTTGCATTTGAAGATTTGAAGACATTAGCGGATGGATTATTAAAGCGGATAAAATCCGGGTTCGAAGTGCTGGCACTTACAGAAACAGTAGCCTGCTGTCTTAGCCTGCTCAGTTCATGCGACTCCTGAGAATACGCCAGTGACGAAACCAGTACCGCAGCCAATAGTATGTTTTTCTTCATTTTTAAATTTAATTGATAGCAAATATAGTTAATATTCGATGCAATAAAATCAATAAAAATGAATAATTGATAGCAATCTGCTATAAACTAAGTCCGGATACATTCATTTGTAACTGTGCTCTGGTATCAATGATGACCGTAATATACTTCTCAGACAGCAGAAATCGAGTTGGTTTGAGGTCGATCACAGTTCCCTGAAGACGGATGCCTTTGTAATATTCTTTATTGAAGCTTTCTGTCAGACTTTTCTTTGAGGCATTCTCGATATCCAAAAGCGGAATGCCATAATCTTTTTCAATCATCCTCCGGATTTTCCCTTCAAACAAAACCGTTAATGCTTTCTGGAAAATATTTTTGGTCTTTAGATTAAAATCAGTATCCGTTAAAACGATTTTGTGTGCAACTGCATCGTAGCTTGGTTTTCCTTTGATATAAGCCGTTCCGTTTACAGCACCTTCTGTCTTCACTTCTATCACAATATCTTCCTTATTCTGGTAAACTATAATATCATCCACCTTCACTTTATTCTTTTCACTATTCAGGGGAAACTCCTTGTTGAGAAACTGCTGTCTTGCCAGCTTTGTGGCTTCATCGAAACTGATATTAGCAGTAGTCTGCAAGTTAAATACATTTGCCAAAGCCGGTTTTACTGTAAAGTTTGGTACCGCGGTCACCGCCGCAGCAGAAACAGGAACCTGACCTACGAATGTCTCTGAGTAAAGATCGATTCCGATGCTGGTCTTGATTTTATCCTGAAACACCTGCAATGGCGTCATATAAGCACTCTGAGGTGTGATCTTCAGCCAGGTATTGTACTCTTCCGAGACATTGATCGGTTTTGCAAACTGGTTCCAGGCGGTCACCAGGTAAGGCTGAAGATTGAACTTGGAGCGTATTTGTTCATCAATCAACATTGTAAACTTGGTCTGTTGCTGTTTTAATGTTGATTCTATGAATGAAGCAATCGGAATCTTAACTTTTCCATAATCCAATATCGGTTTCTGTGTCCAAACAAATCCCGCTGTTGTCGTTTTGGTGTTGAGCTTCCAATCCGGTGTCGCAGCAATGCTCGTAATGAAATTCATAATAAGATTAAAATTAGTATCCTGATACATATAATATCCAAGCGTTCCATAGCCTTTCTCTGCCCAAATCTTAAGCGGCACAGATATCAACAGTCTGTTATTGGTGAGTGCTTTGATATTAATGTTGGATTCCTTTTCTACATTGATCTTAAATTGGTCATTATTATTATCAGTATAAGATTTATCCTCGTAAATGACGCCGCGAATAGACTGATTTACCAGACTGTTAATCTCGGAAATTGGCAAAGAGACCGGCAACGTAATACTGGACTTAATTTTCGGCAGCGTGTAAAGTGGCTCAGTAACCTGACTAAAACCTAAAACTCCCATCAAAACCATTAACATTGATGCTATATTTGTAAGGATCTTCATACTAAGAATTTCATAATTTATTGGAGGCTAAATTAGCAGTTTTTTGCTATATTAAAACAAAAAAACCACCTCGCTTGAGATGGTTTTTGTATGTAGAAAAACTCAGGATTCTTATTCCTCAGTTTTTTCTTCTGTAGAAGTTTCTGCAGCTGGAGTTTCTTCCACTTTAGCTTCAGCAGTTTCAGCAACAGGAGCAGTTTCCTTTTTCGGAGCAGCAGATCTTCTGCTTCTTCTCGTTGTTTTCTTCTCTTCAGCGTTTGGATTGTAAATCTCGTTGAAATCTACCAACTCAATTAGTGCAGTATCTGCAGCATCACCAGCTCTGAAACCAGTCTTGATGATTCTGGTGTAACCACCGTTTCTTTCAGCAATTTTCGGAGCTACAGCTCTGAACAATTCAGTAACCGCTTCTTTACTTTGTAGGTAAGAGAAAACGATTCTTCTATTGTGTGTTGTATCTTCTTTAGCTTTCGTAAGAAGTGGTTCCACGTAAACTCTTAAAGCTTTCGCTTTAGCAACAGTAGTGTTGATTCTTTTATGTTCAATTAGGGAACAAGCCATGTTAGAAAGCATTGCTTTTCTGTGCGGAGCAGTTCTACCTAAGTGATTTATCTTTTTTCCGTGTCTCATTTTGAGGATTATTTATCAGCGTCTAACTTATATTTTGCAACATCAAACCCGAAATTCAGTCCTTTTGAGTGAACCAATTCTTCAAGTTCTGTTAAAGATTTTTTACCAAAATTTCTGAATTTCATCAAATCAGACTTACTGAAAGAAACCAGTTCTCCAAGGGTTTCTACTTCAGCCGCTTTCAGACAGTTAAGGGCTCTTACGGAAAGATCCATATCTGCTAATTTAGACTTCAGTAGTTGTCTTGTGTGAAGCGTTTCTTCGTCATATTGGATGGATGCTTTTACCGCTTCTGTTTCCAGAGTAATTCTTTCATCAGAGAACAGCATAAAGTGATAGATCAAAATCTTGGAAGCTTCTGTTAAAGCATTCTGAGGTGTGATAGATCCGTCAGTTTCAATATCCAATACCAGTTTTTCGTAGTCTGTTTTTTGCTCTACACGATAGTTTTCGATACTGTACTGTACTTTCTTGATTGGGGTGAAGATAGAGTCAATCGCAATAGTTCCGATAGGAGCATTGTTGGATTTGTTCAGATCGCTCGGAACATAACCTCTACCTTTTTCAATATTGAAAGTAATTTCAAACGTAATATCTTTGGCCAAAGTCGCAATTACCAATTCTGGGTTCAGCACTTCGAAATTCGTGATAGAATCTCCAAGGTCACCAGCAGTAACGATATCTTTTCCGGAAACTTTTGCAGTTACCTGCTCATTCCCCGGGTTGTCGATTTTAGATTTAAGACGAAGCTGCTTGAGGTTCAGAATGATCTCTGTCACATCTTCAATAACGCCTGGAATAGTCGAAAACTCGTGCTCTACACCTTCTATTTTGATAGATGAAATAGCATAACCTTCCAGAGAAGAAAGTAAAACTCTTCTCAATGCATTACCGATGGTAAGCCCAAAACCTGGTTCTAAAGGTCTGAATTCGAATTGTCCTTTAAAATCAGTAGAGTTAAGTAGGATTACCTTATCGGGTTTTATGAATTGTAAAATTGCCATAGTTTGGTTGAGCAAAAATTTGAAAAATTTATTATTTAGAGTATAATTCGACGATCAACTGTTCTTTGATGTCCTCAGGAATCTGGATTCTCTCAGGCGCACTAATAAAAGTACCAGTTTTTTTCTCGTCATTGAATTGTAACCACTCATAGTTAGCTTTAGAAGCTAGTGAATTGGTAATCACTTCAAGAGATTTTGACTTCTCTCTTACAGCGATTTCGTCACCTGCTTTAAGCAAATAAGATGGGATGTTTACAATCTCCCCGTTCACAGTGATGTGTCTGTGAGAAACCAATTGTCTTGCTCCGGATCTGGTTTTAGCAAAACCTAGTCTGTAAACAACGTTATCCAATCTTGATTCGCAAAGCTGAAGAAGAACCTCACCGGTTACACCTTTGCTTCTGTGAGCTTTGTCGAAAAGGTTAGCGAATTGTCTT
Organism: uncultured Chryseobacterium sp.; assembly: GCA_913778505.1. Classification (GTDB taxonomy): domain Bacteria; phylum Bacteroidota; class Bacteroidia; order Flavobacteriales; family Weeksellaceae; genus Epilithonimonas. The sequence continues at coordinate 142,332 of CAJYWD010000001.1, forward strand.
TCGAGAATACCGTAAGTGTACTTAGCTTTTTGCTTTTCAGCAAGCTGAGTAGCGTATTCTGATTTCTTTGCACCTCTTCTTTTGTTAGGACCGTGTTGTCCTGGTGGTTGATTTTTTCTTTTTTCGAAGTTTTTATCGTCTCCGTAAATTGCCTGACCAAATTTTCTAGCAATTTTAGTTTTAGGTCCAATATATCTTGCCATTGTAATTTAAGATTTGAGGATTAAAAGATTATACTCTTCTTCTTTTTGGAGGTCTGCATCCGTTGTGTGGCATAGGCGTCACGTCAACGATTTCGCTTACTTCAATCCCAGAATTGTGAATAGATCTGATCGCAGATTCTCTACCTGCACCAGGACCTTTTACAAATACCTTTACTCTTCTAAGACCTGCTTCGTGAGCTACAGCTGAACAGTTTTCAGCAGCCATTTGAGCAGCAAAAGGAGTATTCTTTTTAGAACCTCTGAATCCCATTTTACCGGCAGATGCCCAAGAGATTACCTCTCCGTTTTTATTTGTCAAGGAAATGATGATGTTATTGAAAGAAGCCTGAATATGCGCTTCACCAATAGCCTCAACCTTTACTTTTCTTTTTTTAACAACTTTAGTTTGTTTTGCCATAATTCCTAACGATTATTTACTTGCTTTTTTCTTGTTAGCAACAGTTTTTCTTCTTCCTTTACGGGTTCTAGAATTGTTTTTCGTTCTTTGGCCTCTTAAAGGTAATCCCAGTCTGTGACGTATTCCTCGTTGGCATCCTATGTCCATCAATCGCTTGATGTTCAATTGCACTTCAGATCTAAGCTCACCTTCTACTTTAATGTTTTCGGTGATGTAATTTCTGATTGCAGCCAATTCATCGTCATTCCATTCGTTGACTTTCTTGTCTTCGCTGATTCCAGCGTTTTTCAAAATTTCTGAAGCTGTGCTCTTACCGATACCGTAGATATAAGTAAGTCCAATCACACCTCTTTTGTTCTTTGGTAAATCAATACCTGAAATTCTCGCCATAATTTAATCGGTTCTTAACCTTGTCTTTGTTTAAATTTAGGGTTCTTCTTGTTAATTACGAAAAGTACACCTTTTCTGCGTACAATTTTGCAATCAGCACTTCTTTTTTTGATAGATGCTCTAACCTTCATTTTGTTATTTTTAATATCTAAAAGTTATTCTCCCTTTACTTAGATCATAAGGAGAGAGTTCGAGTCTTACCTTGTCTCCAGGTAAGAGTTTTATATAATGCATTCTCATTTTACCAGAAATATGGGCAATTAAAACATGCCCATTCTCTAGCTCTACTCGGAACTGTGCGTTGGAAAGTGCTTCCGTAATCACACCGTCTTGTTCTATATGTTTCTGTTTAGCCATTGACCTACTATAAGTTGGATGATCTTGACAATTTAGATTGCATCAAGCCATCATAATGATGGTTCAGCAGATAAGTATTGATCTGTTGAACAGTATCCAGGATAACGCCAACCATGATCAACAACGATGTACCACCGAAAAACAGGGCAAATCTATCTGTCTGAACAAACGCTCCGTGCACTATGGCCGGAAGGACTGCAAAGATAGATAAAAAAATCGCACCTGGCAAGGTTATCTTGGATAAAATATCATCCAGATAATCAGCCGTTTCTTTCCCTGGTCTTACCTTAGGTATCAATCCACCATTACGCTTGAGATCATCAGCCATCTGATTCACCGGAATGGTAATTGCTGTATAGAAAAATGAGAAAATTATAATCAATAATGCAAACAGCACGTTGTACTGCCAGCTAAAAACATTTTTGAAACCTGCCAAAAACGTATTCGATTCGTCAACTTTAGTTAAGAGCCCCGGTACAAACATTAAAGCCTGTGCAAAGATGATTGGCATTACACCTGCAGCATTTACCTTCAATGGGATCCACTGACGTGCACCCTCCATCAGGTTTCTGCTTACACCACCTCTGGCCTGAGCTCTGCTCACGTACTGGATTGGAATCTTTCTTACCGCTACGGATAGAATAATTGCCAGCAATACGACTAATAACCAAAATACGATTTCAACCAAAATCATGATGCTCCCAAGTCCGCCTTTACCATTCTGAGTAAGAACTTCCTGGTAAAATGCTGTCGGAAGATCCGCAAGGATACCCACCATAATGAGAATTGAAATACCATTACCAATACCTTTGTCGGTAATCTTCTCACCCAGCCACATTGCAAATACGGAACCTGCTACCAGGATCACGATACTTGGCAGCCAGAACATGATAGATGCGGGATCTATGTAGTATGCCGACTGGAACTGACCGTAAGGCAAGAAAAATTGCGTGACCGAGGTTAAGTAAGATGGTGCCTGCACAAGACAGACTCCAATGGTTAACCATCTGGTAATTTGGTTTAATGTATTTCTTCCACTCTCTCCGTCTTTCTGAAGTTTCTGCAGATAAGGAATAGCCATTCCCATCAGCTGAACAATGATTGATGCGGAGATGTATGGCATAATTCCCAATGCCATAATGGATGCACGGCTAAATGCACCACCCGTGAAGGAAGACAATAAACCCAAAAGGCCGGCCCCTTGTTGGTTCCCGCCTTGATTTTGGTAATGTTGTAGTAGGTTTCCTACTTCTGCCATGTTAATAGCCGGAAGAGAAACATACGAAGCGAATCTATACACCAGGACCAAAGAAAGTGTCAAGATGATCTTATCCCTCAACTCCTTCAGACTCCAAATGTTTTTTAGTGTTTGTATAAATTCTTTCATTAGTTATTAATTAAAGAGTAATTGCTTTACCTCCAGCTTTGTTGATCGCTTCTTCAGCAGATTTAGTAAACTTGTCAGCAGAGATGGAAACACCAGATTTCAATTCACCTCTACCAAGTATTTTTACCAATTCGTTTTTAGAAGCAAGACCATTTTCTACCAATACGTCTCTGGTGATGTCACCAGTGATGTTTTTGGTATCGATCAAAGTTTGGATGGTATCAAGATTGATTGCTCTAAACTCTTTTCTATTAATATTTTTGAAACCAAATTTCGGAAGTCTTCTTTGCAAAGGCATCTGTCCACCTTCGAAACCGATTTTCTGGGAATAACCAGCTCTCGCTTTCTGACCTTTATGTCCTTTTGTTGAAGTACCACCGTATCCGCTTCCCTGGCCTCTACCTATTCTTTTTGTGCTGAATGTAGAACCAGTTGATGGTTTTAAATTATTTAAATTCATTGTTGTATTGAGATTATAGATTAAAAGATAAGAGACAAGAGACTGCTAAAATCGAGCCTCTTTTCTCTATGTCTATTGTTCTTATTTCTGAACTTCTAATAAGTGACTTACAGAAGCAATCATTCCAAGAATAGAAGGTGTTGCTTCGTGCTCTACCACTTGCTGAAGTCTTTTAAATCCTAGTGCTTCAAGTGTTCTTTTCTGAGTTTTAGAACGATTAATAGCACTTCTAACTAATTTTACTTTGATTGTTGCCATTGTTATAAATATTAACCGTTAAAAACTTTACTTAGAGACACGCCTCTCATTCTTGCAATCTCTTCCGGTCTTCTGATATCCAACAATGCGTTGAAAGTCGCTTTCACCACGTTGTGCGGGTTAGAAGAACCTTTTGATTTTGACAATACATCATGTACACCTGCAGACTCCAGTACCGCTCTTACCGCACCACCGGCGATAAGTCCTGTACCGTGAGATGCTGGTCTAAGGAAGATGTCAGCACCACCGTATCTTGCAGAAGTCTGGTGAGGAATTGTATGATTGATTACAGGAACTTTTACTAAGTTTTTCTTAGCATCTTCTACTGCTTTTGCAATAGCTGAAGCTACCTCCTTAGATTTACCAAGTCCGTAACCGATGATACCATCTTCATTTCCTACAACCACGATTGCAGAAAATCCGAATGCTCTACCACCCTTCGTTACTTTAGTTACTCTGTTAACAGCAACCAGACGATCTTTTAATTCTAATCCTCCAGGTTTTACTCTTTCTATATTACTATCTAACATATGTTCTGAAATTAAAAATTAGAATTTAAGACCTGCTTCTCTGGCACCGTCAGCAAGAGCTTTCACTCTACCATGATACACAAAACCATTTCTATCAAATACAACATTTTCAATACCTGCTGCTTTAGCTTTAGCTGCGATAGCCTTACCTACTGCTACAGACACTTCTACTTTTGTCCCTTTAGCATCTACGCCTTTCTCTCTGGAAGAAGCTGATGCTAAGGTTTTACCTTCTTTGTCATCTACAAGCTGAGCGTAGATTTCTTTATTACTCTTATATACAGATAATCTTGGTAAAGATGCAGATCCTGAGATCTTACCTCTTACTCTTCTTTTGATTCTGTTTCGTTTTTCAACTTTTGTTAATGCCATTTTCTTAAATTTTATGCAGATTTACCGGCTTTTCTTCTAATGATTTCGCCCACGAATTTCACACCTTTTCCTTTGTAAGGTTCAGGTTTTCTGAAAGATCTAATCTTCGCAGCTACCATTCCAAGAAGTTGATTATCGTAAGAAGATAATGTAATGATCGGGTTTTTACCTTTCTCTGTCAATGTATCTAAAGTAACTTCTTTCGGAAGCTCCAATACGATACCGTGAGAGAATCCAAGAGCCAATTCTAATCTTTGACCATTGTGAGATGCTCTGTATCCAACTCCTACAAGTTCTAATTTCTTAGTAAATCCTGTAGTCGTACCAACAATCATATTGTTGACAAGCGCTCTGTATAGACCGTGAAGCGCCTTATGTTCTTTTGAGTCAGAAGGACGCGTGAACGTAAGTACACCGTCTTCGTGTGAGAAGCTGATTCCTCCTGTAAGTTCCTGAGTTAATTCACCCTTTGGACCTTTTACTGTGACTACATTATCTTGTTGAGAAATTGTAACACCAGCAGGAACTTCTATAATTGCTTTACCAATTCTTGACATTTTCCTTGTTTTAAAAAATTAATATACGTAGCAAATTACTTCACCTCCTACTTTCTCCTGTCTTGCTTTCTTATCTGTCATTACTCCTTTAGAAGTAGAGATAATAGCTACACCCAGTCCGTTTAGTACTCTTGGAAGTTCCTCAGAACCTTTGTACTGACGTAGACCTGGTCTGGAAGCTCTCTGGATAGACTTGATGGCAGGCTTGTTGGTTTGCTTGTCATACTTCAAAGCGATCTTGATAGACCCTTGAACATTGCTCTCCTCAAACTTATAGTTCAAGATATAACCCTGGTCAAAAAGAATCTTCGTGATCTCTTTTTTGATTTTCGATGCAGGAATTTCCACCACTTTGTGGCCTGCGCTTTGTGCGTTCCTTACTCTTGTTAGGAAATCTGAAATTGGATCTGTTACCATTTCTTTATTTTAAATTATTGGTTAATGACAATCAGTATTGAAAAGACTTGAAGATAAGAGACATCACACCAGGTCTGATATCATTACTCACCTTTAGTATCTCAACAACTTAACTGTCACGTTGATTTGTTAACTTTACTGTATTCTAATAAATATCATTAAACAAAAATTAGAACCTCAGAAAAATCAAAGTTTTTCTGAGCGGCTGCAAAAGTACAAAAAAATAAACAATATTTAATTTTTTTTATTTTGCGCTTCTAACTCTATAGTTTTTGCTGAGTATTTATTAAAATACAGCTGACTTATAAAATATAGAAGTCAGCTGTAAAAATTTTAATTGCTTACCAACTTGCTTTCTTAACTCCCGGGATAAGACCGTTGTTAGCCATTTCACGGAAAGTTACTCTGGAGATACCGAATGTTCTCATGTATCCTCTAGGTCTTCCTGTCAGTTTACATCTGTTGTGAAGTCTCACCGGTGATGCATTCTTTGGAAGTTTTTGTAATGCTTCGTAATCTCCGGCTTCTTTAAGAGCCTTTCTTTTCTCAGCATATTTAGCTACAGTAGCTTCTCTTTTGCGCTCACGCGCTTTCATTGATTCTTTAGCCATTTCTTAGTTCTTTTTGAATGGTAAACCGAAGTGAGTTAATAAAGCCTTAGCTTCTTTGTCTGTTTTCGCTGTAGTTACGAAAGTGATATCCATCCCTTGGATTTTTTTCACCTTGTCGATTACGATCTCCGGGAAGATGATCTGCTCGGTGATACCCAAGTTATAGTTTCCTCTACCGTCGAAACCGTCTGCCTTGATTCCAGAGAAATCTCTGATTCTTGGCAATGCAGAAGACGTTAATCTGTCCAGGAACTCATACATTTTATCAGCTCTAAGGGTTACTCTTGCTCCTACTGGCATACCTTTTCTCAATTTGAAGGCAGCTTCATCTTTTTTAGATAAAGTACCAACAGCTTTCTGTCCGGTAATTGCTGTAAGTTCTTCCACTGCATAGTCTACAATTTTCTTGTCAGCTGTAGCAGCACCCAAACCTTGTGATACAACGATTTTCTCTAATTTAGGTACCTGCATTACGCTTTTGTACCCAAATTCTTCCATCATTGCAGGAACAATTTTTTCTTTATATTGTTGTTTTGGTCTTACTATATATTCCATTGTAATTTTAATTATAAAGTTTCACCGGTTGTTTTTGCAACTCTTACTTTTTTATCACCTTCTACTTTGTATCCGGCTTTAGTCGCTTTTCCGCTTTTATCTACCAATGATACGTTTGAAATATGTAGTGAAGCCTCTTTTTCAACGATTCCACCCTGAGGATTCTGTGCAGATGGCTTCGTATGTTTTTTAACGATATTAATACCAGCTACGATCACTCTAGGATCTTTACCTTCTTTCTTGATTACTTCAAGAACTTCACCTTTACTCCCTTTATTTTTTCCGGTAGTAACGATAACGTTATCTCCTCTTTTGATTTTAACTTTTGTCATTTTCTTAAAATTTTAAAATTAAAGTACTTCAGGAGCTAATGAAATAACCTTCATATATTCTTTGTCTCTCAACTCACGGGCAACCGGTCCGAAAACACGTGTTCCTCTCATTTCTCCGGCAGCGTTTAGCAATACGCAAGCGTTGTCTTCGAATTTGATGTAAGATCCATCTTTTCTTCTCACCGCTTTTTTAGTTCTTACAACTACTGCTTTGGATACCTGACCTTTCTTAGCATTACCGGATGGTGTAGAATCTTTGATAGTAACAACGATTTTATCACCAACTGAAGCGTATCTTCTTCTGGTTCCTCCCAGAACTCTGATAACCAATACCTCTTTGGCACCTGTGTTATCAGCAACTTTTAATCTTGATTCTGTTTGTAACATTATTACTTAGCTTTTTCTATGATTCTTACTAATCTCCATCTCTTGCTCTTGCTCAAAGGTCTAGTTTCTGTGATCAGAACTGTATCTCCTTCGTTGCACTCGTTGTTCTCGTCGTGTGCGGTATATTTTTTCGTTTTCAAAACGAATTTACCGTACATCGGGTGCTTTACTCTTGTAGTCTCGCTAACAACAATAGTCTTTTCCATTTTATTGCTGGAAACCACTCCGATTCTTTCTTTTCTTAAATTTCTATCCATTGTAAAAAGGAATATTATTGTTTGTTAGTTAACTCCGTGTTTAGTCTAGCGATCGTCTTTCTCAAATCTCTGATCTGAATAGGATTTTCAACCGGGCTGATTCTGTGGGCTAATTTCATTTTGGAATAGTTAGCCTGAGCTTCTGCCAATTGAGTTTTGATATCCTCTACGCTTAAATTCTTGATGTCAGCTTTTTTCATTGTAATTGAGATTAAAGAGGTTTAACAAAATCGTTAGCTACTATAAATTTGGTCACTACAGGTAATTTCTGTGCTGCCAGTCTCAAGGCTTCCTTCGCTACATCGTAAGGTACACCACCGATTTCGAACATCACTTTACCTGGTTTTACTACGGCTACCCAATATTCCACAGCACCTTTACCTTTACCCATCCTTACTTCGGCGGGTTTCTTGGTAATTGGCTTATCCGGGAAGATTTTGATCCATAGCTGACCTTCTCTTTTCATATATCTCGTAGCAGCGATACGAGCTGCCTCGATTTGTCTTGCCGTGATCCAAGCGCCTTCTATCGCTTTGATTCCGAAAGTTCCGTAAGCCAACTGAGCACCTCTGTTAGCATTACCTTTCATCTTCATCTTGTGAACGCGACGAAACTTGGTTCTTTTTGGTTGTAACATAATTTCTAAATTTTAGATTTTAGATTTTAGATTTTAGATTTTTCTATTTTAAAAAAGTAACGGTAATTTAAAATTCAAAATTTCTAATCTAAAATTTTAGTTATTGTTGTTATTATTTCTTCTTGGTCTTCTATCGCCACCACGATCATTTCTGTCGTTTCTGTCGCCTCTGCCTCCTGCTGGTGCTTTCTTCTGCTGTCCCACTAGTGGAGAAAGTTCTCTTTTACCGTAAACTTCACCTTTCATGATCCAAACCTTCACACCAAGCTTACCGTACTGAGTCAATGCCTCACCGATGTGGTAATCGATATCTGCACGGAAAGTAGACAATGGGATTCTTCCTTCTTTGAAAGACTCGCTTCTTGCCATCTCAGCGCCGTTCAATCTTCCGGAGATCATTACCTTAATCCCTTCTGCGCCCATTCTCATGGTAGAAGCGATCGCCATCTTCACAGCTCTTCTATAAGAGATTCTGTTTTCGATTTGCTTAGCAATGCTGTCTGCAACTAATACTGCATCCAGTTCCGGTCTTTTGATTTCGAAGATATTGATCTGAACATCTTTTCCAGTCAATTTCTTTAGCTCTTCTTTCAGTTTATCAACCTCCTGGCCGCCTTTCCCGATGATTAGACCTGGTCTTGCAGTAGTGATTGTTACTGTTACTAATTTTAGTGTTCTTTCAATATAGATTCTTGAAATACCACCTTTAGATAATCTTGCTTCAAGGTATCTTCTGATTTTGTAATCTTCAGCGATTCTGTCGCCGTAGTTTTTACCACCAAACCAGTTAGAATCCCATCCTCTGATGATACCTAATCTGTTACCAATTGGATTTGTCTTCTGTCCCATACCTTGAATTAATTTTTAGTACCTAAAATTAGTGTAATGTGGTTTGATCTTTTTCTGATTCTGTACCCTCTACCTTGTGGCGCTGGTCTCAGTCTCTTCAATTGTCTTGCACTGTCTACAAAGATTTCTTTAACGATAAGGTTAGCTTCCTCGATGTCGGCACCTTCGTTTTTAGCTTGCCAGTTTGCAATCGCAGAAAGCAATACTTTTTCTAACTTATTAGAAGCATCTTTCTTAGAGTACTTTAGGATATATAAAGCTTTATCTACCTCTACTCCTCTGATGATATCAGCAACTAATCTCATTTTTCTAGGAGAAGACGGGCAATCGTTATGCAACGCTTTTGCCACATCTTGGTTTGCTATTTTACGTGCTAATGCACTTTCTCTTTTTCTTGATCCCATGATTATCTACCTCCTTTATTTTTGTTACCACCGTGACCTCTGAAAGATCTTGTCGGAGAAAATTCGCCTAACTTGTGTCCTACCATGTTTTCAGTAACATAAACCGGGATAAAAGATTTCCCGTTGTGTACAGCAATAGTTTGACCTACGAAGTCCGGAGAGATCATAGACGCTCTAGACCAAGTTTTGATTACAGTCTTCTTACCAGACTCGATGTTTGCCTGAACCTTTTTATCTAAAGTGTGATGAATAAATGGTCCTTTTTTAAGTGATCTTGCCATAATTATTTACGTTTAGATATGATATGACGGTTAGACGCTTTGTTTTTCTTTCTAGTTTTGTAACCTTTAGCCGGTTTACCGTTTCTAGATCTTGGGTGACCTCCAGAAGAACGTCCTTCACCACCTCCCATTGGGTGATCTACAGGGTTCATTACTACTGGTCTTGTTCTTGGTCTTCTTCCTAACCATCTGCTTCTACCAGCTTTACCGGAAACAGTCAGCTGATGATCGCCATTGGAAACAGAACCTACCATTGCCATACATTCAGTAAGGATCATTCTGGATTCTCCTGAAGGCAATTTGATGATAGCATATTTTCCGTCTCTTGAAGTTAATTGTGCAGAAGAACCAGCACTTCTAGCCAAGATTGCACCTTGTCCAGGTCTCATCTCTACACAAGAAATTACGGTACCCAATGGAATATTTTTCAATTTCATTGCGTTACCCACGTTGGGTTCTACGCTTTCTCCAGAAACAATTTTCTGATCTACTTTGATCCCGTTTGGAGCAACGATGTATCTCTTTTCTCCGTCTGCGTACTCTACCAGAGCGATGAATGCAGTTCTGTTTGGATCATACTCTACAGTTTTTACCGTAGCTTCAACGTCGAATTTATTTCTCTTGAAGTCGATAATTCTGTATTTCTTTTTGTGTCCACCGCCGGTGTAACGCATGGTCATTTTACCAGTTTGGTTACGTCCACCTGACTTACTAATACCAACCGTTAGAGATTTCTCTGGTTTGTTGGTAGTAATTTCCTCAAAATTGTTTACAATTCTGAATCTCTGTCCCGGGGTGATAGGTTTTAATTTTCTAACAGACATTACTATTATTTATAATTAATTAATTAGTTGCGAAAATATCAATAACTTCTCCGGCAGCCAATGTAACAACTGCCTTCTTCAATTTGTTAGTTTTCCCAACTTGAAGTCCTTTTTTAGTGTACTTAGAAGAAACTTTAGGCGCATAAATCATGGTTCTAACGTCCGCTACTTTTACACCGTAAGCTGCCTCAATAGCACCTTTAATCTGGATCTTGTTAGCCTTTGGAGCCACCAAGAAAGAATAAGCACCTCTTAGATCTGTAAGATAGTTGGCTTTTTCTGAAATAATTGGTTTAATAATAAGTGACATGATTTATTTCTTTAAGTTGTCCTGAAATTTTTCTACTGCACCTTCTAAGAAGATAATCTCACCAGCGTTGATCAAATCATAAGAAGAAATCTCGTTATAATTCAACACTCTTGTTTTAGGCAAGTTTCTAGAAGACAAATACACATTCTTGTTAGCTTCAGGAAGTACGAATAATGATTTTTTACCTGTAAGTGTCAAAGCATCCAACAATGTGATGAAATCTTTGGTCTTAGGCGCATCAAAACTCAAGTTTTCCAAAACTTTGATACTGTTATCTTTCAATTTCTGAGAAAGAACAGATTTTTTAGCCAATCTCTTAAGCGCTTTGTTCAATTTGAATCTGTAGTCTCTTGGTTTTGGACCAAAAACTCTACCTCCACCTTTGAAAGTTGGTGACTTGATATCACCGTATCTCGCAGAACCTGAACCTTTTTGCTTCTTAAGTTTTCTGGTAGAAGCTGTGATCTCGCTTCTTTCTTTTGATTTATGAGTACCTTGTCTCTGAGCGGCAAGATATTGCTTAACCTCTAAGTAAACCGCGTGCTGATTTGGCTCAATTCCGAATACTGATTCGTCTAGAGTTACTTTTCTTCCGGTCTCTTTTCCTGATGTATTTAATACTACTAGTTCCATTTTCTGATAATTACATAAGAATTTTTAGCTCCCGGAACAGCACCTTTTACCACTAAAAGATTTTGTTCTTGATCCACTTTTAACACCTGAAGGTTTTGTACAGTCACCTGCTTACCTCCCATTCTTCCAGCCATTCTCATTCCTTTGAATACTCTTGAAGGGTCTGATCCCGCACCGATAGAACCTGGAGCTCTAAGTCTGTTGTGCTGACCATGAGTTGCCTGCATTACACCTCCAAAGCCATGTCTTTTAACAACACCCTGGAAGCCTTTACCTTTTGAAGTACCTGTTACGTCAACAAATTCGCCTTCTGCGAAAAGATCAACTTTTACCTCGTCTCCTACTTTTACTTCGTCTACGAACTCTCTGTAGAATTCTACCAACTTAGCTTTAGGAGTTGAACCAGCCTTTTTAAAATGACCAGCTAACGCTTTACCAACGTTCTTCTCACTCTTGTCATCGAAACCTAACTGAACGGATTTATAACCGTCGTTCTCAATGGTTCTGACCTGTAAAACCGAGCACGGACCAGCCTGAATAACTGTACAAGGAATGTTTTTCCCAGCTTCGTCAAACAAAGAGGTCATACCGATTTTTTTACCAATAATACCTGACATTATTTATATATATCTATTATATTTAGTTTTCAGCATTTTAGCGGTTTTCGTCATATTCTATTTCTGAAATAGGCATACTCCTTCCCTAAAATGAGTGTGCAAATTTATGGATAATTTTGAAACTGACAAATATTTATTGGAAAATATTTTGATTTTTAGTGATTTAGCAAATAGTAATCAGTTTTGCCTCGCAATTATATTATCCCTCCGGATAAATCAATTATGACTTTGCTTGATTTTGCCTGGCCAGCCATTCATCGTGGCGTTTTTGAAAGGCTTTGTACTTAATATCCTGATTTTTCTTTGCCGCATCTATAGAATGTGACTGATGGATATCCTCGTCTTCTTCTGCAAAATCTGACAGTTTCTCATAGTAGCAATGCAGCTGATCCAGTTCTTTCTCTGTGAGATCTTCAATGTCCACAATTCTGTTGCTGGCTTTCTCATTGGAGGCTATCAGTTCGTTAAGTTTGATCTGTATGGCTTTTGAGTCTTTGTTCTGCGCTTTCTGAATAAGGAAGACCATCAAAAAAGTAATTATCGTAGTTCCTGTATTGATGACCAGTTGCCAAGTCTCCGAGTATTTGAAAACCGGACCAGTTATCGCCCACAGGATGACAATTATTGTGGCTGTTATAAAGGCGCCTGAACTTCCAGTAAATTTGGTGGCCCAATTTGCAAATCTTTCGAAAAAATTATTGTGTCTCATTTTTCGTTTAAAGTTAATCATTAATAAAAACAGAGGCCTCTAAGAAAGAGACCTCCGTTAAAAAAATATCCAGAATTTATTATTCTTTTACAAATTTGGTTTTAACAACTGTTCCGTTATCATCAACATTGATAAAGTAAACACCTTTTGGTAATTTATTGACGGCTACTTTTCCCGAGCCAAGACCACCTTTGGAAACCAGCTGTCCCGCAGCGTTATAGATTTCGTATCTCGAATTCACCATTACATTGGTTACATTAAGAACATCTTTGACAGGATTAGGATAAACCTGAACAGATTTGGTTTTTACGTCCCCAACTGCCAAAGTTTCTACCGTAGCTGCCTTTACAGCGTAAAATACATTCCCGATAGCTGATACTCTCACATGTCCCGCTTTTCCGGATAGTGATTCCGGTACGGTTACCGTGGCAGTTCCTGAGTTAGGTACTGATGCAGCCAAAGTAGTCCAGGTGTCTCCACCATCTGAAGTAAAATCAATCTTGACGTTAGCAACATTATAAGGCGCTGCAGTAGTTCCGGACGGCACCCATGTCACGGTCGCATTGGATCCTACCGCCAGAGAAGCGTCGCTTACTGTAAATGCTGCTGCAGGCCCTACATTGATGCTTTGCGTAGTGTAGGCGGTTTGAGTATTGGCTCCTTTATTATCCCGTACAGTGACACGAAATTTCGTTCTGGTGGCAGCTGTGTTTCGGGTTACAGAAGAAACAGCCTCAAAATCATTGACATTTTTTACCGCACCAGAAAGAACGGTAGATAACTTAGGAAAATATCTTGTCGGTGTACTAACCGGTGAATAAGAACGGAAAGAAGCACCACGCGTAGTGGTACCTATCGCAGCAGCGCCATCGCCAGTGCCGGCTGCCTTACCTATTCCGTCAGCCAGATTACTGCTATCCACCTGTTCCCAGCAATAACTTAAAGTATCGCCATCAGGATCTGTTGCAGAAGCAGTCAATACAAATGGCGTGTTTAGTGGAATGGTATAGGTAGTTGCAGTCATTGGTACCACCACCGGCGGATTATTGGTAATATCCGTTTCTACATCCACTGTTTTGGAGGCAAGGTTGGTCTGAACCTGATCGATGCTGACACTGTGAAAATAAGGATCGGAATTAGCCTGAACATCAGTATTAGGTCCCGTGATTCCGGCATAGCCCATGATGGTAGATCCTGAACCCGGCTCTACATTGACACCTGTTCCTTCGTTAAAGCTGAAAGTATGGTTATCTCCCAGCTGATGCCCCATCTCGTGTGCCACGTAATCGATATCGAACGTATCGCCCTGCGGTGCTCCCGAACCTGGCGAGGTGATACCACTTCCTTTGTAATTATTCGGTGAGATGTAAGCGTAGCCACAGCCACCGGTGGCAGCAGTATAGGATGTCGTGCTGACATCATTACTGCCGATGCAGCCTATACATCCGGCGTTACCGCCACCACCTGTTCTTCCGAAGAGGTGACCAATATCAAAATCAGCATCAGTTACTCCGTAGTTCCCGCCGTGCAGCACGTTCATCAGTTCATAATTCCATTTACACATCTGGCTGGCACTGCTGTATGGATCTGTGGATGCTGACGTGAAAATCAGATTTGGTGCATTAATTACATTAAGGTGCAGGTTGAACTCCTGCTCGAAAACGCCATTGACACGCGTCATGGTTGCGTTCACCTGGGTGAGTGCTCCGGCTACTCCACCGAAGTAGGCACCATATTCTCCAGTTACTGATACTGCAAGACGTAAAGTATGGAATTTCTTATTTCCGGCACGTTCTGCTTCGCCATTTTTTAGCATGGCATTCATTTGCGCAATAGACTCCGCAGACTCACTGGTGCTGCATAAAAAAGCACCTTCTTTACTGGTTTTTCCATGTACCGAATAAAAAGTCTTATCAGCTGTTGCGGGCTCAATGAACTCGTATTTACCATTACTGATCATCATGGACTGAAAATCGTTGGGTGCCACACTAAAGCGGACATACTTGGTAGGGTCATCAATCCCGACTCCCACGTAAGAGCCAAGCTGGTAGCGGTTGGCCACAGCCTCATCCATCACCGGAAAACTATTCACTGCAAAGCGCTCTATTGTTCCGTCTGCCATTGGAAGATTAATGGTAACAGCACCTGCACCATTAGTAGACTTATCGGCAGAAAGCAGTTTTCCGCGGATGGCATTGATGTCCAATTTGTAATAAACAGCATTATCGCTGGTTCTGGTAACTGTTGTATTAGGTGTAGCCTTGCTCCATTGTGCATAAACCAATGGCAAGCTGCCCATTAACAGCAAACTAGTTAATGTTTTCTTCATTTTCTTAAATTAAGGGAAGCAAATGTAATATTTTATTGAGATAAAATTGATGATTTCAAAAAAATATTTAAACTTTAACAATTAAATTTAAGTTATCTATAAAGATCCGAATTTTAATTACTAAATAAGATATTATGTTAATCCCGAAATCAAAAAAGCCATTCTCATAAATGAGAATGGCTTTTATCATAGCAAAGTGGAATTATCACACTTTAATTTCTACGTCTACTCCTGAAGGTAGTTCTAATTTCATTAGAGCATCAACAGTTTTAGAAGAAGAAGAGTAGATATCCATCAATCTTTTGTGAGCAGAAAGTTGGAACTGTTCTCTCGCCTTCTTGTTTACGTGCGGAGATCTTAACACCGTGAAGATTCTCTTGTTCGTTGGCAATGGGATAGGACCGTTTACAACAGCACCAGTCGCCTTTACCGTTTTTACGATTTTCTCTGCAGATTTATCTACCAGGTTGTAATCGTAAGATTTAAGTTTTATTCTGATTCTTTGTGACATTTTAATCTAATTTAATATTAACCTTTAGCCTTAGCGAT
>CAJYWD010000002.1 GCA_913778505.1 uncultured Chryseobacterium sp.
GTTCGCCCATGATTCTGGCCGGCGGCATTGACGGCGATTTCAGGAGTCTGGATCCCGATAATCTCAATGGCTATCTCAATCTTCATAATTTTGCGATTTCGGATACCAAAGAGGTTTATCCAATTCAGGACATCAGCCTCAATGCAGTTTCTACCGCAGATTCTACCAAGATTCAGTTTAACTCGCAGATCGCTGATGCAGAGCTGAACGGGAAATATAAACTGACGCAGATCTTCGGTGCATTATCGCAGACGATTAACCAGTATTATCAATTCCAGAAGCCTGCTAAAGCTCAGAAAATTGATCCGGGGCAATATTTTGCGCTCATTGCGACCCTTAAAAATGACGATCTGATCCGGAAATTCGTACCTGAGCTTAAAAGTTTTGAAACCATTACCATAACAGGAAATTATAACGCCGACTCGCAATTGATAGAACTGGATGCAAAAATTCCACAGGTTTTATACGGTACCAATTCACTTGAAAATACCGGTTTGAAAATCACCAATCAGAATCAGGCGCTGCAATATAATTTGGATGTTGCATCACTCAAAAGCGAAAGTTTCGCACTTAATAAGGTGAATCTGAATGGTGATGTAGCTCATAATATCATCAATTATAACATCACGACGAAGGATGACAAGGATCAGACACAGTTCCTGATTGCCGGAAATGCCAAATCAATGAACGATATCACGGAAATTTCGCTAAAACCTGATGGCCTCAAGCTTAATTATATGGACTGGAACGTGGCCGATAATAATAAGATCCAGATTTTCAGTCAGGGAATTGTGGCAGATAATTTCAGGCTGAGTAATTCCGGAGCAGAAATTTCGCTTCAATCCGAAAGTAGCTCGCCCAGCAGTCCGCTGAATGTTTCACTGAAGGATTTTAAAATTGAGACGATTACGGAGATCATTAAAAAAGATTCGCTTCTGGCAAAAGGAACCATTAACGGAACGGCTCAACTCAGGAACCTTTCCAAAAATATGACCTTTACATCGGACATTGATGTCACCGATCTGTTCGTATTTGGCAGTCCTGTGGGAAATCTGGATATTAAGGTGAATAACCAAGCCGCAAATCTTCTGAACGCCGACATAGCGTTAACAGGGAATAATAATGATGTAAAAATTGTGGGGAATTACAACACGGCCGCCAGTAGTTTTGATATGAATCTGATGATGAATCAACTTCAAATGAAAACACTGCAAGGCTTCACGATGAACGCCATTACGAATACCGAGGGCTATCTCTCCGGTGATCTCAAAATAACAGGAACCACAGCGGCGCCGAAGATTCTGGGCGATGTGAGAATGAATAATGTCGGATTGATGATTGCAAAAACGGGCAGTGACTTCCGGAACATCAATGATAAAATCGGGTTTACCAACCGCGGTATTGAATTCGATAATTTCAAAATCAATGACAAAGACGGTAATTCACTCAACATAGATGGTCAGGTATTGACGCAGACTTACAGGGATTTTGTCTTCAATCTGGATATTGATGCCAAGGATTTTAAAGCGGTCAATTCGGAGAAATCCAATGATGCGATGATGTACGGTATTCTCGCAATTGATGCCGCACTGAAGGTGCGCGGGAACCTGGATCTTCCGAAAGTAGATGGTAGACTTGCAGTGGCAGATAATACGGATTTTACTTTCGTGCTGCCTCAGTCTGCGCCGTCGTTGCAGGAGAGAGACGGCATTGTGGAATTTGTAGACCAGGATCAGATCGCCTTGAATAAAACCATAAAGACCGATTCTCTCAACGCACAGACCAACTTCAAAGGTATGGATGTGAGTGTGAATATCGAAGTGAGTAAAGAAGCCAAAATGTCGATTGTCATTGATAAGGCCAATGGTGATTTTGTCAATCTTCAGGGCGAAGCAGACCTTACCGGCGGTATTGACCCATCAGGAAAGACGACGCTCGTAGGTGTTTATCAGGTTGAAAAAGGTAGCTACGAAATGTCCGTGAGTGTGCTGAAACGTAAGTTTGATATCCAGAAAGGCAGCACTATTACCTGGACAGGCGAACCTACCACGGCCAATCTTGATATTACAGCCATTTATAAAAGTAACGTGGCGCCGATAGACCTTGTGGAACAGCAGATGAACGATGCAGAACTTAACCAGTTCAAACAGAGAATCCCTTTCAATACGCTGCTGATTCTGAAAGGTGAATTGCTGAAGCCGGAGATCAGCTTTGATATTACTACCGATGAGAAGAATAATGCCGTCTCATCCCTGGTGACAGAAACGGTGGAAGGTAAACTCGCTCAATTGCGCGAGGATGAAAACGAAATGAACAAGCAGGTTTTCGCAATGCTGTTACTGAACAGATTCGTGGGCGAAAATCCATTCCAGAGCAATTCGGGTGTCTCTGCAGAAACCATGGCGCGACAAAGTGTGAGTAAAATATTGTCTCAGCAGATCAACAATCTGGCGTCCGATCTTATCAAAGGTGTAGACCTGAACTTCGATCTGGAGTCTACGGAAGATTATTCCACAGGAAAACAAAACACCAGAACCGATCTCAATGTGGATGTGAGCAAACGTCTGCTGAACGACCGCTTAAAAGTCTCCGTGGGCAGCAACTTCGGGCTGGAAGGCGATGCCAGACAGAATGAGAATACCACCAATATTGCAGGTGATGTCACGGTGGATTACAGTCTTTCCAGGGACGGCCGCTATATGCTGAGAGCTTACCGTAAAAATGATTACCAAGTGGCGTTGCAAGGTCAGATCGTGGAAACTGGCGTAGGGTTTATCATCACTTTGGATTATGACAAGTTCCGTGATATCTTCCGAAAATCCAGAAGACCGAACCGTGAGAGTAAAAGAAAAACAGATAACCAAGCCGTAGAATTTAAGTAATGAAGCGTAATCTAAACACTATTTATAAAATTGTACTAACTTCAGGAATCTCTGCATTCATCATGTCCTGCAGCAATACAAAATTCCTGAAGGAAGGCGAGATGCTGTACGTGGGAGGAGAAGTGAAGGTTAAAAACGACAGCCTCACCAAAAAAGAGCGTAAAGAATTACAAACCGCTCTGGAGGGAAATCTGACGCCTAAGCCTAACTCCTCTTTCTTAGGTTTAAGACCAAAACTATATGCGTACAACGTGACCAAGGAGCCTAAAAAAGAGAAAGGTTTGCGGTATTGGCTCAAATACAAATTCGGGGAAGAACCAGTTTTGCTGGGCGATGTCGATCGAGAGTTCAATAAAGATATCATTGTTAATTATTCTGAGAACAAAGGTTATTTTAATGCACAGGCGACTTACGATACTGTCTCAAAAAATAAAAAGGCCAAGGTCATCTATACGCTTAAGCCAGGATTCCGTTACACGATTAATCAGGTCAAGTTTCAGCAGGATTCTACCCTGATTAACCGTGAGATTCAGTCTTCAAAAGACAAAACACTTTTGAAAGTGGGCAATCCATTTGACCTGGATGTCATTAAAGCCGAGCGCAAGAGAATCGATGATGACTTGAAAGATAAAGGTTTTTACTATTTCAGTCCAGATAACATCATTGTGCAGGCAGACAGTACCGTGACCAAAGATCATAAAGTGGAACTCAATGTGAAACTCAAGGATAATACGCCTGCGCTTGCCACAGAGCAATATACCATTGATAAGGTGGTTGTATTTCCAAACTATAATCTCCGGGATGCCAAGCGTGGTCTCTACAATATCCCGATGAGCGCCGACTCGCTGAAAGGCTATGAGTACAATAATATTTATGTGGTAGATCCTGATAAAAAATTTAAACCAAAAATTTTCGATCGCGCGCTTTATTTTGAGACGGGAGATGTGTACAACCGCAAAGATCATAATCTGTCTCTGAACCGGCTGATAAGCCTGGGCGTATTTAAATTTGTGAAAAATGAGTTCATTGTATCGGACTCTATTAATCATAAATTTGATGCTTATTACGTGCTGACGCCAAGAGAATTACAATCGCTTAGACTCGAAGCGTTGGGAAGAACCAATTCTGCAAATTATGCCGGCAGTGAGCTTAACCTCAACTGGACGCAGCGGAATTTTTTCCGTGGTGCGGAGCAGTTCAAAGCGTCGGTTTATGGTGCTTTCGACGTCCAGATAGGCGGGCCGTCTGATGCCGAAAATATCTTCAGGGCTGGTGCTAATGCGCAGCTGTCTATTCCGAGGATTGTGGCACCGTTCAGGTTCCGTTCTGCCAGTGCATTTGTGCCTAGAACCAATGTTCAGATCGGATACGAATTCCAGAACAGAACCACATTGTACACCTTAAATACTTTCAATGCATCTTTCGGATATGCGTGGAAAGAGAATGTGCGGAAGGAACACGAGCTGAAGCTGATTGATGTCTCCTTCATCAATCCTGCGAAAGAAACACCGAAATTCGACACGCTGAAAATGAGTAATCCTTATCTGCAGAGAGTTACCGAACAGCAATTGATCTTCGGTCCTACATATTCATTTACCTATTCTACCACGATGCTTCCGCGCAAGAATACCATTTATTATAAAGGAATGCTGGATCTGGCGGGCAATCTGACCGGTCTTATCAGTGGTGCCAATTACAAGAATGGCGATGTAAAAACCGTTTTCGGAGTACCGTTCAGCCAGTATGCCAAGATTGAAAATGATTTCAGATTTTATCACAAATTCGGAGAGAAAACATCCTTTGCTTCCCGTTTTATTGCAGGCGTAGCTGTGCCTTATGGCAATTCGGAGCATATTCCTTTTTCAAGACAGTTTTTTGTGGGAGGAAGTAACAGTATCCGGGCTTTCCGTGCAAGGACGCTTGGTCCGGGCAGCTACGATCCGCGTGGTGCGAACAATACCAGAGCCATCTTCGACCAGGCTGGTGATATCAAGCTGGAACTGAACGCAGAATACAGACTCAATGTTTACAAATTCCTGAATCTTGCTTTCTTCGCCGATGCCGGAAATATCTGGCTCATCAATGATGATATTAATGCCAATGGAGTGAATGTGAGACCTGGCGCCAAATTTACCAGCGATTTTATGAGCGAAGTTGCAATGGGCGCTGGACTGGGATTACGATTAGACTTTTCGATTCTCGTCCTGCGTCTGGACTTGGCGATGCCGCTTAGGGTACCATATAATGCTAAAGATGAGCGCTGGGTTCTGGATATGATCAATTTTGGAGATTCATCCTGGAGAAAGGATAATCTCATCCTAAACATTGCCATCGGTTATCCGTTCTAATCCAAATACATCACAATTAGAAAAAGCACTTCAACTGTCAGTTCGGGGTGCTTTTTTTTGTGTCCAGCAAGATCATTGCTAATTTCTTTGTCTCAATATAAAAATAAATTAAATAAAATATTATTTTTGAAAAATCTTTAAAGATATATATGAATGTCTGTAATTAGTAATAAATCAATTTTTAAGGATCGTCTATTTCCGAAGAAATCTCGATAATCTGAAATAAAACATTTTAGATTCTTTCAGACTGTCAAAATGACTGCTGATTGAAGCGTTATGATCAAAAAACAGACATTCATAAACATATAACTTTCTCATCTTAATATTATTAGATATATGAGTGATTTTCCGCTCCCTGGCAATGAAGAGGCTCGTCTGGAAAAGCTGGCTCTCCAGGACCTCCTCAATCTCCCGAAGGATCCCGAACTGGATATTTTTGCAGAAACTATCTGCATTATCACAGATTCCCCGGCCTCGTTAATTTCGGTTATGGAAAGCAAAACCCAACGGATGCAAAGCTGTGTAGGTATGGCCATAGACAGTGTGGAACGTGAGAATACACTCTGCCAATATGCCATCGCTGACGGCGAAGTGGTGGTCATCAATGATACACTTCTGGATGACCGTTCCAGTAATAATCCGTTGATTGTTGCCGGAGGAATTCGGTTTTACGCCGGTGTTCCTCTGCTGGATGAAGAAGGTTTTGCGCTCGGAACCATCTGCGCAATAGACTACAGGCCCAAAATGATTTCTGAGAAACAGGTGGAAGGTCTCAAAAAGCTGGCTTCTGCAGTCACCAGAATGCTGTTATCACGCCGGAAAACAATTGACGCCGATTATTTTCAGCAGACTTTTGACATATCCAATAACCTGATCTGTGTACTGGACAGTCAGTATCGTTTTAAAGATCTCAATCCTGCCTTCGAAAAAACTTTCAGAATCGGAAAAGCAGAAGCCGTCGGAAAAGATTTTGTGGAAATACTTGGTAAAAATGACCAGTTTTCCTGTTCTATCAATGATTTTAAGGAAAAGAAGGATTCATCCTTCACCACATCCACTTTACATAATGATGGGTCACAGACTTTGGTAGAATGGACCCTGAAGCAGAATGAAAAATTTTCTGAAATTTTCTGTTTCGGAATCAATGTCACGTCACATTCCGAAGAAAAAAGACAGTTGGAAAGTTCGGAAAGGCGCTTCCGCAGCTTTTTCGAAAATGCAATCGGGCTGATGAGCATGCACGATATGCAGGGTAATATTATTGCCGTTAATGAAAAAGGAAGAGAGATGCTCAATTATTCCGCAGAGGAAGTCAAAAGTCTCAACCTGCGTGATTTGGTGCCGAGGAAAAATCATCAGGGTATGGAGGATTATCTCCGGCGTATCAGCAAAAATAAGGAGGATTTCGGAAATATGATTCTCTGCACAAAGGACGGAGCAGAACTCATCTGGATGTATCATAATCTGGTAGAACTGGATGATGAGGGACAACCTTACGTTATCAGCACGGCGCTGAACGTTACTGAAAGGGTGACTCTGGAAAAAGACCTGCTGTCTACCAAAAAATTCCTGGAGCAGACCAGTTCCGTGGCTCAGGTAGGAGGCTGGGAAGTGAATCTTAAAACCAATAAGATCTTCTGGTCAGACAGCACGCGCGAAATCCATAGGATGGAAGGCGATTATCAGCCGGATCTGGAAAACGCCATCGGATTCTATCAGAAAGATAATCAGGAACGGGTCAAGTTTTTATTCAATCGTGCGATTCAGGAAGGCATTCCGTATGACGAGGAATTTCAGCTGGTGCGCAACGACGGTGTTACCATCTGGGTTCGCGTAAAAGCCATCCCGGAATTTGAGAATGGCGAATGTGTAAGGGTCTTTGGCATCATTCAGGACATTGACGCGTTCAAAAAAATGTATCTGGACATCACCAAGAAAGAAGCCATGATGCAGTCTTTCGTCACTTATGTACCGGACGCTATTGCGATGTTTGATAAGGATCTGAATTACCTTTCAGTAAGTACCAGCTGGAAAGAGGAATTTGATATGAAAAATATAGACCTTATCGGTCACAATCTTTTTACCATTTCACCGAACGTTCCGGAGGCGCGTAAGATGATCTACCGCGCCGCATTGCAAGGCCACGTTTACGTAAATGATGATTTTGAAGTAAGCCTCAACGAATCCGAAGAGACACAGCATTACAGTTTAAAAGTCGGGCCGTGGTACGTTTCCGAAAACGAGATCGGCGGAATTATTGTCTCGGTCAAAAATACCACCAATGCCGTTTTAGTCAACCGGGAACTCAAGGAAGCTAAAAGAATGGCGGATATTGCCAGCAAAACCAAGTCTGAGTTTCTGGCCAATATGAGCCACGAAATCAGAACGCCGCTTAATGGTGTGATCGGATTTTCCGATTTATTGCTAAGAACACCACTGAACGACATCCAGACTCAATATCTGAATTATATCAATGAATCCGGAGAAAATCTTCTCAACATCATCAATGACATTCTTGATTTTTCTAAAATCGAATCAGGGAAAATGGAATTGGTCGTAGAGCCGAGCGATGTCTACGATATGGTGAGTCAGGTAATTAACGTGATTCTCTACCAGTCTCAGAAAAAAAATATCGAACTTCTTCTGAATATTGAACAGGGACTTCCAAGGACTCTGATGGTAGATTCCGCAAGGCTAAAACAGATTCTTATCAATCTGCTTGGCAATGCGGTTAAATTTACGGAAAAAGGAGAGATCGAACTTAAAGTTGAGAAGCTTAACATCGATGAAAAAAATATAAAGCTTCGGTTTTCTGTGCGAGATACAGGCATCGGGATTCCGGAAGATAAGCAGAAGTATATCTTCGATGCCTTTACGCAGGAAAACAGTTCCATCAGCAAACGCTATGGCGGGACAGGTCTTGGATTGACCATTTCCAATAACATTTTGGGATACATGGGAAGTCATCTTTCGCTGGAAAGTGAGCTGGAAAAAGGCTCCGTATTTTTCTTCGAGATCGAAATGCCTTACGAAATGTCGGAAATCAAAGATGATAACGATGATCTTTCTATCAGCCGGGTTCTGATCGTAGATGACAATGAAGCGAACAGGATTATTCTCCAGCACATGTTAGCCTACAAAAATGTTGATTCTGTTTTGGCAGCCAATGGGATGGAGGCTTTGCAATTGCTTCTGAAAGGCGAACGGTTTGATGTTATTCTGATGGATTATCACATGCCTATCATTTCTGGGCTGGAAACAATTGATAAAATCCGCGAACTGTTTAGCCAGCGTAACGAAACTTCTCCGTTGGTGATTCTACACACGTCATCCGAGGAACATGATGTGATCAATTCTTTCAAAAAGGAAGAAAATTCCTACTTCCTCATGAAGCCTATCAAGTCCGAGGAACTTTACAAAACATTGAGACGTGTTGAGAAAAATACGCAGATCCAGGTCGGCGAAGTGAAAGTAGAAAACACAAAAACATTGTCTGTCCTGGATGATATTGATGTTCTTTTGGTGGATGATAATCCTGTCAATATGGTTCTGAATAACAGAATGATGAAAGTTTTGATCCCTAATGCGAAACTTACCGAAGCTGTGAACGGACTGGAAGCGCTGGAAGCTTGTAAGAAAAAATCTTTTTCAATCATCCTGATGGATGTTCAGATGCCAATAATGGATGGAATAGAAGCTACCAAGCAGATTCGTGAGATTGCGGGCTACGAGAATGTTCCGATTATCGGTGTTACAGCGGGAAATGTCCTTGGCGAAAGAGAAAAATGCATCGCGTGTGGAATGGACGATTTTCTCCCAAAACCGCTGCGCCAGTCTCAGTTGGAAGAAATGCTGAGCAAACATCTTGATGTTCAGGATCATCAGCAACAGGATAAACAATTGGTAATAGAAGATCACCTTAATACGGAAATGCTTAACGAGCAAGTTGGCGATGATGTTGAGTTCCGAAATATGTTTCTGAATCTGGTTGTAAAGCAACTTCATCAGGCTGACGAAGATATTGCGCTGGCAATTAGCGAAAAGAACAGGTCAGATGTTGAGGCTATTCTGCATAAACTCCGTGGTACAGCGGGAATTGCTGGTCTTTTTAAATTATCCGAAATCTCGGTAAAATGGGAGAAAGATGCCAGTGAAATGATAGATTTCCAAAAGCTGAATGATGAAATAAGGGAAGAAATCTCAGTTGGTCTTGATATTATAAAAAGTTTAATAAAATAAAAAGTCTGAAACGTTATGTTAATTTTGATTGCCGAAGATGATGAGTTGATTCTCAAAACAATCGAACACAAATTACTGAAAGAAGGTCACGAAGTTATCCTTACCAGAAACGGAAAGGAAGCCATCGAAACCTTAAAGGAAAAAGATGTGGATGTGGCCATTACCGATATAATGATGCCATTTGCTTCCGGCATTGAGATTTTGTCTGCACTGAAAACGATGAAAAAACAGACACCGGTCATTATGCTCTCCAGTATGGGACAGGAAGAAGTGGTTTTGAATGCCTTTGACCTCGGCGCTTCCGACTTTATTGTCAAGCCTTTCAGTCCTAATGAATTGATGCTCAGGATTAAACGTTTTATGCCCAAATAGAATGTATTTCTGATGCTGATTACTTCCGTCCATTTTCTTTTCCTTGTTTTCATCGTGATGTTATCATTGGTAATGCTGCTGATTATTGCCGTGCTGATTTATAATATTTTTGAATACAATCAGTCGCTGCGCATGGCTTCCTGGACCGATGTCATTAACAAAAAAATCTCGGAGGTCATTGTCTATTGGGACGAGAAAGTGTCCGATGATTCGCAGTTTATGGCGTTGAGTGGCAATATTTCGTTCAGGAATCTTTTTCTGCAGAAATTAGTAGAATCGGAAAAGAAATTTTCTGGCGTGGCAAAGGATAAACTCAAAGATCTATTTAATGAATACAATCTGAAAAAAGAAGCTTTAAAGAAATTAAACCAAAAAAAGCCACATCTCATTGCAGGCGGAATTACGGAACTCACAGTGATGGAAGACAGTGATTCTGAGGAGAGAATTGCGTCATTCCTTACACATCCTTCGGTTCAGGTTTACCAGGAAGCACAATATGCAATGGTGAGGTTCAAAGGTTTTGAAGGACTTCATTTCCTGGATTCTTTTACTTCCAGAATTTCCGAATGGCAACAGCTCCGACTTTTGCTTTCTATTCCCTCCGTTCCCGAAAATTCCGAATCTGCCATTGAAAATTGGCTTAATAACTACAATGATTCCGTGGCGATTTTTACGCTGAAATTGATCAGGAAATTTCAAATTCTTTCGCTTTATCCTCAGGTTATTCAACTCCTTCGCCACGATTCGGTGAGTATCAGGATCAAAGCTGTAAAAGTCCTGATGTCATTGGAAAATCCAGATACGGTAGCCTACCTCGGTTCCATTTATGATGAGCAACCGGAAGATGTGAAAATTGAAATCCTGCTTGTGACCAAAGTTTCCAAAGACCAATGTTGTATCGATTTACTGAAACGTGAATTGTCAGCCGAGGTTTCTTCCGGAATCAAGGTCAATGCTGCACAGGCACTTTACGAACTTGGTCATCAGCAATATCTTTCGGAATTGTCCCAGAATGAACATGCTTCCGAAGAATTAATTCAAATTGTCAAATACGCTTTGCAGGAAAAAGTATGTTAGAGTTTTCACACATCATCTACGAAATCGTTATCTGGCTTTATCTCCTTTACGGAGCGGCTATTGCCATCATTTACGGCTGGGTCGGCATCTATGCATTCGGAGCGGTTTTGCGATACAAAAAGGAAAATGTTTTTACGGATTACAGCATCATCGCTGCCAATCCCAATGCGCCGGTTTTCAGTGTTCTGGCGCCTGCTTACAATGAAGGAATGACCATTGTGGAAAATGTCCGCTCCTTGTTATCTTTATTTTATCACAATCTTGAGATTATCATCATCAACGATGGCAGCAAGGACGACTCTATGCAGAAGCTGATAGAGGCTTATGATTTGGAATGTGTTTCCTTTTTTGTCCAGGGAAAAATCGAAACCAATAAAATCCGAGGTATTTACAAGAGTAAGAATCAGGCCTTTAAAAAACTGATTGTCGTTGACAAGGAAAATGGCGGCAAAGCCGATGCGCTGAATGTCGGAATCAATGTATCATCCGGTCAATATCTCGTCTGTATCGATGTAGATTGTATTCTGGAGCAGGATTCTATTCTGAAATTAGCAAAACCTTTCCTGGAAGAGACCGACAAGAAAATCATTGCCTGTGGCGGTGTCATCCGTCTGGCCAACAATTGTGTGGTAGAAGACGGGAAAGTGGTGAGCGTGAATATGCCGAAAACATTGTTAGGAAGGACACAAGCATTAGAATATGTTCGCGCTTTCGTTTTGGGAAGAATGGCCTGGTCGCGCGCTTCCGGATTGATTCTGATTTCCGGCGCGTTCGGTGTCTTCGACCGTAAAATTGTTCTGGAATGTGGCGGCTACGACCGTAAAACCGTAGGTGAAGATATGGAACTCGTGGTCAGGATGCGGAAATATATGGAAGAGCGAAAAGAGCCTTATGAAGTGCTTACGATTCCGGATCCGCTGTGCTGGACAGAAGTTCCCGAAACCAAAGATATCCTCAAAAAACAACGAAACCGCTGGATGCGCGGCACCATCGAAACGCTTTGGAAACACCGCGGCATGATGTTCAATCCGAAATACAAGAAACTAGGAATGGTAAGTCTGCCGTACTGGTTTTTCTTCGAGTTCCTTGGTCCTTTGGTCGAGTTTTCCGGCTACATCGTATTCATCATCTTTCTGCTTCTAGGCATTATCAACTGGCCATTTTTCTTCGTGCTGTTTGCGCTGGTTTTATCGATGGGATTTCTCTATTCAGTGTACGCCATGCTGGTGGATATGATGAGTCACCAGGTTTACAGCAAGCGGAAAGACTTTTTTGCATTGATTGTTACGGCGTTTACAGAACCGTTTTACTTTCACCCGATTACCGTCCGTGCCGGTGTGAATGGTTTTATCGATTATTTCAAAAAATCGCACGGCTGGGGCGAAATGACAAGGCAAGGTTTCAGCCAGAACACCCAAAATCTGCCAATAGGTAAAAGGATTTGGGCGATGCTGAAATTTGGGCTTGGGCAATATGGCGCAATTGCGGCAACTTTTGCCGTACTTTACATGCTTGGCGTAGTCGCCGAGTGGCTTTGGTACCATTATTCATTTACCGGTGTCGATACTTCTCCTGTGGTCAGATCGTTAGTTTTGGATAATGTCAGATTTCTTCTGGAATTGATTTTTGGCGTTGGAATCGTTTATCTCATCATCAATTTTATCAAGGAAAGCTGGGCACGGAAACTGGCGGTTCTGGTTTTCGGATTCGTGGTGGTCATCCAGTATATTCTGTTTCTTTATTTTTCTGAAACCGGTAATATGCTCGGCGCAGATTTGGTCTATTACAGTAAAGCGGAAATTAAACAAATCCTGGATGCCAGCGGAATGCTTAATTTTAAAAACTATGCATTGATAGGCATTTTGCTGGCCGTCGCCTTCATTCCTCTGTGGCTCTCGGGAAGATTTAATTTTCGTTCGGTTTATCTGGGTTCAGGTTTGATTCTTTTAGGTTTGCTGGCTTATTTTCTACCCACTGAAATGATTAGTGCCAAGGAACTTAGTGTTGCTACGGACTTTAACCAGAATGCTGCGAAAAGTAAATGGGCGTATTTTTTCAGAGCCAATGAGGAAAACTTCATCAGTGACCATCCGGAAATCACGGAATTTCTAAATGAAGATGAAGCTTTGGACAACAGCAAAACAATGCTGAATCCGGATTTTCCATTTTGGAAAAAAGAAGACACGCAGGATTTTCTCGGCAATTATCTGAAACCATCCGACGAAATCCCGAATCTCGTGTTTGTAGTGTTGGAAGGCTTTGGTCATGCTTACACTTCGCCGAAAGGCTATATGGGAAATTTCACACCGTTCCTGGATTCGTTGTCCCAAAAAAGTCTGTATTGGGAAAATGGTCTGAGTTCTGCGGGAAGGACTTTTGCAGCTTTGCCATCATTAACCGGTTCATTGCCTTTTGGCAAAAATGGATTTTTGGAAATCAAGGAAACGCCGGATCATTTTAATTTGTTCAATATTCTTAAGACCAACGGCTTCGATACCGGATTTTATTACGGCGGAAATCTGGATTTTGATGGTTACAGAAACTATCTTGAGTATAGCAAGGTCAATCAAATTGTAGATATTAAATCCTATGATAAGTCTTACCAAAAACTGCCTTCCAATCCAGGTGGCGAGAGTTGGGGTTTTGATGATCAGTCGGTTTTCCGAAAAGTGCTGGATGCGCAAAAAGTAGAATCGAAGCCTTATTTTAATATGATTCTCACGCTTTCCACGCATAATCCGTTTGCCATCAACAGAAAGGATTATTACGAAAAATTATACAACCAGAGGATGAGTTCTAATGTCCTTTCACCTTCGCAAAAACAATGGAGCAGAGAATACAAAACGCAACTCATTTCTGTCCTGAATGCCGATGATGCGCTGAGACATTTCTTTGATAACTACAGCAAACGTGCGGACTTTAAAAAGACGATTTTTGTCATCACGGGCGACCACGCAATGCCGGAGATTCTGTTGCAATCCAAGATTGACCGTTTCCACGTCCCAATGATGATTTATTCGCCATTGTTGAAGGAAGCCAAACGTTTTCAGAAAACCATCAGCCATTTTGATGTCGCACCATCGATTCTGGCCTATTACCGGAAAAATTATAATCTAAAAACGCCTTCCACCGTAACCTGGACAGGAAAAGGTCTCGCATCGGATTCGGAAATCAGCAAGAGTGATGTTCCGATGATGCAGAGTAAAACGTTACTGACGGATTTTGTCTCAGAAAAATATTATCTGCATGACAGAAATTTGTTTATTCTGAAAAATTCGGAAGAAGGCCAACTGGATAATCCGCAGATTTATCAAAAGATTAACGGAAAATTCAGCCAATTCAAAAAAATGAATTCCAAATTTTATCAGACAAAAAAGTTGATGCCGGATTCAGTTTATGTTAATTTTATGAAACAATCAAAATAAAAAAAGGAGCTTTATTTGGAGCTCCTTTTCTGTATTTAAAATTAAAATTTCCTGGTGTAGCCTAATGTGACGTCAAACTGATTGCCTTTTGTATTCGGTCGATATTCCTGATTGTAATACATGGTACCGACTGAAAAGAGATTTCTACTGATGGAAAAATTATATTCCGCACCGATTTTAAAAGTTTTGAGCTTATAGACTTCATTCTGCAACAGGTTGTTAATCGATTCTTCCGGACTGATTCCCGTCCCGATTTGGAAAGCAAAATAGTCCTGAGCACTTTTGGTATAATAACGTACGGTTCCGGTGTAGGAGTGAGAAATGTTTTTGTTATCCGGCGTGAGATAAGTTCTCAGATTGAACCAGAAGTTTTTGTAATATTTTCCAACCGATGCCGTGTACATGCAGATATTGCTGCTAAAATACAGTTGGCGATAACCCAATTCCGCTTCAAAACTATGCGGAAGATTTGCATTCACGGAAACTCCGGTTCTGTATTTTGGGAAAATACCTACATCGTTAGAATAAGCTGCACCAACATATAGATAAAACATATCCGACAATCTTGGATACGCCTCAAGCTCCAGCTGGGTGCCGTTTTCCGCAAATTTGTTGGCATAGTTCGCCCGCAGAATCACCGAGCCAATCGGCGTAACTCGTTTATATCCTACACTCACGATGTGCCAGTCATCTGCAAACTGTTTATCGAAATGTGAGTAATTATAAGTAATACTTATAGCGTTTTTCGCTGCCACATCGTTGATTCTCACGGCAAGACCCGTCGCTTCGGTGTTTTTTGGATTTATTTTAAGGACCTGATCTACAGCGATTTGAGCGGCTTCATAATTTTTCGCCGAATTGTAAGTTTTTGCTTTTAAGAGAAGAAGTTGCTCGGACTGCGGATGATAGGAGAGACCTTTGTTAAGGATTTCTATCGCCTTGTCATTGTTGTCATTCCAATATTCCAGAGATGCGTAAGCGAGAAAAAAATCCTCATCCTGAACATTTCGTTGATTTAAATCTTCAAAAATACTTCTGGCGGCAGCTAAATCTTTGTCCCAAGTGTAAAGCCTTCCTAGGAATACAGAAATATCCGTGTAATTGGGCGAAATTTCCAGCGCCTGTTTGGCCAGCGCAATAGATTTGGGATAATCCTTTTCCTCGAAGGCTGCCGTTCTGGCATTGGCAAATAGTTCATCCGAAGATAAGGTTTGCTGGCTGTAGGCCTGAAAAGGAATCATCAACAATAATAAAAATCCGGCGTGTTTTCTCATGGAGATTATTGAAATCAAAAAAACAAAGATATTGAACTTTTGTTTTCAAAATAATAGCATTGATGGAAATATAAAATTATTGTTATTGATTTTTGAAAATTACCTTGCAGATTGTTCTTTCTATCTGGCTTAATGGTAATAATCATTAAAACAGACAATAAATTCGTATGTAACATTACGGAACTTACGATTAGCGTAAAAATACTGAATTATAGATCAGGATTTCTTGTTTAATTTGCATTATCAAAATCATTACATAATTATTTATCACTCTATGAGAAAACTTTTACCTTACGCTGCAGCCTTCGCAACACTCGCTGTTTTGTCTTGTAACAATGACGGCGATGACTTTTCCAATGCGCAGCAAAACGAAATTATATTAAACTCCGATGCACAAAGCCTCAGCAGAAGGATTGAATTCGACAACTCCGGTGTTCTGAATATGAGATCCGCAGATGGCGGCAAAACCACTACAGCCGGTGATCTTCCTCTGGTTTTGGTAGCAGAAGTTGCGCCGCCGGTTTATAACGGAAAAACTTTGCGGGCAACGCATGTGACAGTGGAGGGTAACTACGCTTACGTGTCATACAATACGGAAGGCGAGACTTACCTTGGTGCTATAGAAGTGCTGGACGTCACTAATCCTAATGCTCCGAAGCTGCTGATGCAGGCGATTCTTCCGGATACGGACGTCAGCTCGGTGAGATATGATGATGGTAAACTATACATCGCCGGCGCAAGAGATATGGATATTTTCAAAGCGACATCACCGGCTTTCGTCGGAAGTATGAATCTGAGCGGTGGCATGCTGACAAACGCTCTTCAGCAGACTGCCATCAGCGGAAAAGTGGCGACAGATGTTACGTCCAACGGCTCCAAATATTACGCAGTGTCCGGTGCTACCGGAGTTCTGGCCCAGCTCAGCAAGAGCAGTCAGCAGGTAGAGATTTCAATTCCTTTAAGCGATCTGAGAGCTCTAGGCTACAACAGCAATAAAATTGTCGTGCTGAGCGGTGCACAGGGCGTTAAAATCTATGACGCAAACGGACTGTCTCCGGTGACTTCTTTCGCAACATCCGTGGACGTGGCGGAAGCTAAAAGAACCATTGATTTCATCGACGGAAAATTACTGGTTTCCGAAGGATACAATGGTGTGGGCGTTTACAATCTTACTTCGGGTACTAAGCTTCAGAAACTGGATCTGCCAACGCAAATTTCGGGCGTAGATCCTGCCGATGTGGTGAGCAATGCAGTTTCCGTCAATTCGGGAAGAGTGTTTGTGGCCAACGGCGGTGCCGGATTGTACGTTTATGCCTCGGATAATAATGCGTTGAAGCTTTTAGGTTCCCTCGATCTTCAAGGTTCATCTAACTTTGTGATGAGTAAAGGTGAATATATCTTCGTGGCGACAGGAAAAGGCGGTCTCAAGATCATCAAGACTGTGGCTCCGGCAAGCGGAAGCGTCAACTGCTCGTCGTTCCCGGCTTACACCGGCGGCGAATGGCTCAATGTGAATTCTGGTCAGACATTGGAATATTCCGGAACTAAAAGTCTGCAGGGCATCAATGTTAATCAATCTCTAACATGGTGTGGTGCGCTCACAGCTTCTCAGGCGGTAAATATTAACAGCAATGCAACCTTCAATATGTACGGACAATTATTCCAGGGCACGAAAGCCAATCCGTGGAATTCCCTGAATATCAACAGTGGAGCGCTTCTTAACCTGAAAGGAGATCTTACAACCTACGGACACATGATTCTGAACAGCAATGCGAACTGGAAAATAGAAGGAAACGTGACCATCTTCGGAAATCTTACGATTAACCAGGGTTCTAAGATCGAGTTTATTGGCAGTAATTCTTCCATCACCATTCATGGTACTGTTACGAAAAACGGAACGTCTACCATTACAGGAACATTTAAAGATGTCAGTGGGAAGTTAAAATAGTAAATCAAAATTAATTGAATCCGGATGATAGCTTGTCCGGATTTGTTATTTTTATAAGATTAGAAAATTATCAGGATTTAACATAATAAGTACAGTTTTTGCTGATGAGGCGATAATGATAAAATTCTATTTCTTATCTTCACTTATAACGGCCTCATTGTTATGGTCTCAGCAGAAAGATTCTGTACAACTCATTTCCAAGGTTGAAATTGATTCTTATAAAAAACCTTCAACTTTCATTTCATCCACCAAGTCAGTAGCTTTAGTATCTAAAAATCTGATGAATCAGTCCACACCGGAAAGGATGCTGGAAGCTGTGAATCAGATTCCTGGCGCAAGGATGGAGGAACGATCTCCGGGAAGCTACAGGATTTCCCTGCGCGGCAGTACGCTAAGATCGCCGTTTGGTGTTCGGAATGTCAAAGTTTACCTGGATGATTTTATTTTGTCTGATGCGTCGGGTAATACTTATTTTAACGTGATTTCTCCCAGGCTGATAGACCGGATGGAAATTTACAAAGGTCCGGAAAGTGGTGATTACGGTGCAATGACCGGAGGTACGATTCTGCTCAAAACAAGGGATTATGAAACATCTTCTATGGGAATTTCGGTTGGGAGCTACGGCACATTTGACCAGAATTTGATTTTAACTAAAAGATCAGGAAGGCATTTTCTAGAACTCTTTCAAAATTACTATCAGACCGATTCGTACCGTGAACAATCCAGGATGAATCGAACACAAATTTTCATCAAGGATCATTATAACTATTCGGAAAAGGCAGTTCTGAAAACGATATTGATGTATTCTGATCTGGATTACCAAACACCAGGCGGCCTGACTCTGGAACAGATGAAGATGAACCCCAGACAGGCGCGTGCGAAAACCGCGACAACGCCAGGTACAAAAGAGCAGCAGGCCGGAATCCGGAACAAAATGCTTTTGGCAGGCATTTCTAATGATTTTAAAATAGATAAAAATTTATCTCACTTTATATTGTTTCAAGGCGCTTACGTCGATTTTGAAAATCCATTTATCACCAATTATGAACATCGGTATGAGAATAATCTGGCGATGAGAACGCATATCAGCTATGAGAAGAATTGGGAAGGGATATCTTTCGCTTACAGACTAGGATTTGAAGGCGGACGAAATCAGATAATCATCCGTAACTTTGATAATAACCGTGGAAGCGAAGGCAATCCCCAAAATTTTGACCAACTTAAAAATACATCCGGTTTCTACTTTCTATCTCAAAGATTGAACGTTGGAAAACAACTGTTTACAGATATTTCCATCAGTCTTAATTCTAATGATTATACTTGGCGAAGGTCATTTCCTAATATTGAAAATGGTAAAAAGGCTTTTGGAAATCAATGGCTTCCGAGTTTTGGTGTGAGCTATATTTTATCCGAAGGATTTTCAGTGCGTGGAAAATTAGGAAAAGGAAATTCTGCGCCGACTAATGAAGAGGTCAGATCTTCTGATCAGCAATTCAATTCACAATTACAGCCGGAATATGGCTGGAACAAGGAATTGGGTCTGAGAAAACAATTCGGGAAATCTGTTTTTCTGGAAGCAGGATACTTCGATTTCAGAATGAAAGATGCCATTATCAGAAGACAAAATGATGCAGGTCAGGAATATTTTGTCAATGCCGGAGAGACAGTTCAGAAAGGTCTGGAAGTACTCCTTGAAACCGAATATTTTGATCTCAAAAATCAATTTCTTAATCAGTTGAGATTCCGGATTTCTGGAAGTTTCTACGATTTCAAATTCCAAAATTACCGGCAAAACAATAGCGACTTTTCCGGCAATCAATTAACGGGTGTTCCCAAAACTACAGTCAGTTCACTGATCAGCCTCATGTTCTTCAGGATTCTGACTTTAGATTATGCACACGTTTACACGGGAAAACTACCATTGAACGATGCCAATTCGGTATGGGCAGATCCGTCGCTGGTCGGGAATGCGCAATTCAGATTGCCGTTGGTTTTGGACAATACCAAAATCAGACTGAACCTCCAGATCCAAAATTTATACAACACGGAGTATGTTTCAGGATTTGATACAAATGCTTTTGGCAACCGCTTTTACAATCCGGCTGCCGGAAGGAATTTTATTTTTGGAGTAGAAGCCGTCTTTTAAACCATCACATTGCGGAATGCCACCACAAATGCCACTACGGAAGCGATGATACCAACCGTAAAAACCGTGTAGGTAAGCCTCAGTAATTTATATTTTCTGTTGAGAACCACGCCCAGATAATAGAGATCCTTGATCATCGTATCGTAGAGATACTGGCGGTCATTCATCATTTCCTTCATCGCCCACAGGTATTCAGCCATCGGCATTTTGTAGAAATTTCCGAAGAAAAGAAGATTGACTTTCTTCTCTTCAATTTCTTTTCTTGTAAAAGTCCCGCTGGACACCTTCGGCCTTGTGGACATGATCGCAAGAATGATACAGATCACACTGAAAATCACCATTACGAAGGTGGGAATAATGAGGTGCGCGTTGCTTGGTGCATCCAGTTTAGGGATTAAAGATGAAAGCGCAATAGAGATGATGATGGCATTCACGGAAAGCAGTATGTTCGCCTTGCTGTCGGCTATCTGGCTCAGTTTTGTGTGATTGTTCAGCGTCACACGGAACATCGTCTCAATACCACGCTCCGGAGATTCCAGCTTCTCCAGTTTTTTCTTGTTAAGCAGCGCTTTATCACGATCTTCAGCGGACTTCCGTTTCTTTTCATCCTTCAGATTCTGGATATGGGACAGGATCTTATCCACGTTTTTCTCCTTTACAGGCTGCCAGTGTTCTTTTGCATACTTGGTGTAAAACTGATGCTTGGAAAAGAAGACGATATTAAGCTCGGACCATTGCTGCTTGCTGAATTTCTGATTATGCACATCTTTGATTTCCTGCCTTAGATTTTCACAAATCCTGAAATAATCGTCGGAGCCCAGATGGTAAAGATCAGCATCTTTTATGATTTCCTCCAGATGATTTTTAGGCTTATAAAACTTGTCTGTGGCAAGAATCAGTTCGCCGATTTTTCCGATTCGATCCTTTGGTAAGCCATTTTTACTGAGAAAATCAGCTGCTATTTTGCGGCTTTCCTCCTCATGATCATCAGCATTATCCACATGTCCTGCATCATGAAACCAGCCTGCCAGAAGCAGATTTTCAGTATTCTCGGGATCGATGTTTTCCTCTTTTGCCAGGATTTTGATCTTGTCCACTACCTGGATAGTGTGATCCAGATTATGATAAGAGTAGGCAGAAGGTAATCTGTCCTTCAATAAATTCTTCACATAATCCTCCGAAACCGTCAAAATATCCATAGATGCAATTTGAAACAAATTTAAGAAAGTATTGACAGCTTATTAATTTTAATTTGTTAAATATTGTTATAGTTTGATTAATTTCGTGGTGGCAGAAAGTTTTGTGTAGATACGGATAGAAAAAAGCCGGACTGGAGGAGATTTGTTTTTTTATGGCAGCTTTTCCGTCCTCCGTTCCCGCTGCCCGCCGCGGCGGGCGAGCTCCACTCAGGCCAGGCTGCAAGGGGCGGCCTGTAACGGAACGAGGTGAAAAAATCGGCTAGTTCACAAAACGATCTTGCTCTGCATATAATTAAACTGAATATGAAAAGACGACATCCATTTTTTCTCACTTTGATAGCTGCTGCTTTCGCCATATCCTGCGCAGTTCAGAATGCGGATTATGGCAAAAATGCCCGCTATTTTGAGAAAAATCCAATGTTGAATGACAGCATTATCCATACGTTTTATCTGGTGGGCGATGCCGGAAATCTGGATCATGAAGAAGCCTACAAAAACATCAGCAGCCTGAAAGATTCTCTGAAAAAAGCTGCTTCTAACAGCACATTAATTTTTCTTGGAGATAATATTTATCCGGCGGGAATGCCGAAAAAAGACGACGAAGGCAGGGTTTTGGCAGAGAAAAAAATGGATAATCAGATTTCATTGTCCCAGGACTTCCGTGGAAAGACCATCTTTATTCCAGGCAATCATGACTGGTATAACAATGGCATCAAAGGGCTGAGCCGGGAGGAAGATTACGTGATCGAAAAAACAGGCGATAAATCGACATTCGCACCCAGAAATGGCTGTCCGATAGAGACACGAAAACTTAATAAAAAACTTACACTTCTCCTGATAGACACCGAATGGGTTCTGGCTAACTGGAATCGAAATCCGGGTATCAATGAAAAATGTGACATCAAAACGAGAGAAGATTTCTACACGGAGTTTGAAGATCAGCTTAATAAAAATCAGAACAAAACCATCGTGGTGGCTACGCATCACCCCTTGATTACGCACGGTTCCCACGGCGGTTTCTACTCCTGGGAAAAGCAGATTTTTCCACTGGAAAATAAATTTCCACTGCCCATCCTGGCAACCGGCATTAATCTGATGCGCGCTACCGGAGGCATCACGCATCAGGACATCAGCAACCAGAATTATAAAAATATGGCGGACCGGCTGAAAACGCTGATTGGCGGAAGGAAAAACGTGGTGGTGATCTCTGGTCATGATCACAATCTGCAGTATGTTGAAGAGGGTGATATTCGCCAGATCGTAAGTGGTGCAGGATCCAAGACCGAATCCGCAAAAGCCGTTGGGAACGATGATTTTTCGTATGGAAAAAACGGCTATGCGACGCTTGCCGTTTCCGATAATGGCAATGCCGAAGTTCGCTATTACAGCCTGGATCAATCCAACTCGAAATTACTTTTCAGAAAAACGGTGCTTGGGAAAGAGGAGCAGATCGTGAGGGACTTTACCGCCCGGTTTCCGGCTTTTACGGAAGCTTCAATTTATGACTCCGCAATGACCAGAAAGAGCAAACTCTACGAATTCCTGTGGGGAAAACATTACCGCAAGTATTACTCGAAAAAAATCAATGTCAGGAATCTGGATCTTGATACACTGTTTGGCGGCGTGAAAGCAGATAGAGCAGGTGGCGGACATCAGACCAAATCCTTGCGTCTGGAAACCAAATCCGGCGATCAGTATGTGATCCGTGCACTTAAGAAAAGCGGCGTCAGATTTCTGCAGTCCGTGGCGTTTAAAAATCAATACGTGGAAGATGATTTTCGGGGTAGCTATGCCGATAAATTTATACTTGATTTTTATACCACATCGCATCCATATACGCCGCTGGTAATCGGTCCCATGTCCGATAAATTAGGAATCCGGCACACCACACCTTTTCTTTACAATGTGCCAAAACAGCCAGTTTTAAAAAATTTCAACGACCAGTTTGGTGATGAGATGTATTATCTGGAAGAACGTCCCACAGAGACCGAAGAAAATCCGAACAAAGTCATCAGCACCGACGAAGTTATCCTGAATCTGGCCAAGGACGAGAAATATAAAATCGACGAAAAGGCGTGGATCAAGGCACGTCTCTTCGACATGCTGATCGGCGACTGGGACAGGCATCATGATCAATGGAAATTTGAAGCTCAGAAAGTAAACGGCCAGATTTTGTACAGTCCTATTCCAAAAGACCGCGATCAGGCTTTTTCTAAGTACGACGGCTTTGTAACAGGCATTATCATGGCATTCCCGGAACTGAAACACATGCAGACTTTTGATTATAAAATCTCAAATCTGAAATGGTTCAACCGCGAAGCGTATCCTTTGGATCTGGTTTTCACCAGAAATTCCATGCAGCAGGACTGGACCGACGTTGCAGTCGATATTCAAAATAATTTAAGCGAATCTGATATCCGGGAAGCCTTTCAATATCTGCCTAAAGAAATTCAGGATCATACTTCGGAAGATCTCATTCAGAAACTGCTTGCAAGGAAAGCCGATCTTCCGCAGTATGCTTTACAATATTTCAAAATACTTCAGGAAAAAGTAATGCTTGCCGGCACAGACAAAAAAGATAAGTTCGTTATCACAAGACTGCCAAATGATGAAACAGAAGTCAGTATTTACCGTCTCAAAAAATCTGGTGAAGAACTGCAGTCGTCGAAAAAATATTCCGGTACGCTCACGAAGGAAATTCTCCTTTATGGTCTGGATGATGATGATGAATATATTGTTCAGGGAACACCAGGATCCAGTATCCGGATCAAACTTCTGGGCGGCCTGGATAATGACCGCTATACCATTGCCAACTCAAAAAAAGTAACGATTTACGATTACGAAAGTAAAAAAAATGATTTTACCAATAAAGGCCATGCAAAGCTCCAGCTGACCGATGATTATGACATTAACCAATATAATTACCGTAATGCCGGATATAATGTTTTTACAACGTTCATGAATTTTGGATTTAATCCCGATGACGAAATTGCCGTAGGTGCCAATGCCGTTTACACAGTCACTGATGTGCTGAAAAATCCATTTACGCAGCGTCATCATTTCACAGCCAATTATTTCACAGGCACACAAGGTTATGAACTGGCTTATCAGGGTGCTTTTCCTTTGTTGGACAGCAATTGGTTCTATGCATTGGACACGCGGGTAACAAGTTCGCACTACATCCGGAATTTTTTTGGAATCGGTAACGAAACGGTCAACCCAAAGGAACGATTCGGTGAAAATTTCAACAGTGTGCGTGCCAAGGAATTTGCATTTTCACCATCTATTAACTGGAACAAAAATGCTACAACATTTTCGGCCAAACTAAAATATGAAATCCTGAAGGTTGCAAGAACAGCCGGCAGATTTGTGTCTATTCCCGGCGTGGTGAATGAGGATGTTTTCGATTCCAAACATTTTGGTGGTGCGGACGTCTCCTTCGACTATCAGAATTATGATAACAGAGCCAATCCGAAGCTGGGGATGAAATTTGATGCTAGAATGGTTTATAATATGAACCTTCGCCAGACGGCACATAATTACACTTCCCTGGAAACCGGACTCGGATTTTTGCACTATCTTACCAATAATCAGAAGTTGGTCTGGTCTTCTTATGCGAAGGCAAAATGGCTTCTGGGAAGCGGTTACGAATTCTATCAGATGGCCACTTTGGGAGGTAACTATGATTTGCGAGGCTTTCGTTTTAATCGGTTTTATGGTAAAAATTCTTTCTTTCAGACGTCTGATCTGCGTTACGAAATGGGGAAAATCAAAAACTCAGTTCTGCCTTTAAGCTACGGATTGTTTGGTGGCTTCGACATTGGACGTGTATGGAATCCTGGGGAACATTCGGACAAATGGCATAACTCGTATGGCGGCGGTTTCTGGCTTAGTGCTGTCAACGCTATTTCTGCGAACGTTTCTTACTTCGGATCTGCCGATGGCGGAAGGTTGGTTTTCGGAATTGGCGGCACTTTTTAAGTTTGGATTGATGATAGAGACAGAGCGGCTTATCTTGAAACCTTACGCACACGATTTTGCCGAGGAATTTTTCGCTAGATTTCAAAATGACAGAGCACATCTTCAGGACTACTTTTCGAAAACTCTTAATGTCACCAAAACGCTACGGGAAACTCAAACATATTTCCATAGCAAAATCGAAGATTTTTATAATAATAAAAATTTCTATTTTGGGATTTTTCTTAAGAATTCAGATGAATTGATAGGTCATATTTCCATCAGAGATATCGATTGGGATGTTCCGAAAGGTGAATTGGCCTATTTTATTTTCAGCAATTTTTCAGGTCAACGATATGCTTACGAAGCTTTGAGTGCGTTACGGGATTGGTGTATTACTGATAAAGGTTTTAGTCGGATTTTCATGAAGATTTCGCCGGACAATATCGCCAGTAAAAAAGTGGCAGAATTTTGTAATTTCGAATTTGAAGGTCTTCTCAAAAATGACTATCGAAAAGGTCAGAAATTTCTCACGGATATGTTGCTATATGCCTTTACAGCAGAATTAGTTTAACTTCAATTGATATAGATTTCCTGTGTGCGTTTTGTTACCTTCATCGGTAATGAGAATCGTGTTTTCGTCTTTGAAACAAAGTCCTTCTTTCTGCGTGTGATGATTGAGTTCGATGGTGCGCACAGTTCCGGAAAGAAAATTTTCGCCTTTCCAACCGGTAAAGATCCAGACCTTATCCGAACTTAAAATCGCGACCTGATCATGATTGGGGCTGATGGCTGCGCTCGTCACTGCGCAATGATTGAACTGGCCACAAGTCACAAAACTTCCGATTTTTTTGGCCGGCAGTTTCTGCTTCTCATTATTGTCCACTTCGTACAAAACTGTTGTACCGTCAAATTTTGAGCTTCGGTTTTTCGTGAAGAGATAGAATTTGTTCTGATAGATAAAAAATGATTCCACATCAAAGATTCGATCTTTCTTTTTCGGTGGAAAATCCTTTTGCTCGGGATAATAAAACTGAATAACGGAAACCGCTCCCGCATGATCTTTGTCCAGATCCGACGCTTTGATTTTATAGATGGCTAAATTCTGGCGGTCATTATCATTATTACCAAAATCACCGATGTAGATATTGCCTTCCTCATCAGAAGTGAGATCTTCCCAGTCATTATTCTCAACATTAGTAATTTTGATCTGTTTTTTGAGGCTTCCCTTGTCATCAAACCCGAAAAGTATATTGTCATTATGCTGGTCCTCAATCGTCCAGATCAGCGGTGATGCTTTAGAAATCTCGCAGGCAGAAGCCTCTTTCAGTTTTTTGGGTAGCGGAGCCAAAATGGAAAAATGATCGTTGGTCTGAGAGCAGGACAGCGTAATGCTGAGGAGTGCGAAAAAAGATAATAGTTTCATAAAAGATAAATCAGGCGTTTGGATGTTACGAAGGTCATTTTCAATGATTTAAATTTAATTAAATTATGGCTGATGGCATCATCTTTTTAAATTAAAATATTGATCGGCTTCTGCTGAGCAAAAAAAATGCACAACTGAAAAGTTGCGCATTTTTTAAATGTTATTTTAATCTTACAGGATCAACATGGCATCTCCATAGGAATAGAATTTGTACTGTTCTTTGATCGCTTCCTCATAAGCATGCATCACGAAATCTTTTCCTGCAAACGCAGCAATCATCATGATTAACGTAGATTTCGGCGTGTGAAAGTTGGTAATCATTGCGTTGGCAACACCAAAGTCGTGCGGTGGATAGATGAACTTATTGGTCCAGCCTCTGTACGGCCCGATTTTCTTGTTGGACGAAACAGAGGTTTCCAGAGCTCTCATGGAAGTTGTTCCCACGGCGCAAACTCTGCGGTTTTCTTCAACAGCTTTGTTAATGATGGCTGCATTTTTTTCGTCTATGATCACTTCTTCGGATTCCATCTTGTGCTTGGAAAGATCTTCTACCTCAATTGGATTAAACGTTCCCAAGCCTACGTGAAGCGTGATCTCCGCAAAGTCGATGCCTTTGATTTCCATACGCTTCATCAGATGTTTTGAGAAGTGAAGACCTGCGGTAGGCGCGGCAACTGCACCTTCTACTTTGGCATAGATGGTCTGGTAACGCTCTGCATCTTCCGGCTCTACTTCTCTTTTGATGTATTTTGGAAGCGGTGTTTCCCCAAGTTCTGTCAATTTTGCTCGGAACTCTTCGTAAGAGCCGTCGAAAAGGAATCTCAGAGTTCTTCCTCTGGACGTGGTGTTATCAATAACTTCGGCCACCAGAGATTCATCTTCTGTGAAAAATAATTTATTCCCGATTCTGATTTTTCTGGCCGGGTCTACCAGTACGTCCCAAACACGCGTCTCGGCGTCCAGCTCTCTCAAAAGGAAAACTTCAATTTTAGCTCCGGTCTTTTCCTTGTTACCAAATAATCTGGCTGGAAAAACCTTGGTGTTATTAAAGATGAAAAGGTCTTTTTCATCGAAATAATCGATGACATCTTTGAATAATTTATGCTCAATAGTCTGGTCTTTTCTGTTAAGAACCATTAATCTAGCTTCGTCTCGGTTTGCTGATGGATGCTCTGCCAGTAATTCTGCTGGCAAATCAAAATTAAAATCAGATGTTTTCATAAAATTTACGGATTTTACTTTAGAACAGACAATTGCCTGTGTTAAAATTTGCGAGGTACAAAGATACGATATCAAAATCCCTTTGTCAAGTAGTTATGTTAATTTGAGATAAAGTTTGGTAATGTACTCTGTTAATTAAGATTTTTTCGGAAATTTCATACTGATATTTGGTGATTTCTGGAAAAAACATTTAATTTAGTGCAATTAAAAGTTGTTATCGTCTACTAAATGCCTTTGTTATGAGTATTGAAAACGAAAATCCTGAGAATGAAAATCTAAATCCAGCTACAGAAGTTTCTGAAAATCAAATTGCGGAGCAGTCTCCAGAACCTGAGGAAGCTCCAGGTCGGGAACCTGAAAATGAGCATAGAGAAACCGATGCGCCGGATGATAATTTTTCTCACCTCTCACTTCAGGAAACGCTGGACGAGATGGAGAAAATCGTTAATAAAGCCGACGCAGCAACGGCGTACAGGACTTTCAACAGCTTGAAAGAGCACGCCAGTCATAAGATTGCGGACGATGTGGAAGACAAGAAGCACGAATATCTGGAGCAGGGCAATCCTGAAGAGCATTTTGCGTATCATCATCCGTCAGCATCCAGACTGTCTGGTCTGGTGCATACTTACAAAGAAAAACAAGACGATTTCCATAAGCATCAGGAAGCAGAACACCAGAAAAATCTGGAAGAGCGCCTCCAGATCATTGACCGGCTGAAGCATCTCTATACCAATTCTGAGCCTGGAACTAATCTGTTCCGAGCCATCAGGGAAATTAAGGAAGCCTGGGGCAGTGCCGGCCAGGTAGCCAAAGCGGAGTTCAAAAATCTTAACAATAATTATTTCCATCATCTCAAAATGTTCAACGAGATGCTGGATCTTAACAAAGAATATCTTGAGCAGGAGTTTGCGCATAATCTTGAAAAAAGGCAGCATATTATTCAGCGGGCCACGGAATTATTGGACGAGCCTGTGGTACAGAAGGCGCTGAATGAACTTCAATATCTGCATAAACTCTGGAAGGAAGAAGCAGAACCTGTGGCAGAAGAGTTCCGTGAAAAAACCTGGGAAGAATTCAAAGAGGTTTCCAATAAGATTCATGAACGGAAATCTGAGTTGATGGCGGTCATTGATGCAGAACAGCAGGAGAATCTGGAAAAGAAA
Organism: uncultured Chryseobacterium sp.; assembly: GCA_913778505.1. Lineage (GTDB taxonomy): Bacteria > Bacteroidota > Bacteroidia > Flavobacteriales > Weeksellaceae > Epilithonimonas. Next base: position 28,678 of record CAJYWD010000002.1, read on the forward strand.
AGTAAGATCATAGAAGAGCTCCAAGGCTATTCCAAAGCAGAAAATGCTAATCATAATTTCTGGCAGCAGGCCATCAAAAAAGTAGAAGAACTGCGTTCCGATTTTCTGAAATTAGGTCCTGTTCCAAAGAAATTATCGAACCAGAACTGGACAGACTTCAAGCAGGCGCTGAGGGATTTTAACACTTCTAAAAATGATTTTTACAAAAATCTGAAAGGTTCACAGATTCATAATCTGGAGCAGAAACTTTCTCTGATCAAGACAGCACAGGATAATATGAATTCCGAAGATTGGGATTCGGTAGTGCCATTGTTTAAAAAATTACAGGAAGACTGGAAGAAGATTGGCCATGTGCCAAGAAGCCAGGCCAATAAAGTCTGGGACGATTTCCGAGATGCCTGCAACACTTTTTTTAAGAATTACAGAGATAAAAATAATGCTGCCGGAGACAACTGGAAAGATAATTATAAGAATAAGAAAGCACTTCTGGAAGAATTGAAAGCCCTGACCGATGAGGAAGGTTCTGTGGAGAAAATTGAAAATATCAAAAACTCCTGGAATGCCATCGGGAAAGTGCCGAAGGATAAATTGTCAATCAATACAGAATTCAACAAAACGCTGCGCGAAAAATTGAAGCTCAATAAAATTAATGAGTTTGATCTCAAAGAGGAAAACCTTTCTGAAAGCCAGCTGACGGACAAGGCGAGAAAAATCAAAAATCAAATCGCCGATCTGGAAGCAGAAGTGGTGCAGCTGGAAAATAATCTTTCCTTCTTCAGCTCACCAGGCAGGGAAAATCCGCTCCTGAGAGATACCTATGAAAAACTCGACAATAAAAAAGAGCAGCTTGAAAGTCTTAAACAGACGCTGCATCAGATCATTGCCGGAGAATAAACAGAATCAGTCAATTCAATCCTCTAATTTTTTTAGAGGATTTTTTTGTTATTTGATAAGTAATACATTATTAATATTGAATTTTAAATTTCTGATCTTTATGTGATTAAAATTTGATATTTTTATGCTCCACTTTTTAAATAGAAATATGGTAAAAAATTACCTGCTGGCTCTGGCCATTGTTCCGATGATTGCACACGCTCAGGCACCCGATGGTTATTACGCCGGTACGGAAAATCTTTCCGGATATGCGCTGAAGACCAGACTTCATAACATTATTTCGGCGAAAAATTACAACTGGCATTACGATGACCTGAAGAGCCTCTACGGCCAGACAGATATTGACCGCTATTATGATTACGATGCCAGCAACAATACTTATCTCCTGGATATTTACTCAAACAATCCATCCGGAACCACAGCCTATCATTACACGCTCAATAGCATTATCAGCAGTGCCAGTGCGGAGGGACTTGGATGGAACCGGGAACATATGATGCCGCAAAGTTCTTTCAACAGTGCTTATCCGATGTATTCTGATTTATTCTTCGTAGTGCCTACTGATGCCCGAATTAATCAGTTGAGAAGCAATTATCCGTACGGAAAAGCTGGTTCTACGGTTTATTACAATTTCACAAACGGCTCTAAGCAGGCTTTAAACGGAACGCCGAACGCCACATACACCGGCAGAGTGTACGAACCGATTGATGAATTCAAGGGCGATGTAGCCCGTGCGCTCCTGTATTTTGCCGTGCGATATGAAGGAAAACTGAACAGCTTCAATTACTCCACCAATGCCAATGATCCTACCAAAGATCAGAATCCGCTGAACGGAACCGAAGAAAAAGCGTATGAAGACTGGTATGTGGCCATGCTGCTGAACTGGCATCAGCAAGATCCTGTTTCGCAGCGCGAGATCGATCGTAACAATGCGGTTTTCAGCATTCAGAAAAACAGAAATCCGTTCATCGATCATCCTGAGTGGGTGTCACAGATCTGGAGTCAGACGCCGGATAACATAGCGCCCGGCGCTCCTTCTCAGTTGCTGATAGAAAAAAATTCTGCATACTTTATCAGTTTAAAATGGCAGCTCAGTCCGGAAGCAGACGTTCTTGGCTACCGGATCTATCAGGATAATGTTCTGATAGGAACCTCCAAAACAAACACTTTTACCGCAGATCATCTGCTTCCCAATACCAATTACAATTTTACGGTCAAGGCTTATGATACATCCTATCTGGAAAGCCCGCAGAGCAATACGACTAATGGGACAACGCTGGAGAATGATGTTTTTGCAAAAGATCTGCAGATCGTTAAGTATCTGGAAGGCAGCAATAAAAATAAAGCTTTTGAAATTGCAAACAGAACGGGACATAAAATTAATCTGCAAGGCTATAAATTATACATCCAGTACAAAGGTCAGACTGGCGTGTATTATTATGGCGAGCCCTTCGAACTGGAAGGCGAGATAGACAATAATCAAAGTTTTGTGGTCATTAATCCTAATGCTGCTTTCAGTTGCTATTCCAATCCAGATGCGAAATTTGTGACAGCCGGGCCATCTTTATCCTTTGAAGGCAATAATTATGTTGATCTATCGTACATATCTGCAACAGTGGACGCAGTAGGAATCAAAGGTCAGGATAATTCCAATGGCAATAAATCGCTTTATCGCAAAACAGCTTTTAACAATCCTACAGCTGCTTTTGATTTAAATGAGTGGGAAAGTTATCCTTCAGACTATTGCCAGGGATTAGGAGTTCTGGCTGTAAACGATGTTGCAGGAGCCAAGCAGAATTTTGAAGTTTATCCCAATCCGGTTGATGTCAATTTAAATCTTGCAGGTGATGTCAGCAAAGTTAAATCAGTTAAAATATATGATCTTTCAGGAAAGCTGATAAAAGAAGTTGCTTATCCATTCGTTACTCAAAAATCATTGAACATCCAAGATCTCTCGCCTAATATTTATATTCTTGACTTGGATGGACACGCAATTAAATTTATTAAAAAATAGGTAGTCGTTATTTTGTACCATTTACAGGCATTTCATATTCTGGAATGCCATTTCTTTGTCTAAATCTTCCGATTGTGCGGTTAGTCAGTGACAATATTATAAATTTTATGTATTGCGATATAAAATTCGTAAATTTGTGCATCAATCTAATAATAAAAAGTTCAGGAATAATCATTGCGAGCAGGCAATGAAGTTTTCCCGGATAAAATGAAAGTAATTATGAGTCAAAAGAAAGAAATGCTTTACGAAGGTAAGGCTAAACAGGTTTTTGCTACTGACAAGCCTGATGAAGTGGTGGTGCGTTATAAAGACGATGCAACCGCTTTCAACGCCCAGAAGCGCGGTCAGTTCGACAGAAAAGGAGAATTGAACAATGCGATTTCCACGTTGATATTCGGTTATCTTATCGAAAACGGGATCCCGACACACTTTATTGAAAAGCTGGACGACAGAGAGCAGCTTGTAAAAAAAGTAGATATTATTCCTTTGGAAATGGTAGTCCGTAATTATGCAGCCGGCAGTATGGCTCAACGATTGGGCGTGGAAGAAGGCACTAAATCTCCTGTAACAATTTTCGATATCTGCTACAAAAAAGATGAACTGGGCGACCCGCTGATTAACGACTATCATGCGGTTTTTTTGGGCGCTGCAACGTTTGAAGAATTAAAAGAAATGTACGCTCTCACCGGTAAAATCAATGACCTTTTGATTGCGTTGTTTGATAAGATGAATGTCATTCTCGTGGATTTCAAAATCGAGCTTGGAAAAACTTCCGACGGTAAAATCGTTTTGGCAGATGAAATTTCTCCGGACACCTGCAGACTGTGGGACAAGGATACGATGAAAAAGCTTGATAAAGACCGGTTCCGAAGAGATCTGGGCGAAATCACGGAAGCGTATGTCGAGATTTACAACAGATTACAAACCGCTTTAGAAAAATAAAATCCGAGATTAAAATTATAATGGATTTAGAATTTCAAAATTACAGTACGCTGCCAAAATACGCTTTCCAAAACCGTTACGACGAGTTTGAGGAAGCCAAGGATCTTTCCAAAGAAGAACTTGGCAATTATCCCTTTGATAAGATGGAAGAGGAGTGCGGCGTTTTCGGACTGCATTCTACAGAAACTCTGGATACGTTTTCGCTGGCACAGTTCGGCCTATTTGCTTTGCAGCACCGTGGTCAGGAAGCTTGCGGTATTGCTGTGGGCAACAAAGGGAAGATATTTTCCGTGAAGGATGAAGGTCTCGTTCTGGATGTTTTTAAAACCATCGAAGATCCGGAGCAGTTCATGGGAAGCACCGTGATCGGGCATACGCGCTACACTACTGCTGGCGACAAGAAGAAGTATAACTTTCAGCCGTTCTTTGCGAAAAATGAATATGACCAGATTATTCTGTCCATAGCACATAATGGTAATCTTACCAACGCAAAACAGCTCCGGAAAGAACTGGAAGATGAAGGCGTGGTTTTCCGGGCGACATCAGATACGGAGGTCATTCTCAGATTGATTCAGAAAAATCTGGACCTCGGACTTCGTGGTGCGATCAAGGCAACAATGGAGAAAATCGAAGGTGCTTATTCCGTGGTGGGCATCACCCGAAACAAGTTTTTTGCATTCCGGGATTTCAACGGAATCCGGCCTTTGGTTTTGGGAGCTATTGATGAGAGTACCTTTGTAGTGGCATCTGAAAGTTGCGCACTGGATGGGGTTGGAGCGCAATATGTACGGGATATTTTGCCTGGCGAAATCGTTTACACCAGCGATAACGAAAAAGGTTTGCAATCCTACTTGGTTAAGGATGATTGTGTCAATAAGATCTGCGCATTTGAATACATTTATTTTGCACGGCCAGATTCCACTCTAGAAGGCATAAACGTGCATGAAGTTCGGGAAAAATCCGGCATGAAAATCTGGGAACAGGCGCCTGTTGATGCGGATATTGTGATTGGCGTACCAGATTCCGGTGTGCCAGCGGCCATTGGTTTTTCCAAAGCCTCCGGAATTCCTTTCAGACCTGTACTGATCAAGAACCGATACATTGGACGATCATTTATTATTCCTTCGCAGGAAATGCGAGAGCATTTTGTGAACCTAAAACTGAATCCGATCATCTCCGAAATGAAAGACAAACGTGTGGTGATCATCGATGACTCCATTGTGCGGGGAACTACATCTAAACGCTTAGTGAAAATTCTGAAAAACGCAGGCGTAAAGGAAATACATTTCAGAAGTGTTTCGCCGCCCATCGTGGCGCCGTGTTTTCTGGGAATCGATACACCTACGAAAGACGATCTGATATCGGCTAATATGACCAAAGATGAACTGAAAGACTATCTGGCTGTTGACAGTCTCGAGTTTCTGAGTGTTGATAATCTCATCAACATACTCGGATCACCCAACCATTGTTTTGGTTGTTTCACGGAAAAATATCCGGTTAAGAATCCGGACGAATTGGCTTTTGTAGATCAAGGCGATTAGCTAATTACATTTAAATAAATTCAAACCGTTCTGCACTTTCTGTAGAGCGGTTTTATTTTATCATAAACAAAAAAACCCCAACCGAGGTTGGGGTAAAAACTAATAACCATGAAAACTCAAATTAAACATGAGAATCGAAAATAAAGTAACAAATAGTGTGCCACTAAAATCGACTCTTTGAAAAAGAATTTCCGTTTGCAAACTTAATAAAAAATTATCGTAAGTTTGCAACTCTTTAAAAAAAAATATAAGAATGTCAGGAAAAATCACTTTCACCATGATTAAGCCGGATGCTGTAGCAGACGGTCACATCGGTGCGATTCTAAGAAAAATCAGCGAAGCTGGTTTCAAAATTAAAGCATTAAAGCTTACACAACTTACCGTAGCAGATGCTAAAAAATTCTATGAAGTTCATGCAGAACGACCTTTTTACGGAGAGTTGGTAGATTTTATGTCTTCCGGCCCAATCGTAGCAGCGGTCTTGGAAAAAGATAACGCAGTAGAGGATTTCAGAACAGTGATTGGAGCTACCAATCCTGCTGAAGCGGCTGAAGGTACTATCAGAAAAATGTTTGCGAGAAGCATTGGTGAAAATGCTGTTCACGGATCTGATTCGGATGAAAATGCCTTGATTGAAGCTCAATTTCACTTTTCTGGAAGAGAAATTTTCTAATCTTCACTCCTGAGATGAATAATAGAAGCTGTCCATTGGGCAGCTTTTTTAATATAATATAAAAGTTTGATTGACAGTTCTTTAATTAAATGTTAAATAAAGTCCGCTATTTTTAAAAATAATTAAATCTTGGCATAAGTTACCATAAAAATTCACTACATTTGCACGCGTAAAAAATGGATATGCAAAACATTAGAAATATAGCGATTATCGCACACGTTGACCACGGAAAAACGACTTTGGTTGATAAGATTATTCACGCAACCAACATCTTCAGAGAGAATCAGGAGAGTGGTGAGTTGATTATGGATAACAATGATTTGGAAAGGGAAAGAGGAATTACGATTCTTTCAAAAAACATCTCTGTCAATTACAAAGACACAAAAATCAACGTTATCGATACACCAGGTCACGCCGATTTTGGTGGTGAGGTAGAAAGAGTTCTTAAAATGGCTGATGGTGTGATCTTGTTGGTAGATGCCTTCGAAGGACCGATGCCACAAACGAGATTCGTGCTTCAAAAAGCTTTGGAACTGGGTCTTAGACCTTTGGTTGTAATTAACAAAGTTGACAAACCAAACTGCCGTCCGGACGAAGTTCACGACCAAGTTTTTGACTTGTTCTTTAACCTTGATGCTACGGAAGAGCAGTTGGATTTTCCAACATTCTACGGTTCATCTAAACAAGGTTGGTTCAACACTTCATTAGAAGAAACTGATAATATTTTCCCATTATTAGACGGGATTTTACAATATGTTCCGGAACCGAAAGTAACTGAAGGTAACTTGCAAATGCAGATTACTTCATTGGATTTTTCTTCTTTCCTGGGAAGAATTGCGATTGGAAAAGTAACAAGAGGTGAAATAAAAGAAGCTCAATGGATTGGTCTGGCGCAGGCAGACGGAAAAATTGTGAAAGGAAAAGTAAAAGAACTTTACGTTTTCGAAGGTCTTGGAAAGAAAAAAGTAACCGAAGTACAAGCTGGAGATATCTGTGCTGTTGTAGGTTTTGATGCGTTCCAGATTGGAGATTCTTTCGTGGACTTGGAAAATCCTGAGCCATTGGAAAGAACTGCGATTGATGAGCCAACGCTCAATATGACATTCTCTATCAACAATTCACCTTTCTTCGGTAAAGATGGTAAATATGTTACTTCTAATCACCTTAAAGAAAGATTAACTAAAGAATTAGAGAAAAACCTGGCATTGAGAGTTCAGCAGACTGATGATGCTAACACATTCCTGGTTTTTGGTAGAGGTATTCTTCACTTGTCTGTTTTGATTGAAACAATGAGAAGAGAAGGTTACGAGATGACAATTGGTCAGCCACAAGTAATCCTGAAAGAAGATGAAAACGGTCAAAAACTGGAGCCTTACGAATCATTGGTGGTGGATGTTCCGGAAGAATATGCCTCCAGAGTTATCGATTTGGCCACTCAGAGAAAAGGTGACCTTCACATTATGGAAACCAAAGGTGAAATGCAACATATGGAATTCGAGATTCCTTCCAGAGGTCTTATCGGATTGCGTTCTCAAATGTTGACTGCAACTGCCGGTGAAGCTATTATGGCGCACCGTTTTACAGAGTACAAACCTTTCAAAGGTGCAATTCCTGGAAGAAACAATGGTGTGTTGGTAAGTAAAGGAACTGGTCCGGCTACAGAATATTCTATCAACAAACTGCAAGACAGAGGTAAGTTCTTCGTAGATCCGGGTGAGGAAATCTACACAGGTATGATTATCGGTGAGCAAAACAAGCCTGGAGATTTGGTTGTAAATATTGTAGAAGCTAAACAGTTGAACAATATGCGTGCAGCCGGAAAAGATAAAGATACCGGAGTTGCTCCGAAAATCTTGTTCTCTTTGGAAGAATGTATGGAATATATCCAGGCTGATGAAGCCATCGAGGTGACGCCGAACTTCATCCGTATGAGAAAGAAAATCCTTTCCGAAGAAGAAAGAAAAAGATTGGAAAGACAAGCGAAAGCTTAATCTCTTCGAAATAAACTATACAAAAGCATCCGAAAATGGATGCTTTTTTTGTTATTAACATAATATCATTTAGTTTTGCAGGCTATGAAATCGAAATTATCATTGCTATATAGTCTTATCGTATTGTTGATAGTCGCATCCTGTGCCACTAAAACCAAAAAAACAACAGCTCCGTCCGGTACCAAAAAACCGGTAACCAAAACTGAAATTAAACTGCCGCCAAGACAGGTTACTAAATTAGAAAATATCCAGTTACCGGAGATCAAAAGGGAATTCCGCGCAGTTTGGATCGCTTCGGTTGCTAATATCAATTGGCCTTCGAGAAATAATCTTTCTGTTGACCAGCAAAAACAAGAAGCGATACAATTACTGAATCTTCTCGTTGACCTCAATTTCAATGCTGTAATTTTACAGGTTCGTCCGTCTGCAGATGCCTTATACAAAAGTCCGCACGAGCCTTGGTCTTATTTTTTAACAGGACAAATTGGTCAGGCACCTTATCCTGAATATGACCCTTTGCAATTTTGGATAGAGGAATGTCACAAGCGCGGTCTGGAATTTCACGCCTGGCTCAACCCTTTTCGTGCGCACCATTCCAATGGCGGACCTATCGCATCAGAGTCGATGGTGAAAAAATCTCCTGAAAATGTCATTAAACTGAAAAACGGAATGTACTGGTTTGATCCTGCCGATGACCGAACACAAGACCAGGCTTCGAAAGTTATCAGAGATATTGTTTCAAGATACGATGTCGATGGAATTCATCTGGATGATTATTTCTATCCGTACGCTGAATACAACGGTGGTAAGGATTTTCCCGATTACAAAACCTGGTCGCTTTATCAGCAGTCCGGCGGAACATTGTCCAGAGCAGATTGGAGACGTGGAAATGTCAACAAATTTGTGAAGCGAATCTATGACGAAATCAAGGCTCAGAAAAATGATGTCAAATTCGGAATCAGTCCTTTCGGGATTTGGAAACCAGGTTTTCCGGCCGGAATCAAAGGTTCTTCACAATATGACGAATTGTATGCGGATGCAAAACTTTGGCTGAATCATGGCTGGGTCGATTATTTTACACCGCAGCTGTACTGGCCTGTAGATTCGCCGGGACAAAGTTTTCCACTTCTTTTGCAGTGGTGGAGTGATGAGAATATCAAAGGTCGCCATCTCTGGCCGGGACTAAATACCGTGGCCGTGAAAGCTGCTAACAAAGCCGTCGAAATCGGACGTGAAATAGAAGTCAGCAGACAGATTCTTAAAAAGGATGCAGGCCAGGTGCATTACAGCATTGCTGGAATCAGCAAGAATTTCGAGATGCAGCAGGAACTCAAAAATAGTTTTTACAAAGATAAAGTTCTCACGCCGGAAACATCTTGGCTTACTTCGAAAGACTTACCTGAATTAAATGTAACTTGGAAAAAACAATCTAATAATGTTTCAATCAATTGGAACAAACAAACCGAAGCATTGTCTTATGTCATCTATCTGAAATACGGCAATAATTGGCAAACTGAAATTCTCTCTCCTGAAATCATCAGTAAAATTGTAGCATCAGAATCTAATGGAAAAAAGCTTTCAACAGTTGTTGTAAGGTCTGTTAATAGATTAGGAAAGCTGAATGGTTACAAAGTTGTTTTGGTGGATTGATTTTGTTTTTAAAAATTTAAATAATCAATAGTATTGGTTAGTTCAGACCATCTAGCAGATAAAAATTTTGCATAATTTTGAGAAGAGATTCCATAGCTTCCTAATGAATGCCCATCATTTACTTCTACTAATAAAGTTTTGTTATTATCTGTAATTCCAAAATCTAAGGCGTAGGAATTGGGTTGTGATTCAAAGTCTGAAATTGCATTTTCAACAATATCTAAATTTATTGATTTGTCCCAATCTCCTTTATATCTTCTTATGTCCAAAATTTGTTTATAACGAATAAAACATCTAAATTCTGTTTTGAAATTTACAATTTCAGAGCATAAAATTTTTGTTGGACTTTCTTCATCAATTAATCCTATAAAATCAAGTTCATTTTTAAAAACTCTTCCTGCAAATTTTTTGGTATCAATGTCAGGTTTTATAAAAATATTGAATTGTTTTTGTCTCAACACTTCTTCTAAAGTAGATTTCCAAATTTTTCGATTCAAATATTTTTTTAATTCGTTAGGATAATCTATTTCTTGTTGATTTCTTTTGATACCAAGCAACTCAATTCTTTTTCTAACGTTTCCAATTCCACCTACGATTATATCTTGAGGATTTTTATCTAGTATATTTTTTACATCAATATATTTTTCAATTTCAAATCCAAAATGTTTGAATCCTTCATAAGCAACAAATGCATTAACATTATAGAATTCTCCATTTTTATCTGCCTGAATATATGTTTTCAATTTTATTTAGCTTTTTGTAAACCTACCAAAAAATTATCTTATCTCCAAAACCTGATACAATTCCTCCTTCTTGTTCGAAGCTATTGAAATGTTTGTTCAATTGGTTACCAAATATATTTCAGCTCAAACATTTGGTATACTTTATCAGATTTAATCCAATAAAACTAAAATTAATTCCGGATTAAATATCAAGATTTTCACAAAAAAAATTAATTTTATTCAAAATTTGAAATAACTATGTCCATCAACAGAAGAGACTGGCTGAAAACAGCTTTCTTGGGAAGTGCAGCGCTCACACTTTCGCCATTGGAATTTTTTGCCAGAGAAACACCAAATTTCGCTGAACTAAAAAAGGATGATGCTACAATTCGCCTTTGTTTCAACGAAAATCCGTTTGGAACTTCGCCTAAAGCTTTGGAAGCAATGCAGAAAAGTCTGAATTTTTCCTCGATGTATGATTTCAAATTTGCAGATGTTTTGTGTGAGAAACTGGCGGAGAAAAATCAATTGAAGAAAGACAATATTCTGGTGTCCGCAGGATCGTCTTTTCTTCTGGAACTGATTACCAAATACGTCTCAATAAACAAAGGTCACATCATCATTCCAAATCCATCGTTTACGATTTTTGAGCCCATCGCTGAGTTCCTCGGAATGTCAAAATCGGTGATTCCATTGACTGAACATAAGGAAATCGATTTGGAGAAGATGAAAAGTTCTATCCGAAAAGATACGAAACTGATTTACATTTGCAATCCGAATAATCCAACCGGAGATTTGCTTTCCAGACAGGAAATGGACACTTTTATACAATCAGTTCCGGACAATATCACGATTTTGGTAGATGAAGCCTACATTGAATTCACCAGTCAAAAATCCTTGGGCGATTTGGTCAATCAGCATAAAAATCTGATAGTTACGAGAACATTTTCCAAATTGTATGGATTTGCCGGCGCAAGATTAGGCTATGCGATCGGATATCCGAAAATGATTGAAAATCTGAAGAAACTTCAAAGCTGGAGTGGTGCGGAAATCAGTGTAGTGACGATGGCTGGTGCCATTGCGGCGATGGATGACCAGGAATTTATTACCAAAGTTTTCGATAATAATCAGAAAGTAAAAGATTTCACGAACTCCGAATTCCAGAAACGAGGCATCAAAACCATTCCGTCTTCTGCCAATTTTGTTTATTTCTCGTTAGAAAATTACAAAGGTGATTATTTCAAAAAACTGAAAGAAGCGAAAATCCTCGGCGGAAAAACTTATGAAGAAAAAGGTAAGTGGACGAGGATCAGTTTGGGGACGATGGAGGACATGAAGCGGTACTTTGAGGTGATTTCTTGAATATGATTTTAAAATATAAACCTGTATATTATGACAATTGAAGAATTAGCAAAAAAAGAAATTGAACTTTATTATAAAGTTATTGAGATTTATAAGAATAATTTAAAAGTTGGTTTAGATAATATTTATAATTTATATAAAGATATTCATTGGCATTATTCTGTATTAGCTAAATATGATGATGAAGCATTGAAAAGAGGTTTATTTATTCAATGGTACTCATTAACAGAACCAGGCTATGCAACTGGTATCGGTTTACTTGACGAAATAGCAGAAATTAAAATAATTGATATAATTGAAAGTAAAATTCAAAAAAATGATATTGATTCTGAGCTAAACTGGATGTTGAATTATTATGCTAATTGGGATTTTGTATTTGAAAAATTTGAAAGTTTTCCAGCTTTAACCGAATTCATTTCAAATAGAATGGATACAACATTCAAATTTAATAAAGTTGAAATGAGTCAGCGTGGTCAAATGGGAGAATACTTTAATTCATTAGAATTTATCACGCCAAAATATGACTAAACTCCTTCCGATACTGCGACGGACTTTTTTTGGTATGTTCTTTAAACGTTTTATTGAAATAGCTGAAATTATTAAATCCGCTGTCAAAGCAAACCTCGGTAATGCTCATCGGCTGTTCTGCCAGGAGTTTCAGAGAATGCGTGATTCTGTATTCATTCACAAACTGCGTGAACGTTTTGTTCGTAATTTTCTTGAAATACCGGCAAAAAGACGGCACTGTCATATTGGATAATTCTGCCACCGTTTCCAAAGTGATCTGCTCTTTAAAATGATCTTTCACATAGTTGAAAATCACACTGATCCGGTCATTGTCCTCTTTTTGAGTCTGAAGATAATATTTGGAGGCATTCAGAATTTTGTAATCCTGAGTCTGAGAAAGTTGATCCAGAATCTCAACCAGAATCATCAGCTTGCCGAGAGAAGACGCTTCTGTCAACGCATCAATCTTGGTCTTCAATGTTTTTTTGACTGCATCGCCAAATACAATTCCACTTTTTGCTTTTTCCACCAACGCAGAGATCCGCATCATTTCCGGCGCTTTCCACAGCTGCGAGCCCAGGAAATCTCTCGAAAACTGGACTACGACTTCGTATTCATTTTTGGTATTTTCATTCGTCATTCCACAGTGCGGAAGATCGCTGCCAATCAGGATCAGATCACCGTCGGTAAAGTAAGAAATATTGCTTCCGATCTGTCTTTTCCCCGAACCTTTGTGCACATAAATCAGCTCGATCTCCGGGTGATAATGCCAGAAATTACTTTTTATATTCTCGTTGCGGCTATATTTAAGACAGGTAAAACTGCTGCCCACATCGGGCCGTACGGATTCTAAAACAGGACTGTAGTGCTTCATATTAATGTTCTTTTTATTTGAAATGGCTTGTACAACAAGTATTTCAAGAGAACAAATATACTCAAAAAATTAAAAATATGTTTTATATTGTCAGATTTGTGTAGTTAATAATTGATTAATGTTAATATAGGACATATTGTAGAAAATTATACTGTATCATAAAATTATTATCCACGCTAAATTTGCTTCATTGTTAATCGGTAAAATCAATATTATGAAATCTATACTAAAATTAAGCCTTGCAGCAGTTGCATTATTTTTGTCAGTGTCAATGTCTGCTAAAGATAAATTGTTCTCAATGGCGCTCACAGAAGCCAATTCCAATACGCTGAAGTTCGAAATTTTTAATGCCGAGAATGTTTCCATCTATTTCTACAACGACAGAAAAGACGAGATTTATTCCGAGAATACAGGCAATACTGAAACCATCACCAAGTCTTACGACCTTTCCACGTTAGCCGAGGGCGATTATTATCTGGTAGCAGAATCTGAGTTCAAAATTGAAAAATACAAAGTGACCATTGGCAAAAATGGTTCGGTGAATGCTTCCAAAACGCCAGTGGCAGCATTTAATAAACCGGAATACACCATAGAAAATAACATTGTAAAACTTCACATGGATCAGCTGGATAATGGTGTAAATGTCACTATATCCGATCTCTCCAACACAGAATATTACAACAGAACTGTGAATGCGGTCAACGGTGAAATCAATCTTAAATTTGATCTTAATCCAAATAACTCTCCGGCTTACGTCATCAGCGTAGAAAGAGACGGCGATGTGTTCAACCGCATGATTACTTTGAAATAGTTTCTCAAAACTAAGGTTATATATTATTTTCGAAAAGCTTCATATTTGCTTATGAAGCTTTTTTTATAGTCCCTTTAGTGGAAATGCGTGGGAAAAGCTTCGCGCGGAGTCTGCTTCATGATGTTAAGCTTAAACCATGATTTCAGAAATCCGTAACCGTAGGAGAACATCTGAATATAAGTGGAAATTATCGCCATGGAAGCAATGCTGATATTGCGCGTCACAAGGAGTGCGTGAATAAAAACCATCAGCGTATAAAGTCCGAAGAGCGCCATGATTAAGCCATTGTCCCAGACAAAATAATGGATGATCCCGATCACGTAGCCCATCAGGAAAATGCTTGGAAACCAGAATGTCGGCTTCACATATTTCGGATGTCGTTGATTGAGGATGGGGCGTGCACAGCCGAATTGATAGACTTGTTTTGAAAATTTGCCGAAGTCGGTCCTTCTTTTGTGATATACGCCAATATCGTCGTAGAACTTCGTGGTATAGCCATTTTCCCACAATGTCATGGACAGATCCGGATCTTCACCAATGCGCATCTCGGAAAAACCGCCGACTTTCAGAAAGATTTCTTTATTGACACCCATATTGAAGCTTCTGGGCTGGAATCTGGTCACCGCCTTTTTGCTGCCGCGGATGCCGCCCGTTGTGAAGACCGAGGTCATAGAGTAGGAGATGGCTTTCTGCATCAGGTTAAAACCTTTGTGCGCCTTGTCAGCGCCGCCAAAAGCATCGGAAGGATCATTAATCAGATTTTTTTTGATATTTTCAATGTAATCGGTTTCCACAATAACGTCGGAATCTACGAAAACCAGCCAATCGTTTTTGGCTCTTCTGGCACCAT
>CAJYWD010000003.1 GCA_913778505.1 uncultured Chryseobacterium sp.
TTCTGAACTTGCGAAAAAACCTTGGAAAATAATATAAATGATAAAAGTGTGATTGTTTTCTTCATTGTTTAAAGAATTTTGAGGGTAATAGGAAACCTTATCGGTTTTGGAAACCTATAAGGTTTAGTTTTAGGAAATTTGATGAAGTTCTAAAAAATCATTGACATCTTTAAAAAAACTCATCATTAAATTTTTCTCAATTTTAGATGGTTTATGAGGCTCTAAATAACTTTTATATGAAGAATATTTCCAATCTTCCGGTAATTTTGAATCCGTATTTTGCAAGGGCAAAAGATGGATGTTTTTAAGCGTCGCCTTGAGCAACGCTTCGTCATCAATTTTTTCCCTTTTAATGAAGTCTACAAATAATGCTCCTTCCCTATTATAGGCTTTATTATATGCTTTTGCATAAGAATTGAGCAAATTGCTGATAGGTTGCATCAAAAATTTATGTTCCTGTTCTTTCGACAATTCCTTTTTTTCGATTTCCAAATAATCACAAATTTCTTTTTGGGATTTAAAACAAATCAAAAAGCTAAAACATTTCGGAACAAGACAATAAGCATAAATTTCCAAATAAGGAAGCAAATATTTTGAAACCTTGTCAAGAAAATAATGATAATTTTTTTCTTGTCGAAAAATCTGCTCATTTCCACTCACTCTCGTGAACAAATGGTATATCTGCTCAAATTCAAAATCTTCATATATAGATACGGATATTTGCATTTTTCTTGAATTTTAATCAAATTTTAGGATTGATAAACCTTATAGGTTTTATGTTTCTGCACTCATAAAAACCTATAAGGTTTCCTCCCTACTTCAATGGCTTCACAGAGATGGCATAACCACCACTTCTTACGAGATGAACCGGCAATTTCGTCTTGCTGTCCACTGTCTTTTTGTAGATATGGTAACTCTGTGGATTGTTGATATAATCTGCATCTTTTCCGTCTTCGTAGATTGTTGCTTCGTACTTTCTGCCTTTGTCCAGGAAAGAGAAATCGACTGTGAAATCTCTGGCATTTTCATCTGTAATTCCACCTACGAACCAATTATCCGTTCCTTTCGCTTTTCTGGCTGTGTGGATATAATCTCCAGGTTCTGCGGAAAGAATCTTGGTGTCGTCCCAATCTGCAGCCACGTCTTTGATGAACTGGAAAGCATCCATGTGTCTGGCATAATTCTCCGGCAAATCTGCAGCCATCTGAAGCGGCTGATACATCACCACATATAACGCCAACTGCTTAGCCAGCGTGGTTTTCACAAAACGCTTATCGCCTGGGAAATAATAGTCCAATTTGGTCTGAAAAATCCCTGGCGTGTAATCCATTGGTCCGCCCATCCACCTTGTAAACGGTAGAATGGTCTGATGGTCAGGATTATTTCCTGCAAAAGCTTCAAACTCAGTTCCTCTTGCAGCTTCAGCCGCAATCCAGTTCGGGTAAGTTCTGCTTTCGCCGCTTGGCCTGACAGACTCGTGCGAATTGACCATAATTTTGTATTCCGCAGCTTTTTCGATGATTCTCCTGTAATGGTTAATGGTCCATTGGCTGTAATGGTGCTCACCTCTCGGAATGATGTTTCCAACATATCCGGTCTTCACTGCATCGTAACCGTAATCGTTCATCAGCTTGAATGCTTTGTCTGCCCATCTTTCATAGTTTGTAGCAGAGCCGGAAGTCTCATGGTGCATAATCAGTTTGATACCTTTGGAATGGGCATAATCGTTCAGCATTTTAATATCGAAATCCGGATAAGGTGTGATGAAATCAAAAACAAATTCCTTAGAATGCCCGAACCAATCTTCCCAACCGATGTTCCAGCCTTCTATCAAAAGTCCCTGGAAACCGTTGGCTGCTGCAAAATCGATGTATTCCTTAACTTTAGTATTATTCGCACCGTGCTTACCGTTTGGTGTCAATTTAGAAAAATCCGTTTTCCCAATGTGAACATTGTCTGCTGTGGAATACGCCCACTGGGATTTTCCGATAATCATTTCCCACCAAACGCCCATATATTTCGTAGGATGAATCCACGATGTGTCTTTGTATTGTGTAGGTTCGTTCAGGTTGAAAAGCATTTTGGAGTCCAAGACTTCCTCAGCTTTCGGAGAAACGATAATGGTTCTCCAAGGCGTGGTCTGTGGCGTCTGCATATAACCTTTTGCGCCCTGAGCATCTGGTGTGAGGTGTGTTTTGAATTTGAAATTGCTCGCATCCAGCTCCAGATTGGCAGCAGGATAATCAATAACGGCAGCTTCTGCAATATTCATATAAAGCGGACTTGCGCCTTCTTTTTTCATCATCAACGGCATCTGAACGCCATTTTTCACCAAATTCTGAGAAGCATTACCTTCGTAAGACGTTGGCCATTTAGCAGGAATTTCAGAAAGTTTTGAAGTTTGTGTTACGTATTCTTCCGTATCATAATCTCCGGCCAGCCACCAAGCTTTCATATCTGTAGGAAGGTCAATTTCCGAATCTTCTTCTTTGATGATGAAATAGTTAAGGTTTTTTTGCTGAGGAAATTCGTATCTGAAACCTAGTCCATCGTTGAATAATCTGAATTTGATGACAATGCTTCTGTCATTTTCTTTTTGAGTGAGGGTCACCGCCAATTCGTTATAATTGTTGATGTAATTTTTCTTCTCGCCAAGAACCGGCTGCCAGGTTTCGTTTTTAGAATCCCTTTTCTCGCCTGTTTTCTCGAATCCGTAATTCAGATTTCGCCCTTCGTTATTTTTATTTTCGATTTCTGAAGCAAACTGGATGTCGCCGTCTTTCAATAAACGCAATCCCAATTTGGAATCCTCGACAACGATGCCTCCGTTATATTTTAAATTGTAATAAGGAACGCCGCTTTTCAACTGGAAATTCATTTCGAATTTTCCGTCGGGCGATTTCAGACTTTGGGCATTAAGCCCTGTCAACATCAATGAGAACAAAGCTGCTCCAATGGTGATTTTTTTCATTTTCTCTTAAGGTTTATATATTGGTACAATATAAAAATTATTGATTATTTTACAAAAAAATAACCGACTTAAAAATCGGTTATTTAATTTAAGTATATTTTATCTACAATTTAATTATAGAAAAAGCGCCGGTTGCATCATTAAAGTAGATGTTATACGTTCCGGCTTTTACATTGATATCAGCACCACTCTGAGTACCAATTCCAAAATCTTCATCATTACTTCCCCAATTAACATCCCAAGTATTGTTGGCTCTGAATTTTAATTTTCCATTCGTCAGATTCACATTAGTGATATACCAAATATGTGGATCGAAGCTAGATTTTGTCATAGCGGTACTAGCATCCCAGGAATTAGGAGTAGAATCACCGATAATACCAACTGTAGGATAAGTAGCCGTTGGCGGAGTTACAGCTTCCAGGGTATAGGTCATTGTTGCAACATTGGCTGTAAACTTGTAATAACCTGCTGTTGCTACGTTGATATTTCCTGATGCACCACTTGAACTTAAAGTACCAGCATTAGCACCTGCACCATATTGGTTATCCCAACTTCCTTTGGTTTTAATTAGTTTAAAACCTCCGGCCTTGAAGTAACCAGTATATGAATAAGACGCACTCACCGTTTTGTTACCCAATAATGGATACATATCTGCATTGGTAGCACTGTTAGTCCAGCCTGCCGCAGTAGCATCACCTATCAAATAAAGATTAACAAATTCTACTTTGTAAGGGGTAATTTTTGCTGTTGAAACAGCAGATACAAGAGCAATGGAAGGTGTAGAGAATGCCGTTGTTGCAGTAACTCTGAAATCAAAGTCGCCTTCCTGATTAACGACACCACCAAGATTGAGAGCTGCTGTGTTAAGATCTTTACTTGTTACAGCTAACATCGTAGCATTGGTTACTTCTCCCAGACTTACGAATGTTGAAGTCCCTTTTAGAGCTACTTCTACTTTGTAAACGACGTTGGATCCATAATTTGAATAGTCTTTCCAAGTGACAGTCGTCGCAATAACAGACTGATCTGTTGAATTAAGCGTGATTTTACTACCATTTGCCGGTGCTGTAATGACAGGTACATCTACAGGATAAGTACTTACCCCAAAACTAATCGCATTGGAAACATCTGAACCCTTTTCTACTCTTACGTATACAGTTTGATTTATAAAGGGCTGGAAACCTGCTTGTAACAATTTAGTGTTTAGATTACCAATTGTTGTAGTCAAAGTTGAAGTACTAACTTTTCCTAATTCTGTTTTTTTTGCAAAGTCTTTTGTTCCTGACAATACAACTGAATAATCCCCTGAACCAGTTGATTCCCAAACCAAAGTAAATGGATTAGCTTTCATTGTCTCATACAAAACATTGTTTGTGCCGAGGGAAGTATCATTGAGTTTGAAACTGGCCTGTTGTGTAGTCCAGTCTCTGTCGGCATCATTGTTACAAGAAACAATAGCCATAACAATAACTACTGACGCTAAAAATAATTTTAAAATATTTTTCATTTTTTATAACTAATTATTGTTTAACAACTTTGTAAATACCTGCTTTTATGTTAACCGTGATTTTATAAGTACCACCGTCTCCTACAAATTTGATATTTCCATTATCTCCTTTTGGCCCTAAAAATCCTGTATTTCCAGCTCCCTGTATATTACCCCAGTCAAGATCTCCGAAAGATTTTTGTCCAAGGAATTTGAATTCTGCATCGGCAGGTAAAGTTGTTGTAAATTCAAAAATACCGGCACCAGATTTTGTCATAGCAATTGCATTTTCCGCTGACCAACCATTTCCTGCAACATTCCCAACAAGATAAACTTGCGCAATATCAAACCCTGGGATCGGAGATGGAGTTACCTCAATGGATTTTTTCTCAGGACTTGCATTGATTGCAATTTTATAGATTCCTGTTTCTCCAGAAAATATGATATTCTCTTTTTCTTTGGTTTCTGGTGCAAGACTCGAAGACCATTGTTTGAAATACCTGTAATTATCTTTAATTCCGGAATCATCCAAACTATAATTCGCCGGATTCCAATCTTTTTGACCTAAGAAACGGAAATTTTTATTTTTTTCCAAATAAGTATAAATTACCGAGATGTTATCAGATTTGTATAAATCTTGTGCAGCTGTTGCTGTCCATCCTACATAAGAAGCATCCCCAACAATATAAAATGTAGGGTATGATAATTTGTAAGGGGTAACTGTAATATAAGTTAAGTTAGAATAAGATTGTAAATATCCATCTCCCAAATAAGAGCTTACTCTTATATACATTTTGGAAGGAACAAAGGGATCTAAATTGATAGATGTTGCAGCAGCATTGACTTGTGCAGTTGTGTATGTTGCTACCCTTCCTCCTTCAGGAACCTCCATGGGGTAAGTCTTGGCAAAATCCTGGGTTTTGGATACTTCTATCTTGTATTTTATACTAACAGGAACTGTAAAATTGGTGGCAGACCAAGCAACAGTTAACGCTGGATTATTTGGGAAATTTTGATCCAAAACCAAAGTTTTTGTAGAAAGATCCATTACAATAGACGGATCTTTTTTATCTATGGTAATTATTTCTCTATCATCGCAAGACGACAGTCCCATAATCACAATCAGGGAAAAGAATATTTTTTTAAGTATGCTATTTTTCATTTCAAAAAATATATAGATTAATATCCGGAATTTTGAGTCAAATTAGTATTCGCCTGTAAAGCCGTTGTCGGTATAGGGAATACGCTGTAAGAGTCAGGAATTGAAGTTCCATCTTTTACGCCACCTTTCCAAGGCCATAAGTATGAGGCTCCTGTAAATTTTTTAAATCTTATTAAGTCTTGCCTTCTTACGCCTTCAAATCCTAATTCTCTTCCTCTCTCGTCAAGAATATCTTGTAAAGAAATAGAACCCAAAGGTGTTGCGCCTGATCTTACTCTTACTTTATTAACAGCTGCTAATGCTGTACCCGAAGCAGAAGTTGCACCATTAAGAACGCATTCTGCATACATTAATAATACATCGCTATACCGGAATAATGGAAAATCTGTAGAAGAGAATGTTGTTGGAATACCAGAACCATCAGAATTCAAATTCCAGAATTTCACACTAGGGAAACCATCTTTCCATTCTTTGTAATTATTCATTTCCCAGTTATGTCCTGTGGTAAAAAATAATTTTGCACGGACATCTGAACTTGCTGCTAGATCTGCAGATGAATTTCCAAATAACCCATACCACGTTTTCGTAGCTCTGTGACCTCCCCAGCCATCTTTAGCTCCATAATCAGCTAAAGTCATATCATCAGCACTCAAACTACCATTTACTATATATGTCGTATTTCCATAGCTTTGGCTACTTACAGCATCTGCTATCAATGGAAATAGAATTTCTTTGGATGTGTTATTATCTGCAGAGAAATTCTTTCTAAAATTTGTTTCCAATTGATATTTATTAGAATTTATAATTTTTGAAAGATAATTGGCTGCATCGTTATATCTTTTTGTACCTGTATAGACTTCTGCATTCAAATATAGTTTTGCCAACAGCATATCTGCGCAGTATTTATTGGCTCTACCATAAGAATTAGTTTCCGGCAGTTTAGATTCTATATCCAACAATTCGCTTTCTACAAACTGGAATAAATCTTTTCTTGAAGTTTCTGATAATGGTACTGTTGAATTGAATGTATTATCATTAATTAATGCTCCCTTTCCAAAAAAATCAATTAAATAATAATATGATAATGCTCTCAGAAATCGTAACTCACTTATTACCTGATCTTTGTTTGCGTAGTTTATCTTATCGCTTTTCATGATAATGATTAGGTTGGTCGCCTGCGGAATACAAAAGTACAACCTATCATAAACATATTTGAAGAATTTATTACTGGCTGTCCAATTGGACGTTGTCGTCAAAGGATCTAATCCATCATCCCCCCATCTGTTTTTAAGATCATCAGCGGTAAAATCATTCAAGTTTACTAATCCTCTAATAAATGGAGATTCTCCGGCATCACCAGAAATATCATTACTTCCTACCCCATTAACACTTGAGAGTGCGAAACTTGCATAAAGCCTAGACAACATACCATCGACTGCTTTAGGATCCTGTGCAAGCAAGTTTTCTAATGTTAATTCTACTTTTGGCTCTGTATCCAAATCATTAATACAAGAATTGGTAGCAAATAGCAACAACGTTCCAATCGCTAATATTTTTATTCTAAAATTTTTCATTTTCTTTTTTTAAAAATTAAAGTTAAACCCTAAGGTATAAGTCCTTGGTCTTGGGTAGAAATTGTTATCTATACCATTAAAATTTTCAGGATCTTGTCCTTTATATTTTGTCCACAGAAAAGCATTCTGTACAGATCCATAAACTTTCATATTGGTCTTTCCGAAAATCTCTTTGAAAAGATATCCAAGAGATACATTCTCAAGTCTTAGGAATGTGGCATCTTCTAAGAAATAATCGGAATAATAGGTGTAATCTGTATAAGCTTTAAATGGAGAGTTGGCTGCATAGTCAATCACATTATTGAGAAAATTCACATTCTGAGGAACAGCATTGATAAGCACTCCTTGACTAATTTTTCTGGTATTATAAACCATCCCGCCTATTTGACCTCTGAAATTAGCCGAAAAATCCCAATTTTTATAATTGAAAGAAGTCCCAAAACCATAAGTCCAATTTGGACGAATCGCTTTCAAGTATCTGTCATCATCCGTTATCTTGCCGTCTCCGTTTCTATCAACATATACTTCTGCTAGAGGATTACCGTTGGAATCGTACACTTGCTGGAAGACCCAGGCCGAGTATGGCTGGTAACCGATAAAATTGTACGCAAGTCTTCTTTGAGCCGATATTACACTACTGTTATCCACTAATCTGGATACGTTTTTCAAATTAGTAATCTCTGCTTTTGAATAAGCCATATTCCCAAAGATATTCCACGTAAAAGCTTCATTTTTTATCGGTGAAACATTCAAATTGAACTCTAAACCTTTTGATTTCAAAGAACCTACATTATCAATAAACTCTGTAGAAAGCCCTTGTCCAGGAGGCAAAGGAACAAGCGAAAGTAAATCATCGGTATTTCTGGTGAATACATCAACTGAACCTGTGATTCTATCCTGAGGAAAAAATGAAAAATCTAATCCCACATTGCGCGTCTCGGCAGATTCCCAAGTGACATTCGGATTAAATGGAAGTGCACTATAGGTTGTAAGTCCCGGAAAATATTGCGAATTGGCAGCACCTATTTGGAACAGTGGGCTGGAAGGATAAAAACCTACCACTCCTGTTATGTTTTGGTTACCTGTTTTACCCCATCCTAATCTTAGCTTTAAATCTCTCACACTAGATGATTCGGCGAAGAAATCATCCTTAACCTTCCACGCAAATGCAACTGCCGGAAAATAGCCCCATCTGTTGCTCTTTTGGAAGAGCGAAGATGCATCTGCACGAAATGTTATTGTAAACAAATATTTATTTAAAATATCAATATTCGAACGTCCAATGAAGGATTGAAGATTCAATTCATTATAATATCTATTGTTAGGATTAAGTGCTAGACCCGGCACAGGTTCTCTAAGTCCGGTATTATCATTGGTTCTGTAATTATCTTTGTGACCGTCATTTTTAAAATTTTGATAAGAATAACCTCCTTGGATCAAAAAATGATTAATTATCCCTGAAAAATTCTTTTCGTAGACCAAATAAGAATCCAAAGTCTGGTTAGTAATCGTCTGCATTTCTCTATAATCTACTCCAGGATTGAAAACATAATCATTCGGCGAACTGGAACCAGCAGGATTCCTGTAGGTTGCAATAGCATTGTTTGAAAAAATGGTCTTCAAATCTGATTTAGATGCCTCTAAGCCATAATTTACGATTACTCTCAAATCAGGTAGAAAATGAAATTTGTAAGTCATCTCTGCATTTCCTAGGAATTTGGAAATTCTTTGCGGATTATCTCTCTGCATCAAAATTGCAAGTGGATTAACCTGACCTAATATTTTCCACTGATTACTATCATAATACATTGGCTGGTAATATCCTCCAAATCTATCATAAGGAATTCCTGATAAACCGGTTTGAGAAACAAAAACAGGCTTAGTTGGATCCATTGTTAATGCGTTGCCCACTGCACCTCCGACATCTACTGAATTAAAATCAGAAAATACCCCTTTAGTATTAATTTCAAATTTTAAATGATTATCCCAAAAAGAAGGACTAAGGTTCAATCCGACAGAATATCTGTTATAATCACTGGTTCTAACCAAACCTTCTGTTCTATTATACCCTATTGATAATCTTGCCGGCATCATATCCAACAAAGTGCCCGAAACACTTGCATTATTATCAGAAGAAACCGTGGTTCTAAAAACAACTTTCTGCCATTCTGTATCATATATTTTTCCAGCTACAGTGGGTTTATTCTTGTCACCCCCAACTCCCAATCTATAAGAATATTGCGGATAATTTTTGATTATAAAATCTGTATATTCATTCGCATTCATAACATCTACATATTTTGGAACTTGCCCTATAGATACGGATGTATTAAACGTTGCCTGAAATTTTTTACCTCCCTTTTTTGTAGTAATCAATATAACCCCATTAGAAGCTCTGGAACCATATATTGCAGTTGCAGAAGCATCTTTTAGTATAGAAAAGGATTCAATATCATTCGGATTGATCAGATTCAGGGGATTGCTGGAACCCGCAGGATTATTAGAATCCAAAGGAACACCATCAATAACAATCAACGGACTGTTGGAGGCACTTAAAGAAGAACCGCCTCTAATCCTAATGTTGGGAGCCGAGTCCGGAGAACCTCCGTCATTAGTAATCCTTACACCTGGCGCTTTACCTTGTATTAGCTGATCGGCCGAAACAATAGCACCTTGATTAAAATCTTTGGACGTAATAGAAGTTACAGAACCTGTTAAGTCAGACTTTTTCTGCTTACCATAACCAATCAGCACCACCTGCTCGATTGCAGTTTCTTTTTTCGCCGAATCCTTTTGCTGGGCATGTATCATTGACCCGAGCAACAGAAAAGCTGGTGCAATTTTTAGTAAATTATAGTTTCTCACAAAAAATAAATTTTTAAGGTTTATATTATTATTTTCAAATCATCAGGAGACAGAGCATCTCCTGCCTCGCAATTTATAAAATTTTCGATTCTCTGTTAAAATTATTTTAAATTCTATAAAATTACTAATGAAATTTTGATATTAAAAGCTCTATCAATCATTTAAACAACTAATATACAACACTTTATCGCAATGTTAATTTTTTTAACAAATCATGTTTTTTGCTTAATTTTTCTGGAATTTGGACCTTATTTCTTCTTCTAAATTAACCAATATTAATCCTATATTAATCAAAAATGAACTTTCCTGAATTTTTATGATTGATCATCAGCCGCTGAAAATCATTAAATCATGCGAAATTACAGCCGTTTAAAATAATCATAATTATAATATTTATTGAGTATTTTATTCTATAATAAAATAATTTTTAAGAATTTATAATCATCTGTTAATTCATAAAAATGGGTCGAAATCATATAAATTGGTTAATGAATTTATCTATACATTAAAACATATCATAATCAATTCTTATTAGCAGCGGATCTGATGTGAGTTCGAAATGAAAATCGTAATTTCGCAGTTCAAATTCTATTTTAAAATGTCAAACAGAAAGATGATTACGGCGGCGTTGCCTTATGCAAACGGACCGGTTCATATTGGGCATTTAGCAGGTGTTTACATTCCTGCGGATGTTTATGCAAGATTTCAGAGAAGATTAGGAAAAGATGTAGCGTTTATTTGCGGAAGCGATGAGCACGGAATTCCTATTACCATAAGAGCTAAAAAAGAAGGCGTTACGCCACAGGATATTGTTGACAAATACCACGAGATCATCAAAAAGTCGTTCTCGGATCTGGGAATTTCTTTTGATGAATATTCCAGAACAACATCAGCGATTCACCGTGAAACAAGTCAGGATTTCTTTAAAGTTCTTTATGAAAAAGGCAAATTCACGGAAGAAATGTCTGAGCAATATTTTGACCAACTGGCAGGAGAATTCTTGGCTGACAGATACATCGTTGGAACTTGCCCGAATTGCGGCAACGAAAATGCTTACGGTGATCAATGTGAGAAATGTGGTTCTACCCTTTCGCCTTCGGAATTGATCAATCCGAAATCCATGTTGAGCGGCAATGTTCCGATTCTGAAAGAGACTAAAAATTGGTATTTGCCTTTAAACGAATATGAAGATTTCCTGAACGAATGGATCATCGAAGGTCATAAAGACGACTGGAAACCGAACGTTTACGGACAGGTAAAATCTTGGCTGAATGATGGTCTGAAACCTCGTGCCATGACCAGAGACCTGAATTGGGGCGTTCCTGTCCCACTTCCGAATGCGGATGGAAAAGTATTGTATGTTTGGTTTGATGCGCCGATTGGCTACATTTCTTTTACCAAAGAATGGGCAGAGAAAAACGGAAAAGACTGGAAAGACTACTGGCAGAGCGAAGATTCTGATTTGGTTCACTTCATCGGAAAAGATAATATCGTTTTTCACTGTATCATTTTCCCAAGCATGATGAAGGCTCACGGCGATTTCATCATGCCGAAAAATGTTCCCGCTTTCGAATTCCTTAATCTTGAAAACGATAAAATCTCAACCTCAAGAAATTGGGCAGTTTGGGCACACGAATATGTGGAAGATTTCCCCGGGCAACAGGATGTTTTGCGTTATGCGCTTCTTTCATCTGCTCCGGAAACGAAGGATAACAACTTTACCTGGAAAGATTTCCAGACGAAGAATAATTCAGAATTGGTGGGGATTTTCGGGAACTTTATCAACAGAGTGGCGGTTTTGATTCATAAATATTATGATGGAATCGTTCCTCAAGGCGATGTTAATGCTCCCGAATTAGCAGAAATCAATAAATCGGCAAAAGAAATTTCAGGATTTTTAGAAAATTATGAGTTCAGAAACTCATTATCGGCCTTGATGAATTTAGCTCGTTTCGGAAACCAATATCTTCAGACGGAAGAACCTTGGAAAACAATTAAAGATAATCCTGAAAAAGCGGCACATTCTTTATTTGTAGGTGCTCAGATTGCTGTAGCACTAGCACAATTGTGCGAACCGTTTATGCCGTTCAGTTCAGAAAAATTACTGAATATGTTCAATGTTCAGAAATCAGATTGGAACGATGTTGAAACGAAATCTGTTCTAATTAAGAGCGGACATCAAATCAATGAGGCTTCTCTTCTTTTCTCAAAAATAGAAGATGACGTGATTGAAGCTCAAATCCAAAAACTGGAAAACACCAAACAAAACAATAAAAAAACAAATCCTAACGCCAATCCTATGAAAGACGAAATACAATTTGATGATTTTGCTAAGATCGACCTTAGAACCGCAACCATCCTTGAAGCTGAAAAAGTGGAGAAAGCAGACAAATTATTGAAGTTCAAAGTGGATACTGGCGTTGATATTAGAACCGTGGTTTCTGGAGTTGCTGAGAGTTTTTCTCCCGAAGAATTGATTGGAAAACAAGTGATGATTTTACTGAATCTGGCACCAAGAAAAATCCGTGGAATAGAATCTCAAGGAATGTTCTTATTGACAACAAAACCTGACGGAAAATTATCTTTCGTAACGCCGGACGAAACTGTGGAAAACGGGATTGAAATTGGGTAACAAAGTCTTATTTTAAATATTTTATTTTTAATATTAGAGAGTTCATAATTTTTTGTGGAAAATATAAAACATTATCTTTGTTTAAGAAATTTTTGAAAAATGGAAACAATCAATATTAAAGCTCAGACCAGTGATGATTCTCAGATAGAAGCTATAAAAGCATTTATGAAAGCTTTGAAGATAAAATTTGAGCTTTCCAAAGATTATAATGAAGATTTTGTAAAAAAAATCCAACAAGGAGATGAAGACCTAAAAAATAACAAAGGTCGAAAAGTAAGTATTGAGGATTTAGACAACTTATGGAAATAATATTACTTCCACAAGCCGATGAAGACCTAAAATACTGGCAAAAAACAGGCAATAAAAGAATTCTCAAAAAAATTGCAGAATTGACCAGGTCAATACTTGAAAATCCTTATTTGGGAATTGGAAAACCTGAGGCTCTCAAATATAGTCTTGCACCAAAATGGTCAAGAAGAATCAATCAGGAACACCGTTTTGTATATCTTGTAGTAAAAAATAAATTATATATCTACTCCTTAAAAGGTCATTATGAATAAACAGAACAACAAATCTGTCTTTCGTAACGCCGGATGAAACGGTGGAAAACGGGATTGAAATCGGATAAAATAAAAATAATATCTTCGTACAAAAATCTTTTAGAAATTATCTAAAAGATTTTTTTTTCGCATCATTCTTGATGCTCGTTGACAAAAAAAATTATTTATGAGAAAATTATATTTATTATTTCTTTTTACAACAATTTTTTCTTGTGGAAAAGATAATAACCATGAAATGGTATCTGCTGATGCAGCTTTAGCGAATATTGTAAGCGAACCGAGTGAAAGCAGTGATAAATTACTTCCTCCTCCACCCAACATAAAGGATGAGAAAATTAACACTGACAATTCTCAGAATATTTCTCAAAAAATTATTAAAACCGGAAGAATAGAAATTGAAGTTGAAAATATTAACAAAGCTCAAAAAATCATTTCTGACTATCTCAAAAAACTGAATGCTTACGAACAAGGCGAATTTTTTAGCAACAGCGAAGAACAGGAAATGTTGAAAATGACTATCAGAGTTCCCAACCAGAATTTTGATAATCTGCTGCAATCATTCAGTTCAGAATTAGGAAATGTGATTTCTAAAAATGCAGGCATAGATGATGTTACAGAAGAATATACCGATGTTTCCATAAGACTGGAAAACAAATTGGTTTATTTGGAAAAATACAGAGAACTGGTAAAAAGAAGCACCAATACAAAAGACATTTTGGAAATTCAGGAGAAGATCCGCGCGTTAGAAGAGGAAATCGAATCATCTAAAGGAAGACTAAAATTTATAGATGACAAAGTAAAATATAGCACAATAGAATTAACTTTAATCAAAAACAAGCCGAGAAATTCTGTCACTTCTAAAATAGGTTTTGGAAGCCAGTTTGTAGATTCAGTGGCACAAGGCTGGAATAATTTTGTCGGTTTCATTTTAGGATTGATATCCTATTGGCCATTCTTATTAATCATCCCGGTTATTATCATTTTATTCAGAAAATGGAGGAATCGAAAGAGACAATCTAAAGACTAAAATAAAAAAC
This sequence comes from uncultured Chryseobacterium sp., assembly GCA_913778505.1. Classification (GTDB taxonomy): domain Bacteria; phylum Bacteroidota; class Bacteroidia; order Flavobacteriales; family Weeksellaceae; genus Epilithonimonas. Next base: position 14,288 of record CAJYWD010000003.1, read on the forward strand.
CTCGGAGAAATTAACTCCGAGGTTTTTTTATTTCTTGGTCAATCTCGCCAGATAAGAATCTTCCTCCTGAAGAATTTTTTCAATTCTAAAACCATTATGTTCTGCAGCGTTTTTCAAAGTATTGAAATCGAGGTAGAGCCATTTTATCGGTTCTTCAGATTCGCCTTTGTAATGAACAATGTAATCCAGCTCGCCATAATAGCCATCGGCAGGAATTAAAATTCCGCCATCTTCATCCTCATCAAACATATAGAGAATATCGGTGCTGTCAATCAAAATCTGACCTTTTGGATTGAGTAATGAGTGAAGCTTTTGAAGATAAATATCGATAACATTCAGACTTTGGAAAATCCCGGTTCCGTTCATCAATAAAAGAATTGTATCAAAAGTTTCGTCTGAAAAATGAAGCATATTTTCTGCAACCGCAATCTTCACACCTCTCAATTTGCAAACTTCAATGGATTTCGGCGAAATATCCAGTGCGGTAACGTCAAGATTTCTTTCATTCTGAAGATAAAGGGAATGCGAACCCGCTCCAGCTCCAACATCCAAAACTTTTCCATTGGCTAATTTCAAAGCTTTCTGTTCGATTTTATTCATCCCGTCAAAATCTCGAAAAAGATATTTTACAGGGAGTTCATCCAATTCGGAGATCGAAGTTTCGGTTTGCAGATCTTCCGGGACATCATTGTGATAATAATCCCAAATCGCACGTCCCATTAGGTCTTTCATAGTAGTAATTGTGGATGCAAAGATAAAATTTTTGAGACAATACTTTTTACTAAAGAGATTCTACATTAGCCAAACATACTTGTTTTAAATCAAATGCAATTGCAGCAAGTTACAAAACTAGGGTTTTGCAATTAAACAACTTCTCCGGAAGTCTCCCACAAACCGTGGGAAACAAAACAACTTTGACGGACGTCACAAAACCCAGGACTTGTAACAAAACAACTTCTCTGGAAGTCTCCCGCAAACCGTGGGAAACAAAACAACTCCTCCGGAAGTCACAAACAACTTTGTTTCAAACAAACGGAGGACTACGGTAAAGATAAACAAGATCATTTCTGATCAAATACGTTTTAATTTTGATTTAAGTATTACGGTCATTCGTTTTTTCTATTTACTCACGGTTCAGATTTTGCTAATAATGCCTAAATTGTATATCCAATTTGAAATCATTCTATGACAGATAAAAATAAAAACTTCCAGACGGGATTCACGTTCAGCAAGCATGTTCCCGAAGAGGTCTCACATTTTGACAGGGTATTTGGTATTTTCAAAGACTTGCTCATCCACACTTCGGGAGATCTGGACGAGGCTTTTGACTGGCTGGATATGCTGGATAAAGAATACGACATCTTTAATGAAGAATATGGTTTGGACGACTTCATCGAAGACCTTAAAAAACGAGGTTACATCAAGGAAGAAATCAAACCGGAAGATGGCAACACAGGTGCGGGCGAAGGTAAAAATATCCTGACCGCCAAACTGGAAGCTGCTTTACGGGATTATGCCCTGGATCAGATTTTTGGAAAACTAAGAAAAAGCGGTGTCGGAAATCACAGAACCAACAAAAGCGGGGTCGGTGATGAAAAAGATGGCGAAAACCGAAGTTTCCAGTTTGGTGATGACCTTGCAACGGTTAATCTGACGGAAAGCATCAAGAATGCACAAATCAACAATGGCATTTCCGATTTGAGGTTAACGGAAAACGACCTTATCGTAGAAGAAACCAAGCACAAAGCGCAGATGAGTACGGTTTTGATGATTGACATCAGCCACTCGATGATTTTGTATGGTGAAGACCGGATCACGCCTGCGAAAAAAGTAGCGATGGCTTTGGTAGAACTCATCAAAAGAAAATACCCGAAGGACTCCATTGACATTATTGTTTTTGGGAACGATGCATGGCCGATCCAAATCAAAGATTTGCCATATCTGCAAGTCGGACCATATCATACCAACACTGTTGCAGGACTGGAATTAGCCATGGACATCCTCCGAAGAAAAAGAAATACGAATAAACAGATCTTTATGATAACCGACGGGAAACCAAGCTGCCTGAAACTTCCAACCGGCGAATACTACATGAACAGCGTCGGGTTAGATGAAAAAATCGTCTCCGAATGTCTTAACAAAGCGGCACAGGCGAGAAAACTCAAAATCCCGATCACCACTTTTATGATTGCGCAAGACCCATATTTAAGACAATTTGTGAAAGCCTTCACGGCTCAGAATAAAGGAAAAGCTTTCCTGACCGGACTTTCAGGTCTGGGACAAATGATTTTTGAAGATTACGAAAAAAACAGAATTAAAAGGATTTAGAAAGAGACAAGTTAAAAGGCAAAGGTAAAAAGTTTTCAATTTGAAAATTTAAACCACAAAAGACACAAAGTTTTTATACTATAAATAGGATTCTTATAATAATATTTCCTTTTTTAGACTTTTGATAAGCTAAATTTCCAAGTATTTCTTTTGTGACTTTTGTGGTAGAAAAATATAAAACAAAATAATATCATTTATAAAATGAAGAACGATACGACTTTCAAGGAATTAAAACAATCAGGTTATACCGATAAAACTGTTAATCAGGAAATCCAAGCGAATCTGATTGCAAAAATCAAAGCTAAGGAACCGGTTTTCGAAGGACTTTGGGGTTACGAAGACACTGTCATTACTCAACTCAAAAAAGCGATTTTGGCGGGTCATCACATCAATCTTTTGGGTTTGCGCGGACAGGCCAAAACCAGAATTGCCAGAAGTATGGTGAGCCTTCTAGACGAATATATGCCCATTGTGAAAGGTTCCGAAATTAATGACAGTCCGTTTCAGCCAATATCGAAATTCGCCAGAGATCTGATTGCGGAGTTGGGTGACGAAACACCAATTTCCTGGGTTCATCGTTCAGAAAGATTCTTTGAAAAACTAGCAACTCCAGACGTGAATGTTGCAGATTTAATTGGAGATATCGACCCAATCAAAGCAGCAACTTTGAAATTGCCTTATTCCGACGAACGTGTTTTACATTACGGAATGATTCCGAGAGCAAACCGTTCTATTTTTGTTCTGAATGAATTGCCGGATTTACAAGCTAGAATCCAGGTTTCTTTATTTAATATTTTGCAGGAAGGCGATGTCCAGATCCGAGGTTTCCAATTGAGAATGCCTTTGGACATTCAGTTTGTGTTTACAGCGAATCCGGAAGATTATACCAACAGAGGAAGCATCGTTACACCTTTAAAAGACAGAATCGGTTCGCAGATTTTCACACATTATCCAAAAACTGTAGCATTGGCGAGACAAATCACCGAACAGGAAGCTTCGATTTCCGACGATGACAAAGCCAAAATCCAAGTTCCTGATCTGGCAAGAAATCTTTTGGAAGAAGTAGCTTTCGCCGCTCGGGAAAGCGAATATGTGGATGCGAAAAGCGGTGTGAGTGCACGTCTGACAATCAGCGCAATGGAAAACTTGATCGCTGCCGCCAAATTGAGATTACTGGAATCCGGCTCAGAGAAAACCAATATTCGTCTGATAGATTTTATGTCCATTATTCCCTCGATTACCGGGAAAATAGAATTAGTTTACGAAGGCGAGCAGGAAGGTGCTGACTTTGTGGCAAAAATCCTGATTGACGATGCTGTGATGACCCAATTCGAAGGCCTTTTCCCAAGAGTTCCAAAATTGGAAAAAGAAGGTCTCAAAAATGCTTACACCGACATCATCCAATGGTTTAACAACAATCAACTTGAACTAAACTACGCTGATTCTGACAAGGAATTCTATAGCAAAATGGACAGCATTAAACCATTAACGAAACTGATTGAAGATAATGTTCCGGACTTGGATGACAACGATAAAAACTTCTGTAAAGAACTAGTCCTTTGGGCTTTGACAATCAGTAAAAAACTGGATAAGTCTGAGAATGCTTCAGCTTTCAGTTTTGAATCTGCTGGCATTGGCCAGTTTTTCAGGAGTTAATGCTTAAAGAATTATATAACTGTCAACGAAACATAAATTGTCAATAATTTAGTCATTTATGTTTCGTTTTTGATTGGATATAAGTTTATTTTTCACGTAAAACTTTGATTCTAAATTGTATATTTGTTAAAATTAAAAAACACAATTTTTGGGATTACAGGAACTTTTTGAACGCTTATCAATACTTTGCATTTCTATTTTCACACTCTATTATTTTTCAAATAGAAACCGAAACATTAGACTACATCCGCTTTTGGGATTGATTAGCATTTGTACATTTTTTATGTGTTTGGTTTTTACAAAAGCTGAATACAGTTTGGGAGTTGGGTTCGGGTTGTTTGCTATATTTTCGATTTTGCGTTTCAGAACAGAAACATTTACGATTCAGACGATTGTTTTTCTTTTTGTTTCGATTACACTTTCCCTTTTAGACGGACTTTTGCCTATCAATAACATTAAAATTCTTTTAGGTATCAATCTTACGATTGTGATTATTTATCTCATTTTAAACTATTAGGTATCAATCTTACGATTGTGATTATTTATCTCATTTTAAACTATTTTGAGAAAAAGTCGCCGATTGTTTCTGAAAAGAGTTCGATTGAGGTTATATCATCTCTAGATTTTCTTCAACTTGAGGAATCGGAACGTAAAAGGATTCTTACCGAAAAAACCAAACTTAAAAACTTCAGTTATAATATCAAAAGTATCAATCTGAATGATAATATTGTGATTCTTAAAGTTTCCCATTAGGATTTCATTAATCCATATAAGCTCTCGCTTGTTTTATATAAAGCTGTTTTTCATCACCCACATATTTGAATTCGATGTCTAATGGGTAGATTCGTTTTGCCATTTTTCTTTTCTGCCAAATGTTATTGAGCTTCCTTTCCAAAGTTGGAGACAAATTAAAGAGCTTCTTGATTTCCGTTTCATTGAGAATCGGTTTTCCATTATTAATGCTTGAAGTGGAACGATAATCCACCACAAACGAACCAAATCCGTTGAAATTATGGCAGTAGAACTCATCACAGGTTACATTCGGTTCAGGCTTCACGACAGACTCTTCGCCCAGTTGGACATTTACTGTAATTCCTGTATATCTGTCGCGATACATATTTTTTGTAACCAGAACCCCATTTGCTTTCTCATCCGGAAATGAGCGATGAACCAAAACACCCATAGCACAGCTCTCGTGATTGATTCCGAACAAATCTCTTTCCTGAAATGCACGGAAATTCCAGAAGCTCGACCACACTTCCAAAATTGCTTTTTCCACGGTCTTATCCGAATCTCCAATGATTGCCGTCTTTGAATCATAAAGTCCAGCTCCATTGAACCCTTCCATATCCTCCGCATTGGTAGAAGAACGGAATCTGAAATTTGTGAAATCATTTTGAGCATTGAGTTTTTCTTCTACTTTCTTTAGGAGCTCAGGATTCACTTTAGAATTTCTGACTGTTTTCCTAAAAGCTTTTAATTCTTTTTCCAAGAGCTTTACAGAATCTTTCGGAATGGCATACAGCGCATTGATTTTGTCCTGAAGATTGTTTTCCTTGATGTGTTCATTAAAATAATAAAACGGAATCGCAAAAGCATATTCGGGAGTTTTGAAAGATTTCATTTCTTTCTGAATCTGTTTTAAAAGTCCAAGATTAGTCGCTTTTGAACCGATTGAATTAACAATATTTATTGGAGTTTCTGTTTCCAAATCAACCAAATCTCTCACAGAAAAATCTCTTGTCAGAATAATTTCTTTAACAGCTTTTTTTACAGGAATTGGTTTTTGTGTAGCTTTCAATGAATAAGAACTTTCCTTGGTAATCAATTCGACTTTCTTTCCTAAAAGATTATTAACAGATTGTTTACTCCAAACTTTTGTATCCACATATACAGGAATATTTCTGTTTTTCGCCAATAGAACCAAATGGCTCAAAGGTGTCTGAAGCTCTGTAATGATAATTCCCCTCACAGTAGGAATGAAGTCCGGAGTGGTATTGATGATAATAATTTCATTAGCTTTTGGGTTAAAATCTTCCTTATTCTGCAAATCATATTTTTTGAGAATCCCGACACTAGAAGCATTCTCGATAGATTGCTCCGTAATTCTTTTGAATATAAAGTCAGAAAGAATAGTTGGGATTTTCAGTTCTTTTTTTGAATTAAGAAAAATGACGTGAGGCGAATTCAAATAAAACTTCAGCTTATCTTTGAAATAGACATTTTTGTTGACCTCATTAAAAAAGAAATTAATCAGACCAGCATTCATTTCATCAGATGCAGCCAGCTCCATTACCCAATCATCAGAGTTTTCAAGATAATTGATATTCGCCAGAAGATAGGTTCGTTTATTCGTTTCGTTATATGATTGCTTGTTGAACTCACTTATATCCTCACTGAAACCCAAAACCTGCGAACAAAAATCGTAATGGTATGTGTATCTCGTACTGTTGAAAAAATATAGTTTTTTTGCAACATAATCATAGACCACTTTCACAGATTTCATATTGGTAAACTTATCTGTGAGCGGTTTTCCCGAAAGATTCAGAAACTGCTGTTTTTTTGTAATTGAATTGACATAATTATCCTGCGAATACGATAGAACAGCCAAACAAAGGAATAAAAATAGTACGATTTTTTTCATAATTTGTGAACATTATCTCACAAATTTAGCAATCTCTGTTGAATGGTAACAAATTTCAAACTAAAAACCTCAGGAAACATTCTCTGAGGTTTTTTTTTAGCTACAGCCCCGATTGCAACGACATCCTTTTTCTTTTTTTTGCTAAAAGAAAAAGATACAGTGGAAAGCGGGAATTGCTCCCAAAAGCAATCTACGGAGTAAATAAGCTCCCTAAAATATTTAAAACTGTCCGCCGCCCAAAGCTCTGTAGAACTCGGTTACCGCTTGCAACTGCTGAAGTTTATCATTAACGCCAGCCAATTTCGCCGCTAACAATGATTGTTCAGAAGTCAAAACATTCACGTAGTTGGTGTTGGAAGAATAGGTCAATAATTCTTTGTTGAACTCAACTGCTTTTTCTAAAGACTGGATTTGTAATTGTCTTGTCATTTCTTTTTCCTTTGCTTTCTGATAAGACAATAATGAGTTAGAAACTTCAGAGCCCGCTGTCAATAAAGTCTTTTCAAAAGTATAATACGCCTGCATTTTTCGGGCTTCCATTATTTTGACCTGCGCTTTCCTGTTGCCCATCTGGAAAATATTCTGTGTCAAAGTCCCACCAGCGGTGTAAAATAAGGAATTGGTAAAAAAGTTTTCCAGCGTTCTGGAGGACAATCCTAAAGTCCCGGAAATACTCAGTGTGGGATAAACCTGTGCTAGCGCCATATTTTTATTTTCGAATGCCTGGCGGAAACCCAATTCTGCGGCCTGGACATCCGGACGGTTCTTCAGCAATGCAACAGGAACACCGGTTTTGAGGTCACTATAAACCAATTGCGAATCTATAGAATTTCTGTCAATCGATTGAGGATTATCATTCATCAGAATACTCAAAGCGTTTTCCGTCTGCTGGATCTGCAGTTCCAAATCCGGAACCGTCAGCTGCGCCGAGTAAAGATTAGCCCTGCTCTGCTCCACATCTGCGCCTGTCAGATAAGCTGCTTCCATCAATGCTTCTACAGTTTCTACATCTTGTTTCCTTAGCTCGATTGTTTGCCTAGTGATTTCAAGCTGTTTATCAAATGAGATTAACTGGTAATAAAGATTCGCTGCCTGTGCTACTAACTGCGTCTGAACCGCACGTTTTGCTGCATCGGTCTGTAGAAAACCTGCATAGGCAGACCTTTTCAGGGATTTGATTCTTCCCCAGATATCCACCTCCCAACCTGTGGAGATGCCCAGTCTGTAAACCAATAAATCCGGCATTATGAAATTCCCGCCTTGCGCCGCCGCGCTGTTTTTAGTTTCTGTAATAGAGGCAACACCGTCCAGACTTGGGAGATTCTGCAATTTAGATTGTTTAAAAACTGCATCAGCTTCTTGGATTCTGGTCAAGGCTATTTTTAAATCCAGATTATTCTGAATGGTTCTATTGATAATATTTTGAAGCTTCTGGTCTGTGAAAATCTGATTCCAGGAAACATTAGCAATAGACGTACTGTCACTACTGGTCTGCTGGCGGAAAAGATTGTCCCGGCCTTGTTCTACCTTTGGGCGTTCATAAGTTTCCGTCACTTTACAGGAGTAAAAGAAACCAGCGACACCAGCCAACAGAATTATATTGATGATTTTAATTTTCATTGTTTTTCGTTGATTTTAATTACTCACTCAGCTGTCCGTCGTATTTTTCCAAAGCTTTTTTACCACTTACTTTTTCCTGCAGATACATGAAGACTGCAAATAGAATCGGGATAAAAAAGACTCCGAAAACAGTTCCGAACAACATTCCGCCAATCGCTCCAATACCAATAGACTGGTTACCTACAGCTCCTGCTCCGGTGGAAATAGCCAATGGAATCAAACCGAAGATAAAAGCGAAGGAAGTCATGAGGATAGGTCTTAACCTTTGCTTGGCACCACTGATGGCCGCATGGGCGATGGTGTAGCCTTTTTTACGAGCATCGAGGGCAAATTCCACAATCAGAATCGCATTCTTCGCCAGGAGCCCGATCAACATGATCAGGGAGATCTGAGTGTAAATATTATTGGAACCACCGATCCATGCGCTGAACATCATCACACCGGCCAGACCTACCGGTAGCGACAGCATGACAGCAAATGGCAAAAGGTAACTCTCATACTGGGCAGCCAGAAGGAAATACACGAATACACAACATAAAATGAAGATATAAACGGTTTGACTTCCGGCAGTCACCTCCTCCCGCGTAATCCCTGAAAATTCATAACCATAGCCCTGCGGCAAGGTTTCCTTCGCCACACGTTCTACCGTATTAATTGCATCTCCCGAAGAATAGCCAGGATTCGGGGTTCCGTTGAGGGAAATTGCCGTAAACAGGTTGAATCGGCCAATGGACTGAGGTCCGTACACGCGCTTGGCTGTGATAAAACGGCTTAATGGCGCCATCTCGCCGTTAGAATTCCGGATCTGAACCATATTGAAACTTTCCAGATTTTCCCTGTCTTCGTAAGGTGCCTGGTAAATCACACGGTATTGCTTACCGAACAAATTGATATTAGAGGAATAAACACCGCCGTAATATCCCTGCATGGTTCCCAAAATGTCTGACACGGAGAATCCGGCTGCTTTGGCAGCAGGAATATCAATATCGATCATGTACTGCGGATAATTGGGGTTAAATGAAGTGAATGCTCTCTGAATATCCGGCTGCTCATTCATTTTGTTAATGAAATCATTGGTCACTTTAGTGAGATCCGCAATGCTGCCGCCTTTCTGATCCTGGATCTGCATCTCGAAACCGGCAGCATTTCCGAATCCCTGCAGCGTAGGTCTTCCGAAGAAAGTCATTTTAGCATCCTTGATGCCTGCCGTCTTCTGATACATCTTGGCGACAAATGATTGCAGGTCTTCACCTTTTTCCTTCCGGTCTTTCCAGTCTTTCAGTTTTACAATCAGCATTCCGTTGTTGGATCCGCTTCCGCTGATCATACCGCGGCCAGAAACCTTAAAGATATGCAACACTTCCGGTTCTTTTTTTACGATATTCTCCACTTCCTGCATCACTTCTTTGGTTCTGTTTTCATTGGAGCCAATAGGCAAAGAGATATCCATGAATACTCCACCCATATCTTCGCTAGGCACAAATGATTTCGGCGTGGTATTCATTAACCAAACAAAAAGTCCTGCGAAAATCGCCAAGCCTGCAAATGCCATCCACTTCTTCCTGAGCAGAAAAGTAATCCCGCGAGCATAACGCTTGATCATGGCATCAAATATAATGTTAAAATTGGTAAAGAAACGCTGAAGGAAATTCTGTTTCTGATGTTCTTCCGAGTGAGGCTTAAGAAAAATAGCACAAAGCGCCGGACTCAGGGTCAAAGCATTCACGGCCGATAAGATGATCGAGATCGCTAACGTGAGCCCAAACTGCTTATAGAAGACTCCTGCGGAACCCGAAATAAAACTCACCGGAATAAATACCGCCGCCATCACCAGTGTGATACTGATAATCGCACCGCTGATTTCGTCCATTGCATTAATGGAAGCTCTCAAAGGTGATTTTTCCCCTTGCTCCAGTTTGGTATGCACAGCTTCAACTACCACAATCGCATCATCCACCACAATTCCCACGGCAAGAATCAAGGCAAAAAGAGTCAGCAAATTGATCGTAAAACCGAATATACTCAGAAAGAAAAATGTACCTACAATCGCAACCGGAACCGAAATAGCTGGAATCATTGTGGATCGCCAATCCTGCAGAAACAGGAAAACAACGATAAAAACCAGAATAAATGCTTCGAATAGAGTGTGTATCACTTTTTCAATGGACGCATCCAGAAAGTCATTGGCGTTTACCAAAGCCACATATTTGACACCTTTAGGAAATGAAGCCTGCGCTTTATCCAAAACACCGATAGACTGATTGATAACATCCTGGGCATTGGAGCCGGCTGTCTGTGCCACCGCCATACCAATGGATGGATGCCCATCTGTGAAACTGCTTCCTGTATAATCCTGTGCGCCAAGCTCAATCCTGGCTACATCTTTCAATTTTAATATCTGCCCGGTTGCCGTTGCTTTGATGATGATATTATCAAACTCAGGAATCTCCGTTAATCTTCCTTTGTATTTAAGGGTGTAACGGAAAGCCTGATTACTCTCGTCACCCAAACTTCCCGGTGCGGCTTCAATGTTTTGCTCAGCCAGAACGGTATTGATATCGGCAGGTACCAATCCGTAAGACGCCATTTTATTGGGATCCAGCCAGATTCTTATCGAGTAATCCTTAGATCCGAAAACCGTTACATCACCAACGCCTGTTACCCTTTTGATCTGAGGCACGATGTTGATGTTGGTGTAATTCTGAAGAAAGGTCATGTCGTACGCCGGATTCTCACTGTAAAGCGAGAAGATCAACACGTTGGAACTCTGACGTTTCGTAGTCGTAACACCTGCCCTGGTTACCTCGGCAGGAAGAAGCGGCGTAGCCCTGGAAACCCTGTTCTGTACATTCACCGCAGCAATATCGGGATTCACACCCTGTTTGAAGTAGATGGTTACCGAGCCGCTTCCGTCGTTGGTGGCAGAAGAGGTCATGTAGGTCATTCCTTCTACCCCGTTGATCTGCTCCTCGAGCGGAACAATCACACTCTTCAGAATCACATCAGCATTGGCACCCTGGTAACTGGCACTCACCACTACTGTAGGCGGTGCAATGTCGGGATATTGTGATATCGGCAGCGTCACGATGCCCAACACACCGAGAATCACGATGATAATGGAAATCACGGTGGACAGCACCGGACGTTCTATAAATTTTTTAAACATATTTTTTTGAACTTTAAGTAAAAAACAGAAGATAAAACACTTTCCGAATAGGAGTTTTCAAATTCTCAATTTTACATTAATAAAATAATTGGAAAGACTACTTTCTGGCAATGGCATTTTGCAGAGTTGTTTCCTTAGGAACCACCTGCGTGTCGTCTTTCAGAAGACCAATGCCTTCTACAACCACCTTGTCACCAGGCTTCAGACCAGATGTTACGGCATAAGTCAAGCCGTCCGGCAGTTCTTCCACTTTTACCTCGGTGGACTTCACCTTGTTATCTTTGCCGATGACATAGACCAGAACTTTGCCCTGCATCTCATAACTCGCTGCCTGAGGAATGACAATGACATCCTCCAGATTATCAGGAAGCTGAACTGTGGCGCTGTAACCACTTCGGATAAGGCCATTCGGGTTGGGAAATGTGGCACGCATGGAGAACGATCCTGTGCCTGGATCTACGAGACCACTGATAGATTCTATCTTTCCTTTTTCACTGTATTTGCTGCCATCAGAAAGAATCAGGTCTACCAATGGTGCATTTTTGATTTTTTCCTGAATCGTAGCTCCTTTGGCATGCTTGAAAAAATCCAGCTGTTGCTTTTCGTTAATGGAAAAATAGGCGTAAACCTTTGAAACATTGGAAACGGTGGTCAGCGGCTGAGATGTAGTGCTGCTGATGTAACTTCCCGTTTTAAAAGGCAATGTTCCTACTACGCCACTCACGGGACTGTATAATCTGGTATAGCCTTGGTTAACTTTTGCGTTGGTAAGCTGCGCTTCAGTTTCTGCCAAAGCTGCTTTTGCAGACTTCAAGGCGAGTTCTGCGGCTTGCAGTTCGTATGCTGAGATAATTTTTTTATCAACAAGAGGTTTGGTTTTATTCACCTGCATTTGCGCTGTTGCCACTTGTGCCCTGGCACTGTTGACCGTTGCCTGAGCAGCTAGAACAGACTGCTCATATTGTGGATTTCTGATAAGAAACAGAAGCTGGCCTTTACTGACCTGGCTACCTTCATCCACATATATTTTGTCAACAAAACCGTCGATTTTTGGGCGGATCTCTACATTTTCTATTCCTTCCAGTCTGGCGGGATACTGTGACAGATTCTCAGCAGGGCCTGTTTTTGCAACGATATACTGATACGGCTGCGGCGGTAGTTCTTTTTTGTCATCCTTTTTTTCGGACTTCGAACATGAAGTCAAAAGACTTAAAATAACAAAAAAGCTAAGCGCGATATTCCTCATAAATACTATTTTTTAGATATGTTTTCAAACAAACGTTCAAATTTATTGATTAATTATGCATTTCACAAAATGTACCAATTAATAAAATTAATCAAATATAGTTAACAAAAACTATGATTACTGAAAGTCAGCATTTTATAAAGATGTTTTAAAGAATATTTAACAGTAATTTATCAAACATTTGTTTAAAACAATATCTGATTTAAAATCGTTATCAGTATTATCTTGATTGTTTTTTTGGTAAATTTACGACTATCAAATGTTAAACTTTAGTATCAAGCATGAAATACGCATTACTGATTTTGACAACGTTAGTCGGAATAACTTTGTGTGCTCAGGAAACTCATAAGATTAATGAAAAACATGTTCTATTCATCGGGAATAGCCTGACATATTTTAACAGCATGCCGCAAATGCTTCAGAAAATGCTTGATGAAACTCATCCTGAGATCAGGATCGATCAAAGTACCTTTCCCGGAATGTCTCTGAATGGACATTTGTCAGAAATCATTACTTCCAGCACAGAAAATGAAATCAATACCAGAAAGAAAAATGATGATGAACAGACCGAAACGGAAAAAAAGCTTTTAGAAAGAAAATGGGATATTATTGTTCTTCAAACAGGCACAGTAGGTGTTTTGATACCTGAGAATCGTGAGTTTAAAATCAAAAGAGCCATCTCTGACATCAAAAATATAGTTACTAATCCTGAATGTCAGTTCATAGTTTTCAACACGTGGCCTTCCAAAGACAGCTATCCTAAAAAATATTGTTATCCCGGCTCAATGATTGATAAAACGTTGCAAAATCCTGAATACTGCTCCCCTCTTATGGAAAACCTGAGGCAAGAAGTCACTGCTATTAATAATTCATACAAAATACTTGCGAAAGAAAATAAACTGATCCAATCTGATAATGGAACAAAATTCTTTGAAGTTATAACAAAATATCCTGAGATTGAACTTTACGATGATGACACTCATCCTAGTCAATACGGTTCATTTCTTAATGCCTGTATTTTCTACAAAATGCTGACAGGTAAAGAAGCGTCTGAACTTATCTATATTGGAAGTGTAGCAGCAGATCAAGCGAAAATACTGAAATCTGTTGCCGACGAATAGCGGCGTAGCAATCTATTTTTTTCTGACAACAGGAAGAATTTCATTTTTATTCAAACCAAATCTTTTGATATCCGCTTCAGAGAATTTTTGAGAATAAAAATTGATGTCAGCCTCAAAACCGGCACTTCTCAGACGGTCAAAATAATCCATTCCATACCAGCGGACGTGATCGTATTGTCCAAAATGTTTCTGACGTTCTTTCGGATCTGTAATGGTGAAATCTTCGTAAGTTTCTTGCAGTGAATTTTTCATCGGAACCTGCACAATTCCCCAGCCTCCGGGCTTCATCACGCGATAAAGTTCGGACATTGCTTTTCCATCATCCACGATATGTTCCAGAACGTGGTTGCAGATGATGACATCAAAACTGTTATCCTCAAAAGGCAAATCCAGAATATCGGCTTTTACGTCCACAATCGGCGAAAACAAGTCGGCAGAAGTATAGTCCAGATTCTTCATTTTCTTGAATTTCCTGAGAAATTCCTGCTCTGGCGCAATATGAAGAACTTTTAACTGGTCTTTAAAAAAATGGGTTTCGTTCTGAAGATACAGCCACATCTGGCGGTGTCGTTCTAACGATAAAGTTCCGGGTGATAAAGCGTTCGCACGCTGTTTTCCATAGCCATATGGCAGAAATTTGCGATAAGATTTTCCGTCAATGGGATCTGTGAAATTATTGCCTTTGAAAAAAAGGACAATCAACGGACGCAGGAGAATGCTCAGGTTAATAAGCATTGGTCTGGGGATTTTATTGAGCAGAAATTTTGTAAATTTTTTCAATTTGTATTTTTAAATGAAGCTGCGACTTTGTAAATGTTGATAGAAAAATATTTTATAAAGAGGTGCGAAGCACCAGCACATTGGTAGGAATAAAAGCAACCCTCACAAAGAAAGGTGCGAAGCACCGATATGTCGGTAAAATCTCCATTAAAAACACGACTTTTTGCTAAAATCACTTCAACTCATTAAAAATATATTCTTCATTAAATTCGACTTCAAATTTATTTAAAAAATCGAAATATTCTTGTTTAAATGATTTTTTTTGATGATGAATTTCTTGATTTTTGATATAATTTATGACATCTGCGACTTGAGATTTACCATAAGAAAATGCGCCGTAACCTTTTTGCCATTCATATCTTACATTACAGAATCTCTTTTCGTTGATCCATTTCGATGAATTGCTTTTGATTTGATTGACCAATTCCGAAAGTGCCTGGTTTGGTCTCAAACCAATCAAGATATGAATATGGTCAGACATTCCATTGATGGACAATAACTTGTGATTATAATGTTGAATGATGCCTGTTATATATTTCTAAAGTTCATTCTTCCAATGATCTTGAATCAAAGCTTCTGTGAATTTCACTGCAAAAATCAATTGGATATGAATTTGAGTATAGGTTGCATTGGAATCAGCCATAAGATTAATAATTTTCTTAAAGCTAATAAATTTTGTTGAATTACCAATATTTCGGTGCTTCGCACCTTCTTACTTAATTACAAATATTTCTTTTCTACCTATATGTAGCGACTTAGTCGCTCAAATATTTCGCTCAATTAAATTCTACCAACATTTCACCACTTCATCGCTTCACAAAAATCCAACAATTAAAACTCGACTTGAAAAGCTTTTTCCTCGTCCGATTGAATGCCTAACGCATCGTAAATATAATCGTAAGTAGAAAGCAAAACCGGTTTTCCATTATAAACACAAACATCGTGTTCGAAATGCGCAGAAGGCCGGTTGTCCAAAGTTGTCACCGTCCAGCCATCGTTGTGGAATTTTACTTTTTCCGTTCCAAGGTTGATCATCGGCTCGATAGCAAGACAAATACCGTCTTTCAGGACTTTTCCGCTTCCGGGTTTTCCATAATTGGGAACTTGTGGATCTTCGTGCATCTGTCTTCCTACACCGTGACCCACCAATTCTCGAACCACACCATAACCTTCCTTCTCACAATGTTTTTGGATGGCATTGGAAATATCGCCAACACGTTTACCTCGCACACATTGCTCGATGCCTTTGTATAAAGATTCTTTAGTAACTTTCAATAATTTTTTGATCTCGTTCGACACTTCGCCCACTTCAAACGTATAAGCGTGGTCGCCAACAAATCCGTTCCAGAAAACGCCACAATCTACAGAAAGAATTGTCCCTTCTTCAATTGGAATTGCATTGGGAATCCCGTGCACAACTTGCTCATTGGGAGAAACACAAAGTGATGCCGGAAATCCACCATAGCCCAGAAACGCCGGTTCAGCACCGTGGTCTTTGATAAAATCGTAAGCCAATTTATCCAGATTAAGCGTCGTAACGCCTGGCCTGATTTCCTTCGCCAGCATTCCCAAAGTCCGGGATACCAATCTTGCACTTTGCCTCATCAGACGAAGCTCGTCTATATTTTTGAGTTGAATCATTATTTTATTTTAGATATTTAGAGAATAGACAGATAGATGATAGACTTTGTAGGTCTATTTTCTATTCGTCTATCATCTATTGTCTTTTATTTTACCAGAATAATCCTCTTTTCTTTTCTTTTTTCATTTTGGAGTAAGCGTGCACTTCTCCGCCGGCAACCTGGAACTCTATTCTTTCATTGATAATCTGATAAATTTCTCCCCAGCCAGGAAAGCCACCGAGGTTTCTGTCATCAATAAAAAGGTCTGCATCTATTTTTCTGGATTGTGTTTCGGAATCGAAAACTTCGCCTTCAAAACTAGAATTGACGGCATAAAATTCCAATCCGTTTTTTCTGCAAAATTCTACAGCGTCTTCCAGCGACTTACCGTGACGGTAAGTCCAGAGAATCAATCTATAGCCTTCGCCCTGTAACTTTTTCAAGGTTTCAAAAGCAAATGTTTTTGCTTTCCCGATTCCCGGATATGCATCATCTACAATGGTTCCGTCAAAATCGATTGCTAGTTTTTTGTTGCTTTTTATCATTTAATTTTTAAATAAAACGTTAAAACGTACAAATATACGAAATAATAAAAACCGGTTTTGAGATTATTTACAACAAAAAAGTGCACCTTTTGGCACACTTGATATTAATTTAGCTTTTTACCCATTTGAAACTGTATGGCAGTTCCGGAGTGGCAATTCTGTCGGAAATTCTCTGCAATCTGTCCGGCAATCTCATCAGATAATCTCTGGCACGCTCCGCTTTGTCATTCAGGTTTTTGATGCCTTCAATTTTCCATTCGTCCAGAAGGTCTTTCAGGATGTTGATATAATCCTGTCCGGTGTAAACCATCGCTCGCTGTGCCGCATCGGAAAAATGTTCCCACAGTTCGCCGGCTTTCTGCCCGGATTCTCTCAGAAGGTGCGCCGGCATTACAATTTTCCTTCGCATCATATCCTCGAAAGCGAGCATCATTCCGCTGGCATCCATTTCGAAGATTCTGGCGGAGAAATCTTTGTAAGCTTTGGCGTGTCTGGCCTCATCCGCCGCAATCACACCGCACATCTGAGCCAGTTTTTTATTCCCGGATTGCTTGGCCAACGTTCCTACTCTTCTGTGAGAAATATTGGTCGCAGTTTCCTGAAAACTGGTGTAAACGAAATTTTTATAAGGATCGGAGCTTGTTCCGATGTCGAAGCCGTCATTAATTAAATGGTGCGTGGTGATTTCCATTTCGCGCATATTGACGCGGCCACACAAGTAAAGATATTTCCCCAGGAGGTCGCCATGGCGGTTTTCCTCTGCGGTCCAGGCTCTCACCCACTGCGTCCAGCCTACACGGTTTTCCTGATCCACACCGTCCAATCCCATTAACCAGGATTCGTACGTTGGCAAGGCTTCTTCTGTGATACAGTCACCAATCAAGGTTACAAAAAGGTCGTAGGGCATCTCTCTGGCAAACGTCTGTAGTTCCTCAATCTCATCTTTGAAATTCTCACTGGAACTATCCGGAAGGAAGTCCGACGGCTGCCAAATTTTTTCGATTGGCGTAAGATACGAACTGATAAACTCGTTCATATTCTGCTCCAATGTTTTCATCACTTCTAACTGTAACTCTTTTTCGTGCATCAACTGATAATAATTTAAAGTGCGTAAAGATACAACAAATTAAAATTATTCATTGCATAACATATTGAACTTTAACATAAAATAAGACTTTGCGCTGTATATTTATGGATGACTTCAGGAAGAATACTTGTATTGGTTTTAAGCCGGAATACAAGATATGTAAACGTCAGTTTTGAATTGGTTAATTTCTACCATTTGCAAACTTCTGATGAGTTTCCAAAAGTTCTTTTTCACACGGATTTAAGATTTGGATTAATGTTTCTTTCTGGATTTCATGCAAAACTTCTGAGTTTTCCAACATACACAAAACAACAATCTGCCAATCATAAAAAGTAATCAATTAATAAAAGAATTTACACTAAAAAATAAAAAGCCGGTCTAAAAAACCGACTTTCTTATATACATTTGAATTTTAACCTTTTATTTTTTTTAAACACTCTGGTCACGAAAGATTAAACAGTAATTAATTTTAAATTTAATTAAGTTCAAATCTTTAGATCTTTGAAATGTAGATGTTCTTAGGTGACTTTTAAAAACACTTACATGTTAAATAATTATTGATTATATTCTAAACAAGTTTTTCAGTTTGCAAGCACATTTCCGGTCATTTCTTCCGGCGCTTCCACACCCATCACTTTTAAAATGGTTGGGGCAACATCGCCTAATTTTCCAGGTGTCAGAGTCCAAGTGTGGTCTTTATCCATTACAATGAACGGAACCAGGTTGGTAGAATGCTGCGTGTTCGGGCTTCCGTCCGGGTTCACCATCACATCGGAGTTGCCATGGTCTGCCAGAATAAAAACCGCATAACCGTGCTCATAAGCCGTCGTTGCTACTTTCTGAATGCACTCGTCCACCACTTCTGCTGCTTTTACCGCTGCCGAGAAAACGCCGGTGTGTCCCACCATATCCGTATTGGCAAAGTTAAGACAAATGAAATCCGCAGATTCTTTTTCCAATTCCGGAACAATGGTATTGGTGATGTCATAAGCGGACATTTCCGGTTTTAGATCATAAGTTGCCACATCTTTCGGACTTGGGCAAAGCAAACGTCTTTCCTGTACGAATTCTGCTTCGCGTCCTCCTGAGAAAAAGAAAGTTACGTGCGGGTATTTTTCCGTCTCCGCAATTCTGATTTGAGATTTTCCGGCTTTTTCCAGAACTTCGCCCATGGTGTTCTGAAGCATATTTTCGTCAAAAACCACCTTCACATTCTGGAATGTTTTATCGTAGTTCGTCAAGGTGACATAATACAAGTCAAGCTTCTTCATGCCGTATTCCGGAAAATCCTTTTGAGAAAGCACTTCTGTAATCTCACGACCTCGGTCTGTACGGAAATTAAAACAAATCACGACATCGTGGTCCTCGATTTTCGCAATCGGGAAATGGTTCTGAACGCCCACAATCGGTTTGATGAACTCATCCGTCACATCCTCATTATAAGATTCCTGGATGCACTGTACAAAATCCTTGGTTTCTTTGCCCACACCATTGGCCAAAAGGTCATAAGCCAGCTTCACACGCTCCCAGCGTTTGTCACGGTCCATCGCATAATAACGACCGATGACCGATGCCAATTTTCCCGTTGTAGCTTTCATGTGATTTAACAAATCCTCGATGAAACCTTTTCCGGATCTCGGGTCGCAGTCACGGCCGTCTGTGAAGGCGTGCACGTAAACTTTATCCGTAAATCCAAACTCGTGAGCGGCCGTTAGAAGCCCTTTCAAATGGTTGATATGGGAATGCACACCACCGTCGGAAACCAGTCCGATGAAATGTACTTTTTTATTGTTGGCTTTGGCATATTCAAAAGCCTGCTGAATCACCGCTTCTTTGCCGAGACTTCCGTTTTCTACGGCCATATTAAGCTTCACCAAATTCTGATAAACCACTCTTCCGGCGCCCAGATTCATGTGACCAACTTCCGAGTTCCCCATTTGACCTGCGGGCAGTCCGACTGCCAGTCCGCTGGCTTCGAGTGTGGTGTTGGGAAACGTTTTCAGGGCATAGTCCATAAATGGCGTTTTGGCCTGAGCTATGGCGGAAACAGCGGGATTGGGCCCGATTCCCCAGCCATCCAATATAGCGAGAATTGCTTTCTTTGACATTGTTGATTTTATTTTGTTATCACAAATTTACGAAATGGAATGGGGAATGGAAAAATTGCGCATTGTTTTTTTATTCAAATTACGTCTTGACTTGTACCAAATCACTACAAATATCCTATCGAATTATCGCAGCTATTTTTAATTACTGATTCTAAGTTACAGGATTTGATTTTGCTTCAGCTTTTAATTATCTGAAATGGATAGTGTAACTTTCTATATCGTCCCTTCGCTCTCTTCTCGGTAATAGTACGATACTCATCCGCTACAACTCTGATACAAGTCCGATAGAATATTGGACTTGTAACGAATCTGTAATACTACTATTATTGATTTGACTTGAAGGTAACATTATCGGTGGATAATGCAGGATTAGTTTTAAATCAACCAAATCTTAATGTGCCTTATCAATAATTATTAATTCAACGTTTTGCCAATTGACAAATATTCTTACCTTTAAAACCTTTTTTAAAAAACCAAAATGGACTTAAGAGACCAACTGAAAAACCTTTTCCCGGAGCACGAAGAGCAGGATTTCCAAATGCCGGATGAAGCCCAAGACAACTTTAAACAGAAGGAAGCTTTGGTGTGCAAATTCGAGAAGAAGGGCAGAAACGGAAAGCCGGTCACTTTAATCGAAGGCTGGGAAGGCGATGATGAAGGATTGAAGGAGATTTCGAAAAAAATCAAAACCAAACTGGGCATCGGTGGCTCGGAGAAGGATGGTGTTATTATTATTCAGGGTGACAACCGTGACAAAATTATGGCTATCCTGAAAGATATGGGTTACAAAACCAAACGTGTGGGCGGATAATATGAGACATTTTTTAACATTGGTAATGATTTCACTTTGGTCGTTAGGTTTTGCACAGATGAAAGAACCAAAGGAAATGGCGGTGTTTGGCGTGAAAGATGCAGACCGAAGCTACACCCTGATCAGGATGTCGATGCAGGACAAGAAGCCTGTCATTTATAAGCTGACGCCTGACCAAAAAGTGACCTTGGTGAAAACATACGATAATATTGCGGCTTTCGAAAGCGAATATGCGTTTTTGGATGCTGTGAGTCAGTCCAAAAATGAAGAACTTCTGACGGCTTTTTATAAAGACCATTCACTCTTCGAGATCACGGGACAGAAACGTTCCACCGAAGATTACAATGCGCAGACCATCAAAGTCTATAAAATCGAAAATAATCAAAGAATCCAAATGGCAACGTATGACGAACTTGGATTTTTCTACCATTCGCCTTACAGCGGATATCTATTCATCAAATAAAATTAACTCTATATGATTAACAAATTAGCAGCTTCTGAACTGGTGCTGAACGAAGACGGCAGTGTATACCATCTTAATCTTCTTCCGGAAGACCTTGCAGGAAAAGTGATCCTGGTAGGCGATCCAGATCGTGTGCCCAAAGTATCCAAGTATTTTGACAGCATTGACATCAAGAAAAACAAAAGAGAATTCTATACGCACACGGGAACTTTGCGTGGCGAGAGAATCACGGTGATGTCTACAGGAATCGGGACAGAGAACATTGATATCGTGATGAACGAACTGGATGCCTTGGTAAATATTGACCTTAGAGAAAAAGCATTCAAAACCGGTCATTCTTCGCTGGAACTTTTCCGTTTGGGAACCTGCGGAAGCGTGAATCCTGACATCGAAGTTAACAATATGCTGGTGACTGAAAACGTGGTGGGTCTGGACGGACTGATGCATTTCTATCAGGATTATCAATTCGAGAATGAATTCAGCAAGAATTTCCTGGCAAAGTTTCCTTACGAACGCATCAAGCCGATGCTGTACTTCTCCAATTACGCCGAAGAAAGTTTTAATTATTACGCTGATGCCAAATATAAAGGTAACACCGCAACGTTCCCTGGTTTCTATGCACCGCAAGGCCGCCAGCTGAGACTGAAAGCGCTGGATGACCAATTCCTTGAAAAATTGAATGACCTTGGCATCTCCAACTTCGAGATGGAGACATCGGCCATTTATGCGCTTTCAAAATTATTAGGTCACAAAGCGATTACCGTTAACTGCGTGATTGCCAACAGAAGACGCGGCGAGTTTGCGAGCGATCACCATGCATCCGAGAAAATGATGATTGAGTGGGTGCTGGACAGAATCATTAAATAAAAAATTCAACAACTCAACATTAGAGCAACTTCTTATTTCCGGAGTTGCTTTTTTATTTCTGAACATTTATAATTTAATTAACGTTCATTAAGACTTTGCGGCATTTTAATTGAATATAAGGTTTACATCAAATCAAATTTTTCAATTTTAACCCAAAAAATAAAGTATTATGAACACACACAATGAAAATTATAACGATGCGGAAAGAGCTGTAAACAGAACGGAAAATTCACTGGAAAACGCAGCGGATACAGCTAAAAATAAAGTCAATGAATATGCCGACAGAGCAAGAAACTACATTGACGAGCAAAAAAGAAAAAATGAAGAACCAACGCGAGAAGGCTTCTTCGAAAATTTAAAATCAAGTGCGTCGGAAGCCTGGGAAGATACAAAGGATTTTGCTGACAAAGCCTGGGAAAGCACTAAGGATACCGCTTCCGATGCTTGGGAAAAAACCAAAGATGCGGCAGAAGATATAAAAGCAGAAGTGAGAAAAGCGACCAATTAGTTTTTAAGTTAGTAATAGTTTTTCACAACGAAAGGAGAAGATTTTTAGAAGTCTTCTCCTTTTTCTATTATATTTGCCGATTATTATCAAATAATGAAGAAGCGTTTTTTATTCAGTTTAGTTTTAGCCGGTTATTTAGCAAATTCCCAGACATTCAATGCAGATTATGCTAATATCAGCAATCAGGTTACTCAAAATAACATCAACACTTATCTCCAGGAGTTTGAATCATTAGGTGTCAAAACCACTGGTTCCGCGGCTAATACCAACGCTTACAACTGGCTCCGTAATAAATATCTTTCTTTTGGTTATTCGGAATCAGAAATATCAAAAGACAGTTTTACATACAATAATCAATCAACGTCCAACATCATTGTGACCAAAACGGGAACCAAATATCCCAATACCTATGTCATTGTTTGCGGTCATTATGATACAATTACCGGAACAGGAACCAATGACAATGGCAGCGGTGTTTCTGTAATCCTGGAAGTTGCAAGATTATTGAAAAACGTTCCTACAGAATATTCTATCAAATTCATCAACTTTACCGGTGAGGAGCAGGGTTTGCTTGGCTCGCAGCATTACGTTTCTAGTGTGGTGAATGCCACCAATCCTAAAATGAATATCCGCCTGGTGCTGAATATTGATGAAGTGGGCGGCGTAAAAGGCAAAACCAATGACACCGTGACGTGTGAACGGGATGAATCCAACAATCCGAGTAGCAATAACTCCGCTTCCAATACATTCACGCAACAATTGATCAATTGCATCAAGCTGTATTCACCTCTCAAAACCAATCTGAGCTACGCTTATGCTTCGGATTACATGCCTTTCCAGTCTAATGGCGAAGTCATCACAGGCCTTTTCGAGTACAATGAGACGCCTTATGCCCACACAGTGAATGACAATCTTACCAATCTGGATCCGGTCTACATTTATAACATTGCGAAAGCTGCTACAGGCGCCGTTCAGCACTTTGCGGTGGCCGTGCAGAATTTGCTAGTTGCCGATCAAAGCAATCTGGAACAAGCTTTTACGATCTCTCCAAATCCGGCGAAGGATTATATTCAACTGAATTTCGAAACGAAGACTGCGGAGAATTTTACATTCACCATGACCTCAATGGACGGCAAATTGGTAAGTAAAACGGACAACCAGAAACGCATTGATATTTCAAAATTGTCCAAAGGCGTTTACATTGGTTCATTAAAGACTGAACGTCAGCAATTCAGCCGAAAGGTGATTATTGAATAACCCTATTTTAAACAGCCTATAACGCAGAAAACTCTCTTCAGTCCGTCAACATTGCACAGACTGTAAAAATCATTTACATTTACCGAAACTAATTTTATTGTCACTCAATGGAATCGATCAGTGTTTTCGACATCATTAAAATCGGAATTGGCCCGTCATCATCCCACACCATGGGACCTTGGAACGCAGCCAAAATGTTTCTGGACCTGGTACAGCGGAATCATGCTTTACAGGATGTTAAGGAAGTCTATGTCGAATTTTTCGGGTCACTGGCAAAAACAGGAATCGGCCATGGAACCGACATTGCCGGAATGCTGGGTCTCAGCGGAGAAAACTTCCGGATCATTGACACCAATAAGATCGATGAAAAAATTGAAAAAATAAAATCCGAACAAAAAATCCATCTTGGCGGAGAAGTTTGGCTGCCGTTTGTTTACGGATATCATTTGATTCTTAACAAAGAAAGATCCCTGGATTTTCATCCCAACGGAATGATCTTTAAAGTAATTTTCCAAAACGGAGAAGAGTTTAGTCAGGACTATTATTCCGTAGGAGGTGGATTTGTAGCAACCAGAGAAGATAATTCGATGGAAGACCGCTGTGTAAGGACGCTTTATCCCTGCCATCATGGGAGCGACATTCTGAAATATATAGAAAGATTAAATCTTGATAAAATTTCCGATCTGGTCCTTCTGAATGAAGAATCCTGGAGAACGCAGGCAGAGACAAGGCAAAAGGCCTTGGAAATCTGGGACAGTATCAAGGATTGCGTTTACAAAAGCATCAATAAAAAGGGTATTCTCCCGGGCGGACTCCATGTCACAAGACGTGCGTCTGAAATGAATGAGAAATTGCTGGGAACTCAGATCTATAAAAATAAAAATGAATGGTTCGAAATGGTAAAAAACCAGGAAAAGACCTTCAATTCTGTCACCAAATGGGTTTCTTGCTTTGCACTCGCCGTGAATGAGGAAAACGCTTCTTTCGGAAGAATTATCACAGCGCCCACCAACGGTGCGAGCGGTGTTATTCCTGCAGTTCTAATGTACGCTCAGACTTTTACGGAATTCAATTCTGAAGAAGATATTATCAGGTTTCTGTTGGTTGCAGGAGAAATCGGTACTTTATTCAAAAAAAACGCCACCATTTCCGCTGCAATGGGGGGTTGCCAGGCAGAAGTCGGCGTTTCCTCAGCCATGGCTGCAGCGGCTCTAACGGAAATCTCCGGAGGAACACCCGGACAGGTTCTGATGGCGGCAGAAATCGCTATGGAACATCATCTGGGTCTTACATGCGATCCAATTGGCGGCTTAGTCCAAATCCCATGCATAGAACGAAATTCCATGGGTGCGATGAAGGCAATTACTGCAGCTTCTCTTGCACTAGACGGCGACCCGACTAAAGCAAAAGTCTCTCTGGACAGTGTTATCAAATCCATGTGGGAAACGGCTTTGGACATGAATTCCAAATACAAGGAAACCTCTGAAGGAGGCCTGGCCGTAGCTGTAAATGTAGCGGAATGTTGATATTTAATTTTTTACTGCTTCCCGTAAGAAACTTAGAAAAGTTTATGATATATTTGCGCAAAATTAATATTTTAAACTATGAGAAAAATTTTCATCATTGGAATCACTTTGAGTTTTGTACTGTCAACATCATCTTGTGCAACAATTTTTACAGGATCTAAAGATTCAATCACTTTTAATACTCAGCCAGAAGGCGCAAAAGTCGTTTTTCAGGGTGTAGAAAAATGTGTCACACCTTGTACTACTGAATTCCAGAGAAGTCTTGGAAAACGTACTGTAGAGATTAAAAAAGATGGTTACGAAACTAAAGAGATTAAATTGGAAAAAAATTTCAATGCTGTAACTTTGGTAAACCTTCTTTTTGGAGGTATCATAGGTTTTGGTGTGGATTTAGGAACGGGAGCTTTCTTAAAATATGATCCTAAAACTTACTCTACAGAGCTTAAAGCTAATTAATCATCAACTTAGAAAATGACCCTTTCATATTACTTGAAAGGGTTTATTTTTCAGCCGCACATCATTGTCAATATTAATTTTCCGTAATAAAGAATCGTTAAAAAACGCAATAGTTTATTATCAAAAATAAAATCGTATCTTTGCAGGAAATTAGACGATCTTTAAATGAATTTATTTACGGAATCCAATTTAAGCCCTGAAGTTCTTCAGGCCATTGGCGACCTCGGCTTCGTAGAGCCGACAGAAATCCAAAAACAGACTATTCCTTTTATCTCTACAGATACTCGCGATCTCATCGCACTTGCGGCAACAGGAACAGGCAAAACAGCAGCATTTTCGCTTCCGATTTTGGATATGATAGACGACAACAGTCGTAAAATCCAATTATTGGTGCTTTGCCCTACTCGTGAACTTTGCCTTCAGATTACCAAAGACATCAAAAATTACACGAAATACCTTAAAAACATCAAGACTACAGCTGTCTATGGTGGTAGCAGCATCATGGATCAGATCCGCTCCCTGAGAGACAAACCACAGATCATTGTGGGAACTCCGGGACGTGTGATTGACATGATCGGCAGAAAAGCATTAGATTTTTCTGAAGTACAATGGGTCGTTTTGGATGAGGCTGATGAAATGCTTTCAATGGGTTTCAAAGACGATTTGGAAACTATTCTCAGCGAAACTCCGGATACCAAACAGACTTTCCTGTTCTCTGCAACGATGAACAAAGAAGTAGAGCGTATTTCTAAAAACTATTTGACCAATCCTCACAGAATTTCCGTTGGATCTATCAATGCCGTTAAGAAAAACATCAAGCACGAATTTTATGTGGTGGGTTACAGACAGAAAAAAGAAGCTTTGAAACGACTGATTGATGCCAATCCAAACCAATATTCCATCATTTTTTGCAGAACAAGAATGGAAACTCAGGAAGTTGCGGACTTTCTCATGCAGAACGGCTATGCTGCAGATGCACTTCACGGGGATCTTTCTCAGGCGCAGAGAGATACGGTGATGAAAAAATTCAGGCTTAAAAATATTGATATTTTGGTAGCGACAGATGTTGCAGCCAGAGGTTTGGATGTGGATTCTCTGACGCACGTTATCCATTTCTCTTTGCCGGATGATCCGGAAGTTTTCGTTCACAGAAGCGGTAGAACTGGTAGAGCTGGTAAAGACGGAATTTCCATGGCGTTAATCAAGCCGGAGGAAAGCAGAAAACTGAAACACATTAAGTCCGACACCAAGATTGAGATGACGGAAAAGAATATTCCTACAGGAGATGATATTATTAAAGCTCAGGTTGGTGGTGTTTTTGAAAAACTATTTACGGAGCACGAGAATTTCTTCGATTTTGATGACAGTCTGATTCCCGATTTATCAAATTTTTCTAAAGAACAGCTTGTTCATCAGCTACTTCAATTCCAATTGAAAGATCTTGCAATCTTTTACAGAGATAGAAATGACATTCAGCAGCAGGAATTCAGCAGAGGAGAAGATAGAGGCAGCCGTAGAGAAAGAGGAAGAGAGCGTGAAAGAAGTGGTGAAAAGAGAGAAAGAAGAGACCGTAACGATAGAAATGAAAGAGGAGGAAAGCCAAGACGCAGAAATGAGGATATGGTAAGATTTTTCTTCAACCTTGGTAAAAAAGACCAGTTGAAAAAAATGGATATGCTTGAGATCATCAACAAGGCAACTTCTAAATCCAAAAAAAGAGCAGATATAGGCGAGATCGAAATCCTGGACAAATTCAGTTTCTTCGAGATCGAGAAGTCTTTCAAAAATGAAGTTTTGGACGGATTGACCACGATGAAATTTCGGGGAAAGGAAATGAGAGCCGAAGTGGCAAATTAATCTCAATCTCTTCACAAAAACCTTAAAAATAATTCATAAAAACCTGTTAATCAACAGGTTTTTATCGTTATTAATATTAATGAAAAATTAATATTAAAGTTTTTTCGTCCATTTGTTTTTTATCATATTTGCACAAATTAACATTTAAAAAAATGGGAATAGGCAATATTTTCAGGGCATTTCAGCCAAAAGACAAAATCTTTTTTGATCTGTTTCTCCGTGTAGCGGAAACTTTAGTAGAGATGTCCAAAACTTTCCACGACGGACTGCTGGACTTTGACATCAATGACGAAGCTCTACTAAACCAGATGAGTGATTATGAACACAAAATGGACGACATCACGCATGAGATCTTCGTTCAGCTGGGCGAAAACTTCATTACCCCGTTTGACAGGGAAGATATCAACTACCTGGCAACCGGATTGGATGACATTGCGGACTACATCTACGCTTCTGCAAAATATATCTACCTCTATAAAGCCGGCGAAAATACTGCTTACACCGAGTTTTCCCTGCTGATCCACAAATCTTGCCTGGAGATCAAGAAAGCATTGGAAAATCTGAAAGACTTCAAAAATCCGGATGAAGTGAGAGAATGCTGCATCAAGATCAACTCCTACGAGAATATTGCAGACGATGTGCTGAGCCAGGCCATCATGAAACTGTTCGAAACCAATGATGCGATTCTCATCATCAAACAGAAGTCGATCCTGGAATACCTGGAAGTTGTAACAGACAAAGCGGAAGACGTGGCCAACACGATGGAGAGTATTGTTATCAAATACGCATAACGGAGGTTTTACAAAACAAGACAACGAATGGATTTTCCAGTTCTACTTATAATTATTATCGTATTGGCGCTTATTTTTGATTACATTAATGGTTTTCATGACGCTGCCAATTCCATCGCCACCATTGTTTCCACCAAAGTGCTTACGCCGTTTCAGGCGGTTCTCTGGGCGGCACTCTGGAACTTTGCGGCATTTTTCATCGCCATGTATATCATCGGTGAGTTTAAGATCGGTAACACGATTGCCAAGACGGTGAATGAAAATTTCATCAACCTTGAAGTCATTTTTGCAGGCCTGGTGGCAGCCATTGCCTGGAACCTGCTCACATGGTGGTTTGGGATCCCGTCTTCATCATCACACACTTTGATCGGTGGTTTCATCGGTGCGGCACTGATGCACGCACTGGTTCTGGATTATAACGCAATCAAGGCAGCAACGCCGGATATTTCCTTTTTGGATGCGATGATCCAAGCCTTCAAACAGCTTTTCTCGCAGGATGTGGTGAAATTCAAAGTCGTGATTCCTATTTTCCTTTTCATCTTCATGGCACCATTGATCGGTATGCTTATTTCTATCATCATCACACTTATCATTGTTCACCTTTACAAAAAATCTAACCCGCATAAGGCTGAAAGACAGTTCAAGAAGATGCAGCTGGTATCTTCTGCCCTGTTCAGTTTGGGTCACGGACTGAATGATGCCCAGAAAGTCATGGGAATCATTGGTGCGGCCGTGATTTTTTACCATGTGAATATCGTTCAGGATGCTTATGCCTTGATGGAGCCATCCGAAAGGTTCAACTACTTCACAGAGCATTACATCTGGGTACCACTGGTTTCCTTTCTTGCCATTGCATTAGGAACGATGAGTGGCGGCTGGAAGATCATTAAAACCATGGGCACCAGAATCACAAAAGTGACACCGCTGGAAGGCGTTAGTGCTGAGACGGCCGGTGCAATTACATTATTCATTACGGACCATTTTGGAATTCCGGTTTCTACCACACACACTGTAACCGGCTCTATCATCGGGGTCGGACTTACCAAAAGAGTTTCTGCTGTAAGATGGGGAGTTACGGTCAGTCTGCTATGGGCTTGGGTTCTTACGATTCCTATCAGTGCTATTGTAGCAGGCGTTACTTACCTGGCGGTCATTATGATCAGATAAAATATTAGGGCGTATCCCTTTGGATTTTTTCCCGACGCATAAAAGCCTCACAGATCGCAATCTGTGAGGCTTTTTCATGGCAAAAATCCAAGCGGGCCGGTCTGCGGCAAGTCGCTTCACCCGGGACTTTGCAAAGTCCCGGATGAGAGCTCCGACAATTGCCTCCGTCCTTACGCAGCTGCGCATTTAGGGTGAAATCAAGAACCGAAATCAATCGTAACCATCAAACATTTGCATCTTTAATTTAAAAATCAGCTTCCAGGTCATTTAAAAAAATCCTCAAAAAATAATTCCGCATCGATACAGAATTTTCTTTCAGATTTAATAGAAATTAGGTTTCCGGAAACGCCTGAAAATCGTTACTTTTGCGATAAACAGAATATTAAATGGAATTCCTGGATCAGTATCAGAAAATTGTAGCGGAAGCAATAGAAAAATATAAATTCACCAATAAGCCGGATGAACTTTACAGCCCGATGAATTACATCATTTCCCACGGCGGAAAAAGGCTGAGACCCATCATGGTTCTGATGGCATGTGACCTCTTTAGAGGAGATCTGGAAAAAGCATTAAAACCATCCCTGGCCATCGAGTTTTTCCATAACTTTACGCTGATCCATGACGACATTATGGACGAAGCGCCGCTCAGAAGAAACAAACCAACCATCCATACGCTGCATGGCATCAACGTCGGGATTCTCTCAGGTGACGCATTGCTGATTAAAGCTTATCAATTTTTTGAAGACCTGGAGCCGGAACTGTTCAAAAAATGTATTAGAATTTTCTCCGAGACGGGCGCAGTACTGTGCGAAGGTCAGCAGAACGACGTTAACTTCGAAACGCAGAAGAATGTGACGTACGAAGATTACATCCACATGATCACGAGCAAAACCGGCGTGCTAAGCGCTGCGTCATTCCAGATCGGTGCATTGATCGCAGGTGCATCGGAAGAAGATGCGGAGGCTATGTACAATTTCGGAAAACATATCGGGATTGCCTTCCAGATCATGGATGATTATCTGGATGTATTTGGCAATCAGGAGCAATTCGGGAAGAAGCATGCCGGTGATATTTACGAAAACAAAAAAACCATCCTCTATCTTCTGGCGCTGGAACATGCCAATGAAGAAGAATTATCCGAGCTGAACTACTGGTATTCCAAAAAAACGGACAACGTGGATAAGGTGTACAGCGTGGAAAAAATATTCCGCCGAACCAAAGTGGATGATAAAGTACTGAGACTGATTCAGAAACATAACGAAATCGGCCAATCTTTTCTCGATAAAATCAATCTTCCGGACGAACGCAAACTTCCGTTCCGAGAATTGGCCAATTACTTGCTGAGAAGAGAAAGCTAAAGAAAATGTAAAACTTTAAAATCGTGAAATTGTAGAATTGATTCTTGCATAAAAGCGGTTTTACAAATCGACAAATCCACAGTTTAACAAAAACAAAATGAAATTCAGAACAGAAGTAGATATTCATGAAAGTGAGAATAAAATAGGAATAGAAGATTGTATCTTCTCCATTGGTTCCTGCTTTGCCACAGAGATGCATGATCAATTTTCGCAAGGCCAGATCCAATCCTTTAATAATCCTTTCGGAACCCTCTTTAATCCATATTCGGTTTACAGAGCCATCCAGCAGGTGTATGACGCGCGGGAGTATCAGGAACAGGATCTCATCTTGGCGAACGACAGCTATATCAGCCTGGATCATCATTCGTCTTTTGATTCCAGATATGCTCACAAAGCGCTTACTAAAATTAATGAAAATATAGAAGCTGCTAATCAGTTTTTGCAGAATACAAGCTTCGTGCTCATCACGCTGGGAACGTCTTACATCTATGAATTCCTTCCTAAGCAGCAGCTGGCTGCTAACTGTCATAAAATTCCGCAGAAGTTTTTTAAAAAACGTTTTCTCTCTCATCAGGAAATTACAGAATCGCTGCGCAGAAGCATAACCATCCTCCGCGACATCTGCAAAGAAAACGTACAAATTCTTTTCACAGTTTCTCCCGTGCGCCACACCAAAGATGGAATGGTGGAAAATATGCTCAGCAAATCCAAACTGATAACGGCCATTCATGAGGTGATTGCGGCTTCTTCGGATTGCCAATACCTTCCGGTTTACGAAATCCTGATGGATGATCTTCGCGACTACCGATTTTATAAAGATGACATGATCCATCCCAGTTCCCAGGCTGTGCAATACATTTGGGAAAAATTTGGGAATGCCTATCTAGCCGATGCAGCCAAAGTGTTTATCAATGAGAACAATAAAATCACAGCGGCACTCAATCATAAAACTGCTGACGAAAAAAATCCGAAATACCAGGAATTCCGGGACAAACTGAACGAGCGAATTCTGGAACAGCAAAAAAAAGTTAAACATAAAATATTTAGTTGACAGCTTTTGGCCAACAGCCATTTGCCATTTGCTAAAAGCATCATTATGATCGATACACACACGCACTTATATTCTGATCAATTTGAGGAAGATCGCGCAGAAATGATTCAGCGTGCTCTGGATAAAGGCGTAGAAAAATTTTTTCTCCCGGCTATCGATTCCGAGACGCATCAGAAAATGCTGGATCTGGAAACGCAATATCCCGATGTCATGTTTCCCATGATGGGATTGCATCCTTGTTCTGTCCAGGCAGATTCTTGGGAAAATGAATTGAATATCGTCAAAAATCACCTTGCGCAGCGCAATTTTGTGGCGATTGGAGAAATCGGGATCGATTTGTATTGGGACAAATCTACCTTAGATATTCAGATTAAAGCTTTTGAACAGCAAATCGATTGGGCGATAGAAAGAGATTTGCCCATTGTCATTCACACCAGAGAAAGTTTTGATGAGACATTTGAAGTTTTGGAACGTAAGAAACACCCCAAACTTCGTGGGATTTTCCACTGCTTCTCCGGAAATCTGGAGCAGGCAAAACACGCCATTGACCTACAGTTTATGCTCGGCATTGGCGGTGTGGTGACCTTTAAAAATGGAAAAATCGATCAGTTTCTAAATGAGATTTCTTTGGATCACATTGTCCTCGAAACCGACTCACCTTATTTAGCTCCTGTTCCTTATCGCGGGAAAAGAAATGAAAGTGCATACCTGGAGCTTGTAGCCGGAAAACTCGTGGACATTTACCAAAAAGATTTTTCGGAAATTGACCGCATCACTACAGAAAATGCGCTGAAAATTTTTGGTTTAAAATAAAAATAACGCCTTCAAATCAATGAAGGCGTTATTAAATGTCATAGTTTAATTTTTATTGCAAAGTGCAATAATGATTATTTTCCAAGAGGGATATTGTATCCGAATCCAACACCGATGGCTCCGGCATTATATTTCTGGTCGCCAATCTGTCCCTTGTCTCCTGTAAATGTTTTGTTGTACTGGACAAAGAAGTTCCAGTCGCGGTTATGATAACCAATTTCCGGCTTGATATAGAAACCACCGTCTGGACGGTTAACATCAATATTTTTTGCAACTTTATCATCACCCACGATGAAACCGTAACCTAGGTCAGCACCGAAATAGAATCCCATTTGCTGAGGATAGATTCTGAACAAAGCTGCAACCGGAATAACGCCGAAGTCATTATTATCTACTGTGACACCGTTAATCGTCTTATTTTTTCCAAAATAATGGTTATAACCTGTTGCGATCCCAAGACCAAAACCCGGCGTCACCAAATTCTGATAAGAAAGATCCACACCTAGATTCGCAGAAGTATTACCACCGGTAGAAATGCCTCCCAAAAGACCAACTTTCAACATATTGTTCATATCCGCACTCTGAGCCGACAATAATCCGCCTGCCAAGATTCCTGCTCCTAAAACCAACTGCTTTAAAGTTTTCATATTTTTAAATTTTAAATTTTACAAATGTGAGGTCTGTAAATACCGTGCCAAAATACAATATCGCTACGATTACATTAACAATTTTAACGTAATATGTTATTATTCAGATTAATAAATTCAATCATTAAACTTCCAAACGTTAATAAAATATTAATCTACGAATTATGATTTAACTAAATGATCCTTAAAAACTCCAACTATAAAATTAAGTATGAATAACTT
The DNA here is from genome assembly GCA_913778505.1 of uncultured Chryseobacterium sp. Lineage (GTDB taxonomy): Bacteria > Bacteroidota > Bacteroidia > Flavobacteriales > Weeksellaceae > Epilithonimonas. Next base: position 48,005 of record CAJYWD010000003.1, read on the forward strand.
CCTCAAAAATAAACATTTGATGTCGAGGGCCGGTTTTGGGATCCATCATAATGACATTGAGAAATACAGGAACAAAAGTCCGAAGAAACTTTATGAAGAGATCAAAAGTGACAGCAATTACCAGCCTTTGGTGACAGATTTTCTTGCGCTTAACCCGGAGCAATACCGCGATCTCTCCAAACAACCGGACAGAAAACCACTGAATCAGTTCAATAAAAATTACAATGCAGCAATCCGTAAAGCATGGCACACGGATATGGTCAATACGCCAGATCAGCTGCGCGAGAAAATGGCACTTTTCTGGCACGGTCATTTTGCCACCAGAATTCAGCAGTCACTTTTCAACAAGGAACTGATCGATATTTTTCGGAAACATGCGCTCGGGAATTTCAGGAACCTCCTGTTTCTGGTTTCGCAATCTGCTGCAATGCTCAACTTTCTTAATAATCAGCAAAATAAGAAAGCAAAGCCTAACGAAAATTTTGCGCGTGAGCTAATGGAACTCTTCACGCTGGGTCGCGGAACGCTGTACACCGAAAAGGATATCAAGGAATCTGCACGGGCTTTTACAGGCTGGAGCTATGATGGACTGGGACACTTTGAAGACAATAAGAAACAGCATGACGGTGGCGAAAAAACATTTCTTGGCAAAACAGGAAACTTCGACGGGACAGACATCATAGACATTATCCTGAAACAGCCTGAATGCGCAGAATTCATAACCAGGAAAATTTACCGCTACATGGTCAATGACAATCCGGATGAAAGAATAGTGAAATCTCTGAGCAGTAAATTCTATCAATCTGGTTATGATCTCATGACACTTCTGGACGGCATATTTCTTTCGGACTGGTTTTTCGACGATCAAAATCCGGGCGCAAGGATCAAATCGCCGGTAGAGCTGGTAGTGGGAATCCGCCGCATCCTGCCGATGGATCTCCAGAACAAAGACACCATTTACAACTTCGAGAAATTGCTGGGTCAGGAATTACTGCAGCCGCCCAATGTTGCAGGCTGGCCGTCCGGCACCGGCTGGATAGACAGCTCTACTCTGCTGCTGCGCATGAAAATTCCCGCTGTAATGGCCGGCTACAAAACTCTGGATATTGAGCCCAAACCAAATGATGATGTAGATATGGGAAAATCAGAAAAAAATGTCATCGTGAATGCTAAAAAAAATACCATAACCATCCACTGGGACAGCATTAATAATATCCTTGATCAGGATTTATTCGAAATTCTACTTTCAAAGCCCAGTGCCGATCTTGAAAAGCTGATCACACAGTTCAATACCGACAAAAGCAGGCGACACCTCATGATCAGCATCATGTCTACCCCGGAATATCAACTCTGTTAAAAAGAACGCTATGATTATCAATAGAAAAACTTTTATAAAAACCAGCAGCCTGGCCGCTGCCTCGTTCCTATTCCCTAACTTCCTTAAAGCACTTACCCTGCCGGAAGCTCTCGCCGCAAACGGCAAAACACTGATCATCCTGCAGCTCTCCGGCGGCAATGACGGTCTCAATACCATTATTCCAGTACAAAACGATATTTATTATCAATCCAGAAATCAAATCGCAATCCGTAAGGAAGATACGCTGCTGCTGAATGATGAAGCCGGTATTCATCCTAATCTCAGATTTTTCAAAGAATTGTATGATAACGGTGAACTGGCCATCATGAACAACGTAGGTTACCCGGATCCTAATAAATCGCACTTCCGAAGCATGGACATCTGGCAATCGGCGAGTGACAGCAATCAGTTTATCAATTCTGGCTGGCTGGGGCGTTATCTGGATGAGGCTTGCCATAATTGTCAGAATCCCACACAGGCTATTGAGATCGATGATCTGTTGAGCCTTGCCATGAAGGGCGACCGTAACAAAGCCATCGCATTCCGGGATCCGAAAAAACTCTACGACAACAGCCAGGAAACACTTTACAAGAAACTGGCTGCAAATCACCACTATCACGATCATGATCTGGCTTCCTATCTCTACAATACTTTGGGCGATACCATTCAGAATTCAGGATATATTTTCGAGGAGAGCAAGGCTAAACCTACCGACAAAATCTATCCAGCCACCCAAATCGGGAAAGATTTTAAAACCATAGCTTCCCTCATCAAATCAGACATCAACACGCAGGTTTTTTATCTTTCCGTGGGAAGTTTTGACACCCATGCCAATCAGAACCAGAGACAGAATCAGCTCTTCAAGACAATCAATGATGCGGTAGAAACCTTCACCAGAGATATGAAAGACAGCGGTAAATTCAATGATGTGATGATCATGACGTTCTCGGAATTCGGGCGGCGGGTAGCACAGAATGCCAGCAACGGAACCGACCACGGTACGGCCAATCAGATGTTCTTCATCAGCGGCGGACTAAAGCAAAAAGGTTTGCTCAACACACTTCCCGATCTTACCCGACTTAACGACGGCGACTTGATATACTCAGAAGATTTCCGGAAAGTCTACGCCACCGTTCTCAAAAGGTGGCTTCAGTCGGATGATCACAAGATTCTTGGAAAATATAATGGTTACTATGATTTCATCTAAAAAATATCTGGTTCTTCATTTTCATTAACAGTATTAAATCAGCAAACAAAATTGCCCGTCGTCGGAAATACAAGCCGATTCCTTCACATTGTTGCAGTTGCCGCCGAATGACATATAAATTTGATGATCCAGATTATATTATTTTAAGAATAATGTTAATCAAAAACTCATAGCGCCCTTTAGAATATTCGGCAAGCTTCCAATAGCACCATGTTATAGCTGACATCAATGATACCGTTTCAGCCAATCAACTATTATATTGTGCAAAATATAATTTTAGGCTTTATATTTGCATTAGCAATCCAACAAATAGAATATTAAAATGAAAACATTGTACACAATTTGCGCAACAGCCACGGGAGGCAGAAACGGACATGTTAAAAGTGAGAATGGCGTACTGGATCTGGACGTGCGAATGCCCAAAGGTTTAGGTGGTGCTAATGATGATTTTGCTAATCCTGAAATGCTGTTCGCAGCAGGATACTCCGCATGTTTCGACAGCGCATTGAACCTTGTCATCAAACAAAATAAAATTGAAACCGGAGAAACGACAGTAACTGCGAAAGTCGGCATCGGGCAGCTTGAGAACGGCGGTTTTGGGTTGGAAGCAGAATTGCATGCCAATATTCCCGGCGTTTCCCTGGAACAGGCGCAGGAACTTATTGAGAAAGCCCATGAGATCTGTCCTTATTCCAATGCTACCAGAGGCAACATCGAAGTTAAATTAACCGTATCAAACAACTAATATATAAAATGGCATTAATAGAAGAATTAAAATGGAGACACGCTGTGAAAGCGTACAAGCCATCTGAAAAAGTAAGCAAGGAAAAGATTGACAAAATTGTAGAAGCAGCCAGACTGGCTCCTACGTCCTCCGGTCTGCAGCCATTCCGGGTCATTGTGGTAGAAAATCAGGATCTTAAAAACAAATTGGCCGAAGGCGCCTTGAATCCAGATTGTATGCGCGATGCCTCACACATCATCATCTTTGCTGCGTGGGACCGTTACACCGCAGAAAGGATCGATGAGGTCTATGACTACACCACAGACCAGAGAGACCTGCCAAGAGGACGCTTCGGCAGCTATACGGATAAATTGAAATCGATCTATCTACCGGAAGGTGCCGAAGAAAACTTCGCACACACCGCACGCCAGTCTTACATCGCTTTGGGTTTGGCACTGGCTCAGGCTGCTGAGCTTAGAGTAGACTCTACTCCGGTGGAAGGCTTTGATAATGCTACGATTGATAAAGTTCTGGATCTCGGAAAGCACGGACTAAGAAGTGTATCACTAATGTACGTGGGTGTTGCAGATCCGGAAAATGACTGGATAGCACCAATGAAAAAAGTAAGAATCCCGACCGAGGAATTTCTGATTGAATTTAAATAAATCCAATGGAAGATTTTTTGAAATTAGACAAGCAGCTTTGCTTTTCAGTCTATGTATTGCATCGCGAGATCATGCAGGCTTACCGTCCGATTTTGAATGATATCGGACTCACCTATCCGCAGTACATTGCCATGATGGCGCTTTGGGAAAACGATGATGTAACCGTCAACCAGCTCGGTGAGACCTTACAACTGGACAATGGCACCCTTACGCCGCTTCTGAAGCGTCTGGAAAGCAAATCCTTCCTAACGCGTAACCGCAGCAAAACGGATGAACGTGTGGTGAGAATCCAGCTGACCAGGCAAGGCCGCGACCTGAGAGAGAAGGCAAGCTGCGTTCCCGTGCAGATTTTAGAGTCCATGAATATGAGCCTGGAAGATATGCAGCAGCTGAAAACCTTGTCAGACAAAGTCGTTCAGAAAATCAAACCTTAACCAAAAAGAGCTATCCGGAAATGCCGAATAGCTCTTTCTTATTATTAAAAAGTTAAGCGTCATCAAAAACACATCCAACACCCGGCATCCAAAACCCTTCATCCCTTTGCTTAGTACTCAAAAAGAACACTTCCCCATGTAAAGCCACTTCCGAATGCCGACATGCACACCAGGTCGCCACGTTTCATACGGCCTTCCTGGATCGCCTCACTCAGTGCAATAGGAATGGATGCCGCTGTAGTATTACCATATTTCTGGATATTCACAAAGACTTTCTCATCCGGTAATTTCAGCAGCTGCTGCACATATTGCGCAATGCGGATGTTAGCCTGATGCGGAATCAGCAGATCCAGATCTTCAATCGATTTCCCGGCTTTGGCCAGCGCTTCCAGAATCGTTTCAGGAAATCGGGTTACCGCATGTTTGAAGACAAAGTTACCATTCATCACAGGATAGATATCTTCCGCCGAGAGAGAATCAGGATTGCGGAGAAGATTATCACTCCATCCCAGTTTGGTTCCCGGAAATCTGACAGCCAGTTCCTCGGCATATTTACCTTCGGAGTGCATGTTGACGGACAAAATACCCTTGGCATCAGTATCCTGACTGGCGGACAGAACCACCGCGCCTGCACCATCCCCGAAGATCACGGATACGCCACGGCCGGCATCAGAAAAATCCAGTCCGAAAGAATGGATCTCCGCACCTACAACCAGAACATTCTTGTACAATCCTGATTTGATAAACGCATCAGCCACGCTCATCGCATACACAAAACCCGAACACTGGTTGCGCACATCCAGCGCACCAATCGTATCACAGCCTAGTAAGTCCTGCAACAGCACGCCGGAACCCGGAAAATAATAATCCGGAGACAAGGTTGCGAAGATGATGTAATCTATGTCCCTGGCCGTCATCCCGGCATTTTTCAGCGCCAATTCAGACGCCTTCATTCCGTAGAAAGAGGTTGTTTCTTCGGAATCCACACGGTTTTTGCGATGCCTTCTTTCCTTGATTCCCGTACGCTCGGTAATCCACTCATCATTGGTGGTCATCAGCTTAGAGAGGTCATCATTGGTCACTATATTGTCCGGAACATAGTGTCCCACGCCCGCTATTACACTTTTAAACATAAGCTTCATTTAAAGATTGCAACAAAAGTAAAATATTTTATTGATTACATAACTTCCGCCGGCACAGATTTTTTCCGTCAGCAGCGCAGGCAGTTAATCGGGAAATGTCGGAATATTTTAGAATATCATGGTAAGGATCTGGGCGCCTGATCCGTCTCCAGCTCCCGCTCTTTTCACTCCACTGCGTTGCGTAAAAAGGAGCTCCGCTTCCGCCGGGGCGCGCTGGCGCATGGTAGAGATGTTTTGTATCATACACATTTCAGATGAAATGAATGGTTTCCTGCTGAGAAGACATCTAAATAACGAACAGTTCGGCATCAACCCAAAAAATTTTGCTGCACACCAGTCACAGAAAAGAGTTTATCAGCTTCATAAAAAGATGAATAATTTAACGGATTTTAATTAGTTTTGTTCTATGCCGATAGAACAGAAATACAAAACCGACCACTGGGAATGGATCGACGTGACCGCGCCTACCGACGAGGATCTGCAGTTTCTCCATGAGCGTTACCATATCAACTATCTTCTCCTGGAAGACACCATAGATCCCAATCATCTTCCTAAATATGAGGAAGTGGGCGATGTGAAATTTTTCCTGGCCCGCGAATCCACAGATCTGGAACGGCGCACGCTGAATAACATCAGCGACATCAGCAGCAAGCTCGGCATTTTTCTCCTGCCGAAACTTATTATCACTACACACCGCACCAAGAGCAAAAGCATCCACGAGGTGTGTGAAGAATTCAAAAAAGAAAAACCAGACAACTTCTCGCGGGACCGTCTTGCCCTGAAGTTGGCTCTGCGCGTCATTAAAACCTTCGACGATGAAAGCCAGAATCTGCTGGAAGTGATGGACGCCATAGAAAACGAGATATTCCTCAAGAATACCAATCATACCAACCAGATCCGGCGGCTCTATAAACTCAAACGCAAGTCGGGGCTGAACACCAGGATTCTCAACATGTCGGGCGAGTGGATCAGCAAATTCAAAACTTTGGATCTGGAAGAAGTCGAAGTGATGGATCTCCTGGACAAGCAGAAAGACGTGATCGCCGATTTCGACCATGTGAATGCGCAGACCGTCAACCTCATCTCCATGTTCCTGGCACTCTCCGACCAGAAGGCCAACCAGGTGATGAAACTCCTTGCGATGTATTCCGTGTACTTCTTGCCGATCACCTTCATTGCCGGCATTTACGGCATGAACTTCGACATTATGCCGGAGCTGCATCATAAGAACGGGTATTATTACACGCTGGGGCTTATGGCGCTCATTGTGATCGTCACCTTTATTTACATGCGCAGAAAAAAGTGGCAGGGCTAGATGGACAGTGAACTCATGATGTTTTACAACGTCGAAAACTTTTTTCCGCCCGATGATCCTTCCCAGGCCACGCCACTACCCGGACTTTACCATTGGGATGATTACAAATACAGACTGAAAGTGAGGAAAATCACCCGCGTATTCCAATCGATTCAGGAAGACTACCGGCAGTTGCCTTGCGTGATAGGTCTTGCCGAGATTGGCGCAGGATCGGTTCTGCAGGATCTTACAGCAGGCGAATCACCCATCAGTCATTACCGGACCTTGTACAGGCCATCGCCGGATGCCCGAGGCCTGAGCGTGGCTCTGCTCTTCGACCCTGCAAGACTTCATCTGCATACGTTCCGGACATTGCAGTTCTGCGAGCAGGAAGACATAGCCGTCAGTACCCGCGATGTGCTGCATGCCGAGTTTATGTTTCATCTGCAGAAACTGCATGTCTTCGTGCTTCACCTGCCGTCTCAGCGCGACCGGGATGCCAAGCGAATGCAAAGGCTTCAGATCCTGGAGCAGCTTGATCAGACAGTAAAATCATTACTCACCCATGGTGATGCGGTGATCGTTATGGGAGACTTCAATGACAATCCGGACGCAGAAGCTATTTTCAATCTTTCAGCGACGGACGGCAGCCGGCCCGGATTGAAGAATCCTTTTCTGGAGCTGTTCAGCGCAAAGCAGTTCTCGTCCTATCATGGAAAAAAAGGAGTCTGTTTTGACCAGATTCTGTATTCCGATAACACCGTCGTTCCGCTACAGGCATTCGGGTTCGCACATGGGATTATTTACCGTCCTGCGATGCTGTGCGCCAGAGATCAGAAGAACAGCCAGTATCCTTCCCGAACCTATTCCGGATCCAGATATATGGGCGGCTACAGCGACCACTTTCCTGTGCTCCTGGAACTGCGAAATTCGCAGAAATAATATTTTTTTTGCACAGTCCTGGTAAAAAAGGCACAGTATGTGATAGTATGACATCAATCACACTAAAAAATATTAAATTATGAGAAATCTATTATGGTTAGTCGCAGTCATCTGTATCATTGTATGGCTTCTAGGAATGTTAGGCGTAGTACCTGGCATGGCTACAGGCAGCTTGGTACACATTTTATTGGTTATTGCCATTGTGGTAGTATTGTTCAACATCATATCCGGAAGAAAACCTTTGGATTGATAAGGACTACTTCAAAAGAACAACATAAGCCGGTTCGCTTTTTCAGCAAGCCGGTTTTTTTGTTGAATTGCTTGGCTGTAATTCGGTTTCGATAGCGACTATCTTCTTGCAGACTTCTATTCAGATAGTACGAGAAATAATAAAGTTACGCACAGTAAAGATATCCAAAAAGTTTTCCTGATACTCCATTTCCATATTAGCCGTGTGACTTGCTCTCTTTTTTTTGTTTGTTTTATATTTCGGACAACCAATATTTCTTGACAATACGATCGAATTGCTTTCATTTTTCAGTATCTTTGAGATACAACACAACTGCCATCTCGGAAACTCCTTTTGCGAGGGTGTTGTGAATTGCTTTCATTTAGGGCACCCACCACAAAAAGTCAAAAATAAAAAAAGCTCAAAATCTAAAAAAAGTCAATATTCATAATAGTTTCAGGAAAAAAATAACAAAAAATTAGCATTCACAAAAAGTAAAATTTACTACCATTTACTACATTTTCACTTCCAATTTATCATGCCTTAAAAGGCTTTATTTAATATAAAATACCACCCGATACAGCGAAACGCCCAAAAACTACTAGTAATGCAGTTTTTGGGCGTTTATTTTGGTTTTAAAACAGTGTTTAAACGGCTCTGAAGAATGATTTGAACCTCCCTCATATCAAACTTCCAATACTAAAAAATATACACGATGCGGTTATTGATGGGGTTATGTTTGGGGTTATAAAAAAAAGTAAAAAACAAAATGAGAACATTGAAAACTTTCTCATTTTTATACTGAATACATATGTTTTAGGTTTGAGTTGTCAGGGTCATGATTGTTTTAAAATTGAAAATAAATAATATAATCAACTATAAATCAATAATTTAAAACATTGTATTGTATCTTATACTTGCTTTTATCATAGCTATTGCCGTGATATTATGAATTGAAATGTCTTTAGCCTGATGATGCTGATTTTGACTTACTAGTTTAACAAATTCATCACCCATATCTGATTTCTGAACAAATTTAACCGTGATATATTCCTCCCATTCTCCTTGTTTAACGCTAACCAAGTACATTTCACCGTAGAAAATGTTATCTACAGATGTCTCCTTATAGAGTATAATATCGCCAGATTTTAACAACGGGTACATACTATCACCGGTCACGGATATCGCTCCATCGCATCTGGGAAGATTAGGAATTTTGATGGTATCTAGCACTTTATGAGGTTTACCGCTATCAAAAAGTTCTTGAAGGCCTGCGGTGGCTTCTAAGTCATAAAATGGAACCTCCTGCATTCCGACAATCGCGTCTTTGGTTTTCTTTGGTTCATAAACTCGTAGTGTCTCATTGACTTGTGATGTATTTTTTTTGATTAGCATTTCTGGGGAGTGATCCAACAACCACATTGGATTTATGTCTTTGTAGGTAAATAGAAACTTTTCTAAGGTGTCAGTTTTAATCGTTGTTTTGGCTTTTATAGGTTTGCTTAGACTAGCATTTGAAAGCCCAATCTCCCGCTCAGCAGCGGCTATTGAGATATTTTTAAATTCAAGGTATTCCTGAAGTTTGCCAACAATATTTTTCATATTATAAAGAATTAGAAAATTTTCTATCAAATAATTTGGTAAATAGAAAACTTTCTATTTATATTTGTCGAGATATTGAGACAAAAATACGACAAATGAAAATACAGAGAATGCGGAAAACCGTAAAAGTCGAAAAAGAGCCGGTAATTTATTTTAATCCAATTACTCCAGGAGAAGTGGAATACTTGGCCGAATTGCAGCAACTCCTCAAATCAAAAAGACGCGGAGACTGGGACCTGGCGGCAACTATCGTGGGTATATCAAGGCATTCCGTAGAAAAAGCCTTCCTGCGCGTATATTCTAAAAATCACCCCGAAGCTGTGAACGCACTAAAGGCCGTCATTGAGAATCGTAGAAACCTTTTAAACCAATAAATATGAAAAAACTATTTCAAAAAATTGTCTCCCACAAAACCATTAACGTGGTAGATGCCACAACAGGAGAACATCAGAAGGCAACATACATTATGCTATTTGGACTCGCCCTAAATGTGACTTATCGCCCAATGTAAAAAAATAAATCCCAAACGGTTTCTCGGAGGTTCGATTCCTCCGATGGGAACAATTAAAAACCATTTAAACGCTGTTTAACACTATGTTTGAATATTACAACAATACGCTCTGTGTACCTGCCAACTGGCTTTCTGAAGCCGGCGTTATTTCGTATAACAATCTTAAGCAACTGGCAAGCAAGGGTAAAATCAAGAAAGCGCGTAATGGCGGTGGCCTTGGATGCCCGGCGCTATACGTTTACAATTCTCTTCCTGAGCGGTTTAAAAATATTATAGAGCACGACATGGGCCTAAACCCACACGAGCAGAAAAGCACCATTCATTTTTCCGAGTTTCTCGCCTCAGATGAAAATGCTACCGCTTACTTTTCAAATTACGAGTTGGAAGATGGCAGATATTTGTCAGAGGCTAACAGTGACGCAGTCCAACAATACACAGCAAACGTTTCGATTTTTAATGCTATCACAAAAGTATTGGCGAAAGTTACTTCCGCCAATCCAAAAATCAACAAAGCAGAACTTTGGCAGAATATCACAAACTCAGTCCACAGCATTAGTGACGATTTGCGTTTTAGATATCCATTTGACCTTCCAGAGAATCCACAGGCACTTCGTGCGAAATATGAAGCCTGTATTTTGGAGAAATCCAACAAGCGTTATCCGAGAACCGGCTTCGAAGGTTTGATTCATAATAATTACTGCAACAGTCACAGTCTTAAAATCTCTCAAGAGGTGGGCGAGTTTCTTATTGCGTACTACTCATTGCCGATCAAATGTTCCATTCCGGAACTCACGGCAGTCTATGAAAATAAACGATCTACTACAGGATTTCCAAGGCTATCGGAGAGTGCCATTCAGAATTTCTTAATGAAACCTGAAAACGAAAGGATCTGGTTAAGACCCAGGGACGGCAAGGATGCCTGGGTCAACCGATTTGGCCATACTATCAAGAAAAATAAAGAAACGTTGTTTCCAAATGCGCACTGGGCAATTGACGGCACCAAGCTAGACACGATCCATTACAAGGATAACAGCAACAAGATGGGCGCAGATATGAATATTGATGTGGTTATTGATGTCTATTCCGAGAAAATATTGGGCTGGAGTTTATCAGAATCGGAGACGCATGTGGATCACTTCAAGGCGTTAAAAATGGCGGTAAATACTGCATGTGCTAAGCCATACCTCTTTACCTATGATGCGCAGTCCGGTCATAGAACCAAAAAAATGCAGGAACTCTACAGCAAGGTTGCTAACTCGCATTATCATCACAAAGTAGGTAGAAAATCAAATCCAATAGAGCAGGTTTTTAACCGCTTTCAACAGCAGGTTATTGGTAAGCGTTGGTTTTCCGATAAACAGTCAATAAAAGCGAAGAATTCACGCTCACAGGTCAACATTGATTTTATCAAGGATTTCAAAAACGCACTACCTACCAAAGATGAGCTTTACAAACATTTTATTGTGATGGTCAACGAGTGGAACTCTATGGAGCATCCGAAATACAAAAAATCACGAAATGAAGTTTACGCCACTCGAACCGAGCACACACAGGAGCTGGACGCATTCGAACAAATTTCAATGTTTTGGCTTAATGAAACCAAACCAAAGCTATATAAGAAGGAAGGAATGAAATTGACGGTTTCCGGCACCGATTACGATTTTGAGGTTTACGATGCAGAAAACCAGATTGATGAAGTTTTCAGAGAGAAATATGTAAACACCAAATTAATCGTCGCTTATGATCCCGAATATCTCGACCAGTATGTGAAACTCTACGAACTGAATGAAAAGGGACAAAAAGTATTTGTTGCCTATGCTCAGAAAAAGCGAGAGCACAGCCAGATGATGAAATTCTCAACAGAAGATAACAAAGCGCAAATGCTGAAAGATTTGGAAGTCCGAGACCGGGAAATGATGAGAGATTGGAGTAAATATCAAGAAATCGCAGAACGCACAGGCATCACACGAGAATCACTCATCGATGAGCAAAACGCAATGATCACTAATAATTGGGAACTTGATGCTAAAATGGTGGCTTACGGCACTAAGGAGGAACAAATTAAAACAAATCGAAAATCAATATTAGAAACTATAAAAATTATGTAATTATGGAACAAAATGAGAAAATAAAAATCGTTGAACTGCTTAGAAAATTTGTACTTAAAAAAGGCAGTCAAAACAAAGCATCTACAGCATTAAAAGTTTCCTCCGCTGTAGTTTCACATCTTTTGAGTGGCAATTGGGAACCATATTCCGATGATATTTTCCGCAAAATTGGAGCGCAAGTTGGTCACAATGCTATTGAGTGGAAATATGCTAAAACCAGCAATTCTGATAGACTTTTACAGCAATTGAGCCAAGCTAAGGAATCAGCTAAATTAATGACAATCATTGCGCCTGCTGGAAGTGGAAAATCTGAGATTACAAAGAAATTCGCAGACGAAAACGAAAATACTTTCCGAATCGAGTGTGGTCAATACTGGGATCCATATTTATTCCTTAATTCTATCCTCCAACAAATGAATATTGTGAGCAATAGCCAAAAACCAGCTTATATGCTTGAGGAAATTTTCGACAATATTCTAAGGCTGGAAGATCCGCAAATCATCATCGATGAGATTGATAAAGTTGATGATAAAGTCCTCGCCTATCTCATCACATTTTACAACAAACTTTTCAAAAGATGTTCGATTGTGATTCTTGCCACAAACTATTTGGTAAAAAGAATAAATGATGGTGTGAGACTTCAGAAGAAAGGATACAATGAAATCAAATCAAGGTTTGGACGATATTATGAATTTGAGCAAACAACTGCGGAAGATGTTCGCATTATGTGTGAAACGCAAGGAATAAATGATTCCGACACTATCAAATTAATTGCGAGAGAATCCCGTGGCGATTTTAGAATCGTGAGAGATTTGATTGAGGAAGTCTTGGAAAGTGAAACCAGAAAATTAATTGCATAATGAAAAAGTTTAGATACCACCCAGAAATAGAAGGACTGAAAGTTAACGAAGATGGTTCTCAAGTCCTTCTCAACGAAAGTCCTGTTGAAATCAAAATCAGAAAAAGCGGAAAGCATCCTTTCAAATTTTGGTTTTACAAAGGTCAGCAAGTTGGACTTGCAAGATTAGTGATGGAGTGCTGGAACGGAATGCCACCAACGCCAAAACTAAGCGCAAAGCACATAGATGGCGACTATAAGAATTACCACTACTCTAACCTGCAATGGGGAGCAAATGGAGGAAATTCGAAGAATCCAGCAAAACTAAGTCCTACTCAAAGAGCGCAAGTATTGACAAAGATAGAAGCTGGAATAAGTGATTCAGAAATTGCAAGAGAATACGGGGTGAGCAGGAATGCCATTTTCAACCTTAGAAAAAAACAGTCGGAGTAATATGGCAAACGATTTTTTCTCAGTTGAAGAGCTGGAAAGTACCAAGTTTAAAGATTTTGATTTTGAAGGCAAATGGGAAGCATCGTTTGGAAAACCGGAAGCGCGAGGCGTTTGGATAATCTACGGGAAATCTTATAACGGGAAATCATCATTTATGATGCAGTTGGCAAAGTATCTCACGGGTTTTGTGAAAAACAAAGTGCTTATAAATTCTCTGGAAGAGGGCAAAACAAAATCTTTTCAGATGAACGTTGATCGATCCGGAATAGCCACTGTAAAAGATAAAGTCCTCTTTGGAAATCGGGTGCCGATGGAGAAAGTTTTCGAGAGGTTAGAAAAGCAGCGAAGTCCGGAAATTATAATGATTGACAGTTTGCAATATTCAAAACTCAATCAAAAAACTTTCGAAGAGTTGAGAGAACGGTTTAGAAACAAACTTTGGATTTTCATCAGCCAAGCCGACAAAAGTGGCGAGCCAAAAGGATCACTGGCAGAAAACATCAAGTTTGATGCAGATGTGAAAATAAAAGTTGTGGGCTTCAAAGCTTTTCCAGAATCGAGGTTCGGAGGTGGCGAAGAGTACATCATCGATGCGGAACGCTCCGCAAATTATTACGCCAAATTACAATAAAACTTATGACAGACACAGAGAGCGACAGATTTATTGAGCTTACCAAGGCCCTACAGTATGACAGCTATGGCGAAAAGTACCTCACAGCATTTGACCGGATGTTTATCCAGCAAAACCGAAGCGCACTACTTAACAACAGGCATTACGAACTGCCAGGTTATTTAGAAGAAAAAGTGACAACTAAAATTAATTACATCAACAAATACAACTGGGAAAGCCCTTTTTAAATGGAAAATCAAGAAGAAATTATTTTAGAACAAAAAGCTATAGAGATTTTGGAAAAATCGAAAGCAATTCTAACATCTCACAGAAACAAATTATTAGAAATCTCCCACAGATGTCAAGAAGAACTTGCTGAGCAAGAAAAACAGCTACGAATTTTAGGAAAAAAGGCAATTCAAGAATTAACTCCTAAAAGCGAAAAAATCCAAACGTTAGTCAGAGAAATAGAGGCTATCAGCATTGAAATTAACGATATATGAGCGCAGAAATGTTCCCACCAACAGAGCAAGAACTTGAAGAAATAATCCGAAGCCTCAAAGCTCGACTAGAAGATGACAGTTATCAGGAAGAGTGGATAAAAATCCACGATGAGCTGATGTTCAGAGAAAAACAACTTAGAGAATTAATAATTACAAACAACGCATTATGACAACAGCAAATCCCATCGACATCAAAGCATTAACTCCGGAACAAAGGAGAGCGCTTGCAGAACAACTTAAAGCAGACGAAAAAACGGCAAAAGAAAAAAGAGCGGCCGATCTGAAGGCTCTGGATGAATTAGCGGCCGGAACGCTACCGGAATCTATGAGAATCCTTCGCGAAGCTTCTCAAACTCTGGAGCAAGCAAAGGCAAAAGTTTTCTCTGATTTTGAGATTTACCTTAAACAAAAAATCGAAACCATTGGCATCAAGAGTAATCAGCAAAGCCATACCATCACTTCAGGCGGTGAAAGCATCAGGCTAGGCTACAGAATTACTGACGGATATGGTGAGAACGCTTCCTATGGTATTGCAATGATCCACAAATTCATTGGAACGCTCGGAAAGGATGAAAACTCAAAAAAATTACTATCCATGATCTACCGCCTATTGCAGCGAAATGGCAAAGGTGATTTGGACAGCAAAAAGGTTTTGGAACTACGCCAGATTGCAGATAAAGATTTCCCGGACACAGATTTCCAGAGAGGTGTAGAGTTGATACAAGCGGAATACAAGCCAAAATTGAGCAAGTGGTTTATTGAGGCTAGCTACACAGACAAAACTGGTATTGAGAAGAACCTTCCGCTCTCTATCACCAGCGCAGAGCTGCCTACAGAAATGGATTTAACCTTTTTACTCCCTACGGAATAATGGAGCCGCTTATTATAATCATTGGCATATTCTGCCTGACGGCCGGATTTGTCTGCGGAGCTTTTGTAACCTCATATTTTGAGAACTCTGGGCCGCATTTGGCAGAAATGGAAAATTCTTATCAGCCAATTGAAACCGTTTGTATCAATGACTTTGATAAGTCTGCAAAAGTGCTCATTAAGTACATCGCAGAGAATCACCATCCGCATACGACAGTTATAGTGACCAGCACTAATGCACAGCTCTTGGAAGGCGTAACATCAACTGGAGAAATCACAGAATTTTTAAGGGATTAAAGGATTTCCCTCGTAGCTCTCAGGATAGAGCGCAATTGATGCCGGATTGTCAATTGAGGTGCAGGTTCGATTCCTGTCGGGGGAGCAAAGCAAAACAAAATGAAAAAATTCAGAAAAAGGATCAAAATGGAAAATGCCGAGGCTTTTAAGCTAGAATATACAGAAGGCGGTAATAGAAAAGAAAAGGAGTTTGCAACTCTGAAGGCATTGGAACAGTTTCATAATAGACAGAGGAGCTTTTCCTATCTGGAGCTTAACAGATATGCTTTTGTAAATAACAAATGGCATTTGTTTATCAAGTTAAATTCTCCTTTTGTCTTCGCACGGGAGCTGGATTTTATTAACAAGATTTTCCACGAGAAAGTTGAAGAGAAACATCTTCAAAGGTTGAAAATTGAAGATTAAAAGATTCATCAAAAAAATACTAAAATAAAATATCATAGAAGATGGCAACTACAAAACAATTATTGACAATCCTCTCAAAGATAGGAGTCACCAATGATGAGCGCCACCAATTAATTTTTGAATGGACAGACGGAAGGACCAGCAGCTCAAAGGAGCTAACCAACGGAGAGCTTGACACGCTTTGCAAGGCATTGAATGAAAGAATAAAACAGGCAGAGAAAGAGCTGGACCAATGCAGAAAGCGGTTGATTGCAGTTTTATTCAGCCTTCAGAAAAAATATAACAGGTTATCTGGAAAGACCAAAGAGCAGCAGATGCTGTACATCAAAGGAATTGCCTGTAAAGCTGCTGGCGTAGACAACTTTAACAAAATACCTAAACAAAGCCTTATCAGTCTCTACAACGCTTTCAACAGGGAAAACAAATACAATGTCTTCTCCGGGAATTTAGTAGAAGGCTGGAGAGGTGAGCAAACAAGTTACAACTGATGGCACTAAGAAAACGAAAATCAAAACTATCTGAGCTCTTTCCGGAACGGGAAGCTCTGCGCGTAAAACCAATTTCTAACAAGACAGAAAATGAAATATTTATTAGTAAACGTGAGCGGAGGCAGATCATCAGCAATGATGGCACGCCACATTCAAACCTCCGAAAAATATAAGGATTATCAGAAGTTGTTTGTGTTTTGTAATACAGGTTTGGAAAGGCCGGAAACAATCCAATTTTTAAAAGACCAAATGAGGTTCTGGAATTTACCGCTCTATTTGATTGAAGGTGTTTATTCACTAAAAAAAGGAGTCGGTGTAAAATCTAAGATAGTTGATTTTGATACGATGGATATGGACGGAAAAGTTTTTACACAAGCAATTGAACAGCTTAATAAAAATGAATGGTGTGGAGTTCCGAATGAAGCTATTCCATATTGTTCAGACTATATGAAAAAAAGAGTATCAAATCATTTTGCAAAAAAAGTATTTGGAACAACAAAATTTATTTCTGCAATTGGATTTCGCCGTGAAGATATGCCCAAACGAGTTACTTGGAAAGAAGTAAAAATGAGCAAAAAGAAAATTTTTCCTTTACTAACAGATTTCGGAAATGCGATCACTCAATTTGATTTAAACACTTTTTTTAGAGATCAAGATTTTAAACTAAAAATTCATTCAAGACTTGGAAATTGCACCTATTGCCAAAAGAAATCAGATCGAAACCTAATTGAAGCAATACAATTTGATTTAAGAAGGCAGGATTTCAAATATATCGATTGGTACAGGAAAGAAGAGCAGAAATATGGAAACAAATTTTTCAGGGGAAATCTTTCGATTGATGATTTGGTACGGTCTGCACAATGTGCGTTGGATGATGGAACTCAGTTAGAAATGTTCTCCGATGTTGGAGAAGCTTGCATGTGCAATAGTTATTAAAAAGATATGAAAACAGAAACAATCACTCCCGAAATTGAAATCCTGAACTATTTCAACGAAATGACAGGACACCGCCACAGACCAACGAAAAGCAATCTGTCAGGCATCAAAAGAGTTTTAAAAGACGGTTACTCTCCCGAAGAGATACAGGAAGTAATACAGGCAAAAACATTGGACTGGAAAAATAACGAGGATATGAGCAAGCATCTGAATCCTGTAACCATTTTCCGGGAAAAGAATTTTGATAAGTATATAAATCAGGTTATTGAAATCAAAAACAATCCTAAAAAGTATGCAAAGCACTTCGCAAAACTTAATAAAACAAGAACCAGCGCAAACAACACTGACGACCTTGCAGCAATGTACGGAGAATAAACAAGCATTCAACGCACTTGTTAAAGTGGAAAAATCTCTCACTGTTTCGGATGCCATCATAACAAGCCCGCTGATGGTCACACAAGGCAATAAAATCAATGTTGTTTCACAGATAATAAGAATCATTGAGTTTTTCTTGGAAGTAACCGGAAAAGAGCTTGAAAGCTACCAAATTCAAATACTTGCAGGAGATATTTATGAGAAATTTAAAACCGACTCGCTGGATGATGTGATTTTAATGTTCAAGATGGCCAGACAGGGTGATTTTGGAAAGGTTTACAAATGCGATACGTTTGAGATTATGGACTGGAGCAATAAATATTTGGATTATAAATCTGCCAGCCGTGAAATGCTCATACAGAAAAAGAAAAAAAAGAAGGAGCCGGAGCAATTGACCGGCAAAAGCTTTCACGAGCTGCCGCAGGAACTTCAGGAAAAGTTTGGCAAAATCGGAAAATCCAGACTCCTCAGCAAGAAGGCTGCCGACATGATGACCACAGAGAAAACGCTCCGAGATACCGAAAATCCAGATGAAAAAAAAGAAGTTCTAAAAACTCCGAAAACAGACACACTTTTTAACTATCAATCATTTCTCACGGAGCTGAGCGCTTCAGTTGGAAAAATGTATGATGATGCTTTAAATAGAGCTTTTGAGAACACCTCCAAGGCCTCTTATCCGGAAGTCTGGGAGATTTTTAATACAGAGATAGAACTTAGAAAAACAGTAAAACAGACCAATGATAAGCCTAAAAGAAAAACCACCTGATCTTATTGCTATGGAAATAAAAATGACTATCCCACAATCCGAAATTTTCGCCTTTCTCCAAAAGAGAGGTTACGAAATCAAAGCCTTTGCACTCATTAATCCTGCTGTTGAAGAATTTTTAATAAGTGAGCCACAGTTTATCTGGCACACTTTTACAGCAACCAAGCAGGATCAAGAACAAATGGCAGACCGCCACTACTTGAAGGTGTTTGAAAGCGAATTGAAAGCATTCTTAAACAATATTTAAAAGATGTCTCCTACATCAATGTCGGAGACATACGGATAACCGTAATAAACACAAATTAATCATCATTAAATTTACACAATGGATTTTCCAACAGAATTTAAAATATTTCAGCAGACCGATATTATCGATGATTTCATGTCGCACCTGGTCAATGGTTCTATGGGAATCGCTATTGCTCAGGATTGGGATTTTTGTAGGGAAGGCAACACAATTTTCTTCACATTAAAACCCGGTCACGTCCCTAAATTAGATGTGCTGATTTGGTTTGGATTTTTCACCAAAAATTAAGGAGGATTTTCAAATGATATATATAGGAAATATGAGCAAAAAAAGTATCAAAAAAATATCATATTTTTTTCAAAAATGAGCTTTTTTGATGCGTTTGGATGCAATTTTGGTGATGCACCAGATGTTAATTTTTGCCAAAATATATGATCCAAATAAGAAAATGCCGCCTTTTTTTCCTGTGTAAAGGTCTTATACAAATGTTGTAAACGTAGTACAAACCGTTTGTACAAAAGGTTACGAAAATTAATGTACAATTGTATTATAATTTTAATACATTTTGTTTGGTTGATACAAAAATTTGTACGTATTTAGCTATATGAAAAAAGCACCCAAGTGTGGGTGCCCTAAAACTACTACTACATAAAGTAGCCAAAAATTGGCCAGAGATTAAGATGGACATCAAATGACCACTTTCTGGTTTTAATTCTAAAATACATAATATTTGTATTTGGGTTACTGATAAAAATTCTCGAGATGGACACTCGGGAATTTTTACTATAAAGCACTTTGCTTTATTTGTCAATAACAAAGATACTTAATTTATCAATAGATCTCTTGCACCTGGATATTTATAATAACAATGATTAATAAAAGTTATCAACAATATGTTAAATTATTCCAATTTCCCATAAATACTAGTTGAAATCTATTAGTTAGGTATAAATTAAATAAAATAACATTAAACAAATTTTCTAAATTAAGCATTATAGCCATCTAGGGACTAAACATAAGTATATAAATATTTAATAAATTGACTATGAATCTAACAATTTTATCATTCAAAATGTTGATTCTCTTTTCGCTGGCAGTTTCAGTCCCCTATTTTGGACAGAATATTCAGTGGATGGAGTCTGCTAATAAGAGTACAGCAGATCAATCCAAGGTAATCGCTGGATCCGTTTTTCCAAACTATAAAATTATAGATGAATATAAAGAAGGAATGCACTACGTTTATAAGTTGGTTCCCCCAACTTTGAGCCAGGATCAGTTGCAAGATTGTGCTAATGGAAATAATTGCCCAGAGTCTGTTTCCGTAAGTTTCAAAGTGACCGGTGACCAGTATTCTTTTGAGTATGCTAAAGGTTCGAGTAAAGTATTAATGCCTTTCTGGTCCGCTTCTATTTCGTCCAACTCTGATAGTTATAAAAATCGCGATTTAAAACTTTGGTACAACTTCACAAACGTAGGAAATAAATCAATCATTTCGAACGAATCCTGGCGATCCTCTGATGATTGGTAGCGACTATTAAAACAAATTAAAATCGCCTTGACTTGTATGTCAAGGCGATTTATTTTTGTGGTATGGCGTACAACCGCAGAAATTACTTTAAGACAGCTCGTTATATTGTATCGGTTTACCGCCAGTACAAGTTTGACGATGTTCCAGACAGTAAGATTGTTCGCATATATTTTCCTCAGCATAACATTTTCATTACCTATCGTCAGTGGATGAATATCAAAGGCATGGTCATTCCCAAAGAAGACTCAACCGAACAATTGACACTTTTTAACTAGTTTTTAAACCGCCCTTAAAAGTGAAACTTACCTCCTTGCTTTCTTCATCCGGGAAGGTACTGTAGTCTTCATAAGACGTAGAAAACGACAACATCCGGACACGCAGACCGATATCATTATTATTTTGACTTCTTACATTGGTTCTGATCAGTGGCGTAAAATAGTCCTCGCTCCATCCATTGAGACAGTTTACTAGTCTCTGTTCGATATTCAAATAATCCAAACCTTTGGCAACAACTCTAGCAGGCGACTTGTGCCAGGTGCTGCTGTAGTTGTCAAAAATCAATTGAAAACTAATCTGAGCATTTGCTAACTGCGCAGAACCGGAAAGTTCGGAAAAGCTAGTATCTGGAAAATCAATAAGAATAGCAGGATAAGCCAACGGCGGTCTTCCGTCTTCATCCACTTGACCGAGCTGTCCAAGGTCTTGGTCGATAAATTGAATTTCCGGAAGTTCTTTGGAAATCCGCTTCTGAAGGTCTAGTAATATTTGTGAGAAAAAATAATCCATTATTTCATGATTTTGGTGATGTCTTTTTCGGCCTGTTTTTCAATTGCTTTTTCCAATGTTTTAGATGGTCTTTTAGCAGTTGGCATAAACTGTCTCCTCGGAATGTTCATCTGCCTTTTGTGCGTTTTCACTTGAGACTCTCCACTTTTGAAGGTTACCGTTTTCCTCCGCTCTTTTCCAGTTTTAGTAAGCTTTCCTGTGCCGATCATTGTTTTACCATATCTATTTCTAGTATGCGCCTTTACAGTCACTTTTTTATTCAAACCTTCGTTATGAGCATCTGCGTAAGGCATTGAGTTTTGAATTTTTACTTCGCCTTTTCCAATTATGGCAGTTGTTGCCGCTCTTAATCTTCCACTCTTAACCAAAATACGAGTGCCTTTTTTGTTGGGCTTCCACTTTTTGAAATAAGTACCTTGAAATCCCTGCGCGCGGAAGTTGCCGTTGATGTAACGTAGGATGATATTTGCTTTTTTTTTCGGCAAAATATTTTCTGTGTAATTTTTTAATTCAGCTGCTTTTTTTTGCACTAATTTTTCAAAATCTTCAGGCCTCATTCTCGGTGCATTAATACACCTTTACGGTGCTGATTGATTACTCTGTCACGGCTGATTCCAATTACTTTTGTCCCGGTCACAACATCATCCTTATCAACAGTCACAATCACTGTTTTATCTTGATAATAACGCACGTGCGAAGTTGTGCCTTTGTCTGGATTCATCCAGCTTTCGTGCGGTTTTGCTATGGTCTCATTTTTAGCAACGTCACGATTTTGGTAAGCATCCAGTTCACGCGTTTTGATTTTAGAGATTTTATCCATCCCATAATTACTCCAGTTCAGTTGCTTTTCTTTACCGTTCGCATTTTGGAAATAAGGATGATTCTCATTGAAAATGATTTTTGAAACTGCCGTATTATTTTCAAAAATAGTTCCCTTTACTTCATCTTTTACGATATTGTAAGCTTCGGTATTGGTCAATTTTCGAGGTGTATTTTTATTACCTGGTCCGATTTTGCACCGGCACCCCCATTCGAGTGGCGGACAGATTCTGCGCCATATAGCATCAGATTTCGGAGCTGTAAACTTATCAAGCAGTGCGTGCTTTGGTCGCACCTGATTATCTCCAGCAGTTGAAAATTCCACCAAATCAGAATCCAGCTCATCCCAAGCCTTTGCCATCAAAGCGGATGAATGTGCCATATCATATTCAACCTTCAAATGTTGAATGTTGAACATTTCGCCAGAATCTGCCACCCACTTTTTAAAGGTGTCAAAACTTTTGATATTTCCATTTTTGTCAACCATTCCATCACGATAGTACTGCATCTGTGCATAACTTTTCGCTGCGGAAAAATGGTAAATGTTTCTTTTGAGATAAGGTTCTAATTTTGCGCCTTTCCCATTTTTTGTGGTAACTTTTACGGCTTTGTTAAGCTTCTTGGCGGTTTGCAAATGCAAATCTGCGTTTGTTAGCGTTTTTTTATTTGCAAGAAGATCTCTCGCAATTTGCAAATAAATAGGGTCAAGCTCCGAATCGGTCAAATCGTGAAAATATGCCAAGTCTTCTACTACGCCACCACACTCATTACACCGTTGAGAATATAGATTATTTAACTGCCCGATTATCGTCGGGCGTGGTCGAAAAAATCCGCTACGCTTTTTAAGATTTTATCTAAAAAATTTGGACTTACAAAGTCCGCCAGATCTTCTTTTGGTAATTTTTTTTCAAAAGGTTTCTGATGCTGTTTTTCCTCTGTAATTTGGAATGGTATTTTGCTTTCCTCCATTTTCTTTTTGAGAGCCTCATAATTCTTTGGCTTGGCGATGCCATAGTTATCATACCAATGATCATCATCTACCGGTACTTTCTCAGAAACTTTCAAATCAATCTCTAACTTGATTTTTAATTTTGCCAAGTTCAACTCCAACTCATATTCAAACTCGCCACCTTCTACATCATAGCCGTACGATTTCAGAATGTTGAGAAAGTGCTCAGAGTTTAGCTCATTCTCAACGAGAATAAGGTCAGAAGCTATAATCTCGTCCTGTTGTTCCCCGTGTTCTTTGGATTGCGCGTAGCCGGAAGACTTGGAAGCCGATGTAGTTTCGGTGTTGCCAAGGATCTTGATTGCCATTTCTTCATTACACGCAGCTTTGAACTCGCCTTGTAGTTTTCCGTCTCCATTACTTGCCTTACCGTCCAACATCTGGAAAGTAGCTTGTTTTGGGATCATCATTGCCAGAGAATTACCAGACTCGTTTAAAATCTTTTTTAATTCCTCTTTTGTTTGTGTATCGTAGGCGTCATACTCCATGATTCGCACCGGCTGTCCGAATATTTCCACATATTGTGCCCAATCTCCAAAATTTCCTCGTTTGTAAATAGCGTACATTGAGCATCCAAGCAAAAGACCAAGATCTTTCTTTTCACCAATTACCCAGACAAAAGGCATCTCATCGATTTTAAAACCGTCATCTTTCGAGATGCTCCATTGATTCTTCGCGATTAAACCTTTTTCTGGCTTGATGTGTTTCCTTTCGATTTCCTCAAAACAGAACTTATCGCCAATCTTGAACTCAACACCAGAAATTCCCCAAAAAATAGACTCCAAAATTTTCTTGATTAAAGCCCTGCCAGATTTACTTCGCATGAGCTTCGTGATGTCTTTGTTTTCGTTGCCTTCTTTGTCTAGGAATTTCAGTTTTTTATTAAGGACAGAGTTAATTCTCTTTTCGATAATTCCGCCCAGAAATCCATCCATCGAGACAACATCGTGATATAAATCGTAGAGTAAAACCCGATTAGGGAAATGGATAGATTCTGCGCTGATAACTGAGTTTTTCAGTGATTGAATGTCCTTGCGTCCACGATCTGGCGAAACAAGACTGATGTCTTGAATGATTACTGTTTGCTGTGCTGTTGGCTTTTGTGGGCGTGGTCTTGTATTTTTTGCCATTGTTAAAATCGGTTAGTTCGTTTGGTTGTAGATGTCCAGAAAACATCGCTACCGCTTTCATCTTCTGGTGTGTCTGGATTGTCTATTGGATATGGCCACGCTGGATTCAATTTTCCGTCTCGGATTCCGTAAATCCATCCTGGCTCCTCTTCGGTGCCGATCCAAAACATAAAATCTGCTTCAAATCTTGCAAGGTTGACATTGGGATTAGCTTTTCTTATTAAGAACCAGGAGGCAGTGACTTTGACACATTTTTTAAGGGCATGATCTTTTATAACTGGTTCAATTTCATTAGTACCAAAAAGTTTGACCAAATCATATTTGAAAAGGAAAGTTTTTACGAAGGCTTCCGCGTCATCAATGTGGTTTTGCAATTCTTTGTTGATACTTTCAACAGGAACATTACCCGGCTCATCATCTTCCAGATCTTCCGGTTCTTGATACCGTGTAATTTGATTAATAACCTCTTCATAAAGTTCTGTATCGAGGTCTTTTGGCTTGATTAAACTCATTTTAAAATATGTTTAAAGCCTGTGACGGCTCGGTTGTCTTTGTACTATTTCCACAGAGCCAAGTGCTTCACTTGCTCGCTTTTCATCAATGGTGGTAACTGCGCCTTCCACGAAATCTGGTCCGTCTAAAAGTTTTGCTTTGGAATTTGCGTTTTTGAATTGTGCTTTCAGTCTCTGCATGTGTGGATTGTCTTTTTCCCGCTCGTTGAAAGTGAGATGTTCTAATCTTACCAATGGTTCTAATTTCCCTTCGATTCTCGACCACTTTTCGGGCTTTTTTCTGTCGTCTGGACGGATTGGAAGAATGATATTTAATTCTTGCGATTTTGCATAGATGAGCGGTAGAAGTACCTGCTCATAGAAAGGATTTTGGAGCGTGTTATTTTCAATATAGATGTAAATAACTTCCACGCCTGCTTTCTTACAAATCTGATAAGCTTCGAAGAGATAATCAATAAATTTTGAGTTCGTCATCTGATCTACCCAAGCTTTATGAATGTTGTAATCTCTCATTTTATTTGCAACAATTCCCAATGCTTTTGAAGATGATTTTTTACTTTCACTGTTAGATGTTGCCGGATCTGCATAAATCACAACATAATCGCAATGCTTCAGCACAAATGGCGCTTTGTCGATCAAGTTTTTAAAAACTTTACCGCCGTCCATCGGATTGTTATAGTATTCTTTTTGAATACTTTCATAACTGGTTGTTCTGAGAGCAATGTCAATCAATTCCTCGGTGTTTTTTTGTGGCCAAGTAGATTTGTTGTTCTCGTCACGAATATTGATGATTTCCCAACTGTCAGCCTTAGCCCCCATTTCAGTAATACAACAATAATCAGCTATAATATTTCCGCAGGCAATGATCAGTAAACCGTTAGAAATCGAACGTGTTGGAATCAAAGCTTCATCAATCCACTTAACACGCTTTTCGATAATTTCAGAATTTCGACAGTCATCATCAGTGTCGATATCATCGATTAAAATAATATCAGGACGGATGGAATCGTTACGAGTTCCCCTCGGTGACTGCCCTGCACCAACGGCACGAAACGCACAACCTTTTCGAGTGGTAAACTCTCCCTCTTCCCAACTTCCAATCCTTTTTTGATGACCATAATCATTGATAATTCGGTTGTTTCTTTCAAGAATGGTTTTATAAGGCATCAAAAGCCTATTAGCATTATCCCAAGAATTTGAAACTAGAAGCGTGTTTTTTTTCTTTCCAGTCAGAATCAATTTTAAAACTTCCATCATCGTCCGACCAGATTTTGAAAGCTCACGCGCCCAGCTTCTGACCAAATAATATTCAGAATTGCGCATTACTTTTTTAGTCGATTTCAAATGAAAATCGGCAGGTTCTGAGGTGTAGAAATTTGGGAAATAATACTTAAACCATTCCTCGTCATTTTCCTCTAGTCGCTTGACGCGCTTTAATTTTTCGGTAGATAATTCCGTGAGGTCAATTGGCGTGGCGTTGTCGATATTGTCGCCAAATTCTTTCCACTCCGCTAACCATTCTTTATCAGTCTTTTTGCGATTAGCCATTTTTCACACGGTTATTTATATACTCATCGAAATAATTTTTGAAAAGCTTGGCATCTGAAAGATTAATCTGCTGGATGAAGGTTATCATTTTTTTACCAGTGTGGACAATTTCGCCTAAACCGATTTCAACCTCTAACCTTTGAATATTGGAAGTAATCTTACTTAGCGTATCAGCTTCGGCAGATGTCGGAATGTTTTTTTGTGGTCGCTGGATTGGTTTTCCTTTTATGTCTAAAACTTCTGGACGAAAAGCGATATCAAGATTGATGGCTTCCAACTGATTGTAAAAATGAATCAATTGATTTTCTCTGGTGTTCAATAGACTTTTTCTGAGACCATCCCAGTTGTCTTCCTTACACCATTTCCCGACTGTTTTCTCAGTGACTTTTACACGCTCTGCAACTTCTTTTAATGTGATTTTTTCATTCACATATAATAGTCGGGCGTGTTCTCTTTGTTCTGCCTTGGTTTGTGCCATAAATGCTATTTCTCGGTACAAAATTGACTGGAAATAGCCTCTTTTTGAAATAGTTGTGAAATCCTTGCGCTCTTATTTTCAATCCGTTAGCAGTTTTTGGAAGTTTGTACCCACAACGAGAAACAAAATATTTTAAGCATGAAAAAACTATTAGGAGTTGCCGGTTTAGCAATTATTGCAGGAATGGGAATGCAAACAGAATTACATCAAGTATCAAGAAATATGGGCAAAACTGCCAGTTTGCAAAATTCTCAGACACAACCAAGTCCAGAACTTCCAAAGCTTACTCAGGAACAATCCACTTCAAAAACATTTACGAATGAAAGAAAGCGTGGCTATTCTCGATTAGTTTATAAAAATGAAGGTATCGACCCGAAAACTTACGGAATGTATCATAAGAAAGCAAGAACTCATAAAAGAACGAACGTTTAATTATGAGCGAAACTTTCAAAAAAATAGACAAAGAATATTGCATCACTGATGATTCTGTCAATGTCTATAAATACAGATGTTTAACAGCGGGATTTCAATTGGATGAAGTCAAAAAAAATCCAATTGGTTACCACATGCACAATCGGGAGAAGGGCGTTGTGGTCCGGTGGGATGATTTCCGCATTGATGGAGACAAAGTTTTCGCAAAGCCTGTAGTTAATCTTTCACATCCGGAAGGGCAAAGTATAGCAGACCAAATCGAAGCCGGTTTTTTGAACGCCGCATCAGTTGGAAAAATTGTCGTTTTAGAGGCATCATCTGACAAAAATCTAATGCTTCCGGGACAGGAAAAGCCGACGGTTACCAAGTGGTTTCCTCGCGAAATATCCTTGGTAGACATTCCGGGAAATTATAATGCGCTCGCCAATCTTTACGACAAAGATGATAACGAGCTTAATCTCTCTGATCTTGAAAATTTCACAATTATTAATATGAAAAATACACTAGATGCAGCGGTCATTTTTGCCGCGCTTAATCTAAAGGACGGTGACGAAGGTGCCGTAGTAGATGCTATCAACAATCTGATAGATAAAGCTGACAAAGCCGACGAGTACAAAGATCTTTTGGATGCCAAGGAGCTGGAACTGAAAACGGTAAAAGCCGAAACGGTAACAAAGGAAGTTGCTGATCTTATCGCGGGTGGAAAAACATCCAAAAAATTGACCAACGCATTAGCTGAAAAACTTTCAAAAGACTATGCCGAAAATCCATCCGGATTAAAAGATTTGATTGACACCCTACCAGCGCAGGTTTTGGTGACAGAGCAAGAAAATGCTGGAAAATACGATGGTAAAACCTTCGATGATCTGTACAGCTCTGGCGAGTTGGAAACTGTCAAAAATGAATTTCCAGATCTCTACATAAAACTGAGAGACGAAAAATATCCCGACTTAAAACAAGACTAAAAATATGGCACAAAATCCAAAAGTACCACAAGAATTGTGGGCGCAATATGTAGTTGAGAAACTATGGAAAGAAAATCCGCACTTGGCACTATGCTTCGACGAATCTTCTTTCGTAACAGGCGGTTCTGTAGTGTACATTCCGCAAGCTGGAGCAAAACCGGCCACACAGAGAAATAGATCTGTGTATCCGGCAACGGCTACCAAAAGAGCTGATACGGCTTTGGTTTACGCACTTGATGTATGGACAACAGATCCATCACATTTGCCACTTGCTGAGCAGTTGGAATTATCTTATCAAAAAACAGATTCAGTTCTTGGCGATCACGTCAGCACCTTAATTGAAGCTGTTGGAGACGAATTGCTTTACAATTGGATCAGAGCCTTCAAGCCAGCAGTTGGCGGAGGTGTAACTGCCGACAATCTACCTGCATCTAAAAAGATTGCTACGAGCGGTGCTGATACTGCCGTAAATTCTGTGGATGGTCAGACTGGAACCAGGAAGGCGCTGACTTATAAAGATCTTCAGAAAGCACAAGCTATGATGAACAAAGATAATGTTTCAAAAAGTGAAAGATATGCGATGCTGGAATCTTATATGTATCAACAATTTTTGGATTCATTGTCTGCAAACCAGATGGCCGCTTTCCAAGGCTCTGCAAATCTAGCTAAAGGAATCGTCGGAGAATTTGCTGGATTCAAAATTCTCGACAGAAGTTCTGTGTTGGCATTTACTTCTGCGGGTGCAGCGGTTGCACCGGGTGAAGCTCTTGGCGCAACCGACAATCTAGGCTGTCTGTTATGGCAGAAAGACTCTGTAACAAAGGCTATGGGAGAAACCAAGCTATTTGACGATAGAGGTAATCCACTTTATTACGGAGATGTTTACTCAACGTTATTGAAAATGGGCGGAAGATGTAGACGTGAGGACTGGAAAGGTGTTATTGCCATCGTTCAGGCCTCGTAAGAAAAAAAATATAATATAAATAAAAGCCTATCTAATGAGGTAGGCTTTTTTTCAAAAAAACTCTATGCGAGCTATCAAATATTTAGTACTGCATTGCACAGCCACACCGCAAACCACAACTATTGATTCAATCAAAGATTATTGGAAGCGAGTTTTAGGCTGGAAGAATCCCGGATATCATTTTATGATTAAAGCCAACGGCGAAATTGTAAACACATTTCCAATTGAACAAATTGCCAATGGTGTTGCTGGCTATAACACACCGAGTATTCACATTGCCTATATCGGCGGTGTAGATGCTAAAAATAAACCTCTGGACAACAGAACTAATGAGCAAAAAGCATCACAAATAAAGCTTTTGAAAGAGCTCAAAATCAAATTCCCGGCAGCCATTATTACTGGCCATAGGGATTTTCCAAAAGTGAATAAAGCATGTCCAAGCTTTGATGTCAAAACTTGGCTAAAACAAATAAATTTTTAAAATGAAACGTAATTTTTTCTTTTTATATCTGATTTTTATTTCACTGGTGACGCTAGTTTCTTGCGCAAGTAAGAAACCGCAGAATCCAGTGATTATTTCCAATACCAAGGAAACTGTCAGAACTGTTCGCGATACTATTTTCAAAATAGATGCCGACAGTTCATTTTACACAGCTTTCATCGACTGTGTGAACGGCAAACCAATTATCCGCGAAACTGCCGAAACAAAGGCAGAATCAAAAAAAGGAAATTTTCTAAATATTCCTAAACCTATTATCAAAGGTAATAAGCTAAATATTAATTGTTACAAGGCAGAACAGGAACTATATAAAAAATGGGAGGAAACTTATATAAGAGAACACGAACAAACACCAATCTACATTGACTTGCCTGTTGAAGTGGAAAAGCCTTTGACGTTCTGGCAGAAAACTCAAATCTGGTTCGGTAGAATCTTTATGGGAATCCTTTCCATTTTTATAATAATCGGAGTTCTGAGGTGGCGAAAAGTCATTTAAAAACCTTTTAAAAACTCATTTAAACACTTTTAAAACCATTTAAAATGAAACATACAGATTTAGCAGTTGACTATTTCGAACGTCATTCCACTAGCAATGAATGTCATATCACTAGTGACGGAAGAGTTTTCCACGCCATTGGTAATGCTATCAGCTTTGCGAACGAACACAATTTGCAAGATCAGACCATCGAGTCTTACACTCGTGGTCAAATTGAGCAAAAGGAAGAATTGCCATTCACAGCGGAAATTGACACAACAGATGTTGAAAATAGTCTTGATGTTATCAATAAAGTTTCGGAAGGAGCTGAAGACGGTAACACCACAGAGGATGACACCAGTGAAAACAAAACCGAAAGCGAGATCTTGGAGCAAGAAAAAATCGAAGAAAATCAAGTTTCTTTAAAGGAAAGTGATTTAAGTGGTTTTGATTCTCCGGCAGGTCAAATCGCATTAAATGTTTTTCTAGCTGCTAATGATGTTGAAGAAATCGAATACAAAGATTTGAAAGCTTTGGTTAAGCATTTCGACATCGAAACGGCGGACCAAAAAGCAGAAACTTTGAAAAAGGCTTTAACAGAATTCAAAAATAATTTAGCTCAATAATTATGGCTCAAGGAACTGGAACGCCGAAAATTATCACTAACGTAAGCAACGGCAACTTGCTGCGCCAGGTAACCATCACAGATGGGGTTCCTGGTCTAGTAGCAACAGCGAATACTGTAGGACTAATTGGAACGGTCAAAACTGTTTATTCTTTAGATGATGCCGCTAATAAAGGTTACACCGCAGCAGCGGAGCCTTTTATTCATAGAATACTGGAGGAATTTTATACTGAGTTGGGCGGCTCAATGGAATTGTGGATTCTTGGTGTTGAGGATAGTATGACTATGGCTCAGGCTGTAACGGCTACAAACAACAACGGCGCGAAAAAACTTCTCACACAGTCATTGGGAAAGGCTAATATTGTAGGCATTTGTAGGAAACCTTCTGGGGCATATAATGCTGGCCCAGGTTTTTTGGATGCTGATGTTTCGGCAGCTGTCACGGCGTCAAAAGGCTTGGGAGAGTATCAACAGAGCATCAACCGACCTTGCCGATTTCTTATTGAAGGAAGGGTCGCGAACAGTAATGTAGCTAACACATATAATCCTAATTCTGGAACCAACGGATTTACCGGAGTCGTGTTAGGAGGATCCATCAACGACGGTTCCGCATCTGTGGGACTTGCCTTAGCCAGAGCTGTAAAATATCCAGCCCACATCAAAATAGGCAATGGACAAAACGGAGCACTTTCAATGACATCAGCCTTTATAGGCTCGAAAAGACTGGACGAATTTACGCCTTCCGAACTCGACGCCTACGCAAGTTCGGGATTTATGGTATTTCATATTCGTGAAGGAATTTCAGGATTTTTTCTCGGCCGCGACAATATGGCGACCAATGATGATTTTAGAATCCTTGTACATGGTAGATTGATTGATAAGGCTCAGAGAATAGCCGCCGCCACAACTACCAATTTTCTTGAGACATCCATCAGGATTACGAAAGAAGGAGCGATCAATGATGCAGACGCTGCTTATTTGGAGCAAACCATCAAGGCTCAAATCCGTGCACAAATGGGAGACCAGATTAGTGATGTCGATGTTATCATACCGACCAATCAAGATGTCATCAATACGAGTACTGTAGAAATGCAGGTGAAAATCCAGCCGTTTGGGTATCTAACTTGGATCATTGTCAACCTTGGTTTAACGCAAAACACATAATCAAATTATGAATGTCAATATAACATCTTCTGAATGTGCATGGTCACATTTTGAAGTAAAAATTTTAAACAGAGTTATCAAGGGATTACGAGGTTTTGAAAGTAAAAAAACAGTGGACGCAGAACATTTGTATGGCGCGGGTGATGAGCCTATTGATATTATGAAGTCAAATAAAAAATATGAAGGTAATATCAAAATTTTAGGATTTGAGGCTGATGCGATGAACAAAGCTGCGCAAGATGCAGGCTTTGATGATATCACGGAAGTGCCACATGAACTAATTGTAATTACAATTTCTTTCAAACGAAGAGCGACCGACAAGCTGAAGACGTACATTTCTACTGGTGTCCAGTTTACTGAAGATGGCGTTTCACTAGAGCAAGGTGCCAAAAACAGGGAGATAACATTGCCTTATATAGCAATGAGCAGACAACTAATTCATTAAAAATTTAAATAGAATGTCAGGAGAAAAATTAACAGACATTTTCGCAAAGCGAAAAGCAAAAGAGGAGGCAAAGTCCAAAAACATTAAACCCGGAAACGTAAAGGATTTTGCTCCATTTATCGAAAAATTTACGCAAGATCAGCTTGACTCTTGGAAGTCACAATACGGGAACCGGGAACTGATCTATCTAAAAGTAGAGGATAAAGTTGCCGTTTTAAGACCGCCGCTAGCAGAGGATCTTGGAGATTATCTTACAGCCATTGGTACCAACGGTATGAGCAAAGCAGTAGCGTTAATTGTTGAACAACTATGGATCGACGGAGATTATGAACTGATCGAAGATGAAGATATGTTCATTGCCGTATTTCTTCAGATCAACAACATTTTAGAAGGAAAGAAAGGCGAATTTTTTCGCGCGTAGTAACGCTGGCAAATATGCCTACGAAAAAAAGGAAGCTGGAATAGAGTTCTTAATTGTTTTTGGCTCAATGCAATTCGGAGCCGATGCCTTGAAAAATTGGGGTGAGGAAAAATTCTTTTACCGCACCGGAATAGCCTTGGAAATCTGGAAAGAGCAAGGCGAAAGAAAAATGTAACCGTGAGTAATATTGTTGAGTTTGTTGTCAGAATGAAAGATATGATGAGTGGCGGCTTAGGTAAGCTAGGCGCCACCTCTCAGTCTGCTTTTGCTCGGATGACTCAACATGCCGACCAAATGAATCGCCGGAATCGGATTCTTAGCCAAAGTTATGACCAGCTACAAATGAGGATCCGCGAAGTCGAAAACACTATTCGCACCTCCACAGTTACCAGCCAGATAGCTTCAGCACGCCGGGAACTGGCAAGTCTTCAGAGGATGGCGGGAAATCATCGCGGAAACGTCGATAGATCTTCCGCATCCGGAGGTCTTTCAGTAGGAGGCGTCGCTCTGGGTGGAATGGCAGCAGGAATTGCATTAGCGGCAGGATCAGCATTCATTGGAGTCGTTAAAGATGGAATTGGTGCGGCTATCTCCGGAAGTATGGCTAAAGAACAATCTGTAACTGGATTGTCTACGTTTCTCGGTAAGGAGCAAGCGACTGTGGCTTATGCCAACATCCGAAAAGATGCGGAAGTTTCGCCCTATGGTACTGAATCACTATTAGGAGTGAATCGCGCACTGATTTCTGCCGGTCTCAATGCAAAAGATGCTCGCGAGGACACAATGAATCTTGCCAATGCTATCGCGGCGGTGGGAGGTGGAGATGCAGAGCTAAGCCGTATGGCCGCCAACATGCAGCAAATCAAAACAGTTGGTAAGGCGACCGCGATGGATATCAAGCAATTTGGGATGGTCGGCATTAATATCTATGAAATGCTATCGCGCAGCACCGGAAAATCTATTGACGAGGTCAAGGAAATGGATGTAAGCTATAACGAGCTTGCAAAATCATTAGCACTTGCTCGTAGTCAAGGTGGTATTTACGCGGGCGCTTTGGAGGCACAGGGACAGACTCGCGCCGGCCGATGGAATGCTGTTAAAGACATGGCCGAAAACGGGCTTGTAGATCTTGGAGATGCAATGAGTCCTATTGTAATTCAATTTCTTGATTTAGGTCAAAAGGCTTTGAGCTATGTAGGACCAGCAATTCAAACCATAACGCCTTTTATACAGAAAATTTCTGAATGGCTGGGAGTAGCTATAGATTATGTCACTAATTTAGGAACTGGCACTGGTGGATGGATGGATTATGTTTTTATTCTTGCAGGAATTTTAGGAACTGTTTGGGATATTCTAAAAGGGGCTTTATCTACAGTGTTCAAAATAGTTTGGGGTGTTCTCGAGTGGCTAGGTAAATGCCAGATAATTAAAGATGTTTTCAGTCTTATTGGATGGATTCTTGAAAAAGTGATCAAACCTGTAATCGGTTGGATTGGCGACGCGCTTCTTTGGATATGGGAAAATATCTTAAAACCAATTTTAGAAGGACTGGAGACAGCATATAACTGGATCAGAGATTTATTTTCAGATGATAATACGCTTACCATTGAGGTGAAAAAACGAAAGGATAAGCCAGACCCGGCAAGTCCGGAAAATCCAACTTATCTCGCAAATTTAACCAGGTTCAAGGATAAAGGAATTATTAGTGATACAGAGTCGAAATCGAAGAAAAATTCTGAGTCGTCTAAAAAGGCCGGTGATATAATATCAGGTGGCGGTCCTAAAGTGGTTAATATTTCTGTTGGAAAGTTCTTCGACAATATTCAATTCACCACGATGAACGGTCAGGAGAGCGCCGATGAACTTGAAAAAATAGTAATGGAATGCCTCGGCAGAATCCTGTTTAATGGCGCAAAAGTAATGTAATGACACCAACTACTGCAAATGTTTTTAATCTTCTGACATTGTACAAAGAGTATTTCGGAAGAGAACCTTTTAAGGTTGAAAAAAATAACGACTCACCGCGGGGGACCATTCATTACTCTAATAAAAACATCAGTTTCAATAAAATTGGGGCGTATGGTCAGGATATTTGGTTTCCTTGTGAGCTTCGTGGCGGCAAACTCAACAACGGTAACTGGGAAGCGATTTCCGTGGTGTTAAATGCCTGCACTATTGCGGTTAATATGGTGACAAATGTTGTAAGTACTCCTGTAGTTGGTAGGAAAGGAACCGTTAATGAAATTGTAAACATCGAGGACTATAAATTTACTATTCGTGGTTTTTTGATTGGTCAGAATAGAAAGGTTCCAGAAGATAAAATAAAGGCATTAGTTGATCTGAAAGAAAGCTGGATGGAGAAAACGCTGCACGGAGGATATCCTGAAATTTTTTTGGATGAATCCTGCCGGATTATCATCACAGAGCTGGAATTCCCGGAAGTGCAAGGACAAAGCCATTGGATTAGACCGTTTGTTTTGACTTGTAAGAGTGATTTTATAACAGATTTAGAATATTTCGAAGATGTCTTTTTACCTGAGTAGCAATATCACTATTGGAAATTACAAAAATGTGAAACCGAATAAGATAGTTTGGAAAACCGATGTTGGTAATTTTATAGATACCTGTGTCATAACATTGCCGCGGAGGATTCACTTCCGAAATGAATATCCTGTCAGTACATGGGATTTTGATGTTGATGCGCAAAAAGATAATATCTACCAATTTAAGGAGGGAGATAAAGTAAGTGTGCTATTAGGATACAATAAGCGCAATGTAAAAAGATTTGAAGGCTTCATAAGACTCGTGAAAATGGGTGTCCCTGTCCAACTTGAGTGCGAGGGTTACGGGTACCAACTGTATGACATTGTATTTAATAAAACCTATACGGAAGTTAGTGTAAAAACACTCCTGAAGGATCTTATCAAAGGAACCGATATTTCTCTAAGTGCTGAGATACCTGACATTCCGCTTTCAAATGTTAGATTTAAAAACGCGACTGGAATCCAGGTCCTTGAGTGGCTAAAAAATGAGGTCAAACTCGCTGTGTACTTCAATTTTAATGAGTTGTACGTCGGGACACTCTACGGAAAGGTTCAAAAGCGCGTGAAAGTAAGAATTGGATGGAATACGGTCTCAGACGATGACTTCCAGAAAAAGAAAGTGGATAAAACTGTTCAGATAGTTATCCGTGAAAAAAATGCGAAAGGCGAAGTGAAAAAAACACGTCCTGACGAAAAAAAATACAGTGATGAAAAAGAATTAAAGATCAAAGCTGGTATTCCCAGTGTGTTCCTGAAACAAATAGCCAACAGGCTACAAACTAAGGAAAATTACAAAGGCTACGAAGGTGACATTAAGTTGTTTTTAGAACCATTTGTTAATAAAGGAATGTCGGTGGACTTAAATGGATGGATATATCCGGAAAAAACTGGATTATATTTCGTTCAAGCTGTCTCCGGAGAATATGGAACCACTGGAGGCAGACAGACAGTAACATTAGGTTTTTTAATGGATGGCAACACAGGAACAGCTTAGGGCGAGGCTTAGAGAAATGGCAAGGCAGGAAGGGCCACCGGTTACCAATATTGCCATAGTAAGTGCCGTGAACGAGGGTAATGCCACATGTACATTAGTTGATGAGGATGGTCAAGAGTTTTTCGATGTACGCTTGCGCCCGGTGCTTAGCGGAAACAAAAGCTTTATCCAAATTCCAAAGATTGGGAGTTATGTGCTGGCCGTGAGAATAGAGGATGATGAAGATTGGATGGTCATTGCACAGGATGAAACTGATAAATTTCTTTGGATAACACCAACGGCCAAAGTAGAAGTCAGTGACAAAATCTTGATAGAGGCCAACGAAAATAATTTGCTGACATTAATGCAAAGGTTATTCACAGTCATTGAAAAAGGTTATACCACCAATGATGGACCGACCATTGAACTGATCTTCATACAAGAATTTGAGAATATTAAAAACGATTTTAAAAAGCTTTTAAAATGAGTTTAGATGTAGCGGAAGAGTTATTTGTACTGGAACTCCTTGAAATGTGGGAGACCGAATCTAAAGAAACCGAAAGTGCTGAACAATCTCGGCAAAGGATAGCCAAAAAAATGGCGGCAGCAATAAAAAAGTTTATTAAATCTGGAGTTGTAACTACTGTAGGAAGTGCAACAACACAAACAGGACAAATGACATAATGCCAAACGATTTCATTCTTAGCGACTCACTGGAACTCAAAATTGAAAACGGTGATTTTGTAGTATCGGAAAGTACGTATCAACATCAGCAGATGCTGATATTATCTGAAAAGGGAGACTTTAAACAATATCCGACGGTAGGTGTTGGATCCAAGCGATTTCTAGAGAGTGAAAAGCCAGATGATTATGCTAGGGAGATCAGGCAAGAATTTATTGCGGATAAAATGAAGGTCCGGAGCATCAATATAGCCCGTGATCTACAAATTACAATAGATGCAAATTATTAATAATGAAAGAACTATTTGAACCGCATATCAGCTCACTCATCGCTGGTTTAATTACAGGCTTTGTTGGCTGGTTTTTCGGAAGAAAAAAAGCATCAGCGGAAGTTGAAACTAATCAAATTGAAAACGCTGAAAAGCTGCTTGATTATTACCGAAAAATGGTCGATGACCTCGGTTCAAGGTTAGAAAATTCAATCATCAGATTTAACGCAGCTGAGAATACAATCAGAGAGCTCGAAGGTAAAGTCGATAATCTGACAGCAGAACTTAAAAAGTATAAGCAGCTTAATGGCAAAATAGAATAATGGCAACAGTTCTACATAATCAATCACTCTTGGATTTTGCTATCCAGCACACCGGAAGCGCGCTTAACGCATTCGCTATTGCAATGGCCAACGGCATTAGCATTTCAGACGAGATCAGCGCCGGAAGTGATTTGATTATTCCTGACTCTGTAGTGATCGATGTGGATATCCGAAATTATTACACATCAAAAGCAATACAGCCGGCAACGGCAATAACAATAATCATAGACGGCGAACCGGAGCCACAGCTGCAAGGTATCGGCTACTGGATCATCGGGGACGACAATATAGTATCATAATGGCTAGGACAATAGAACAAATATCACAGATAATGATTGGGAAGGTTCAATCAGAACCTGCATTGGCCGGTCTGAACTCTACCAGCAAAACATCAATTTGGCGGCTTTTCGTCTATTGTGTAGCCTTTGCGATCTGGACTTTGGAAATCCTTTTTGATACGCATAAATCAGAGATAGATGAAGCCATTGCCAACCAAAAGAAAGGTTCAGAGCTTTGGTATAGAAATATGGCGCTTGCCTTTCAGTTTGGTTTCGATCTGATTCAGGATACTGACCTGTTTGATAATACCAACTATACTGCAGAACAAATTGAGAATTCAAAAATTATCAAATATGCAGCGGTGAATCCGTCCGAGACAGAAAGCCGTCTGATTGTCAAAGTAGCGACCGAGGACAGCTCCGGCGTTCTGGCTCCGATTAACGACATCCAGAAAACCGCATTTGATTATTATTTTGATGAGATCAACTACGCTGGCGTAAAGTACACGATCATCAACTACGCACCGGACAGACTGAAACTGAATCTGACAATCAAAGTGGACCCGAAAGTCATTGACCTGAATGGTACCAAGATTTTGATGTCTGCCGTGGATGTGGGAGAAAAACCGGTCGAGAATGCAATCTCTGAATTTATGAAGGAATTGCCATTTGATGGAAAGCTCGTTCTGAATGCGCTCATAGATAAGCTTCAAAATATTGATGGCGTGGTCAATCCAATTTTGGACGCGGCGGCCACATCCTGGATTGATGTCAGTAATGGTGGCTACGGTTCCATGGCGAATATTTACGGCGAGGTTCTGCCGGTGTCCGGGTATTTCACCTGGAGCATGACGGACCCTGAATTTAAAACGGTGATCAATTATGTGGTTTGATGTCGATGTACGAAAGCTGGCCGTTCAGCTGCTGCCAACCTTCCTGCGTGGTGCTACAATGCAGGCCTTTGTAAAAGCGTTGGTCAAGCCTGTTGCAGATGTGCATTATCAATTCACAATGAAGCGAAAGGACAATCTCTACATCATGGCACACAATGGACAGAAGTGTTATTTGCGCGCGGTTCTGAATGATAAATACGACTTTGACCAGCGGCGCATCCAGATCGATGACGGAAATCTTTTTGATGCTGAGTACATCTACACTGATGCAGAGATCGACGCCAATCCTTTTCTAGCGAAATACCTCACATTAGTAATATATCAGGATGGCGATTTGGGAGATACAGCGGTTGACTTTTATGTCCGCGTTCCTGAAGATATTTATTACAACGAATACGAGATGAAATATCTCATTGACTTTTATAAACTGGCGTCCAAGCGCTACAAGATAGTAACACTATGAATTTTTTAAACTTTAACCAGGCAGGCGGCTTTCGCCTTTCAACTGAGATTCTCGCAGCGACTCAGGCGGCTTATTCGCTTTTCAATGCGCTTGGTTTCATAGCTGGAGAAAAGACGATAATCAGCGGATGTAACGTGACCGGTTCCAGCGTCAGTGATGGTGTTGTGTTCCTAAATGGTGAGGTATTTAATTTCAAAGGCGGTTCGATTTCTGCGAACGTGATTGTCCGGGAAACTGTTAAATCCTATCCATTCCAGGATGGGACGGTAAAGCCAGTGATCTATGAGCGTTACGTGACATTTGGCACTGCGCTTCCGGAGCAAACTTATTTGTGGGCGGATTTCAAGAGAATTTTTGCGACAAAGGATATCCAATCATTCAAGGATGATTTTGAGACCAGAATAACTGCGCTGGAAAACAAACCAAGCGACTGGCCGGTAGGTGCAATCATCCGCTACGATCAGCCGCTGGTCGTTCTGCCGCCTGCCGGCTGGGAAGACTGGAATCCTGTTAATGAGCAAGGGCGTGTTTGGGTTGCGAGGTCCGAAAGTGACGGTGACTTCGGTCTCGGAAGTATCGGCGGTTCAAAAACGCACACTTTGGCAGAATCAGAAATGCCTAAACATAGCCATGGGTTTGATTATGGGTCATATACGAGAGGCACCGGTGGCTCAAATACACCAGTTGCCGTCAACGGTAATGCTGGAACTTCCAACACTAGAGAAAAAGGAGGTAATCAGCCACATAACAATTTACAGCCGTACGTGGGTGTGAGATACATCAAAAGAATATCATAATCATGGCAGATATTACAACTAAAAATCAGCTCAAACAATGGTTTGTCACAGGTTCCAAACCTTTGCAAGCGCAATATTATGCCTGGATGGATGCTTATTGGCATAAATCTGAGCAGATCAGTATTAACAGTATTTCCGGATTAAGCGATGTTTTATCTGGTAAAGCGGATGTAGATCAATTGGCCAATTATGCTTTGCTAGATGCTTCTAATATTGCCATTAACCAAGGCGCGTGGCGCACAGCGCTGGGTATTAATGATATCACGCCGCCTGATGTGGATTTGTCCAACTATTACACAAAAGAACAGGTTGATGATTTACTGGACAACGTGACGGTTGATCTATCAGCTTATGCGACGCAAAACTGGGTATCTACCAATTACGTGAGTACATCCACCCTCAGCACTGAGCTTGCAAAAAAGATTGACAAAACCAGCTTCGCCACTCAGGCGGAAGCGGAAAGCCAGACCGCGCCGGCCGCTGAAACCGGAAAGCCGATCAGTACCTGGAGCATCTGGAAATTTTTGCAGGCCTTGACTTACATCATTTTGAAGCCAAATGCTTCAGCGGCTATCGCCAACAGGTTAAGAAGTAACGGTTCTCGATTGTTGTACGCCAACAACAGTGCCGTAGAAAGTACAGTGGCTTACACAAGTGATCTTCCTACTACGTTCAAGTTTACACCGACTGGAAATTTTACCACTAGCCAATTGAAAACAGCGGCAGAAAATGCGGGATTAATTTTCAACGGGCTTCATTTCTTCATCAATATTGGTACTAATAATTTCACCTGTACGGTTGACAATGGTTCCGCATTTCCTGAAACAATCATTACGATTGGAAAACGAGGAACAACTGGCAGCATTCAGTTTGCTTCCTCAAGAACGCTGAACGCGGGAATTGATAATATAACGATTTTGAACGGCAATGAGAACTCAATGGCCTTGCTCAATTTTGGAACTTCACAGGATTTGTTAACTGTCATAAATCAATAGTATGAGTGCAGCACGAAGATTTTTTGCAAGTACACGATTGCAAACACCGTTGATATTCCAAATTGATACACGTAATGTTGCTAGTGGAGCGACTGATGGCTCTCAACTAGACAATCAGTTTATTTTACCGTTAGATTTTCCAACCAGCGGAACACACAATTTTATTATCAAAGTAAGCGATGGCCGTCCAGATGTAGGCTATAATGGAACAAATCCTAATGCCAGAATTATAACATTTGCGACACCAGGAATATATACAATTACATTGATTGGTAGAAGCAACTACTTTAAACCTTGGGGGAAAGCGGATGTTTTGAAATGGGTTTCTTTGGATTCGTGGAGTTCTAATTTCAAAGCAAGTTCTTACGACAATTATTTCAACGGCGCCCTAAACCTAATAATTAGATCGAAAACAACGATAAAACTCACAGGAAATTGTTCTTCGGCATTTGCCAATATCAAAGGGTTTGACCCTAGTTTTGAACTCTCAAAAGTAGACGTTTCAGAAACCAATAGTGTGGCTGCAATGTTTTTAAATATTACGACATCATTCTATTATGCGCTTAACGCATTCATGAATCAGGTTACAACTATTGGGCAGCTCTATAGAAATGTGAATATGTCCAATGTTACCAAAGTAGAAATTATAGCACCTCAATGTAATAATGCAAATTATATATTAGGCGGCTCCGGATTTAGAGGAACTTTAATAATTACAGCGCCTCTTACTTCAATTTTTGGTTTGGTTGCTGATTATACCAATCCTCCAGCGTTAGGTCAGGTTGATATTCGCCTCGTGAATACAGCCGGTTCATTCATCAATAGTGTTATGAGCAGAACAAACGTAGATAGCACCTTACTCGGATGGGTCAATAACTTCGACTGGTCTGGTATTGCCAACGCCACAAATAAAGTCACATTTGATTTCTACAATTCAACATATAGTAATAATGCAAGCGTTATCGCTGCAAAAGCTTTTTTAGAAACGAAAGGAATTGTCTTTACAAGATTGACAATGGCCTAAAACACAAATGAAATTCTAACACACCATTAAAATTTCATAAATACATGACACGCACACCAATGCTTACACCACAATTAGAGGGTCTCGTTTCCTACATAATGGAAAAGGAAGAGATACTGGCTCAGGTTCAGCTGCCGGAAATTGAAGATTTACCGGATTATGAGCAATTTCTCAGAGTTCAGGATATTAACATCGCGCTGAGCCAGCAGCATCTTAAAATCATTCCGTATAGGGTTCTGGTACATAAAGTGACTGGAAAGGAACTAAAGCTGCATTTGCCGGTTCCTGACTGGACTAAGACAGCCAGCGATCTGACTTCTGTCATTGACCCGGACACGGGCGAACGAATTCTGGTGCCTTACGAATATTCGGACTACGTGACACCTGAAGCCACAGAAGATAATCCCAATCCGGAGCCGGTCTTGACGGTTATTGAAACCAAAGAAAAACCTTACCTGGTCCCGACGCTTAAATATCTTATCACCATTGTAGAGAATAAAAAGTTTTTGGAAGCAATGGAGCTTTTCACCGCGCAGTTTATCGCGGATGAGCAGGCGGTCAATCCTGACGTATTTACAAAACTTCCGGCACTATGATAAATTTGATCTTAGCATTAGTGGCCATTCTACTTTTTATAGTCTTAGAACCGGTGTCGTTTGTCTATGTAAATTTTTTCAAAGAGCGTTTCCATTGGCGCAGACTGAGCGGCTACTGGCGCAGTTTCGCGGTGGCTGTAGACAGGTTTGGTAATTATCAATATCGCAGTTTATTCAACCGCTTTTTGATTCTGGAAGGAGCTTACCAGTTTGGAGACTTCAGGGAAACGATCAGCAGTGCGCTGGGAAAAAATGAGCGAGACGGCACACTTACCAAGACCGGCAGATTGCTGGTTAAAATCCTGAATAAGATAGACCCGGACCATTGCCGGAAATCGATCAATAATTTTGAAATAAGTTAGAATTTACTTTGAAAATCCGTGCCCAGCCAAGCAATTGCCTTGGTGCTGCACGTTAAAAGAAACCATTTAAAAAGCCTTTAAAGATTATTTAAAGGCTTTTATTTTTGGACGTTTTGTTTTGATTCTTTGGACAATTTGTTTTGCCGATTATACATTTTTCAGTATCTTTGAGATACAACACAACATCTCAAGAATATCTTCCATATAGATTTTAGTTGTGAATTGCTTTCATTTTTCAGTATCTTTGAGATACAACACAACATTTCAGCTGGTGGTCTGTCGGCTCCGCTTGTTGTGAATTGCTTTCATTTTTCAGTATCTTTGAGATACAACACAACGATATTCCTTAACAATGCCATCATCGGCGAGTTGTGAATTGCTTTCATTTTTCAGTATCTTTGAGATACAACACAACGCTGAGCAGGCGAATTGTATTCATTGGTCAGTTGTGAATTGCTTTCATTTTTCAGTATCTTTGAGATACAACACAACGCTTTTAAGCATTCCAAACAACGACCACAAGTTGTGAATTGCTTTCATTTTTCAGTATCTTTGAGATACAACACAACTGAAACGGACTAAAAGTCTCACTAAAAAGTGTTGTGAATTGCTTTCATTTTTCAGTATCTTTGAGATACAACACAACAGGATTTTTAAAAGCTGCTTTAATTGCTATGTTGTGAATTGCTTTCATTTTTCAGTATCTTTGAGATACAACACAACGGTTATTTTCGAAGGCGATATTTATGGCTAGTTGTGAATTGCTTTCATTTTTCAGTATCTTTGAGATACAACACAACCGAAGAATAGGCTGTTCGCCAATGTGTTGGGTTGTGAATTGCTTTCATTTTTCAGTATCTTTGAGATACAACACAACGGTAAATATTTTCAAGCATCTTTCTCATTTGTTGTGAATTGCTTTCATTTTTCAGTATCTTTGAGATACAACACAACAATCAACCACGCTACCAAGTGACATTCCTGGTTGTGAATTGCTTTCATTTTTCAGTATCTTTGAGATACAACACAACGGGAAGGCTTTCAAGAATGGCTGCCGTATCGTTGTGAATTGCTTTCATTTTTCAGTATCTTTGAGATACAACACAACATAATATAGATTCTATTTATCAAGTATACAGTTGTGAATTGCTTTCATTTTTCAGTATCTTTGAGATACAACACAACTCATATGAACTTTCTTCGATACTTTATTTAGTTGTGAATTGCTTTCATTTTTCAGTATCTTTGAGATACAACACAACTAAAAAGTTACAATACTTTCATTACAACTCGTTGTGAATTGCTTTCATTTTTCAGTATCTTTGAGATACAACACAACCGCATAATTTCGTTTAGAATACTCATAGCGGTTGTGAATTGCTTTCATTTTTCAGTATCTTTGAGATACAACACAACTGATTCATTACCATTATCAGCGCGGTGTTCGTTGTGAATTGCTTTCATTTTTCAGTATCTTTGAGATACAACACAACGAAATGTATTGAGCGTTCTCATTACTTTTCGTTGTGAATTGCTTTCATTTTTCAGTATCTTTGAGATACAACACAACAAGCTAAAGGACTATGTGACTT
This sequence comes from uncultured Chryseobacterium sp., assembly GCA_913778505.1. Taxonomy (GTDB): domain Bacteria; phylum Bacteroidota; class Bacteroidia; order Flavobacteriales; family Weeksellaceae; genus Epilithonimonas. The sequence continues at coordinate 92,597 of CAJYWD010000003.1, forward strand.
TGATTATCGTTGTGAATTGCTTTCATTTTTCAGTATCTTTGAGATACAACACAACACACAGAAGCTGAAACAGCTCAGCAAGTAAGTTGTGAATTGCTTTCATTTTTCAGTATCTTTGAGATACAACACAACAGGACTTGAAAAAAGCGATTTCGCTGCTACGTTGTGAATTGCTTTCATTTTTCAGTATCTTTGAGATACAACACAACCGGAAACGCTTCACGGTAAAACCTATTATGGTTGTGAATTGCTTTCATTTTTCAGTATCTTTGAGATACAACACAACTTGTAAAAAAAGAAGAATTTTCCGCAGACTGTTGTGAATTGCTTTCATTTTTCAGTATCTTTGAGATACAACACAACGAAAAGAAGTTTCAGAACGCCATCATTTCTGTTGTGAATTGCTTTCATTTTTCAGTATCTTTGAGATACAACACAACAGAGAAAGAAAAGCTTTTAGAAGATATCTCGTTGTGAATTGCTTTCATTTTTCAGTATCTTTGAGATACAACACAACCAGAATTAAAATCTACAAGTGTTGAATCAAGTTGTGAATTGCTTTCATTTTTCAGTATCTTTGAGATACAACACAACCAACTCTTCTGTGTCCATGCCTTTCTCTTTGTTGTGAATTGCTTTCATTTTTCAGTATCTTTGAGATACAACACAACCATCATCATCGTCGTAAGAATCAGCTAATCGTTGTGAATTGCTTTCATTTTTCAGTATCTTTGAGATACAACACAACCTGAAGTTTGTAAAATTTGGTACTTGTGGAGTTGTGAATTGCTTTCATTTTTCAGTATCTTTGAGATACAACACAACATTTAACGAAAATTTCTATCGATCAATTTAGTTGTGAATTGCTTTCATTTTTCAGTATCTTTGAGATACAACACAACTCTATTATCAATTATCTCTTCTCTGCCATCGTTGTGAATTGCTTTCATTTTTCAGTATCTTTGAGATACAACACAACTTGTCAAAGATCGCTTTCGCTAACCTTGTGGTTGTGAATTGCTTTCATTTTTCAGTATCTTTGAGATACAACACAACAGGAAATGAAACGGGCGTCGCTTGTTTTATGTTGTGAATTGCTTTCATTTTTCAGTATCTTTGAGATACAACACAACGAAGAATTTATTTCGACCAGTTCAACTTCGGTTGTGAATTGCTTTCATTTTTCAGTATCTTTGAGATACAACACAACAGTCTATGATTATAAATGTTGCATATTTTTGTTGTGAATTGCTTTCATTTTTCAGTATCTTTGAGATACAACACAACAATATACTCATTTGTGTGACGGAATCGGACGTTGTGAATTGCTTTCATTTTTCAGTATCTTTGAGATACAACACAACGAGTATCTCTACTGCCTTTCTTAGCTTATCGTTGTGAATTGCTTTCATTTTTCAGTATCTTTGAGATACAACACAACAACAGGCAATTATTGATTCTTTGCAAGACGGTTGTGAATTGCTTTCATTTTTCCGTATCTTTGAGATACAACACAACATCTTGAAGAGACAGGGGAGACTTCTATTCGTTGTGAATTGCTTTCATTTTTCAGTATCTTTGAGATACAACACAACCAGGAAGATTTACCTTCAGTAAAGCTTTACGTTGTGAATTGCTTTCATTTTTCAGTATCTTTGAGATACAACACAACCAACAATCGGTTCCGGAACGTAAGAACCGCGTTGTGAATTGCTTTCATTTTTCAGTATCTTTGAGATACAACACAACAGCCAGTTTTTTCTTTTAATCCTCAAAATTGTTGTGAATTGCTTTCATTTTTCAGTATCTTTGAGATACAACACAACAATCGTAAATTCTGAAGGTGTATTTTTACTGTTGTGAATTGCTTTCATTTTTCAGTATCTTTGAGATACAACACAACCCATATGCAGATATATCCTTATGAGCATCCGTTGTGAATTGCTTTCATTTTTCAGTATCTTTGAGATACAACACAACTAACAATGCCACTTGGAAGTGTTGGAGGTAGTTGTGAATTGCTTTCATTTTTCAGTATCTTTGAGATACAACACAACCCTTAAAGGCGGTCAGTTCGTTGATGCTATGTTGTGAATTGCTTTCATTTTTCAGTATCTTTGAGATACAACACAACATTATCAATTTTTTCAAGGCTATCGAAAATGTTGTGAATTGCTTTCATTTTTCAGTATCTTTGAGATACAACACAACGTTCCGAAAGCTTTGTGGACTTCAAACCCTGTTGTGAATTGCTTTCATTTTTCAGTATCTTTGAGATACAACACAACTTTACAAATTGTGCCTACTAGGTGCAACTGGTTGTGAATTGCTTTCATTTTTCAGTATCTTTGAGATACAACACAACGTAGTAGTTTTTTTCATATTAAGTGTTTTTGTTGTGAATTGCTTTCATTTTTCAGTATCTTTGAGATACAACACAACATGAACCAGTCAAAAAACTATCTTGGTATGGTTGTGAATTGCTTTCATTTTTCAGTATCTTTGAGATACAACACAACTGCGTTGCGGGAACCTGATTCACAGATATGGTTGTGAATTGCTTTCATTTTTCAGTATCTTTGAGATACAACACAACTATCCGAATTACCAGAAATGCAGGAAGACTGTTGTGAATTGCTTTCATTTTTCAGTATCTTTGAGATACAACACAACCTCAAAATTTAACCCTCTGTTTTTCAGAGGGTTTATTGTTAATTTAGAATTGTAAAAATCCTTGCTTTTGATATTCCATTAACCAATCTTTTGCAATTTATAAGATTCTAATCATTATATTTAGATGCCTACAGCATGACAAATAAACTGTTAAATTAATTTTTAGATAATACTTGACTTTAAAAAAGTTCAAGTTGCTGGAAGGTAGGTGGTGGTTCTTCTCTATTTCTAGCGAAGAAGATCTCAATATCTCCAAACTGTTTATCGGTAATACACATAATAGCAACCTTGCCAGCTTTTGGGAGCATAAATTTCACCCTTTTGATGTGTACTTCAGCATTTTCCCTACTCGGACAGTGACGTACATACATCGAGAATTGGAAAAGCGTAAATCCGTCATCAATAAGTCTTTTACGGAATTGATTCGCATCCCGCATATTGGCCTTGGTCTCGGTAGGAAGGTCATACAATACTAAAACCCACATAATTCGGTATGCATTAAACCTTTCGGCATTCATATCTTAATTTGTAAAATGTATCATATAAAAAGTAAAATGATTTTTACTTTATCATATTAATTCTGGGTAAGAGATTAGCCGTTTTTCTCCTGTATAGCATTTGTAGAGCGACGAAGCCGTAATTTTTACAGCTACCAGCAGTGGCCTTTTTTTACTATCAATACGCACATCTTTTGTAGCAATCTGCAAGATATGCGATTTAAAATCTTTGGTCAGTTCTTCTATATTCGGATTCATTTCCAGCCATTGCATTACCAAAAGATCTACAAACGGTCTGTAAGGCTCCATAAGATCATCTGCAAGGCAGTAAGGATTGTATTTATTCTTATGAAAAATCCCCAGTACAGGCAACAGACCTGTTTCTACGATCGCTCTTGCCACCATACTTCTCAACACCGCATAGCCAAAATTAAAAAACTGATTGGGAGAGTCTCCAAAACGCTGTCTCAGAAAATTAAGACTGATAAGGTATTTCCAGTAATGCTGTGCCGCAATGCCTTCCATGTTGGTAATATCACCACTTTTCACGTTGCTTTGATAGTCGACCATAGGTTCGTAATAATTGCCCAACCTTAATAAAACCTCCTTTTGATTTTCAATCTTACACTCCACGGTCTGCTTCCAAAGCTGTTTTTTCAAAGGTTCACTGGCTTCCAGCTGGTCTTTTACACGGTCCGAATGTTCGGTATGCCCATACAGAGGAAGCATCATCCCGTGTGGTAAGTGGTGGGCGTCACAGCTTATGACTACGACGTTATTTCCCATCATTTTCTGGATCAGGTTATGCGAGACGGTGATCTGGTAATGGTCCAGCATCAGAAGTCCTAAATCTTCAACAGGCACACTCCCCTTTTCTGTTTTCGTTTCCGGACAGAGGATTTTCAGCTGCTCGTCCTTGAGTTTAAGGTAGGCAGGATTGCCGATGTAAATGGAACGGGTGATCATGGTATTTAGTTTTGATTACTCAATGATAATATTCATAAAAAATTTCTCTCATATCATCCGCAAATCCATATCCGCAGTACTCCGACCACCTGACACATTGTTCTGCACGGACTTTAAAATCATCCAGCAGATTGTTCTTTTTTAAAAATACCAATACTGCTTTGTAATTATTGAACGTCGCATTATAAAACTGTTCGGAAAAATCGCCGAACAGGGCAGTCAATTCACAGGCACTTTCAGGCAGATACAACATCACATCCGCCAGGTATTCCGGTGACGGCTGTAAATTTTTAAAATCCGAAATCGCTTTTTTGGCTACGGAAAACTTTTCGGTACTCCGCATCGGATTTTCCACATTGAATTCCTTACGGATCAGCCTTTTGTATTTTTCCGCCAGTAGTTTTTCATTAGCCGGATTAAGATAAAACTTATAAAATTCCTGAACTGAATTGTTTTTTTCATACAGATCCAGGATATGTTCGATGAGCTTTTCTTTTGTAAGCTTTTGAAGCTCTTTTTTGAGGTCTGTTTTAGACATTTTAATAATTTTAGATTATGCTTTTGAAATGTTTCCGAGACGGTCTACTTTAATTTCCAAAAAAACTTTACACTGTCCTAGTTCTCGGTATGTCTATATAACGGGATCATAATTCCGTGTGGAAGATGATGTGAATCACAACTTACCACTACAACATTATTGCCCATCATTTTCTGGATCAACTGATGTGAATAAGGTAATCTGAAAATGATCTAACATCAGCAACCCCAAATCTTCCATTGGAACTTTACCTTTGACCTAGTTGGTAGAAGCATCCAAAATGTACATTTGTTCATCCTTAAGCTTGAGATAAGCAGGATTACCGATGTAGATGGAGCGGGTGATCATAATACTACGCTTTCGAAATATTACCCAGCCTATTAACTTTAAGTTTTACACAGTTTTCTTTTATCATAATTGGTTTATCATTTTTATCTAACATACAATTACCATCATAATAATTCTGCATTCTTTCACTTTTACTATTTGTACCATTTTCATTTTTTATTATTTCTGTTGCATTTACAAATGGAATAAAATGTCCCTCTCCTCCAGTACAACTAACGAACTTGTAAATTCTTTTTATATTGTCTTTAGAGAGATTTTCAAAATCAATCATATTTGAATTTTCTAACTCATCTCCGGATGGCAAATAAACCAGATCATTTGGACTTAAATAAAAATCCTTCTCTCCTTTTAAATCAACTGCATCTAATCCTTGCTTTTGCCTTTCAATAACAATATTTAAAGGAATGCTTTCATAGCTTCTTTTTCCTTTTTCATCTTCATAAACCGCAAAGAACAAATTGGTTCCTTTAGCAGCTTCTACATACTTATCTTTTTTATTGCCAGAATAACCAACTTGGAATTTACTTCCCATCTCGAAGATTCTAACTTTTGTAATTGGCTGATGGTCCTTTCCATCATTATACTGTCTGATATTTTTATTCAGGTCTTCTATTCCTTCTGGTGAAAAAGCCAATTCAGAACTTTCTTTTGCAGTCAGATAATTTTTTAAAATCTTTTGAATCCCCGTATCAGTAATACTTTCAATGGTTTTCATATCAAAAGATGTGTCCAGACTTTTCCGTGTAGCGGTTAGTATTTTGCCTTTAGGCAACTTTACCCAAGGTAAGTTTACTTTCCCGGAAACGGTTTCTTTGTGCATTGGTTTTCTTATTGCCCAGTTAATACCAGTTTGTGCTACTTTTTCTTTAGTTTTAACGCCATCCTTTTCTATGTATTTCTCGTAATAATTGGTGGCTTTATTAATAATACGTTGGTTCTGTTTGAAGCTTACCACAATATTTTCTAAACTATTTTTAGCATCAACAGTAAAGGTTTCCCAAGGTTTTTTGAAAATCCATCTGTAGTTTTCTTTCGAGTCATCATTATATTTTTTATGACATAAATTAGCTCTTAAATCATATCTAATAGTTTGTTTTTCATCTTTTGATTTTCCTTTTCTCAGAGCATGCTCATTATTCATATAATTAATATGCTCTTTCGTCGCACAGGCAATAACCAGAGCATCCATGGCGTGATGACGATGGTCTATTCTTTTCTTTGAAAATCCTTTTGAAAATTCTACAGGAACAGTTGGGAGATACTTTTGATGATTTTCGTTCCAAGCAGTGAAATCTGTCGTGTTTGTCAGTTGATTCATTCTTTCAAAACGAGGTAGAATCAACTCATTCCAAACATCATTTAATCCCCAATCTTGTTTTAGGGCAGTTGTGATTTTTCCATTTCCGGGAACAATGTTTTTAGAGTTCACACCTTCATCTGTACCGTCTTCCAAACGTACAATATTGGAAAGAACACCAGAAATATACTTACTAATATAACGTGTATCATTCATCTGGCGCTCAATCATCTTCTCTGGAATTTCTTCCAACAAAAGTTTTGCTTTTTTACCTCTGTTCTTAGCATAATGCTTTTTAACAAATTCTTCGTATTCGTCAGCTTCAAAGATTTTAACTGTTTTCCCAAAACCACAATCTACAATAGTTCCGTGGAACTGCTTGATAAATCCCAATCCTATATAATTGTCTTTTAATTTATTAACTGCAGCCTCACAAATAATCTTATTGCTAAAACTATCATCAAAATATCGGCTTTGCGGAATAATATGCTCAATTTCATATTCCGGTGTGAATAATTTATTTAATGGAATAATTTGTCCTGTATAAGGTGATTTATAACCTTGTTCCAGCCAGAGTTTATATCGCTTCAAATCGGCTGAACTTGGCTGAGCAGTTTTACTGATTTTTAGAATATCATCATCTATTGGAATATCCGAATTTAATACTCCATCTTCATAGATTTTCAAAATCTCCTGTTGCATTGGTGAGAAAGGACGTACATTTTCAACATTCGCATCATTCATCATTTCAGCCAACAAAGCTTTAATACGCAGATTGGTATTCTCGTTTTCTGTGACTTGGTTTGTAATTTTTTTACGGTCTTCAGCAGTATTTTTCATTTCTCGCCCTAACTCAATGTGAATTTCACTGAAGAAATCTTTTACACCTTTTCCGTATTGCACCCAAATATCTTTTACGACACGTAAAGTTTCCGTAATTACCTGCTCTACAATCGGGTTGCGTAGTGAATGTTGTTTGAACTCTTTCAAAAATATCTCTAAATCATCTGCAGAATTCCACTTCCCAATGATTGAAGCCTCTGAATGTCTCCCATAGACAATATATTGAGCCAACCATAACTGCAGACCTTGAAAATGATTTTCTGTAGTAAGGTTTATCGCTTTTTCTCTTACTTTATCTTTGATATTTTCATCATACTCTCCGGTAATGATTTTATCAATTCTTTCTTTTGAATGTTCATCAATATTGTCATAGTTCCAATATTTCCCTACTCGCAACAAGGGCAATAGTTTCTTAATCGCTTTCTCAGAAAACGAACCATACTCGCTCTTGAACGGAGGAAATTTTTTGAAAGCTTCAAAGAAAGATGTTTCATCCAGATTATTTTTTCTAGCAAAAGATTTTAAAGCCTTTTCATATTCAATTTTATCATTGACCGAGTAGATGATATGCCAAATCTGTTGCTCTATTTCTCTTGTGAAAAAATCATCTGCAATATTATCTACTTTACTTAGCCTTGTAGAAATCATTGTTTTGGTTTCGTTACAAGGATATGTTTTTCCTTCAACATAATTCCAACGATATTTTTCAACTTCTGCTGTTAATAATTTTCCTTTAAAGTCTTTTCGTTCTAAAAGGAATTTTAGCAATGCCTTTTGTTCAATTTCTTTTCGCTCATCCAAAAACTTAAATAGATTTTCTAAATCCTCATAAGAATTAAAAAATTCTTTAGTCACATTTCCATCATCATCTTTTCTGTAAATATTCAGATTAAATATCCATTGCCAGATGCGAAATTCTTGATAATAGGGATTTGATTTCGGTATTGCTTTAAGATATTGCGTATGCTCTATGCCTTCTTTATCAACATATTTTTTAAACTCCAACGTACAATTGGAGATAGACGATTTTTGACTTCTCAGAGGTCTTTGGTAAAAGATAATATCTTCTAAAAATAGATGGACGAAATCTTTTTTGCTTAATGTCAATTGATGGGCATCATTGTTTTTATACAATTCGCGTACAGAATCATTATATAACTCTTCATTCTGTAACTCAGGGTGGAACTCTTTTTGCTTCTCCAAAATCTCTATTAGCTCAGCTTTATAGAATTTTCTTTCGATAGTTCTTACTAATTTTCCTTTGATTTTTTGTTTAGGATTCTGGAGCAAAGTATCATAAATATAGGCGCCAACAGTTTTATGAGAGTTATCGATTTCTTGTTCTGTTTTCTTTTTTATAAGAGTCCAATCTGTTTCAGCAGGTGCACGGAAACTTCTTTTTTCGTTTCCGTCTTTGTCTTTTTTGATGCTACCATCATCATTCAAATCTGTTGTAACAATGAAATCTCTGGTTTTATCTTTCCAGTCAAACAAAGGCGTTTTGCTTGCTCTGCGATAGACCCAGCCGTTTTCTAAAGTAAGAGAATACCAAATGTCTGATTTCCCTCTTTGCGGTTCATCTGCTATAACCTCTACAATTTTCAATGAATAGAATTCTACGAGCTTATTAGGGTTTTCTTCTTCCTCTTCGCCTCGCAATTGATAATAGCCACGCTTCTGATTAAAATTTAAAAGAATCCAAGCCAATTCTTCTTTTTCTATTTTTTGGCTTAATGCTTTCTTACGCAGATAATAAATTGTCCAGTCATAAGGGAGCAATTTGTCTTTACCTTTTTCATTTTTTAGAATTTTAGGTTGATGCGTTTTGAAATCAGCAATCATCTCTTCAAAAGAATTTTTAAAGACAAATCCATCAGTATTATAAGCTATCTTAGGTTCATTCTCAGTCTTAAATTTTCCAAAACGCCTCTCGAAATCAATCTCATTGGCAAAATGCTCGGGTAAGAACTTAATAATATTTAAAACCCTATGCAATCGCTCACGACGCAGCAAATATCTTTCTCGAAGACGGCGAACACCTCTGTAACTTGTTCTTTCAGCAGTTTGCGAAACAGAATTTCCTTTTCCAAACTCTCCTAATATATCCTGAGACATCGGAATAATTCTACTACCCATCCCAAGAATTTCACCTTGTTTATTTTCAAAGTCTTGTTTGATTAAAGCCCATCCAATCGAATTGGTCCCCAAATCTAATCCTAGTATATTTTTGCCCATAGCTAATTAGTTTATTTGAAACTCTTAAAATTAAGAAGAAAAAAAACACAGAAATACGGTTTTCCGTAATTCTATTAAAAAAATAATTTTTAGATTTGTAATCGAAAGCAATTCACAATAAGGATTATTCCGTTGTGAAAACATTTAGCGCCTCGCCTATCTGTGGGGCATTTTTTATGCTCAATTTTCCCTACAAAAAAACCACCCTCTCGGGTGGCTCTCTCATCATAATCTAAATGACCGTCTGTTCTCCAAGATAGAAACTGTTGCTCGCAATCGTCCGCTTCTCGGTATTCAGGAAAGCCCAGACCTCCACTGTTTTTCCAATGCAGAAACTTGGGAGGGTGACACTGGCTTTCAGATCCGTTCTTGTGGCAATACCTTCAAAGATCTGAAAATCGTTCAGTTCCATGCAGTATGATACCACGCTGACCTCATCCGAAGGTGATGCATTGCCCTGCAGGCTGTTGTCTTCCCAATCCAGTTGCAGGATAGCGCCCGGCTGAACGTTGAGAACAGCATTTTGAAAACCCGTGAGCTCTCCTTTAGTGATCAGCACCTTGTTGTAGATCAGTTTCGGTATCCCTTTTACCACCTCTATGGCATAACTCATCGTGTAGGAAGTGGCCATATTGACCCTGGACTTCACACCACTTCCAGCGCCGAAATACTGGGACTGGATGCCTTTGAGCGGCTGCAGGAAGGCCACCGCCAGTTTAAACTTGGCCTGTTGCAAAAGTTGCTTCTCTGTAGGATCTTTCTGAGAAGGTTTTGGCAGACTTCGCATAATATCTCTTACCCGCCAGTTAGCACCTACTACATTCCCTATTTTTCCGGAAAATCCACCTAGGATTCCTTTGTTGAGTGTTGCCATAGCAAAAAAATTTTATGGTTTAACAGAACGAAGTTAGGAAAGAAAATTACAGCTTCAATACCCCTGAAAGCTTTTGAAATGTTTTGAAATATAATGATAGAAAATGAAAGGTTAATAGGGCATTCCTTCGGATCAGACAGCATTTTTCTTCGGGTCTCCTTCGGAAAAAAGATGTTTTTTCCGAAGCCGATCCGAAGAAGACCCGAAGAAAAGACACAAAAAAAGCGGCGAATATGCTGTTGCATGGTCGCCGCATTGCCGATAAAATTTCATGGGCTCTGTAGACGTTTATGGAGCCATCTTACGCAAAATTGCTATCTAAAACAATTTTTAACCCGTAACTGACGTGCGTTTTCAAATAGGAGCACGGTTCTGAACAGGAAACAGAAGAAGCCTCTTTTTTATTTCTTCCTGTCGTAAAATAAAGATACCAGATAATAGATTTTACTTTTCTTTTTTACAAAGTCAATCGATCCTTCTTTGCGGTAACGCCATAAGGTAATGGGTGAGACCTTCATAATCTTACAAGTATCCGCAGTGTATGTATATTCTTCATAACTTGGCTTAGAAGCTGCATTCTGGCACTTACAGCACTGCTGACATTTGTACATCTGTAGTAACATTACAAACATCATCTGGACCATTGGGACAAATTGATCTTGGATATTGCTTTTTTTTCATCGAATATGTGATTTTAGAGTATTAAATTAATAAAACAACCCCAATCGACAAAATAAAAATTATGAATTTTTTATCGGAAAAATGATGATATCAAACACGGATTCCACGAAATAAAATCCTGGGAATCCCGTAATTGAAATCTGCTTCTCTTCTCATGGAAATACGCTGTGCTTCTGGAAGCTGAATTATAATTGTACAGCCTCATAATCCATAAAAACATTACCTTTAAGCCTTAAAAATAAAGCAACTGTGAATAACACCAAACCACCCATTGTTGTGCTGATTATCGTGATCCTGATCGTAGGCTCGGCATTGTACAAACAGATCAATTTCACCACCATGACGGTGCAAAAACCGTGGCTCTCTGCCCTGTATGTGCTCACGCTGGTTTTTGCCGGCGTATCGCTTATCCGCTGGTACCGCAAAAAGGAAGAACAATAATGCACACCGGATCATCTATGACTACGACTTCCCGCCACCGGCTGATCAAGCGTGTTGCAATCCTTCTGGGCATTGTTCTCATTGGGATTGGTGGCTTTGCATTCTACCAGAAAAAACTCCGGCACAACCTGGTCACCATCTCGGAAGGCAAAGTTTATAACTCCGGCGTGGTGCCACCGGCCGAGCTGAAAGATTTACTGAAAGACCACGGCATCAAAAGCGTGATTGACCTTCGGGACGGAGAGGAACAGACCGAACTGAACCCTGAAACCAGAAAACAAGTGGGCGCAGAGGAACTTGCCATGAACCGCATTCCGGGCGTCCGTTATTTTAATTTGCCGACAGATCAGATCCCGCAGGACAGCACGGTTCAAAAATTCCTAAAGATTATGGATAATCCCAAGAATTATCCTGTGCTCATCCATTGCCATCACGGCGTGGGGCGTTCCAGATTATTCAGCTCCATCTACCGAATCGAGTATGAAAATTACAGCAATGAAGATGCAAGATCCCGGGCGCGCTATCTCTGGGAACTGAGCGGCAACTTCTCCAAAAACTCCGACAAAGGCCAATACCTCCTGAACTATCACAAAAGGCTGAGACCTTAAGACGGCCACAAGGCATACCGCACAGTCGGGAAAAAGTCAGTATTTTAGCGGTCTCAAAAATCTAAAATGACGGTCACTGCCTATATCCAGAACTATCTTAACCTGCCTGCTCCTTCCATCAACAGTACTTTGCAACTTCTTGGCGAAGACTGCACCATCCCCTTCATCGCCAGATACCGTAAAGACCGTACCGGCAATCTGGACGAGGTGGCCATCGAGCATATCTCAAAACTTAATAAGCAATATGACGATCTCATCAAGCGAAAAGAAAGCATTCTGAAATCGGTGGAAGAACAGGGCGCACTGACGCCCGAACTGAAACAGAAACTGGAACAGAGCTTTGACCTTCAGGAGCTGGAAGACCTCTACCTGCCTTACAAAAAACGTAAGAAGACCAAAGCCGATACCGCAAGGGAAAAAGGCCTGGAACCTCTGGCCAAAATCATGATGAGCCAGCGTGCTGATGACATCGATTTTATTGCCTCAAAATATATCAATCAAAATGTTGCCACGGAAGAAGAAGCTTTACAAGGTGCAAGAGATATTATTGCGGAATGGATCAATGAGAATCTGTATGTCCGTAAAAACCTGCGACGACTGTTCCAGCGGAAGGCAGTAATCTCCTCCAAAGTGTTGAAAGCTAAAAAAGATGAGGAAGCAGCACAGAAATACAACCAGTACTTTGATTGGCAGGAAGCGCTGAACCGAATCCCGAGCCACCGGTTACTTGCGATGCTGCGTGCGGAAAATGAAGGCTTTGTAAAAGTCTCCGTGGATGTGGACAAAGATGAAGCGCTGAAACTCATCGATAAAGCCATTATCAAGAACAACAATCCATCTGCCCGGCAAATAGAATTAGCTATTACAGATTCTTACAAACGGCTACTTGAACCTGCCCTATCCAACGAAACGTTGCAGGAAGCCCGTGAAAAGGCAGACCAGAAAGCCATTGAGGTTTTCTCCGAGAATCTTCAGCAGTTGCTTCTGGCATCGCCTCTTGGAGAGAAAAGAATACTCGCCATAGACCCTGGCTACAAAACAGGCTGTAAGGTGGTCTGCCTGGATGAGAAAGGTGACCTGCTGCATAATGAAACCATCTACCCTCACGCGCCGCAAAACGAAAGCGGAATGGCGATGAAGAAAATCCGTTCTATGGTAAATGCTTATCATATTGAAGCCATCTCCATCGGTAACGGAACAGCAAGCCGGGAAACGGAGTTCTTTATCAAGAAGATTGCCTTTGACAAACCGATTCAGGTTTTTGTGGTTTCAGAAGCGGGCGCATCCGTCTATTCGGCCAGTAAAATTGCGAGGGAAGAATTTCCCAATTATGATGTGACGGTGCGTGGTGCTGTCTCCATTGGAAGGCGACTGGCAGACCCGCTGGCCGAACTTGTGAAGATAGACCCAAAGTCTATTGGCGTGGGACAATATCAGCACGATGTGGATCAGACCAAACTGAAGGAAGAGCTGGACAACACGGTGGTTCGCTCTGTGAATTCTGTTGGCATCAATCTTAATACCGCCAGCAAATCGCTGCTCAGCTATGTGTCAGGTATTGGTGAAAAGATGGCTGAGAACATTGTAGCTTACCGTGCAGAAAACGGTGCTTTCACCGAAAGAAAAGAACTGAAAAAAGTACCGAGATTGGGAGAAAAAGCCTATCAGCAGGCAGCAGCTTTTGTCAGAATCAAAAATGCAAAAAATGCTTTGGACAACTCTGCGGTACATCCGGAAGCTTATAAGTTGGTTGAAAAAATGGCGAAGGATTTAGGATTAAAGACAGAAGAATTGATTTCGAATAAAGAAAAGATTGCGCTCATCAATCCGGAAAAATACGTCAGTAATGACATTGGAATTCTGGGAATCAAAGATATTTTGAAAGAGCTGGAAAAACCCGGATTAGACCCCAGAAAGGCCGCAAAGGTTTTTGAATTTGACCCCAATGTCAAATCCATTAAAGATGTAAGGCCGGGAATGATCCTGCCAGGCATTGTCAATAACATTACGGCTTTCGGATGTTTCGTAGATCTCGGAATCAAGGAAAGCGGACTGGTGCATATCTCCCAACTGAAGGACGGTTTTGTCTCCGATGTGAATGAGGTGGTAAAACTGCATCAGCACGTCCAGGTGAAAGTGACGGAAGTGGATGAGGCGAGGAAACGGATACAGCTTACGATGATACTATAAAACAAAAGCGACAGTAACTTGTCGCTTTTTTAACCACTAAAACCAAGAATCAGAAATCCTAACTTCTAACATTTTACTTTTTCGCATCTGACTTTTTTTAATAATCCTTACTACTTCTTTTCGGCTCTCTTACTTCCGGCCATTTTACAGCGTTGCCCTTATCATCATTCGGCATCATACGCTTTTCACGGCTGGTGAATTCCGGGTCTTCCGATGCCATATAAGCTAAAGTTGCGGTCAGAATCACATTATTTTTCAACTCATCAAAAACAATTTTGTCATAGGTATCTTTGGTCGTATGCCAGGTGTAACCGAAGTAACCCCAGTTCAGCGAACTCAGAGAAAATCCCGGAACGCCCGCCGCTACGAAAGAAGCGTGGTCTGAACCGCCACCGCCAGGCATTCCTGGGAAAGTAGATTTGATCTGGTCTTTCACTTTTTTAGGCGCAGCATCAAGCCATCTTCCGATGTAGGCATAAGAATCTTTGAAGCCCTGCCCGCTGATGTCCACCACTCTGCCGGTTCCATTATCTTGGTTAAATACAGCCTGCACACCTTTGATGATTTCAGGATTGTCGGCAACAAAACCTCTGGAACCGTTCAGACCCTGTTCTTCACTTCCCCAAAGTCCGATGACAATGGTACGTTTTGGATTGGGATAATATTTTTTGAGGATTCTCATCGTTTCCAGCATCGTCAGAGTTCCTGTTCCGTTGTCCGTCGCACCTTGTGCGCCGTCCCAGGAATCGAGGTGAGCGGAAAGAATCACATATTCATTCGGTTTTTCTGAGCCTTTTATCATTCCGATGGTGTTGAAAGACTTAGCCTCTGGCAACACTTTGGATTGTGCATCCACTTTGATTCTCGGTTTGGCACCCTTTTCTGTCATTCTGTACAACATGCCGTAATCTTCTAAGTCGATATCGAACATTGGAATGGATTTCGTTTTTGCTCCGAAAATACGATTGGTGCTGTGGATTCCCGTCCAATTGGAAATGGCAATTCCGGCAGCTCCGGCCTTTTCAAGAGCTTCCGGTAAAGTATTATTATCATAACCGATAGTCTTGATATAATCTGCGAAATCCTTCTTAGCCTGTTCTTTTTCCGCTTTCAGTTTTTCGTACAGTTCAGGTGTTGCAAATTCTTTGATCTGCTCATCAGAACGACCGATTTTCTGATACTGCGCCATTAAAACGATTTTACCTTTCACAGACGGCAGCCATTTATCAAACTCGGTTTTGGAAGATACTTTTGGAAGAATCACGACTTCTGCATCTACGGCCTTTTTAGTTGCAGGACTCCAAGCCAATTGGGTTGCAGACAGGGTTTTGGTTCTTGGATAGACCATATCTACGTGCGTCGTTCCACGCTGCCAGCCTTTCCAGGTCCCGAATTGCTGAAGATTAGCTTCGATGCCCCAGGATTTCAGTTTATCGGCGGTGTAATTGTTGGCCGCCAGCATTTCGGGTGTTCCGACAAGACGAGGTCCGATGCCGTCCAGCAGTTCATAAGCCATATCTTCCAGCTGGGAATTATCATTGGTTTCGTTGACAAAACTCTGAACCATTGGATTCAGCTTTTCTTCGGATTTGGTTTGAGCGTTTACTAAGGTGATTTGTGCTGCAAAGAAAACAGCAGACATTGCTAAAAATGAGTTTCTCTTCATTATCTTTTATTTGATTCCGATAAAGGTAAGAATAAGTGATTCTAAACGCAAAGACTAAATAAATAAACGATTCTTAATTTAGAAATCCTTCGACTCTGCTCAGGGTGACATCTCAAACATTTATTGTGAACGTTGTCAGGCTGAGCGGAGTCGAAGCCTAAGTTAAAGTGTACGTATTAGAAAAGCAAAACCCTTCCAAAGCTTGATACTAATGAAAGGGTTAAATATTGAGAATATTTTATTCTAAGGATTAGTCGAGAAAATCGATGCGTTGGCAATCATTGCTCTTCGGTTCATTTTCAGGATATCTCTCACCCATTCTGCGAAGTCTTCCGGCTGAAGAACTTTGTCCGGATTACCGTCTGTGAGACCGCCATTGATGCTCATATCGGAAGCAATGGTGCTCGGCGTCAGCGTAATCACACGGATATTCTGCTTTCTCCACTCTGCCATCATCGATTGCGAAAGGGAAACGACCGCCGCCTTGGAAGCCGCATAGGCCGACATGTTCGGCCCGCCTTTCAATCCTGCCGTGGAAGCGACATTGATAACATCGCCCTGACCTTTTTCTTTCAGAAACGGATAGACCGCTTTGGCTGTGTAATAAACACCGAAAAGATTGGTTTTGATGACTTGTTCCCAAGTTTCGGAAGGCATTTCCTCGATGCTTCCGAAGTCGCCAATTCCGGCATTATTCACCAGAATATCGATGCCGCCTAATTCATTGGCCAGAGATTCTATGCCAGCTTTGACTTCCAATTCATTATCAACGCTGAAAACGGCGTAAGCGACTTTCACGCCCGATTGCCGTAGTTCGTTGGCTGCTATTTTCAGATAATTTTCATTTCTTCCCGTGATGCCGACATTCACACCTTCGCTGGCAAGGATATGGGCTACAGCTTTTCCAAGTCCTCTTCCACCGCCTGTGATAATGGCATTTTTACCTTTTAAATTCATAATCTGTCTCATTAAATTTCAAGCTGCAAATTTACCAAACAGACGTTTGAAAACACAATAAAGTCTTATGATTTAATACAAGTTTATCATTGAGGAATTCAATTATCTTTATAACATATTTCTTTTTTGAACACAAAGTTTTTTTATACAATGTTGTTTGTTAAGTTCACAAAGCCGTAAAACTTAAAAAAGAAAAGCAAGACTTATATAAGCGTAAGCGCCTTTGTGAAATAAAATATCCAAAATATTATATATTCTTCGTGAGCTTTGTGTTCAAAAATTCTCAGATAATAATTACATTAAATTATATATTTAATAAAATTTAACCTGACTATGCGACAAAACTATTTACCTTTCAATTGGTCAGGAATATTGGTTGTGATGAATTGGATACCTTGATTTTTGAGTTCTTCGTAAACTTTGAGGTCATTCACAGTCCAGGCATTGGTAATCAATCCCAGCGCATTGGCTTCCGAAATCCACGTCGGATTTTTCTCGAAAACGCTGTAATGGTAATCCAGTCCGTCCAAACCATCGGCTTTGATTTGCTGTGGCGACAGATTCCCTTCCAGATATTGGACTTTGGCAGACGGATTTTGTTTCTTGATTTCTTTACAGATATTCAGGCTAAACGAGATGTAATTGCTCTGGCTATCGAGTCCGAGTTCTTTAACTATTTTCAGGACTTTGCCAGCGATTTCGTTTTCAAGTTCTTTGGATTTGGCTGGTTTGATTTCGATAATTAATTTGACGGAAGTATCTTTTTTACCTTGTTTCAAGTAATCTTTCAGGGTTGGGAGTTTTTCGCCATTGGATAATTTCAGTTTTCTCAAATCAGAAAAATTGGTTTCCGAGATTTCCATTTTTCCATGATGTTCATCGTGGTTGATGACCAGCTTTCCGTCTTTGGTCATGTGAATATCGAATTCGGAACCAAAGATCTTAAGTTTCTGAGCGTTCTCCAGAGATTTGATAGAATTTTCTGATGTTTTCGGACTGGTGTTCCAGAAACCCCGATGGGCGATAATCTGAGTTTGAGCATTGATAAACATAGTTGTGACAAGGGTTAAACTGCAAAGTACTTTCTTCATTTTTTTTAATATTGAATATATTTGAACACAAAGTCCGCAAAGATTTTTTTAGTTATTTAAACTCTTTTAAGTTTCACAAAGGTACTTCGACAGGCTCAGTATAAACTTCAAACGTAGCAAAGCTTGCGGAATTTCAAATCTCAGTGACTCTGTGGTCTTATTTTATGGAGAACCAAATTACTCATTTTATTTTGAGTCCTTCCACTTGTTTTGGTTATTTTTGCTTTAAATAATTTCCCAATGTCCGAAAACATTCAGCAAAAGATAGAATCCCTGAGAGAAGAGCTTCATCAGCATAATTACAATTATTATGTTCTTGATAATAATACGATTTCTGATTTTGAGTTCGATGAAAAACTGAAAGAACTTCAGGAACTGGAAACGGCACATCCGGAATTTTTTGATGCCAACTCTCCTACTTTGCGTGTCGGCGGCGGTATCACGAAGAATTTCCCGACCGTCCGGCATCAGTACAGAATGTATTCTCTCGACAATTCCTATGATTTTGATGACCTCGAAGATTGGGAAAAACGAATCATCAAAACCATTGATGAACCGGTAGAATTCGTAGCTGAGTTAAAATACGACGGTGCATCAATTTCCATTCTTTACGAAAACGGAAAACTGTCTCAGGCTGTCACGCGTGGCGACGGTTTCCAGGGCGATGAAATTACGAATAACGTGAGAACGATTTCGGATATTCCTCTCACGCTGAAAGGCGATTTTCCTGACCGCTTCTTTATACGGGGCGAAATTTATCTCACGAGAAAAAACTTCGATAAAATCAACAAAATCCGTGAGGAAGAAGGTCTCGATCTGTTCATGAATCCCAGAAACACCGCCAGCGGAAGTCTGAAAATGCAGGATTCCGGAGAAGTGAGAAAACGCGGACTCTCAGCGGTTTTGTACCAATATATTTCGGATGAATTTCCGGGAGATACGCATTGGGAAATCTTGGCGAAAGCCAAAAATTGGGGTTTCCGGGTTTCGGAAGACCAGGCGAAATTGTGTAAAACTTTGGATGAAGTGAAAGAATTTATCACGTTTTGGGATACGGAAAGACATAAACTTCCTTTTGAAATTGACGGCATTGTTCTGAAAGTCAATTCACTAAAACAACAAAGGCAATTGGGTTACACCGCCAAATCGCCGCGCTGGGCAATGGCTTACAAATTCAAGGCGGAAAAAGTGGAAACTGAATTGCAAAGTGTTTCTTATCAAGTCGGAAGAACCGGCGCCATTACGCCTGTTGCGAATCTGAAGCCTGTTCTGCTGGCAGGAACCACCGTAAAACGGGCGTCACTTCACAACGAAGACATCATCAAAAAACTGGATTTGCACGAGCACGATTTCGTTTACGTAGAAAAAGGCGGCGAGATTATTCCGAAGATTGTCGGCGTAAATGTAGACAAACGAACGCATTTGCAAACTCCAATCGAATACATCAAAAATTGCCCGGAATGTGGAACAGAACTGGTCAAAATTGAAGACCAGGCGATTCATTTTTGCCCCAATGAGCTGCACTGTCCGCCGCAAGTGGTGGGAAGGATGATTCATTATGTTTCCAGAAAAGCTTTGAATATCGAGAATCTCGGCGGAGAAACCATCGAGCAATTGTATAGAGAAAAACTCGTTGAGAATCCTGCTGATTTTTACACATTGACAAAAGAACAGCTTCTTCCGCTGGAAAGAATGGCGGAAAAATCGGCGCAGAATATTCTGGATGGGATCGAAAAATCAAAAGAAGTTCCGTTTGAGAAAGTATTATTCGGAATCGGCATCAAACACGTCGGAGAAACGGTAGCGAAGAAACTGGTCAAGAATTTCTCTACAATTGATGAACTGAAAAATGCGACTCTGGAAGAACTTTGCCAAGTGGAAGATATCGGGATGAAAATCGCAGTCAGTATCACGGACTTTTTCCAGAACTCGGAGAATATCCTGATGATTGAGCGTCTGAAATCCTATGGAGTTCAATTGGAAAAAGGCGAAAACACGAATGAAGTTTTGTCCCACGTTTTGGAAGGAAAAACCTTCCTTTTCACCGGAAAACTATCGCTCTTTACAAGAGAGCAGGCGGAAGAAATGGTGGAAAAGCACAACGGTAAAAATATCTCTGCGGTTTCCAAAAACCTCAACTATCTGGTGGTGGGCGAAAAAGCCGGAAGCAAACTGAAAAAAGCGCAGGACATCGGAACGATTACGATTCTGGATGAAAAGCAGTTTTTGGATTTGATTGGATAATTTGAGTCGGAGGGTTGGAGGGTTGGAGGGTTGGAGGGTTGGAGGGTTTAATAACAAACCTCACAGGTTTTAAAAACCTGTGAGGTTTGTTTGGATTTGGATTAGAGCTATAACATCTTAATCCATTACTGATTCTTCTTCAGCCATTCCAATCTCCGTTGGTCTGGAAGATGCTTGACCGAGAAGTTTTCAAACGTCGCTTTGAAACCATTGCCGTCCGGACTGGCTGCCATAAACCCGACCTGAACCGGGGTGTTGTCCTGCAGATAAGCGTTGCGCATCATCACATAGTCCTTGTCATCAAATGAATAAAAAATCTCAACGGCATCTAACCTTCTTACGGCTTTTATCCATACAAATGCCGGCGTTTTCTCCAGAACGATGACACTCCAGTCACTTGTTTTGTGCGTGACAACAGTGCTGAGATTAAACTTACCATCCACGAACTCAACACCGGCTTTGATGTAATTCTGTTCATCGATTCTCAGCATCAGTCCCATCTGGTCGAAGCGGGCTTTGTAATCGCCGGTGATTTTGACCTTGGTTTCGAATTCTCCGCCGTACGTGGAATAATAAAAAGGCGCATCATCCACCGTGAAACCATAATGCGAGATGCGCCAGTAATCGCTCTGCGGCGTGACGGTCATCGTGAGTTGTTTGTCTTTGATTTCCCACTGAGAAGGCTCGTTGAACCATGTCATTTTTTCCAGAGATTGGGCGTGGACGGTTTGAAACAGCAATACCACCAGTATAGAGGCAGTTACCAGTTTTTTCATAGTATAGCATTTAAACCACAAGAGACACAAAAGAACATTCAGATGGTTATTAGTAAGGATTATATGAAAATAACATCTACTTGAGTATTCCTGAATGCCTGACTTTTATGCCGCCTGTGGTTATTATTTTTAAATTTTACGGATAGCTTTACAGGGATTTCCCACAGCCAGCACGTTAGGCGGAATATCTTTTACAACCACGCTCCCAGCGCCGATCACAGCATTATCCCCAATGGTAACACCCGGAAGAATGATGCAGCCTGCGCCGATCCATACGTTATGTCCCACGGTAATCGGCAGCGCATACTCCAGACCTTTGTTCCGGTTTTCTGTGTCCAGCGGATGATTCACGGTGTAGAAACCACAGTTGGGCGCAATGAATACATTGTCTCCGAAAGTCACTTTGGCGCAATCAAGAATCACGACATTCACATTGGTGTAGAAGTTCTCGCCGATTTCTATGTTGTAACCATAATCGCAGTAGAAAGGCTGCTCTATGAGAAACATCTTGCCGGTTTTGCCGAATAGGGTTTTGATGATGCCTTTACGCTCCTTCATTTTGGAAGGCTGGATCTGATTGTAACGGAAACACATATCCTTGCTTCTTTGTCGCTCCTCTACCAGCGCTGCATCATTGGCATCATATAATTCGCCGGCAAGCATCTTCTCTTTTTCGTTCAGATTATTCATTGTATTTTTACTTCCTTATTGTTGTCTTCCGCTCTGCTCATCTGCTGTTAACAGTGACAAATGTAGTGGCAATGCTCAACATGACCAATACTGATAAATAACCATTTTTGATGCAACCCATCCAATCCGACCTTCACAACCAACTTCTACGGCAAGATTTTGCCTCCTCCAGAGAAACACAGCAGCAGCTGGAACACTGCCGGATGCTGGCACAGAACTTTGTGGAGTTGGAAAACGGCATCGCCATCCTCAGCGACCTGCAGAATAATAAAAGCTACGTGTACGCAGGCAAACTGGCAAAAGAACTGAATATCTTCCAAAACCAGAGCGCCCTGGAAATAGAAAGCATCTGGGAAGATGAATTATTCAATGTACTGAATGCCGACGACGTTTTGCAGAAGCATATCCTGGAACTACAGTTCTTCCAGTTGATTAAGACCATCCCATTTGATAATCGAAAGGATTTTTGTGTGATCAGCAAACTGAGACTATCGGGAAGCACAAAATCTCTCATTCATAAAATGTTCTATTTTTCTGATGCCGATCATAAAAATGTAGAGCTGGCGCTTTGCCTTTATCATTTTGATTTTTTGCCGTCATCGGATTATACAGGAATGATTATCAACACAGCCAGCGGAACCGTCATCCAACAGACAGAGGTTGAAAACTTCAATTTTCTCTCTTCCCGCGAGAAAGAGATTCTACAGATGATCCAGCTGGGAAAACGAAGCAAGGAGATTGCCGGGCTGCTGTTCATCAGTATCAATACCGTACACCGTCACCGTCAGAATATCCTGGAAAAGATGCGTGTTTCCAACGCTACGGAAGCCTGTACGCTGGCTTCGAAACTTAATTGGATTTGATACTTACCTGCATTTACTTTCTCAGGTATTGACCTGTGCGCAGAGCCCATGTCACGCCTGCGCAGAGAAGAAGTCACGGCTGCGCAAAGAACGACTCGCGCGTGCGCAGATAATAAATGACCGACCTGCAGGATCTATTACGAGATCAATTTCAGCGAATTATAGTGATTGTCAAATTTTCCAAAAGCTATTTATCGCCAGTCATTTCCTTTAGATTCTCATCCATCATCTTCGCTTCTATTTTCTCGACTTTCAGGCTCTGTCTCAGGAAACCGAAAAGGCTCATGTACCAATTGGCCACCCATACCAGGGAGAAGAAGGCCAGCAGATAGCCCCGCCAGTCGTCGTAAAGGAGCTGGAACTTCGTGATGATCAAAAATATAATGCTGATGTAATGGCTGAAGCAGTACTCGCAGGTGAAGAGGTAGAAGAACTTACGCTTGGCCAGCGACTGTGTGGTGCCGCATATCTTCTGGCAATACTCACGCGGCTCCCGGAAGATCTCTTCGTGGGTCACTGTCCAGGCAATACAGGCTACAGGTACGGCGATGAGCAGGAGATAAGCAATCTGGGATAGTAATGGCATCATAATATTGATTTTGTGAGGTTGGATAACCAGTAACTATTAAAATCAATGCCAAAAAAACTCAGAACCAATGGAGATCCTGAGTTTTCAACAAATAACTTAAAAGAATAAATATTAGTGCACAGCACTCATATCAATTTTTTCGCCCTTGCCCTTGCGCTCCCGCACGAAGAGGACAAACGGGATACAAATGAGGAACATCAATCCCAGATACAGGAAGACATCCATATATGATAAAACTGTAGCTTGTTTTGTTACTGAAAAGTCAAGCATTTGATAAGCGGCATTCAGCGCTCTGTCCGGTGTATAACCTTTTGCGATGAAGCTAGCCTTGAGCGCTGCCACCCTCTGCTGAACATCAAAATCATTAACATCCAGGTGCGACACCAGATTACTTCTGTACAGTTCACTTTTATTGGCAATAAATGTCGTGATGGCCGCAATACCGAATGAACCGCCCAGCTGGCGCATCATCCCGGTAAATGCCGCACCCTGGCCAATTTCCGGACCCTTCAAAGTGCTTAATGACAGTGATGTAATCGGGATAAACAGCAATCCCAATCCCATCCCGCGCACGATGAGCATCCAGAAGAAGGCATCTTTGCCGGTGTCCGGTGTCAGGATCTTATAACCCCAGAAACTGTAGACAAAGAATATGAATAATCCCAAGGCTACGAGGATCTGCTGCTTGGCACCCGCCGTGAGTAATTTCCCGATGATCGGCATCATAAATGCGGTGGTGAGGGCTGCCGGAATCATCAGTGCTCCGGATTGCAATGCCGTCCAGCCCAGGATACTCTGCGTGTAAAGGGGCACGATAAACGTGGAGCCATACAACCCGAATCCCAGGATGAAGGACATCACGGTTCCGATCCTGAGGTTTCCGTTCTTCAGCACGCGGAGCTCCACAATCGGGTATTTGAAGGTGAGCTCCCGCCAGATGAATAATATAAATCCGACCACGGCAGTAATCGTCAATACAACAATGGCTTTACTGGCGAACCAATCGTCCTCATGACCTCTTTCCAGAATGTACTGGAGAGAACCTACGAAGGCTGCCAGGAGTCCTATCCCAATCCAGTCTACATCGGAAGCCGAACGCTTCTCGGAATACCGTGGGCTTCTCACGAATTGTAATGTCAGTAAGGTGGCGATAATCCCCAAAGGAATATTGATGTAAAAGATATACGGCCAGCTGTAATTATCTACAATGTAACCGCCTAATGGTGGTCCTAATGTTGGCCCGATGATAACGCCCAAGCCGTAAATAGCCTGTGCCATACTTCTCTTCTCGATAGGATAAGACTCCGTGATGATGGTTTGTGAAGTCACCAGCAGTGCGCCACCGCCAATTCCCTGCATCAGTCGGAAAAATACCAGCTCCCAGATGTTGGTGGCATTACCGCAGAGTAAAGAGAATATGGTGAATATGATGATGGAAGTTGCAAAGTAATTCCTGCGCCCAAACTGCTGAGACAGCCAGCTGGTCATCGGTACGATGATCACGTTACCAATGGCGTAAGCGGTAATGACCCAGCCCACCTCGGAGAGTGTGGCACCCAGGTTACCCTTCATCTCATTGAGTGCCACGTTCACGATGGTGGAGTCCACAATCTCAAGAAGCGCACACATGATCGCCGTAATGGTAATAATGGTTCTGCGAAATCCGTATTCTACTAATGAATCGTCTTGCATAATTTTTTAGGTTTTGGGTTTCAGGAATAAGGTATTAGTGAAAAAGCATTTTAAGCTGATACCTAATACCTTATTGCTAATACCCTATTTTAATGAAACGACAGTTTGAACATTCATCCCGACACGGAGCTTTTTCATAATATCCGGGTTCAGATTGTCGAAAGTGATTTTAACAGGAAGTCTCTGCACCACTTTCACAAAGTTACCGCTGGCGTTGTCCGGAGGCAGCAAAGCGAATGCAGAACCGGTAGCCGGAGAGAATGAAGCGATAGTTCCCTGGAATTTCTGGTCAGGATAAGCATCAATCTCGATTTCTACCTTCTGGCCTTCTACCATTTTCTCTACCTGCGTTTCTTTATAATTGGCCACCACCCATTTCTGGTTGCTCATCACGAGGCTGAACAATTGTGAACCAGCCTGGATGAATTGTCCTACCTGCACAGGGATTTTGGAAACATACCCACTTTCTTTCGCTGTGATTACGGTGTAAGATAAGTTCAGTTTAGCATTTTCCACATCCACCTGTCTCTGCTTTACCTGTGAAGTGGCGATGCCTACATTCTGGTAAGTGGCATTAGACTGCGATGTTACCACGCCGGTCTGCACGCTGGCCTGGTTTTTCTGGTCTACCAATACCTGTAGCTGCTTCTGAGCAGACTGGTAAGCAGCCAGAGCCTGTTCGTACTGCTGTTGCGTGATGGAATGGTCTTTCACCAGTTCGGAATAACGCTTCATATCCTGTTCCGTTCTCCATACATTGACCTTTGCGGCTTCAATCTGTGCATTAGCGGTCTGAACAGCCGCTCTTGAATTCCCGATGCCTGTTTTAGCGGCATCCGAACCAGCCTGTGCAGCTGCAACGTTGCTCTGTGCTGTTCCGAGTGCGGCCTGAGCCTGCTCCAATGCCAGCTTCTGATCTCTGTCGTCCAGAATCACCAATGTGTCACCTTTTTTCACGTATTGATTATCTTTCACTTTCACTTCTGCAACGTAGCCTGATATTTTGGATATCACCGGGCTAACGTCTGCTGCGATCTGAGCATCGTCCGTTTCTTCGTGAGCCTGACTGTACTTATATTCCCTGAAACCGAAGAAAGCGCCAGCCAAAACTGCAACTGCTAATACGATGTAAAAAACAGGGCTTTTTTTCTTTTTTTCAGGAATCTCTCCCTGCTCGAATTTTATATTGTCTTGTGCCATTTTATTGTTTTAAGTTTTATTTGATTGGTTTGATGTCCGATGATGAACGTCGGATGATTATCATTAAGTTTATTTTATTTTGTTGAATTGCATTCATCGGACTTCCGACACTCTGCATCCAGCATTACTGATTGATGGTTCCTGTAGTCTGTAATAATTTCTTGTGCGCTAATGCGGCATCGGCTTTGGAAGTGACGACATTCACACTGGCGGTGATTTTCGCAGTGTCCGCATCCAGAAGGTTGGTGATGGTTTCCAGGCCGTTGTTGTATTTGTTCAATGTAATACGGTAATTTTCCTCAGCCTGTTCCAGCGCTCTTTGGTACACATCAATTTTCTTGTGCGCATACAGGTCATTCTGATAATCACGTTTCACTTCCAAAGTGACATTGTCATTTAACAATTCATTATTGGCTGCCAGCTCCTGCTCTCTTGCTTTGGACTGCATCAGACTGGAGTTCTTCTTCCAGATATTCGACAGGTTGTAAGAAATTCCCACTCCTACATTCACGGCATTGGTGATGGTCAATAGTTTCGGAATATCCGCGGCTACATATCCGCCTGTGAAAGCTATGGAAGGAAGATTTTCAGCTTTTGCCGCTTTGGTTCCAAGCGCAGCCGCTTTTCTCTGGTAATCCAAAGCCTGGATGTCCTTTCTGTTTTCTCTTGCCAGATTCAGATAAAAATCGTCCGGTTTGCTGAGATCATCATCGCCAATATAATTGGAATCGACTTCAATTTCCGTCTTGTCCGGAAGTCCGAGAAGCAGATCCATATTGATATTGGCAATGCTGTAATTGTTCTGCGCTTCCATAAGCTGCAACTCAATATTGGAAGTCTGAAGCTGCGCTTTCAACCGGTCGTTTCTGGCAATCACGCCATTCTCCTCCAGCTTCAGAAAAGACTGGTCTCTTTTCTGGGAAGAAGATAAATTCTCCTGAAGAAGTTTCACGACTTCATTCGCTTTGAAAAGATTATTGTATGCCTGAGAAATATTGTACGCAATGGCATTTTTGTCATTATCCGCATTCAGCTTGGAGGCTTCTACAAGATATTGCGCCGACTGAATCCCATACTTGATCCTTCCTCCGGAATAGATCGGGACGGAAAGATTAGCTGAGCCGTAAAGCACATTGCTGATCTTTGGTCCGCCGCCGGCCATTCCCGGGATCTTGATATCCACATTCGGCTCCAGCGGAAGATAAAGGTAACTGCCCGAAACTTTGAGCTCCGGCAGCTGTCTGTTTTTCGCTTCCAAAAGATTGGCTGTAGAGGTCTCGATCTGAGCCTGGTCAATCTTCAGATTCTTGCTGTTCTGAATTCCTAATTTCACAGCTTCTTCCAGACTGATCACCCGTTTTTCCTGTGCGGATAACGAGAGGAACGCGCCCACGATCATGACTGATGTAAAAAATTTATTCACTGTTATTCTATTGTTAAAGTTGTGTATCTTATTGTTCCTGATAACCTGTCATGGCTCTCACCATGGTTTTGACATGGCTGCTGAGCTCCTGAAAATATTGGTTCTCATAATGCTTTTCATCAAAGTCTGGATTATGCTTCTTCAAATAATCCTTGTACATCTTCATACCATGCATGGCATTGAAAATGGTTCCCGAAATGGTGCATTGCAACAGATGATAAGAAGGTCTGATGGTGAAAATCCCCTTTTCCAAACCAAGTTCTACAATCTGCTCATTGATCTCGATATAATTGATTTTTGAGTCTTTCAGAATGCTCTGTATGTTCTTGTTGTGGCTGATGACCTGCTGCGTGTGCACCAGGAGAAAGAAATCCCGCAGCCGCTGAACACGGTTCACGAAATTCTCAATAAAACCATCCAATTTCTGAATTTCACTCAACTCGTTATTTTCCAGGATATTCTTTGCAAAGTTGAGTCCTTCTTCCATTCTCCAGCGGAAAAGCTCCTCCATGAGGTTTTCTTTGGAGCCGAAATAATAGGATATCATTGAAACATTGACCTTGGCTTTCGCTGCAATATCTCGTACAGAAGTTCCATTATAACCGTTTGCAGCGAAGAGTTTCTCCGCAGCCATCATAATATGTTCTTCCTTTGTTGGCATAACTGATTTTTGATGTTGCAAATTTAAATCAAAAACCCAACTCAATCAAACATTTGTTTGATTAATTTTTTATTAACAGAAGATTGAAAGCGTCTATAATGATTGATAGTATAATATTAAAATTTGATTATCAACATTTTATGAAATATTTCACATGTGATAAACTGAGCCCGAACGTCTCCTTACATAGCAAATATTAAGAGATTATGAGTTGAAATCATAAAGATGTAACTATGACATTTCAAAGTGCTGGATGGACTGTCTTAAGACGCTGATTTATGGATATATCGGGTCAGCTTGATGCCCATATCAGTGAGGACGATTTTGGAATTGGCATTTCTGGAGATGTGGTACGAGGCATCGGTGATCTCCTCAACAATAGAAACGATATTGGCACCATGAATAAACCTGGCAAATGATGACCAGTTGAAATTTCCTTCGCTCAATTTTTTGTAAACCAGATTATCATTTCCATAATTCTGCAGCATGGCAAGCCGGAAAATCTCAATACAATAATTTAAGAATTTGATCTGTTTCTCACGGTTCCATTCAGAAATTTGGCGCGCCCATTTTACGATCTCGCGCAGCACTTCGGGCTTTTTCTTGGCCTGAAAAGCATTCCGCACCCACTGTATGAATAAAGTCTCGAATTCGGAAGTTGCTTCCTTACTGGCAGCCAGTGATTTTGCGAGATTCCAGTCGCCCTGTGCCTGGTAAGCAATCTCTTTAGAATTCTCATGATTCTGAAGTTGTTCCAGAATAGCTTCATCATTGATCCTTGGAACATTGACGATCTGACACCGCGATAAGATGGTCGGTAAAATATCATTGGTGCTTGGCGCACAAAGGATAATGAAAGTATTTTTCGGTGGTTCTTCCAGAAATTTCAGGATTTTATTGGCGGCAGCGTCGTTCATTTTATCAGCGCGCCAGATGATGAGAATTTTGCTTCCGCCTTCAAAACTTTTGAGGTTAAATCTCTGTCCGATATCTTCGGCTTCGTCTGCTGAAATGAAAAACTGCTTATTCTCCGATTCCAGGAAACTGGTCCAGTCATCAAATGACGCATACGGATTTTCCAAGATCATTTCCCGGAAGTTATCAAAAAACCGTTTGCTCAAAGAGACGTTTTTTTCGGAAAACACCGGAAAACTGAAATGTAAGTCCAGGTGATTGAGATGCTCTACTTTATGGATAGATGCAGGATTTTCCTTCTCGAAAATCTCCCGCGCCATGGCCAGAGCCAGAGGCAAAGTTCCGAAACCCTCCTCTCCCACAAAAAGCTGGGCGTGACCTACGCGGGAGTCGCGGATGCTTTCCTGTAAAAGATTTTTAATGGATTGCTGCCCGATAATCTGTTCCCATTTCATACGTAGTTATCATTTCTTTAAAAGGTCGTATGCCACCGTCCAAATCAAAATTAGTCCACTTTACTAAAATTGTAATCGCCGATTTCATACCGGCAAAGATAATATTTTTGGATTGAAGTCATCAGTCACCATTTGTAAGTTTTTTTGCAAAAAGTCACACCAATTAGACTTAATTCCAAATATACCTGAACTATCATAAAACAACATTTATCCATCGAAAGTACTTAACAAACTTTAACCGAAATATATTTTTGCAATTCATTATTAATTAAGATATTTGCGCATTGTAATTTTAAAGGATGAAGAGAATTTTTGTTGTATCATCATTGGTGGCAGGATACTTCCTGAATGCGCAGAGCATCGGCAATTCGCCGTACGGCGCTTACGGAATTGGAGATGTAAAATATGATAACACAGTCGATATCAGTTCTATGGGTGGGATTTCCACAGCGTACATTTGGGATTTTAACAATAACTTTAATTTCCGAAACCCTGCGGCCAACACAAACCTGGAACTGACCACCCTGAAAGTTGAAGGTTCTAATGAGAATAACTATTTCAAATCAGATTTCAACAATGTGAAGGTGGACAAACATTCTACTTATCTGTCCAACATTGCTATTGCATTTCCGATTTCCAGAAAAGTGAAATTTGGCATGGGTTATCAGCCTTTCAGTTCCAAAAGCTATGACATCCTTACATCCTCGGAGAGTACCGATGCAGTAACGGGTGAAGTTCTTAGAGAAGCGCACCGTTTTCATGGTGAAGGTACACTGAACACCGTTCAGGCCGCTTTTTCTTATCAGGTGACACCATCCTTTGCTTTAGGTCTTCGTTCCAACTTTTATTTCGGCAAACTGTATGATATTGAGGAAGTATCATTCAGCAATGCGGAACTGGTGAGCGGCTATTCCAACAGTTACAGGATTCATGCCTTTAATTTTACGCTAGGCTCTACTTATCAGAAAAAATTTGCCAATGACAGGAAGCTGACATTGGGCGCTACCTATACTTTCGGTAATGCAGGTCAGATGAAAAATGTGTATACCAACAGTACTTATTATTATCTGCTTGGCGAAAACAAAGGCGGTGAAACAATTATTGACCAACAAACGAATTTTGACAAAAAATTCCTTCCTCAGGAAGCGTCACTCGGTCTTGGATATGGCCATGAAACCAAATGGTTTTTTGGTGGCCAGGTAGATTATAAAAAAGGTGAAAACTTCAATTTCCTTGGTCAGAATCTGGCCTATCAGGACTCTTACCGTTATTCCGTGGGTGGCTGGTACTTGCCAAATTATAATAACTTCCGTTCTTACTTTTCAAGAGTCATCTACAGATATGGTGCGTATTATGAAAAAGGAAACCTGCAACTGAGCGGTACCAACATCAATAAGTTTGCACTTACAGCTGGTGTAACACTACCATTTGAGAAAAGTACCATCAACCGTATGAACAGTGTAGATATAGGATTGGAACTTGGTAAAAGAGGAACATTGGAGAACAACCTGATTCGCCAGAATTTTATCAACCTGAGAATCGGAATCAATTTTGCAGACAAATGGTTTGCTAAACGACTTTATAATTAATGTCTGAATCCTGATAATCTCCATGACGGATTATTGCTTCAAAATATTATTTAACCTTAAAACATCACGGCCGTTTATTCTGCTGCTGATGTTTTTTCTTATGCAGTCCTGCGAAGAGGATATGACCAAAGTAAACCAAGGTAAAAAAACAAACTTTGCCTCGCAGGTGATTTTCAACGGAACCATCATCCAGCGGGATTCCGGACAGGTGAAGGTGCGATTCAAAGCTCCGCTGATTGAGAAATATGAACTGATCGATTCGCCGTACGTGGAGGGCAAAAAAGGCATTTACCTGGAATTTTTCGATAAGAAAAATCCAAAAGTTCCCGGGAAAATCTGGGCCAATTACGCCAAAAATAACATCAAAAAGGATTTTTACTTTGCCAAAGGGCGGGTCAAGATCATCACTACGGAAGGACAGACCTTCGTCACGGAAACCATCAATTGGGATAAGAGCCAACATAAGATGTACACGAAGGATACTGTCTTTGTATCAGACAAAGACGGCAATATTCTGGTAGGTGCGCACGGCATGGTGGCTAAGGATGACTTTTCCGAATACACCTTTTTCAATAACTCAGGAAGTTTCAACTCTACAAACCTTCCTGCCACACGCAAATAAATTGCGAATAGCTGACGGCTTTTTTTGCATTTGGTTCTCACCATAAATTATTATAGATTTGGAACAACAGAGTTTTCACGCCATTGGCTTGATGTCCGGCACCAGTCTTGACGGACTGGATATTTGCTACGCAAAATTTATCCGAAACGTATCCAAATGGGATTTTCAGATTCTGAATTGTGAGACCGTTCCTTATAGTTCCGATTGGGAACACAAACTCAGAAATGCCATCCACCTTCCTAGCGAAGAATTGCTGAAACTGAATTCAGATTACGGCTTTCTTCTTGGCGAGCTAACTCAAAATTTTATTAATGAATATCACATTAGCGAATTAGACTTGATCGCTTCTCATGGTCATACCGTTTTTCATCAGCCGGAAAATCGTTTTACACTCCAGATAGGCGACGGAAGAGCTATAAAATCCAAAACGAATAAAACCGTGATTTACGATTTTCGTAGTCAGGATGTAATTTTCGGTGGCAACGGCGCTCCGCTGGTTCCAATAGGCGACGAACTACTATTCTCCGGATTTGATGCCTGTCTAAATCTCGGTGGCTTTTCTAATATTTCAATGAAGCGTGACGGCAAAAGGATAGCTTTTGATATTTGTCCTGTCAATATCATTTTGAATGACTACGCACAACAATTAGGCGAAAAATACGATAACAATGGCGAATTAGCGAGAGCAGGCAATGTTATCACACGTCTTTTAAATCAATTAAATCAACTGCCTTTCTATCGACAATCGGCTCCCAAGTCACTTGGGATCGAATGGGTCAATATGGAAATCATTCCAATGGTCAATGAGTATCGACCGCTAGATATTCTGGCAACACTTACCGAACACGCTGCGACACAAATTGCTGCTGTACTTAACAAACATGACATTCAGAACGTGTTGGTGACGGGCGGCGGTGCCTACAACAGGTTTCTGATCGAAAGGATCCAAAGCCTAAGTAATTCCGACATCAGCATTCCGGACCGCAAAATTGTTGATTACAAGGAAGCTTTAATATTTTCCTTCATTGGTATTCTGAGGTCATTAAACCACAACAATGTGTTGTCCTCTGCCACGGGCAGTTCGCAAGATCACAGCTCGGGATTGATTTGCTGATCAGACAATCCAATCCAATGCATTTTTAATATAAATTTGTGGATGGAATACAACTGTCATCACCAGTACAGCCAGAATTTAAATCACTGAGCCTTTTGAAAAAATGCTAATTTTCCTCTGTTTAAAGATCAAAGTAAAAAAGAACGTAGCCAGGAAAACTATCAAATTGGATGCGAAAACATGCTGATAAAGTGCCTCATTATTAACATTTTCCACGGTACAAAATTTAACGGTTCCTAACGCAATTTTCATCGAAAAAATGAAATTATAAAGTGTAAGAACGATGAAATTGGAGAAGAGATAACGCAAAAGAAGACCAAACCACATTTGTCTGGCAAAATATATTTTACTAATAATCAGTAAAAAGAGCGAGATCAGAAAGCTTACCAATGAATCGTAAATCCAAAAATTGTTACTTGATGGTAAGACAGCAGATAGTATCCCGCTGAAGATCAGGTAAATCATCGAAGAAACACCTCCATAAATCACTATTTCTTTTACAACAATCACAGTTTTAGCTTTTGTTAAATGTAGGCAAAATATGAACAAAAAAATACCCTCCGGAAAATGATTAGGAGGGTAAGTATTATTAAATTAAAAATTTTAAAGTTTTTCAATCTTATCGGTTAGTGCTGAAATAAAATTCTGCAGCGGCTTTTCCACCATCATTTTGATAAAGGGATTAAATTTCCCTTCGAACAAAAGCTGAACTTCGGTCTGCGTATCGCTCATCGGATTCATTAATCCCGTCAAGGCAAAATCCAGGCTGGAGCTGGCTGACCGCAATACCACTTCCCTGTCCGAAACATTGTCGATTTTCAGCGCAATTTCCGGCATTCCTTTAAGTCCGAACTTAAAACCATCTTCTCTGGCCTCAAAATTCTGCAGGCTGTCCGGCATCAGATCTTTATAGTCCTGAGGATTTTTCAGCATTGCCGCCAGTTCTGATGAAGATTTATTTACAACAATTTTTCGTCCTTCTAAATTCATTTTTATATTTTTGTATTAATATTAATAGCCTTACAAATGTATAAAGTTTTTATCAATGAGAAGCAATTAATTTTGAGTTCCGAACCTCAAAACAGCCCTAAAATATTGAATTACGATGGATCGCATAGTTTTGACTTTGCGCTTGATCTTCTAGAAAATACGGCATCGCAGGGCCTTAATATTTACCATTCTGATATCGATCAATTATGGAAGGATTTTGGACAATACTTCAGAAAAATTGATGCTGCCGGTGGCATCGTGCTGAATCTGGAAAATAAAATACTCTTTATACACAGACTGGGAAAATGGGACCTGCCGAAAGGTAAAATCGAAGCCGGCGAATCCCGGGAAGTTGCCGCAGTGCGCGAGGTGGAAGAAGAATGCGGGATTTCTGATCTGGAGCTGAAAGATTTCATTAATGCCACTTACCATATTTATACTGAGAGAAACGGTCAGAAAATCCTTAAAACTACCTTCTGGTTCAGAATGTTTTATAAAGGTAATGAAGCGCCTAAGCCACAATTGGAAGAAGGCATCAACGAGGTAGGGTGGAAATCCGAAAGCGAGATAGAACAGCAAATTTTACCGGCTACTTTTCAGAACATCCAACTCATTCTCAACGATTTCAAAAGTAAATTCTTTTTATAAAAAATCTATCACACGTTCCAGAGCAATCCCTCGCGAAGCCTTGAGAAGTACATTGTGAGAAGATATTTTGTTAGACTTTAGAAAATCGATTAAATCTAAAGTAGTCTCGAACGCTAGTGCCGAATCATTCACCAACCGAAAGTGCGGACCTACTGTGAGAATCTCGTCAAATCCGCTGGAGCGGGCAAGTTGCAGGATATCCTGATGTTCCTGGTGACTTTCCTCGCCAAGTTCCAACATATCCCCAATAATCACCGCCTTGCTACCTTCAAATGTCTTAAAGTTCTCCAAAGAAGCCTTCATACTGCTTGGATTGGCATTGTATGTATCCAGAACCAGGGTTTTATTTCCCTTTTTCTGAATCTGAGAACGCATGTTGGACGGAATGTAATTTTCGATCGCATTTTTGATGTCCAAGATATCAATTCCAAAATAGAGTCCCAATGACACTGCTGCAGAGATATTGTCAAAATTATAATTCCCGGTAAGGTTAGAAAATATCTCTGTTCCGTTGTAAGCAAGTCCTACGTAGTGGTCTTTGTTGATGGACCTGTAATCATAATCCGAAGCCGCCGTTCCAAAGGTAATTTTGAGCTGATAGTCATCAGTTTTTTGCTTCTGGATTTCATCATTCTGATTAACCAAAATCTGTTTCTGAGCATGTTTCAGATAATCATAAAGTTCGGATTTTCCTTTGATGACACCATCATAACCTCCAAAACCTTCCAGATGCGCTTTGCCGAAGTTGGTAATGTATCCGATATCCGGCTGTGCCATGGCGCTCAGAAATGCAATTTCTTTCTGATGATTAGCACCCATTTCTATAACTGCAATCTGATGGCTTTCCCTCACAGACAGCAACGTAAGCGGCACGCCGATATGATTATTAAGATTACCGGAAGTGTACTGAACAGTGAATTTTTCGGCGAGTACGCTGCTGATGAGCTCCTTGGTGGTAGTTTTGCCATTGCTGCCCGTAAGTCCTATAAACGGAATCGTAAGCTGATTTCTGTGAAATACTGCCAAATCCTGAAGAAACTGCAATGTCGAATCTACAAAATAAATTTTAGCATCTTCATCAGCGTACTGTTGATCTTCCACAATTGCTGCCAGCGCACCTTTACCAACAGCTTCCCTGGCTTTCTCAGCGGCATTATAGGTTTCTCCCGAAAAAGCAAAAAATAAACTGCCCTGCTCTACCTTGCGGCTGTCTATAACGACATTTTTGCTCTCTAAAAATATAGGATAAAACGATTCAATATTCATACTTCAAAAATATTAAATTGACGGAATATAAAAACAAAAAACAGCAGAAAAATCTGCTGTTTTATTGATCAAAATAATACTGATTATCTTTTTGTACGTTTGGTCTTGTTACTGTTCTTAGCATCCTGAGCTACACGGAAACCAATCCATCCGTAACCTTTAGTCTGATTTTTAAAACGTCTTTGGCCCGGATCCAGCCAGTAAGATGAGTCTAACCAAGAACCGCCCTTCACTACTCTGATGTAGTCGGAGATTTGAGACGTTACTTTTTGCTTATCTTTCTCAAGTCTTACGCTTCCGTCTTTGTTGACAACAAATTTAGGCTTTACAGAATTATACATCAGGAAATCTGCACTGTCACTTGGAGGCGTACCACCTGCATCCAGCGAAGACTGATAATCACCATCACGGTAATTGCTGTCATCCATGATTTTCTTTCGCTCGAACTCACCAGGAAGACCTCTGTATATCAATCTTCCATCTGACAAAGTATCGTACTTAATATCGGTATTGTCGATTTTTTTGTAGGTTCCGTCTTCATTTCTCACAGCCTGTGTCACCACATTACCTCTGTAGTAGTTGAAATCGCTGAAATCTTCGTCAATCATTGGTCTGTAGATATCGGCAGTCCACTCAGCAACGTTGCCGTACATTCCGTAAAGACCAAGATCGTTGGAAGGATACTGCTTAACATCAGAAGTTGTAGGCGAACCATCATTTTTCCAACCTGCAACACCGGAATAGTCACCTCTCCCGATTTTGAAGTTTTCAAGATACATGCCTCTGTTTCTTCCTTTTTTACCTTTAAGATTATCAATTTCAGGATTTTTACCAAGATAGTTATTGTAATCTCTATTCTTCTGAAGACCTAGAGCTGCGAATTCCCACTCTACCTCTGTAGGAAGTCTGAATTTTTCCACTAATCCGGAAGTTGCACCTTTATTGGCTGCAATGATTCTCTCGTTTGTCGTCTTAATTCCTGACTTATTCTGCAGCTTTTTCTTGTCAATGTAAGATTCCATTTCAGGATCGTTCGATTTGAACTTATCCATATTGAATGTAGCACCAGCTGTAGCTGCCTTATCCGCACTATAGATGTCCTTAGCCAAAATACCCTGGTTCATCAATGCCTTTTCGTTAGCGCGCTCTGTCAACCAGTCGCAGTATTTGGTAGCCTGCAACCAGGAAACTCCAACCACCGGATAATAATCATATTCAGGTGAACGGAAATACGTCTCCGCGTAATCGTTACGGGATAATCTGTTATTCCAGACCAATGTATCAGGCAATGCGCCTACATAGATATTTTTGAAATTAGGATCGGTAGACGGAAACACAAATTTAAGCCAGGTGGTATATTCGCGGTATTCTGAGTTTGTAATCTCGGTATCACCAAGGAAAAATGAGCTTACCTGCATTCTTCGCGGGGTGTTGTTCCAATCGTGCATTACGTTATCATCTACCAGACCCATGGTGAAGGTTCCGCCTTCTACATATACCATTCCCGGCCAAGCTTTTGGCCTCTGTTGTTTCCCAGAAAAGAACCAACCGTCTTTGCTATTGGGTTTCCATCCGGTCTTACTAACGAATCCACTTCCGCCAGGTTTAGCACCCTTGGTGTTTCCTCCTCCTCCACAGCTCACCAGTAGCATTGTAGCACCTAAGGATAATAATGAAAACAGCTTGATTTTTTTCATGATATGTATAGAAATTTTCAAAGTACAAAGAAAAAATAAATTCTTTAATTAATCAAATATTGAATGTCTTTTTTTGATGAAACGCAATTAAATTAATTTTATTATATACCATTTCTTTAAAAAAATCGTTTATTTTGTAATCTAAAATAAAATATCATTGATGAAATTCAAATTTTATAATCTGGTTCTCTCTCTTGTCATGATCATGGGTTATTCCCAAAAAATTACGATTAACTGGGAAGGTTTAAAACCTTTCGATCGCGGCCAAGAGCAGAAACCAAACTATCCTTATTTCAGCAATCCTACTTACCAGTTCTTTGATAACAGTATTTATGCCAGTCTTAATTTTAAGACCGCTGGCGATATCATTGTCGGCCAGATGGAGTGGAGTGAATTGGCACCTAATGAGAAAGGCGATCTTTCTGTAAGCGTTCTTCCTACAGTACCTGAGACCAGCATTTCGTACTTCCGCAGCAATGAAGATCAGAACAGATATGCCAATATTTTCATTGAGACCCTAAAGCAGGAGAACGGCAAAATTTTTAAATTAATTTCTTTTTCCATCAATCCTTCGGCTGCAAAAGGCCAAACTTTAGCACCTCCGACACCAGTCCGGTATGGAACTACCGAAAATCCTTTGAAATCCGGAACTTTTTACAAGATCAAGGTGGATAAAAGTGGGATTTTCAAGATCACAAGGCAATTTCTTCAGCAGAACGGTATTAATCCGAGCAGTGTAGATCCGCGGAATTTCCGCATCTATGGTAATGGCGGAGTCGCCCTTCCCGAGTATAATATTGATGGCCGTTACAGTGCATTGCAGCAGGACGCCATTCAGGTAGTGGGCGAGGAAGACGGCGTGTGGAATGATAATGACTATGCCTTGTTTTATGCACAAGGTCCCAACGCATATAATATTTACAATAGAACTAATGGAAAAGGATACAAACGTGTCGATCACCGTAACGACCCTTCCAATAATTTTATCAATATTTACGATGATTATTCCTACTATTTCATCAACTTTGATATCGGACCAGGTCTGCGCGTTGCAGCGGTGGACAACAACCTTCCCGCCACACTCATCACCAGATTTGATGATTACCAGTTCCTGAACGAGGAAAAATTCAACCTCGTTAAATTAGGACGAATCTGGGTAGGCGATGCTATTTCCGGAAGCAGAGAGGTCAACTTTACGACCAGAAGTCCTATGCGCACGGGCGATCTCATTACTTTCCGTGCTCAGGCCGTGGCTTTCAATGCACAGTCTACAAAGATTAACATTGATTTTAACGGTCAGTCTGGAACACCAACTACCGGTACCAGTACGGAAATATTTTATCAGTTGATGAATTTTTCGTCCACGGCAACTAACCAGACCGGCAATTCATTGAAATTCAAATTTACGCCGGACACTGCCGGCAATCCGAACGGCGCCTACTATTTTGATTATGCCGAGGTTCAGTACAAAGAAGATCTGGTGTTCAATGGCACACAGATGAATTTTCGCGATTTCAGCATTGCCGAAGGGCAAAACGGACTCTATGGTTTTTCTGTGAGCAATGCCGGGGAAATGGAGCAAATCTGGGATGTGTCGGACATTACAAGAGCCAAGCGTGTAACGAATAAAAATGCGCAGCCTTCCACGTTCAATTTTGGTTACCTTGCTAATAGTCCTTATTTCAATAATGAATTCGTAGCGTTTAAAAATTCTGCTGCGTATACGCCTGCGTTTGTGGGCAGAATAGACAATCAGGATCTGGCAGCACTTTCAGGAATCGATTATCTGATAGTAGCGCAGCCTTCTTATTTTGCGCAGGCACAGCGGCTGGCAGACTATCATAAATCCAAAAACAACTGGAATGTAGCCGTTGTGGATGTTAATAAAATCTATAATGAATACAGCAGCGGAGGCAAAGATATTACTGCCATCAGAGATTTTGTGACCAAGCTCTACAGTTCGGGTAGCCTAAAATATGTTTTTCTCCTTGGAGATACGTCCTATGATTACAAAAACAGAATTGCCAATAACACGGACGTACTACCTAGCTACCAGAGTGAGGTGAGTTCAGACTTTGCCAACTCTTATGTAACAGACGATTACTTTGTTTTGGCAAAGCCGCAGGAAGTAAAGACTGGCATTGTTAACGTTTTCCAGTTTATTCCGGATCTCCCTATCGGGCGACTGCCTGCGGACAATATCCAAGAGGCAAAAATCCTGATTGACAAAACATTGGCCTATTACAATGCCTTGCCAAATCAGTCCAATCCTTTTGGCGAATGGCGGATGAAAATGGATTTTGTAGCAGATGATGATTATGAAGGGGCGAATATTCCGTCTGGAGTGCCCGGCCCATTCCATTATCTGGTAGAATATGCCATTAATCAGAATTTTTCCGCAACCAATAAGCCGGAATACAATCTCAGAAAGCTCTATCTGGATGCTTTTCCTGCGGTCACTTCTGCAGGCGGCCAGCGCTATCCGCAGGTCAATCAGGCCATCTCCACCGATATGGGGAACAGTCTTTTTATGTTCTACTTTGGTCATGGCGGTATCAACGGATGGGCACAGGAACGTGTACTGACCTCCACAGAAGTTCAGGGATTTAATAATTTTTCGACCGTTTACAGCAGATTCCCTCTCGTCTCTACAATTACGTGTGAGTTTGCCTTATGGGACGATCCGGGCACCAATTCTGTGGGTGAACAAATGATTAAAATGCCCACTGGCGGAGCGGCTACTATGATTACTTCCAGCCGGGCGATTTCAGTAGATTACGGAAGAACTTTTACGCCTTACTTCATCAATAAACTTTTTGCGGTTGATCCTTCGACAGATGACTTCTCTACGATTGGTAAGGCTCATCTGGATGCTAAAGCTGCACAATTTGCCTCGTCCCCGAATATCAATGCACTTCGCGTTAATTTCCTGGGAGATCCAGCCATGAAACTGGACAGGCCAAAACGTCTGATCCAGATTGACAATGTTGATACGCCCGTAGCCGAACAAATCAGAGCGTTGGATTTTGTGAAAGTCAAAGGACATATCAATAAGGCAGATGGCACCAAAGATTCATCTTTCAATGGCCGTGTTGTGGTCAATGTTTTTGATAAACCGGTGACTAAGAAGACACTGAACAATGACCGTGTCCCAGAAGGTACTGCGCCGATGGTCATGGAATTTAAGGAAGAACCAGGCGCTATTGTTAAGGCTTCAGGAAAAGCGGTGAACGGCGAATTTAATGTTGAGTTTTATGTTCCGAAGGATATCAATTACACTGTGGGCAACGGAAGATTATTAGTCTATGCAGAAAACTTCCTGGAAAGAGGCTCCTCCGCTTTTGACGTTTTCAATAATCAAGATCAGAAAGTAGGCGAGATCAATCCTAATGGCATCAATGACAGCGAGCCGCCGGCAGTGAATTTATATATGAATAACCTGAACTTTGCCAATGGCGGTATCACCGATCAAAACCCGACATTACTGGCCTGTCTCAAAGATAATATGGGCATCAATGCCGCAGGTGCCGGAATAGGACATGATATTACATTCTTCCTGGATGGCAACATCGTGGGCACAACCTCGGTGAATGATTATTATTCCTCCGGAGACGGAAATGGCTGCAGCTCCAACCTTCAGGATTATCAAAAAGGTTCTGTAAGTTATCCGCTGAAGAATGTGGCACCGGGAGAACATCAGCTCACCTTTAAAGTTTGGGACATCAACAATAATTCTACGACAGCCACGTTAAACTTTGTAGTAAAAGACGAGACCAATCAGAAGCTGGAAGTCAACAGACTGCTGAACTGGCCAAATCCTTTCACAAATAAAACTTACGTACAATTCGAGCATAATTGTGACGATATCCTGGACGTGAATGTGCAGATTTACACCATCACAGGGAAAATTGTCAGGACGCTTTCCGCCACCGTGGCCTCTGCAGAACGCACTTTGGAAGGCTACAGAACGCCAAGACAGGCCATAGAATGGGATGGAAAAGATGATTTTGGCGATACGGTAGCAAAAGGTACTTATATTTTTAAGATATTTGCACGCAGCCAGAATCAGGAAAAATGTTCCGGCAGCGCTACGGCAGTAGAAAAAATGGTTTTATTAAAATAAAAAATTTAAATATTGGTAAACTTTTACCTTAAAAGAACAAAAATGAATTTAACAAAAAAATTATTTTTAGGATTAGGGATAGGCGCCAGTGCATTCGCTTTCTCACAGAGTAATGTACAGCCTGTACTTACAGGTGCTCCGTTCCTTAGAATCTCTCCGGACGCCCGAGCGGGTGGTATGGGAGATCAGGGTGTGGTGACTTCTACTGATGTATTCTCCCAGTTTTGGAATGCGGCCAAGTATCCGTTTGCTAAGGTTTCTTCAGGAGTGGGTGTTAACTATACACCTTACATGAGCAAGCTGACCAGTGATGTATTTTTGCTTTACGGATCCTTCTACACATTTTTGGGTGATGATGAGAGATCCACGT
This sequence comes from uncultured Chryseobacterium sp., assembly GCA_913778505.1. Taxonomy (GTDB): domain Bacteria; phylum Bacteroidota; class Bacteroidia; order Flavobacteriales; family Weeksellaceae; genus Epilithonimonas. The sequence goes on from CAJYWD010000003.1 coordinate 134,429, forward strand.
TAAGTGCCAGTTTATATTATTTCAATATGGGTGAAGTTAATCTGACTTCCCTCAATGCAACTGGTGGCGTGGATGATAACGGAACGGTAAAACCAAACGAATTCTCCATCGACCTTGCTTATGGTCTTAAACTTTCTGATACTTATTCCATGGCCGTTACCGGACGTTTTATCCGTTCGGATCTGGGCGGAAACTTCGGGTCCAACGGAACACTGAAGCCGGCCAATACGTTTGCGGTAGACGTTTCCGGATACTTCATGTCTCCAAGACACACCAGCATCAGCGGCTACGAAGGCCGTGTGAAGGCAGGCTGGGCTGTGCAAAACATTGGTCCCAAGCTGGACTACTCCGGTGATGAAGAATCAAGATCTTATTTGCCAACGATGGCGCGCTTAGGCCTTGGCTACGATCTTTTAATTGATGACATGAACCGTTTCAGCCTAAGCGGTGAAGCATCAAAAATTTTGGTACCAGGCGTGGACGAGGCTACAGGAGAGATTCCTAACGTTGGTCCTATCGAAGGTATCGGTAAATCCTTCAGCAATAAGAAAAGTATCATGTTCAGTGGTGGTGCGGAGTATTCTTATGACGAAACCTTCGCAATCCGTGCAGGTTACTTCACAGAAGCGCCGGAGCAAGGTGCCAGACAGTATGCCACGGTGGGTGTAGGATTCAAATATTCTTCATTTGGCTTGGATCTTTCTTACCTCATCAATACTTCCAAGATCAACACGGCATTGGATAACACACTTCGCTTTGGTCTTACCTGGAACATCGGTAGTGAGACGTATAATGCGACGGATTATTAACAGAGATCCACTTCAGGATAGAATATTGCCAGAGCTTTTGCTTTGGCATTTTTTTTACTGATGGTTTTGTGAAAAATTCAGGTTTAACATTCACATTGAGCTGATACTTTCAGTAACTTTGTCACTATGAACTACAGCGCCGAGCTCAGAAAATTCCTCACCAGTCAATATATTTACTCCGGCGTGCGGATCGCACTGGCGATTGTAATCCCGAGCATTATCCTGGCGCAGCTGGGTCTGCTGAAGGAATATTTCCTGTTCCCGCTGGGCACCAGTTTTATTGGTCTTACGGATCAGCAGGGGCCTTTTATCCGCAGGCGTAATACCCTGATCATTTCTGTTTTTACATTTTCTCTGGTGGCGATTGTTGCCAGTCTTCTCAAGGATTTTCCTGCGGCAGTGTATCTGGAGATTATCATATTTGGATTTTTCTTTTCGATTGTCGGAGTGTATGGTCAGCGACTGGCTGTCTTCGGCAGTATAGCTCTTGTAGTCCTCAGTATCTTTATTGATGGTCATCTTACGGGTGACAACATCTGGAAAAGTGCGCTGATATTTTTTCTCGGATGCCTTTGGTTTTTGATCATCTTTATGATAGTTACCAGGCTTCAGCCTTATAAACTTGCCAGCCAGGTGGTGGGCGAAAATTATCTGGAGCTGGCAGATTACCTCCGGATTAAAGCCAAATATTATTCTAAGGGTCCTGATCACGATGCCCTTCTTAATCAACTGATCGCCCAGCAGGTGAAGATCAAAAACCATCAGGAAGATACACGCGACATTGTATTCCGGACGAGACAGATCGTGAATGAATCCACCACGCAAAGCCGGATCCTGATGCTGATGTTTCTGAATTCCATAGACCTCTACGACAAGCTCCTGACGTCCGAAAATGACTACAGGCGCATGAGCGAAGTTTTCGGAGATACTGCATTGCTACGGAACATTCACAACTATCTGATGCGGATGGCAGATGAGATTACCAATCTTGGGATTGCGCTTCAGGGTGGCTTGGAGTTCAGACCACACAGTAATTTCGATGAAGAACTGAAGCATCTTTATGATGATTTTTTCGAGTTGCGGGAACGCATTTTTTCACCAGACAAACTGGAAGATTTTATGATGATGCGACAGGTGTTGATGAGGATTACAGAGGTCACAGACGAAGTAACCACTATTTTTAAAGTTAATGCTCAGGATCTGAAACTTGCCAAAAGTCTTTCATCAGGACTGGATTACACTAAATTTCTTCCAAAAGAAGAGAAGCTGAATCATAAAGTTCTGATTTCCAATTTTTCCCTCAGCTCCGGACATTTCCGTCACGCCATCCGCGTGACCGTTGCATTGCTCATAGGATACATTGTTTCCAGATTTGCTATTCTCGGCATCGGACATTCTTACTGGATTCTGATTACCATCATCGCCATCCTGAAACCGGCCTACTCCACCACGAAGCATCGTAATCTACTTCGGCTGTACGGAACAGCTGCGGGCGCTGTTATTGCCTATCTTCTTCTGCATTTCATCAATGAGCCTACAGCACTTCTGGTCATTCTGCTGGCCAGCATGATCATGTGCTTTAGTCTGCTGAAATTTCATTATTCCTGGGCAGTGCTTTTTATGACGGTTTATATTTTTCTCGCTTTTAATTTCCTCAATCCGGGCAATGTTAATCTTATCTTCAAGGACAGACTTCTGGACACGGTGATAGGCGGGGCAGTCACACTGCTGGTGGCTTACTTTATTTTACCGGTCTGGGAACACACGCAGAATCTGGATCTGATGAAAAAATCATCCAAAAGCAATCTGGAATATTTCCGGCTGGTAATGAGTCATTTTCTGAAAAAGGACGAAGTGGATGATCAGGATTTCCGTCTCAAACGTAAAAATGCGATCATAGACCTGGCAAATCTTTCCGACAATTTTCAACGGATGATTTCCGACCCCAAAAACCAGCAGAGAAAGCTGGAAACCGTCCATCAGTTTGTGACCACCACACACCTGATGACAGCTTACACCGCATCTCTGTCACAGTATGCCAAATCCGGCCACCAGTATCCCGAGATCGATTTTGAAAACTGGAAAATCAAGATTTCTGCAGAGATGCTCAGAACGTCGAGTTTGCTTTATCAGAAAGATCTGGATGAGCAGACCAGGATCGAAAGCCACATTAAGCCGGAAGACCAGGTCGTCGGCCTTCTGGAGAAGAGGCGTTCAGAAATTGAGCAGCAGGAAATTCCTAACGTACGCGCACCTTTCACCGTAAGTCACCTTACCGAGATTAAAAACATAAGGGAACTTCTGGAGCTGATCTACGATGTGGCAAAGGACCAGCGAAAAATCATCGAAGAATACTTGGTTTATCAATCGACGATGGCCAGACAATAATCCTCGAAAAACGAAACCCTGGCCTGAAAAAAATCTTCATTTTCAAGATCATACACACGGCTTTTTGCAGTGAATGACTGTTTCAGTTCAAAAGGCAGGACGTCATAATGTTTTTTCAATGACCAATGTTTGCTGTGATGGATTTTGTACAGAGCTTCCTTCACACACCAGATGGCTGTAAGATAGTCCACTTCCCGGGTATTGTCAATGAAAAGATCTTCATACTGTATATACTTATGCCGGATCTTCCTGATTTTGTCCTTGCGTTTTTCTAAGTCAATGCCAATCTTTTTTTTAGATATTGCCAATGCTGCCAGGGGATAAGAATGACTGACCGAAACATGATGATCCTGAGGAAAGAGATAGGGCTCTCCATTATCTCTGTATAGAATTTTATGCTGCGGAAGAATATTTTTCAGCATTTTCCGCACCATCAGGACTTCTGCCACCTTGTTAGGATGATAGCCCAGAATCTTATGCTGATTTTCTTTTTCAAGCAAAATATCAGGATTGAGTGCTTCATCCTCGTCAAATTTCCAGAGCAGAATGGTAGCCTCGTCATCAGAAAAATCTTTGTAGAGCGGCATTTCGGAGTTTTAAGATGATAAATTTAATAAAAACTAAGCAATTGTTTCCAAAACACGCCAACTTAAAAATGCCTTAAAAATGCAGTCTTAAGATTATTTTAACACTCATTCGATGTAAATTTGCAGTATCAAAATGAGAAAAGGACTGATATATCTGGTAATGACAATGTTTCTGCTGTTTGTAGCAGGAAACAGACAGTCATCTGATTTCCAGCAGGATTATGGAAATCCAGGCTTCTCTCTGCATCTTTTTTCATTCGCAAAAAAACATCAGCAGCATACTGCATCCAAAACATCTTTTCATCAGGATAATGATGCGCTGAATTCTCCTGAAGAAAATAATCAGAACGATTTTGATGCCGGTAGCCTCAACACACTCGTTATGAGCGCAGTCATAGGTTTAGGCTTTTTGCTGCACCATTTTTTCAAACGCACCAAGCAGATTTTCTACGAATCAGGAATCCTGTTTTCTCCTGCCAGGCGATTCATTTTGTTGCGTAACATCCGCATTTAAAATTTCCCATCCCGAAAACCAGATTACCCTTTGTTCCAAAAGCGGTAACTCCACTGTGTTTTCCAAATTTCTCTCAAAGAAATTCCATGCTTTATGTTGATTGGACTCCCATTTAGGAACAATCAAATCGTTACCGCACAAAAGCATGTCTTCCATACTTAGCATAAAAAAAATAAAATTTATTTAAAATGAAACCGAAAAGGTTTGTAAATTTCTGTTCAAAAACAATAAAAATTATGAAAAACAAAATTGTCATCAGTATCCTTCTGAGTGGTTCTTTGCTGGCTTTCAGCTGCAAAGACAAAAAGGAAGAAAAAGAAGAGGCCGTCATTTATCCCACCACTTCTCCGGTAAAAATGGACACGGTTATTACTAAAGAATTTGTATCCCAGATCCGCTCTCAGAAAAATATTGAAATCCGCGCGCAGGAAAAAGGTTTCCTGGAAAAAGTATTTGTAGATGAAGGTCAGCATGTGCAGGCCGGCCAGGTACTTTTCCGAATTATGCCGCAGCTTTATCAGGCTGATGTTATGAAAGCCAGAGCAGAGGTGGCACAGGCTGAGATCGAACTTCAGAACTCTACAACATTGGCCAGCAATAACGTAGTTTCCATTAACGAGAAAAAAATGGCAAAAGCCAAACTGGATGCGGCAAAAGCAGAACTCAACCTGGCGCAGACGCACCTATCATTCACCACCATCAGAGCACCATTCTCGGGAATTATCAACCGTCTTCCTCTGAAATTAGGAAGTCTGGTAGATGAAGGCGATTTGCTGACTTCTCTGTCCGACAATGGGGGAATCTACGCTTATTTCAATGTCTCCGAACCGGAATATCTCAATTATCAGATGCATTCGGCGGATCGTGGGAATAATCTGGTCTCTCTTGTAATGGCTAACGGCGAAAATTTTCCGGATAAAGGTATGATTGAAACGATTGAAGGCGAATTCGACAGTGAAACTGGCAATATTGCATTCCGAGCCAAGTTCCCGAACATGAAACAACTGTTAAGGAATGGCGAAACCGGAAAAATCCAGATGACGCTGCCTCTCAAGAATGCCCTCATCATCCCTCAGAAAGCAACCTATGAAATACAGGATCAGAAATACGTTTTTGTGGTCGGAAAAGATGGTGTCGCAAGATCGAAAAACATTAAGGTTTCCTACGAACTTCCAGATATCTATGTGGTTTCCGAGGGTCTTAATCCGGGTGACAGAATTCTTCTGGAAGGTGTCCAGAAAGTGAAGGATGACCAGAAGGTTCAAACCAAATTCCAGGATCCTAAAAAAGTTTTGAGCTCATTGAAATTACAGGCCAACTAATATTAAGTTGATAGTTGATAGTTAATAGTTGACAGTCATTATAATCGACATTCATAAAGTCAGCAAACAAAAGACAACCAACAACCAACAACCAAGTAAATTATGTTTAAAAAATTCATACGCAGACCAGTTCTGTCGATAGTCATCTCTCTGATTATTGTTTTTATGGGTATTCTCTCACTGGTAAAACTTCCGGTGACACAGTTCCCATCCATCTCTCCGCCGAAAGTGAATATTACGGCAGAATATCCGGGTGCCAATAACGAATTGCTCATCAAATCAGTGGTAATTCCACTGGAACGAGGCCTCAACGGTGTTCCCGGGATGAAATATATGACTTCCGACGCCGGTAATGACGGTGAAGCATCCATTCAGGTGGTGTTTGACCTTGGAACAGATCCGAATGTTGCGGCAGTAAATGTCCAGAACCGTGTATCCTCAGTGGTTAATAAGCTACCGCCTTTGGTGGTTCGTGAAGGTGTGAAAATCACCCGCGAGGAGCCGAACATGCTGATGTACATTAACCTTTACAGTGATAATCCTAAGGCAGATCAGAAATTCCTTTTCAACTATGCGGATATCAACCTGATTTCCGAATTGAAGAGGGTAAGCGGCGTAGGCTTTGCCGACATCCTGGGAACGCGGGAGTACGCCATGAGAATTTGGCTGAAACCTGATAGGATGACTGCTTACGGCATCTCGGCTGATGAAGTGATGGAATCTCTTAACGAGCAGAGTTTGGAAGCGTCTCCGGGAAAAACAGGTGAAAGTTCCGGAAAACGTTCTCAATCTTTCGAATATATTCTGAAATACCCAGGCCGTTTTAACACAGAAAAGGATTATGGTAACATCATCCTAAAAGCCAATCCAAATGGAGAATTTGTCCGGTTAAAAGATGTAGCCGATATCGAATTCGGTTCCTCAATGTATGACATCTACTCTACTTTGAACGGCAAACCGTCTGCTGCCATTACACTGAAACAATCTTACGGTTCTAACGCCAGTGACGTTATTAAGAATGTGAAAGTTCTGATGAAGGATCTGGAAAAAACCTTTCCAAAAGGAATGCATTACGAAATCAGTTATGACGTTTCCCGATTCCTGGATGCATCCATTGAGAAAGTTGTACATACGCTTTTCGAAGCTTTCGTGCTGGTAGCAATTGTAGTATTCCTTTTCCTCGGAGACTGGCGTTCTACTCTGATTCCGACCATCGCGGTTCCGGTGTCATTGATAGGAACATTTGCAGTGATGTCTGCCTTCGGAATTACCTTAAACCTGATCTCACTCTTTGCATTGGTAATGGCAATTGGTATCGTTGTGGATGATGCGATAGTTGTTATTGAAGCCGTGCACGCCAAGATGGAAGAAAAGCATCTCTCGCCGCTGAAGGCCACAGAAGAAGCGATGCATGAGATCAGTGGGGCCATTATCGCCATCACGCTGGTTATGGCTTCGGTATTCATTCCGGTGGCATTTATGTCCGGGCCTGTAGGAGTTTTCTACCGCCAGTTTTCCATCACAATGGTTTCATCCATCATCTTATCGGGAGTTGTGGCTTTAACTTTAACACCGGCACTCTGTGCACTGATCCTGAGAAATACGCATGGCAAAGAGAAAAAGAAAACGCCGATAACACGCTTCCTGGACGGTTTCAACAATTTGTTTACTGTTGGTGCTGGCAAATACCATAATTTACTGAACAAGGTAGTTACCAGAAAAATGATCACATTGCCTCTTCTCCTTCTGTTCTGTATCGGTACATTTTTCCTCAGTAACAAACTGCCAACAGGTTTCATTCCAAGTGAAGACCAGGGAATGATCTACGCCATTATCCAGACGCCGCCCGGCTCCACACTGGAAAGAACCAATCAGATCGCTCTCGAGCTTCAGAAACAGTGTGAGGAAATTGACGGTGTATCATCGGTTTCATCTCTTGCAGGCTACGAAATCCTGACCGAAGGTACGGGATCCAACTCCGGAACCTGCTTGATCAACCTTAAAAATTGGGAAGACAGAAAAGAATCAGCCACGGAAATCATTGAACAGCTGGAGCAGAAAGCCAAGGAAATCCCGGGTGCCAACATCGAATTCTTTCAACCGCCATCAATTCCGGGCTATGGTGCAGCCGGAGGTTTTGAATTGCGACTTCTAGACAAAGCCGGAAGCGGTGACTACCAGAAAATGGAACAAGTGAGCAACGATTTTGTGAAGGAACTTAAAAAACGTCCGGAGCTCGGTTCTGCATTCACCTTTTATTCTGCGAGCTTCCCGCAATATATGCTGAAAGTGGACAATGATCTTGCCGAGCAGAAAGGTGTTACGATAGAAAATGCCATGGATAATCTTTCCACGCTGATAGGTTCCAATTACGAAACCAGCTTCATCCGATTCGACCGACCGTACAAGGTTATCGTTCAGGCTGGTCCGCAATACCGTGCACTGCCAAGTGACTTACTGAAATTATATGTCAAAAACGACAAAGACCAAATGGTGCCGTATTCGGATTTTATGCACCTGGAAAAAGTGTATGGACTATCAGAAATCACGCGGCATAATATGTACAATTCTGCCGAGGTGAGTGGTACGCCAGCGCCTGGATACAGTTCCGGAGATGCAATTAAAGCCATCCAGGAAGTTGCAGATAAAACGTTACCAAGAGGTTTCGGTATAGACTGGGCGGGGATTTCTAAAGATGAAGTTTCCAGAGGTAACGAAGCGATTTACATTTTCCTGGTTTGTCTAGGTTTCGTTTATCTAATTCTTTCTGCTCAATATGAAAGTTTCATTTTACCGTTACCGATCATTTTATCTCTACCAACGGGGATTTTCGGAGCATTTTTATGCTTAACGCTTTTCGGTTTAGAGAACAACATCTATGCGCAGGTGGCGATGGTAATGCTCATCGGATTACTCGGGAAAAATGCCGTGCTGATTGTAGAATTTGCAGTACAGAAGAAAGCGGAAGAAGGACTTTCTACAAAAGAAGCAGCGCTGCAAGGTGCCTCTCTAAGATTCCGTCCGATTCTGATGACTTCCTTCGCCTTTATTGCCGGCTTGATACCTTTAGCGTTGGCAACTGGTCCGGGAGCGGTAGGTAACAGAACTATCGGTACCGCTGCAGCAGGCGGGATGCTTATCGGTACTATTTTCGGCTTGATGGTGATTCCTGGCTTGTACTACATTTTTGCCAATATCGCTGCCAAGTCCAAGCTGACTTACTATGAGGAAGAAAATCCACTAACAGAGCAGACGGAGCCGTATCAGCATGATGGAAAATTTGAAGATCAAAATCCCAATGCTGATCATCAATCCTAGCGTAAAAAACAAATGATAAGGCCTTGGAGAGGCTCAATGTTAACAGAAATAAGGATCAAGGTAAACCAGGCTCGGTGGAGCTGGCTATAACATTCGAATAAAAGTCATTTCGATGGAATTTTACGGAAAACCGGCAAACGAAATCTATTAGCAGAATGCCTCTACAAGGTCAATTCAAAAAATAAAATATTATGAATCAATTTTTTCTTAATCATAAAAACAAAATTGCCGTTGTGGCAGCTGCTCTTGCTTTGGCAAGCTGCAAGGCTCCAATGGCTACCAAAATTCAGGATCAGGTGAAGGAAACCTTGCCGCAAAGCTTTGCCAATCAAAACAATACTGGTAACAATTCCGGCATTACACCCTGGAAAGAATTTTTTACAGATCCGAATTTGGTCAAGTTGATCGATGAAGCTCTCAAGAACAATCAGGATTTATTGATCACGCTTCAGCAAATCGAGATTGCCAAGAGTGATGTCTTGTACAAGAATGGAAAACTAAGTCCGACAGTGGCTGCAAGACTGGGAGCCGGTATCGAGAAGGTAGGCCGTTACACCAGCACCGGCGCGGGAGATGCCTCAACAGATATTGAACCCGGCAAGGAAGTTCCTGAAAACCTCGGCAACTTCGAAGGCGGTCTGGTAGCCAATTGGGAGGTCGATATCTGGCATAAGCTGAGAACAGAAAAGCAGGCAGCTGTGGCTCATTACCTCTCCACCGTGGAAGGAAAAAATTTCGTTCTCTCCAGTCTGATTGCTGAAGTTGCTGATAATTATTATGAATTACTATCTCTTGACAATCAATTAGATATCATTCATCAATATATGGAATTGCAAAAAAAAGCGCTTGAAATCGCAAAAATTCAGAAGCAAGCTATGGCTGCTACCGAACTGGCGGTGAAAAAATTTGAGGCTGAACTGGCAAAATCCAATGCGACTGAGTATGATCTCAAACAGCAGATCACGGAGAAAGAAAACCAGATCAATGCCTTGCTGGGAAGATTTCCTCAGCCCATTACAAGAACTAAGGACAGCTTTATGTCCATCGTTCCGCAGACAGTTTATACAGGCATTCCGTCTCAGCTACTCTCCAACCGTCCGGATATTAAGCAGGCAGAACTGGAACTTCAGGCCGCAAAACTGGATGTGGAAGCAGCAAGAAAAGAGTTCTATCCCAGCCTGGAGATCAATGCAGCATTGGGACTGGAAGCTTTTAAACCAACTTACCTTGTCAAGATGCCGGAATCCGTCGCTTACAGTTTGGCAGGCGAGCTGGCAGGTCCGCTTATTAATAAAACTGCCATTCAGGCCAATTTTAAATCGGCGGATGCCAGACAGATCCAGGCTCTTTATGAGTATGACAAAACCATTCTAGGTGCTTACTTCGATATTACCAATCAAATGTCCGCCATCAAAAATCTGGATCAATATTACGAAATGAAATCACAGGAAGTCAAAGCGCTGGATCAGGGCATTGATATCGCCAATCAGCTTTTCCGAAACATGAGAGCCGACTATCTGGAAGTGTTGATGAATCAGCGTGACGCTCTGGATGCCAAAATGGAACTCATTGATGCAAAGGAAAGACAGCTGAGTACGGTGGTTAACATTTACAAAAGCCTGGGCGGCGGCTGGAAATAGACATTCATTCTTTTTCTCTATACGTGGTGCTTCCGAAAAAATTTTCGGAAGCATCTTTTTTTCCAACGAAAAAATCCCTCAGAATCATCTGAGGGATTTTTTTAAGTGGTTTCTCCAGGGATCGAACCAGGGACACACGGATTTTCAGTCCGTTGCTCTACCAACTGAGCTAAGAAACCAGCACTCTTTTGTATTGAGTGGTGCAAATATAAAATCTTCCGGATTAAAATGCAAATTTAAATGCTAGAAAATTAAATCTTAATCCATAAAAAAACCGCCTGATGCAGGCGGTTTTAAGTGGTTTCTCCAGGGATCGAACCAGGGACACACGGATTTTCAGTCCGTTGCTCTACCAACTGAGCTAAGAAACCATTACTCTTGTTGTTTTTGAGTGGTGCAAAAGTATATTCTTTATCGTTACTGTGCAAATATTATGAAACTTAATTTTAACAATATATTAAACATCATTGATTATCAGTCGATTTTTTTTCGGTTTGAGCCTTGAAGAAATCACTTAATTCTTCCAGCACAGGTTTGATGGTATCTTCCGGAAGGTCGCTGATACGGATGTACATCAATCCATCTATTGCATCATTGAAGTTTGGGTCCACGTTAAAGGCGATCATCTTTGCATTTTGCTTGATGTATTTTTTGATAAGTACAGGCAGTCTGAGTTCCGGCTCCAGGTCGTCAATGATTTTATCCAACTTATTAAGATCAGCGTCCATATCTTCAAAGAACAAAGCTTTGTCACGCTCTTTCATCACAACCTTGAATTCGTTTTTCGGATGGATGTATTGTGCGACTGCGGAATCGTAGTAATGCGAACGCATAAACTCAATCATCAATGATTTTGAAAATTCAGAAAATTTATTGCTGATACTTACGCCACCCATCAGGAACTTATGCCCAGGATTTCTAAGGCAAACGTGGACAATCCCTCGCCAAAGTAAAAATAACGGAAACGGCTTCTGCTGATACTCTACAGAAATATAAGCGCGACCCATCTCTATGACCTTTCGGAAAAAAGGCTGCAACTCCGGATCGTACTCGAAAAGTGAGCTGGTGTAGAATCCGTTGATGCCGTATTTTTTCATCACATCAGCTCCAAGTGCCATTCTGTAAGCTCCCACCAGCTTTTTTTCGTTGTTATCCCAAAGAAACAGATGATGATAATGATTATCGTACTCATCCAGGTCAAAAGGCAGATTGGTCCCCTCGCCTATTGCCCGGAATGTCAGTTCGCGCTGTCTCCCGATCTCCCGCATGATAGACGGAATTTCCGCAGACGTGGTGAAGAAAACATCGTAATCGCCGTGTGAAAACAGTTTTTTATTCTCGGTCTTTTTGAGGATTTCGATCTCTTTGATGATGTCTTCAATCGGCGTTTCATCAATGATATTCTGGACGATATTATTCTGTTTGAGAAGCGGCAGTTTAAGCGCCATATTGGGAAGCTTCAGTTTTTCGGTGATGCTTTTTCTTTTCTCATAGTAAGATTTAAGCATATAAACCTTGCGGTAAAGATATTCGCCCAGCTCAGCGATGGTTTCTTCCTCTTCTAACTGCTTTACCGAAATAGGTTTCCCAATTCTGATACGGATCGGTTTATCCCTTTTTTTCATCATTTCCGCGGGCAGCATCATCGTCTGCAAATCCGGATGAAGCTTGGCCACATTGTAAAAAACTTTACTGTTCGTGGCGTGGAAATACATCGGAACAACGGGAACTTTAGCTTTTTTAATCAGCTTGAGAGCTGTTTTTTCCCAAGGCTTATCCAGCACTTCACCATATTCATTATTTTTATTGGAAACTTCGCCGGCCGGAAAAATCCCGATACAACCGCCGTCCTGAAGATGTTTCAGGGTTTCGCGCATTCCGGACGAGCTGTTATAGGCATCTTTTCTACCTTCAAAAGGATTGACAGAAATGACAAAAGGCGCCATCGGTTCTATTTTTGACAGGAGAAAATTCCCCATCACTTTGAAATCCGGGCGAACTCGCAGAAGGATTTTGCACATCAGAATTCCATCAATTGCACCCAGCGGATGATTGGAAACTAAAATAAAAGGTCCTGTTTTCGGGACTTTGGCAAGGTCTTCTTCAAAAACGATATAACTCAGTTCCTGCTCTTTGACAAACTGGTCAAAAAAATCGGTGCCTTTGGTGTTTTTAAGTTTATCGTAAAGATTGTTGACATCATTAATCTTGGCAAGATTCATAATGGCAGAGGCCACGGGTTTCTTGAGGAAACCTATTTTGTCTAAGCCTGAGGCTTTAATTAAGTCTTCTTTGGATATTAAGCTCATAGTTATTATGTGGTGACCATCTGGAACGTCTTCTTGGAAATCTGCTCCAGCAGGACTTTTTTATCTTTATAAAATTGATCCAGCGTGTCGATATTGACATTTCTGACCGTGAATAAAGATACGTTTTTTGTCATTTGTGTAACAAAACTTTGTTGCAATTCTTCATTAAAATCATTCACATTACCGAATTTATCTTCTAAACATAAAGCTAATGAAATCGCTGAATTCTGCATCAGGGAAACTTTGATTTTATATTTTGCCAGCAATGTAAATATCTGGCTGATGTGTTCCTCAGCAATGAATGAAAAATCCCTTGTCTCTACATTCAGCAGCGTTTGATTTTCTTTAAGGATATAACTTTCCGTCAGTTCATTGTCTTCAGAATTTCCGACTTTGGTTCCCGATTTTTTCGGTTCTACAAAAGATTTGACATAGAACGGAATATTTTTTTGTTTCAATGGCTGAAGCGTTTTCGGGTGAATGACAGAGGCTCCATAATATGCCATTTCAATCGCCTCTTCGTAAGAAATATGTGACAGTAATTCCACATTCTCGAATTTCCTCGGATCACCTGTCATCACACCAGGAACGTCTTTCCAGATGGTCATTTCATCGGCATTGAGACAATATGCGAAGATTGCGGCGGTGTAATCGGAACCTTCACGTCCCAATGTTACCGTAAAATTATTGGTTTCTGAGCCGATGAAACCTTGTGTTACGTAGCAATTTATTTTGTCCAGCTTGGCAATATTCTGCTCGGTTTCCTGCCAGTTAACAATTCCTTCCCGGTAATTGCTGTCCGTTTTGATGTAATCTCTGGCATCCAGCCAATGGTTAAAGAATTGGATTTCATTCAGATATTCGCTGAGGATTTTCGAGGAGATCATCTCACCGCAGCTAACGACCTGGTCATAAACAAAGTTATAATTCGGGGATTTGTTTCTTCTAAGGAAAGAATCGATATCATCAAAAAACAGAGAAATCTCTCCGAAAACAGCGTGGTTATCATTGAACAAACCTTTTGCAATCTCGATATGATTTTGTTTGATGGTTTCAATCTCGGATTGATAGTCCTGTTTCTTAAAGTAAAACTCTACAACCTTTTCTAATGCGTTCGTGGTCTTGCCCATTGCAGAAACCACCAGCAGACATTTTTCAAACCCTTGTGTTTCCAGAACCAAGGCCACATTTTTCACACTTTCTGCATCTTTTACAGACGCCCCTCCAAATTTGTAAACTTTCATTAGATTAATTGTTGTTCAGACTGTTACTTTATAGAAATTAAACGATTATTTTTTAATTAAGATTCAAAAATATTAATAATGCCCGAAATATGAAAGGAAGTTTGGCTTTCCTTAGAAAAACATTGTTAAGAATGAAACGATATTAATGGAAAATAAATGATTATTATCAACAATGGATAAATCTGTTTCAAGACAGCAAAAAATAAATTAGATTTGTAAAACCCCAAAATTATAACAATGTCACAGCAGGCTTTACAGACTCTCGGAGAGTTTATTATTGAAAAACAGGATGATTTCAAATACTCTACAGGAGAACTTTCCAGGCTCATCAGTTCCATCAGGATTGCTACAAAAGTCGTCAACAGGGAAGTCAACAAAGCCGGAATTGCAGACATTATCGGAAAAGTAGGCACAGAAAATATTCAAGGCGAGGAGCAACAAAAGCTTGATGTTCTGGCAAACGATATTTTTATTGCCGCATTGTCTCAGCGCGAAGTGGTGTGCGGAATTGCCTCTGAGGAAAGTGACGATTTTATTGAAATCCAATGTACGGAAAATGCGCACCTCAGCAAATATGTGGTTTTAATTGACCCACTGGACGGCTCATCCAATATTGATGTCAACGTTTCCGTCGGTACTATTTTCTCGATTTACAGAAGGGTGACGCCGCCAGGAAGTCCTGTAGAACTAAGAGATTTTCTCCAGAAAGGCGTGAATCAGGTGGCTGCAGGCTACGTGGTTTATGGCTCGTCCACAATGATTGTTTATACTACGGGAAATGGTGTCAATGGTTTTACACTAGACCCTTCCATCGGAACGTATTATCTTTCTCACAAAAATATCAAGTTCCCGACTTCCGGAAAAATCTATTCCATCAATGAAGGAAACTACGCCAAGTTTCCGCAAGGTGTAAAAGATTATATCAAATATTGTCAGGCAGAAGAAGGCGACAGACCTTACACCTCGCGCTACATTGGTTCATTAGTCTCTGATTTTCACAGAAATATGCTAAAAGGCGGCATCTACATCTACCCTTCTACATCGCAATCGCCGAACGGCAAACTGAGATTACTGTACGAATGCAATCCGATGGCATTTCTGGCAGAACAGGCGGGCGGAAAATGCAGCGACGGTTTCAAAAGAATTATGGAAATCGAACCTACAGAACTCCATCAGCGCGTGCCATTTTTCTGCGGCAGTGCAGCGATGGTGACCAAAGCAGAGGAATTTATGGCGAGAGCTGTAGTCCCTGAGTAACAGAAGCAAGTCAACAAAAAACTCAACACAAAGACCGACAAAGTCGGTCTTTTCTTATTTTTGTAAAATGAAAACGGCAAAATTTTATCCTTACACGCTCCAATTCAAACGTCCGGGTGGAACTTCCAGAGGCGTTCTCAATACCAAAGAAACTTTTTTTATAGAAGTTTTTGAAGATGATAAAAAAGGCATTGGGGAATGTGCATTGTTCCGAGGATTAAGCTTTGATGATGACGATGATTATGAATCTGCCCTCGAATGGACTTGCCGGAATATTAATCTAAGTTTAGAAGAACTGCGGGAAGAACTTGTCAACCATCCTTCTATAATCTTTGGAGTTGAGCAGGCGCTTCTGAACCTTGAACATCAAAATGAACTCTATTTTCCAAGTGATTTTACAGATGGAAAAGATGCCATTAAAATCAATGGTCTCATCTGGATGGGAACTCCCGATTATATGAAGGAGCAATTGGAAGACAAACTTGGACAAGGATTTTCCTG
>CAJYWD010000004.1 GCA_913778505.1 uncultured Chryseobacterium sp.
ACGAGTTGAGGATATTTCAAGTTTAGCCGATTATTTTTTGGAAAAATATAAACAGAAATATCACAAGCCTGATTTGATTTTAAATGAAAATTTAATCTCTGAATTAACGCATTATTCATGGCCAGGAAACATTCGAGAACTCGACCATTGCATCGAAAGAAGCGTGATTCTTTCCAGCGAGAAAAATCTTAAATTGCTGATGCCTCAGGATGAAGAATCGGAAAACGTCATCGTGAATTTGAACATCGAAGAAATGGAAGAAATTCTCATCAAAAAAGCGTTGAAAAAACATCGTGGAAATATTTCTTTGGCTGCGGAAGATTTGGGAATATCGAGAGCTGCTTTGTATAGAAGGATGGAAAAGTTCGAGCTGTAATTGGTTGATCGTTGTTGGTTGAGATTTCAAACACTCCGAAAACTCAATGTAACAAATCTAATACTAAATGTTTAATTTTAAGCGGTGTCAGGCTGAGCTTGTCGAAGCCTCTATTATAATTTTAAAATGAATAAAAATAAAGTATTCTGGATTTTATTTATTCTTTTGGCGATCGTCAGCGGAATTTTTGCGTTTGATTTTTATTCTCAAAACAAATGGATTAACTGCACTTTGTTTTCATTGATAAGTTTAGTCTTCATTATTTTGGCGCAGACTTCGGCTTTGTCGTATATTCAGAAAACGGAAAAACTACTTTTGGCGATTCAGAAAAAAGATTTTTCGTTGTTTCCAAAATCGGAAGAAAACAGTTTGGTCGATAATGCAGTGAAGCTCTATTACCAAAGCAAAGAAGAACATCTTTCGCTTTCTTCTTATAAACTTTTGTACGAGGAAATTTTGAATCAACTTGAAATCGGATTAATGATTTTGTCAAAGAAAAACGAGGATTGGGAAGTTTTTTATGTGAATCCTGTTTTCTTGGAAATTCTTGAGATTCCGAAATACAATTCCTGGAATCTGTATGAAAATAAAACTTCCGAATTTTATAAAATTATCGAACAAACCGATTATGAAAACTCTCAGGAATTTTTTGATATTTCAATTAATGAAAACACGAAACAGTCATTTTCTCTAAGAACTAAAAAAGTTCAGAGTGCAAAACATCGCTTCTGTATCATCAGTTTGGAATCTGTTCAGAAAATCATCGAGCAAAAAGAAAAACTGGCGTGGAACAACCTGATGAAAGTGATTTCGCACGAACTTCTGAACACGTTGACGCCCGTCAACAGCTTGATTCAAAACTTGGAATATATAGCCAATCAGGAGATTATCGAAAAAGAAGACCAGCAGGATATGAAAGAAAGTCTGATGATTATCAATTCAAAATCGAAACAGTTATTGAATTTTGTGGATGATTACCGACAGGTTGCCGAACTTCCGAAACCGGTTTTCAAAACCATTTCTTTAACCAATATTGTAGAATCAGCGCTCAATTTCCTGAAGCCGGAATTTGAAAAGAACCACATTAAGATTATCAATTCATTGGAAAATCAAATCATTTTGGCTGACCAAAAAATGATCGAAAGATGCCTGATTAATCTTTACTTGAATGCAATCTACGCTGTTTCTGATAATGTTGAAAGAACCATTAAAACCGAAATCAAAACGCAAAACAAACGCATCATTCTAACTGTGGAAGATAATGGAATTGGAATCTCTAAAGAAATTCAGGATAAGATTTTTCTTCCGTTTTTTACGACGAGAAGCAATGGTTCGGGAATTGGTTTGACGCTCAGCAAAAGCATTATCGAAGCGCATAAAGGTTATCTTAATTATAAACCGTTGGAACAGGGAAGCCGGTTTGAGATCTGGTTTGTGGAGTAAAAAGTAACGAAAAATATTTCAACGCAAAGGCGAAAAAATATTTGATTCAAAGTTTGAAAGTCGCAAAGATTTTATCTTCGATTAAAAAGTAGAAGAACAAACTTTTCGAGTTTTATTTATCATTAAAATAAAAAAATTGCGTCTTCGCGTCAAAAAACAGATATAATTATGAAAATAAAAAACAACACGGGCGAAACGGTAGAATTTGAAATTGGAAAACTGGAAAGTTCTCTTAGAAGTTCTGGAGCAAACAATCATTCTATCAAAAAAGTACTCCAAAATATTTTACCAAATTGTTTTGACGGAATCACAACCAGAGAGTTGTACAAAATGGCGTTTGATGAATTAAAAAAAATCTCAAATTCTGCCGCTGCAAGATACAGTCTGAAAAAAGCCTTGCTGGAATTGGGTCCTGCGGGATTTTATTTTGAACAATGGATTGCCAGAGTTTTCCAAAATATTGGTTACAAAACGGAAACGGGGCAATTGATAAAAGGCCATTCGGTGACACACGAAGCAGACGTTATTGCCAAAAAGGGCGATAAAACGTATTGGGTAGAATGCAAATTCCGGAATGCGGAAGACACAAAAATATCGGTCACCACGCCGATGTACGTTTTGTCCAGAATCAAAGACATTTCCAATATCACGTACAATCTTTTCGGAACCAAAACGGAGTTTACCGACGGCTGGCTGATTACCAACACTTATTTTACTAAGGATTCGATTGCTTTTTCGGAATATTATGGATTGAGATTGTTGTCTTGGGATTTTCCGGAAAATCAATCGATTAAAAATCTGGTAGATCAAAATGCGCTTTATCCGATTACTTGTCTCACGACTTTGGACGGCAAACAAAAGCAGAAGTTGCTGGAGAAAAAATGTGTTCTGGTAAAGGAACTTTTCCAGAATCAGAATTTGTTGAATGTTTTAGAACTTAATCAAGAAAAGAAGTCAGAAATTTTGAAAGAAGCCAGGGAATTGATGACTACAAAAATATCGGAATAAAAAAACCGCCAAATTTGACGGTTTTTGTCTATAGTCTATCAGTCTATTATCTATCAGTCTAAAAACTATTTCCCTTTCTGTGGCGGATAATCAGCCATGATCTCAGCCACGATCTGTGGAATCTGTTTTTGCTTAGACCTTGGTGAGTCTACAGAAATCCCGCTTCCTACACCTTGCCAAACCAATTTTTGAGTCTTTGCGTCTATGATGTCAATCACGATCGTTCCGCTGTTGTAATTATTGGTCCATGTATTTCCCATTCC
Source organism: uncultured Chryseobacterium sp. (assembly GCA_913778505.1). Classification (GTDB taxonomy): domain Bacteria; phylum Bacteroidota; class Bacteroidia; order Flavobacteriales; family Weeksellaceae; genus Epilithonimonas. The sequence goes on from CAJYWD010000004.1 coordinate 3,091, forward strand.
GAAGCCGCCGCCCCAGCCCCAAGGTCTTCCCCAGCCGAACCCGCCGTTATAAGAAGTCGTGATGTCCTGAACTTTCTTGTGAGACGCTTTCACATTAACAATCAAATCCGGATTTTGGCCGGATGTCAAAGCTTTGGCCTGCAATTGTTTTGACAATTCGTTCAAAACCCGGTCTTTATCCAGATCATTCAGTTTCAAATCATCTGTCCTTAACAAATAGGTTTTATAATTCGCAAAATTCGCTGTGGCGGCATAATCAGATCTTACCTGGAAAGGGCTGCAGGAAGTCACTCCCAGAGAAACTGCGGCCAAGAGGATGAATATATATTTTTTCATAATATAGATTTTTTGTTAATTTTTAGCTTTCTTTATAAAAGTATCCGTCTTTTTATCATAACCGTACGGGCAGTGCCTGCATCCGCTTTTACAGCAATAGCCACGCTTCAGGTGGAATTTTTCCGTAAAAACCTTATAACCTTGCTCGTTATAATAAAAGTCTTCATTTTCTTTGATGTCGTTTAGTTTCATAAGTTAAAAAACTGTACCAAAATTTTTATCTTTGATACATCAATCGTGTGTATTTTTTATGGCAGCTTTTCCGCCCTCCGTTCCCAATCTTTTTTGCAGACCTTTTCACATTCAAAAAAAGGTGAGAAGAAGCAAAAAAGGATTTCCAATCAGGTCGGGCTGCAGATCCGGTTTCTGAACAACTTTTGTCAATTACATTTAGCGTCAGCATCTAATTTCTAACCTTTAAGCTCTAACTTCCCAGAATGATAATCATCGTTTGTCAAAGATTACTCAAAAATACTAAAATTTCGGGGATTACCTTATTCCCCTTTATTTTGCTGAGGAAAAACGAGTACAAGCAAAACAAGACGCTCATTAACCACGAGAAAATCCACATTCGTCAACAAGTGGAATTATTAATCATTCCGTTTTACATTTGGTATCTCACAGAATATTATCTCAAATACCTCAAGTATAAAAATCCACAGCTTGCTTACCGCAACATCAGTTTCGAAAGGGAAGCTTACGATAATGACCAAAACTTGAATTACCTTAACCAAAGAAAATTATGGCGCTTTATACATTATCTCTGAAAGTAATCTTGTGCTTCATGATAAATAATTGCCTCATACAATCTTGCCCAATATTACATTTTATCGAAAAAAATTCCTCAGAAAATAAAATAATCTAAATTTGCAGAATTATTTTTTTCAAGACAACACAAATATGTCGCAAGATAGCAGTGGTCATTTTGACCTCAAAAAACTTTCCTGGGTAGGCGTTCTCGTATCTTTAGGAATCGTTTTCGGAGATATCGGAACTTCTCCCCTTTACGTGATGAAAGCCATTATCAATGCAGGAAAAGCCGGCGGCATCATCTCAGAAGAATACATCGAAGGCGCATTGTCCTGCATCATCTGGACGCTGACCCTTCAGACCACCATTAAATACGTCATTATTGCGCTAAGAGCCGATAACAAAGGCGAAGGTGGCATCCTTTCACTCTATTCGCTAGTCAAACGCTTCAAAAAGAAATGGCTGTACGTCATTGCAATCATTGGCGCAGCAGCTTTGGTGGCAGATAGTATTATCACACCATCGCTTACAGTAATGTCCGCTATTGAAGGCTTGGAATTAGTGACGCATAAGCCGCCTGTAGTCCCTATTACACTGGCAATTCTGGTTATTATTTTCGTCGTACAGCAGTTTGGAACCAGTTTCATCGGAAAATTCTTTGGACCTGTAATGGTGCTGTGGTTTTTGGTTTTAGGAGGTTTCGGATTGGTTCATTTAGTGGAACATCCGATGATTCTTAAAGCTTTCAATCCATATTATGCGGTCAAATTGATTTACAATTCGCCAAGTGCGATTGTCATTCTCGGCGCTGTTTTTCTTTGTACCACGGGAGCGGAGGCTTTGTACTCGGATTTGGGACATTGCGGCATCAAGAATATCCGCGTCAGTTGGATTTTCGTTAAAGTAATGTTGATTCTGAATTATCTGGGCCAAGGTGCCTGGTTGCTGAGCAATTATCACGAGGTATTCCGGGGCAAGAATCCGTTTTTCGGAATTATGCCGGAATGGTTCATTATTCCGGGCGTTGTCATCGCAACAGCGGCTGCGATTATTGCCAGCCAAGCAGTAATTACAGGAGCATTTACAATGTTCTCCGAAGCAATGTCGCTCAACTTCTGGCCTAATCAGGAAATCGAATATCCGTCCGGAATCAAGGGACAGATGTACATCCCGAAAATCAATTGGGGAATTTTGCTGCTTTGTTTTGTAGTGGTCATTTATTTCAAAGAATCCGGAAGAATGGAAGCTGCCTACGGACTTTCCATTACCGTTACGATGCTGATGACCACCATTTTGCTGGTATTCTGGTTTCTGAAAACGAGGACCAACAAACTTTGGATTGGACTTTTCGCTATTGTCTATATCGTAATAGAAGGCGGATTTTTCGGCGCCAATATTATCAAATTTTTCGACGGTGGCTGGATGTCGGTACTGCTTGCAGGCTTCATCGGGATCTGTATGTATGCCTGGTATAACGGAAGAATCATCAAGACTACATTTATCAAATTTGTAAAACTGGAAAAATATATTTCGACCATCAAGGATATGAAATTGGACGAGACGATTCCGAAATATGCGACCAACCTGGCGTTCTTCAGCCGAGCCAAACGTGATGATGAGGTGGAATCTAAAATCATCTATTCTATTATCCGTGCGCAACCGAAGAGAGCTGACCATTATTTCATCCTGAACATTGTAAATCAGGAAGACCCTTACACTTTCAAATACCACGTGGAGGAGATTCTGCCAGGAACAATTTACAAAATCAGCTTCCTTTTGGGATTCAAAAGAGACCGTAGAATCAATGACTATTTCCAGCAAATTCTGACGGAGATGATGGAAGACGGTACCATTCCGCCTAGAAGTTCGCATCCGTCTCTCAGAGCGCACAACATCCCGCCGGATTTGAAATTCGTCATCATTGATAATGTTTATATTAATGACTTCTTACTGACCATCAGAGACAAGATTATTCTGAACATCTACAACTTTGTAAAGAAACTCGGGAGCAACGATTTTACAGCTTATGGCGTTGCAAGTCACAACGTTGTGGTAGAATCCGCTCCGCTCCTTGACCAGAAAATCAAAATCGAAAGGATAGAAAAGGTCGAAAGCAAGCGTTACGACTAATCCGTAAAAATTGCCTATTTTTGTAATATGGATACGAAACAAAAAGAACTGAACGTAGCTACCATCAAGGATGTTCTGAGACAGTATCTTCAGGATAAAGGCTTCCGGAACACGCCGGAACGCTACACCATTCTGGAGGAGATCTACAACATGGAACATCACTTTAATGTGGATGACCTGTACCTGCTGATGATGCAGAAAAAGTACCATGTGAGTAAGGCTACAATTTATAATACGATAGAAATTTTCCTGGACGCCGGATTGATCAGAAAGCATCAGTTCGGGGAAAAGACAATGAGCACATCATCCTACGAAAAATCGTATTTTGATAAACAGCACGATCATCTGGTGATTTACAAGCCGGATTCTGACAAGGAAATTGAGGAAATCATCGAGTTTTGCGACCCGAGAATTCAGGGTATCAAAGAATCGATTGAAAAGGCATTTGGTGTAAGCATCGATACACATTCACTGTACTTCTACGGACACAAGAAGTCTGAAAATTAATGAAGAAATTCTTTGTAATTGCTCTGCTGCTCTTTGTGGCGGTCAGCGTATTTTCCCAGGTGACGCCAACCCAAAATCAAGGCTTGGTGAAAGACCCTTTTTTTAACAATCAAAATCCTTCTGCCAAGAATGATGCATCCAAGAAAGTAAAACACGTACATTCTGATACTGCGGGTGTAAGCCCTGATAAGTATGATGGTAATATGGTTTTCTCAGGAAATGTTCAGTTCGAGCATCAAGGTTCAGTTCTTACAGCTGACGAAGTTGTTTTCTATCAAAAAGAAAATTTTCTCAAAGCCATCGGAAATGTTGTATTAACAACTGCTGACGGCAACAGAATCACCGCCGAAGAAATGGAATACGATGGTAATACACAGCGAGGCATTGCCAAAAGAAATGTCGTACTCACAGACCCAAAACAAACCATCAAAACCGAAACGCTTTATTACGATAAAATCCCGAACACCGCCTATTTCAACACCGGCGGAACGATTTACAGTAACGACGGTAGCGTGATGTACACCAAAACGGCAACGTACTATCTCAACACCAAAATGATTGATTTCGTGGGCCGTTCCAACATCGAAACCGATAAATACACCATCGTCAGCGATAATATCAAGACCAATCAAAATACAGGTGTCTCCGACTTTTTTGGACCAACAACCATCCGGAGCAAAGAAAATCCAAGGAATTATGTTTACACAGAATTGGGAACTCACAATTCTAAAACCAATGAATCGTTCCTTAACAAAAACTCCAGAATTCATTATAATGACAAAATTCTGACAGGAGACAAATTATACTTTAACAGAAATACAGGTTTCGGCAAAGGCAATGGCAATGTGATGCTGGACGACCCTCAGCAAAACCGATTCATCAAAGGTGGATACGGCGAGATCTACGAAAAAAAGGATTCTGCGATGATTACCGACAAGCCTTATTTTGTAAAGGCTTTTGCCAATGATTCTCTTTACATGTCGGCCGACAGATTCCTGACGTTCCAGAGACCAGATTCTGCCAACGCCTTGAAAAAGAAAAGCTTTCTGCGCGGTTACCGCAAAGTGAGAATCTTCAAAAGCAACATGCAGGGTCGTGCTGATTCCTTGAGCTTCAACGAAACAGACGGTGAAATGCACCTGATGCGCCAACCCATTCTCTGGATGGGCGCCAAGCAGGTGACCGGCGATGAAATCCGTGTTTACAGCGATCCTGAAAAAGAAATCACGGATTCCATTCGTGTTCTTGGAAACGCTTTTGCCATCAGCAAAGCCGATTCCCTGAATATGAAAGATGAATTCCACCAGATCAAAAGCCGCAACATGATGGTCTATCTTAAGGATAATAACATTGATGTGGCCAAGGCCGTTGGGAATGCTCAAGCCATTACTTATGCAGACGACACCAACGAGAAAACAAAAGAGGTCACCAGAATTGGCGTGGCGCTCTCTACATGTGGCGAAATTGTCGCGTACTTTATTGAGAAAAAATTAGAACAGGTCGATTGCAATATCGGCGCCAATACGGACACCTATCCGATGAGTAAAATCTCCAAGGACGAACGGTTTTTCAAAGATTTCAACTGGAATACCAAAGACCGTCCTCAGAAATGGCGGGATATCTTTCTGGATACACCCAACTATCCGGAAATTGTTTATGGATCGGACAACTCTCTGTACGAACGCGCAGCTGCCGAGCGAAAGAAACTCGAAGAAAAGAATAAGCCGAAAACTCCGGTTCGGGTTAAGAAATAGTTATAATATCCAAAATTCTTAATCTCATTAAGAGGATTGGGTGTTTCCATTATTGGATTAGATGTTTCCATTATTGGATTCTGTATTTTAATCCTTGAATTCAGCGACTCCATTACTGGATTCAGCATTTCAATTATTGGATTTAGTACTTCCATTATTGGATCTGGAATTTCCATCATTGGATTTGGGATTTCCATTATTGGATTCGGCATTTCAATTATTGGATTTAGTATTTCCATTATTGGATTTGGGATTTCCATTATTGGATCTGGTATTTCCGTTATTGGATTTGGTGTTTTTAAATATTTTTTTGAGATGATTAATATTAATGGCTCTTCGCCATTAATTGTGGAAATTAGAATCCCTTTGCGTACATTATAGATCAAAATCATTTTTTTTTAATGCCTTTAGACGTTTTATCTGTGTAGCAGTAAAAATCCTGCCCCCCAGACAATATTGCTCCGCAGGAGTGGCAAATCTCCGAGCAACAAGACAGAACACCCACGGCGTCTTGTTTTTGCAGTACAATATTTTAACTACACAGATTTCACTCCTACGGCGTAAATTAATTAAAACACTTCTATACTTTAAGAGAATGTCTATACATCTATGTTTGATTTCAGGATTTATTATTCATTTCCATACTTTTTGGCGAAGAGTCATATTAATTATGACATAATCAATGTTAATCATATCAAAATCAATAACATTATTGTCAACATTAAATCTATTAATTATCAAATCTATCTTAATGTTAGTTTAATGATTACAAATTTTGGTAATATCAGCATTCATTTTACAATCAACATTTTCTGATTCTTAAAAATTAACGAACTTTGCTAAAGTTATTATTCATAATGGACTTAAAAAACAACTTCTATCAATATCAGGCACAGACCACACCTTACGCCGCAGGTTTCGAAGTGGAAAAAGCAGAAGGAAGCTACATCTACGGAAAAGACGAAAGAGCTTATCTGGATTTTGTAGCCGGCGTTTCGGCCAACACGCTTGGACATTCTCATCCTAAAGTGGTGAATGCGATTAAAGAACAAGCCGACAAATATCTTCACGTGATGGTGTATGGCGAATATGCGCAGGAAAAACCGATAGACCTTTGCAGGCTCTTGGCAGAGGCCACACCAGAACCTTTGGAAGTGACCTATCTCGTCAATTCCGGAGCAGAAGCCATTGACGGCAGTTTGAAATTAGCGAAACGATATACAGGACGGGAAGAAATCATTGCCTTCAAAGATGCTTATCATGGCAACACGCACGGCGCACTTTCTGTTGCGGGAAATGAATTTCACAAAAGAGAATTCCGGCCACTCCTGCCAATGGTGAATTTCATCGAATTCAATAACGAGAATGATTTTGACAAGATCACGGATAAAACGGCTTGCGTGATTGTAGAAACCATTCAGGGAGCGGCAGGATTCATCACACCGAAAGACGATTATTTCATCAATCTGAAAAAACGCTGCGAAGAAGTGGGCGCATTGTTGATTCTGGACGAGATTCAGCCGGGTTTTGGAAGAACCGGAAAATTGTTCGCCTTTGAACATTACGGTATTGTTCCGGACATTTTAGTGATGGGAAAAGGAATGGGCGGTGGTGTTCCGGTTGGTGCTTTTATGAGTTCGAAAGACATTATGACGAGTCTTTCCCACTCGCCGAAGCTGGGACATATTACGACTTTTGGAGGAAATCCTTTGATTGCAGCAGCCTCTCTCGCGACTCTGAAAGAAGTTCTGGAAAGCGGACTGATGAACGAAATCGACCAGAAAGAAAAACTGTTCCGGAAATTATTGGTTCATCCGAAAATCAAAAATGTGAACGGAAAAGGACTGATGCTGGCCGTGAATCTCGGCTCTCCGGAATATACTTTGAAAGTGGCTTCAAAATGTATGGAAAAAGGCCTGATTGTCTTCTGGCAACTTTACCGAAATGAATATCTGAGAATCTCGCCACCACTCACACTTTCCGAAGAGGAAATCCGAAAAGGTTGCGCGATTATTCTGGAAGCTTTGAATGAAGTGGAATAGATTTTAAATTAACATCCAGTTTGTCATTCCGTAGGAATCTAAACGTCGCTGTCGAGATTCCTACGGAATGACAAAATTTTGTTTTTAGGACAATCGTTGTTTATATGTTGAATCTGCAGCCCGACCTGAGTGGAGCTCTTTTTCTGTCATTGCGATGATTAAAAGTTCTATGGATGACTTCAGCCCGTTCGCAATGACAGAAAAAAGCGGGAACGGAGGGCGGAAATAGCTGCCATAACAAATAGTGATAAATTGCTATAAGATGCAGTCAAAAGCTGCCCAATTATTCAGGTTAGACGAAGTGTAATAATTAAAAAAATTAGTATTCATCAAAGGTCTAAAATCAGCTAATAAAAATCATACTTAGTTTCTATAAAAATTTCAGGTTTCCATAGACATTTTGATTTGGAAATAAGAAATTAATTTATATATTGCGCCACAATTAGAATTAAGATATGGCGAAAACGAAAGTGCAGTATGAGTACAATATGCATTGTCTCTCGGAGATATTGTATGAGTACCTTGCAAGTGCAGAAGGATTATCAGAATGGTTTGCAGACGACGTTATAGAACGTGGTGACGACTTCTATTTCAGCTGGGGCGGCGGTCCTGCTGAAAAGGCGACACTGATCCGTTATAAGCCGGAAAGCTTTGTCCGTTTCCGCTGGGAAGAAGATGAAGGCACGAAATATTTCTTTGAGCTTTCCATCGTGATAGATGAGATTACAGATGACCTGTCGCTGAACATCACCGATTTTTGTGAGCCTGGCGATGAGGAGGAAAACCGACTCTATTGGGAAAACTTAATAGAGAACTTACAGATAAAATTAGGCGCCGCTTAAAATAAATGGATGAACGATTTTATCGTTCATTATTTTTTTATACCACTATGCAAAAATTAGTTTACACAGAAGATAACTTACAGCTCGTTAACCGCTCTTTTCTCTATGGCGATGCGGTGTGGGTGTCGTTCTTTGTCAGAAACGGACAGCTCATCATGGCGGAAGAATCTTATTTCTTCCTGATGGCATCGATGCGAAAAATGAGGCTGAATATCCCGTTGAGTTACACTTTGGAATTTTTTCAGGAATTGTTCCGAAGAGAAGTTCTGGACCAAGGAATCCAGAACGGAATGATCCAACTGATGGTTTACAGGAAACAGCAGGACAAACCGCTTCCGAAATCTGAAACAGCTTTCTATTTTGAAGTTGAGGAATCCGGTGACATTCTTGAGATCCAAGGCAATATCGAGCTAGATTTGATTAAGGAAATCAATGTGAATGCGAATCTGCTGAGCAATATAAGGGTTCATTCTGCGGAGAATATCTATGCCGAAATCTATGCGAAAGAAAATGATTTGGATGATGTGATTCTTCTGAATCCGAATAAAAAAATCGCAAGAAGTATCTTTGGAAATCTTCTGTTTCTTCAAGAAAATATCATTAAAATCCCGAAGCAGACGGAAGGCGCGTACATTTCGCCTTTGATGGAAAATTTTGTCACTTTTGTTCATAAAAATAAATTGGCAGAAATTGAAGAAGCAGAAATCATCGCTTTTGAGTCTCAAAAAGCTGAAGAAATCCTGAGAATCTCCGATGAGAAGGGCGTTCATACGGTTTCAAAAATCAGAAATAAATCGTTTGGCAATGTCCGATTTGCAGAAATGGTTGCACTGTGGCGCAAAAACTTTTTATAAAATTTTCTTAAAACCCTTGCGGTTGCAAAATAATTTCTAACTTTGTCCCAACAAAAAGCAAGAAATGTCTATTCAACTTATGCATCATCACCATCATTTTCACGTTCAGGCGGGAAGGTAATGGTATGTCATAACTTCAATAATATATTAACCGTCTGAGTAATCAGGCGGTTTTTTGTTTCTCAATTTTCCTCATTGTTTACTCAGACTTTATCTATAAAATTAAAAATGAGTAAACTAAAATTAGCCATACAGAAAGACGGACGTCTCAGCGAAAAATCACTGAAGCTGCTGGAAGAATGCGGCATCAAAATCTCCAACGGAACCAGAAAACTAAAGGCCGTTTCTTCCAATTTTCCATTAGAAATACTCTTTCTCCGGGATGACGATATTCCGCAATACGTAGAGCAAGGCGTTGCAGACATAGGAATTCTTGGTCTTAATGAAGTTCTGGAACAGAAAAAAGAAATCCAAATCGTTCAGAAACTTGGTTTTGCGCAATGCAGATTGTCGCTGGCCATTCCAAAAGAAGAAAATTATAATGGAATCCAATATTTCGAGAATAAAAAAGTGGCGACTTCTTATCCGGAAATTCTTGCAAACTATTTCCAGGAAAATAATATCAATGCCCAAATTGAAAAGATTGGCGGCAGCGTAGAAATTGCTCCCGGCATTGGACTTTCCGATGGTATTTTCGACATCATCAGCACCGGCTCTACTCTACTCACCAACGGTTTGAAAGAAGTGGAAACGGTTTTGGGAAGCGAAGCGGTTTTGATTTCCAGCAAGAATCTGTCTAATGAAAATCAGGAAATTTTAAAGAAACTTTTATTCAGAATTAACGCCGTAAAAGAAGCTTCCGAAAGCAAATATATTCTCCTGAATGCGCCCAATGAAAATCTCGAAAAAATCATTAGCCTTTTACCCGGAATGAAATCTCCAACGGTTCTTCCTTTGGCTGAAAGTGGCTGGTCTTCTATACATTCCGTCATCAAAGAAGATCAGTTTTGGGAAGTGATTGAAAATCTGAAAAATGAAGGTGCACAAGGAATTTTGGTTTTAGAAATCGAAAAAATGATATTATGATGAAACAGTACAAATATCCAAACATTTCTGAATGGAAATCGATCTGTGAAAGGCCTTTGCAAAATCAGGAAAATCTCGAAAATCAGGTGAAACAAGTTTTTTCCGAAGTTAAAAAAAGCGGAGACACAGCTTTGAAATTCTTCACAGAACAATTTGACAAAGTTTCTCTTGAAGATTTAAAAGTCTCCGAATCCGAAATCATTGAAGCTGAAAAGTTAGTTTCTGAGGAATTGAAATCAGCAATAAAAACAGCATCGGAAAATATCAGAAGATTTCACAATTCCCAACAAGAAGAGAAAAAAATCATCGAGACAACCGAAGGTGTTTTCTGCTGGCGGGAAAGCCGGGCGATAGAAAACGTCGGGATTTATATTCCCGGCGGAACAGCAGCTTTGTTTTCGACAGTTTTGATGTTGGGAATTCCTGCCAATATTGCAGGTTGCAAAAACATTGCGCTCTGCTCGCCGCCGGATAAATTTGGAAAAATCAATCCTGCGATTTTGTTTACAGCTAATTTGATTGGGATTAAAACCATTTATAAAGTGGGCGGAAGTCAGGCGATTGCTGCTTTGACTTTTGGAACAGACACCATTCCGAAAGTGGATAAGATTTTGGGACCTGGAAATCAATATGTAACTGCGGCAAAACAATTAGCTCAAAATTACGGTGTTGCCATCGACATTCCAGCTGGTCCGAGTGAGGTTTTGGTGATTGCTGATGAAACTTCGATTCCAGGTTTTGTAGCTTCAGATTTGCTTTCTCAAGCCGAACACGGAACCGATTCTCAAGTGATTTTGCTAAGCGATTCTGAGAAAATAATTGATGAAATTAATTCTGAAATTAATAAACAACTTGAAGATTTACATCGAAAAGAAATCGCTGAAATCGCATTACAAAAAAGCAAATCTATTTTGTTCGATTCCATTGATGAAGCCATTGCGTTTTCTAATTTTTATGCCCCGGAACATTTGATTTTGGCTCTTGAAAATGCTGAAAATTATACAAACAAAATCACCGATGCCGGCTCAGTTTTCTTAGGAAATTACAGTCCGGAAAGTGCGGGCGATTATGCCTCAGGAACGAATCACACATTGCCGACCAACGGTTTTGCGAAGAATTACAGCGGTGTTTCTTTGGACAGTTTTGTGAAGAAAATTACATTTCAAAACATTACAAAAACCGGAATTAAAAATCTGGGAAAAACCATTGAATTAATGGCAGAAGCCGAAGAATTAATGGCTCATAAAAACGCCGTTTCAATCCGATTAAAATCTTTAAACAATGAAAATTGACCTAAAAAATTTAGTTCGAAAAAATATCCTGAATCTCAAACCCTATTCTTCCGCCAGAGACGAATTCCAAGGCGAGAATGGTATTTTTCTGGATGCGAACGAAAATCCTTTCGGAGAACTGAACCGCTATCCTGATCCGTATCAGAGAAAAATTAAAGAAAAATTGAGCGAACGCTACCAAATTCCAACCGAAAATATTTTCCTGGGAAATGGAAGCGATGAAGTGATTGATTTGGCTTTCAGAATATTTTGCGAACCCGGAAGAGATAAGGTTCTGACATTTTCTCCGACTTACGGAATGTACGAGGTTTCGGCTAATATCAATGATATTGAGCTAATCAACCTAGATTTGAATGCGGATTTTCAAATCGATTTGGAAAGTTTGAAACCTTATTTTGCTGACGAAAATCTGAAAATCATTTTCATTTGTTCGCCCAATAATCCAACGGGAAATTCGATTCAAAACATACAATACATTTTGGAAAATTTCAACGGAATTGTCTTTGTTGATGAAGCTTACATCGATTTCAGTCCGGAAGAAAGTTTCAGAAATCAGATCAAAAATTATCCGAATCTCACCGTGAGCCAGACCTTCAGCAAAGCCTGGGGAATGGCGTCTGTCCGGGTCGGAATAGCTTATGCTTCAGCAGAAATTATCCAGTTTTATAATAAAGTAAAACCGCCGTACAACATCAGCCAGCTCAATCAAAATGCAATTCTAAGCATTCTTGATAATGAAAATAGCAAATTGGTCTCAGAAAATATCACACTGATTCTGGAAGAAAAAAAACAGTTGATTCAAAACTTAGAAAAACTGGATTTGGTCAAGAAAATTTATCCTTCTGATGCCAATTTTATTTTGATTGAAGTAGACAATGCCAATTCCATTTATCAAAAATTGGTGAATAAACATGTCATCGTCAGAAACCGAAATTCAATCATCAAAAACTGCTTGAGAATCACCGTTGGTTCGTCCGAAGAAAATGAAAAATTGATAGAATCCTTGAAATCAATGAATTAAAATAAAATTAAAAATTATTTCCCTTCAGTCAATGAATACATTTCAAGAATTCCTAAACAAAATAAATTCAAAATGAGTAAAAAAATACTATTTATAGACCGCGACGGCACTTTGGTTCTGGAACCGGAAGATTATCAGGTTGATTCTTTTCAAAAACTGAAATTCTATCCGCAAGTCTTCACTTATCTTTCAAAAATCGCCAAAGAATTGGATTACGAATTGGTAATGGTGACGAATCAGGACGGTTTGGGAACAGCTTCTCATCCGGAAGAAAACTTCTGGCCAATTCAGAATTTCATTGTCGAAACCTTTAAAAATGAAGAAGTTAAATTTAAAGATATTTTCATTGATAAAACCTTCGCCAAAGACAATGCGCCCACCAGAAAACCGAATATAGGTCTATTGACGAAATATTTTGACAAAGAAACTTATGATTTAGAAAATTCCTTCGTGATTGGCGACCGAATTACCGATGTAAAACTGGCGAAAAACCTTGGTTCAAAAGCCATTTTTATTAATAACGATGAAAATCTCGGAGCTGAAGAGATTTTAGAAAATGATGATTTGGATAATGTCATTGCTTTAAAAACAACTTCGTGGAAAGCAATCTACGAATTTTTGAAACTCGAAAACAGAACTTCGGAAATTATCAGAAATACCAACGAAACCAAAATCAAAATTAATCTAAACCTCGACGGAACCGGAAAATCCAGCATCGACACCGGAATTGCGTTCTTCGACCACATGCTGGATCAGATTGCAAAACACGGTCAGATGGATTTGGAAATCAAGGTAGACGGCGATTTGGAAGTGGATGAGCATCATACGATTGAAGACACGGGAATTGCCCTTGGCGAAGCTTTCTATCAGACTTTGGGAAACAAACTGGGAATCGAACGTTACGCTTTTGTTCTGCCAATGGATGATTGTCTGGCTCAGGTGGCACTGGATTTTGGCGGAAGAAGCTGGATGGTTTGGAATGCCTATTTTAAGCGTGAAATGATTGGAAAAATGCCAACCGAGATGTTCTTTCATTTCTTCAAATCATTTTCGGATGCGGCGAAAGCAAATCTCAACATCAAAGCAGAAGGCGACAACGAGCATCACAAAATAGAATCGATTTTCAAAGCATTCGCAAAATGTCTGAAAGCTGCGGTAAAACGAGATTCGGAGAAAATGATTTTGCCATCAACAAAAGGAATGCTGTAACAGGCAGACGGATAGATAATAGACGAATGATAATAGACGAATAATAATAGACGAATGATAATAGACGCAAGATTGAAATCTATCATCTATCCGCCTATTATCTATCATCTATCCGCCTATCATCTATCAATCTATCATCTATCAATCTATCAATCTATCATCTTAAAAATTAAAAATAATGGACACAGTTATCATAGATTACAAAGCGGGCAACGTTCAAAGTCTTCTATTTGCGATAGAAAGATTGGGATTTTCGGCTAAACTCACGAATAATCCAGACGAAATTTCCAAAGCCGACAAAGTTATTTTCCCGGGCGTTGGCGAAGCATCTTTCGCCATGAATTCTCTCAAAGAAACCGAATTGGATTTGCTGATTCCTGAGCTGAAACAACCCCTTTTGGGAATCTGTCTCGGGATGCAATTGCTTTGCAAAGATTCGGAGGAAAGTAATACGGAAGCTTTGGGGATTTTCGATGTTTCGGTCAAAAAATTTCCGGATTCCGTAATTGTTCCACAGATTGGTTGGAATCAGATTTACGATTTGAAGTCGGATTTGTTCAAAAATATTCCGGAGCAGAGTTTTATGTATCTCGTTCACAGTTATTACGCTGAGAAAAACGACAATACAATTGCAACCACCGATTATTCCGAAGCTTACAGCACGGCTTTGCAAAAGGATAATTTTTTCGGCGTCCAGTTTCACCCGGAAAAAAGCGGTGTTTTTGGAAGTAAAATATTAGAGAATTTTTTGAAATTATAATAGGCATTGGTTTAAAATTTTCTCGCTGATTTTGCAAATTATGCAGATTATGAAATTAATCTGCCAAATCTATTAAATCTGCGAGAGTTTAAAAATAAATAAAGTTACACCTGTAAAATATTAATATAAAATGAGAATCATACCAGCAATAGACATCATCAACGGCGAATGCGTCCGGCTTTCCAAAGGCGATTACAACAAAAAAATAATTTATAATTCCAATGTTTTGGAAGTTGCCAAAAACTTCGAAGACCACGGCATTCAATTCCTTCATTTGGTTGATTTGGACGGCGCCAAACAAAACCGAATCATCAATTATAAAATCTTAGAACAAATCTCCTCCGAAACCAATTTAATCATAGATTTTGGCGGCGGTCTGAAATCTGAAGAAGACATCAGAATCGCTTTTGAAAGCGGCGCAAAACAAGTAACTTTGGGAAGTATTGCCATCAAAAATTCTGAATTATTTCTTGAAACTTTAGAACAATACGGTTCAGAAAAAATCATTTTAGGAGCAGATGCACGCAAAGAAAAAATAGCTGTTTCCGGTTGGCTGGAGGAAAGTGAAACCAATATATATGACTTCATCAAAGAAAAAACACAAAACGGAATCCAATATGTAATCTCAACTGACATTGATAAAGACGGAATGTTGGAAGGTCCGTCTTTCGGTCTTTATCAAAAAATAATCGCTGAAAATCCTGGTGTAAAACTGATAGCTTCCGGCGGAATCACTTCTGCTGAAGATTTGGAAAAAGTAAAATCAATCGGTTGCGAAGGTGCCATTATCGGCAAAGCGTTGTACGAAAACAGAATTACGTTTCACGATTTAAAACCATTTCTCTAATGTTAGCAAAACGAATTATTCCTTGTCTCGACATCAAGAACGGACAAACTGTAAAAGGCGTTAATTTTCTGGATGTGAAAGAAGTTGGAAATCCTGTGGAAATGGCTGTAAAATATTCTGAACAAGGCGCTGACGAATTGGTTTTTCTGGATATTTCTGCGACAGAAGAACGCCGGAAAACCTTGGTTCCGCTTGTTCGTGAAATTGCGAAACACATCAACATTCCTTTCACAGTTGGTGGTGGCATCAATGCGCTGGAAAATGTAGAAGAGCTTCTGAAAAACGGTGCGGATAAAATCACAATCAATTCAGCCGCACTTTTTAACCCAAATCTAATCAATGAAGTTGCCAAACGTTTTGGCTCACAATGTATGGTGGTGGCGATTGACACCAAATTGGTTGAAAATCAAAACAAAGTTTTTAGCAATGGCGGAAAAATCGAAACGGATAAAGAATTATTTTCCTGGGCAAAAGAAGCTGAAAATCTAGGCGCGGGCGAAATTCTCCTAACATCCATGAATACGGACGGAACCAAAGCAGGATTTGCGATTGACATTACCCAAAAACTTTCGGAATTGGTTAATATTCCTGTGATTGCTTCCGGAGGTGCCGGAACGATGCAACATTTTGAAGATGTTTTCACGGAAACCAAAGCAACCGGAGCATTGGCTGCGAGTATCTTCCACTTCAATGAAATCGAAATTCCGGAACTTAAAAATTTTCTTAAATCTAAAAATCTACCCATACGATGACTATAAAATTTGACAACGATACAGGCTTAGTTCCCGTGATTATTCAGGATTATCTCAATCTGAAAGTCCTGATGCTGGGTTATATGAACCGGGAAGCTTTTGACAAAACTTTGCAGGAAAAACGAGTGACCTTTTTTTCCCGTTCCAAAAATCGACTTTGGACCAAAGGCGAAACTTCAGGCAATTTTTTGGAATTAATTGATTGGAAACTGGATTGTGACAACGACACGATTCTCATCCAAGCCAGAGCGCTTGGACCGACTTGCCACAACGGAACCACAACTTGCTTCGCAGATGAATCCGACAAAGGATTTTTGTATGAATTACAGCAAACCATTTCTGATAAAATTGATAATGATGATGAAAATTCTTACACCAATGCGCTCTATAAAAAAGGCATCAACAAAGTGGCTCAAAAAGTAGGCGAAGAAGCGGTGGAACTCGTGATAGAAGCAAAAGATAACAATGACGAATTGTTCCTAAACGAAGCTTCGGATTTGCTTTATCATTATTTGATTTTGTTGAAAGCAAAGGGTTTTACGATTGAAGATGTTGAAAGAATTTTGAAATCGAGAAGTCAATAAAAAAACCAGCAAAATTGCTGGTTTCTGTATATTTTGGATGATTTAATTTTCGCTGATTATTCGTAATATTTTTTCAGCAATTTCAGATTGACCTTTTTCGCTGGCGAGATAGTTTCTTTCGTTCGGATTATTCATAAAACCTAATTCCAGAAGGATTGCCGGTGTTTTGGACTCTCTCAGTATATACAGATTTTCAGTTTTGATTTTTAAATCCTGAAATTTTTCGTAAAACTTACTTGCTAGCTTTTTTGAAACTTCGTTATCCTGAACAAAAACTTCCATTCCTTTACTTTCTGTAGTTTCTCGCGGCGAATTATTAATGTGCAGAGAAATTGCAAAATCAGGTTTTACATCGTTAATTTTTCCAGTTCTGTCTTTAAGGGTTGGATAACTATCATCATCTCTTGTCAGTATGATTTCAAGATTTTGATTTCGGTTTAAGGCTTTTATTTTTTTAGCAATATTCAGGACAATTTCTTTTTCAGAAACTCCATTTCGGTTGGCTCCCAAATCTGTTCCGCCGTGACCAGCATCAATGACAACCACTCTTTTCGCTTTTGAAAAGCTGAATGACAGCAAAACTCCAAGCGCAACAATGCTTATAATTCTCAATAGATTCTTCATAATTAATTATTTTTGGTATTACACTAAATCAAATAACGAGAAAAGAAACTAAAATCTGAGTTAAAGCTTATATAAAAAATGTTAAAATTTAAGGCGCCAATCTGGAAATCTTCCAATCAAAATCTTCTGTCAGAGTATATAAAATCCTGTCGTGAAGACGGTTTGGACGGCCTTGCCAAAATTCGATTTCGTAAGGTTTTGCGATGTATCCGCCCCAATTTTCCGGTCTTGGGATTTCTTTGTTTTCGAATTCGGTTTCTAAATTTTTAAGTCTGTTTTCGAGGAAATTACGATCCGGGATTTCCTGACTTTGCGGTGAAACAACAGCCCCTAGCTGACTTCCTTTTGGACGCGAATGGAAATAGCCGTCGCTCAGGTTTTCCGCAATTTTTTCTATGTTGGCTTTGATGATAATTTGTCTCTCCAGACTTGGCCAGAAAAAACTGAGGCAAGCTTTATGAGTTCTCTCCAAAGATTTTCCTTTCCGGCTTTCGTAATTGGTGTAAAACACAAAACCTTCCCAATTGTAAGACTTCAGCAAAACCATCCTGGTTCTGGGACAACCGTCTTCTTCCACGGTGGAAATTGCCATTGCATTGGCCTCGGAAACCTGTGGATTTTCTTCGGCTTCCAGGAACCAATTTCGGAACTGCTCGATTGGGTTTTCCTTGATTTCGGATTCGATGAGTTGGGATTTGTCGTAGACTTTTCTTTTATCGTGGAGGTTTTCGTTGTTCATTTTATTTGAATGTTGGAAATTATTTGAACACAAAGTTCGCTAAGATTTTTTAGATAATTACTGTTTTAAGTTCACAAAGACGTAAAACTCATCAAAGATAAAAATTCAAATTATGAGAAAATTATAATTGACAGACAACTCTTCTTTTTTGCGAAGCGCGCCCCGACTTGAACAAAGCTCTTTTTTTTAAGCCTTAGTGAAAAGCGAAGGTACAAAAAAGCGGGAGCCAATCGAAAGCGCGGATAAATTACAAACGGATCCGGACGACTAAATGTCTAGCAATACGGTAAACGTTATTTCAGTTAACATTTCATTGATATCTAATTTTCCGTTGAATTTTTTTTCAAAAAAAAATTATTTTTTATAGCTTTGATGTATGAATTATTCTTACAAAGGTAAAATTCTGATATCGACTCCCGATGGTTCTATCGATATCTTTTCCCGGTCAGTCGTCTTGATTATTGACCACGATGAGCATGGCACTTTAGGTTTGATCCTCAACAAAAAAAGTCAGAGTGGAGACATTCTGGAGGTATTCGGACAACGGATCCAGGTGTACGAAGGCGGTCCTGTGGAAGATGATAAATTCTTTTTCATCGTGAAAGGACCGAAGATTACTGAAGATTTTTCAGTCATCAACGAGGAGTTTTACGGCACCGACGACCGCGAGGCAGTGATGCAGGCGCTGCTGACAGGAAGGCTGAGCGTAGAGGATGTGAAGGTTTTTGCAGGCTGCTCCAGCTGGGCGCCTATGCAGCTGGAAAGCGAAATTCAGGAGAAAATATGGACCGTAGTAGATGTTTACAATCTGGATTACACGATTCCTAACGACCAGAGTCTCTGGAAGAACATCATGCAGAATCTGGGCGGCGAGTTTCTTCTATGGGCGAATGCGCCGGAGGACGTGAGTATGAATTAGAATTTAACCAGACTAAAAAAACAAGTCGCAAACTGTATTCCGGTTTGCGACTTGTTTTTTAAGGAATTTTCTTTTCTGTTTTGATCTTTTTTGTAAGGTCCTGCACTTCTTTCTTCAGGATAAAGAAACCCGGATTTGCCATTCCGACATGATCAAACCCTTCTTCTTCCAATAATTTTGTGGAAGGATGGTTGACCAATTTCAACATTCTTGCCAGATAGGCATTTTCTTCGTACCGGCCGAACAGTTCCAGTTCCCTGTCTCCGGTAATCAAAACGATAGGCGGCGCATCTTTCCGCACATGGAACAGCGGCGCATACTGGTCAATGGTCGGCTGCAATTCCCGAATGCCTTGTTCCTTCCTGATCTGAAAATGCGTGATGGCCTGCCCACTGAATGGGATGAGACCTGCGATCTGATTGGCATCGATATTATATTTCTGAAGATACTTTTTATCCAGCGTAATCATCATCGCCAGATAACCTCCCGCAGAATGTCCGGACTGGAAAATCAGGTTCTTGTTTCCGCCATATTTTTCGATATTCTCAAAAACCCAGGCAGTAGCCGCGGCAGCATCTTCTATGTAAGCGGGTGCTTTTACTTTTGGAGCCAAGCGGTATTCTACACTTACCACGGCGATATTTTCGTTCAGTAATTCTTTTGGCAACTCGTTACTTCCACCCGTTAATCCGCCACCGTGAAACCAAATGACTGTTGGGAAATTTTTGACATTTGTCGGGTAATAGAAATTCAGCTTGCATTGCGAACTGATGTAAGAATCTGTTTTTCTGATATTTTCAGGGTAGTAAGCAATATTACTTTCGGTTTGATATTCGGTCTGAGCAAAACTGAATACAACAACTAACATTAAAATAAAACTGATTGATTTTCTGAGCATGATTTTACTTTTATGATTTATCTCTGCAGACTTTATATTTTCAGCTGATTGTATTCCATAGCAACTCTTATAAAAAGAGGACTTCTACATTTCCGGATTGATGGTAGAAAAAACCGTCGCTATCGTATTCTACATTGCTGAGACCTTCCAGAACGTCATAAACCATTCTCTGCAAAACGCCATCGCCAATGCCATGGATGATCTGCAAGGTTTTGATTTTATTTTTTCTGCAGAAATCAATGGTTTCCAGCAACTTTTCTTTCTGGATCATCAATCTTTCGAAAGCATCATAATCACCAGGATTTTTGACGAGTAAATTAAAATGCAAATCCAGTTTCAGAGGTGCCTTGTTATGTTTCTTTGAGCTAACTTTTGGCGGTTCCTTTTTCCTGATGATCGGAAAATTTTCGTACAAATCCGAATCGATAATAGTTAACTGATCTTTTGTAAAATGATAGACAAAACCATGCTCATCCTCGATTTTTACCTGGTTGGCAATCATCTTCACAACTTTCCCTTTCAGATTGTCATCAATCACAGAAACTAAATCTCCGATTTTCATCCTAATTTTATTGAGATCATAACTTTAAAATAATTTTAAACAGGGAGTTTGTCATTCCGTAGGAATCTAAATAATCTTTGTAAAGATGCTTCCAGAATGACAAATTTTATGCATAATCTTCTCACCGCCCCGTCAAAAGGTTCCAAATTTTGCCACCCCTCCAAACGAAGGGGAATTTACTTCGCACCGAGTTCAATGATTTCCAAATCTTTAACCTCATCGTTATGAATTGTGAAACGCATCATAGTTCTTACCTTGTGCCAGCCGGTTTTGCCGCAAGCGCCGGGATTGAGGTGCAGCAGATTATTTTTCTTATCGTGCATGGCTTTCAGAATATGGGAATGTCCGGAAATGAATAACTTAGGTTTTTTGTCCTCAATTTCCTTTTTGGCCAGCGCTGAATACTTGTCCGGATAACCACCGATATGAATCATCAAAACATCCACATCCTCAGACTTGAAACTTAAAACTTCCGGGAAAATCGTTCTGATCTTGGCTTCGTCAATATTGCCATAGACCCCTCGTAAAGGTTTTATCTTTTCGAGCTCCTCAATGACATGCATATTTCCAAAATCACCGCAATGCCAGATTTCATCGGCATCTTTGGCATAATCCAAAATCCTCTCATCAATGTAAGAATGGGTGTCTGATAATAGCAGAATACGTTTCATTGGTAATATTTCAATTAAATTTAAGGAAGAAAGTTTTCTCTAGCCACGTAAAACTATGCCAGATTTCATCACATACCAAAGCGTTCCTACAGATCCGCCCATCAGCAGTCCCAGTAAAATCAGAAACCAGAACGCCAGGGTTTTAGTCCCTTTTTTATACATGATCACAAAAACCAGCTGAAGTACAAAAAGTAGGAATCCCAAAACCAACAGATTGATAATGACCTGCTCTTCCGAAACCTCTTTACTGAAAAGAAAAACCGACACAAAGACGATGATGATCACCATCATCTTAATAAATTCCGATGGCTGCGAGAGCCTGTTCTTTTTCAGTGGTTTCATTGCTGATCTCTTTTTTGGAATCACGAAAGTACGAATTAAGATTTTCTTTATAATTAAAATATTTTCAGGAAATTTACAGCCGAGATGAGATATTTTATTGAGTTTTCCTATAACGGTTCCACATACTTTGGTTATCAGATCCAGCCGAGGCAGATTTCTGTACAGGAAGAGCTGGAAAAAGCACTTTCCACCATTCTTCGCCAGACCATCAAAACGGTAGGTGCCGGTAGAACTGATACAGGCGTGCACGCCAGGAAAATGTTTGCGCATTTTGAGACCGGGCAAACCATTGATGAAAATCTGGTTCACAAGCTCAATTCTTTTTTGTCAGAGAATATTGCCGTCAAAAGAATTTTTGAGGTTCCCGATGATATGCATGCGAGATTCAGCGCAACTTACAGAACCTACGAATACTATATTTCGCTGGAGAAAAATCCGTTCTCCAAAGATGTTTCATGGCAGTATTGGCGTCAGAAACCTCTGAATATTGACCGGATGAACGAAGCCTGCAAAATCCTTTTTGAATACGAGGATTTTACAAGTTTTGCTAAGCTTCACACGGACAACAAGACCAATATCTGCAAAATTTATAAGGCCGTATGGGAACAGGCAGGAACTCAATTGAAATTCACGATTTCCGCCGACCGTTTCCTTAGAAATATGGTACGTGCCATAGTGGGAACAATGGTGGAAGTGGGTAGCGGAAAAATTATGCCGGAGGACATGAGGAGAATCATAGAAGACCAATACCGGAACTCTGCCGGCGTTTCTGCACCTGCGCATGGCCTTTTTCTGGTAGATGTTGGA
Organism: uncultured Chryseobacterium sp.; assembly: GCA_913778505.1. Lineage (GTDB taxonomy): Bacteria > Bacteroidota > Bacteroidia > Flavobacteriales > Weeksellaceae > Epilithonimonas. The sequence goes on from CAJYWD010000004.1 coordinate 25,419, forward strand.
TATTAAATCTTAAAATCCTATATTTGAGAATAACTAAATCTTAAAACAAATGAATGATTCATTAATGGTTTCTCAGCTGTCAGAAGTCGAAAGGGCAGAATTTTACAGAAAAACCTATATGCATGTGGCCGTTGCTATTCTGGCTTTTGGTGCAGTAGAATATTTACTATTGCAGATGGTTCCGCTGGAAACTATCCTATCACTGATGACCGGGAAATACATCTGGCTTGCGGTCATTGGCGTTTTCTGGATGGTATCAATGCTCGCCACCAAGTTATCCTTTTCGGTATCCAGAAGTACGCAGTATCTTGGTTTAGGACTGTTCGTACTGATAGAAGCCGTCATTTTCCTGCCAATGCTGGGTATTGCAAGTCTCTACGCACCTCAGATCATCACGCAGGCTGCACTGGTCACCGCATTTATGTTTGCAGGCCTCACCGCTACGGTATTTTTTACGAATAAGGATTTTTCGTTCCTCAGAAACATCATCGTTATCGGTGGTTTCGTAGCTTTGGGCGTCATCGTGGTTGGGGCAATTTTCGGATTTAATCTGGGCCTTTGGTTTTCGCTTGCAATGGTCGGCCTGGCAAGTGCAAGCATCCTTTACGAAACGTACAACATCAAAAATGTTTATACCAAAGGTCAGTACGTAGGCGCAGCTTTGCAGATGTTTTCATCCATCATGTTACTGTTCTGGTATATCCTGAGAATATTTTTGAGCAGAAGAGATTAGGATGTTCAGATTCCATATTTCAACTCAGAAATAGTTGACCTGAGTTCGGGATAACTGATATTTTATAATATCAATGGGAATGGGCTTTAGCCCGTTTTATAGTAAAAGAAAATGTTAGGCTTTAGCCAAACCTTAGCTTAAATTTTGGCTAAAGCCTACTTTGATCTCTAAATTTTATACATAGGGCTGAAGCCTGACGCTATTGATAATACAATTGTTATTGATATTAAATTATTTAAAAAATTCCTTATCCCGAACTTAGGTTAATTTTACATAACTCACCTTTTACGGTGGGTTTTTTTTGTCTTAAATAGCGCCAACAGTCCAAAACACGTTCAATAAAAATAAATTTGTTAGCTTTGTCTAACATTTTTGTTTTAATGAAATCACTTATTGTTATTTTGATCTTCTTATCGAGCCTGGTCGCTGCCCAGACAGATTCAGTAGCCGTAGATTCTGCGGAAAATTCTGCCTTAGATTCCGTTACAAAATCTAACCGCATTGATGAAGTGACCATCACTCAATTTGCATTCAAAAAACTCAGCACTCCTATTTCTACCGATGTCTATTCTCAGCAGTTTTTCAGGAAGAATCCTACTCCTAATATTTTTGAATCGATTGCCATGGTGAATGGTGTGAAACCTCAGCTCAACTGTTCGGTCTGCAACACGGGCGATATACATATCAATGGTCTGGAAGGCGCTTACACAATGATTTTGATTGACGGAATGCCCATCGTGAGTTCATTGTCCACGGTTTACGGTTTAAGTGGCATCCCAAACAGTCTGGTGGACAGAATAGAGATCACGAAAGGACCGGCTTCTTCGGTTTTCGGGTCGGAAGCGATGGGCGGCGTCATCAACATCATCACAAAAAATGCCTTGCAGGCACCCCATTTTTCTACAGATGCTATGACAGGCAATCAAGGTGAAATCAATCTGGATGTTGCAAAAAAAGTCATCGACAACCAGAATTTTTCTAGTTTGCTAAGCTTTAATTATTTTTATTTCGGAACCAGGATGGACCAGAACCAAGACCATTTTACAGACACCGCTCTGCAACACAAGATCTCAATTTTCAACAAGTGGAATTTTAAAAGAAAAGAAAACCGACCTGCGAGTGTGGCATTGCGCTACTTTTATGAAGACCGTTTCGGTGGCGAGATGCATTGGAAAAAGCAAAATCGAGGTTCGGATGATGTCTATGGCGAAAGTATCTACACCAACCGGTTGGAGCTATTCGGGATTTATCAATTGCCGATGAAGGAAAAGTTTCTGCTCCAGTATTCTTACAATTACCACAATCAAAATTCTTTTTACGGAAATACGCCTTACCTGGCGACACAGAAAGTTTTATTCCTGCAGCTGAATTGGGACAGGCCATTCGGGAAACATCTTTTGAAATCGGGAATCGGTTATAAATCTACTTTTTATGATGACAATACGCCCGGAACTTCGAATTCAGCAGGCGAAAATCAACCTATGAGATCACCAATCGCCGGGATTTACCTGGAAGATGAATGGGAAATCAATGCTAAAAACACGCTGTTAATGGGCTACAGGTACGATTATCATCTCGTTCATCAATCCGTGCATTCGCCGAGGTTGGCTTGGAAATTTGAGCCCGATCCTTACAGCACGCTTCGGCTGAGTTTCGGAACAGGATTTCGGGTCATGAATCTTTTCACAGAAGATCATGCGGCACTAACGGGTTCGCGCGAAGTGGTCATCCAAGAAGATCTGAAACCGGAAAAATCTTTCAATACCAACCTCAATTACCTCATCAAAATTCCGATCAAGGACTACTTTATCAATGTGGATGTGAACGGATTTTATTCGTATTTCAACAACAAAATCATTGGCGATTTTGATTCTGAGCCGGATAAAATCATTTATAACAATCTCTCAGGGCACGCCATTTCCAGGGGAATATCTGCGGATGTGAGTTCCAATTGGAATTTCCCTTTGCAGCTCATGTTTGGCGTCACTTACATGGATGTTTACTCCGTGAATGATGCTGAAAAAACGCAACAGCTGCACGCCCCCAAATGGAGCGGAACTTATAATCTGACTTATCCATTCAAGAATCAATTTTCATTGGATCTGACGGGACAATTCTATGGACCGATGCGACTGCCCACCGTTCCAAACGATTTCCGGCCAGACTATTCGCCGTGGTTCACATTGATGAATATCCAGCTGAGCAAGAAATTTGATCATGGTTTTGAAGTGTATGGTGGCATCAGAAACTTACTGAATTTTGTTCCGAAGAATCCGATTCTCCGGCCATTTGATCCGTTTGATCAAGAGGTAAACGATGTGGTCAGTAATCCTTACAGTTACACTTTTGACACGACTTACGGCTATGCGCCGCTGCAGGGAATCCGGAGTTTTATAGGCGTGCGTTATCAGATCAGATGACATAAACCACAAAAGTCACAAAAGAAACATCAAGAATAGAAATTATAAAACTGACAAAAATTTATGAAATCAATTTTTTCAACTTTTGGATAACTAAAAAGCAACCAATTCTTTTGTGACTTTTGTGGTAATAAATTTATGATGAAAACATTAACCTTTATATTATTGATGACTTATTCAGTTTTTAATTCTCAGGAATTGAAGACTTTTACATTTCAAAATCTTCCTGACAAATCAGAGAAACCATTGTTGATTTATATGAAAACAAGTTGGTGCTCCGTTTGCAAAATCCAGATGCATCAGATCAAAAAAGATTTGGCATTGATAAAATTGCTGAATGAGAACGTTCACTTTATCATTTTTGACGCAGAAAAGTCTAAAGAGGACATTGAATTCTTTGGCAAAACTTACCGATACTTTTCCAATGGAGATTCCGGCATTCACGAACTGGCAGTAGCTTTAGCAAGACATCAAAAGCCCATTTATCCGACCTGGATTTTGATCGATCATCATTCTCAGATTTTATTCTATCAGGAAGGTTTGGTGGACCGCTCTACTTTAAAAAAAATCTTAACCGACAGATCGATTTGCACGTATGAAAGCAACTGATGGTAAGTGGATCTGTCGACACCTTGAGTTGAGCCCTTAATTGAGTTTGTTGTGCCGGCGATGATATTAGTCAGGCCGATGATTCGGTGAGTTAAAGCGTTGATGCATTAAGTTGAGTCGTTGAACCGTTTAGTTGAACCGCTGATTCATTTAGTTGAAGCGTTGATTCAGTTAGTTGGGGCGTTGATTCATTTAGTTGAGCCATTGATTCATTTAGTTGAAGTAAATTCACTGAATTTGTGATAGTTACAAGGGTCTACATTTTAACAAACCTCATTCAGGTATTCTTATCATTCAAATCTGAGTGATAAAATCGTAATGATAGAATTCATCAAAAAACCTTCCGGAAACTAATCCGAAAGGTTGATATTTTGTTTGCAACGGACTAATTCGCCAAGTCCAGACCACCGAAATTACCGGAGCTCATCATCAGAAAAGCACCCTTGGATTTGTCTAATGTTTCCCAATACTGATGAAGGTCTTCTGCATTGGTAAAAACTTTCAAATTGCTATTCCTGAATTTTTCTTTGATCAGTTCCGGAGAAATAGGTTCCATTCTTTTGATTTTCAAGGCATCTTCCGAATAGAAAACCACGGCATGTGCCAAACCGTCCATTGCGTGGTTGTACTGTTCCAGGAAAACAGGGTTCAGACTGGAATAAGTGTGCAATTCCAGGAAACCGAAAGTTTCAGTGTTTGAAAATTGCTCAGCAAAAGCCGCCACCGTTGCTTTCACCTTGCTAGGTGCGTGTGCAAAATCCTTATAAAGCAAGCCGCCATCTGCTCTTTCCACTTTTTCAAGGCGTTTGGAAGCGCCTTTGAAACTCATAATCGCTTCATAAAACTCTTCCTCCATAATGCCCAGCTGAGAACAGATGAATCTGGCACCTTCCATATTCAGCAGATTATGTTTTCCAAAAACAGAAAGCGGAATATCCCCTATATCGGTTTTCAGGTGGACAATGCCGCCCACAATTTCGTAATCCGGCGTTTTGTATGGCATTTTCCGGAAGTAATTCTCGGCGGACTCCACCACTTTTACCACTTCTTCATCTTCTTCATTGTAGACCAGAACGCCGCCCGGTGTAATACTCGCTACGAATTTCCTGAACTGCTCCACGTAATCATCAAAAGTCCTGAACACATTGATATGATCCCAGGCAATGCCGGAAACCAAAGCGATATTGGGCTGATACAATAAAAACTTAGACCGCAGATCAATTGGCGAAGACAGATATTCATCACCTTCCAGGATCATAAAATCATTGTCTTCGGTAATTTTCACCATACAATCAAAGCCTTCCAGCTGTGCGCCCACCATATAGTCGATGTCTTTCTGATGGAAATTCAGAACGTGGAGAATCATGGATGTAATGGTGGTTTTACCATGCGAACCACCAATGACCACGCGGGTTTTTTCTTTGGATTGCTCGTAAAGAAATTCCGGGTATGAATAGATTTTGAGGCCCAATTCTCTGGCTCTGGCAAGTTCCGGATTGTCTGCATGGGCGTGCATTCCCAGAATGACGGCGTCAATATCCGAAGTCAGTTTTTGGGGAAACCAACCCAATTCCTGGGGAAGAATACCTTTTTTTTCCAGTCGGGATTTGGAGGGTTCGAAAATAGCATCATCGGAACCTGTAACGTGATAGCCTTTATCCTTGAGTGCAATGGCAAGATTGTGCATCGCAGAACCGCCAATGGCAATGAAATGGGTTTTCAATTCTAAACAATTTTAAACAAAAATAAGGAAAGCTGTGAGATATAAGAAGCGGGACGCTGCATTTTTAAAATAAAAAAACCTGATTCCGGGGAGTCAGGTTTTAAGTAAAATTTATGATAGTGTGGTTTGGGCGCGGGGAATTTTATGCTCTATCTTCAGCTCTTCGCCTGTCAGCGTGAAGTAGATGTTTTGCAACTGGTGCAGATATTTGCACTTGATATAGTTTCCGAAGAATAAAAAACCCTCAAGGATTTTATTGGAATCAAGGTCAAAATCGTACCTGCAAAGGTTTGGCAAATCGAATCTCACTCTGTTATGAGAGCGGTAAGCTTCCTTAAAGCCCAATTTCTGAAACCACTCTGCAGTAAGTGCAATAGGTTTCAAATTTCTGTAATCAATGGAAGTATCTTCATCAATTTTGACTAAAACACTCTCATGATTATTTTCGACGCCCATAATCGGGACTATCGAATCTCCGTACATCAACAAATTATTAAGTCTTAGTTCTGCGGCTTCCATTTCGTAAAAATATTAGTGATTATTAATTCAGTGTCCGTTCCTATAAACAAAAGCTTTGCCAAGATGATACAAAGCCGTTAATTAATTGAATTTATTATTGTGAAGTTGATTGTTCTGATGACTGACTAGCGCTCTAAGCTCTCTCTAAGCTTTCTCCGTTATCGCCTGATTGTTATTTATTAACTTTTCTGAAAGTATTTTGTCATTCATAAAATCCGGACAGCTCCTGCTGGTATGTTCTTTGAACGTCAGTCATTACACAAAATTTAATCTCATGGAAAATAAAGAAGATCTTCTGTCGCTCAGGCACAAAACGGTAGTTATTACCGGTGCATCCAGTGGCGTGGGGCGCGCAGCAGCCGAAGCTTTTGCCAAAGAAGGCTGCTTTCTCATCCTGGCTGCGCGCGGTAAGGAAGCATTAGAAGAAACCGTAGCACTGTGCAACAGTTTTGGCGCCAACGCCATTGCAGTTCCTACCGACGTCTCCGAATACAAAGAAGTGGAACATCTTGCAGAGAAAGCTCTTGAAACCACAGGAAGCATTGATATTTGGGTGAATAATGCCGGCGTGATGGCCACCGGAAAATATGAAGATACGCCGGTGGAAGTGATTGATCAGGTTATCAAAACCAATCTGCTGGGTTACATGCACGGCGCACGCTCGGTGATGCCAATCTTCAGAAGACAACATTATGGTGTTCTCATCAATAATATTTCCATTGGCGGGTGGATGCCGGCTCCTTATGGGGCAGCATACTCCGCCTCCAAGTACGGCATCCGCGGGATGGTGGAATGCCTCCAGGGCGAGGTATCTGATGAAGCCGATATTCATGTAGTAGCCCTCTACCCCAGCATCCAGCGCTCTACAGGCAATATGCACTCTGCAAAATATTCAGGTCTTGATTTCAAAATCCCACCTACCGCTGCCGACCCGAAAAAGCTGGCTGAAGCTATGGTGGAAATGGCCAAACGACCCAGAAAGAGTAAGTTTACGGACTGGTCTTCGTTGCTGATGAAAACAGCATACAGCATATTTCCAAAAGCCGTCATCAATACTACCTCCGCTGGATTGAGACTGATGATGAATGACGACAGAACTACAGACACGGACGGCAATATTCTGACGCCATCCAAATACCCGATGCGGATCTACGGCGAAACCATTGTCCCGGTACCATCCAAAGACACAAAGATCCTGCTGGCCGGCGTGCTGGCTACAGCAGCCCTTTACTTTTTCACCAAATCGAGAAACTAATCCATAGCGGGATTTTGGAGGTTAAACATCGATAATCGTAATGATAAATAGGAGGATTCTCTGCAGGTCTTCCTATTTATTTGCAAGAAAAAAAGAGCCTTCTGAAGAAAGCTCTTTGCGATCAAATGTTTAATTATCCTACTGCACCACAATCTTGTTGGACATTTTTTTTCCGTCCACAGTTCCTGTAACTATGTATTGGCCTTTTGGGAGGTTCACACTGATTTTAGAATCCGCTTTAATTGCAGCGGTCTTCACCAGCTGACCACTCATGGAGAAGATCTGGATATCGCTCACCGGGTTGCGAAAATAGATCTCATTTCGCATCACCAGAGTATTGACTACCAGTGAATTTTTGCCAGCCGAGAGTTCGCTTACAGCAAGGTTAACCCCAGCTTGTGGTGTCGGGATGGCTGCGGTGAAGTCTACACCATTATGGTTGGTATCGCCGCTGATTCTTGTAATGGAATTGAGGATAGTAGGCGATGGGGCTGCGCCGCCACCTTCGTACTGATCTGCAAGACCGTAACCCACGAAATCGACTACATTAGAAGCTGTAGGTCCTGTAACCCGTGTATTATTGGACGCCAGAGCCACTTTCCCGGAAGTCAGTCCCAGCTGTACGCCAAGTCCCAACACGGGACCAGAGCCATCCAGATTAAGCACCACATCTACGATCAGATTCGGATTAATCAGATTGATTCCCCCAAGACCTTCTGACGCCTGCTGGATCAGGAAGGTCTGTCCGGGAGGCAGCGTCACATTGGGCAGAGTATGGTATTGGGTAAACTGACCGTTGGCCGGTCCGTACTGCATGGTCATACCATCAAGCGAGGCGTTGGTATTTCCGATGTTTTTCAATTCTATAAAATCGTTGGCAAGCACTGCTCCCAATAAACCGCCCCCTGTGTAGATCTCATTGATCACAATCTGTGCATTAAAGAATGCTACTGAGGACATAAGTCCAAAGAATGTAAATAACTTTTTCATAATACTATATTTTGGTGATTATTTCAAAAAAATACAATTACAATACCAAAATAAATCAACAATTACGTATAAATACTGAAAATATCGCAATCCTAATTTGGATTATTTCTAAAGTTGAGGAAAGTGTTTAACAAAAAAGTGCTGTAACGAAAATGGATTGAAAAGCAAAACCCTAAGATGTTACTATAAAACAACTTAGGGTTTAAGTGAGGTGCCTAGCGGATTCGAACCGCTGTAGATGGTGTTGCAGACCACTGCCTAGCCACTCGGCCAAAGCACCGTTTCTTGGATTGCAAATTTAAGGTTTTTTTTTGAATGTCAAATTGATTATCAAATTTTCTCGGAAAAAATAAAATTTTAACATTTTCTTACCTTGACAACCAATGGTTTGGGAGAGGAAATTATCTTTAAAAATAAAAAGCAGAGTCCCAGATCTGCGGTAACGAACTTCATTTTGAATCTTAATTCTGGAATTTGAGCCTGATTTATCTTTGTCCTCGATCAAAGCTGACAGATATTTAATTGGTCATCAGCCACTTTATTTAGGTTCTAAATAAGTATCTTTGCAGAAATTTTCTAATATAATGGATACACTCCAACTCAATACAATAGAAGAAGCGCTGGAAGACATCAAAAACGGAAAAATGGTGATCGTAGTGGATGATGAAGACCGCGAAAACGAAGGCGACCTGATTGCTGCTGCAGAACTCACCACTGCAGAAACCGTGAACTTTATGGCGACCTATGCCAGAGGTTTGATCTGTATGCCGCTGACTGAAAAGCGATGCGACGAACTGGAACTGCATTCTATGGTAGCCAACTCCACCGACCCGAAGGAAACTGCTTTCACGATTTCCGTGGACCTTTTGGGAAAAGGAGCCACAACAGGAATCTCTGCCAGTGACCGTGCTAAAACCATCCAGGCAATTATGGACCCGGAAACGAAACCCGGCGACCTGATGAGACCCGGACACATTTTTCCTCTGCGCGCCAGAGAAGGTGGCGTTCTGAAAAGAGCCGGCCACACGGAAGCAGCGGTTGATTTGACAAGATTAGCCGGACTGAAAGAAGGTGGCGTGATCTGCGAGATCCTGAATGAAGACGGAAGCATGGCGAGATTACCTCAACTTTTGGAATTTGGAAAGAAGCACGATTTGAAAGTGGTTTCCATAGAGGATTTGATTCATTACAGACTGAGACAAGGTGACCTGGTGGAGAGAATTGAGGAGCGTGACATCAAAACGCATTTTGGCGATTTTAAGTTTTATGTTTTTGAGGAAAAGCCGACGGAGCAAATCCATTATGCCCTGACCAAAGGAACTTGGGCTGCAGATGAGCCTGTTTTGGTAAGAGTTCAGGCGTCCGGCAGTTATTTTGATGTCTTCAGCAGGCTTTCCAATGGCGAGCATCCGCTGATGCAGCGCGTTACGGATCTCATCAACGAAGCAGGAAAAGGTGCTGTGGTTTTCATTAATAATGTTTCTAACAAAGAAAATACATTAAGCAGACTTCAGCATTTTCTTCATTACCAGGAAGGAACGAGAGAACAACCGACCATCGCACCGAACTTCCGGGATTATGGTATCGGCACTCAAATTCTGAAAGACCTTGGCATCAACAAATTCCGGGTGATCACCCAAAATCCTAACGTAAAACCTGTAATTTCCGGTTATGATGTGGAAGTGACAGAGATGATTGCTCTTTAGATTTTGATATAATACACGGATAGATGATAGACGAGTAGAAGCGAGAAGTTAGATTGAAGACTTAGATGAATCTGTCAATAAAATAAAAAATAGCGTTCCGTTTGGAGCGCTATTTTTGTCTATATTCTTCTATACTTCTATTCCCTCAAAGTTTATTTTGCCGGCCAAACATTATTCTTTGGATTAATATCCGGAACAATGGATTTCGGATCCAGGGAAACTGAGCTTATTTCTTTTGCTGAATCCAACTGGAATGTCCACTCGGTGTTGCGTTTCCAAACTTCGACAGGTAGCTTAACCGTCTGAGTTGTTCCGTCTTTAAATGTTACAAGAACCGTGGTAGGCATTGGCAATTGTCCGATATTTTCAACCGTGATTTGTGCACCGTTTTTGTAATCGCCATTCACAGGTTTTACATTCTTAACCGCCTGATCTACTTTCCACTTGTTCATAAACCATCCTCTCCAGAACCAGTTCAGTTCTTCTCCGGAAACATTTTCCATCGTATGGAAGAAATCCCAAGGTGTCGGATGTTTGAAAGCCCATCTTTCAACATAAGTTCTGAAAGCTTTATCAAACTTTTCAGGACCAAGAATGGTTTCTCTCAGGATTCCTAATCCAACGCCAGGTTTGAAATACGCCAGAACGCCAATACTTCTTTCCTTCATATTATCCGGACCAACCATGATCTGCTCAAAGTTATCACTCTGCACAAAAGGGCCGATTTTACTTATATCTTGTTTATGGTAATATTCACCTTTGTTGAAAGCTTCCGTAGATAATTCATTGATGAATGTATTAAAACCTTCGTCCATCCAGGCAAAGACCCTTTCGTTTGAACCAACAATCATAGGAAACCAAGTGTGTCCAAATTCATGATCGGTAACTCCCCAAAGATCTGCTCCGCTGGAATTTCTGTGGCAAAAAACGATTCCCGGATATTCCATTCCACCTTCGTTCCCTGCAACATTGGTTGCGGCAGGATAAGGATATTCAAACCATTTTCCCGAGTAATGTTCAATGGCAGCTTTCGTGTATTCGGTTGAGCGTCCCCAAGCTTTGTCTCCGGCGCTTTCTACAGGATAAGCCGAGATGGCCAAAGATTTTTTTCCACTTGGCAGATTAATTCTCGCCGCATCAATGATGAATGCTGCCGATGAAGCCCAAGCAAAATCTCTCGCCTTTTCTATTTTGAATTTCCAGGTTTTTGTTCCTGATTGATTTCCTTTCCCTAATTCAGATTCCGGGTGAATCATAACCGTTTTCTCACTTTTTCTCGCCTCATTCCAGCGGTTGATCTCTTCCTTGGAATAAACTTCTTTCTCGTTCAGCAATTCCCCTGAAGCTACAACGTAATGATTAGCCGGAACTGTAATGTTAGCCGATAGAGTTCCATATTCCAGATAGAATTCCGAAGCACCTAAATAAGGCAAAGTGTTCCAGCCCATCACGTCATCGTACACACACATTCTTGGATACCATTGCGCCAAGGTGAAGATTTTACCATTCTTGGTATCCTCCACGCCCATTCTGTCCGAACCGTATTTTGGAGAGACAAAAGAGTATTCGATTTTCAATTTAGCTACACCTCCGTTAGCTTTCAGATCGCTTGGAAGGTCTATCTGCATTCTGGTGTCGGTAATGGTATATTTTACATCTTTCCCGTCATATTTCACCGATTTAATTTTATAGCCACCGTCAAAAGTCTCGCCGTGAGAACCGTTTCTGCTGCCGGATAATGGAACCACTGCATTCCCTCTGGAATCTTTAGCAAACAAATTCTGGTCGAGTTGAAGCCAAAGAAAACCCAACTGGTCCGGACTGTTATTGGTATAAGTAATTTCTGCCGAACCTGTCAGTTCATTGTTAGCTTCATTAAGACTAACATTGAGTTGATAATCCGCGGAGTTCTGCCAATATTTGTGCCCCGGCTGTCCACTCGCTGAACGGGTTTCAGTTCCTGTCTGAGGATAGAAAAATGGTTTGAATGCTTCGGTGTAATCGTATTTTGGAGATTCCTGAGCGTAAGAATTGCCGACAAAAGCAAACATCGCAACAGCAGAAATCAAATAAGGAATTTTGAATTTCATTTCGTAAAAAGATTTATGACATTTAGAAATAGGTAAAAAAAATCTCAAGATTGTTACAACTTGAGATTAAAATAAGGTTGATCTTCAAATTAATTCGATTTCTTAGCTTTTATCATTGCTTCCAGAGCATCCCACATCTCTTGCGGAATATCTTCCAGCATATTGAACTCACCGGCTCCCTGAAGCCATTCGCCACCGTCAATGGTCACCACTTCGCCGTTCATATAAGCGGAATAATCGGAAACGAGATAAGCAGCAAGATTGGCCAACTCCTGATGTTCACCTACTCTTCTGAGTGGCACTTTTTTCCTCATATCGAATTTCTCCTGCAAATCTCCAGGTAATAGTCTATCCCACGCACCTTTTGTAGGAAAAGGTCCTGGCGCAATCGCATTGAAGCGGATTCCATATTTCGCCCACTCTACCGCCAGACTTCTTGTCATTGCCAGAACGCCTGCTTTTGCGCAAGCCGACGGCACCACATAAGCTGAGCCAGTCCATGCGTAAGTTGTTACGATGTTAAGAACAGTTCCCGGAATTTTGTTATCAATCCAATATTTCCCAATGGACAGTGTGCAGTTTTTGGTGCCTTTCAGAACAATATCTAAAATCGAATCAAAAGCTGAATGTGTCAGTCTTTCGGTTGGCGAGATAAAATTCCCGGCTGCATTGTTCAACAGAATATCAATTCTCCCAAATTCTTTCAGAGCTGCTTCTTTCATCGCTTCCACTTCATCCCAATTTCGTACATCGCAGGCCACGCAAAGCACTTTTCCACCGGTTTGCTCTTCCAATTCTTTGGCAGTTCCTTGCAGTTTTTCCAAGTTCCTGGAAGTGATAACGACTTTTGCGCCGAGTTCCAGAAAATATTTGGTCATTGCTTTTCCAAGACCGCTTCCGCCACCAGTCACAATAGCGACTTTATCTCTGAGTGCGTCTTCGCGTAACATTGGTTGTGTATATAGATTCATTTAGTAAGTGATTTTTGATATTAATAAACGATGATTTGCGTCTGTGGTAAATTTAGATTTTTATTTTGTTTTAAAAATTAACAAAAGTTATGCACAAAATATGAACGCCATACAATTGCGCCCCGGCGTGAACGTACTCTTCGAGAATATCAGAGTGACAAAAACGGAGTCCTTCGACTTTTGCTCAGGATAAACCACAGACGGAAAGAGCGCCCAAAAGTCCTTCATCGCAGGGTTAGCTAACAATCAAAAATGAGTGCAAAAAAGTAAGATTCTTGACAGGCGCTTTAAAAGGTTTAGGTCCGACATTAGCCAAAATATTGTTACCTGAAAGCCGTTCAGTTGTATCTACAGCTGATCTGGGCGATTTTCTCTAACTCATTAACAAAATTTGATCATCCGCGAGAAATCTAAACAAAAAGCAAATCTGCAGTTTCACAAATTTGCCTTTTCTTTACTGACTATTCCACTTCAAAAAACAATCGTTCCCCGAATTTTTCCTCATTAATTGTACCGTTTTCGTAAACCAGATTTCCGTTGACGAAAGTGTGAGTGACTTTAGAATGAAACTCCGTTCCTTCGAGCGGACTCCAACCGCATTTGTAAAGAATGTTTTGTTTTTCAACCGTCCAGTTTTCATTTAAATCAACCAAAACCAAATCGGCCTTGTAACCTTCTCTGATGAAACCTCGTTTTTCAATTCTGAACAAAATCGCAGGATTGTGAGCCATTTTCTCAACGATTCTTTCGAGAGAAATTTTTCCGTTTTTGTAATTTTCCAACATCACGACCAAAGAATGCTGAACCAAAGGCGCTCCGGAAGGACATTTGGTGTAAACATTCTGTTTTTCTTCCCAAGTGTGCGGAGCGTGGTCGGTCGCAATCACATCAATTCTGTCATCCAAAAGCGCTTCCCAAAGTCCGTCTTTGTCTTTGTGCGTTTTTACAGCGGGATTCCATTTGATGAGTCCGCCTTTTGTTTCGTAATCTTCATTAGTAAAAGTCAAGTGATGAACACAGACTTCCGCTGTAATTTTTTTATCTTTTAAAGGAATGTCATTTCTAAAAAGCTCCGTTTCAATGGCTGTTGACAAATGGAAAACGTGAAGTCTCGCTCCGGTTTTCTTGGCCAGTTCAATCGCTTTTGAAGAAGATTTATAACAAGCTTCTTCACTTCTGATGAGATGATGAAATTTCACAGGAATATCTTCGCCATATTCATCCAGATATTTTTGAGTATTGGCTCTGATGGTTGCTTCGTCCTCACAATGAACGGCAATCAGCATTTTGGTGTTACTGAAAATTTTTTCCAGAGTTTCCGGATTATCGACCAGCATATTTCCTGTTGACGAACCCAAAAATAACTTGATTCCCGGAACATTTCTCGGATTCGTTTTTAAAACTTCTTCAAGATTGTCATTGGTTCCGCCCATCATAAATCCGTAATTGGCAAACGATTTTTGAGCCGCAATTTCATATTTATCTGCCAACAATTCCTGGGTTACCGCATTGGGAACTGTATTAGGCTGTTCAATAAAACTTGTCGTTCCGCCAGCGATTGCCGCGCGGGATTCTGTTTCAACATCACCTTTCCAGGTCAAACCAGGCTCGCGGAAATGCACCTGGTCATCAATTACTCCCGGCAAAAGATATTTTCCGGACGCATCAATAATTTGATCTGCTTCTTCAGAAATTTGGGATTCAATTTTAGAGATCAGATCGTTTTCGATGAGAATATCGCTTTGGACAATCTTTCCTTCGTTGACGATCTGTGCGTTTTTTATCAGGATTTTCATTTCGCTTTTTTAGATAGAAACAAAATTAAGTTTTTGAATTTATAAACCACAACAGTCACAAAAGAAAATCTAATCGTTAATTCAAATGAAATTGAGCTTATTTTTTAGAATATTTAAACTGAACAAAACTTTTGTGCCTTTTGTGGTTTTAACTAAATTGCTTCAAAATTCCGAAGGATGTTTCCAAGAAAGTTCATTTTATTTCTGCCCGTTTTTCTCGCTTCATTATTCAGTTCCCAGAAATTAAACTTAGTCAAATTTGTGAATCCAATTATCGGTACTGAAAAAATGGGTCATACTTTTCCCGGTGCAACCGTTCCTTTTGGAGCCGTTCAACTAAGTCCTGAAACCGACACTTTATCTTATGAAGTCAAAGGGAAATACAATCCTGATGTTTATAAATATTGCGCCGGATATCGCTATGAAGATAAAACGATTGTCGGATTTTCGCACACGCATTTTAGCGGAACGGGACATTCGGATTTGGGTGATTTTCTGATAATGCCAACGGTTGGAACATTAAAACTGAATCCCGGAACTGCACAAAATCCGGGAAGTGGATTTCGTTCCAGATTTTCTCATCAGAATGAAAAATCCGAAGCCGGATATTATAAAGTAAAACTCGATGATTCTAATATTTTAGCTGAATTAACAGCAACAACTAGAGTTGGATTTCATCAATACACATTTCCCAAATCTGATGATGCACACATCATTTTAGATTTGATGTCCGGAATTTACAATTATGACGATAAGAATGTCTGGACTTATGTGAGAATCGAAAATGACCACAGAATCACAGGCTACCGACAAACCAATGGCTGGGCAAGAACGAGAACTGTCTATTTTGCAATGGAATTTTCGAAGCCTTTTAAATCTTACGGCCAGAAAAATTTTGATAACAAACAAGCTTACAGAGGTTTTTGGAGAAAGTGGAATCAGGATGAGAATTTCCCCGAGATTGCCGGAAAGAAAATCAGAATGCATTTTGATTTTGACACTCAGGACAATGAAAAGGTTCAAATCAAATTTGCGCTTTCTCCGGTCAGTCAGGCCAATGCGCTGGAAAATCTACAGAAAGAAACGCCGGATTGGAACTTTGAAAATGTGAAATCTCAGGCTCAAAATGATTGGAATAGCGAACTCAATAAAATCGTTGTCAATACATTAAACGACGATGATAAAGTGAATTTTTATACGGCGATGTATCACACGTTCATCAATCCTACCACTTATATGGACATCAACGGAGAGTATAAAGGTCTTGACCAGAATGTTCATCAGGCAAAAGATTTTACGAATTACACAACATTTTCACTCTGGGACACATATCGTGCTTTGCATCCGCTTTTCAACATCATTCAGCCAAAAAGAAATGATGATATGATAAAATCGATGCTGGCGCATTATGACCAATTCAGTTTGAAAACGTTGCCGGTCTGGTCGCATTATGCCAATGAAAACTGGTGTATGAGCGGTTATCATTCGGTTGCTTTGATTGCGGATGCCATTATTAAAAATACATTTACAGGAAATCCCGAAGAAGCATTGAAAGCTTGTATCGCCACGTCCAACAAGAGAAATTACGAAGGCATCGGTGAATATGTTGATAAAGGTTATATCTCGGCCGAGAAAAACGGAACGTCTGTTTCTAACACTTTAGAATATGCTTATGACGATTGGGCCATCGCACAAATCGCTAAAAAATTAGGCAAAACTGATATTTATAATGAATATTTGAAACGTTCTGAAAACTGGAAAAATGTCTTCGACCAATCGATTGGTTTTATGAGGCCGAGATTGTCGGACGGCACTTTCAAAAAAGAATTTGATTTGCTGAGCACCCACGGACAAGGCTTCATTGAAGGAAATTCGTGGAATTACAGTTTCTTCGTTCCTCACAATCCGAATGGTTTGATGGATGCAATGGGCGGAAAAAAGAAATTCGGAGACAATCTTGATCAATTATTCACAATGCATTTGCCCGATGAGTTTTTTGCTGATACCGAAGATATCACTCGAGAAGGAATTATCGGTGGTTATGTTCATGGCAACGAACCTGCGCATCACGTTGCCTATCTTTACAATGTTGCGGGTCAGCCTTGGAAAACGCAGTCTCAAATCCGCAAAATTCTGACGATGCAATACAAAGCAAAACCTGATGGATTAGGCGGAAATGATGATTGTGGACAAATGAGTGCCTGGTATATTTTCAGCAGTTTAGGATTCTATCCTGTTTGGCCGGGCTCGGATGAATACTGGATCGGCAGTCCTAGAATTGTGAATGCAAAACTGAATCTGGAGAACGGAAAATCTTTTGAAATCGAAGTTAAAAATCAATCCGAAAAGAACGTTTACATCGAAAAAATGGAGCTGAATGGTAAACCTTTTGAAGGCTACAGATTAAAGCATGAAGATATTATGCGCGGCGGAAAACTGGTTTTCTATATGAATTATAAGCTGAAGAAATAAATCGGATTCTTGTCAGAATAGATTATTTTTGCAAAAATTTTTGAATTGAAGAAACTTCTCGGACAAACTGCGCTTTATGGATTAACAACTGTGATTATCAGACTGTTTCCGTTTGTTATCAATCCAATTATTACGAGAACTTTCGGACCATCTGCTTATTCGCCTTACGCCGATTTTTATTCTGTGGCCGGCGTTATTGCCGTCCTTCTGACACACGGAATGGAAACCACTTTTTTCCGGTTTGCTTTAGATGAAAAAGATGACCGTAAACTGATTTCCACATCATTTTTCAGTGTTTTGGCTGTAACATCGGTCTATTTATTTTTCACCTTGATTTACAGGCAACCTTTAGCTATTGCTTTCAAAACGCCGGACCAGGTAGATTTATTAGCGATTTTGACCGTGACTTTGGCTCTCGATGCTTTTTGTGCAATGCCTTTTGTAATGCTTAGGAAAAACGAAAGACCTTTAAAATACGCCGGAATCAGAATCACGAACGGAATCATTAATTTTCTTTTAGTCGTATTTTTCATCATCATTCTACCAAAATATCCCAATGGAATTTTCGGGTTAAAATATAGTCAGCAATTCGGAATCGGATATGTTTTCGTGGCAAATCTGGTGGCCAGCGCTATTACTTTTTTAATGTTGTCTCAGGAATTATTCATTGCAAGAATCAAATATTTTTCTTTGGAACTCTGGAAAAAAATGATAAAATATTCCTGGCCGATTACCATTGCCGGACTGGCCGGAATCATCAACGAAACCTTTGACAGACAGTTTCTTAAGTTTTTGTTACCAGAAGACATCGGGCGGCACGAGCTGGGCGTTTATGGCGGTGTGGCCAAGGTTGTGACGTTCGTCATTCTTTTCAGACAGGCCTACGCCCTGGGAATTGAGCCGTTTTTTTTCAGTAATTCCAAGAAAGATAATGCAAAGGACATGTACGTCCGCCTGATGGATATATTTATTGCGGTAAACTGTATGATCGTGCTCTTCCTCTCCGTGAATCTCTATTGGATTGCCAAAGTCTATATCAACAATCCGGAATATTACGAAGGCATCGGAATTTTACCGATTCTGTTTTTTGCAAGTTTATTTTTAGGCATCTATCTCAATCTTTCCATTTGGTACAAACTGACTGATAAAACCATTGTCGGAGCCTATATCTCCGCAGTTGGAGTCGTGATTACTATCATCATTAATTTTTATTTTATTCCAAAATATGGCTACTGGGCTTCTACGTGGGCAACCATTGCCAGTTACTTTACCATGATGATCATCTCCTACGTTTGGGGACAAAAAAAATATCCCGTCCCGTATCACCTTTATAAGAACATAACCGTGATTTTAGTGACACTCGTAACATCTTTGGCATGTTATCAATATTTAAAAGAAAACATTTGGATAGGTAACCTGATATTTCTAATTTTGGCAACATTCTTGCTAATGCAGGAACGACTTATACCGCGCAAATTTTTAAAGATATTCGGGATTAAGTGACAATATGATAATAGAGAGCCTTTGGGCAAAAGAAAAACAGATAACAACTAATTTATGAAGATAATTGTACCTATGGCTGGGCGTGGCTCCAGACTGAGACCCCATACATTAACAGTTCCTAAGCCTCTGATTCCGATTGCAGGAAAACCAATTGTACAGAGATTGGTGGAAGATATTGCAAAAGTTGCCAATCAACCTATCGAGGAAATAGCGTTCATCATCGGAGATTTTGGACCGGAAGTAGAGGCATCATTAATTAAAGTAGCTGAAAACCTTGGTGCAAAAGGAAGCATCTACACGCAAAATGAACCATTGGGAACAGCACATGCCATAAACTGTGCAAAGGACAGCATGTCCGGACCTGTAATCATAGCTTTTGCAGATACATTATTCCGCGCCGACTTCCACCTGGACACCAATGCAGATGGTGTGATCTGGGTCAAGAAAGTAGAGGATCCTTCCGCTTTCGGAGTTGTTAAATTGGATGACTATGGCTTCATTACCGATTTTGTAGAAAAACCGAAGGAATTTGTTTCCGACCTTGCAATTATTGGAATTTATTACTTTAATTCTGCAGAAAAACTAATGACTGAAATCAATTACATCATGGAAAATGACATCCGTGAAGGTGGTGAATATCAACTAACTACAGCATTGGAAAATCTAAGATCAAAAGGTGCCAAATTCTCTTTAGGGAAAGTGGACGACTGGATGGACTGTGGTAATAAGAATGTAACCATACAGACCAACAGTAAAATTTTGGATTACGAAAAAGAAAGTATGGCCAAGTATCCGGATTCTGCGGTGATTGAGAACAGTTTGATTATTCCGCCATGCTACATCGGCGAAAATGTAAAAATAACCAATTCCAAGATCGGACCTTATGTTTCTCTGGGTAACAATACCAAAATTCACAATTCTAACATAGAAAACTCGCTGATCCAGGGAAGCACCATTATTGACCACGGAAACCTGAGTAACTCTATGATCGGAAACTCTGCACAATACTTCGGTGTCTCCAGAGAAATTTCTTTGGGGGATTATTCCGTTTTGGATTTCCTTTCCAAAGATTAATTCCAAAGCATTTATTAAATATCAACTTTGCCGTTTCTGCGGCAAAGTTTTGTTTTTTATTAACTAATCTTACGGAAATATTAAACCCCATTTGGCGTTAATATTGTAAGTTTTTTACCAAAAATCATTATGAAATCATCAGCTTTATCTATATTTTTCGCTTTGGCACTGGCATCCTGCGCCACTCAAAATAAATCAGTGAATCAAACACCGGTAAGCACCACAAAACCCATTGAAAATAACAGTCAGTTTTTTTCATCCATTGGTAAGAAATCCACATTTGATGCAGTAAAAATCAATAGTAAGATTGATGCAAGAACCGGAGCTTTCATTCCAACTTTGGACGCTGTGATTTACATAGAAAATGGCCAGAAAATCTGGATGAACCTTACAGCAGTCATTCTCCAGGCGGCGCGCGGCGTTGCGACACCGCAAGGCGTTAAAGGTTACTATAAATTGGATAAGACCTACATCGATTCCGATTTTGCATACCTTAATAAACTTCTCAATGTCAACTTTATAGATTACAATTCACTACAAAACCTGCTGCTTGGCAAAACATTCATTCCTGTCTCCGAAAGCAATTTTAATCTGACTAAAAATGCTCAAGGCTTTAGTTTAACATCCAAAGAAACGCAGAAAATCACAGAAAACGGAAAAACAACGGAATACAATATCGCGCTGGATTATGACAATGATCTTAATCTGACTCACGTTTTGTTGTCCAATGTACAAAATAATGACCAGCTGGAAATCAATTATTCTAACAGGGAAATACTCAATAATGAGAGCTTTCCAAAAAATGTTAAAATAATTATAAAAGCTAAGAAAACGGACGAAATCTTGATTGAAAATACGAAATTTGACTTTTCCCTTATGGAGACGCCTTACAGTGTTCCTGCCAACTACAAAAAGACAGAAATTAAATGATTAAGAAATTAAGTTTTTTCATAAGTATTTTAGTTTTCGGAGGCGTTTTTGCACAGAAAGACAAAGAACAACTTCAGAAACAAAATGCTGAACTCAAGAAGCAGATTTCTACCCTCAATGCCACATTGAATCAGACTAAACAAGAATCCAAACTTTCCGTAGCATACCTCAATGCCGTCAATCAGAAACTGACACTCCGCGAAAAAGTTTATAACAATACCCAGAAAGAAAAAAGATTTATTGAGGATGACATTTACAAACGTCAGCTCGAAATCAACAAAAATAACCGCGAGCTGAAAGTTCTGAGAAAAAATTATGCCGACATTCTCGTCAAAGCTTATAAAACCAAAGGTGTACAGAACAAAGTAACTTTTATCCTGTCATCAAAAAACCTGGGTGAAGCGCTTAAAAGAATGGAATACCTGAAGCGCTACTCGGAATATCAGGACAAAAAAGCGGCTGAAATCACAAATAAAGCCAAAGAAATCCAGAAAAATATTGCGCTCAAGAAAAAGTATGTTGGCGAAAAAGACAACCTGCTTCTTTCACAGAAAAAGGAACTCACTACCATTGAGATCGAGAGAAAGCAAAAACAGGATCTGCTAAACGAATTCAAAAAAAATGAGTCTAAACTAACTGCCGAACTGAGACAGAAACAGACGCAATCCAAAGAGCTGGAGCGACAGATCAGAAGCATCATCGCCGAGGAGATCAGAATCGCCAAAGCCAAAGAGGAAGCAGAACGAAAAGCCGAAGCCGAAAGAAAAAGGCTTGCAGACCTGGCTGCGAAAAAAGAAAAAGAAAGGATTGAGGCAGAAAACCGCGCAAGATTGGCGGCCGCAGAAGCCGAAAGAAAAAAAGCAGAAGCAGACGCCAAACGCGCTGCAGATCTCGCTGCCAGAAGAGTGGAGGAAGAAAGAAAAGTGGCGGAATCTAACAAAGCTGCAGAACGAAAAGAAGCCGCAGAACGCGCATCCCGAGAGGCTGCAGAACGTGCCAAGGCAGCCAATGAAAAGTTAGCCGCCGCCAAAGCCAATGAAGCAGCCATCAATAAAAACACCGAAGATGCCAAAGATGCCGCGGAGAAGAAGGTGATGAAGAGTTATGGAGTCGGATCTACGATAGGAAATGATTTTGCAGAAAACAGAGGCAGAATGAGCTTTCCTGTAGATCGCGGAACGGTGACACACCGCTTTGGAAGGCAGCCACATCCTGTATTTAAAAATATCGTAGAAGAAAATACAGGAATCAAAATATCCGTAGCGCCCGGAACCAAAGCCAGATGCGTTTTCCCTGGTGTAGTTTCAACTATTCAGGTAATCAACGGCAGTAGAACTGTATTTGTGAAACATGGTAATTATTTTACGATTTACTCAAATCTTAGCAATACTTACGTGAAGGCTAACCAACAGGTTTCCGCAGGAACGCTGATTGGTGAAATTGGAAGTGATTTTGATGGGTCTATCACTTTAGATTTTCAAATTTGGAACGGACAGACACCCGTTGATCCATTAGGTTGGGTTTCGTATTAAAAAATAATATAACTTTGTAAAAAAAATAAGATGACAATATCCACAGTTATTTTAAGCTTATCATGGCAACATATTTTAATTGTTGCTTTGATACTCCTTTTGCTATTCGGCGGTAAAAAAATCCCTGAATTGATGAAAGGTCTGGGTTCCGGTATTAAGGAATTTAAAGATGCTGTAAAAGAAGAGGACAAAAAACCAAACAACTCTTCTACAAACTCAACCCCGAATAATCCTTAAGAAGATATTTTAAATGAGTTTTACAGAGAGCGCCTGGAAAATCTTCAATCAATCTGTTGAAGATTACCATATCAATGATGATGTTAACTCCTTAGAAAACAATCCATTCCAGACAGGCAGTTTGGAATGGATTTTGTATTCAAAAAACTGGATTGATACCGTTCAGTGGCATTTGGAAGATATCATACGCGAAGAGGATATCGACCCCTCTGAAGCATTGAAAATCAAGAGAAGAATTGACAGCCTTAATCAGAAGAGAACCGATTTGGTAGAACAAATTGATTTCTGGTTTTATAAAAAGTACGAGTCCGTTATTCCCAATTCCGATGCCCGAATCAACAGTGAAACACCGGCCTGGTCCATTGACAGGTTCTCAATTCTGAGCCTGAAAATTTACCACATGTCTATCGAAGCTTCACGTCAGGATGCGTCAGAGGATCATAAGCAAAAATGTAATGACAAATTGCAGATCCTTCTTGAACAAAAAAATGACCTATCTACAGCGATAGACCAACTGCTTGCTGATGTAGAGAATGGTAACGTTAAGATGAAGCTTTATAAGCAAATGAAAATGTATAATGATGAAAGTCTTAATCCAATCCTGTATCAAAAAATGCAGAAAAAATGAAAAGTTTTCACAAACTTTTAGTCATATTAATAATTAGTTTAGTCAGCTCGTGCTCCACATCATCATCAGTTTCTGATGATTTACATTCCGGCGCAGTGTCTGACTCATTTGCATATCTGTCGCCGGAGGCAATTGTTTACGCGTCATCTATTTCCAACCTTGTTTCCACATTCCCAAAATTCAGAAATGATGCTGTCAATCGTGAAGTGAGCGCGCTTAAAACGTCACTGACTTCGTACTTGAATGCGACTCGTGATTTTAACGTTTCCGGTAAGCGGAAATCGATGGATGATTTTGAGAAATATTACAAGAAAATCCAGAAACTGCGCAAGTTTATGACCAAGGATGACGATGATGTTCTGAATCGTTACATGGTAAAAATCAAAACCAGCATCAACTTGCTGGAAGCGTCTCAGTCTAAAACAATTGAGACCAACTCTATGTCTTCTAATTAATAGCCTTAATACTTCAATGTTAAAGACACAAGCACAAGCTAATGTTCCCACGGATTTTGGAGAGTTCAAAATGATTGCATTCTCGGAAGATGAAAAAAACTGGATGCCACACATGGCACTTATCGCAAAAAATACTGATCTGTCCAAACCCGTGAATGTGAGGATCCATTCCGAATGTATAACTGGCGAAGTATTTCACTCGCAGAAATGCGAATGCGGCCAGCAGCTGAATTCTGCTATGGAATATATGCAGAATAATGGTGGAATTATTATCTATCTAAGGCAGGAAGGCCGGAACATCGGTATCATCAATAAACTCAAGGCTTATGCGCTGCAGGAAAAGGGCCTGGATACCGTGCAGGCCAATTTGCAGCTGGGTTTACCGGCGGATGACCGTGACTTTGGTGTCGCCATTGAAATGCTGGAAGAGATTGGTGTAAAAAGCTTAAACCTAATGACCAACAACCCGGATAAGATCCAGTTCATCAAGGACAGCAACATTGAATTTAACTCCCGAATCCCCTTGCAAATTAAGTCTAACGCTGCAAGTGCCTCTTATCTGAAAACCAAGAAAGAGTATTTCGGACATCTTCTGGATGACGAGGAAACCAAGTAAAATAAAAAAACCGTCTTCCGACGGTTTTTTTGAATTCAGATGGATTCAATTATTTTTTCTTAGCACCTGCTACAGCAGTAGCCAGATCTGCACCAGCTTTGAATTTTGCAACTTTCTTAGCAGCAATTTTGATAGGCTTTTTCGTAGCAGGGTTGATACCTTGTCTAGCAGCTCTTTCAGAAACTGAGAAAGTTCCGAATCCTACTAGAGAAACTTTTCCGTCTTTTTTCTTTAATGTTTCCATTACGTTAGAAACAAATGATTCTAAAGCTTTCTTAGCTGAAGCTTTCGTGATTTCTGCATCCTTTGCGATAGCGTCGATTAATTCAGACTTGTTCATAATATTTATTAATTAAAGTTATGTTGTTATAGCAAATATAAGACAATTTTGATATCACGCAAATATTTTTACAAAACTTAATGAAAAATATACCTTAAATTCAAAATTGATGAATAATTAACAAATCCTAGATTTGCGAAAACACACGATTTTTCACTATTCATTATCAAAGATTCTCCTTTATTCATCAACAATTACGCCAAATAAAATTTTTCCATCCTACATTTAAAAATTCATAAAAAACGACCCCCAAAAGTTATCTTTAACAAATACTTAATTATAAATGCATAAGGCTACCAATTTTATTTATTTAGCGTAAATTTGCAGCTATGTTAATCGAAGTCTTTAAATCGAAAATTCACAGGGTCCGTGTTACGGCATCGGACTTAGATTATATTGGCAGCATCACTATTGACGAAGATCTTATTGAAGCTGCGGGTCTGGTAGTAGGCGAACGTGTTTACATCGTCAATGTCAATAACGGTGAGCGCTTTGATACCTATGTCATTAAAGGGAAAAGAAAATCCGGCGAAATATGTCTCAACGGCCCTGCTGCACGCAAGGTTCAGAAAAATGATATTATCATCATCATTGCGTATGCGCAGATGACGCAGGATGAAGCCCGGAACTTCCAGCCGAAAATCGTTTTTCCGGACGAGCACACCAACCTTCTAACCTAGTCTGTAGTTTTGGAAGAAAAGAAATCCTCAGCATTCAAAAATGCCCTCACAGTTCTGATTTCTGTTGCCATTGCAGGTGTGTTTCTGTGGGTTGCGCTCAGAGGATTGGACATAGACAAAATTGAACTCTCCTTACGGAAAGCCAACTATCTTTGGGTTCTGTTTGCCGCTTTCTTTGGAGTGTCTGCTTATATATTCCGGGCAGTGCGCTGGAATCTGCTTCTGGAACCCATGGGTTATAAGATCTCCAATAGCAATTCCCTTTGGTCGCTATCTTTTGGATATCTGATGAATCTCACCATTCCCAGAAGCGGCGAAGTAGCACGTTCTACAGCTTTGTACGGCGTAGAAAAGGTTCCGGTCGACAGGTCTTTCGGGACCATAATTCTGGAAAGAGTTGTAGATCTTGTTTGTATGGGAATTTTCGCATTGCTGACCTTGATTTTTAAATATGATGCTCTAACTGCCTTCTACAAATCTGCGACACAACAAAAGAATCAGACTTCCACTTCTGGGAATTCTAATGTTCTTTATATTACATTTGGCTGTATTATTTTTCTTTTTATTTTATTCTTAATCTTCAGAAAATCCATCCAAAGTCTGACGATTTACAAAAAAATACTTGGCTTTGGCCGTGGCATCTTCGAAGGCTTAAAGTCTATTTTAAGCTTAAAACAAAAAGGCAAATTCATCCTTTTGACAGCAGGCATCTGGATTTGCTATTTTTTCGCTTCGTATCTCGTTTGTTTTTCTCTGCCCGAAACTTCCAATTTTACACCGGCAGACGGTTGTTTTATTTTGGTTGTCGGGACTTTGGGAATGATCATTCCTGCCAGTGGCGGTATCGGCGCTTTTAACCTTGCTATGAAATTCGGTTTTACAGCATTGTTCATTTCTATGGGAAAAGACGGTACAGAAGGCGGCGAGCTTGGCCTGGCCTACTCTTTCATTACCCTGCCGCTGCAGATTATCATCATGCTGGTAATGGGTCTGATCTCTATTCCAATGCTGGCGAAGAACCGTAAAATATAACCATTAAAAAAGTCCAACATGCATTGGACTTGATCTGCTCTATTCCGATTTCAATTCATCAAACTTAGCTTTCATAGTAGGATTGCCGTAAGTGAGCTTTTTGATGGTCAAATCTTCTGCTTTATTATTCGCAAGTCGAAGATTATTGACCGATGCCAGAAGGGCGTCTTTGGTTTTCTGAAGGTGCGTGATGGTCTTGTCAATCTCGTCTACTGCGGTTTTAAACTGCCTGCTGGCGAGTTCGTAATTCTTCGCAAAGCCATGTTTGAAGGCATCGATCTTCTCTTCAAAATTCGTGATATCAATATTCTGATTTCTCACGAGAGCCAGTTCTTTTTTATACTGCAGGGAATTCATCGCAGCATTTCTAAGCAACGTGATGATGGGGATAAAAAACTGAGGCCGGACAACATACATCTTCGGGAAACGGTGAGATACATCCACAATGCCGGTATTGTAAAACTCATTCTCATTTTCCAGCAGCGAGACCAGTACGGCATATTCGCACTTTTTCTCGGTTCTGTCTTTGTCCAGCTCGCGTAGGAAATCTTCGTTTCTTTTCTTGGTCGAGGTTTGATCGGCTTCGTTTTTCATCTCAAACATGATCGAGATGATTTCGTTACCTGCCTCATCCAGCTCACGGTAGATAAAATCCCCTTTGCTTCCGGAGCGGGAATCATTGTCTTTTTCAAAATAGACATTCGGGAAAGCGGTGGCCCGCAGCTTATTGAATTCTATTTCGCAGTGCTGCTCCAGCGTTTCGCCCAGCATTTTTGTAGAAAGCTTGGCCTTCATATCCTTCACACGATCTATTTCCTCGTCCTTGAACCTGATGATGGCGTCTTTCATTTTAAGTTTTTCGTCAAACTGTTCTTTCAGGGATTTTTCCGAGAGTTCCTTTTCCAGATCTTTATTGCCCAGGCGGTTTCTCAGTTCCATCTTTTCCTGCTCCAGGCTGTTTTTCTCTTTTTCCATTCGCTGAACTGCTTCCGAAATGGCCAGTTTCCGTTCGGCGTCGGCTTTTTCGATTTTAGCTTTTAGTGCGAGGATCTCCTTCTCCTTTTCAGAAACTTTTCCCGCTATTTCCAGCTCCTTAACTGATTTCAGCTGGGAGATCTCGGCGTCTTTCTTGGCAAGCTGCTCCTGGAGATAACTTTTGAATTTTTCTTTGTTAAGTTCTATCTCGCTGTTCTTTTCTTTTTCGGCCAGGCGCAGTCTTTCCTGCAGTTCTTCCTCAAACTGATGATCGCGGACTTGTTTCAGAATCTCAGCAAATCCTGCTTCATCCACCTTGAAGGCTTTTTTACAGTGAGGGCATATTATTTCGTTCATTTCAATTCTCTTTTCGTCTAGGCAAGTTACAAATTTAGATTCTTTGATGTCGAAAATAAATACGCTCAAAATCGTATTTTTGAAGGATGGAAATGTTTTATCTTGTCTTTGGCTTTATTGCAGGCGGCATCGTGGGTGCCGTGATTCTCTATCTTATTCAGAAATCTTCGTCGGTCTCCCGGATGCAGTACGAGGAGATGAATAACCAATTCATCAAATCCAATGCAGATCTTCAGAATGCACAGATCAGAACGGAAGAGCTTCATCGTTTTCTGGACGAGGAAAAGCAAGCTGCAGCGCTGCAAACCAACCAGCTGAATCAGCTTAAAAACCATCTTGCCACAGCCACTGCGGAGAATCATTCCCAAACCGTCAGAATATCGGAGTTGCAGACACTCAACCAGGATCAAATCCTCGAAATCCGCACGTTGGTGAATGAGAAACAAAGCCTTATTGCCGTTAAATCTCAGCTCTCTGCGCAGAACGAGGCGCTTCAGAATCTGCTGGATTCTCAGAAAGAAGAGATCAGTAAACTCCAGGAACAGGCCAAAGAGCAGTTCGAAAACCTGGCGAATAAAATCCTGGAAGAAAAAACAGAGAAATTCACCGCACTCAATCAAACCAATCTGAAGACGATTCTGGAACCTTTCCAGGAACGCATCACAGAACTGAAAAACCGTGTGAATGAAGCTTACGAAAAGGAAAATAAAGAACGTTTTTCATTGGCAGAAAAGGTAAAGGAACTCGCTGAGCTGAATCAGCAGATTTCCGATGATGCCAAAAAACTGACCCGTGCCCTGAAAGGCGAATCCAAAACCCAGGGCAACTGGGGCGAGATGATCCTGGAAAGCATCCTGGAAAAATCCGGGCTGGTGAAAGGCCGCGAATATTTTCTGGAGCACGAACTGCGCGACGAAGACAATAAAGCCTTGTTCTCAGAATTTTCCGGGAAGAAGATGCGTCCGGATGCTGTGGTAAAATATCCGGATGAACGCAATGTCATCATCGATTCCAAGGTTTCCCTCACGGCTTTCACCGAACTGGTGGATGAGACCGATGCAAGAATCATCAGCATCAAGCAATCCCAACATCTGGCGTCCATCAAAAACCACATTCAGCAACTCTCGCAGAAAGCCTATGACGATTATGGCAAGTCTCTGGACTTCGTGATGATGTTCATCCCCAGTGAGGCGGCCTATATCGCAGCGATGCAAACCGACCAGAATCTCTGGAATTTTGCCTACGATAGGAGGATCTTATTGCTGAACCCGAGTAATCTCATTACTTCCCTGAAGCTCATCGCAGACCTCTGGAAAAGAGAATATCAGAACCGCAATGCCATGGAAATCGCCGAGCGTGGCGCCAAACTATATGACAAATTTGTAGGGTTTGTGGAGAATCTGGATAAAATCGGAAAGAACATAGACCAGGCTAAAAATAGCTTTAACGAAGCTTACAAGCAGCTTTCCACAGGCAATGACAATCTGGTGATCCAGACTCAGAAGCTCAAAAGCCTGGGCATCAAAAATAAAAAACAACTGCCCCAGAGTCTGGTAGATCATTCCCAAAACAACGGATTGGAAGACTGAAAAGAACTTAACAAGAAATCACTGCGCAGCTTTTAAGCGAAACCTGCGCACCTTTTGAGCGAAACCTGTGCACCTTTTAAGTGAAACCTGCGCACCTTTTGAGTAAAACCTGCGCAGCCATGATTCGTTGACTGCGCAGCGACAGTTCCTTGACTGCGCACCCATGACTCATTGGCTGCGCAGCGATGACCCGCCGGCTGTGCGGGCGATCAGTAATTCATTTGTTTTGATCATAATTCAGCAGGCGGGAAACAGCAATAAAAGAGAAACATTCACTAAATTTGTAAGGTGAATCCCAATCTCGAACTTCAGCTCAAAACACTTCCTTCGGAACCCGGCGTCTATCGTTATTATGATAAGAACGACCAGCTCCTGTATGTTGGGAAGGCTAAGCATCTCAAAAAAAGGGTGTTGTCCTATTTCAACAAAAATCAGAATGGCTACCGGACACGGATCATGGTTTCCAAAATCCACCGCCTGGAAACTACCGTTGTCAACAGCGAGTACGATGCACTTTTGCTGGAAAATAACCTCATCAAGGCGCATCAGCCTTTTTACAATGTGATGCTGAAGGATGACAAATCCTACCCCTGGATCTGCATCAAAAATGAAGAGTTCCCAAGGATCTTCCTGACGAGGACCAAGATCAAGGATGGCTCCGAATATTACGGCCCTTACGCCAAAGTGCGGCCTGCGCGGGTGTTGCTGGACACCATTAAAAACCTTTACAAAATAAGAACCTGCAATCTGAACCTGGCTCCGGAAAAAATTGCAGAAGGCAAATACCGCGTGTGCCTGGAATACCACATCAAAAACTGCAACGGACCCTGTGAAGCCCTGGAATCTAAGGAAGATTATGATGAGAAGGTGGAAGCCATCCGTGGCATCATTAAGGGTGATTTCCGCTTTGCCAAGCGTTATCTGGAAGATCGGATGTACCGTTTTGCCTCCAATCTGGAGTTCGAAAAGGCACAGATGATCAAGCAGAACATTGAGTCGCTGGACGATTATCAGGCTAAGCATACCGTGGTGAATCCCAGCATTGATGATGTGGATGTATTCGGTATGACCAGTGACGAAGTGGCGGCTTATGTCAATTATTTCAAGATCAGAAACGGATCGATAGTCCAGAGCTTTACCACAGAGATTAAAAAAGTTCTCGAAGAAACCGATGAAGACATCCTGGAAGAAGCGCTGGTAGAGATCCGCCAGAAATTTGATTCCACGTCCAGGGAAATTCTGGTTCCGTTTCACCTGGGTATCGAGATTCCTAATGTGAAGCTCATTGTTCCGAAGGTAGGCGACAAAAAACGCATCGTAGAACTTTCCGAGAAGAATGCGAAGGAGTACCGCCTGGAGAAGCTGAAACAGGTGCAAATCGTAGATCCGGAAAGACACACCAACCGCATTATGTCGGAAATGCAGAGAATCCTGAGGATGCCTGTGGAGCCGAGACATATCGAAGGTTTTGATAACTCGAATATCCAGGGAACCAACCCTGTTTCGGCATGTGTGGTTTTCAAAGACGGGAAACCGAGCAAGGCCGATTACCGGATTTTTCACCCGAAAACGGTGGAAGGTCCTGACGACTTTAAGACCATGGAAGAGGTGATCTATCGCCGTTACAGAAGATTGATTGATGAAGGAGAACCTCTGCCGCAACTGATTCTGATTGATGGTGGCAAAGGACAGCTCTCATCGGCCGTCAAGAGCCTGAAACTGCTGGGACTTTATGGCAAAATCACCATCATAGGCATCGCCAAAAGACTGGAGGAGATTTACTTCCCGGAAGATTCTATTCCGCTATACATCGACAAGAAGGCGGAAACGCTCAAAATATTACAGCGCGTGCGCGACGAGGCTCACCGGTTTGGCGTAAAGCATCACAGGACGCGCAGGAAAAACTCGACCATCAAATCCGAACTGGAGGAAATCCCGGGCGTGGGCGGCAAAACCATCGAGCTGCTGCTGTCCAAACTGAAATCCGTAAAGCGTGTGAAGGAAGCGGACCTTGTAACGCTGGAAGAAATCCTGGGCAAAGCGAAAGGAAAAATTGTTTGGGAGTTTTTTAATAAGAATTAAAAAGAGCACCGGGATGGGTGCTCTAATGTTTTTACTATTTCTTGATGACCTTTTTCGTTTCAACAAATTCGTCTGTATAAATCTTTACTAAATAAACTCCTGAATTCAGGTGACTGAAATCAACAGAATCGGACTTTGCATCAAATAATTTGCCCCCAGAAAAATCGTAGATTTCCACTTTAGTAATTTTGGAAAGACTATGAATATTGATTCGGCCAGATGTTGGATTGGGAGAAACCGACACCGTTATTTTACTTTTCCCGTCTAAGTTTTCTACACTCAAGAAGGTAGGTAATTCATTCTTTATATGAAATAACTCACTTCCAGATTCTGCAGTGGTGGCTCTGAAATATAAATCTCCTGCGAAGGTGAAAATTTTCTCAATCGCAGCCGTAGAGTTCATAGGCTCGGCATTATCCAGAGTAATGGTAGAGCTTACAATACTTTGTTTTGAACCGTTTGTACGGAATATCTCTTTGCTATTCTCCTTGGTGTAATACATATAATTATTAACACAGGTAAGGTCCGCGATGCGATCGGTACTAGAATAATTATTCAGGTAGATTGCTTCATACGAGTTCAGATCGGGATTGATGCTCCAGAAAGCATTGTATCGGTTTTTCATTGGACCGGTTGCAAAATAAACTGAATGACCACATTTCTGAAAATCAGAAAAATATGACATTCCGTTATCACTAAGAATCGGAGTAGGTGGTTCCTGCATGTTATTGAAGCGGTAAACGGTTCCATAGCCTGTCTGCGAAAGCAGGTAAAGCTTGTTATCGATTATCTTCGGTGCTGAGGATATGTTTATCTGTGGTGTGAAAGGGCCATTGTCCTCTGGAAACGAAACTTCTTTAATGGTATCAGTACTGGAATCAAATGCGTATAATTTGTAATTTTTAGCAATTAAAAGTTTGTTATCAAAGACCGCCAGCAGTTGCGGGATATTGCTGTAATATTCAGCATCTGCAATATTAAATGAAACCTTCTTTGTATTTACAGAAGTTCCATCCGTTTGCCAGATTTCAGTCTTATTATCCGGAGTGAGGATTGTAAAGTAAATGTAGCCATTATAAAAAACACCATCCTTCCCATCATGCACTGTAGAGCCCGTAGGAATTTGTGTTACCAAATTAATGGAGCTGCTGCTGTTATCCACTTTCCATAGTTTCAAATATCTAACGTCTGTGTCGGAGGCATAAGTCAGAATAATCAAAGAATTATCATTTAAATTTCCAAAAGAAGTATCGTCATCCAGCTCGTCATTGCCTGTAAACATAAGCATATTAGTATTAGCAGCAGAACCATCGGTTCTGGCAAGGACTTTTGTATAATTATCAGGCTTCTGGTAGTAATAATTACCGACTTTGAAAAGTTTTCCTTTTGGTATGCCATATGAAAAATCACCGTTGTAATCAAAATCTTTAATGATACTCGGCACAGAGTTTTTGTTTGGAAGTCCGTAGAATTCAGTTCCACTTTCTATATTAGTTGCTGTAAAAATAAGCTGGCCAGAAGATGTTTTTTCAAAATTTTGCGGATCACTGCCGGCTGAATGATTACCATCGTGAAAAATAGAAATAGCGTTGTTATCAAAATTATATTGAAATAATTCATTTCCATACTTAGCACTACTGTAAGGAAAAATCAAGCGGCCAGGCTCTTCTACAGAGGAATCAAATTTATTATTAACAGGAGTTACATTTTCATTCGCATCCAAAATCCAATGCTTTGTATAATCTGAACTTCGTATGAGAATTTTATTGTTTAAAGGGAATGATTTTTCTAAGTCAGGCATCGTGTCGTCGATGACGACATTGGTTGCAACTGTCCCTGCTACCGTCCCGTCCGTTTTCCATAGTCTATTCCAATTTTGGTTTCGGGGAAAGAAATAAATATAATTGCCATTCCTAAACATAAAGTTTTGATTTGTCATGGCAGCAACAAACTGACTTTGATTATTCAGTGGAAAAGTATTTTGAGAAGTTCCGTCGGATACCCAAACCCTCCCACCGAACTGGGAATCCCAAGCTTGATAAATAAGTTTTCCGTTCAGAACTATACCGCCTGATAAACTTTTCGACTGTGCAATGTATTTTGCTTTTCTTGAAGCATTGTCAAATTCCCAAAGCCCATCTTTCAGACCATCTCCCGACACTCCGTAAAAAATAAACTTGTCGCCGACAGTGTAGCCAAATGCATCGTGGAAAATATACACAGGAAGGTTTGTATCAACGTCAAGAATCTTAAATGTATCAACTCCATTTGAAGCCCACATTTGATTAGAGGAGTTAGCGCTTTTTGCTCCGAAAATAACATACCCATTTCTATAGGAAATGCCAGGTGCAATTTCCCCTGTAATCTCTTGGACTTTTTTTGTACCTTCTGCAGTACCGTCTGAAATATACAGACCCTGCCCTGTAGTAATAGCCAGCAGGTTATCACCAAACGATTCAATTTTTTGAGCGTAGGTATTTGTTGGAAACTCAAAAACTTTGTACGTTCCTCCTGAAGTCGCATCTGTTACCCAGAGCTCATTATTAGAAATAACAGCAGTAAAGTAAGCTTTTCCTTTGAGTAATGTGAATTGAGAAACAGTAAGGGAACTCCATCCAGTCTCAATCTCTTTTACAGGATAACTCTTTTTCGTAGTCTTATCATAGGCCCAGATGACATTATGTTTTCCGTAGACATTCGCACCAGTAAACAAGATTTTGTCCTGATAATCAAAGAGGTTTTCTGCATTAAGACCAGTTTGATAATTGATTTCAAAAACATCTGCATTGAAAGTTTGTGAAAAAGAGTTGATTGCAAATAAAGAACTTAAGAAAATAAAATATTTATTCATTTGTTTTTTTGTTGATAAAAGAAGTCAAATATAAGATTATTATCGATATCAAATGTGGTAAGGCATTCATATTAATAATTCTAAAACTTCTCAATTATCGGAATTCTTCTCGGTAATCCTTATCTTTGCAACCTAAATTTTAACAATGAACAAATACATAAAGTTTGTAATCGCAGCAATTATCATCGCTCTGGGTGTATACCTGATGTTTAACAGGAACATTGGCTGGGGAATCGTTTTGGTAGTACTGTCCGCAATACCGATTGCTCTTTTCTTCAAAAATGAAAATATTCTTTTGGCTTTCTGGCAGCTGAGAAAACAAAACCTTGAAAAAGCGGCAAAATTTCTGGATAATATAACCAATTACCAATCACAGCTTCATAAAAGCCAGTACGGCTACTTCCATTACCTTCAGGCACTCACCACTGCTCAGGATCATCCTGCAAAAACTGAAGGTCTGATGAAAAAAGCGTTGGATTACGGCCTCAATATGAAGCATGACCGCGCCATGGCTAAGCTTAATCTTGCAGCGGCTGCCCTTTCCAAAGGAAGAAAAGCAGAAGCTCAGAAACTTCTGGACGAAGCCAAACAACTGGATTCTGCCGGGATGATGACCGACCAGATCAAAATGATGAGAGACCAGATGAAGATGCCAACGATGCAAAAGCACATGCACAATCCGCACATGAGAAATCGCGGCAAGTTTTTCTAAAAATAATAAAGGAGCGAAGATTTTACGTTCCTTTTTTTTATGTCATATTGCCGATGAAATAGATGATCTGTCAGTATTACCGATTCGTGAATACATTAGAAGAATTTACCATCCGGATGATGAGCCTCAGGTTTTTATAAATCCTGAGTTTATGCTGGACAGGATTGTACTGGTAAGGATAAAGCTCAAACTTGATCTCGCCGCCTGTACTCTTGCAGGTTTGAGCATCATGGAATGTTACCAGATCTCCCGGAAAAAATGCGTCCAGATGGTAAATCTTTCCGGATTTTCCGGTATTGACACTCCCGGAAGCTGCTTCTATATCAATATCCGGAATATCAACATAACTTTCATACAGGATCTGATGCTGACATAATGAATCATCGCTGATCAAGACAGACCGAGGGAAATAAGGCAGCGCCGGTATCTGCGGATCCGCCATAAGTGTTGCGTATTCGGATGCAAAGGAATGATAAAATTTGCCATCTACCATTTTATCTGATTTTCGGAATTCACCGACTGCAAAATCAGCAATCACCGATGAATTGTCGGGCCGTGTCACATTCATCGTTTGTGACAATAATTTTAAAGAGCTGAATGATAAAACAACTGAGGCAATCAGTATATGCTTATTCATATACTTATATTTTTAGCCAAAAATATAAAATAAACCATTACATCTAAATTAAAACTCAAAAAAAACTAATAAAATCTACATTTCGTCATTATTTTCGTAACCGTAAAATTTCGGAATCCTCCAATGGTACTTGACTGCAAACGTGCGGATGGCAACGATGAGAAGAATCGTGGAAACCTGCACCAATGTGTAGGACAGCCCGGAATAGCGTGTCATCAATAGAAATATACCTCCACCGACAATACAGGCGGTGGCATAAATTTCTTTTCGGAAGATCAGCGGAATGCGGTTCAGCAGAATATCCCGGATAATCCCGCCAAAACAACCTGTGATGGTTCCCAAGGTGAGACATATCAAGGGATGAAAACCTGCCGAGAGTCCTTTCTGAACACCTATAATAGTAAACAGTCCCAGTCCGAAACTGTCAAAAATGAAGAGTGTGACTTTAAAATTTTTCTCAATAGATTTGAATATCATTGAAAAAACACAGGTGAAAAAGATCAGTGAACACGTGAGCATATCTGTCATCCAAAATACCGGCGCATCCAGCAGCAAATCGCGGACTGTTCCGCCACCCACAGATGTCACGAATGCAATGATGAGAACGCCGAAAGGATCCAGCCGCTTCTGCATCGCGGCAAAACTACCAGACATGGCAAAGGAAATGGTTCCCAGAACTTCTATGATCAGATTGAATTGCTCGTGCATGCTTTTGAGTTTGATTCGTTGGTTTGTTGATTTGTTGATTTGTTGATTTGTTGAATCGTTGGTTTTTTGAATCGGCTATTTGTTGGTTTGTTAATTCGTTGGTTTGGTGATTTGTTTAGCGTCTGGTTGATGAGCATTCAGGAATTTGAGCGGTCTTAAGTGATAACTGACTCTCATGCAGTTCTAACTTCTAACTTCTGACGTACCACTTCTAACATCTAACGTCTAACGTCTCACTTACCGCTCAGCTCCACCAAAACCGGACAATGATCCGAATGCTTGACTTCAGGCAGGATGACGGCGCGGGTCATTTGATCTTTCAGAGGTTCGGAAACAAAATTGTAGTCCAGTCGCCAGCCTTTGTTCCGTGCACGGGAACCGGCTCTGTAACTCCACCATGAATACTGTCCCGGCTGGTCATTGAAATACCGGAAACTATCTGTCAGTTGGTTTTCTGTCATAAAATCCGTCATCCATTCGCGCTCCATGGGTAGAAATCCTGAAGTATTGGCCAAGCCGATCGGATTATGAATATCAATCGCCTGATGACAGATATTAAAATCGCCACTGATAATTAGATTCGGAATGGTTTTTCTCAGTTCTTTGATATACTGCAGAAAATCGAAACAAAACTGCATCTTGAAATCCAGCCTTTCTATGTTGGATGCAGATGGCACGTACACTGAGATTACAGAAAATCCATCGAAATCTGCACGGATCACACGGCCTTCCAGATCATAAGACTCAATGCCACAGCCATATTCCACGTGATTTGGTTTAATCTTTGAAGCAATGCCAACACCGCTGTATCCTTTCCGAGCCGCCGAATGCCAATAGCTGTGATAGCCCAATTTTTCGAAACTGTCGATGTCAATCTGATCGTTGCCGGCTTTACTTTCCTGGATGCAGATGACGTCCGGACTGGCTGCATCCAGCCAACCTAGAAAATCTTTGGTAAAGGCAGCACGGATGCCGTTCACATTATAGCTGATAATTTTCATGAAGTTTACTTGAAGATGAGATATAGAATTAGAGTGGCTATGGCAGCTGCCAGGATGATCATTTTCCAGTTGGACTTCTCATGATCTACGTAGAGCTTGCTGCGCTCCTGCTGATAGGCAGCAGGATTTTCTGCAAAGCTCTTTTCGTAGGCGATGATCTCCGGACTGTGACCCATCACTTTTCGTACAGTTTCCCATTCGGGATCTTTGGGAATAACAACTTTTTCCGGCTGGTTGCCTCTTTTTATTTTGACGGTATGTTTGCCATTCACCGTGTTGATAAAGACTTTCAGGTTCTGATCCGGTAGCCATTGATCCAGATTGATTTCGGCCTGTTTGCTTTCTATGGCATCTACCAGATTTTTAGAATTGCGAAGATCCAGCGCGCAGGCATCATGCACCAGCTTGATGGCTTCTACTTTCTTCCCCTGTAAAATGAGTTGCTCCACATCTTTTCTGTTTAGTGCGCTTTCTTTAAGAAACTCGTCAATGTTCGTCATAATGTTTTATTTTTATGAATTGATTAATCAAATGAAAGCCCAATTTGCAAATGCCAGGTTCTGATTTTTCTACTTCTCAAAGGTCGGAAATTAGTTTGGAATGGTCAAAAGAAATCCAAAAACCCCGATGTAGCCCCGATGGTAGCGGCATCCTTTTTTGGGCGAGGCGGCGGAGCGAAGCGGAGCCGACCGAGCGCTAAAAAGATACAGCGGACAGCGGGTCCCAACGTGTTTTACAGACCAAACGTGTAGCTCCTGAACATAAAAAAGGCGGAAAAGGTAATCAATCTTTTCCGCCCAATAAACCCAAATCAAATAAACTATGAAAAAAACTATTTGGGCTCTAATATGCTGATCGGGATAATGACCTCTTCTAAGGAAATTCCCCCATGCTGATAGGTGTCTTTGTAGTAATTCACAAAGTGATTATAATTCTTCGGGTATGCCAGGAAGATATTATTCTTCGCAAAGATATATTTTGAACTCAGGTTGCCTTTCGGGAGGAACAACTTGTCCGGGTTACTGATGGCCCAGACATCGCTGTCATCGTAAGTCAAGCTGCGTCCTGTTTTGTACCGGATGTTGGTAGACGTCTCTCTGTCTCCCACTACCTTGCTAGGTTTTTTAACATAAACTGTGCCGTGGTCTGTTGTGATCACCAATTTGAAGCCATTTTCCGCAGCAGTTTTGATGATTTTGATCAACGAAGAGTTTTCGAACCAATTGTAAGTGAGCGAGCGAAAGGTTTTATCGTCCCTAATCAATTGATTGACAATATTATTATCTGTTTTTGCATGAGACAATATATCAATGAAGTTATAGACAATCACCAATAGATCATTATTTTTATGCTGATTGAAGTCGTCCAAGATCTTCCGTTCAAAATCGGCGTTCAGGATTTTTAGGTACTTCATAGACTTTCCGGAGAGGCCGATGCGTTTCATCTGGTCTTCCAGGAAATCTCTTTCGTACTCATTTTTATTACCTTCCTCATTATCATTGAACCAATACTGCGGAAATCTCTTTTCGATCTCCGATGGCATCAGACCTGCAAAAAACGAATTCCGCGCATACTGCGTAGCTGTGGGCAAAATGCTGAAATAATAATCCTCGGAACTCTTGTTATAGAATCTAGTAAATAACGGCTCAATGACCTTCCACTGGTCATAACGCAGGTTATCGATCATCAGCAGAAGCACTTTATCGTTCTCCAGCTCGGGCTTTACTTTTTCTTTGAAAAGTGTGTGGCTCATCATTGGCTTTTCATTGCTGTTCAGCCAGTCTTCATAGTTATTCTCTATGAATTTGGAGAATTGGATGTTGGCTTCTTCTTTCTGATTCTGCAGAAGATCAGCGAATTCGCTGTCAAAAACCTTATCGAACTTCACTTCCCAGTTGAGAATCTTTTTATAATATTCCGCCCAATCCTGGAAAGTTCTGAGATAGGACAGCTCCATACTCAGATTTCTGAATTCCTGCTGGTAATCCACAATGGTTTTCTGCTCTACGAGAGACTCACTCTGGAGATTTTTCTTCAGGGAAAGCAAAACCTGATTGGGATTTACCGGCTTCAGAATATAATCCGCAATCTGCGACCCG
This sequence comes from uncultured Chryseobacterium sp., assembly GCA_913778505.1. Classification (GTDB taxonomy): domain Bacteria; phylum Bacteroidota; class Bacteroidia; order Flavobacteriales; family Weeksellaceae; genus Epilithonimonas. Next base: position 64,741 of record CAJYWD010000004.1, read on the forward strand.
ATGGCTTGTTCCATAATATGCTCTTCCTCACTCTTGGTAACCATCACAATTTTAAGGGCATTATCTTTTTCCTTAATCATCGGAATGGCTTCCAGGCCGGAAATTCCGGGCATATTCTCATCCAGCAGGGTTAATTCGAATTTCTCTTTTTCTATGATTTCAAGTGCTTCATTAACGTTATTCACGGGCGTGACTTTGTAACCTTTATTCTCCAAAAAGACAATATGAGGTTTAAGTAAATCCACTTCATCATCTATCCATAAAATTTTTCCTGACATATATATTTCTATGTTTAATTAGTCTCTATCAAAATTATGACCAAATTATTGACAGTCTGATGAAATAACAAAAATTTCTAGTTAAATATTAGTTAATTCAAACAAAAAACTTTGCCAATTCGGCAAAGCTTAAAATTTTTAATTCGAATAACTCATCAGCTCTTTTTTACTGGAGTTATAAAGGTGGAATTCCAGCATTTTGAAGGAATCCCTCGGGATCACTGTGACCCATTTTTTGTATTTCAAAAACCACTTGTTTTGGATGCTGGCCAGTCCTTTGGTAAGATAAGCTTCCACAAAGGGATGCACATGCAGGAATAATTTTCCCTTCTCACTCTGCATAATGGTCCGGATGGAATCTTCCATTTTTTCGACAATCACGATGGGAGCCAGAATTTCGCCGTCTTTATTCGGGTTTTCCTCAGAAGTTTCGATGTGCTTTTCAGGACGCACGCGCTGCCTGGTCATTTGGATAAGCCCAAATTTGGAAGGCGGCAGGATTTTATGCCTTGCCTTGTCGCGCTTCATCTCTTCACGGAAGTGTTCGTAGAGTTCTTTGCGGTGCTCCGGATCTATCATATCAATGAAATCTACCACGATGATACCTCCCATGTCGCGCAGCCTCAGCTGTCTTGCAATCTCAGTTGCCGCCATTTTATTGACGTGCAGACCGTGGGTCTTGTTGGTATTGGCAGAAGAGATATTGTTTCCTGAGTTAACGTCTACCACATGAAGCGCCTCCGTATGCTCTATCACCAGATATGCACCTTTGGAAGCCGGAATGTTCACATGCTTACCGAAGCTCTGCTTAAGTTGCTTTTCTACATTATAATATTCCAGCAGGGGAATGTGAGAGTCGTAAAACTGAACGATATTCTTTCGTTCCGGCGCAATAACCTCGATGTAAGCCTTCATATCTTCCACCATTTTTTCATCGTCGCAGATGATGCTGACAAAATCCTGGTTAAAGTTATCTCTTAAGATGGATGATGCTTTGTCTTCCTCGCTCAGAACCTTGCTCGGCACTTTATTCTTCTGGATATTCTTAAAGGTCGATTCCCATTTTTTGATGAGCTGATTCATATCGTTATGCAGCTCAGCCACCTTCTTGCCTTCTGCCACGGTTCTGATGATGACCCCAAAACCTTCCGGGCGGATGCTTTCTATCAGTGTCTTCAGCCGCGTTCGCTCTTCGGCGCTCGCCACTTTTTTGGAAACTGAGATTTTATTATCGAAGGGAATCAGAACCAGAAAACGGCCTGTAAGGGAAATCTGAGTAGAGATTCTGGGACCTTTTGTAGAGATGGGCTCTTTGGTAATCTGAAGCAGCACCAGATCTCCTGCCGTAAGCACTTTGTCCACCGTTCCCATCTTATTGATGTCATTGACTTTCTCAAAATTCTTGAGACTCGGCGACTGTTGTTTTTTGGAAATCGTATTTTTCAGAAATTTCTGATAAGACAGAAACTGGGGCCCGAGATCCTGATAATGCAAAAAAGCATCCTTATCTGTACCAATGTTCACAAAAGCGGCATTGAGATTAGGTGCCAATTTTTTGATTTTTCCGAGGAACAGGTCACCGACCACAAAGTCTGTTTTGGTCTCCTGCTCGTGAAGTTCGAAAAGACGGCCATCTTCCAATAAAGCGATTTTTGAAGCCTCTCCATCATTGGAAATAATCAGTTCTTTCTTCATAACTTCATTAAAGGTTTTATTAAAATTAGGTTGTAAATATAAACAAAAATATAGCTGGCAAAGTGCCAACTATATTTGATATGTTTAAGACTCAAAAAGGCAAGATTATTTTTTCTTTTTGTGTCTGTTTGCTCTTCTTCTTTTCTTTCTTTTGTGAGTTGCTACCTTGTGTCTTTTTCTTTTCTTTCCGCTTGGCATAATTTATATTTTTTTATACTGTTAATATTCAAATTAATTATTTTACTGCAACTTTGGTCTTCACTTTCTCCACAAAAGTTTTTGATGGTTTGAAAGCAGGGATGTTATGAGCAGGGATTTCGATCGCTGTGTTTTTAGAGATGTTTCTACCCGTCTTAGCTGCTCTGGTCTTGATGATGAAAGAACCGAATCCTCTTAGGTAAACGTTATCTCCGTTATACATAGAGGTTCTGATTTCCTGCATAAAAGCTTCGATAACTTTCTGTGTATCATTCTTTTCTACTCCCAGCTTGTTCGAGATGGTATTTACCAATTCTGCCTTTGTCATTTTCTAAATTTCTTTATATTTTTGGTGTGCAAATATAAAACTTATTTTTGAAAACAAACAAACAAAATGCTGATTTTCTTCACATTGGAAAAAAGCTTACGAAGTGGTACGATGCCAATGCCAGACAACTTCCCTGGAGGGAAAACCAGCATCCTTATTATATATGGATTTCGGAAATCGTATTGCAACAGACGCAGGTAAAACAGGGACTCGGTCATTATCTTCGTTTTATGGAGCGATTTCCTGACGTGGAAGAACTTCACAAAGCCCCGGAAGATGAAGTTTTACTTTACTGGAAAGGTCTGGGCTATTATTCAAGAGCGATCAATCTTCACAAGGCAGCCCATCAGATCATGGAAGAATTTGGAGGAAAATTCCCTGATCATTATAATGAAATCCTGAAACTGAAAGGTGTTGGAAAATATACAGCAGCGGCTATTGCCAGTATCTGTTTTGATGAGAAAATTCCTGCCGTTGACGGCAATTTTTACCGTGTTCTTTCCAGGATTTTTGCGGATGATTTTGATGTTTCCAATTCCAGGGCATTCCATTATTTCTCCGAACTGGCGCTGCGGATGATGCCGGAAGAAAAACCGGGCGAATTTAATCAGGCCATTATGGACATCGGTTCGGAAATATGCAGACCAAAAAATCCGCTTTGCATGTTCTGTCCGGTGAATGAAGACTGCTTGGCGTTCCAAACCGGAAGGACTTCGGAATTTCCTGTAAAAACAAAAAAGGTTAAAGTCTCGGATTTGAGTCTTAACTATTTCTTTATCAAACATCAGAATCGATTCTTGATAAAACAACGGGGAAATGATTTCATCTGGAAAAAGTTATACGAATTCCCAACGTCAATTCCAGAAAACTGGGAAGATTCTATCATCAATTCAAAAATTATCAATCATAAACTGACCCATAAAAATCTATCTATTGAAATCAATAAAGTAAGTATTGAATCTCAAAAAGATTTTGAACAATTTGCAAAGAATAACGAATTTCTAATCGTAACCAAAGACGAAGCGCACGAAAAGGCTTTTCCTAAACCGCTGCAGACGTTTTATGAATCGATTTGATCCGAATCCATTAAAACTGAATGAGAAAATTGGTAATGCTCTGAGATTCTTCCAAACCGAGCTTTTTCCTCAGCCTGGACCTCGCAACCACGATACTGTGAGGACTTTGCTGAGTGATAGCAGAAATCTCTTTAGAAGAAAGATTCTGCCTTAGAAACACGCAAAGACGAAGCTCATTTTTGGTAAGGGATGGATATTTATCCAGTAATTTTTTATAAAAATCCTCGTCGGTTTCTATGAACAATTTATCAAACTCGGATTTATTAAGTGCCTGCGAGCCTTTTTTGAAATCCATGATGATTCGTGAAATCATCTTTCGGTCATCTTCATATTTCGGATCCATTTCCTTCAGTTCCTTTTGAGTGGTCTGGAAGATCTCGGAAGCCTGCATCATCTTGACGGCATTATTGGCCAATTCTTTATTTTTCTCATCAAGTTTTTTGGCAAGCAGCTTATTTTCTGCCGCTTTTTTCTCGGATTTACTCTTCTGCAATTTGAACATCAGAAAAATAATTACCGAAAACAATAATAGCAACACAATTCCAAAAATGAAATAGCGCTCCCTTTTTTTCTGCTGCTGAAGAAGTTCTTTCTGCTTATTTTTTTCTTCAAATTCTGACTCCAGCCTGGAAACCTTCTTCGAATTTTCCTTGTTGATGGTTACTTCCGACAAAGACTTTGCGATATGAAGATAATACAATGCGCTTTTATAATCTTTTTGATTTTCAAAATAGGAAACCAGCTTTTCCGAGGAAGATAATTTGATATCGGAAAAATCGCTTCTGTTAGCAATATTGAAGGCATTGGAAAGATAATAATAGGAGGAATCCTTGCGGGAAGGCTGGGAAAGATAGACATTTCCAATATCTGTATAGAGACTTGCCAGGTCATAATCTGATTTGATTCTCCTGGCGAGACCAATGCCTTTCGACAGGTTGGAAACCGCCAGATCCGGCTCCTTTAATTTGACATTAACGTCCGCAATGTTTTCGTAAGCGATTATGATATTCAGTGTGTCTTTCGATTTTTGATTTCGTTTCAGAAATTCCTTCAGCATTTCCAGCGCTCTTGCGTAATTTCCATACTGCTTTTCCAAGACTGCAAGATTGTTATAGATAAGTGAACCCTCCAGGTTCTGACCGCTTTTATTAGATTCAAATTTCTTTAGCGCCTTCTCCCAAAAGTCACGGGCTTTTTTATAATTGCCCATCGCATAATAGCAACCTCCGATATTATTGAGAATACTGAAAGAACGGTCAGATTCTTTCTCGCTCTTGATTTCCAGAGCTTTATAGAAGTAGCTGAGCGCAAGATAATAAGATTCTTGGTCTTTGTAGCAATTACCAGCCGTCACATAAAGTTCTATCTTGGTCGAATCTGCTATTTCTTTTTCAAACCGCAGCGCCTCCTGGATATAACTCATCGATTTGACACGGTTATTATTATTTTTACGAATCAAATTGACAAGTCCCTGAACATATACATCCGTATTTTTATTTCCTTTCTGCGCAAAAGAAGAAATACCAATAAATATCAATAAAAAGGTGATTATAATCCTCATTCTCTCAACTGTTGATCAAAATTAGTATTATTTTTTTAAAAATTTAAAACAATTTTCAACCTATTGATTATCTGTATTTTACCTTTTTTGTATATAAAATGTTACCTTAAAAATATGCGAGTGGTTATAATGTTACCGCCTGAAAAATTGAATATTTAACATCAATATGTAACATTGCATCAATTAATCATAAAAAATTAAATAAATGAATGTAAAATTACTATTAAAAAGCTTGATGCTATTCTTTTTCGGGCTTTTCAGCGCACAGCAAATCACGTTGGATACAACTTTGGTATCAAATACACGAGGAACCATTAATGAATGGTGGTACTGGTCTGGCGGATTTCCGGTTGTGGGGACGGGATTCACACCCAATTCCAAAGTTACAGTCTTTGCCACCGCTCCGGATGGAACACGATGGAGAGATTTTGAAGGAACTGCAGATGAAAATGGTAATTTTTCTGTGCAGATTAGCGCAAAGAAAAATCGATCTATTCTTGGAACTCATACCATAAAAGCAACAGATGCCAACGGAAAAACCGCTAGTGCCAGTCTGATTGTAATTCACAATGAAAATGAAACTATCCCGGTGACAGTGAATTTTAAAACTTTAACCTTGGATCAATTCTTTCAATTTGGCTTGAAACTTCATGCTTCAAATATCAAAAAAAATGCCCAGGTCATTGTACATATTTTTTCTCCAAACGAATCTGGCTCGGCGATCACCGGACAATATTATGCCGATGAAAATGGAAATTATAATGTGACATTTAGTGGAAATACCAAAACCTATCCTTGGGGAGATACAATGCCGGATTTTGCCGGAACCTGGAGGGTAAGTGTTAGCGAATATAATTCCAATTATTTTGGAAGTACAGAATTCAGAATCTTGCCAAACAATCCTACGCCCCAATCGTATGATGCTATTAATAAAGTAGACAACGGGATTCCGGCAACGCCCATTACCCGGTTCGAAATCAATGGTACAGGATATAACACCGACCCAAACAGTTCTGCTTTTTATGAAGATATGACTGATAAAGTATTCAACCTGCAAGCAGGACAGACTTACAATGTCAAAATTAAAGGACAAAACAGAGTCAGCTTTGCGCCGGATACTTACACTTTGTTTATCGACTGGAATCACAATGGAATTCTGGATGAAGATAATGAAATCATCAGTGATGGTTATATTTTTGATTCTAACGGAATGGATGACAAGTTCACGCAATTTCCTATCAAAGTTCCGCAGAATGCGCTTAATGGCAATACCAGAATCAGAGTGCTGAAGATGCAATCCGTAAATGCCTACTCTATGTTTTGGCCAATTGGAGCTTCTGGTTATTATTACAATTCCGGTCAGGCAGAAGATTATACATTGAATATTACTAATGGAATGGCAGATCCTAATTGTAATTTTACCTGTCCATCAGATATTAATGTCAATACTGAAGCGGGTGCCTCAACTGCTAAAGTCAATTATACCCTTCCTTTTGCTTGTTCCGAAAGTGCGACAACATCTTGCAATATCAACTATCCGAGCAATAATTTTCAAACTTCCGTTAGCTTCAGTAATGTTTTGGTAGCCAATGATTTCATTGTGCCTACAGGCCAAACAATGAAGGTGAATAAGATCGTAGCGAATTTTTTCCGATATTCTTACGGAACTGTGGTTAATATTTATAAAGACAACAATGGTAAACCTGGACAAGCCGTGAAATCATTTTCAAATGTTGCATACGAATCTCAAAATCAGATTGGCACTGCATCGAATGGGTTTCCGGTTTATGAAGTCAGCATTAATTTGCCTGAAACAGTAGAACTGCAGAGCGGAAAATACTGGATAGCAATGCAGGGACAAGGGCCGCTGGTATCTTGGGAAGCAAAAACCAATGACGGCACAACTTCTAACACTTATATTTCCGGCAATGGAACTGTATGGTCTGTGAAAGATGGTCTGGATGGTGTTTTCAAAGTCTATTATGAGTGTCCGGCAGCAGCACCAACTGTGGTTTTGGTTCAAGGCGCTGAGTCAGGGTCAGACTTTCCGGTGGGAGATAATGTGATTGTCCACAATCTTGTGAAAGACGGTGTAATAATAGATACTTGTGTTTTCAATATCCATGTCAATCAATTGTTGGCTACTACAGATGCTTCCAAAAATACGATGAGAGTTTATCCAAATCCTATTGGTGACCAACTAAATATCCAGTCCGACAACAAACTGAACAAAATTGAAGTTTACGATATGTCTGGCAAAAAAATTCTGGAGCAAGATACGAATGCAAAATCTTCTGTCATTGACACTTCAAAATTGTCAAAAGGCAATTACATCATCAAAACACATGATGGTAAAGAAAATAAATCGTTTAAAATCATCAAGAAGTAAAATTCAAACTTCATAATTATTTATTTAAGTGCTGTCTAATTTTAGGCAGCATTTTTCACTAAAACTTATTTTTCTGTAAATCATGATTTATTTGTAATACTGTTGTCACAAAATATTTTGATTTTCTTTCTAATGGAAAAGAGAAATAAACAACATTTAGAAAAGAGAAAAAAAATAGTTTATAGAAAAAAATGTCGCACTAAAAGGCGTTATAAAAACTGTTTCCATAACTACTCGAAAATTAAATAGAAATAAAAAAAATAAATTTCATCAATAACGTATACATTTTTTAATATTTATTTTATAATTTGCACGTAGATAAGTTTATTTATTATTAATTATAAAAAGAAATTATTTATGAGAAAAATTTTATTATCTTCTTTAGCAGTATTCAGTTTCTTAGCTAATGCTCAAACTAACGTGTACAACTATGGTTTTGATACAGATTTCCCAAGCACTTGGGTGAAAACTAATCAAAGTACTAGTCCAAGCACCACCTCACTGTGGTCAAAAGCAGTGTACACATCCGCAAATACATCTACTAGTGGAATTTTTGGTAGTGGAGTAGGAAACGTTCCAGTAGGCCAAGCAGGTGGGGAGAACTCTTTCGCTTTGGTCAACTATACCAGTACTACATCGACAGGAACTACAGCAACTATCAGTAACTGGTTACTGTCACCAGTCATAAACGTTAAAGATGGAGATGTAGTAAGCTTTTATACCAGAAAAGGTACGGATGGCACAGTGGATTATCCTGATAGACTTGAAGTGAGATACAGTTCAGCTGCAACTCCTGTCAATCCTTCCGGCCCGACAGGAGTTGGTTCATTTACCTCATTGGGGGTTAGCGTAAATCCTAACTTGCAATCTGGATTTGTCTATCCTAAAGTTTGGACAAAATATACATTTACCATCGCAGGAGTAGGATCTGCGGAAGTACCAGTTAAATTCGGATTCAGATATTTTGTTACTAGTGGCGGAACAAATGGAAATAACTCAGATATAATTGGTATAGATTCATTTTCAATAGACAGAGAATCTCTTGCTGTTTCTGATGTAAATAAAGGCGCTTTAACCATTTATCCAAATCCTAGTAAGGATGTTTTGAATATAGCTGGAAATGCAAATTATAAATCTATCCAAGTTTACAATCTTTTGGGACAGAAGGTAATTGATCGCCCTTTTGAGAAATCTATAAATATTTCATCACTAGAAAAAGGATCTTACATAATCAATTTAACAAAATCAGATAATACTGCTGAAAACGTAAAATTTATAAAGGAGTAATAACCCATAAAATATTTAATAAATGCCTAAACTAGTTTTAGGCATTTGTTCTTTAAAAAAGTATATCTTTGCAGCACTTTGGTTTCCGGATGTGTTTTCATCCGGGATTAAAAGGGAACGGAGTGCAATTCTCCGACTGTCCCCGCAACTGTAAATCGCATTTGTCGGATTGAGCTTGTCGAAATCTAACAAAAAATATGTTTTGCAATCTTGCCATTGTTCCAATTACCGGGATGAGAAGGCGCAAAACCAGCGAAAGTCAGGAGACCTGCCAAAGCTAATTTTTAATAAATGCTTTCGGTGGAAAGGCAGGTTATGAAGAAACTGATTTTTGCAACTTTTTTCGTTCTGTCGTTTGGTCAATTTTCCGCTCAGGAATCTCTGATTGATACCGTATTTATTGATAATCAATTCGGTAAAGTTTCCAAAACGGCCAAAATATCCAATCTTAATTCGGATAAAATTCTTCAGAACGCTACTTCTTTATCCGATTTATTGAGATTCCAATCTAACATTTACATCAAAGAAAACGGGCGTGGCGCCACCTCATCGCCAAGCTTTCGCGGAACTACTGCCCAACAAACGGCTTTTGTCTGGAACGGCGTCAACATCAACTCTATTTTTCTTGGGCAAGGCGACATTAATACGATGAGTCCTTTGAGCTATGAAAATATCGGCATTAAATATGGTGGCGGAAGTGTGGTTTATGGAAGCGGTGCTATTGGAGGATCTGTCCATCTTAACAACATACTGGATTACAACCGTGGTTTCGAAGGAAAAATCTTCTCAGAATACGGCTCTTTTGCAACGGTAAACGCTTTGGCTCAGGCTAAATTCAGCAATGAAAATTTTAGTTTTAATGTTAATCTTAATCATTCCCGCAGCGAGAATGATTATGAAGTCAAGGAAAAATATTACAAAAACAGAAGCGGTGCTTATGAAAATTCGACCTTCAACCTTGGCATTGCCTACAAAATAGCTCCGGAAAATGAGTTTTACTGGCAAACGCAGTTGTATGACGGTATTCAAAACTATGCGCTCCTGTCGGAGTTTTCTACACCTACAAAATACGACATCCAGACTTTCCGCAGCTTGCTGGGCTGGAAGTTAAAAGTCAATCAACTCAGCAATGAATTGAAATTGGCCTATCTGACAGATGATTATCAATACTTTGCGAATTCTAACAGAGAAGATTCCAAAAGCGGAGGTTCTTCCGGGCAATATATTTTGAAAACAGATTTCAATTATCAATTGAATAAAAATTCATCGGTCAATGCTATTTTAGAATATAACTACCTGACGTCTGAAAGTTTCAAAACCCAAAGATTGCCGGCAAACAGAAACCAGGGTTCCATCGCTGTTTTATACCGGAATCGTGACATTAAAAATTTGTTTTTGGAAGTTGGTGTCAAGAAAGATTTCGTGGAAGATTTTAAAAGTCCTTATTTATTTTCTGCCGGAGCCAAGTATCAGGCAAAACCTTGGTATCAGCTAAAACTTAACCTGTCAAAAAACTTCAGAGCGCCGAGTTTTAATGATTTGTATTGGGTACAGGGCGGCAATTTGAATTTAAAGTCCGAAACTTCTCATCAGGCAGAATTATCTCAGGTTCTGAAATCAAAACATTGGAACTTCGCCGTCACATCCTACTTTATGGACATCAAAGATATGATACGATGGCTTCCAAATATGACCGGAATGTACGAAGCGACCAATACGGACAGAGTCAAATCCTGGGGACTGGAAACGCAGGTTGGATATGATTATACGAAAGACAATCATCATTTAAAAACCAATCTGTCCTATGCCTACACACAATCCACAGACCAAAAACTGAAAAAACAACTGCCTTACGTACCATTTCACAACCTGAATGGCAATGTTTCCTACCGTTATAAAGCCTATGAAGTATTCGCTCAAGGCATTTGGAACGGGAAAGTTTATAGCGATTCTGAGGAGTCGGAGAAATTGGCATTGGAATCATTTGCAGTTTTCAACGCCGGAGTCTTTATAGAAATCATCCGCGGAGCGAAATTAGGCATCAAGGTCAATAACTTAACGGATCAGATTTACAGAACCGTATATGGCTACTACATGCCAAAGCGGAATTTTGCCATCAATTTGAATTTAAATTTTTAATCTATATATATTATGAAAATCAGAAAATTACTAACTGGTCTATTCGCTGCATCGCTGCTTTTTACTACAGCTTGTAAAGATGATGAAATCATAGACAATATTGTCCCGAAAGGTGCTTATGAAGGCGGAATTCTTGTAGGCGTAGAAGGCGGACTCAATAAAAATCAGGCAGAGGTTTCCTATCTGTCCTCAGATTTATCAACCTTGTCAGAAAATATCTTTGCAGCGAATAACGCACAACAACCATTGGGCGATGTTTTACAGACGATTGCTTTCAAAGACGATAAAGCTTTTCTGGTTGTCAACAACTCCAATAAAGTAGAAGTTGTGGATCGCTACACCTTCAAAAAAACAGCGACATTTCAGGCAGAACAGGCCAGAGGAATTGCTTTCGCAGGCAATTATGTTTATGTTTCCAGCAACGACTTTTTCAGCAAATATGAAGTTAATGTTTATAATGCTTCTACCTTTGCTCCTGTTAAAAAACTATCTTTTGACAGATATGCGGAAAAAATCGTCAATGTAGGAGACCAGATTGTGGTGCAGACCGATGGTTCTACTTATGAAATGACGCCTCCCTACAATGAAATTCCAACGGGTCACACCATTACCACAATCAATTCCGCAACCAATACTGTGGATAAAACGATTACACTTACCGATAATGGTGTCATCAGCGGTATGGTTTCCGGGAATGGATTTGCGTATGTAATGTCTTCTGATGCTCAGGACACTTACATTTATGAAGTCAATCCAAAAGCAGGAACTTTTACCAGCTCCAAAGTTGCAGGTGTAACTGCTGGAAACTTAAGATTCTACGGAAACAGCCTTTATTTTATTGGTTCCGACGGCAATGTCTATAGTAAAGGTACATCTGCAGGAGCCACACCGACAAAATTATTCAAACACACTAAGACTTCAGGACTGTATGTTTACGGCTTTGACATCATTGATGACAGAGTTTACATCTCTGATGTCAATTTCAACGGACCAAGTAAAATCTATATCTACTCTATGCAAGGAAACTTGGTAAAAACATTGTCAGCCGGAGTTGGCGTTAATGCTTTCTATAAAAATTAATTTTTCATCATTTGTGTTTTTAGCCCTGTCAAAATTATTTTGGCAGGGCTTTTTTTTTGATTTTTATTGAGCACAATATTTGCTTTTGAGACAACAATTAATCTTAAATTTGTAAAAAAGATAGGCAATGAGGGAAAAAATCGTCATCATAGGCGGAGGTTTTGCAGGTCTTCAACTGGCGCGTCATCTCAATAACAACCCCAGATACAAAGTCATGGTCATCGACAGGATGAATCATCACATGTTCCAGCCGTTATTCTACCAGGTTGCGACAGGACGGATTGAGCCTTCCAACATATCCTTTCCTTTCCGGAAGATTTTTCAGCGCTCCAAAAACATCCAGTTCAGGATGACGGATATCAAAAAAATCATTCCTTCAGAAAACAAAGTTGTAGGCGAGGAAGGCGTTTTCACATATGATAAACTGGTGATAGCGACAGGCTGCAGAACCAACTTTTTTGGCAATCAGAAAATGCAGCAACTTGCTCTTGGAATGAAAAACACCCAGGAAGCCATTACCATAAGAAATCATATCTTGATGACCTTCGAAAAGATGATCATCGAAAGAAAAGCCAGTGACGATGGCAATTGGAATCTTGTCATCGTAGGAAGCGGACCAACAGGCGTGGAATTGGCAGGTGCTTTTTCCGAGATGAAAACTTACATTATGCCGAGAGATTATCCGAGAATGAATTTTGCCGACCTTAACATCATTCTCATCAGCTCCGGCGACAAACCTTTGGAAGCCATGAGCCAGGAATCTCAGGATGCGGCAGAAAAATACCTGATCCAGCTCGGTGTAAAATTTCTGAAAAACGAACGTGTTACCGATTATGACGGCGATAAAATCTATATGCAAAGCGGAAAATCAATTCCTACAAACAATGTGATTTGGGCTGCGGGCGTTACAGGAAATATCATTGATGATTTCAACAAAGAAAATCTGGTCAGAAACCGATATATTGTCAATCGTTATAATCAGGTAAAAGGTTACGATAATATCTTTGCTATCGGTGATATTGCCTACATGGAAACACCGAAATATCCGCAAGGTCATCCGCAGGTGGCCAATGTTGCGATTAATCAGGGAAAAAATCTGGCCAAAAACTTCAAGAAAAAATCGAAAAAAGATTGGGAAGAGTATGAATACATCGACCTTGGTTCTATGGCTACTATCGGGAAACACAGGGCAGTTGTGGATCTTCCTAATTTTAAATTTCAAGGATTTCTTGCCTGGTATTTCTGGATGTTCTTACATTTGATGCTGATTCTGAGCGTCAGAAACAAAATCGCGATTTTCTTCAACTGGATGTGGAGCTATTTTAATAAAGATTCCTCACTGAGACTGATTATTCAGCCCACCAGAAAAAATCCGACAGAACAGTAAAAAGACTTTCAGATACTAGACGGATAGAAAATAGATGACAACCAATTCTATGATCTATCCGTCTATGATTTATTTTAAAAAGCAAAAAATATGCGTATAGACATCATCAGCGTACTTCCGGAATTGATGGAAAGTCCTTTCAAAACTTCAATCCTGAAAAGAGCGATGGAGAAAGGATTGGCAGAAGTTTATTTTCACAACATCCGGGACTGGAGCGTGGGAAAACATCGGCAGATCGACGATGAACCTTACGGCGGCGGCGCTGGAATGATTATGATGGTAGAGCCATTGGACAAGTGTATTTCTGAACTGAAATCCCAACGAGATTATGACGAAATCATCTACCTGACACCAGACGGCGAAACGCTGAATCAAAGAATTGCCAACTCGTTGTCCATCAAAAAAAACCTGATTTTTCTATGTGGCCATTACAAAGGCATTGACCAAAGAGTACGGGATTTGCACATTACCAAAGAAATCTCCATTGGCGATTATGTTTTAACTGGTGGCGAATTAGCGGCTTGTGTTTTGGCAGATTCTGTCATCAGACTTTTGCCGGGTGTTCTGAATGATGAACAAAGTGCGTTGACAGACAGTTTCCAGGACGACCTTTTATCTTATCCCATCTACACGAGACCTGCGACGTACAAAGGATTATCCGTTCCGGAAATTCTATTGAGCGGTAATTTTGCAGCGATTGAAGAATGGCAACACGATGAAGCAGTAAGGATAACCAAAGAACGCCGGCCGGATCTTTTGGAATAAATCCATTCATTAAATTAATAACTATACTCAATTATAACATCAATGAGACATTTTTTAAAAGTGGCTTGCATTGCCATTATTACCGCATTGACTTCTTGCAATTCTTTGGCTCAGCAAAAAGATGATTATTCTGTAAAATCTATTTCTCAAAATCGTATAGAAATTTATTCTAAAGTTTATGGAAACAGAAATAATCCAGCGATTATTTTTGTTCACGGGGGACCTAGAGGAAACTCGACCCTTTTTGAAGGAACGACTGCGCAAAAGTTAGCAGATAAAGGTTTTTACGTTATTGTCTACGACAGACGTGGTGAAGGACGTTCCGTTGACACGACTGCAACTTTTACTTTTCAGGAAGCGAATAATGACTTGAATAAGCTTTACAAAACCTACAATATCAGTAAAGCAAATATCATTGCTCATAGTTTCGGAGGTTTGGTTGCAACACTTTTCGCAGAACAGAATCCGGAAAAAGTTTCATCTTTAATTTTAGCCGGAGCATTATTTTCTCAGCAAGAAACTTACGACCATATTTTAAATTCAGCCAGAAAAAATTATCAGGAAAATAAAGATATCTTGATGCTTTCTAAAATTTCGGAAATAGAAAAACTTCCAAAAAATTCTGCCGAATACAGAAAACAAACGTACGAAGTTGCGAGTCAAAATAATTATTTTAAAATGCCATTTCCAACAGAAGAAGCAAACCAGCTTCGGGAAAATTACGAAGTCAGTGAATTTGGAAAAAACAATATCAGAAATGATAATGCTCCGATTTTATTTTACAAAAACGAAATCAAAAATAATATCGACACCAAACCGATTCTGAAAAACCTTAAAAAGAAAGTGAAATTGTACGCAGTTTACGGACAACAAGACCGCATTTTTTCTGAAAAACAGTTCAATGATATGAGGAAAATTGTGGCCAAAAATAATTTCAAACTGATTGATAATTGTTCGCATTATTTGTTCGTCGACCAACAGCAAATATTCCTTGAAACAATTAAAAAATGGCTAAAATAATTCATCTTAAATATTTAACTAGAAAAAAATCAATGAAATACCTTTTCAGGCTGGCTTCCGTTGCCATCGCAATTTTGTTTACTTCCTGCAACGCTGATGCTCAGCAAAAACAAGAGAATTACGCTGCAAGAATCGACAGTCTCGTGAAAACCACAAATCCCAGAACTTTCAACGGCGTGGTTTTTATACAGCAGAATGCAAAACAAAAATATGCTAAAGCTTTTGGTTACTCGGATTTCAACAAGAAAACACCATTGAAAATCAATGACCATTTTTCAACAATGTCGATTGCTAAACAAATCACAGCTACATTGATTTTGCAGGAAGTTGAAAAAGGAAAAATTGATTTAAAAGTTCCGATTCGCAAATATTTGCCAGATTTTAAATACGCCTGGGCAGATAGTGTTAATGTACATCAATTGCTCAATCATACTGGTGGTATGTACAGCGATGTTTTAAAAACAGAACTGAAATATGAACCGGGAACCGCATTCAATTATTCTAACATAGGCTATTACGTTGCAGGATTGGTTTTGGAAAAGCAAAGCGGTAAAACTTTTGAAGATTTGGTGACTGCATTATTCAAAAAAGTGAAGATGAATGACAGTTTTTATCCGAATGAAACTAACAGTAAGCTATTGACAAAAGGTCACACGATTAGAAAAGATGGAAGTTTTAAATTGAATGAAAAATCAGAATTCAATCCTACGAATTATTTTGGAAGTCATTTGATAGTCACAGCGCCCGATTTGGCCAAGTGGAATGAAGCGCTTCACAACGGAAAACTCCTGAAACCAGAAACGTACAAATTGATGACTGATTATTCTGTAACGGCAACACACCAGGTTTTCAGTGACAATCCGATTGGTTACGGCTATGGTTTGAGAATCAATGACAAAGCTGACGTTTATGAAATTGGGCACACAGGTTTTCATCCTAGTGAAGGTTTTACGGCGGTCAATTTATATTATCCAAAGACCAAAACCAGCGTTGTGATAATGGAAAATGTAGCGAATGAAAATTTTGACATTGCTTATTACTTTGAAGAGCAAGTGAGAAAAATCGTCAAGGAAAGTCAACTTTTGAAATAACTATATTTTGATGAAAAAACTAATATTGATTTTCTGCATTTCTTTACTCTCGATTCAGACCTTCGCTCAAAACTTGCCTGAACTTCGCAAAGAATTGAATCAAATCATTGCTAAGAACAATGCAACTGTCGGAATTGCAATCAAAGAAGTTGAAAGTAAAGACACTTTGAGCATCAACGGAAATATGAAAATGCCGATGATGAGCGTGTTCAAATTCCATATTGCGCTGGCAGTCCTGAATGAAGTAGATAAAGGCAAATTGTCGTTAAACCAGAAATTTTTTATCAAAAAAGAAGATTTGAAAGATGACACCTGGAGTCCAATTCGTGAAGAATTTCCCAACGGAAATATGGATTTGACATTAGACCAATTGTTGCGCTATACCGTTTCCCAAAGTGACAATAATGGTTGCGATATTCTTTTGGAACTGATTGGCGGAACGCAAACCGTACAAAAATTCATTAATAAAGTTGGCATCAAAGATTTCGTCATCAAAATGAATGAAGACCAAATGCGGACTTGGGAAAACCTGTATATCAACACCACAACGCCCATTGCGACTACAGATTTATTGGATAAATTTTACAAAGGAAAAGTTCTGAAAAAAGCTACAACAAAATATCTGTATCAATTAATGGTAGAATGTTCAAGAGGAACAACTTGGATGAAAGCTGGACTTCCCGAAGGAACGGAACTGGCGCATAGAACAGGACTTTCCGGAACCAATGAAAACAATCTGAGAGCTGCGATGAATGATGTAGGAATCATAAAACTTCCCAACGGAAAGCATCTTATCCTTTCAATTTACCTTAAAAATATTACAGAATCCAGAGAAGATACGGAAAAAATAATTGCAGAGATTACGAAAGCAACCTGGAAAAACTTCACCAAGAAATAATCGATTAGATTTTGGAATAATTAATGATAATCTAACTACAACCTTTCTATTTTTAGAGAGGTTTTATTTATTTGAAAAATGATTATCTTTATTCAAAATTGGATGTATGCAGAAGACGATTTATAATAAAACCGACCTGAGAAACTTTGTAAACGATAGCATCAACGGCAAAATAAAAACCCTTAATTTTTATCTTAACTTTTCTTTGGAAGCCAGCCGGGAAATCAAGAAAACATCAAAATACGATTCCATAAGAGAAGAAATCCAGGAGGAAATTTATCATCTGGACAAGCAAATGGTATCGCTGAAAAGTATGCAGAATCAAATGCGAAAAGTCCTGAACACAGCCTCGGACATTGTAAAATTGGGTTCATTGGTCATCACCAACAAAGCCCGGTTTTATATTTCTGTATCTCTCGGCGAATTCTTTTTTGAGAATACCCGATTTTACGCCATTTCGCCGGAAAGTCCCATGGCCCAGATTATGACCGGAAAAAAAGTCGGGGACGATTTTACACTGAATAATATTCATCAGGAAATCGTAGAAATCATTTAGATAAAAGGTGAAAAGTTAGAAGTAAAAATCTTTTAATTACTTGTAGAACCTATCCGTCCACTTTTTATTTCTAACATCGAACATCTGACTTCTGACATCTGACTTCTGACATCCAACTTCTTTCTCGTATCTTTGAATTATGGAAAACGCAACAATTCTCAAGCATATCATAGAAGAACGCAGAAGCATCTTCCCGAAAGATTACTCGGACAAAGAAATCCCTCAGCATATCATTGACGAAATTCTGAGCAACGCCGTTCTGGCGCCCAATCACAAGCGAACCAAACCTTGGCGTTTCAAAGTATTCAAAGGCGAAGAAAAACAAAATCTAGGCAAGGAACTTCAGAATATTTACAAGGAAGTGACGCCGGAATTTCAGTTTCTGCAAAAAAAGCATGACGATATCGGTTTTAAAATTTCAAAAGCGAATGCGGTGATCTCAATCGTGGTAGAATTCAGCGGTTTGGTTCCTGATTGGGAAGAGATTGCGGCCACGTCTATGGCGGTTCAGAATATGTATCTCACTTGCACCGCTCACAGAATCGGCTGTTACTGGAGTTCTCCGAAGCTGATCAATCATCTCAAAGATTCTTTGAAAATTGAAGACAACCAGCAATGTCTGGGATTGTTTTATTTGGGAAGTTTGGAATAATTTTTATTTGATAAAATTTTGACTCTCGCAGATTTAGCAAATCCGGCAAATCTTCATTATCAGTTAATCTGCAATATCTGCCAAATCAGCGAGAACTATTTATGACATTTTAGTTCTTAATTCATTTTAAATGCAAAAAATCTCAATATTCTGGTTTCGAAGAGACCTTCGCCTCGATGATAATAAAGGTTTGTCCGAAGCTTTAAAATCCGTCGAAAAAGTCATTCCGATTTTTATTTTCGACAAAGAAATCCTGGACCAGTTAGAGGATAAGTATGACCGTCGTGTAGATTACATCCAGCAGGCATTGGAAAAAATCAATGACAAGCTGCACGATTCTGGCACCACGCTCCTCACCTACCATGGCAAGCCACTGGAAATTTTCAAAAAAATAATCAAAGAATATGATGTCAAATCCGTATACACCAATCGGGATTACGAGCCGTCCGCCATCAAAAGAGATGAGGAGATCCGGAAGTTCTTAAAAGGTAAAGAAATTGATTTTCTGGAATTTAAAGATCAGATGATATTTGAAAAAGACGAGGTATTGAAGGATAACGAAGAACCTTACACCATCTATACACCTTATTCCAAAAAGTGGAAAAAAATCCTTGCCGAAAAAGATTACGTCAGCCACAGCCTCAGAAAAAAGAACTTTCATTCCTTGCCAAAGAAAAAAATCATGAGTCTGAAGGATATTGGGTTTGAGAAGACTGATATGGAATTTACAACACCCAGATTGGATCCCAAAATCATTAACAATTATGACAAAACCCGTGACTTTCCTGCTCTGGATGGCACTACTCATCTTGGAATTGCGCTGAGGTTCGGCACAATTTCAGTCCGGAAGTGTGTCCAGTTTGCCTTGGATCATAATGAAGTATGGCTTAACGAACTGATCTGGAGAGAATTTTTCATGCAGATCCTTGCCCACTTTCCAAAAGTTGTCAACCATTGTTTCAAAGAAAAGTATGAAGCCATCCAATGGCGGAACAATGAAAAAGAATTTGAAAAATGGTGCAATGGCGAGACTGGTTATCCTATTGTAGATGCAGGCATGAGACAGCTGAACCAGACGGGAAGAATCCATAACCGGATCCGGATGGTAGTGGCCAGTTTTCTCACCAAACATCTATTAATAGACTGGCGCTGGGGCGAAGCTTACTTTGCCAAAAAACTTCTGGACTATGAGCTGTCTTCCAATAATGGTAACTGGCAATGGGCTGCAGGATGCGGCTGCGATGCGGCACCGTATTTCCGGGTGTTCAATCCTGAAGAACAGACGAAAAAATTTGATAAAGATCTGGAATATATCAAAAAATGGAATCCTGATTTCGATAAAAACAAGAAACAGATTGTAGAGCACAAAGAAGGGCGGGAGCGCGCATTGGCAGCATACAAGAAGGCATTAAGCTAATAGGAAACTAAAAATGTGACGTTTTTTAATTCAAAATTAGAAGTTTGAAAAACTTTTTAAATCCGACATCTGACTTCCAGCTAAAATTTTTGGTAATCGAAAATTTTGTATATCTTTGCACACTTAATATTTAATCGGGACGTGTTCCCACAAATTTAAAATTTATGTCAGTAAAAATCAGATTACAAAGACACGGGTCTAAAGGGAAACCTTTTTTCCACATCGTGGTTGCAGATTCCAGAGCTAGAAGAGATGGTAGATTCATCGAAAAACTAGGAACTTACAACCCAATTACGAACCCTGCAACGATTGACTTGAATGTTGATTCTGCTGTAAAGTGGTTAAACAACGGTGCTCAGCCAACTGATACTGCAAGAGCGATCCTTTCTTACAAAGGGGCTTTGTACAAGAAACACCTTCAAGGTGGTGTTGCCAAAGGTGCTTTTGACGAGGCTGAAGCTGAGAAGAGATTCGCAGCTTGGGTTGAGGCTAAAGATGCTAAAGTTCAAGGTAAAGTTGAAGGTTTATCTACTGCTAAAGCGAATGCTAAAAAAGCAGCTCTTGATGCAGAAGCTAAAGTAAACCAGGCAAGAATTGATGCTGCTGCAAAAGCTGAAGCAGATGCAAAAGCTGCTGAAGAAGCTGCTAACGCTCCTGCTGAGGAAGCTGCAACAGAAGAAACTGCGACTGAAGAGCCAACTGCTGAGGCAGAAGGTACTGAAGAAACTCAGGCTTAATTCTTTACAAAAAGATACATTGCAAAGGCACGAAATTTTCGTGTCTTTGTTGTTTAAATAAAATTCATCATCGGAAATAATGAAAAAAGAAGATTGCTATTTTTTGGGAACCATTACCAGAACTCACGGATTACAAGGTAACGTTATCCTGAAATTGGACACAGACCAACCGGAAATGTACAACAAATTGGAATCGATTTTTGTTGAAGTCAATGGATTGCTGGTTCCTTTTTTTGTGGATAAACAATCCTGGTCCAAAGCGGACACCAAAATTATTTCTTTCAAAAATTCTTCCGAAGCTCTGGTGAATCAATCACTCGGAAAAGGTGTTTATCTTCCGCTTTCTACCCTTCCGCCATTGACCGGAAAAAAATTCTATTATCACGAAGTGATTGGTTTTGAAATCCGTGAAGCTGATGGAAAAACTTGTGGAAATATTGTTTCTATTAATGACCAAACGGCTCAGAATTATTTCATACTGGATCTTGCCGGAAAAGAAATCATCATCCCTATTATCAAAGACTGGATTCTGGAAGTGAACCGTGAGGAGAAATTTATCCAGATGTTTCTGCCGGAAGGTTTGATGGACGTTTTTCTGGTTCCTTCGAAGAAAGACGAGTAAGTTATATTTTCTCTTTCAATTGTTCAATCTGCCGATACATCTTATTGAAAAACAACTTTCTATCTCGGTTTCCAGCCGTGTTCAGAGACTTGCAATTCTTGATTTGATGTTCAAAATAATTTAAAGTTTCTCTGCAAGTTTTTGCATCATTTGTCAAGAGATAGCCGAACATATTACACGGAATCGCCATTGTAGATTGCGTACCATTTGAGATAAAAATATCATTGGAAAGATGAACCAGCTCATTCTGATAAATCTGAAAACGAGGATTGGTTTCGGTTTTATTTTCGATGTATTGAATCAAATGATTTAATTCTTCCAATATTTCCAGCGCGCCGTTTTTTTGGAGAAGTCCTATTTCAAAATAAAAAGAAATCTGTAACAAAATGCTGGAAATCGTCATATCATTCCATAATTCTATAACGTTTTGATTTTCATAAATTTCTTTTAAAACCTTGGTTTTCGAATTGAATGGCTCGGGCTGAAAATCCTGAAACGGAATAAAAACCTGCTTAGAACTGAGCAAATTCATCCAAACATAAATTTTGAATCTCGACAAAGGCGTATCCGACAATGTATAGAAAAACGGAATATCCTTCGCCGAATAGTAAATCACAGAATTTTCCGAAAAACTAATGGAACTCAGAATATCCAAAGTATTCTCAAAAAACGAATGCAAATCTTCTGTTTTATTGACCACTTTGGTTTTCCTGACCAAAAGATTATCCGTATTTTCAAGAAATCTATCTAAAGAAATGTTATAGTATTTTGCCAATTGCAGACTTTCTTCCAGAGAAAATTTAGATTTCAGCGAGGTTCTTCTGTGTGCTGCATCATAGCTGATATTGAGGATATTTGCCAATTCATCATTAAGAGATTGGTTTCCGATTTTGCTTCTGATTTCTTTCAATAACAATTCCTGATACACTTTTTGCGATTTTCACAAATTTAGAAAAAATATTAATTCATTTCCGCATTTATAAAGTTTGGTTTCGGAAATAATTTTGACTTATCAATTTAAAAATATTTGCTATGAAAACGAAATTATTCTTGCTTTTAGTATTTACAAGTTCAATATTATTTGCGCAAGATTCTTTAAAACAAGATTTAAAACTAAAATCATCGTTGGTCACTTTCAACCCTTCAAAAGTTGCAAAGAACACAAATGGAATTAACCTCGGAGTTATGGATGCATATCAGAAACAAAGAATCAATGGAATAAATATCCAAGCGAATCCAATTACACTATTATATTTATTAATTCCAAAAGCTATAGAAATCCCGAATGATGGAGATGAAACGGCAACTGTAAACGGACTGCACATTTCTACAGGTGGAATGATGGACGGCAAAAAACTAAACGGAATCGGGATTTCTATGTATCATATTGCACAAGTAACCAATGGAATTTCTATCAATGGTTTCAACAGTAATATTGGAAAAATGAATGGTTTGCAAATTTCTTGGTTAAACAATTCTATCGAAAAAGGAAATGGAGTTCAACTTTCATTTTCAAACAACGCAGAGGAACTCAATGGTTTCCAAATTGGTTTCGGTAATGAAATCGATTCGGGAAATGGCGTTCAAATCGGTTTTTATAATTCTACTGAAAAACTGAAAGGAGTTCAAATTGGAGTTATCAATAAATCTAAAAACAGGGGTTTGCAAATAGGGTTTTGGAACAAAAATGCTAAAAGAACTTTACCAATCATTAATTTTTAAGCCGATGAAACTCTTATTTATGGTTCTTGGATTTATTCTAATCAACGCTCAAAATGAAACTAAAACCAAAGATTCTAAAATGATTATAGAATTGAGCAGTTCTAATGATTATTCTTCAAAAATATCAAAACAATTTCCTGCATTTACGGTCGGCGTTTGGTATCGTTACCCAAAATTTGATGGAGCAAGATTGGAATTAGGGGGAAATTTCAAATTCAACCCTTCTGTTTTTGAGTTTACTTATGGTAAAGAAGGAAATAATTATGAAGTGAAATCCAAAGGCTACTTTCTAAATTTCGGAGGAAGACTGGTAAAAGAATTTAGAATAAAAAAACAAAGAATAGAATGGATTAGCGAACTTGAAATTAGCAATTTTTTCTTCGATGGAAAGCGAATTCCAGATGATCCATTCCCTAAGCCAGAAAATGAAAATACAATTTATACCAAAATAGGCGATGTAGAATCTATTTCCACATTACAACTCGGGCAAGGATTAAGAATTTGGAGAAAAAACATTGGATTTGGAATTAAAACCAACTTTACACCTTATCGACTTTGGTACAAAACAACAATTCCGAATCAGTTCAATGTATTTTCGGGAGAAGCAACAATTTCTATCAAACTTTAAATCTTATTCAAATGAAAACAATCCCCTATCTATTAATCCTATTAAGATTCCTTTCAGCAATCACCATTCTATATTTAGGATACTTTATTGGTGAAACATCCGGAACGATGATTTTAATTCTAATGTATTTC
Source organism: uncultured Chryseobacterium sp. (assembly GCA_913778505.1). Classification (GTDB taxonomy): domain Bacteria; phylum Bacteroidota; class Bacteroidia; order Flavobacteriales; family Weeksellaceae; genus Epilithonimonas. Next base: position 88,398 of record CAJYWD010000004.1, read on the forward strand.
GGATTACTGACCGATATTTTTGACGGAATCATCGCAAGGAAAGTTGGTGTTTCATCCGAAAAACTGAGAAGATTGGACAGTCAAACCGATTTAGTATTCTGGTTATCAATCGGATTTGCAACATATTGGCTGAATCCGGAAATCATCAAAGACCATTGGAAAAGCATTTCTTTGATATTCGGAATGGAGGCATTGTGCTATATCATCAGTTTTTTGAAATTCGGGAAAGAAACCTGCACACACGCCTGGTTGTCGAAGTTTTGGGGACTGAGTTTATTGTTGACTTTCACATTTTTGATAGGTTTCAGCACAGCCAATTGGGCATTTTATTTATGTTTAATTCTTGGATTGGTTTCTAATATCGATGTGATTTTAATTATTCTGATTTTACCAAAATGGCAATTCGATGTTCCGAGTTCTTATCACGCTTGGAAAATCCGAAACGGAAAAATTGTTAAAAAGTCAGTTTTATTGAATTGATTTCAATAAAATATATAAATTACAAATGTAACCAATGACTTCCATTCATTTTTCCTAAATTTGCACTCACTTAATTTTGAAACAAAAGCTTCGCAAAAGTTTTACTAAAATGAAAAGACAGACGATTAAAGACTTATTAGCAGATTACAAAAAGGTATTGCATCACGACATTACCGTTCAGGGTTGGGTCCGTGCGTTTCGTTCCAATCGCTTTATTGCGCTGAATGACGGTTCTACGATTAATAATTTGCAGGTGGTTGTAGATTTTGAAAACTTCGATGAAGAAACTATCAAAAAAATCAATACTGCGTCGTCTTTGAAAGTCGTTGGTGAAGTGGTGGAAAGCCAGGGCGCAGGTCAAACGGTGGAAATCATTGCTAAGAAAATTACGATTTTGGGCGATAATTTCTTTGACGAATTGCAGGCGACGATTCTTCAGCCTAAGAAACACAGTTTGGAGAAATTGCGTGAGCAGGCGCATTTGAGATTCAGAACCAATTTGTTTGGCGCGGTTTTCAGAGTGCGCCACGCGGTGAGTTTCGCCATTCATTCTTTCTTTAATCAGAATCAGTTCTTTTATATTAATACTCCAATTATTACCGGAGCCGATGCAGAAGGTGCCGGCGAAATGTTCGGCGTCACCAACTTTGACCTTAATCAAATCCCAAAAGATGAAAACGGAGAAATTGATTTTTCCCAGGATTTCTTTGGAAAGAAAACCAACCTGACGGTTTCCGGACAGCTGGAAGGCGAAACAGCGGCAATGGGATTGGGGAGAATTTATACTTTCGGCCCGACTTTCCGGGCAGAAAACTCTAACACAACGCGTCACTTAGCCGAGTTCTGGATGATTGAGCCGGAAGTGGCTTTCAATAATCTGGAAGATAATATTGATTTGGCGGAAGATTTCCTGAAATATGTCATTAAATATGTTCTCGACAATTGCAAAGACGATTTAGATTTCCTAGACAAACGTTTTGCCGAAGAACAAAAACAGAAACCGGAAAAAGAAAGAGCCAAAGAAGGTTTGATTGAAAAGCTGGAGAATGTGATTGCGAAGCGTTTCAAAAGAGTTTCTTATACGGAAGCCATTGAGATTTTACTGAATTCTAAGGAAAATAAAAAAGGAAAATTCCAATATCCTGTAGAAAAATGGGGAACGGATTTACAGTCGGAGCACGAGAGATTCCTGGTAGAGAAACATTTCGAAAGCCCGGTTGTCTTGTTCGATTATCCTAAGGAAATCAAAGCGTTCTATATGAAACTGAACGATGATAACAAAACTGTTGCTGCGATGGATGTCCTTTTCCCGGGAATTGGCGAAATTATCGGCGGTTCCGAAAGAGAGGCAAGACTGGATGTTTTGAAAACAAAGATGGCAGAAATGCACGTGGACGAAGAAGAACTTTGGTGGTATATGGATACAAGAAGATTCGGATCTGTACCACACGCTGGATTTGGTTTAGGATTGGAAAGACTCGTGCTTTTCGTAACAGGAATGACGAACATCAGAGATGTGATTCCATTCCCTAGAACGCCAAAAAGTGCTGAATTTTAAGCATTAATTAAATATAAAATCATAATTCCTTCAGTTTTTACTTGAAGGAATTTTTTTTAAAGACCACTAAATTTAAAATCATTAGATTTGAATTACTCTTAAAATAAATCTTTTAATGAAAAAGTTCAGTATTTATCTCCTGACAGTAGGTGCTACATTTTACCTTGGCACTAATGTTATGGCTCAAAACAAAACCACCAATCAAAAAGCACAGTCCGGCACCGCTCAGGACGAAGGTCTTAACTTGTCGTACATGGACACCAGCGTTCGTCCGCAGGATGATTTCTACAATTACGTGAACGGTGGCTGGATGAAAACAGCCGTGATTCCCTCCGATAAACCAAGCTGGGGTTCCTTCAACGCACTCAGAGAAGATGTAGATGTAGCTTCACTAAGTATCCTGAACAAAGTTCTTTCCGAGAAATTTGCACCCAATTCCGAAGGCGAAAAAATCCAGGCCTTGTACGGCACGTTCATCGATTGGAAAAAGCGCAACGCTGAAGGCATCAGTCCGCTCAAATCTCAGTTGGCGAAAATCGATGCCATTAAAAATGTTCAGGATCTGCAAAAATATCTCATCCAGGCAACGCCTTCCGGAGACAATCCTTTCTACAGCTGGCGCGTAGGTGCCGATATGAAAAATTCGGTGATGAATGCCGTCTATCTGGGCGGACCAAGTTTAGGTTTGGGTAAAGATTACTACCAAAAAGTCAATGAAGCTAACACCAAAACTTTGGCAGAATATAAAAATTACGTTACGAAACTGGAAACAGTTCTTGGCAATAAAAATCCGGAAGAAACGGCGCAACAAATTGTTGATTTTGAGAAGAAATTAGCTCAAGACCTTCTGACTCTGGAGCAAGGCAGAGACGCAAATCTGCGATACAATCCCAAAACCGTAGATGAATTGAAATCTCTTGTGAAAAATGTCAATCTTCCTGTGTACTTGAAGGATGTGGGCGTCAATACGGATAAAGTCATTATTGGTGAGTTGAAATATTACCAGAATATGGATTCCTGGATGACGGATCAGAACATCGGGCTCATCAAAGACTATATGAAGTACGACCTTCTGAACAACAATGCAGGAAACCTGGATCAGAATCTGGACAACATTCGTTTTGATTTCTACTCCAAATATCTGCAAGGTCAGCAGGAACAGCGCTCGATGGAAAAACGTGGATTGGGCGTGGTAAACGGCGTCCTGGGCGAAGCTTTCGGAAAATTATATGTCGAGAAGAACTTTCCTGCAGAAGCCAAGCAAAAAATGGAAACCTACGTAGATTACATCAAAAAATCTTTCAAGCTCCATATCGAAAATCTGGATTGGATGTCGCCGGTGACCAAAGAAAAGGCATTGGAGAAATTGGCAAAATTCAAAGTAAAAATTGCCTATCCGGACAAGTGGAAGGATTATTCCAAATTGAATCTCAAGCTGGCTTCCAACGACGGCACTTACTTTAACAATCTGGAAAAAATCACAGAATGGAACTATGCGAAGAATTTGGATAAAGTCGGAAAACCTGTTGACAAAACAGAATGGGGAATGTCGCCACAGACGGTTAATGCTTATTACAGCTCGTCCAACAATGAGATTGTGTTTCCCGCCGCAATTTTGCAGCCGCCGTTTTTCAATTTCAAAGCTGATCCTGCGGTGAATTTTGGAGGCATCGGCGGAGTTATCGGTCACGAGATTTCTCACGGATTTGACGACAGCGGTTCCAGATTTGATGGAGACGGAAACCTGAACAACTGGTGGACGGAGAGCGACAGAAAAAACTTTGATGCAAAAGTTGGACAGTTGGCAGCACAATATGACAAATATGAGCCCGTGAAAGGCAGTTTTGTGAACGGCAAATTCACAAGTGGTGAAAATATTGGTGACCTTGGCGGAATTAATGTGGCTTACACAGCGTTGCAGATGTATCTCAAGGATCATGGAAATCCTGGAAAAATCAGTGGATTGACGCAAGACCAAAGATTTTTTATGAGTTGGGCAACCGTATGGAGAACCAAATCTACGGACAAATACATGACCAACCAGGTGAAAACCGATCCACATTCGCCCGGTTATTACAGAAGTTTTGGACCTCTGGTGAATATGGATGCCTTCCAGAAAGCATTTGATGTTAAGCCAGGAGACAAATTGTATATCGCTCCTGAAAACAGAATTAAAATCTGGTAACTAAAAAGCCTTCAGACCGTAATCTGAAGGCTTTTCAATTAACTAACTATTTAACTTAATATCACAACATCAAAAATCGTGCTAAACTTGTTGTTATTCTAAAAATAATTTTTAACTTCGTAAAAATTAATTCAATTATTAATTCACTAAACTATGCTAAAGCAAAATCTACAGCTTAAACTCGGTCAGAAACTGGCACCACAGCAAATCCAGCTGATGAAGCTTATCCAGCTTCACACACTGGAATTTGAGGAGGAACTGGAAAGAGAACTGGAGGAAAATCCGGCTTTAGAAAAAGTAGCCGATGAAAATGCTGAGGAAGAATACTCCAAAGCGGATGAAGAATATGAAAACGAAGGCAGCGAAAGCATAGAAACCGATTTTGATGTTGATGAATATCTTTATGATGATGAGCCGAGCTACAAAACTGCAAGCAGCAACTACTCGGCGGATGATGAGGAATTTGACAATCAATCACTGCTTACAGAAGGCCAGACGCTGTACGATTATCTTTTGGAGCAAATCCGATTATCCAATATTGAGGATGAGGATCTGAAAATCGCTGAGTATATCATAGGAAATCTGGACACAGACGGCTATCTGAGAAGAGAATTGAAATCTATTGTGGACGATCTTGCATTTTCACAAGGCGTATACACCACGATAGAAAAAGTGACGGACATCCTGGAAAATTACGTTCAGAAACTGGATCCTCCGGGTGTGGGCGCACGCGACCTTAGAGAATGCCTTCTCTTGCAGATCGAGAAAAAAGTGAGCTCCAACCCGTCCATTATTTTGGCAGGAAACATTCTCAGAAATCAGTTTGATGCACTTGCGAATAAACATTACAACAAAATTCTTCAGAAATACGACATCGAAGAAGAAGACCTCAAATACGCTCTGGACGAAATTTCCAGATTGTCTCCAAAAGTTGGCGGTAATTTCGATACGCAGACGATTACCATCAACCAGGAAATTATTCCAGACTTTGTGATCCAGATCAAAGACAACCAGGTCATCCCTTCCCTAAACAACAAAAACGCACCAACACTGCGCGTTTCCGATGAATACAAAGAAATCCTTTCTACTTATTCGCATGATAAGAAATCTGCGGAACACAAGCAGGCTGCATTATTTATCAAACAGAAACTGGATGCTGCCAAGTGGTACATTGATGCTATTAATCAGAGACAAAATACACTTCTTCAAACCATTACAGCCATTGTAAAACTTCAGAAAGATTACTTCCTGACCGGCGATGAGAAAAACATCAAACCAATGATTCTGAAAGATGTGGCCGATATTACAGGTTTTGACATCTCGACAATTTCCCGGGTGGTAAAAAGTAAATACGCCGACACCCCGAACGGGATTGTTTATCTGAAAAACCTCTTCTCGGATTCATTGACCAATGATGACGGCGAGGAAGTATCCACTAAGGAAATCAAACAGCATTTGCAGGAAGCCATTGATAAGGAAAACAAGCGAAAACCATATACAGATGATGCTCTTGTAGGAATCCTGAAGGAAAAAGGCTACAATATCGCAAGGCGAACGATTGCAAAATACCGCGAACAACTTAACATCCCGGTTGCCAGACTCCGCAAAGAATTATAGCAGAATCCCGAATCATTTCGGGATTTTTTTGACTAAAACTGTACATTGTGGAATTATCTTTATGGAAAACCCAACACTATTTAGAAACATTACAAACTATATTTTTGTGATATTTCTCAATATGAGTACAGTCAGTTATTTTCTAAATTTGTGAAAATTCAAACAACAACAGAATTATGGCAGGTATTACGTCTTCTATCGGGAGAAAATATGCTATGGCACTTTCAGCAATGTTTCTGCTGATATTTTTGGTGATGCACCTTTCCGTTAATTTATTATCATTATTCGGACAGACTGCGTACAATAACGCCTCTCAGTTTATGGGATATAATCCCTTGATTCAATTTTTGATGCAGCCTGTTCTGATGGTAGCGGTCATTTTCCACTTCGTGATGGGATTTGTACTGGAGATCAGAAATAACAAAGCGCGTCCTATCAAGTATGCGATGAACAAAGGAGAAGCCAACTCCACTTGGATGTCCAGAAATATGATTATCAGTGGTGCAGTGATCCTGGCGTTCCTGGGCCTACACATGTATGACTTTTGGTATCACGAGATGAATTACAAGTACATCGAGGGTCTTCCGGTAGAGGAAAACCGTTTCTGGGGAGACTTGCATAACAAGTTCGGAAGCATCTGGAGAGTGGCACTTTATGTCATTTCATTTGTGCTTCTAGGGCTTCACCTGGCGCATGGATTCCAGTCGTCTTTCCAGTCTATTGGTGCAAGACATCCCAAGTACACGCCGTTTATCAAGGCATTTGGAAACTGGTATTCTGTATTGATTCCGCTGGGATTCATCATCATTGCTATTTATCACTTCGTTACTCAATAATAAAAAGTAGATTATGAGTTTAGATTCAAAAATTCCTCACGGTCCATTGAAGGACAAATGGAAAAATCATAAAGACCACATGAACCTGGTGGCTCCAAACAACCGGGATAAAATAGATATCATCATCGTTGGAACAGGATTAGCCGGTGGTTCTGCCGCTGCGACTCTAGCCGAGCAAGGCTATAATGTAAAAGCGTTCTGCTATCAGGACTCTCCAAGAAGAGCACACTCTATTGCGGCGCAAGGTGGTATCAATGCGGCTAAGAATTATCAGGGTGATGGTGATTCTACTTACAGATTATTCTATGACACTATTAAAGGTGGCGATTATCGTGCAAGAGAGGCCAACGTTTACAGATTAGCGGAAGTCTCTGCCAATATTATCGACCAATGTGTAGCACAAGGTGTTCCTTTCGGTAGAGAATATGGCGGACAATTGGATAACCGTTCATTTGGTGGAGTTCAGGTAAAAAGAACCTTCTACGCAAAAGGACAAACCGGACAACAGTTGTTGTTAGGTGCCTATTCTGCAATGAGCCGACAAATCGGGAAAGGCAGAATCAAAATGTACAACCGTCACGAGATGATGGATCTTGTTATTGTAGACGGAAAAGCGCGGGGCATCATCGCCAGAAACCTGGTAACAGGCGAAATCGAAAGACATTCTGCTCACGCAGTAGTTATAGCTTCGGGAGGTTACGGAAACGTCTATTTCCTGTCTACCAACGCCATGGGTTCTAACGTTTCTGCAGCCTGGAAAATCCATAAAAAAGGAGCCTATTTTGCGAATCCTTGTTATGTACAGATTCACCCGACTTGTATTCCGGTTCACGGAACACAGCAGTCTAAATTGACTTTGATGTCGGAATCGCTTAGAAACTCGGGAAGAATCTGGGTTCCTAAGAAAATTGAAGATGCTGTAGCCATCCGTGAAGGAAAACTGCGAGCAGAAAACATCAAAGAAGAAGACAGAGATTACTATCTGGAAAGAAGATATCCCGCGTTCGGAAACCTCGTTCCTAGAGACGTGGCGTCCAGAGCCGGAAAAGAACGTTGCGATGCCGGTTTCGGAATCGAAAATAACGATACGAAAGAAGGCGTGTTCCTGGATTTCTCAACAGAGATTATGAAGAAAGGTAAGGAAGCCGCTATCGAAAAACATATTCATAATCCTACTGATCAGCAGATTTATGATCTCGGCAAGAAATGGGTGGAGGAGAAATACGGAAATCTTTTCCAGATGTATGAAAAGATTACTGCTGATGATCCGTACAAAACACCAATGAAGATCTATCCTGCAGTACACTATACCATGGGTGGTGTTTGGGTAGATTATAATTTACAATCTACGATTCCTGGATGTTTCGTGATTGGAGAAGCCAATTTCTCAGACCACGGTGCCAACAGATTGGGAGCTTCAGCTTTGATGCAAGGTCTGGCAGACGGATATTTTGTTCTTCCTTATACCATTGCAGATTATCTTTCTGCCGACATCAGAACGGGAACAATCCCTACTAATTCTGAAGCATTTGATTCTGCCGAAAAAGACATCAAGGAAAAAATTAATTTCTTCCTGACTAATAAAGGCACGCATTCCGTAGACCACTTCCACAAACAATTGGGACACATTATGTGGAACAAGGTAGGAATGGGAAGAACGCCTGAAGGTCTGAGAGAAGCGATCAGAGAAATCGAGGACGTGAGAAAAGACTTCTGGCAGAATGTAAAAGTGCCTGGTGATGCAGACAACCTGAATCCTGAGTTAGAAAAAGCATTCAGAGTCGCTGACTTCCTGGAGCTGGGACAGCTTATGGCTATCGATGCGCTCAACAGAAACGAATCTTGCGGCGGACATTTCCGTGAAGACCACTCCACTCCGGACGGTGAAGCAGAACGTGACGATGTGAATTACAAATACGTTGCTGCCTGGGAATATAAAGGTGCCGACATCAATCAGGAAGTGATGCACAAAGAGGAATTGGTGTACGAGAACATAGAAGTTAAAGCAAGAAGTTACAAATAATCTCCATTCAAAAATATATAAAAATGAGTGCAAAAAAAGGCTTAAATCTTACGCTGAAAATTTGGAGACAAAAAAATAATAAGTCGAAAGGACAATTCGATACCTATAAAATTTCTGATGTTTCTACGGATTCTTCATTCCTGGAAATGCTGGATATCCTGAACGAACAGCTCATTAACGAAGGTAAAGACCCTGTTGCTTTCGACCACGATTGCCGTGAAGGGATCTGCGGAATGTGTTCGCTTTACATCAACGGTAGAGCACACGGTCCGGATACAGGGATCACAACTTGTCAGTTGCATATGCGTCATTTCAAAGACGGCGAAACCATCCACATCGAACCTTGGAGAAGTGCCGCTTTCCCGGTAATCAAGGATTTGGTGGTAGACAGAAGCGCTTTCGACAGAGTGATGGCTGCGGGCGGATTCGTGTCTGTGAACACTTCCGGAAATACTTTGGATGCCAATGCCATTCCTGTTCCGAAAGAAGATGCAGACAAAGCGATGGACGCAGCTGCTTGTATCGGTTGTGGCGCTTGTGTGGCTTCTTGTAAGAACGGTTCTGCAATGCTATTTGTTGGTGCAAAAGTTTCTCAGTTCGCATTATTGCCACAGGGCCGTGTAGAGGCAAAAAGAAGAGTTCTGAATATGGTGAAGGCTATGGACGAAGAAGGTTTCGGAAACTGCTCCAACACCGGTGCTTGCGAGGTAGAATGTCCGAAAGGAATTTCTTTAGAGAACATCGCAAGAATGAACAGAGAATATGCCGTTGCTAATCTTGCTACAGCTAATTCTTAATATTAGAAAATAGATTTAAGAACCTGGAATTTTTTTAAAATATAAAACCGATTGAATCCCAATCGGTTTTTTTTATTTGGGCCACTTTTCCGCCTTCCGCTCCTCAACATAACGAAGTGGTGACGGAGTCAACCTCAAGAATCTAGATTTCTACGAAATGACAAAATAATGTCTAATAATCATCTGAAAATTTGAAAAATCTGCGAGAAAAAAATGGCTTACAAATCAAAAACGCTCGGTCTTTTAGTAATGATACAATCCTTAACCCAGAGCATAAAAGCCAAACCAAGGTAAAACAGGAAGAAAATCCCGGCCGTAGCAAACGTAGAATAGATAAAGAAAACACGCAGTTTGGAAACCGGAATTCCTAGCTTGGTGCCGTACCTTGTGAGTACTCCAAACCATTCCCGTTCCATTTTGTGGCGCATTCCGCTGATGGCTTTTGGCTCTTCCATTGTGATTAATTTTCCGTTTTCAGAAGCTGAAAACCTATGCTGCAATTTAAGCATTTTTTCGGAGTGCAGAATAATTTGTACTGGTAAAGAAAAGCCTGCGTCTGCAAGGCATTTTCAAAGCGGATGCCCAGCTGCTTCCATTCTTCCAGAACTGAATTTTTCTCCGGTTTCATTTGCTTGTAGAATTCGAAAATTTCATCCACAATTTCGGGATTATGATTTTTGTGATAAAAGTATTTCAGCGGCAAAATGGTGTTGATAATAATCAATTCGACAAAATCCTGACTGAGATATTTCTTCGCAACAACAGAGGAAAATTTCCCAAAATTAAAGCGGTTGTCCCAATATTCCTAAGCTTTGACATCTTCAAAGATTTTATAAAAATCATCAATCGATTTGGCATCAATCAATTTTGAAAAAAGATTGGGTTGAGAATGATAAAGGTTGGCCAATTGCGACAATCTAATGGTTGGAAAATTGGGTGGCCGAAGTTTTGAAAATTTCGGATGAATCCGAAAATCTGATATATTGAATTTAACTTTCAGAAACTCGAATTCGCGTTTCCAGATTTGCATTATTTCATCTTTTGACACCTCCAAAAATCCACATATTCCAAAGAACAATGCTTCCAAGTGAATATCATTTTGCTTGATTTTCTGAACCACGGAAAAATCGAGACTTTCTGCCAATTGAAGAAAAATATCGGCGTTCACTTTCAATCCAAATGTATATACCAGATTTTGAAATAAAACGGCTTCGTAATTATTCTGATTTTTGACAAGCGATTCCTGAAGGATTTGAGCTTTTTCCTCTAACTTTTTCAGCAAGACAGTTTCTTCAAAAAACAGAGGAATCTTTTTCTCGTCAAACAAATCTTCACACGCAATAAAAGAATGCTCTGCTTTAAGATTTTGATGTTTCTTAATTAATCCTTCGTCAATGTAATTTTTAAGCTCCAGCGTCGGGATATTGTGTTGTTCTAATTCAGGTATTTCACAGTCGTTGATATAGACAGCGTGAAGAATGAGGTTTCCGAACTCCGGATTACCGGAATGGTTGTGAAAAAACCAATCGGAAGCTTTCGTATGAATCTCAATATTTCCGGCGAAAATGATGTCATCAATCTTGATTCTGGCAAAAAGAAAATCCGGGCCGGAATTTTTATTCCATTCTCCAAATTCTAAAACATCAATGATTCTTCCGTCCGTGGAGATAAAATCAAAATTCAGAAATTTCTTGTAATTCCAGATGTACTGTAATATTTCTTCGCTCATTTGTGTTGCTTTTTCGAGTTTGTTCAAAGAAAAAAACCCTGTCAGGGTTTGAGATAATGGAAGGATTACGTTATAGAAATATTTTGAATGCGGTCTGCGAAGTTTTTAATTAGTAACGGAAAACAGCATCACTCCGCTCCGTTTGATATTTCTAATATTACAGATCATATTCGATTGATCACTCTGAACGACGTTGGAAACCTCTAAATTTTTAAGTTTATTTCTTATAAATCGGCGTTCGTTTCGCAAGGTAATCTAACGTAGTTTTATACGCATTTTCGTAAGGCCAGAAGGAATTATGATTCTGTGTAAAAAGATTATCACCGTTGATAGAAAAAATATTCATCGTGATGCTGGTGTTATAATTCTGATACGTGGTAGAAGATGATGAGCCTGTAGAATTAACTTTGGCGCCGCCGTTTTTCTGCGAAACATTGGTATTCGCACTGCCGTAATTAGAAGTGTAAGTATTGGTCTTTTCGATAGAAACCATGCCGCTTACGACATATTCTACATTCAGGATGTGTGCAATCTCGCCCATCGTGAAACCTTGCATATTGCTTTCGTTGATGCCGGCTTTATACAATAGCGCGTTGGTCTCCGTCGGATCCTGGAATTTGAGATTCTGCTTTTTGGAATTGAAAATAGTGTAAGTTTCCTGCTGGATCTTCTTGGTCATTGCCTCATTGCTTTTTTCCTGGTCTCTCACATAGCTAAACGGTAAAATGGCAACTCTGTTCTTGTAATCACCGGTTTGAGCGACTTTCGAAGTATTGCTGGCATCATTCAGATACTCAATTCGGCCGGAGGAAAATGTGATTTTGGAAATATCCTTTTTGCTGAGTGTGTATTCCAAAGTTTCATTCTGATGAACGAAGGTAATGTCATTGGGATGATATTTCACGACTTTTCCGCGGAGCTCGCTGCCGTCCGTCATTGTAACCGTATCGGTTTGAGAAAATGCTAAAAGACCGATGAATAAAAGAAAGATGGTTAAAAAATGTTTTTTGATTCTCATAACGTTGTGCTTTTTGGTGATTCAATAAATTATCAGAAATATTTTTACCCTAATTTATAAAATAATTGTCAAAAAAAACATCAATGTTCAGATAATTATGAGTTATTCTAAAACACTTCGACTCCGCTCAGTTTGACATCCCGATTTTTAAATCTTAGAGAATACAAGCCTGAGCGGAGCCAAAAATTTTTAATTGTGTACGAATTTATACTTCTTTATACTTCGCTTGCTCAAATTTTGCAATTGTCGTTTCGTACATATCAATGTAAATCGGAAGAATGTTTTTCAAGTCAAAATGAATCGCTTGCGCTTTCGCATTCTGCTTCATCTTGGAAAGAAGATTATCATCGCTCAGTAATTTGATGCAATAGTTGCTCATCGCTTCCACATTTCCTGTTTCTGCCAAAAATCCGGTTTCGCCCTGGATATTCACCTCCGGAATTCCGCCTGCATTACTGCTGATGACGGGCGTTCTGGCGGCCATTGCCTCCAAAGCCGCCAATCCAAAACTTTCCTGCTCAGACGGTAAGAGGAACACGTCTGACAACTGCAAAATCCTATAGAGATCGTTGACTTTTCCCAACAACTTGATTTTACCGATCAGGTCCGGATTATTTTCCATAAACTCGGAAATCTTCTCCATATCGGGACCTTCGCCAATGATGATCAGCTTAGACTTAACCTTCTTATTGACGTTTTTAAAAATCTCCAGCACATCCTGAATTCGTTTTACCGGGCGGAGATTGGACACGTGAATCAGGATTTTTTCATCCTCACTGGCAAACTGTTCTCTCTGGCAGGTTTTGCAATCCTCATCAAAAACAGAATTGTCAATAAAATTGGTGATGACCTGAATTTCCTTCTGAATATTGAAAAATTGTAAGGTATCTTTTTTAAGACTTTCGGAAACCGAAGTAATGGTATCGCTCTGATTGATAGAAAATTCCACCGCATGTTTGTAGCTCGGATGCTGGCCAACCAGTGTGATGTCCGTTCCGTGCAACGTTGTTACCAAAGGTATGTCTTTGTGTTCGGCCTTCAGCATTTGCTTCGCTGTAAAAGCCGCATAAGCGTACGGAATGGCGTAGTGCGCGTGCAAAATATCCAATTTATAAAGATTAACCACACGGTAAATCATGGATGACAAGGCGATATCATAAGGCTGATATTGGAACAATGGATAGGTCTGAACATTGACCTTGTGGAAGAAAATATTCGGATTGGTGACATCCAGACGAGCCGGCAACGCGGAGCTGATGAAGTGCACTTCAAAACCTTTATCTGCCAGAGACATTCCCAGTTCTGTGGCCACAATTCCGCTTCCGCCGTAAGTGGGATAGCAAAGTATTCCTATTTTCATTTTACTTTTTTATTGTTTTATTTTTATACCACAAAGATTTTATGCATCCAAATTTTCGCTGATTTTGCAAATTTGACAGATTTAAAATATTTAAAATCAATGTGATTTTTAAAATCTTCGAGGAAAAACTTTTGTGACTTTTATGGTTATAAATTTACTCAATTACAAGCTCAGAATTTTTCGTTTCCGAACTATTTTTTCTATTGTTCTGATTCTGAACTTTCGCCTCAGCATCCATTCCCATTCCGTATTTCAAATTGTCATTGACCAAAACAGGCAATCTTCCCCAGATTTTCGTTTGTCCCAGAAGTCCGTTGGCCGTCGCAATCATTGAGTCATCATTGTTTTCATAAGAGACCAGAACGGTAGAAATTTTTGAAATGTCAATATCCTTCAAAGCGTAAGGACTTCCGAAAACATCCAGAATGACCTTATGATGCTTACTGACGTCGGAGAGAACTTTCCTGGAAGCCTCGGAGATTTTATAAGTTTTATAAGCCGTAGAATTATCTTTATGGAATCCGACAATCACTTTGGAATTTCTCGGGATGCTGTTGATCTCGTCAGCTCTTTTAATGATGATTCTAGCACCATTATTTGAAATTTGATTGAGAAAAGTCTGGTAAGGCGCTTCTTCCAGCGGAATATAATAGCAAGTTTCGGAGGCCTTGAGAGGCAGCAAACGCTTTTCGTCTTTCAGTAGAGTCAGGGCATTGGCATACATTTTCTGAATCAATGCCGAATGCGATGCGTTATTCAGATCTTCGTTTATATTTTCGGGATTGATGTTATTGTATTTGTTTAAACCCAAATAATATTTGGTCAAAAGGATTTTTTTGACGCTTTCCTCTACTCGCGACTGCGGAATTTCGCCGCTGTCAATTGCTTTTTGGATTAATCTTTTTCCTGTTGCAACATCTTGCGAAAATAGCATAATGTCATTTCCTGCCCGGAAAGCCATTGCATCCAATTCTCCAGCCTTGAACTTATTGGCCACAGCGCCCATATTCAGCGCATCTGTGATAATCAAACCTTTGTAACCAAGCTGTTCTTTCAAAATACCCGTGATAATTTTTTTTGAAACTGAGGCAGGAATACCTTTTTCATGCTCAAGAGCAGGAACATACAAGTGCGCAACCATCACACCACCAATGCCTTTGTTCATCAATGCTTTGAAAGGCGCAAGCTCAACTTCCTCCAGTCGCTTCATATCGTGCGGAACCAGCGGTAAATCCAGATGCGAATCCGTAGCCGTATCGCCGTGACCCGGAAAATGTTTGATGGCAGCCAAAATTTTGTTGTCCTGCAAACCATTGGAATAGGCCAAAGCAGAGTTTACAACATTACTCACATCGGAACCAAAACTTCTGTTTCCGATAATGGGATTATTCGGATTGGTATTGACATCCACCACCGGTGCAAAATCCCAGTTGATGCCCATTCGCTTGCAATCTTCAGCGATTTTAGCAGACATTTCCGTTATCAGACTTTTATCCTGAATTGCGCCAAGAGTAATTGCCCAGGGGAATTTATGCGCCTTCGCAATTCTTTGGAACACGCCCCATTCGGCATCCATTCCAATCATTAGCGGCACTTTTGATTTGGATTGAAACTCGTTGACCAGATCGATCTCTCTGGCAGCATCATCCTGCATCAGAATCAGTCCACCGATTTTATCATTGATGACAATATTTCTTATTTGACTGATAAATTCCTCACCCTTGTTGGTATAAAGCGCCACGATAAACAGCTGACCTAATTTTTCATCCTGAGACAGCGAATTATAGGTGGCATCCACCCAGGTTTCCGCTCTTTTGACATCTTCCTTGGAAATATTTTCAGGCTGATATTGAGTGAGATAAAACTGCGAGAAGAAAGTTACCAGTACGAAACTTAACTTTTTCATATTTTGAAAATCTAAAATTCAGTAATAAGGCATAAAGATATTAATTCCACAGGAAAAAGGTGTCGTTATGGTCTGCAATTTGTAATTAAACTAACGTAAATATTTAAAGCTATGAAAAAATTATTGCCCCTCTTATTCTTAATGTTCACAAGCGTTGTAATCTTTAGCTGTAAAGATGATGATGACAACTATGTTGAGACACAGGTAGATTACCCTGCGGTCTATGATGTTAAGGTTAATCTTATCAGAAACAGTGACGATTACTACGGGTACAATCAGCCGTTTAACCAACCTATGCTGGGTCAGGATATCGTTTTGGTATATCGTAAAAACAATCCCAGCTCCAACTCTCCGATTTGGGAACCGCTGCCAAAATCATATTTTTTCAATGAAGGCACTATGGATTACACCTTTAATTTCACCACTGCGGATGTCCAGATTGATCTGAGAGCTGATTTTAATATTACACTTAAGGAAGATAATAATTTCAAGACTAATTTTATTAATGGACAGACTTTCCGAGTAGTTCTGGTTCCTGCGGTATACGGAAATAAAAATGCCAATGCAGCTAATCTTTCCAAAATGTCTTATGAGGAAGTGATCAAAAAGTTTAACATCAATGACAGTAAAGTTGGAACTTTATAAATTTTAATATAATCTATAACCACAGTTCAATCTGTGGTTTTTTTATGGATAAAAATAAATTATACTAATTAAGTATGAATTAAGAATTTATTCATAAATTTGTTCATCATTAACCAAAAAATAAAATATTATGTCAATAAAGCTTGGCGATACAGCTCCGGATTTCACTGCAGAAAGCAGCCTGGGAACACTTAATTTTTACGATTATTTGGGCGATTCATGGGGAATATTATTTTCGCATCCTGCAGATTACACACCGGTTTGCACCACAGAACTCGGAAAAACTTCCCAATTAAAGCCGGAATTCGATAAAAGAAATACTAAAGTTATCGCTCTGAGTGTAGACGGCGTAGACAATCACAAAGGCTGGATCTCGGATATCAATGAAACTCAGCATACAGAAGTAGAATTCCCGATTATTGCGGATCAGGACAAAACAGTATCGGAATTGTATGATTTCATTCATCCCAATGCCAGCGCTACTTTGACGGTAAGATCGCTATTGATTATTGATCCCGATAAAAAAGTAAGATTAATTATTACTTATCCAGCTTCCACGGGAAGAAATTTTACCGAAATCCTGCGCGTACTGGACTCTTTACAGTTGGTGGATGGCTATGGCATTGCTACGCCTGCGGACTGGCAGGATGGTGAGGATGTCATTATACCGCCGGCAGTTTCGCAGGAAGATGCGGAAAAGAAATTCACCAAAGGCGTGAAAGTGATCAAGCCTTATTTGAGATATACTCCTCAGCCTAATAAATAGCAGATATCATTATAAAATTAAAAAGCTTAGATTTCCTGAGCTTTTTAATTTTATAATGTTTCGAATTTTATTTCGTCATAAAAACCTCTTTGACAAAATCTCCACCTTTAGGCATTTCGATAACGATGTTGCCATTTTCGTAATAACCTAAGGTTGATTCGCCGGACGATAATTTCACACGGAAAACATCACTTTTGGCTGTCGCTTTAAACGTTGCAAAAGGCACACTGCTATTTCCATCCACCAGAATAAATTGGTCATTGTCAATTTGGATTTTCTGCAAAATCATATTTCCTTTACTGAATTTCTGAGCTGTTGATGTACTTTTTGTCACTTCAACTTTAGTTTCAGGTTTTACATCATTCACAATGATTTCCTTTGCAGGCGCTGATTCTAAGACGGTTTCTTTAGGATTGGACGCAGGCAATTTTGCTACAGCTTGTCTCATTGCATCCTGAAAACCTTCCTCGAATTCCTTTATCGTACTACTGGATTTTTCAGAATAAATGACTTGATTCTTACAATCCTTGAACTGAAGTGATATTTTATTTCTTAACAAACTTTTTTCGTTGAGGATATCTGCATTGAGGATTTTGCAGGGATTGACGAGGGCGTCATTCGGCCAATTGTTCTTTTCAGTGGGTAAAATGACATATTTTTTTGATGACAATGACTTCTTCAAAATGCCATCCATCCCGTAAGTTTGCTTAAGTGAACTAAACTCTGCAGGAATCACAATATATTGATAATCGCTGATAGATTGCGCTTTAAAGATTACATTAATAGATATAAAAATGAGTATTGATATTTTTTTCATGCAAGGTCTAATTTTTAATGAACTTTTGGGAATATGATGTTCCTTCTTTTGTTTTTACTTCTATAATATACAAACCTTCCGTTAGCGAAGACACATCGATGGACTTCTCTGTGTCTACATATGACCCTTGTCTTAAAATATTTCCGGAGGTATTATAAATGATGTAAGACGCAGGAATTAAATCAGTTTTATATCTGAGTTTAATAAAGTCTGAAGCAGGATTTGGGTACAATATAAGTTTGAGCTTCTGAACACTATTGTCTTCTTCTATTGTATTCAAATAAATCGGAAGTTCGGAAGTCACTTGGTAATATTCCAGACCAGATTTTTTGGTAACTGCAGTGAAAAGCAGTTTATTTTGATCTATGAACAAATCATTTAAAAATTCGTTTTTATCAAGATTGAATGAATCTTCGTGGGTAACATCTATTACTAAAGATACATTATCGGAAGCCTTTCCATTGGTTCTCCAAAGTTTATTATCATTGGTCTTAGTAAAATAGACATAGTTATTAATACATTTGAAATCTTTGATATAGTTATCTTGTCCAGATTGATTTTCTATCTTATAGACCTGTTCTGTCTTATTATTGCCATCGGTTTTCCACAAAGCATAGATTTTATCATAAGTTCCATCATAGTAATTGGAATAACGGGTCCCTGAACCAATAAAAAGATTATCTCCACAAGACAACATTTTATTTTGACTACGGAAATACTCGTTATTACCTGTCTGATAAATTACTTTTGTATTTTCCGATGTTCCATCAGTCTGGTGGAGCGCCCCAGATGTGGTATAATAGAATTTATTTTTGAATTCTGCTCCTACATTATTGATGACGTCAGGATAAAAATAGGGTGTAGAATGGTTTTTCAGTAATATTGTTCCCTCCTGAGTCCCGTCAGAGATATACAATTCTGAGTTATAATAAGAGCCATTAGAGTAGCTGCTTTTAGAGATCAAAATCTTGTCCTTCAAAACGCCCAAAAGCTTTGGGTCACCATCATAATTATCATCTGCTGAAAAGCTAATGACTTTTTTGGTATTCTCCGGAGTTCCGTCTGTACGCCATATAGCTCTGATTCCCTTATCCTTTGCAATAAAATAAAGATAGCCTCCAGCAATAACTGTTTGAGAATCTACGTTATACAAACCTCCATCTTCATCTGTAGAAATATCTTTTAATAGTTCAATTTCATTCGCTCCTTTTTTGATTCTGAAAAGTTCTGTACCTATCCTACTGTCGTAAGCAGAAAATATGAGATATTCATCATTAAGATTTTCGAATATACTACCAACATCATACAAGGTATTCCCAGCATACTTCACAAAAATAGTATTTTCAAATGTTCCGTCCGTTTTGGCGAAAAGTGAATAATTGTTATTATTGATGCCTACATTGTACGTCCCTTTCTGATAGATATCATTTCCTAACTTGATCAGTCCCGAGTTAGAAAGTGAAGCCATCTCACCATTCCACTCGTGTTTCAAGTTGTTAAGAATAGTTTTTTCTCCAGTTTCAGGATTAATATTAAAAAATTGATTGCCATATTGACCATTATTGGCTACAACAATCAAACCATTAGAATTCCGAATAAAACCTTGCGGACTACCACTTTGTGAGGTATTGGCATCTGAAAGAAGCGATATTTCCCTTGTCTGCTTGCTGACTTTGAATAATTCTGAACCATTTTCTGGCGTCGACGCGGTTAAATAAAGATAGTCACCATCATCTATAAAATTGCTTGCTTCATCCGTATAAATAGTTGGCGTTGTATTAGGAACTCGAAACAGACCTCTTTCATCATTGTAAAGCCAGAAGTGGTTCAAATTATTAGCTCTTGTCAAAATCAGTTCCTGATGATTAGAAGAGGCTTTGTAAAGTATTGGTCTGTCAAGCTCTGGATCATTGATAACTATCTGTTTAGTGCCATCAGTTGTCCCATTTGTTTCCCAGATCTGGTATTCTCCGGAATTATTGATAACATCAAATGCCACTTTATCCCTATACCTTACAATGCTTGAATTGATGCCAATACTTCCCCAAGCTCCGGGTACAATATTCTTTAGCAATTTTGTGCCTTCCACCGTCCCGTCACTGACCCAGGGTTCCATCCCATTTTCAGAATCATTTCCTGCAAAAACATACTTATTACCTAAGGCGTATCCCTGCATTGACTGGCCACGAACCTTGTTGGTGAATTTCTTTGTGCCAGCGGTTGTCCCGTCAGATTCCCAAACTGCTGACTCTGTATCATAGGCGAAAAAATAAAATTTGTTTTTAAAATCAACAATATTGAAATCATTCCCAATGGCACTCCCTGTATTTGATATCTTCTTTAAAAGAAATGTGCCATCTGTAGTTCCGTCAGAAATCCATACCTGCTTTCCATTGATTCCATCATCAATGGCGGTCACTATTTTATTGCCAAAAACCCTCAGATTTACAGAGCCACTTGTATATGAGCCGAACGTTTTAAGTTTTTTGGTCCCTGAATCAGTCCCATCACTGACCCATAATTGGTAATTAATCAAAAAATAAATTTTATTTCCCGCCAAAACCACATCTTGGAAAAAAAATAGATCCGATGGAAAAGGAAATACATATTGTGTCCCTGCTTCGGTTCCATCCGTCGAAAATAGCCAATAGTTAGAAAAGTTGGACCTCGCTATAAAAAATACTTTGTCATTTAAAATCTTAAAGTGAGGATTGCCATCTACACCACTATTATCAAACGGGAAAATATCTTTAACCATTTTCGATCTTCCTGTACCAAAATCGTAATTCCAAAGTTCTCTTCCTGTATCACCACTTTCTGCAGTAAAAATCAATTTGTTTTTGTATTTCAGAGTGTAGTAAGGTGTACTGGAACCTTGAAAGTTTAACTCATTAAGTTTCGCTGTGATAGTCTGTCCTTGAACAAGTGAAATCAGAAATGAAGAAATTACAAGTAAAGTTTTTGCCATAAGTTATTTTGTCTTTATTAATTCCTGAAACCCTGCATATCCAGTTTCAAAGAAAAGAAATTAGAGTAAAAGTTAGAACCGCCAATGCCCGAGTTGGTAATAGCATAATCCAATGTCAGACCTTTGTACCGGATGCCAATACCTGCACTTGGCTGGAAAGACACCTTTCTTTTCAGGTCTTCTATATCAGAAATAGTTTGGAATCTGTTTAGTCCTAATCTTACGAAAATCATATCCTGGAAAATCAATTCGCCACCCAAATAAGGCGTAATGCTGGCAAAATCCGTGGAAACCAAAGCAGCAGTTTTTGCAAAATCAATATTAACTCCTGCTTCCGGCAATAATTTTAAATCTCTGTTGAATTCAAAAGTCTTGCTGACACCCAGATTGAGTTTTGGCATTGTAATTTCCATTTTGTCAGCAGGTGCAGGGTTGAATTCCTCACCATTAACCACCGTGGAAAGTTCTTTCTGATTGATCGTCCAGAAGTTGACTGTAGTTGTTGCATCCCGCAGCATGAAACCGAGATTCCAATCGGTATCGGTGTGGTAAACACCGCCGAGGTCAAATCCGAAACCGTAACCGCTGGCAAATTTTCCAACATTTCTATAAACAATTTTAGCTGTAGCTCCAAGATCCAGTTTCTGATTGCCGTTCGGATGAAAAGCGTAGGAAAATAAGGCGGCATAATCTGATGTGGAGAAGGAACTGATTTTATCATAATCTATATTACCTTCGGAATCGATAAGCTGTGTGGTATTGAGAATATTATCTACGCCTAATCTCACCAATGAAATAGCGAAAACGCCATTTCCCTGATCCAGTGGCTTGGCATACGCCATGTAATCATATTTGGCAATCGATTCAAAATATTCGGCGTGCATGGCAGCTGCCTGCCAGTCTTTTTCTATCTTCAGCAGTCCTGCGGGATTCCACATGGGAGAATAGACATCATCCTGGTTAGAAACCACCGCACCTCCCATCGCAAGTCCTCGCGCACCCGCACCAATGTTCAGGAACTCGTTGGAGTATTTCCGGATGATCTGCGCTCCGGAAAGCTGCGATAGTGCAAGTAATAAAATTAATAAAAATCTTTTCATCAAAGGCGTATTACAGCGATTTTGTTTCTTCTGCGGGCACTTCTTTACGTCTTCTGGACTTTACGATACCATTGACTATAATGGCGGTAATCATGATCAGCGAAGCGCCATAGAATACAGGACTCATATGTTCTGATGCTCCAAAGATAAAAAAAGCCAGAATAATTCCGTACACCGGTTCCAGATTCACAGTGAGAATCAATGTAAAAGGCGAGATGAATTTCATCAGTTGAACACTTTCGAACATTGGATAAGCCGTGAAGACAGAAGCCAGCACTATTATTAACGCAAGATCAGTATAACTTATTTCGCTCACGGCAGAAATTTGTCCTGTTATCAAAAAATATATACTGATGACCAGCCACCCGCCGGCAATCTCGTAGAAAATAATGTTACCGGAATTGGTCTTCCCGAACATTTTACCATTATAAACCGAGAAAATGGTTCCGAACAATGCGCAGAGAATGCCATAGAAAATGCCCTCTTTATACTTAAGCTCCGCATTAAAAATCAATGACATGCATATAACGATGATGACACCAATGACCACCTCGAACCAGTCCGGTCTTCTGCGGAAAATCAATGGCTCTATCAACGCCGCAAATAAAGTGGAGAGCGAAAGGCAGGATAAAGCAATAGAAACATTGGACACTTTGATAGACTGAAAAAAGAACAGCCAGTGGAAAGCCATTACGGATCCGATGGCAATAAGCTGAAGCAGAAGACGCTTCGTCACTTTTATGCTTTGCTTTCTGAAGATCCGGAGATAAAGATAAAGAAAAACGGCCGCCAGAGACATTCTGTAGAATACCAAAACATTGGCTTCGGCAGAAATCAGCTTGCCCAGAATTGCCGTAAATCCCCATAAAAAGACAATAAAATGCAACCTCAGCAGGTAAGAATTCTTCATAGGGAAACGCTTATTTTTTCAATGGGCAAAATTATGATAAAAAAACAGTTTTTTGACATCTTTGCGAATGATTAGAACAAAAAAATCCGCACAACGATTCGCACGGATTCCTTTAATAATAACTTATTAAAATAAACATAAACTAACTAAAAATTTATATCAATGCATTCATAACGTCATATCTTTATGAATATTGCTTTTGAATGGATTGCAGACGTAATCAGTTTGGTCATTCTCCAAAAAATTTTATCTTTAGCAAAAAGAAAAATGTATGGATTTAGAATTCAATAAGAGAGAAGATATCAATAAACTGAAGCTTTCAGAAATCAGGCAAACCTTGGCCAAGATTAAACTGGGCGGTGGCGAAAAAGCTTTGCAAAAGCAGCGTGACCAAGGCAAGATGACGGCGCGGGAAAGGCTGGATTATCTTTTCGATAAAAATTCTAACACCATAGAAATTGGTGCATTTGCCGGCTATGGAATGTATGAGAAAGAAGGCGGCTGTCCTGCCGGCGGCGTGGTGGTGAAGATGGGCTACATCTCCGGTAAGCAATGTATTGTGGTGGCCAATGATGCCACTGTAAAAGCCGGCGCCTGGTTTCCGATTACCGGCAAGAAAAATCTCCGCGCACAGGAAATTGCCATGGAAAACCGGCTCCCGATCATTTACCTTGTAGATTCCGCAGGTGTGTATCTGCCGATGCAGGACGAGATCTTCCCGGACAAGGAAATGTTTGGAAGAATCTTCCGCAATAACGCCAAAATGAGCTCCAGTGGCATCATCCAGATTTCGGCGATCATGGGAAGCTGCGTGGCAGGTGGCGCTTACCTCCCGATCATGAGCGACGAAGCCATGATTGTGGACAAAACCGGAAGTATTTTCCTGGCAGGTAGTTACCTCGTTAAGGCTGCAATTGGTGAAAATATTGATAATGAAACTCTTGGCGGCGCCACCACACACTGCGAAATATCCGGTGTTACTGATTATAAAGCCAAAGATGACAAAGATGCCTTGGATAGAATAAAAAATATAATGAAGTCCATCGGCGATTTTGAAAAAGCCGGATTCGATAGAACAGAAAGTTTTCCTCCGAAAGAAAATCCCGACAATATTTTCGGGCTGATGCCGGCAGCGCGGACGGAACAATACGATACCAAGGAAATCATCAGATGTCTTGTAGACCAATCCGAGTTTGAGGAATACAAGCCGGATTATGGTAAAAGCATCATTTGCGCTACTGCCCGGATTGATGGCTGGAGTGTAGGCATTGTAGCCAACCAGCGTAAGATGGTGAAGAGCGGCAAAGGTGAGATGCAGTTTGGTGGCGTAATCTACTCGGATTCTGCCGACAAGGCTACGCGATTTATTGCCAACTGTAATCAGCGAAAAATACCATTGGTCTTCCTGCAGGATGTGACCGGATTTATGGTCGGTTCCAAATCGGAACACGGCGGGATCATCAAAGATGGTGCAAAAATGGTGAATGCGGTTTCCAACTCTGTAGTTCCGAAGTTTACTGTGATTACCGGGAATTCTTACGGCGCTGGTAATTATGCAATGTGCGGAAAAGCCTACGACCCTAGGCTGATAGTCGCATGGCCGTGGGCAGAACTTGCCGTGATGGGTGGCGCGCAGGCTGGAAACGTTTTGCTCCAAATCCAGGAATCTGCGCTGAAAAAACAGGGTAAAGTGATTTCCGAAGGCGAGCGCAAGGAAATTCTCGACAAAATTCTTCAGGACTATAACCGCCAGACTCAGCCGACATACGCCGCTGCGAGACTTTGGACCGATGCTATTATCAATCCACTGGATACCAGAAAATGGATCAGCATGGGAATTGAAGCGGCAAATCATTCCCCGATTACCGAAAAATTTAATCTTGGAGTGATTCAGGTGTAAATTCTGATTGACAATAAAATATACTCAGACTCTCTACTCTTGAGAGTCTTTTTTATTTTCCGAAACAAAGCAATTTTTAACTTTATTAAAATTATTTTTAACTTTATTAAAATAATAGTTACATTTGTACCATAATAATTAAAAGATGAAGCTTCCGATCATTTGCCCAAGCTGCGACCATACACTGAATGTGAGCCAGATGAAATGTCCTTCCTGCGCCACACAAGTGAATGGCGATTATGAATTGCCTACCCTTTTGAAACTCACAAGAGATGAGCAGGATTTTGTCATGAATTTTCTTCTTTCCAGCGGCAGCATCAAGGAAATGGCGAAACAGGCGGAACTCTCCTATCCAACGATGAGAAACAAAATGGATGACCTCATCGAGAAAGTGAAAAAACTTCAAAACTGAAAACGATGAAAAACATTCCTGTAAAAATCGGTTGGGAGTTACTACTTTTTATATTGATAGTAATAATTTTCTCGACTTATCAAGAAATATTAAAACTTGACTGGAGAGCTTTAATACTTCCAATCATAATTTTTGCATTGGTTTCAGGCCTTTGTTTTTCAATCAAATACAAATTAGACCAAGAGTTTTTTTATGTCAAAAATTCAATCTTTGGGACGACTAAAATTAATGTTAAAGACATCTACAAAATAGAAAAAACCAGGAATCTCATTTCTTCTCCTGCGCCAAGTATCTCCGGAAGAGTAGAAATCTATTTCAAAAATAATAGCATCGTGATTTCTCCAAAAAACTTTGAAGAATTCAAAAATGATCTTCTGAAAATCAAACCAAACATCACTGTAAAAGAATAAACTATGACCTGGAAAACTATTTTTAATCCGTTTGAGAGATATGATGAGAAAACCTTGTTCGTTGTTGGGATTGTATTTCTCATTCTCCTGATTCCTATCGGTTATTGGACGAATGCTTATTTCAGCAGCATCTATAGGATTGCACACCTGGAAACAAACAGCATATTTGGCATTATCGTTCCTACTTTGATTAGCTTTGCTTCGCCCATTATCATATTGTATCTCCTGGCAATTATTTTGTACCGAAAAACCAGAATTATTGACATTCTCAATACAGTTCTGATTTCACAGATTCCTTTGATTGTACTATTACCGACGGAGAAAATAACTTATATAAAAACTGTTGGAGATAGAGTGATAGAATACCAGAAACATCCTTCCAGCGCATTTCCTTTATTGGATTTTACAATCATGATGTTGGTGATTTTCATCACCCTTGGAAGCCTGATTTACAGCATTGTACTTTTTTATAACGGTTTCAAAACCGCAACTAATATCAAGAAATGGCAGCACATTACATTATTTTGTATTGTCACATTTCTAACCGTAGTCATTTGTCAGATATTCAATAACTAAATACTAAATTTTTATGAAAACCAAACTTTTATTGGTGCTGATTGTATTGGCACAGACTTTTTACGCCCAGGATTTAACCGGTTCCTGGCAAGGTGATATAGACCTTGGAGCGATGAAACTCCCTCTGATTCTGACCATTAAAAAAGACGGAGCGCAATATACTTCCACAGCCAGAAGTCCAAAGCAAGGTGACAAAATCATCCCAGTTGACAGAACCGAATTCGCTAATAACGAATTGATCTTTGCAATTAAAAATTTGAATGCGTCTTATAAAGGACAATTCAAGACAGACCATTTTGAAGGGATTTTCACACAACATTCCATAAACTATAATCTGAATCT
This sequence comes from uncultured Chryseobacterium sp., assembly GCA_913778505.1. Taxonomy (GTDB): domain Bacteria; phylum Bacteroidota; class Bacteroidia; order Flavobacteriales; family Weeksellaceae; genus Epilithonimonas. The sequence continues at coordinate 114,753 of CAJYWD010000004.1, forward strand.
TTCCAGGATTGATGAAAAAAATGCAGAAAAATCAGGCAAATATGCCAAAATTCCGGACATCGGAAACAGGGAAATCAATACTAAGAAAATTGATGACTTCCTGAATTATATGACTGATAACAAACAATCTATCGGAAGCATTTCGATTTTCAGACATGGGAAAGAAATTTATCAGAAAAACTTTGGCCAGAATCAATTGCCTAATGTAAAATGGAACTCAGACACAAGGTATCAGGTGGGTTCTATCAGCAAACTATTTACAGCCATTATGCTGATGCAGCAAGTGGAAAAAGGGAAACTGAACCTCGGCGACAAGCTTTCAAAATATTATCCTGAAATCCCAAATGCAGACAAAATCACCATCGAAACGATGATGAACCACACCAGCGGTTTAGGCGATTACGTTGGTAAAAATTACCAATGGCTTTTCAAAAAAACTGTAGGAGACCAAGTGATTCTTGATACAATCAAAGCTCAGGGCATTGAATTTCAGCCGGGAGAAAAGACCAGATATTCCAATTCCGGCTATTATCTTCTGAGCAGAATACTGGAAAAAATAGCAAAAAAACCTTTCAACGTTCTTCTGAAAGAAAACATCACCAGCAAAGCAAACCTGAAAAATACTTTTTCGGTCCTGGACAATCCTACCAACGTTTTCAAATCTTACGAAAACCAAGATGGGAAATGGGTAGAAGTTGAAGACTTCGATTTTCACAATTGCATTGGACTTGGCGATATTGTTTCCACACCTCACGATTTGAATCTTTTCATGAACGCTCTATTCAATGGGAAATTTGTGAAGAAAGAGACTCTTGATAAGATGATGCCAACTCCGGAAAAGCCCATGGATTTTGGGTTAGGAATAATGGCTGTTCCGTTTTACAATCAGGTTTCTTTTGGACATGGCGGCGATACAGCAGGAAGTCACGCCATCACATCTTATAATACGAAAGAAGATTATTCGGTCTCTATGACTATCAACGGAGAAGAATATCCTCACAATGGATTGGGAATCGGAATCTTAAGTTTAATATATGATGTAGATTATACTTATCCAAAATTCGGAGACGACGCCACCAAATCTATCGGTACACCGGAGAAATTTAAAAATTACATTGGCGATTACACTTCTCCCGATATTCCTTTGGGTTTGAAAATCTTCTCACAAGACGGAAAACTGTTTGCCCAAGGAAAAGGCCAGCCTTCTTTTGAACTGGAATATGTAGATCAGGATAAGTTCCAATTCGTTCCGGCAAAGATTCAGATTAACTTTTCTCCCAATCAATTGCAACTTTTGCAGAATGGAAAAACGTATAATTTTACAAAAAAATAAAAGTAGAGAAGTTATCATGTATTGCCTATTGCAAAACTATGATTCAAGAAAATCTAATACGTCGATGAAAGAAAATAGATAAAAGACTTACATTGAGCTGTTTATTTTCTAAAAACAGGTCATCATTTGTTTTCAAAGCACTTATATTTTGGCAATAAAACACTCGAAATCAGATGAATTCATCAAATCTCTATCAAAAAAAGCGGAAATCAGTTTCCGCTTTTTTTTCTATTATCTTTTATCTAAAAGTCTATTATCTTGTTAATATCCCAAAAGTTTCAGAACATCTTCCGGTCTCTGCTCTTCCCGGAATAGTTCGTAGGTAAAATTGCCGTCCTCATCTTTATCAATCAGAATATGCTTGGGTTGCGGCATCAGACAGTGATGAACACCACCGTAACCACCAATGGTTTCCTGATAAGCGCCGGTATGGAAAAATCCAATATAGAGAGGTTTTGTTTCATTGAAAACAGGAAGATAAATGGCGTTTGTATGTTGTTCAGAATTATAGTAATCATCTGAATCACATGTCAATCCACCGAGAAAAACCCGTTCATAAGAATCTTCCCAACGGTTGAGCGGCAACATAATGAAGTGACGCGAAATCGCCCAGGTATCTGGTAAAGTCGTCATAAAAGACGAGTCAATCATATTCCATTTTTCCCTGTCGTTCTGGCGTTTCTGAGAAATGATTTTATAAAGATGCCCACCACTTTCTCCAACGGTAAAACTTCCGAATTCTGTATAAATATTTGGTTCTTCCACACCTTCTTCCTCACAGAATTTTTTGATTTGGGAAACAATTTCGTTCACCATATATTGGTAATCGTAATCGAAATTCAATGATGTTTTGATAGGAAAACCGCCGCCGATATTCAAAGAATCCACTTCCGGAGCAATTTTTTTCAACCTTGCATAGACACGGAGACATTTGTACAATTCGTTCCAATAATACGCCGTGTCTTTGATCCCCGTATTAATGAAAAAGTGAAGCATTTTCAGCCTGGCATTCGGATGTTCCGCAATTTTCTGACTGTAATACGGTATAATATCCTTGTATCCGATTCCTAATCTTGAGGTATAAAATTCGAACTTAGGTTCTTCCTCAGAAGCGATTCGGATTCCGATGTCAAAAGTTCTGTCGATGCTTTCTGTAAGCTTATCGAGTTCTCTGTAATTATCCAGAATCGGTGTGATATTTTCGAAGCCGCTGTTGATTAAATCAGAAATCTTCGCGAGATAATCATCGGTTTTGAAGCCGTTGCAAATAACTTCGATGTTTTTATCGAATTTCCCTTTGTCATAAAGCGCCTTCACGATGTCCATATCATACGCGGAAGACGTTTCCAGGCTGATGTCATTTTTCAGCGCTTCTTCTACCACAAAGGCAAAATGACTGGACTTGGTGCAATAGCAATATCTGTAATCTTTCTGATATTCGTTTTTTTCAAACGCTTCCTTGAACCAGAACTTTGCCCTTTCAATATTCTGAGAAATTTTTGGGAGATAATTGAACTTCAAAGGAGTTCCGAATTTTTCCACAACTTCCATCAGGTTGATGTCGTGAAACTTCAGATTATTCTCTTCTACATTGAACTCTTCTGTAGGAAAATAAAGCGTTTGGTCAATTAGTTCAGAATATTTGATCTTCATTTCTGGCTAAAAAAAGTTAATTGGTTTTACGATGCAAAAATGATGAAATAAACTGAAAAACTGCGTTAATAATTCTATAAAAATTGATGAGTGCTATTTAACCCAAAGTCGCAATTTTTTTTTCAACAAATCGTTTTAAGTCGCAAAATTCTTAACTGTTTTTTATAAAATTAGAGACTTAAAAAGCAAGTTCCAAAATTTATCAGCGACTTTGTGACACATTATTTCCCAACAAAAATCAACAAATCCCCTTCTTGATATTGGATGGAAACATCTTGATTTTCCGCCATATTTCGAGTTCCAATTCTTTCTCCCAGAATCAAATCTTCCTGATGCAAAGGCCACTTCAAACCTTTAGTTTCAATATTTCTGGCAATAGGAAAAGGCATCAGCGAAATCATTTTTCCTTTGACACCAGAAATTGAGAAATATTTCGAAATAAAATAGTAGGAAGAATAGTCATCAAAAAACTTAAGATTGATTTTGTCCTTAAAAGCAAAAGCCACGCTCAGATTCCCCAGAAAATGATCCTGCTCTCCTCCACTTCCACCGTAAACATCGATGGTATCAAATCCTTTTTCGATAATGATTTCCAGAGCTTTATGAAAATCCGTCTTATTTTGGTCAGGCGTTTCAATGATTTCAAATTGATGCTTCTGAGCTTGCTGAATAATCTCTTCTTCAATTTTATGAGAATCAAAATCACCTGAAATAAAATCCAGTTTATCCAAAGGAAATTTAAGTTGTTTCAGATAATGAAACGCACCATCTGTACAAGCCATCAATTCATAACCTGACAAATCCGGAAGTGATTTCGGAGCATCTCCGTTGATGAAAAGTAAGGCTTTATTTTTCATCCGATTTCTTATGCTTCACTTTAAAGAAAAATCCGTTTGGAGTTTCTTCGGTGGGTTTTGAAACTTTACAAGAAGTTAAAATAAGGATTCCAATGATGTAAAGAAAAAATCTCTTCATTTTTTATGTTTTTAGATTTTTATAATAAAGTAATATTGTCATTCCGTAGGAATCTTAACTTAGCTGTCATGATTCCTACGGAATGACAAAAAACTGTTTTTTTTTATTTTCTATCACTCGGATTCCAATATTCCTCAGCTTCACCGTGAAGCACGGAAACATATCTTGCCAACACAAAAAGATAATCCGACAAACGGTTCAGATATTTGATCAGTTCCGCTCGTACTTCTTCAGTTTGATTGAGGAAAACCAGGCTTCTTTCCGCACGTCTGCAAACCGTTCTCGCCACGTGAAGAAAAGTCGCTGCTTTCCCACCGCCCGGCAAAATGAAATATTGCAAAGGTTCTACTTTCGTTTCCATTTCGTCCATCCAGGTTTCCAGTTCTTCAATTTCTTTGTCGGAAATCACGAGTGGTAATCGTGCTTTTCCGTTGGCCAAAAACAACTTGTCAATAGGTGTAGAGGCTTCGGAACCAACTGTGAAAAGGTCAAACTGGATTTTTTTGAGTTGATGAATGACCGCTTCATCTTCGATATGAGATTTGGCAACGCCGATCGAAGCGTTCAGCTCATCAATGTTTCCGTAAGATTCTACTCTCGCACTCGCTTTGGAGATTCTGCTCCCGCCGTAAAGTCCGGTTTCGCCCTTGTCGCCGGTTTTGGTATAGATTTTCATTGTAATTTTTTCGAAAGTTTAAAATTAAGGTTTTTATTTTTTAAACACTTAAGTCATTTTAGAAAGATATTGAATAATGAAAACTAAGTTCACTGAAGCTAATGTGTTCTTATGTGAATTCTATGATATTAAAAATAGAACTTAAGTGTTAATTTCTATGTATTTTAAATTTATCCTTAACTTTCTAAGATGAAAAAACCTTTTCAGAAAACTACCAATCTAATTCATATTTTCGAGCAGCTCAAGAGCTTCATCAAGCCGTACAAATGGATGGTTTTCGGGACTTTGGCTTTGACTTTTATCGGCGCATTATTCGCGCAGGTCAATCCGTTGGTTTTGAAATATACGGTGGACGAGGTCACAAAATTGGTTGGTTTGCCAAATCCAATGTCGGAAGGCATTCACGTTTTGATTCTGATTTCGATTATACTTTTAGGAAAGGAATTGGCGAATATTTTTATTCAATTCGGGCAGAAATTTTATGGTGAAAAAATCCGTATCAACGTCAGTTCAGAATTGGCACAAGCTGCGATTGACAAAATCCTGACTTACCGGATTGCTTATTATAACGACGACCGGCACGAATCCGGAAAACTGCAAATCCGCATAGACAGAGGCATTGAAAGCTTAACAAAACTCGTTCAGAATTTTTTCATTGACATTCTTCCGTTGTTTTCGACTGCGATTATTGCGCTGATCGTGATGTATATGCAGAACGTTTACGTTGGTTTGGTTTCGACTTTTGTGATTCCGATTTATTTTTATGTAACCTCAAGACAAGCCAAAAAACTGGGAAATGTCCGAAGAACTCTGCGAAATCAAAGGGAACAAAAAACATCCGGGCTTTTGAATCTCATCAATTCCATAATGGTCATCAAGAGTTTTGTGCGCGAACAATTCGAAGGCAGAAAACAGTACAATCTCCAGATGCACCTGATGGAAAGCCAGTTGTACACACGCAGAACGAGCTTTATCTTCGATGGTTTGAAAACGTTTATCGAGCAATTTGGTGTCGTTTTGATCATTCTTTTGACGGTTTATCTGGTGCTTGACCAGCAAATGACAATTGGTGCGATCATGCTTCACATTATGTTGTTCAACAATGTTTCTGCGCCTATACGCCAGCTTCACAGGATTTATGATGATATGAATGATGCCTTTATCTATGCCGAAGGTTATTTTGAAATCCTGAATGATGACGACGAAACCGAACCCAACGGAACCATCAACAATATTCCAATTAAAGGCAACTTCGAAATCAAAAATGTGGATTTTACTTATCCGAACGGAATGAAAGCCTTGAAAAATGTTTCGCTAAAAATTGAAAATGGAAAAACGACCGCTTTGGTTGGACTGAGTGGCGCCGGAAAATCGACAATCATTAATTTGTTATGTAAGTTTTACGAACCGGATTCGGGAGAAATTCTTCTGGATGGCAACAATCTGGATGACTTTGATAACGATTATCTGCGTGATGACCTTGGTCTGGTACTTCAGAAAAATCATATTTTCAAAGGAAGTATTGAAGATAATATCCGTTATGGAAACCTGGAAGCAACGCTTGACCAAATCAAAGAAGCGGCGACAAAAGCTTATCTCCACGATCAGATTTTGGATTTGCCGGACGGTTACAATCACGATGCCACGCAACTTTCCGGCGGTCAGCAACAGCGGATTGCCATTGCAAGATTATTCCTGAAAAATCCGCCCATCATTTTCCTTGATGAACCGACGGCAAGTCTGGATGCGATTGCCACTGAACAAATTAAAAATTCTCTTGATGCGATAAAAAAAAACAGAACGGTGATTATTATTTCACATTCTTTATCGCAGATTTTGGATTCTGATATGATTTATGTGATGAAAAAAGGCGAAGTGGTGGAAAACGGAACGCACGAAGAATTGTACGAAAAAGAGGGAACGTACCGGGAGATTTTCGATGCGTCTGCCAGAAGTCTGAATCTGGATAGATTGATGAAAACTTATAAGGATGAGAGTTAGACAAATTTTACTGATAATTTTTATTCTCGCAGATTTAGCGAATTTTGCAGATATTCATATGGCTAGATTTGCGTTATCTGTAAAAATCAGCGAGAGAAATAGGTATTTAGAATAGACTAAAATTTCAAAGAATTCTAAACAAAATGAATGAAGATCATTACATCAAAAAAATAGACCGCGTCACCTCGATTCTGACACAACTGCAAAGTAAATCCATTGTCCGGGCGCAGGATTTGGCTGAGAAATTTGATGTCAGCATCAGAACGATTTACCGGGATATCAAGACTTTGGAAAATGCCGGAGTTCCGATTTTTGGAGAAGCTGGTTCCGGTTATTCTTTGGTAGACGGCTACAAACTGCCGCCCGTGATGTTCACAAAAGAAGAAGTTTTGAGTTTCATTACGGCAGAAAAACTGATGCAAAAATTCTCTCACGAAAGTCTCGATTCTCATTACAATTCTGCAATGGAAAAAGTGAAAGCAGTCATCCGAAATTCGGAGAAAACTATGGTTCAGAATATCGAAAATCAGATTGATGTTTACACGCACCGACCAGAAAAACCGGATGCTGCCAAGAATATCATTCCGACCATTCTGGAAAGCATTGCCGAAAAGAAACAACTGAAAATCAGTTATCAAAACGTGAGGGATGAACCTAGCGAGCGCACCGTTGAAGCGGTTGGGATTTTCTACGAAATCAGTTATTGGTATATGATGGCGTTTTGTACGATGCGAAAGGATTTCCGTCAATTCCGCATTGACAGGATTTTGAAAATCGAAAAAACCGAAAATCTGTTTTTACAGAATTACGGCAATATTATCGATTACAGAAAAAAATCGGACGATAGAAAAGTGGAAGTCAAACTTCTGGTCGAGAAAAAAATAATGCCTCACCTGGTGAATTCCAAAATCTATTACGGTTTGATTGCCGAGGAAGAAACCGAAAACGGAATGCTTCTCACCTTCGAAACCGAATGGATTGATGAAGGTTTTCCGCGCTGGTTGATTACGTTTTTAGATTACGCTCAAATCATAGAACCTGAAAATTTGAAAGTAATTATGACTAATTTGATTGGTAATATTTCTAAGAATCTAACATAAAAATAATTAGACATTTTTTTGTCATTCCGGAGGAATCTCAATAGTCTGGATTCCTCCGGAAAGACAAAGACTACAGTTATACCTTATAAAAAAACCGCTTCAAACGAAACGGTTATTGTCTTTTCTCTTTGTTCCTGACTCTTACATCTTCTTACCTTTCTCTTTCCCAGAAAAACGGAGGTTCAATCCCCAAAGCTCTCAGGTAAACGTAACCTTGACCTCTGTGATGAATCTCATTCTCAACAAAATAAAGAATGTTCTGGTAGATCGGAAACTCATACTGTCCAAAAAGGTTAAACATTTCCTGAAAACGTTCCTCCGAAATCTGAGAAAAATACTCGTTAATAGTTTCTGTTTCTTCGTCCCACTTTGCCAGAAGTTCGGCTTTGGTTGTCGGGTTGAAAGACTCATCAAATTCATTAATGATTCCAGTAACAATCGACTTCAATGCCGGTCCGCCGATAGCAATCAGTTCAAGAGCCATTTTTGAGAATGGTCTCATTCCACCAATGGAAAACTCAAATAAATCTTTCTCCGGAAAAGTTTCAATGACTCTTTTGGTCAGATTTCTGTGGCCTTGCCAATGGATTAAAAGTTGTTGGGAATCCAGGACTTTTGCGTTTGCGTTCATAATAGTTTGTTTTATTTGATACAAATTTATGATGCTGTTGTGACAAGTGTTTGTCAGTAGGATTTTTAGAATTAGAAAAATTTTTATCGCGAAGTCGCATGAAAGATATTTGGTTATTTATGAAGAAAGTCGCAAATGAAAACTTTGCGACTTTCTTATTTTAATTTTATGGAATTTACGTCTTTGCGATAAAAACCTAAAACTTCTCAAACCTAAAATTCTCTCCAAGATAAGCCTTCCTCACATCCGGGTCGTTTGCCAAATCTTCAGGAAGACCTTCTTTCAGGATTTTCCCTTCAAACATAATATAAGTTTTATTGGTAATTGCTAAGGTTTGTTGAACGTTGTGGTCAGTAATCAGAATTCCGATATTTTTCTCCACCAAAGATCTTACGATTTTTTGGATATCTTCTACCGCAATCGGGTCTACGCCGGCAAAAGGCTCGTCCAAAAGGATAAAATTCGGACTGGTTGCCAGACAACGCGCAATTTCGGTTCTACGTCTTTCACCTCCGGAAAGCAAATCGCCACGGTTTTTACGAACGTGTTCCAGGTGAAATTCCTCAATCAGTTCATCACACTTTTTCTGCTGTTCCTTTTTGGAAAGCTTCGTCAGTTGCAAAACGCCGAGAATATTATCCTCCACAGACAATTTCCGGAAAACCGACGCTTCCTGCGCCAGATAACCGATGCCATTCTGCGCACGCTTGTACATCGCATCCTTCGTAATATTTTGATTATCAAGGAAAACATTTCCCAATGTGGGCTTCACCAATCCGACAATCATATAAAAAGACGTCGTTTTTCCGGCTCCGTTCGGGCCCAGAAGTCCGACAATCTCGCCTTGCTGAACCTCCAATGAGACACCCTTCACTACCTTTTTCGGTCCGTATTCCTTGATTAAATTTTCTCCGCGTAAAATCATAAAACAAAGATATATTTTTTTGTTGGATGTTGGAAGATGGATGGTCATCCCATTCATTGTAAAAAAAGAAATGGTGGTACTGATGATCAATATTTGGGCGTGTCCCTCGCCAAAGCTAAGGCCAATGCTCGGGTCAGGCTTTCCATTCCAAGTCCTCGCTCGTGCCTCGCTCCGGGCTTTCCACTACACCCGAGGCTTTAGCCGAATTGTAAGAAGTAAATCATTCACGCGCTTCGCCAAGATTCACGTTTCCAAATTTTACATTGTACATTTTACATTGTACATTTGCAAAAATCCTAAAATGCTCATAGAAAGCCTTCAAAACGAAAAAATCAAAAGACTGACCCGGCTGTTATCCAAGAATCAGGACAGAAGAAAAGCCGGCATTTTCATCGTAGAAGGTCAGCAGGAAAATCAGCGTGCACTGCATTTTGGGAATCAGCCAGAAGAATTTTTCATCTGCGAATCTATATTCAACGGAAAATTGCCGGATTCCAAAATCCATTATGTTTCCGAAAAGCTTTATGAAAAGATCGCCTACCGCGGAACCACCGAAGGCATTATAGGCATTTATAAATTAGAACAAAGAAATCTGGATGAATTCAGACCAAAACAAGATTCAGCAGTCGTCATTTTAGAAAGTGTGGAGAAACCGGGAAATCTGGGTGCGATCTTGAGAAGCTGCGAAGCGTTTGGCATCAATGCACTCATCGTTACAGATCCACGAACAGACTTTTATAATCCCAATGTAATCCGTTCCAGCGTCGGCTGTCTGTTCGGAATGAATATTTTCCAGGCATCGAACGAGGAAACTTTAGAATTTTTGAAAATCAACGGCTACCAAATCCTGACGACTTTTATGAGCGAAGATGCGCAGCACATCTATTCTAAAGATCTACGGAAAAAATCGGCGGTTTTATTCGGAACAGAGCATTCCGGTCTCAGCGACTTTTGGAAAGGAAAAGGAAACAATGTTTTAATTCCTATGTCCGGAACCATCGATTCATTGAACTTAAGTAATGCCGCCGCCATCTCTTGCTATGAAATCCTCAGACAGAAATTAGAGAAATAAAAAAACCGCTCTCGAAAGAAGCGGTTTCAAACTCTTAACTTGGTTAAGATTATTTTTTAGCAGCAGCTGAATCAACTTTTTTTGCAGCACCTTCTACTTTAGCAGCAGCAGAATCAACTTTTACAGCAGCAGAATCAACTTTAGCAGCAGCAGAATCAAGAGTTGCAGCAGAAGAATCAACTACAGCAGAATCAGCAGCAGCAGTATCAGTAGTTTCAGTTTTTTTACAAGCTACAAGAGCTACAGCAGCGATAGCAGCTACGAAGAATGACTTTTTCATAATCAATAAATTTAAATTGTTAGTTAATAGATTGTCCTTATTTGAACGCCACAAAATTAGGCTAACAAATAAATCTTGTATTTGAAAATTAATTGTAATATATTTGTAAAACACGATTTACAAATAAGAACAACTGTAAATCAACCAATTAAGACAATTTACGATTTTGAGCGATATAGAATTTTTACATTTTCAGTCTTTAAAAAAGGCCGTTCAGGAAAAATATCTTGAAACACATTCCCCGTCTTACGACGATATTTCCAAATGGAAAGGGATTGATATTATTTATTTTCAGGAAGATCTCAGGCAAAAAGCGAAGGGCAATATCAGCGAAAAAACGTTTTACACCTATTTTAAAAATAACGCGCAGGAAAAAATCCCGAGAATTGATATGCTCAATATTCTTTCTGTTTATTCCGGATATATTTCATGGTCGGACTTCAAAAAGAAAAATAAGATTGAAGCAGAAGCATCTTCCGAAGCTGGAGTTACAGGTTCCGAAAAACAGACGTCAGACCATGTGGTAGAAAGGGCTCAGGAAGAAGCGCTTACTGTAATTCCGGTTTCGATAGACAATCAGCCTGTGGATGAAATCATTCAGAATGTAGAAAATACAAAAGGAAACCCGAGCTTCCTGAGACGTTACCTTTGGCTGGGAATTTCGGCATTTTTGTTTGCGGTGGTTTTGGTTTTGGTTTTTTATGATAATTTATTTTATAAAAAATACACCTATGCCTTTACGGATGCTGACAGGAACTCGTCCATCAAAGGCGAACTGGACGTAAAAATAATCCGGGAGAATGAATCGCCGATACTTTTCAAAGTCAATCCCAACTCGAAATTTGTTTACGAGACAAAAAGTAAGAATCTCAAGATGATTATATCCTCGCCATTCTATAGGTCGGACACCGTTACAAGAGACCTGACAACTGCGCCGTCGTCAGAAAATATCGAGCTCAAGCCTAATGATTATGCCATTCAATTATATTATTACTCCAAGTCTATAACTGATTTCAAGAAAAAAACAAACGAACTTAACAAACTCATCAGTGACAATGCCCTTATTTATCAGGTAGTAGACAGTGATATCTACGGCATTGAAACACTCGACAAACAAAAATACATCTCGCTGGTCACACTTCCCACCACGTCGTTAGAAAATCTGGAAGTAATTGACTCTCAGATGAAAAATGGAAAAATTGTAATGATCAAATTCAAAATTACAGATGATGGAAAAGAGAAATAAATCTTATCAATGGATAGCCATTCCAGTATTACTGACCATCGGAATCATTTCCTGCAATAAAAAGTATGACGGTGTAGATAATTCCATGGAAACGCTGCGCAATGCTAACAATAATGCGACCTATAGCAAAACGAAGCTGGACAGCATGCAAGCGACCAATATGATTACTTCGCAGAAAGTCCAGGATTTACTGGATTTGTCGGCGCTTTATACTTCGGGAAATAAAGACACGGAAATAGATTCTGTCATTTATACCCAGATGCAGGCGCATTTTCTCACGAAAGATTCCAACAACCTCAAGCCGCTGCTCAGAGAAATGGACAGTCTGAAGGTTCGATACGCCAAAGTCAACAATCTCAGCACTTCGAAAGAAGTCAAAAATCAGGATACGCTGGACTTTGCCACCTTCGATGTCGAATATTATGATAACAAAAAAACATACATCACTACTGTGAACCGTAAAGCAGAATACATGCTGAAAGCGTCTCCAGTCAAATTTCAGAAAGAGTTTAAGTTTTACTTTACCAAATTCTATCCGAAGAAAACGGACAGCATCCAAATAGAAAAAGCCGCTAAGTAGCGGCTTTTTCTTTAATTAGAAAGTTCTAATTATTTTTTGATTTCTTCTTTGGCAGCTTTCTCGTCAGCTTTTACTTCAGCTTTAGCAGAATCAGCAGTAGCTTTTACTGAATCAACAGTAGCAGTTTTAGTAGAATCGATAGCAGCAACAGCAGAATCAGCTTTTGCGTCTACTGAATCAACAGCAGCAGCTTCTACGTTATCAGTTTTTTTACAAGCTACAAGAGCGATAGCAGCGATAGCAGCTACAAATAATGACTTTTTCATTTTCTAAAAATTTAAATTATTAATATATTGTTGTTCGTTAATTACGTACTCATAATTACAAGACAAAGGTAGGATGGTGTGACAAAAATCATTAACAAATGACTTGTAATATCATTGTAAATCGATTTACAAACAAACATAACTGTTAATCAGTTTTTTACATCAAAATTGATAATGAAAAGCCGGTGTAATTAAGGCGTCTAATGGTATGTCAGTCGGGTCTACATTAATGATATCTTCTTTCGGATCAAATAAATTAATTCCAATTTTATTGCGGATTTTTAAATGAGATAAAAAGAATCTATCATAAAAACCCTTTCCATATCCTACACGATTTCCGAAACGATCGCAATATAAGAGAGGAGTCAAAACACAATCCAAATCCTCACTGGAAGCACAATCAGCAACAGGTTCCGTAATTCCCCAATCATTATCTTCGAATTGAGAATCAGGGAAAATCTCCACAGAGATCATTTCTTCTCCTTTAATTTTTGGCACAAAAACTCGAACTTTGTTATCAAAAAAATAATCAATGAAAATCCAGGTATTGATCTCATTAAGTTTTGTAATCGGTAAAAAAACATTAATCTTTTGATTTTCAACAATATTAAGTTGTAAAATGAATTGTTCAAATATTTTTTCGGACAAAAAATTGACCTCATCTTTCGACAAGGCCATTCTTTTCTCTTTATAAATCGTTCTGAGTTCTTTTTTTGTGAGACTGAGACTCATGATAAAATTTAATTTAGTCTTCCAGAATTTTATATAGTTTATCCGATAATCTTACTCTGAATGGCAATTCAAAAGTAATCTGGTCTCCCTCTTTAGCTGTATCGCTGAAATTACCGTTAACATAAATATTATTGACAAGCACTTGCTGCTCGCCAGTGGTAGGTCCGGAAATCAAAATCCTGTCTCCTACTTTCAGCTCACCATTCTCCACCAGAAATTGAGCGATTGTAGACTTTGAATAATAATGTTCGGCCTTACCAATTAAAGTCTTTTTGACTTTGATTTTTTGTCGAATGTCTTTACTTTCAGCAGTTGTAGCTTTTGCCAAGGTCTGAGTTGAAGAATCTCCTGACTTCTTGAATTTCAAAGCCTTTGACTTTCCTTTGCGGAAAATCTTATTGCCCACCTGCAAACCTTTTCTTTTGGCCACCTGCTCTTCCCAAGGTAAATGGATCGTTTCCTGGCACTCGGTGGAACAGCAATTTTCCATAGCTGCTTTACACTCATCGCACTGGATGAATAAAAGATGACAGGCATCATTCGCACAATTCGTATGATTATCACATGGCTTTCCGCATTGATGACATTGAGAAATGATATCGTCTGTGATACGCTCACCTAAACGGTGATCAAAGACGAAATTTTTTCCGACAAATTTACTTTCCACTTGTTCTTCCTTGATCTGACGCGCGTATTCTATGATTCCGCCTTCCAGTTGATAGACGTTTTTAAAACCCTGGTGTTTAAAATAAGCGCTCGCTTTTTCACAACGGATTCCGCCGGTGCAGTACATCAACAGGTTTTTATCTTCTTTGAAATCCTGTAATTGCTCATTGATAATCGGCAAACTTTCTCGGAAATTCTCCACATCCGGAGTAATAGCGCCTTGAAAATGTCCTACTTCACTTTCGTAATGGTTTCTAAAATCTACCACAATCGTATTCGGATCCTCCAGCATCCGGTTAAATTCCTGAGCTTTCAGGTGAATGCCTTTATTGGTCACATCAAAAGTTTCGTCATTCAGACCGTCTGCAACAATTTTATTTCTGACCTTGATGGTTAACTTTAAAAAAGAATGATTATCCTGCTCTACTGCCACATTCAGGCGGATGCCCTTCATAAAATCATAAATTTCCAGCGTTTCCCGGAAAGCCTCGAAATTGTCCGAAGGCACACTCATCTGAGCATTGATGCCTTCCGTGGCCACATAGATACGACCGAGCGCATCCAGGGCGTTCCAGGCTATAAATAATTCGTCACGAAATTTCTTGGGATCTTCAATTTTGGCGTACGCATAGAAAGACAGAGTGAGGCGCTCTTTTCCGGCCTCATCAATAAGTCGAGCTCTTTCTTCTGCGCTTAAGGTGTTGTACAGTTGCATGCTATAAACGTTTTAAGTGAGAAAAATAATGGCGCAAAGATAGGGATTTTTGGTTGATAATTGTTGGTTGATAGTTGTCAGGAATTCATTATGTGATTAAATCATTTAATTGGACAATAAAGGCTGTTAAGTAAACCATCAAAGGAATAAAGTAGACTGTCAAAGGTATTGAGTAAATATCCAAAGCACTTGAGTAAGCAATCAAGGATGTTGAGTAGACCACCAAAGGTCTTAAGTAGATTGTCAAAGGTCTTGAGTAGACTGTCAAATGAGTTAAGTAGATAATCAGAAGAGTAAAGTTGACTGTTATAGAAAGAAGATCGATTGTTACAAGTTAAGTAGATCGTTACAAGAGTTAAATAGAGTGTTACAGATAAAATTAACATTGAATGTACCCTGCTTTAAAACAATTAATCTTTATTATATTTACGTCATTAAAATTTGAAAAATGAAGAAAGTTCTCTTATCTGTTGTTTTAATGACAGCAGTTTTCTCACAAAACATAAATGCACAAGAAATTACATTAGATAAAATCTACTCCGGCTATTACCGTGGAAAAGGAATCGCAGGAATTGCATCCCTGAATGATGGAGAAAACTACGCTACGATTGAGAAAGATGGTATCGCCAAGTATAATTATAAAACGTCTCAGAAATCCGGCAACATTGTGGACGGAAGCTTTGAGTCTTATATTTTTTCGGCGGACGAATCCCGGATCTTGCTTCAAAAAGAAAGCCAGGATATTTACAGACATTCGTTCTTAGGAAAGTTTGATGTGAAGGACCTGAAATCAAATAAAGTAATGCCACTTAATAATGGAAATTGGATTCAGGAACCAAAATTTTCTCCGGACGGAAGTAAAGTGGCTTTCATTGTAGACAATAATTTGTTTTATCAGGATTTGACTTCGGGGAAAATCACTCAAATCACGACTGACGGGAAGAAAAACTCTATTATTAATGGATTGGGAGATTGGGTTTATGAAGAGGAATTTGGCCATGCGGATTATTATCAATGGAACAAAGCCGGTGATGCGATTGTTTTTGTGAGATTTGATGAGTCCAAAGTTCCGGAAATCTATATTCCAATCTACGGAAAATCGCTTTATCCAACTGAGATGCGCTACAAATATCCAAAAGCCGGCGAAAACAACTCAACCGTAACGGCGAATCTTTATCAATTAAATTCCGGGAAAACTGCGGTTTTGAACTTGGGAAGCTTCGAGAATTATTACATTCCGCAACTTTGGCAGACGAATGGCAAAGACGAAATCGTGCTGGCGACCAGCAACAGACATCACAATCACGTGGACTTGCTGAAAGTGGATACCAAATCCGGCAATGTAACCAAACTTCTTACTGAAACCGACAATGCGTGGATAGAAACCGACAATCTGACTTTGGAATTTCTGGATGACAACTCGTTCCTTTGGGCTTCGGAACGTGATGGTTACAGACAATTGTATTGGTACGAACCGGCCGGAAAATTGAAAAAGCAAGTGGCAAAAGGCGATTGGGAAATCACCGATTACTACGGATACAACCCGAAAACTAAGGAAGCTTACATCCAAACCACGGAGAAAGGCAGCCTGAATAAAGTGGTTTCCAAGCTGAACATCAACACAGGAAAAACAACTTTGATTTCTTATCCGGAAGGAAACAATTCGGCAGCGTTCAGCAAAACATTTAACTATTTCATCAATACCACATCTACAGCGGGAACACCTTACCGATATGTGTTAAAAGACGCCACAGGAAAGGAAATCAAGGAGCTTCAGAATAATAATGAACTGCTTTCCAAACTTCAGAAAGACAATTTCGTAACAAAAGAATTCCTTACCATTCCGAACGCGGTTGGTGACCAGCTGAACGCCTGGATCATCAAACCGAAAAACTTTGACCCGAAGAAAAAATATCCATTATTTATGTTCCAATATTCCGGTCCGGGCTCTCAGCAGGTTTCCAATTCCTGGGACGGCGGAAACGGCATCTGGTTCGAAATGCTGGCTCAGAAAGGTTACGTTGTCGCGTGTGTTGATGGCCGCGGCACAGGTTACAAAGGTGCAAGATTCAAAAAAGTGATTTATAAGCAACTGGGGAAGTACGAAATCGAAGACCAGATTACTGCGGCGAAATGGTTCGGAAATCAATCCTATATTGATAAATCTAGAATCGGAATATTCGGCTGGAGTTTTGGCGGTTACATGAGTTCTTTGGCTCTGACAAAAGGTGCGGATGTTTTCAAACTGGGAATTGCCGTAGCGCCTGTGACGAACTGGAGATATTATGACACGGTTTACACAGAAAAATTCCTGCAGACGCCACAGGAAAACCCGGAAGGTTATGACCAGAATTCACCGACAACTTTTGCTAATTTGCTGAAAGGAAAATTCCTTTTAATCCACGGAACGGCGGATGATAACGTTCATTTCCAGAACTCTATGGAGTTTTCGGAAGCACTGATTCAGAATAAAAAACAGTTTGATTTTATGGCTTATCCGGATAAAAACCACGGCATTTATGGTGGACAGACCAGACCTCAGCTGTATGAGAAGATGACGAATTTTATTTTGGAGAATTTGTAAAAAGCAGGAAGTCGGAAGATTGAGGCTGGAAGATAAAAAAAACCGCAAAGAGATATTTTCTTTTGCGGTTTTTTATAATCTTGTTACACAAATCGTGGGATTTCTGGATGTGTGATAAACTCCAAGTACGAGGATTGAATGATTGGAATCAAAATATTGATAATGAATTCCAAATGGAAAATTTTTCAAATAACAAATTCTGCAGATATTATATTTAATTTCTTTTGACAAAGGATTGTCTGACAGAAATTTAATCTGATTGTCAAACTCTTAGAAAAATCTGTCGACCAATTTTTGATTTACTTTCTTGTACTAATCTTTGATTTCCTTCAAGTCTGTTTTTACAAAAGGAGAAAAATCAATTCTACTTTTCATCTTTCAACATTGTGATGTAATCATTCATTTCAGATTCTGAAACAATACTTGTTGGGTTTTCCGAAATGTACTTTAATCTTTTTTGAGTTTCCTCAATTTGCCAATCGTAAATTTTGTCTTGATTATTTTTTGATAAGTATTTAAATTTCAAAAAATCGACAAAGTCATTAACCTCCTCATATAAATCTGTAGGCAACGACTTAATATTATTTTCCAAATCTTTTATTGTGATTTCCATTTTTTAAATGTTTAGCTTTATCAAAGTTAGCGATTTTTTTAATTGACGGTAAAAAGCTATCTTTAAATACATTCTAAAATTATGATTCGCAAAATCGCCATTCTTACTCTATCATTAATGAACATTATGATTTTCAGTCAAAATGATAAAGACGTATTACTGCTGTACAAAAGTGTGATTGAAAAATCAGACTCGTTATCAGCGATTGGGAAAATTTCGCAAATTGATTCTAAAAAAGTTCTTTCGGACGCCAAATCAGCCGACAAGGAATATCCCGAAAGCTATTTCAAAAAATCGATGGAATATTTCAGAAACTGCGGGTATAATGAAAGCGCATTCCTATTCTATCTGGGAAAAATGAGAGCGGAAGACCTTAACCATTCAGGCGGAAAAGAATATTATAATCCCAGCGAAGAATACCAGGTTTATCTGGAAGAAGGACTGTTCATCTACCTTTCTGCTGATGCCGCCAACTATGCGCAGATCCTCAAGATGGCTCTGGAATATTACCTTAACAATCCTTATAGTTACATCAGCAAAACCAAAGGCTATCAAAAACTGAAAGATCCTAAAAATTATTCTCAACTGATTAAAGTTTTGGAAGGCGAAAAGACAAAAGTCCAGGCGGAACTAAACGCACAACGGGACGAAATGATCAGTCGTATTGAGCCATATTTTCAGATGCTGAAAGAATAAAATCGTTCGAAGTGGCCTCATTTGAAACGCAACTTCGATTATTAAATTTAAAATCCTATTTTTGGGAACGTTGTGAAAATTGACACTATGAAGACCAAACATCCAAAAGGATTACCTTATTTGTTTTTTACCGAGATGTGGGAACGTTTCGGATATTATCTGATTCTCGGCATTTTTGTACTCTATCTGATACAGCCACAGGGCGTGGGCGGCGGACTCGGGATTCCGGATAAAGACGCCGACGATATTTTCGGGACTTTTATCGCCCTCACCTATCTCACGCCGTTCCTGGGCGGCTTTTTAGCAGACCGCGTTTTGGGATATGTCAAATCCATTTACATTGGCGGCGTTCTGATGGCCATTGGTTACATTGGCGTGGGTATTTTCAAAGATTTACCACTTTTTTACACTTCTCTTGGATTAATTATTGTCGGCAATGGCTTTTTTAAACCAACTATATCTACCCTTCTCGGTAATCTGTACTCCGAAGAGCCTTACAAAGCGAACAAAGATTCCGGCTATAACATCTTTTATATGGGAATCAATATCGGGGCTTTTATCTGCAATATCATTGCGGCATTCATGCGCAACAAATTTGGCTGGGGCGAGGCCTTTATCACGGCCGGCGTCGGGATGCTGCTCGGATTGGTCATTTTCAGCATGGGAATGAAACATTACAGGCACGCTGCGGTAATGAAACCAAGCCAGGAAGGCGACACCAAACTGTCCGAAATATTGATGAAAGTCTTCGTTCCGGCCATTATTGCGGGCATCATCGGCTGGTTTGTCCCAACTATAATTCTGGGAACAAATATCTTTGGAAGCACGAATACGGACGCATTTATCTTCGCCTGTGTTCCGGTGATTTACTTTTATGTTTCGCTGTATTTCAAATCGAATCCATTAGAAAAACCGGCGATTGGCGCTTTGCTCTCAATATTCCTGATTAGTATGTTTTTCTGGGCAGTTTTCAAACAGAATGGAACAGCATTGACCCGTTGGGCGAATTACTACACCGACAGAAGTGTTTCCGAGAAAGTCGAAAAACCTTTGGCTTCGCTTTATTTGGTTGAAGAAAAAAGCTATGCCGATAAAGAAACGCCGGTTTATGACGAACAATTCCGCTCTCAGAAAGATGCAGATGGGAAGGCATTAAAGGAAACAGGAAAAGACATCTATTTCAGAAATATCACAGCTGAGAAAAAAGCAGAATTAGGATCCAATACCGGGAATCCTGTTTTCTTATACAATACAGAACTCTTCCAGTCCATTAATCCGTTTTGGGTAATTGCTTTAACGCCAGTCATTGTAGGTTTTTGGGCAATGCTCAGAAAACGTGGCAAAGAACCTCTGACGCCAACCAAAATCGTGTTGGGACTTTTCATCACAAGTCTGTCCTGCCTGGTAATGGTTGCCGCCGTGTATGCAGGAAATAATGGTGCAGAAAAAGTGTCTGCGCTGTGGCTGGTGGCAGGTTACGGTGTGGTGACCATCGGCGAACTTTGTCTTTCGCCCATGGGATTATCCTTTGTGTCCAAATTATCTCCGGCAAGATTGACGGCTTTAATGATGGGCGGATTCTTCCTCGCCAACTCTGTTGGGAATAAATTGTCGGGAATCCTGGCCAGCACCTGGTACAATTATGAAAACAAAGCCAACTATTTTCTGGTGAACTTCGCCCTTTTGATTTTTGCAACGCTCCTGGGATTGATGATGCTGAAAAGGCTCAACCGCATCATGAAAGCGAGCGGACATTGATGATGATTATCCTTAATCAGTGATAAATTGATAATTGATGAATGGCATGACAATTACAGCTGATGCATTATAATGGCTAATGCATCTATGTAAATCCTTCTAGTATCAATAGCAGCCTTGTATGGAACAGTTCAATACCCTCGTAGTGAACCTCTCCCTACGAGGCTGTTGGCATCTCCACTACGCCCGATTGGATGGTCGCATTCACGTACTGATTTTCTGAAAGGCTAATCTTGGTGTTCCGTCTGCCACGTGGATGATTCCGCATGGTTGATAGCCTAATCTTTCAAGAACTTTTTGCATTGGAGTATTAGTTTCATGAGTGTCAATTCTGATATTAGGGAATTGGGTAAAACACCATTCGAAACAGAATTGAGCCACACCTTTTGCTTTGCCATTGGAAGCAAGACGATGAATGACACCATATTTTTCCTCATCCAGCCAGTTTCCGTTTTCGATGATTGCATAATTTGGGTCATCGCCTATAATAAAGTCAAAAGTAGCCACCACATTTTCACCATTAAAAATCAGATAGTTAAAGCCATTTTTCACACTCTCCAACATCAACTCTTTGGATGGATAGCCATTGATCCACTGCACATTATTACCATTGGCACGCATGGATTGTCTGGCGATGCTGATACATTCCATAATAAGGTCGATGTCTTCCGGAGTAGATTTTCTGATTTCCATAGCGCTGGTTTAAAGGATAATTGATGAATAATTAGTGATAAAAGTTTGCGTATCGGTTGCAATTTAACTGTCCCGTTTATGAAAAAAAACTATATTTGTTACCTTTAAGAAAATTTAACAATTAATTGATATGGATACAGTTCAGACTAATTCAAAACATCCTAGAGGTTTATGGGTCCTTTTTGGGACGGAGATGTGGGAGCGTTTTAATTTCTATGGAATGAGAGCTTTGCTTACCTTATTTATGGTAAACTCTCTATTGATAAGAGAAGCCGATGCTTCTATTATCTATGGTGGATTTTTAGCATTGTGTTATTTAACGCCGCTTTTAGGAGGTTTTATTTCTGATAAATATCTCGGAAACAGAAACTGTATTATTCTTGGAGGAAGTCTGATGGCAATTGGACAATTCTTGCTTTTCCTAAGTGCATCCACGTTTTCTGACAATCTTGGAGGTGCAAAAGGTTTGATGTGGCTGGCGCTTTTCATTATTATTTTCGGGAACGGATTCTTCAAACCGAATATCTCGTCAATGGTGGGAAGTCTCTATCCAAAACAGGAAAAATCTAAACTGGATTCTGCTTTCACAATTTTCTATATGGGAATTAACATTGGTGCATTCCTGGGTCAGTTCATCTGTCCGTACGTTGGTGATGTGAAGGATGCATCCGGAGTTAGGGATATTTTTGCTTTCAAATGGGGATTCTTAGCTGCATCGATTGCAATGATTGTAGGCACTGTAACGTTCTTCATCCTTAAAAACAGATATGTGGTAACGCCGGAAGGAAGACCGATCGGAGGATTACCAAAGAATAATACCAGCGAAGACTTTGAAGAAGGCGAAAGTCAGACTGCAAAATTCTCCGGAAAAGCAATTGGAATTACAACTGTTTTATTTGTGATTCTTTTCTTTGTTTTCAGATACTTTTTAGTTGGCGAATTCGGATTCAACTCTGTGGAAATGGGTCAATTAATCAAAGGAATTATTTATCCTTTCATCTATGCCGCCGGGATTTCATTAGCATTTCTGATTATGAGTTCTGCTGAGAACAAAATCGAAAGACAAAGAATCTGGGTAATTTACATTGTCTCATTTTTTATTATTTTCTTCTGGGCAGCGTTTGAGCAGGCCGGTTCATCATTAACTTTCATTGCGGATAATCAAACGGACAGAAATATTTTCGGCTGGGATATGCCGCCTTCAATGGTTCAGATTTTCAACGGGCTTTTCGTTGTTCTTCTGGCCTTACCATTCAGTTTACTTTGGGATAAGTTGAGAGCTAAAGGCAAAGAACCGGTTTCTCCTTTGAAACAAGCTATTGGTTTGGCTTTGATTGCATTATCATATTTCATCATTGCTTACAACGTTAAAGACCTTGGAAACTCAGGATTATTAGCCATCAAATGGTTGATTTTACTTTATCTGATTCAGACCATGGGTGAGCTTTGTTTATCGCCAATCGGACTTTCTTTGGTTGGTAAATTAGCACCTAAAAGATTCTCATCATTATTATACGGCGTATTCTTTATCGCCAATGCTGCAGGTTATGCGCTAGCCGGAACTTTGGGAGCAATCATCCCTGCAACTGGGGACAAATTTGCAAAAGCACAAGAAATCGGTGTCAATCTTCAGGATGTTTTGGATAAAAAAGTGACATTGAATGCCGACCAAGTGAAAGCTTTTTCTACGGCACAATTGCCAACAGAATATACCACATTCGCAGGCTTCACCATTCACAATCTTTTCGAATTCTTTATGGTTTTTGTAGTGCTTTGTGGAATTGCTGCAGTTTTACTGGCATTATTATCGCCAGTTCTAAAGAGAATGATGCATGGTGTGAAATAGAAATTTTCACATTGATTTATAAATTCAAACCACCGGATATTCGGTGGTTTTTTGTTACATTCGTATGATGCAAATTTCAGAAGACATATTATTCCAATCGATACGCGATATTATTAATCAATCTCGTGAAAAAGTATTCCGTGTTGCGAATTCTACTCTGCTTTTGACGTATTGGCAAATCGGACAACTCATCGTAAAAGATGAACAAAACGGAAAAGAACGGGCAGAGTATGGAAAATCTGTTCTAAAAAATCTTTCTAAAAAACTGACTCTCGAATTTGGGAAAGGCTTTGATGAGAGTAATCTTAGAAATATGCGGTCCTTTTTTCAAGCATTTCCAATTCGTGACGCAGTGCGTCACGAATTGAGCTGGACGCATTACAGATTGCTTTTAAGACAGGAAAACAAGCAAAAAAGAAGCTACTATCTTAATGAATCTATTGAAAACAACTGGAGTTCAAGAGACCTCAAAAGACAAATCAACTCTCTGGCTTATGAAAGGGTTTTGGAACATAAAAAATCTCCTGTTGAAAATATCCAAAGCATTCTGAAAGACCCTTATATTTTTGAATTTTTAGGCTTAAAGACTGACGAACAGATTTCGGAAAAAGAAATCGAAACGGCAATCATTGACCATATTCAGAAATTCTTGCTTGAGTTTGGGAAAGGTTTCGCTTTTGTAGCCAGGCAGCAGCATATTTCTACGGATAAATCAGATTTTTATATTGACTTGGTCTTCTACAATTACATTCTCAAATGCTTTGTCATCATTGACTTAAAAACCGGAGAACTTTCTCATCAGGACATTGGACAAATCGATATGTATGTGAGAATGTACGATGATTTGAAGCGAAACGAAGGCGATAATCCGACCATCGGAATTTTGCTTTGTTCCGAAAAAGACGAAACCATCGTAAAATATTCCGTTCTTAATGATAAGAACAATCTCTTTGCCAGCAAGTATCTGCTCTACCTTCCCAAAGAGGAAGAACTAAAACAGATTATAGACCAGGACAGAATAAGGTTTGAGCTGGACAAAGAAAGCAATAATTAAAAAATTTAACATCATCACTCATGAATCTTACGCTCGAAGAAATCCAAAATTTCAAAGGAAAATATCCGAAACAAATCCTCAGCCTTTTTTTCTCAGAAATGTGGGAACGATTCTGCTTCTATGGAATGCGCGGGATGCTCGTGGTCTTTATGATAACGCAATTGGGTTTAGGCGAAAAAGAAGCGAATCTGCAGTACGGCGCGACTCAGGCATTTGTTTATGCTTTTACCTTTGTTGGTGGTTTGTTTGCTGATAAAATCCTCGGATTCAGAAAGTCATTGTTTTGGGGCGGATTGTTGATGATTGTCGGAAGCATCATCCTCTCGCTCAATCCTCACGATTATTTCTTTTTCGGTATATCATTCACCATTATCGGAACGGGATTTTTCAAACCGAATATCTCCACAATGGTTGGGAAACTTTACAAAACGGGCGACCCAAGAACTGATGCGGGTTTCACATTATTCTATGCAGGAATTAATTTAGGGGCTTTACTCGGCGGTTACTTCTGTGTGGCCATTGGTCAGGGCGATTTGTTTTCCTCAATAATCCCTGCAGAAAAAACCTGGACTGTTGCTTTCGGACTGGCTGCTGTTGTGATGATTATTAGTCTGATTAATTTCTATTTCACACAGCATACTTTGGGTCCAATTGGTTTCCAGCCGGGACATCCGCTTTCCGATGAGCCGAACAGGAAAATCCAAAAATGGCAGGAAATTCTGGTTTATGCAGGAACGTTGGTCATCATTCCTCTCATTATGACAATGGTCTCTAAAACGGAATACACGGATTATTTTATGTACACTATTGGTCCATTAACCTTACTTTATCTATTCTACGAAATGTCAAAAGTAAGCGCACCAGAGCGTAAAAGACTTTGGGCAGCGTTGATTTTCATTATTTTCTCAATTTTCTTTTGGGGAATCTATGAACAAAGTGGCGGTTCATTAAGCATTTTTGCAGAACGAAACCTGAACCGGGATTTGCTTGGACTCAATCCTAATGGTGTCAATAATTCCGGTGGTGCTTTTTTCATTTTACTATTGGCAATTCCTATTGGATTATTCTGGATTTGGCTCAATAAAAAAAGAATCGAGCCCAATACGATTATCAAATTTGGATTAGGATTTTTGTTTTTAGGATTGGGCTATTACGTCATTTTTGCGACAAAATATTTTGCCAATCAAGCGGGTATAACTTCATTAAGTGTCTTCACCATTGCTCTTTTTGTCATCACATTAGGCGAGATGTGTCTATCGCCTATAGGATTATCTATAATGACGAAACTTTCAACAAATAAACTTCAGGGAATGATGATGGGAATGTGGTTTCTGGCTTCGGCTTACGGACAATATGTCGCAGGAATCATTGGCGCCAATATGGCAACAGCAAAAGAAGGCTCCACAAATCTTGATGCTTTGCTGGCCTACACCGAGGGATACAAACAACTGGGGCTTTACGCTTTGGTCTGTGGCGTCATTTTGATTTTAATTTCTCCATTTGTAAAAAAACTGATGCAAGGTGTAAAGTAAAAGTAATCGTCCAAACGTCTAAAGAATTATGGCTCAGTAAACATAACATCACACCAATGAAAAAAATATTTATATTGACTTTAATTCTCATTCAAGTTTCAAGCTTTGCTCAAGTTCGCTGGATGACCATGGCGCAGGCTCTGGCAGCTCAGAAAAAAGAACCAAAAAAAATCATTATCGATTTTTATGCAGACTGGTGTGCGCCGTGCAAGGATATGGAGAAGAACACCTTCAATCATCCGGAACTTGCCAAAATTATCAATGAAAAATTCTATGCTGTAAAATTTGAAAGTGATGGCAACGAAACGATAAATTTTGCAGGACACACCTTCACCAATCCTGATTATAAAAGTAAAAAATCGAAAAACGGACTTCACCAGTTTTCCAAATATATGAACATTAACATCATCCCGACAATGGTTTTTCTGGATGAGAAAACAGACCCGATTACAAGTCTCTCCGGAGTGCTCAAAGCCAAAGAAGTGGAACCTTATTTTACGATGATTGCTTCTGACGAGTATAAAAACATCAAGTCCCGAAAAGAATGGGAAAGTTATCGGAAAAAGTTTAATTCTAAGATAAAATAAAAGATATCCCAATCAAGATATCTCATTTTACATTAGTCATAATGAAACCTACACTTGGCAATTAAAATTTTATCCTCTTCATATTTGTATATCAATCGGTGTTCATCATCAATTTTACGTGACCAGAATCCAGTATACTTATGTTTCAAAGGTTCCGGTTTTCCAATGCCGTCAAACGGATTTCTAGAAATATCTTTCAACAAATCGTTGATTCTTTTCAATTTCTTTTTATCCGTCTTCTGCCAGTACAAATAATCTTCCCAAGATTCATCTACGAAAATATATTGCATACTATTCTTTGACTAAATGTTTTTCAAAGGATGTCTCATTTTTCAATTTTTCAATAGCAGAATCTAAACGTCTCTCATTTGTTCTGGAAGATAATTCGTGATTTGTAGCCATAAGAGAATTATATTCGTCGAGAGACATCACCACAATCCCAGAATCCTTACCTCGATTGATGAGTAAAGTTTCGAAATTTTTTGAAACTTTGTCCAAATAGGATTTTATATCTTTTCTAAAATCTGAAACACTTGTAATCAACATAATTATTTGTATTTAATTCCGTACAAATATACGTACAAAAAATTTGCAAGGAAGTAGTTTTAGATTAAAGATATTATTGCTAATAAGTAGAAATTTCCCGAAATTCGTCAGAATAAATTTTTTATTTCTTGACTTTAGAAACTTCCATAGAATTTCTCAAAAACATCGGAACCGAACGCGCCAAATTGATTAAAAACGTGTTGGGAATCTCGACTGTAGAAGACCTACTGACCTTCTATCCTATTCGCTACATCGACAAAAGCAAAATCTATAAAGTCGGAAACCTGACAAAAGATTCCGAAACGGACATCCAGCTAAAAGGTAAAATCACGGATATTCAGGAAGTAGTTTATGAAAAAGGAAAACGATTATCAGCAAAATTCCGGGATGAGACAGGAACAATGGATTTGGTTTGGTTTCGATATACCAATTGGATGAAAGATGCCATTCCGCTCAACAAAGACATTTTCATCTTCGGTAAGGTCAGTTTTTTCAACGGGAATTTTTCTATGGCACACCCGGAAATTGAAGCAGATGAAAAAAAAGCCTTGTACGGAACACTTTTACCTGTTTATCCAGGAAGTGAAAAGTTGAGCAAGCGAGGCATTAACAATAAGTTTTTTCAAAACTTGGTCTACAGTCTTCTAAAAGATTTACCCAGTTTAATTTCGGAAAACCTACCTAATTATCTGATGAAATCTTTGAAATTAATGGACAGAATTAATGCTTATTATGATATTCATTTTCCAAAAAATTTTAAACAATTAGAAGAAGCGGACAGACGGTTGAAATTTGAAGAAGCATTTTTCTTTCAGCTGGGTTATGGACTCAAAAAACTTCATCAGAAAACCAAATCATTCGGGAATCCTTTCCCGATTGTCGGCGATTATTTCAACAATTTTTATGAAAATAATCTTCCGTTTGAATTGACCAACGCCCAAAAACGTGTTCTGAAAGAAATCCGGACCGATATGAAACGTTCGACTCAAATGAACAGGCTTTTGCAAGGCGATGTCGGTTCTGGGAAAACAATGGTCGCATTGTTGACGATGCTGATTGCAATGGACAATGGCTTTCAATCTTGTCTGATGGCGCCGACAGAGATTTTGGCGCAACAACATTTTAATTCCATTCAGAAATTGTTAGAAAATACGGGAATCAAAGTCCAACTTTTGACAGGTTCTTCCAAGACTTCGGAAAGAAAAATTATTCATGAAGAACTGGAAAACGGACAACTGTCCATTTTGATTGGTACGCACGCACTTTTGGAAGATAAAGTGAAATTCAAAAATCTTGGTTTGGCAATAATCGATGAGCAGCACAGATTTGGTGTAGCTCAGCGGGCAAAACTTTGGGCAAAGAATAACATTCCTCCTCACATTCTGGTGATGACGGCAACGCCCATTCCCAGAACATTGGCGATGAGTTTTTATTCGGATTTAGATGTCTCGGTGATAGATGAATTACCTGCTAATAGAAAACCGATTATCACAGCTCACAGACGGGAAAAAGACCGACTTTCGGTTTACAATTTCTGTAGAGAGGAAATAGAGAAAGGACGTCAAATCTATTTCGTTTATCCATTGATTGAAGAATCCGAAACTTTGGATTATAAAAATCTGATAGAAGGCCTGGATAATGTGATGACTTTTTTCAAAAGCTTTAATGTCACGATGGTACATGGCCAAATGAAGCCGATGGAAAAAGATATGAATATGCAGTTTTTTGCCTCTGGACAAGCACAAATAATGGTCGCAACAACTGTAATTGAAGTTGGTGTCAATGTTCCGAACGCTTCTGTCATGGTGATTGAAAGTTCGGAAAGATTCGGATTATCGCAGCTTCATCAGTTGCGCGGACGCGTTGGAAGAGGCGCGGAGCAAAGCTACTGCATTCTGATGACCGGCGACAAACTGAGCAAGGAAAGCCGGACAAGAATTAAAACCATGGTTCAGACCACGGATGGTTTTAAAATCTCCGAAGTGGATATGGAACTGCGTGGTCCGGGCGACATTCTGGGAACTCAGCAAAGTGGTGTTGTCGATTTCAAGAAATTAAACCTTATTGAGGATTCAGCAATTATCAAAGCTTCAAAAATGGCTGTTGAAAAGATTTTGGAGCGCGATGCGTTGCTTAATCATCCCGATAATCAGATCATGAAACAATATTACATCAGACAATACAAAGGGAAAAACAAGTGGTCTCAGATCAGTTAAAATTTTGAAAACATGATTAATAGGCATAAAAAAAAGCATCTTAAATAATAAGATGCTTTCTATTTTGGGTGAATGAGGGGTCTCGAACCCCCGACCTTCGGAACCACAATCCGACGCTCTAACCAACTGAGCTACAATCACCGTTTTGCGTGTGCAAATATAGATAAATTTTCAATTATCAGCAAACAATCCCTTCAAAATTTTTGAAGGCTAATAATTTTTCAGTCGTGAAGCCTTCAGCAAATTCCACTCCGGAGAGTCTGCCCAGATCTTGTGCTCTGTAAGTCAGGCTTTCCAGAAAATCCTTAGTGGCAATAGGTGTCATGGGCTCATCAGAATCTGGATCATAAAATTGTGTTTTGTAGGCCAGACAAGCCTCAATTTTTTGGTTCATAAAGTCCGAAATATCCAGAACAAAATCTGGGACAACATTTTTCCACTGGATGTAATGGAAAATTTGTTTAGGCCGCCACGCTTCCTGCAAATGGCCGGCGTCAAATGTTTCTATTTTTCTAAGACCCGAAAGAAAACAGGCATCGGATACCAGTTTGGCAGCTTTAGCGTGATCCGGATGTCTGTCATCAATAGCATTGGCCAGAACAATTTCCGGACGGTACTTTCTGATCACTTCAACAATTTTAAGCTGATAGAATTCTGAGTTGTTGAGAAAACCATCTTTAAGTTTCAGATTCTCTCTGAAGCTGATTCCCATAATTTCTGCAGCTTGCGCAGATTCTCCAGCCCTTGTTTCTGCAGTGCCTCTTGTCCCCAGCTCGCCTTCCGTGAGATCGACTATTCCAACTATTTTCCCTTCGGAAATCATCTTAATCACTGTACCGCCACAACCTAGTTCCACATCGTCGGGATGTGCACCTATAGCCAAGATATCACATTTCATACTGTTTAATTTTAGTGTAAAACAAAACTTCCCAATCTTTTCAGTTGGGAAGCCTGTTGATATATCAAATTAATTATTGATTCAAAGTTTTTTGAAGATTCACAGCATCCTGATACGTAGGATCATACTCCAGCGATTTAGCCACATCTTGTTTTGCTTTTTCCGGATTAGTATCCTTTTCCATGAATGCTATGAAATAGTATGCATAACCCAGACTTTGTTTGCTGGCTTCCACTTCTGCAGGCTTAGTCTTGGCGATAAACGTTTCGTAAGAAGATTTAGCCATATCATTGTTGCCAGCTTGCTGATATGTGTATCCCTGGCTGTAATAAGCCGGCGCCCAATCCGGCAACGCAGAAGACATTTTGCTCCATGTCAAAATGGCGCCATTCCAGTTTTGTACATTTTGGTACTCTTGAGCTAATTTATAAAGAGAATCTGTATCCTGAGGATTTGCCGCCACTTTTGTTTTCAAGGCTTCAATGGTAGCGTTTGTAGGTCCTTGATTAGCAGAAGCATTGCTGATACCACCTTTAATCTTAGCCAATTCTTCATCCCATTTCAAAGTTTCATCCTTGGCAGCTTTAGCGATAGCCACTTTCTGCTGTGCTAGAGCTTCCAATTGTGCTTTAACGGCTGCATCTTTTTCAGTTTTCGCCATTCCAGCAGCAATTAGACCCTGAAGACCTTCATCAGATGCCTGGACTCTGCTTTTCTCTGCCTGGGAAAGGAACGTGTCCATATTTTGTTTTGCCCCGGCGTAATCGCCATCTCCGTAGAGGATGTATGCTCTTAGCTTATATTTGATAGGATCATTTACTTTATCAAATACTTCATCTAACGTTTTTTTGGCATTGGCATAATCCTCATTGGTGAAGTATAATTTTGCAATCTCCAATTTAGTGTAAGGATCATCATCTGCATACTTGGTGTAATTAATCAGATTCTGAGTTGCTTCTGCATTTTTCTGATATTTGATATTGAATCCTGCTAAAGCTTTATAAGCTGGTGCGTAAGTAGGATCTACAGCAATGGCTTTGTCAATGTTTTCTTTAGCCTGTTGCCACTGTTGCGCGGCAATCCACAAAGTTCCTTTTCTAGTGAAAACGGAAGCTTTGTTCTTTGCTACCGCTTCTGCTTTATCGTAAGCAGACATTGCATTGCCAGGATCCTTTTTCAATCGGTAAGCATCTCCAAGAGAATAATAATAGTTAGCAGGCACACCTCCTTTCTGCGCTTTTTCGATCGCTTTGTTGAGGTAAGTAATCGCTAAGTCCGGAGAACTGTTCTTTTCAAACAAAGTCAAAGCTTCTCCTGCGCGGAAAAGAACTTCTGCATCCTTTTCTCTGGAATCTTTTACAATCTGCTGAATCTCTGCAATAGCAGACTTATCACCTTTTCCAAGTTTAACGGAAGCCAATCCTATCTTATTAAGATAACTTTTAGGATCAACAGCTAAGCCT
The DNA here is from genome assembly GCA_913778505.1 of uncultured Chryseobacterium sp. GTDB lineage: Bacteria > Bacteroidota > Bacteroidia > Flavobacteriales > Weeksellaceae > Epilithonimonas. The sequence continues at coordinate 146,090 of CAJYWD010000004.1, forward strand.
TTGTTAAAACTATCCTGAGCCTCTGCAAAGTTAGGATCAAACTGTGTAAGATATGTGTTACCTAAGTAAAAGTAGTTACTTGCATCCTTAGGATTCTGGTTGATTAAATCGGTATAGTTTTGTTTAGCCCTAGCATACTTCTGGCTGTCTACATAATTGATTCCATCTTGAACGCTCTGTCCAAAAGTCAGGTTCATAAAGAAACCTGCAGCTGCAGTTAAAGCAATTTTCTTCGTTAAATTCATTATATATTTTGTTTTCATTATTCTTTCTGTTCTATTCAAAATGCTGGAATGAAACACAATATTCAGACCATTTTTTTACAAAAAAAAGTTTTTAAAGTTAAAAGTTTATTAAACTTTTTATCGCATCTGCACTTCGCGCCGGTAGATGTTGTATGGCTGGAGCCCTTCCTTCTCTACAACAATTTGTCCCAGCTGCGTACAGGAGAACCGGATGAAGCCATTACCTAAGCCATAGTAGCCTTCGTTGGTAAGGAAGTAAAGAACTCTTGTAAAAGGATAAGTCATATCCTTGAGATTGGTGAGAGATGGTTCGTAGGTTTTATTGTCCTTGATGACCTTAAGAATTTTCACTTCATCACGTAGTTTTTGAGCTTCTTCACCAAAAGGTCTGCTGATCGTATTATAACTGATGACTCCAATCTTATCCGGATACTTTGCAAGCTGCTCCACGACATTTTCGTTACCATTTATAATGCTAAATTTAAGCTCCGAAGGCTTCTTATTAAAGTGTTGAGCGACGAAATTAAGATTGCTTGAGTTGGTACCGTCAAAGATCAGACGCTTATCGTTAGATGTCAAATCTTTATAAATATCGCTCATGGAAATAGATTCCATTGGAGAATCTTTTGGGACTACGAAAAGAACTGCATCAGCAGCAAATTTCGCAGGCTGCCATGGCAAATCAATCTTCTTATCAAAAGTTGCCTTTTCTTTAGCCGTTAGCTCTCTTGATAGAACAACTACCCGAATCTTGCGCTCGAAAAAATCCAGCAATGCCAAATCTTCTTTTTTGACAACAAGATTGATTTTTGTCTGAGGATTCAGAGCCATATAGCGTTCCGTCAGTGCTTCCGTTACACTCTTGAAAGACTCGTCCACCTCTATGGTGATTTCACCCTTATTGGGATGATCCAATTCCGGCTTATTGTCCTTAGAACATGAGGCGAAGACAACACCGGCAAATATCATTAAAAAGAAATTTTTCATTACTCTTTATTTTTTAATCTGATGACTGCTCTGGTAATTCTGAAGATGCCGTACAAAATCAGTAAAGCACCCAGCGGATAAGCCACGTTGGGCTCCAGAACAATGATAAAAAATTTGTAGAGGATAACCACGACGCCTAGAACAATATAGAACAGCCCGGTTACAAGGGATAGCCAATTAAACATATACAAATCTAATAAAAAAAGAGAAGTTATAAAAACTTCTCCTTTATATAAAATGTTATCATTAAGATCCTTATTGGAAATTCATGGTAACCGGGAATCTAAATCTGGATCTTACCGGCTGTCCATTGACTTTACCAGGAGTCCACTTGGTTTTAATTCCTTTAATCGTTGCTTCTGCTTCTCTGTTAAAGTCTGAGTTAGAACCTGTGGCTTTAACCTGAGTTAATGAACCATCCTTTTCCACAACGAAGGTTACTTCCGTTTTCAGAGTTCCTTCTCCTTCCAGACTTCCAGAATCAAAGTTATTACTGAATTTCGTTCTGAAGGAGTTGATACCTCCGGGATATTCAGCAGATTGATCTACGGATTCATACACCTCATTTGTTACCGGCTTCACTTCTGCAGTAGTAGATTTACCCGTAGAAGGTGGCGGTGGTGGCGGTGTATAAGCCGGAGTCTTAACGCCTTCCTGTGCAACCAGACCAGTGGTTGTTTCCAACTGCTTCGTAATTGGCGGCGGCGGTGTTTCGATTTTTGGAGCTCTTTTCGGTTCCGGAACAACGTTCTGAATAACCTCCTGCTTTTCCTCTTCCTTTGGTGGCGGTGGTGGCGGTGGTTCTTCTTCCTTCGGCTGTTCAATGATTGGCTGCTCGTCCAGGATCTCTACCAGCTTGGCATCTACCTCTGTTTTATCCTTCTCGTTCATCTGCTGAATCTTCATATAAATGAAGGGTGACAATGAAACGACAAGAAAAACTGCAGTGCCAATCAGGAAAGACTTGGTGAGCATTTTAGGATACGTGTGTCTCAAATCGTACGCACCGTATTCCTTATTTCTATGTTCAAATACAATCTCATCCAAAGTAAGATCCGAATTGTATTTCAAATTTTCGTCTGCCATTTTTCTATTATTAAAAAATGTTATTGTAGTTACAGAGAGCTTATTGCTCTCCTACTTTCTTTTTATAGATTGCTAGTTCCCAAGGTTTGATATCGGTCACCCCATATCTTTCGTTCTTGGTAATAGCCATCTCGTCCAGAATGTCTACAAAGTTTTTATATACTGCATCATCCGTAGGCTTGATAATCACCGTAAATAGGTTCTGATCTGCTGCCCGCGCTTTTGCCTGCTCAATTACTTTTCTGATGCCTTCTCTGTCAAAGGTAGTTTCCATAAGCGTCTGATCATTAAGACCTTGCTGATCCTGCTGATGATAGAAAATCTTATTATCCTTACCAATAATGATAGAGATAGAGTTGCTCAGTTTAATCTCCGTGTCTGGTGGTTTCTGTTTCTCATCTTTCGGTTTTGCCGGAAGACCGAGATCCATCACGTTAGGTTTGCTAAATGTGGTGGTAAACATAAAGAAAGTAATCAAAAGAAAACCTAAGTCTACCATCGGTGTCATATCTACGCGGGTATTCTGCTTCTTCGATCGGACCTTGCCGCCTTTCCCGCCGTCGTCTTTAACCTGTACTTCTGCCATTTCTTCTTAATTTTTACCTTCTTGTGACGTTATCAACCAAAATTTAAGAAAATCAATATCTCTTAAACCTTCAAATAGACTTTTAACCTTTGGATATTTAGTAGTGACATCACCTTTGATCGCCAACTTGTAGTTAGGATTAACGGCAAGACTCTGCTGCACCCAGTCGATTAATTGTTTATTTGTACTATCCATTGGAATACCTTCAGTTGCCTTAAAGTCTTTTTGCTTCTCATCCGGAAGATCCAGATAACTTTTCAGCTGACTCATTGGTACACCTATCGCCTGCACTTTAGAGAATGCTACTTTTTCCTGCTGAGAAAATGTAACTCCGTATTTTTTTCCCATGTTATCCAAAACCTGTACTCTTTCAGAAGCGTTGTCCACTGGCTGAAAATAGAATACTCCTTTTGGCGTCACATTGATGGTCATAAGACTTGCATCAGGAAGCAATTTCTCCGATATAGAGGAAGGCGGTTTAATCTGCTCCACATCAGGTTTTTTGAACTGTGTGGTTAATATAAAGAACGTCAGTAGTAGGAATGCGACATCACACATTGCGGTCATATCCGTCACTACTCCGTGTCTTTTTGGTTTAATTCTCGCCATTATTTATAAATGTCTTTGTTAACTGCTTTTAAAAATTGTCGAAACTCGAAGGGAATATCCCGATCAGAATTTCTCTGCCCAGTTCTTAGTTGAACTCAGCGAAAGATTGCTGGATGCTCATAGAGATCTCATCGATCTTGTAAGTCAATCCGTCAATTTTAGAAGTAAAGAAATTATAAAGAATGATCGCAATTGCAGAAGTACCAATACCTAAAGCTGTGTTGATCAAAGCCTCGGAGATACCTGTAGAAAGTGCAGCTGCATCAGGAGTTCCACCACCAGAACCTAGTGCGAAGAACGCCTTGATCATCCCGATTACCGTCCCCAGTAGAGCTACCAATGTTGCAACTGTACCCAGTGTAGAAAGGATCATCATGTTTTTTTCAAGCATTGGCATTTCCAAAGTTGTAGCCTCTTCAATCGCTTTGTTAAGTGCTACCATCTTTTGCTCTTTGTTAAGCGTGTTGTCTTTTGCAAGAGCTTTGTAAGTTGTAAGACCTTCTTTTACGACATTACCTACAGAACCTTTTTGTCTATCACACTCTTCAAGCGCTTCATCAATTCTGTTTTGGTTTAGCAAGCTTCTGATTTTGATAACGAAACTATCTAAGTTTCCGCTACCTGCAGCTTTACCAAGAACCAATGCTCTCTCGATAGAGAAAACGATAACGGTAAGCATAAACGTGATCAAGATTGGTACGATCACCCCACCTTTGTAGATAATACCCAAGAAAGACTCTGGATGAATATCTTTCCCATCGACGTCTGAAAAAGCGACAGAGCTGCTTCCCAATTTGTCTGCGTCTCTGAAGTTGCCAGGGTTACCTAAAACGAATAAATAAATAGCAATACCTATTAAAAGGATAATAGGGATAATAATAGCCGGATTAAGTCCTCCTTGCTTTTTAGCAACTACTTGCTCATCTGTGTTCGAAACATTCATTTCCATATTAAAACTAAATTATAATTGTTAAATTTTATCCTGTAAAATAAAGTCAAATATTTTAAAAATGCAACATTATTTTTGCATTGACTTCTAATTTTTTTATCTAGTAATCTAAGATATTTTAATTATTAATTATTTTGAAACCGTGTTTTTATGAAATCATTATCTCTTTTAGAAACATTAATGGAAGATACATAAATTTGACCAACATAAATTATGATTTCTATTTTAATCAATTACAATGCCTAAAATAATAATTTTTCTTAATGATTACTAACGCTTTCCTAAATCAGCTAACAATATTAATGATTTTCTTCGGCACAAAAATGAAATTTTTCACCAAATTGCCATTTAAAAGCCTTTTGACATCATCATCAGCCATCACGATTTCCTGAACTTCTTCCTTTGAAAGTGTTGCTGCCAGAGTCATTTTAAGTTTCATCTTGCCGTTGAAACTCACCGGATATTCGATTTCATCTTCTATCAGATAACTTTCATCCAATTCTGGAAAGCGAGCAAATTCAATGGAAGCATGATTTCCTAGCAAATTCCAAACCTCTTCGCAAATATGTGGTGCATACGGTGAAATAATAACAGCTAAAGGCTGCAAAATATTGCGTTTATTACATTTTAATTTCTGCAGTTCGTTCACCGCAATCATGAAAGATGACACGGACGTGTTGAAAGAAAAATTCTCAATATCATAAACCACTTTCTTGATTAAGGTATGCAACACTTTATATTCTTCTTTCGTTGGCTCTTCATCAGAAACCGAGAACGCATCACCATCGAAATAAAGATTCCAGAATTTTTTCAGAAAACCGTAAACACCGCTAAGACCTTGTGTGTTCCAAGGTTTGGATTGTTCTAATGGCCCGAGGAACATTTCGTACAATCTTAATCCGTCTGCGCCATATTCGTTACAAATATCATCCGGGTTGACGACATTGTATTTTGATTTGGACATTTTTTCGACTTCACGACCTGTGATATATTTTTCCTCACCCCAACCCTCTCCAGAGGAGAGGGAGTTTTTTCCGCTTTCAAAAATAAATTCTGCATCAGCATAATCTGGCCTCCAAGCCTTGAAAGCTTCAGTATCTAATTCGTCTGTTGTTCCTTTTAATAAAGAAACATCAACGTGAATGGCTTGAGTTGTATAATCTTTTGCTAAATTTTTAGAAACATATTGATTAGTTCCGTCAATTCTATAAACAAAAGCACTCATCCCCAAAATCATCCCTTGATTAATCAACTTTTGGAACGGTTCATTCTGCTCAATGTAACCTCTGTCTTTCAGGAACATATTCCAAAAACGGGAATATAATAAATGTCCGGTTGCGTGCTCACTTCCTCCGATGTACAAATCAACTTGTCCCCAATAATCAGACGATTCTTTTTTGCAGAAAACCTCATCATCATTCGGGTTCATATATCTTAGGAAGTACCAGGAACTTCCAGCCCAACCTGGCATTGTAGATAACTCTAATGGGAAAACGGTTTTATCATCAATCAAATCGGTATCAACCACTTTTTGATTCACTTCATCCCAAGCAAATGTTTTCGCATTTCCTAATGGCGGATCACCGTCTTCTGTCGGTAAATATTTTTCAACCTCAGGCAATTCCAAAGGCAAAGCGGAATTTGGCAATGTGTACGGCATTCCTTCCTTATAATAGATAGGAACCGGCTCGCCCCAATATCTTTGTCTGGAGAAAATCGCATCACGCTGTCTGTAATTCGTAGTTCCGTGACCAATTCCTCGGTTTTCGATTTCAGCGATGATTTTTGCTTTCGCATCATTATAATGAAGACCATTAAGAAAATCAGAATTCACACAAACCGAATCTTTAGAATCATAAGCTTCTTCCTGAACATCCACATCAGATTCCACAACCTTGATGATTTCCAATCCGAATTTCTTCGCAAACCTGTGGTCACGCTCGTCGTGTGCAGGAACCGCCATCACAGCGCCAGTTCCATAACCCATCAACACATAATCCGAAATGTATACCGGGATTTTGTTCCCATTAAAAGGATTGATGGCATAACTTCCCGTAAAAGCACCACTCACATTTTTCACGTCAGCCATTCTATCACGCTCTGTTTTTTTCGAAGTGTCTTCGATATATTGGTCAACCTCAGCTTTTTGTTCAGGAGTTGTCAGATTCTGCACCAAAGGATTTTCCGGCGCCAGAACCATAAAAGTCGCACCAAAAATTGTATCAGGTCTTGTCGTGAAAACTTCGATATAGTTGTCGGTTGTTGGTTGTTGGTTGTTGGCTTCTTTTCCATCAACTGTCAACTGTGAACCATCAACTAAAAATCGAACTTGCGCCCCTTGAGATTTTCCAATCCAATATTCCTGAGAGTCTTTTAAAGGCTGTGGCCAGTCCAGAGTCTTCAATCCTTGCAATAATCTTTCCGAGTAGGCAGAGATCCTCATACTCCACTGCATCATTTTCTTTTGGAAAACAGGATAGCCGCCTCTTTCAGATTTTCCGTCTTTTATTTCATCGTTTGCCAAAACTGTTCCAAGAGCCGGACACCAGTTCACAGTCGTTTCCGCTCTGTAGGCCAAGCGATAATTTAATAAAATTTCTTCTTTCTGAATCTCCGAATAAGATGTCCATTCATCGGAAGTGAAATTCAGTTCTTCATTTTGATTGGCATTTAAACCTTCTGTTCCTTTTTCCTCAAAATGTTGGATTAAGGTTTCGATAGATTCTGCCTTGTCGGTATTTTTATTGTACCAGGAATGAAACAACTGGATAAAAATCCACTGCGTCCATTTATAATAAGAAGCGTCGGAAGTTCTCACTTCCCTGCTCCAGTCGAACGAGAAACCGATTTTCCTTAATTGCTCTTCGTATCTTGTGATGTTCTGTTCCGTAGTAATCGCCGGATGCGTTCCGGTCTGAATCGCATATTGCTCAGCCGGAAGTCCGAAACTATCGTAGCCAACAGGATGCAGAACATTGAAACCCTGATGTCTTTTGTACCGCGCATAGATATCAGAAGCAATATAACCCAGCGGATGTCCCACGTGAAGTCCCGCTCCGGAAGGATACGGAAACATATCGAGGACATAGAATTTCGGTTTATCGGTTGAGTCGGAAGTTTTGTAAGTCTGGTTGTCTTCCCAGTATTTCTGCCACTTTTTTTCTATCTGCTGATGGTCGTAAAACATTCTATAAAGTAAGAATTAATAATGAATAATTTTTTTAAGATTCACAAAGTTAAGATTTTGAAAGAAACTGACAATCTTAAATTTTCACGCCGGCATTTACAGAGAATGTTAATGATTTGGGCGCCATTTCCGTCCTCCACTCCCGCTTTTTTTCTGCCATTGCGAATGAGCCTAAGTCATCAAAAGAAATTTTCACCAATCGCAATGTCAGAAAAAAGAGCTCCGTTCAGGCCGGGGCGCAGGTTCCGGCTTCGAAACAGGGTTTGTCATCTACCACAGCGTTTGTCATTCCGCAGGAATCTAAAGCAAACTGTCGAGATTCCTGCGGAATGACAAAGTGTATATAAATAACTCAACTGCCATTATCTTACTAAGCGAAGTCAATTTGCAGAAGTCTATTACCTAAAAAATCATTATCTTAAAGTCTATATCTCTATCTTTGTAAAAAATCGCAAGTGCCAGAAGTTTCCATCATCACCCCGAGCTACAATTCTTCAAAATATCTGAATGAAACGATCCAGTCTGTTCTCAACCAAACTTTCCAAGATTGGGAATGGCTGATTACAGATGATTGTTCTACGGACCAATCGGTGGAGATTCTGGAACAACAAAACGATCCGAGAATCAAAGTTTTCAAAGCTGAGAAAAATGGCGGCGCAGGCCATGCAAGAAATATTTCACTGGAAAATGCAAC
>CAJYWD010000005.1 GCA_913778505.1 uncultured Chryseobacterium sp.
TACGCCGTTGGCCGTGGCCCGCGCACAAATGGTGTCTTGATTCATAAAACAAAGTTACGCTGTTTTCGACATTAAAAAAATCAAAAACAGCGTAACTTAAAAATTGAATGATGTAATTTATTGATAAGACCAGAAACTCCACTGCGTACCATTGTAGACAGCCAGCGAAAGAATACCGCTGTTATTAACAATGGTCATGGTTCCCGGTGCAGGATTGACAATGTTCTGGATAGATGTGGTAATGGGCATTACCATTGCTTTGGTAGTAGATTCCAATACAAGAATGCCGTCTGCTGCAGATGTGCTGTTTCCGATCACAACTTTCGCATTGCTGTTTTCACTGGCCGGCGGCTGAATGGTAAGTGCAGAAGAAATATTAGCAGGCTGTACGCTGAGATCTACCCATGTAGTGCCGTTGTAGTATTTGACTTTAGCTGCCGTGGGCGTGGTAGCATCCATAATGATGCTGCCCGGTGTAGTGATAGCCGCTCTATTGGTAACGTAAGGCATGATGATTCCACGGTTGCCTGCAGATGGAAACTCCATTAGCACAGAAGTTTTGTTGGCTGCTGTCCCCGCCTTATCTCCGAAAATCACCTGAGAATATAGACTTGTAGTCAAAACAAGCCCTGTTAAAACGATTAATTTATTTTTCATTACGGACAAGTTTTTTTGTTAAAGCATTTCCATCCCGCATTGGCATTGACATAAACTTTTATACAATTTTCAGTCGTGTCATATACGGTCATTCCGGGTACAGGATTGGTAATATTGGCAAGACCTGCAGTGGATACTCTTGTCGGCACAAAGGCTTTTTGGTTGGATTCCAAAGCCAGATATCCACCCTTTCGTACCATTGGCCAGTTGCTGTTCACTTCTCCTGCACGGCCCTGAGAGGTGATTCCAACTTTGGTATCCAACGCCGTTCCTGTTGCATTTCCATTCTCCAGACAGTAAAGCACCATAGATTTTGTACTGTAAGCACCGAATGCCACATCACTGTCTCCGGAAAGCACCTGAACAAACTTGACCGCGTTTTTATAATTAGAAGTTGTAATTCCAAAATCGCTGAGTCTGAAAGTCAGAACCCTGATATCCCGCGTTGTTCCGGAAAAACCACCGTCACTATTATAATTGTGAGGGCAGTTTCCCGCATAATAGAAACTCCAAAGCGCTTTTCCCAAAGGCGTTACACTGGATGAGTTAAAATTGACCTGTTTTTCTACGCCCACGGTCACACCATTGGCATCGGTGAATTTGAAAACGTCAAAACTGCTGCTTGGCGCACCCACCTGTGTCACAACGATATCCGGAATAGCATCATTAATACAGTCCGGATTAATATCCGCGAGGACGTTCACATAAAACTGAAGTTCCTGTTTTGGAATATTAAATACGGCCGAACCAAGATCCAGACCGTTCTTACCATCACGCAAGTAATAGCCAAGGGAAGTATTGCAGCTCAGACTGGGTCTCGTCGTATTATCCTGAATGACACCGTTTAAATAGCGGGGAATACCAATCAAAAAATTGGTGGCAGTGCTTGTGGTATTAAAAGAAGTAGGAAAAGCTACATAATTCTCATCGGTAACCACACTCACTTTGCTTTTAAGAAGCGCATCATTGACACCTGTGGAATATGTTTTTCCACCCACGGTAAAACCGATTAAATTATTAGATTCCTGGGCAGTAGCGTATGTAGCTGTGTTATCACTGGAAACCCAATAGCCGGCGTAGTCTCCGTAAATGGCGTCCGGCCGCGTCTGGGCCGTAAGATTACTGCATGCCAGGAAAGCCAGGCAGGCGCACAAATAATAGATCTTTTTCATGTTTAATTTCAATAAATTTCCAATCTGTCATCTGTGCAGATGCAAATATATTAATTATAAAAAAAAAACAAGCGTTTATGTGAATTGAATTAACATAAACGTAATATGATAATTATCATACAATACATAATAAGCTTTCTTTACTCTATCCTCATTTACTCCACATTTAGATAGTGAAACCATTCCTATTTCTTATCTTTGCACGAAATTTTTTAAGACAATGAATGCATTTATCGAAGAGCTGAAATGGCGTGGACTTTTTTCTGACATGACGCCGGGAACGGAAGAACAACTGGACAAAGAAATGACCAAAGCCTACATCGGTTTCGATCCTACGGCGGACTCACTGCATATCGGCAGCCTTATTCAGATCAAAATCCTGGCGCATCTCCAGCAGCATGGCCATCAGCCAATAGCTTTGGTAGGTGGTGCTACAGGAATGATTGGCGATCCGTCCGGAAAATCAGCAGAACGGAACCTTCTGAGTGAGGAAACACTACTCCACTATGTAAACTGTCTTAAAAATCAGCTTTCGAGATTTCTTCAATTTGACGGTGATGGTGATAACAGAGCGATTCTGGTCAATAATTATGACTGGATGAAGGATTTTACATTCCTCGATTTTGCCAAGAATATTGGGAAGCACATCACCGTGAACTATATGATGGCTAAAGACTCTGTAAAGAAACGTTTCTCCGGTGAGTCCGGCGTGGATGGGATGAGCTTCACCGAATTTACGTATCAGCTTCTCCAGGGTTATGACTACCTTCATCTTTATCAGAATAACGGCGTCAAGCTGCAAATGGGTGGCTCGGATCAATGGGGAAATATAACCACCGGCACAGAGCTGATCCGTAGAAAAGCACGTGGTGAGGCCTTTGCGCTGACAGTTCCGCTCATTACCAAAGCAGACGGTTCCAAGTTTGGAAAATCCGAAAGCGGCGAGAATTATTGGTTGGATGCCAAAAAAACTTCACCTTATAAGTTTTACCAATTCTGGCTGAATGCCTCCGACGACGATGCTGTAAGATTCATCAAATTCTATACTTTCCTTTCAAAAGAAGAAATCCAAACTTTGATCGAGGAGCATCAAAATGCGCCTCACGAGCGTAAACTTCAGAAAAAATTAGCGGAAGAAGTTACCATGTGGGTCCATGGGCAAGCAGAATACGAAAAAGCACTGAAAGCAACTCAGATACTTTTCGGTCAATCTACTGCGGAAGATCTTGTGAGTCTTGATGAGGAATTATTCCTTCAGGTTTTTGACGGCGTGCCACAAAAGGAAGTATCAAAATCCGAATTGGTTGGCAGCAATATTGTGGATCTAATTTCCGAAAAAACAGGATTTTTGAAATCTAAAGGCGAAGCTAAAAGAGAATTGACAGGAAACGCCATTTCCGTGAACAAAACAAAAGTGGGTGAAGATTTTTCGGTATCAGAAAGTGACCTGATTGATGGAAAATTCCTGCTTCTGCAGAAGGGAAAAAAGAATTATTTCATCGTCAAAGGCATTTAAACCAACATTATTCAATTACAATTTTTAATGACAATCATTATTTTTATCATTATACTCTGGTACTCCGGATTATTTTTTCAAACTTTTTTTCTTCACCGTTATGCAGCGCATCAAACCTTTAAAATGTCGAAGTTTGGTGAGAAATTATGCTATGTTCTCACCTGGATTACGCAGGGATCCAACTATCTCTCTGCTTATGGCTATGGTGTAATGCACCGCCTTCACCATGCCTACGCAGACACGGAGAAAGATCCGCACTCTCCGAAATACGATGCCAATCTTTTTGTAATGATGTGGCGCACTAAAAAGATCTATCAGCAGATCAATGATCAGAAAGCTAAAATAGAAGACCGATTCACAAAGAATGTCCCACAATGGAAGGGTTTTGACAAGTTTGCAAGTTCCTGGGCTTCAAGGATTGGCTGGGCTGTACTGTACACCTTGTTCTTCTATTTTTTTGCGACTGCATGGTGGCAGTGGCTGCTGCTTCCGGTTGCTTATATGATGGCGCCGATTCACGGTGTCATCATCAATTGGTTTGGACACATCTATGGTTATGTTAATTTCAAAGTGTCTGACACTTCCAAAAACCTGCTCAGATTTGACTGGCTGATGATGGGCGAAGCGTATCACAACAATCATCACAAACATGGCGGAAGAGCCAATTTTGGTGGTGTACGCTGGCATGAGATTGATGTCACGTATTGTATCATGATTCTTCTGGACAAGATGAAATTAATCAAATTAAATCCTGTGGCTGTAGTCAAAAAAGATATTTGATAGAGATATCAAGACAATATTAAAAAAAATACCGCTGAGGATTTCTCAACGGTATTTTTTTATGATAATTGGATTAGATCTTGATCAATCCCAATTCAATCAGTCTCTCGCGCAGAAATTCTCCGGCTGTTGTATCAGGATACAATTTTGGATGATTCTCATCCACACAATTATCCAGAGCATTCAGGGACATTTCACTGATAGGATGCATAAAAAACGGGATGGAATATCTGGAAGTTCCCCACAATTCTCTTGGCGGGTTGACTACTCTGTGAATCGTGGATTTCAGTCTATTATTAGTGTGTCTGGAAAGCATATCGCCTACATTTATCATCAGCTCATCCGGCTCTGCAATTGCGTCGATCCATTCACCATTATGATTCTGAACCTGCAGACCTTTTCCCTGAGATCCCATCAAGAGCGTAATTAAATTAATATCGCCATGCGCTGCAGCACGTACGGCATCCTGCGGCTCCTCGGTAATCGGCGGGTAGTGAATGGGTCTCAGGATAGAATTGCCCTCAGCGATTTTGTCATCAAAATAAAATTCATCCAGACCAAGGTACAGTGCCAGAGCTCTCAACACATATTTCCCGGTTCTCTCCAGCATCTGGTAAGCCTCTTTTCCTACTTCATTAAATTTAGGAAGTTCCTCCACCATCACATTGTCCGGGTAGACTTCCTTATATTTGGAATCCTCCGAAACGTACTGGCCAAAATGCCAGAATTCCTTAAGATCGCCTTTTTTAAAACCCTTGGCAGTTTCCTTTCCGAAACCGACGTAGCCACGCTGGCCGCCAATTCCCGGAATCTCGTACTTAAGTTTGGTTTCTGTAGGTAAATCAAAGAAATTCTTGACTTCGCCGTAGAGTTCATCTACCAACTGATCATCCAGAAAATGACCTTTCAGGGCCACAAATCCGATCTCTTCGTAAGCTTTTCCGATTTCATTTACAAATTTCTGTTTGCGTTCCGGGTTGTCCGAAAGGAAATCACGCAGGTCTACACTAGGTATTTTGTCCATTTTAGAAATTTTAGTGCTGTAAAAATACGATTTTTAGCATTATTTCTTTTTTTGACTTTCAGAAATATCATTAGAGATTATCGAAATAAGAGTTTCAATGCAGATATCATCTCTAATCTTAAAGTAAGGACTTATATAATACGGTTGTTTTATTAAAGGTTAAGATCTACATAATCAATTGAAATGATTATGCTAAGCATTACCGTTCTGACTTTTAATTGGATGGGACACAGTTCTTCTTTATCTTTGCCTCATGGAATTACAATACCTCGTCAGAGAACCTCAAAATATTACTTCGGAAACGCCGGTCCTGTTTCTACTGCATGGCTACGGAAGCAACGAAGAAGATCTTTTCAACTTTGTGCCAACTTTACCGGATCACTGGCTGGTGGTGAGTTTCCGTGCGCCTAAAAATTCCAGTTATGGCGGCTATGCCTGGTTTGACATCGATTTCAACAGCCCAGAGAATTTTATTGATGAAAATGAAGGCAACGCGGCGGTGAAGCTGGTGATGGAAAACATTATGGCAGTAACGAACCGTTATGGGCTGATCAATAATCCAACACATCTCTGTGGTTTCAGCCAGGGTGGAATGATTGTCTATGCGCTCGCACTGCAGTACCCAAGTCTTTTTTCGAAAGTTGCCTGTCTGAGCTCTTATCCAGAGGAAAAATTACTGAAAAATGTGGTGAAAGACAAAAAGCAATATGAAAATCTTCGTTTTTTCATTTCGCATGGGATGGAAGACGCTGTGATCCCAATCGATTGGGGTCGAAAAGCTGCTGAACTGCTCTATGATCTGAGCGCATATTTCTCTTTCCGGGAATACATGAGCGGACATGGTGTCAATCAGAAAAATTATCTGGATCTGATGGAGTTCCTCAAAAAATAGAATACAAAAAAGTCCGGTTGCGTTAACAACCGGACTTTTATTTTGAATTTAATGATTTCTTTCTTTAAGATATTTCTGCCATTCCCAGGTGGTTTTCAGCGCTTCTTCCAAAGTGGTTTCGGATTTCCATCCCAGTTCGCGCTCTGCTTTATCTGCGTTGGCGTAGGCTACAGTAATGTCTCCTTCGCGTCTGGGACATATCTGATAAGGCACTGCCACATTATTAGCAGCCTCAAAAGCTTTAACCACTTCCAGTACCGAAGAACCTTTTCCTGTTCCCAAATTATAAATATCAAGAACAGTTTCTGGTTCGGAATTGATCAGTTTTTTAAGCGCTGCGACGTGCGCCTTTGCCAGATCCACGACATAAATATAGTCTCTGATGGCAGTACCGTCCTCGGTAGGATAATCGTCTCCCCAGACACTTAACTTCTCTCGGATTCCGGCGGCAGTCTGCGTCACATAAGGTACTAGATTATTAGGAATTCCTGCTGGCAATTCTCCCAACAGCGCTGTAGGATGCGCACCAATTGGATTGAAATAACGGAGCAAAGTCACTCTTTTTTGGTAGGCTCTGGAGAAATCTTTCAAAATATCCTCGCCCATCTGTTTTGTTTTCCCGTAGGACGATTCGGCTTCTTTCAACGGTGTATTCTCGTCTATCGGCATTTTGTCGGCCTGACCGTAAACGGTGCAGGAAGAGCTGAAGATGAAGTTGGAAATATTCCTTTCTTTGAATTCCTGAAGGACATTGATGAGTGAGAACAGATTATTTTCATAATATTTCAGAGGTTCCGTCATGCTTTCTCCCACGGCTTTGGACGCCGCAAAATTGATACAGCCCTGGATATGATGTGCATCAAACACCTGCTGCAGGAGTTCTTTTCTACGGAGATCAAAAGGATAGAAAATGGGTCTTTTTCCCGTGATTTCCTCGATATTATCAAGAATAAATTTCTCTGAATTTGACAAATCATCTACAATGATGACATCAAAATTATTGTTGATGAGTTCTACAACCGTGTGAGAACCAATGTAGCCTAAACCACCTGTTACGAGTATGGACATAGTTTTATTTAAATGATGATTATGTGGATTTTCCAATGTCTTCAATTTCATTTTCAGAAGACTTATAGCTGTAATAATTTATTAAGAACGCCGAAAATGATAAGAGTCCAAAAAAGAAGATTAAAGCAATGAAGAAATATTTTTTGCCATAATATCCATTGATATAATAGTTTAATATCGTGATGAGTGCTAATAACACCGTAAGGACATTAAAATAAACAACACATCTTTTCGATTCTCTAAAAATGTTCACCAATGAAAGAATGGCCATGCTAAAAATCCCAAAAAACAACAAGTAAATCGGGACAATTAATAATCCTAATGTTTCATCTAATCTGAACCCTTCGAAAACGATATTAAATACATGAATGCCATAATAAATAATCCATCCCAGCAGGAAAATTATAGCATAAAAATAAATAAACTTATACCTGAATATTCGGTCTGCCGTCATCAATTCTTTTCAAAAAACTCTAATACAGAATCGGTGATGTACTTCAGTTGTTCTTCATCCAGCTCAGTATGCATAGGCAGAGAGATCACCTGATCCAGCAATTTGTCTGTATTGACAAAATCTTCATCCTTACTATCCTGGAAATAGGCTTTCTGCTTTCTAAGCGCCACGGGATAATAGATCATCGCAGGGATTTCTTTTTCTGTCAGATATTGTTGCAATGCGTTTCTTTTTCCATTGGTAACCCTCAATGTATATTGGTGAAAAACGTGTGTGGAGTTTTCTGCTCGTTTGGGAGTCAGGATATGTTGATGATCCGCAAATGCCTCGTCATAATAATCCGCAGCCTTTCTTCTGGCCTCATTGTACGCATCCAGATTTGGCAATTTCTTTCTGAGAATAGCAGCCTGAATACTGTCAAGCCTTGAGTTCACACCAACTTCGTCATGGTAATATCGCTCGTACATGCCGTGGTTTACAATGCCTCTCAGCCTGTGTGCCAGTTGATCATCATTCGTGAAAATGGCACCACCGTCTCCATAGCATCCCAGGTTTTTAGAAGGGAAAAAAGATGTAGTT
Source organism: uncultured Chryseobacterium sp. (assembly GCA_913778505.1). Lineage (GTDB taxonomy): Bacteria > Bacteroidota > Bacteroidia > Flavobacteriales > Weeksellaceae > Epilithonimonas. The sequence goes on from CAJYWD010000005.1 coordinate 8,143, forward strand.
CCAATGGTTCCCATCGTTCCGGATTTTTTGGTTGTACCGTCCGCAAAGGTAAACTCGGAGCCGATGGCCTGAGCATTATCTTCGATTACAAATAGGTTATGTTCTTTTGCAATGTCAAGAATTTCCTCCATGTTGGAACATTGTCCGAAAAGGTGAACAGGAATAATGGCTTTAGTTTTAGGCGTAATGGCTTTTTTAATGGCTTCTGTACTGATAGTAAATGTATCATAATCGACATCGACCAGGACCGATTTTAATTTCAACAAATGAATAACCTCCACCGTGGCTGCAAAAGTAAAGTCCGAGGTAATGACCTCATCGCCTTCTTTCAGATCCAGCGCCATCAGCGCAATCTGAAGCGCATCGGTTCCGTTACCACACGGAATAACATGCTGAACATCCAAATAAGCTTCCAGATCTGCCTGGAACGATTTAACCTCCGGACCATTGATAAAAGCAGCCGAATCCATCACATTGAGGACAGCATTGTCAACATCACTTTTAATTTTATAATATTGGCTTTGTAAATCAACCATTTGGATCTTTTTCATAAGCAAAAATTTAATTTTTTAAAGATTTCGCAACACTGCCTTATTATTTATGATATGCAGAAGTGCAGGAGAAACTTTATTTTGTAAATTTACGTTTATTTATCAGTTTAAAAAAATCTAAATCTCTATAACGTGAGAAAAATCTTTACAATTTTGTCGGTCGGCATTTCGCTGACAGCCTTCGCACAGACGGAACTTGTTTTTGTGTTTTTTAAGGACAAACCCAACAAAGCAACTTTCTATGCCAATCCCCAGACTGAGCTCACCCAGAAATCCCTCAACCGGCGGACGACGCTTGGTATTCCCTTGACAGATCAGGACGCTCCCATAGAGCCTTCGTACATCCAGAACGTAAGAAATCTGGGCTTCACCGTAACCGATTACTCCAAATGGCTGAATGGTGTTGCAGTGAATGCCAGTCCAGCACAAATTGCGCTGCTTTCCCAGCAAAGTTACGTGGATCATGTGGAGAGCTTTGTCCGGAACCCTAATGGCGGACTGAGAAAGGAAAAAATTCGGAAATTCAAAGAATACAGCAGCCGCGATGCATTAACCAATTTTAATTACGGTGGCGGACTTAGTCAGATCAATCAGATCAATGCGCGCGCACTGCATGTCGCAGGATTTACTGGTGCGGGAATGACGATCGCAGTAATAGACACCGGTTTTCCAAGCGTAGACACCGGTAGCGCCTTCAAAAGATTGCGTGACAACGGCAAAATAAAAGGTGGCTACAATTTTATTAATAAAAATACGGACATCTACAACCTGAATATGAACCAGCACGGTTCCATCTGCCTTGGAACGATTGGCGGATATCTGAACAATCAGTTTGTAGGGACAGCTCCGGATGCAGATTTCTACCTTTATGCTTCGGAAGATGCAGACATAGAAATTCCTGAAGAACAGCTATACTGGATAGAAGCGGCAGAAGAAGCAGACCGGAAAGGTGTGGACTTGATTTCCACTTCCCTTGGCTATTACGAGTTTGATGACAGCCGCTATGATTATACCTATCAGGATATGAATGGCACTACTTCATTCATTGCAAGAGGTGCGCAGATTGCCACGGAGAAAGGTATTTTCGTGACCTTTGCGGCCGGAAACGAGGGCAATGATCCTTGGCATTACATCATTACACCGGCAGATAATGCCAAAGTATTCAGCATTGGTGCCGTAACTTCTCAGAATAACAGTTCATCTTTTTCGTCTTACGGACCAAATTCTGCAGGTGTCACTAAGCCGGACGCCGCGGCCAGAGGTACGGACACTTACACCGTGTACGACGGTCAGGTTCAGCAGCACAGCGGCACTTCATTGGCCAATCCTGTTGCCGCTGGCGGAATTACCTGCCTGCTTCAGGCATTGCCTGCGAATATCTCCAGAGATGAAGTCCGGAACAGGTTGAGACAAAATGCATCGCTTTTCCCTAATCATTCTGACCAGATGGGATTTGGCATTCTGAATCTTTATAAAGTTTACGATACAAGTCTGGCTGTCAGTGATCTGGAAAGACCAATAGTAAGGATCTATCCCAACCCTGCTAAAGATCAAATTCAAATCAAAACGGATCAACCGATAAAGGAAGTCCAGATTTATGATATGCTGGGAAGACTTGTGAAAACGGAAACATCCGGAGCAATCAATGTTTCCAAGTTATCAAAAGGTAATTATCTGCTGAAAATCAACACTCAAAACGGAACAGCAGTTGAGAAACTGATCAAGGAATAAAATTAATGCTAAGGTGATCTTAGAGTTTTTTTTTGACACGTTCTAAAACCAGATCTTGCTTTCAAACGCTTCTGCCAAATCTTGTAGTTTGTCAATTTAATGAGTAAATTTGTATCATTAATTCAAATGAAGTGAATTTCATCATCAACAAAAAAGTTCAGTTTCAGGAACTTGGAACAAAAGATTATCAGCCAGCCTGGGATTATCAGGAGGAACTGCTGAAAAAAAATCTGGATATCAAAATTCATAACCGCGAAAATCCGGAGGATCAAAAATCAACTGATAATTATTTGCTGTTCGTGGAGCATCCGCACGTTTACACCTTAGGAAAAAGCGGACACGAAGAAAATCTCCTGGCCAACGAAGCCAAACTGAAGGAAATTGATGCAACGTATGTCAAAGTCAATCGCGGCGGCGATATTACTTATCACGGCTACGGACAGCTCGTGGGCTATCCGATTTTGGATCTGGAAAATTTCTATACCGATATCCACCGCTACATGCGCGACCTGGAAGAAGTTATCATAAGAACGATTGCTGAATACGGATTGCAGGGAGAACGTTCCGGCGGTGAAACCGGTGTATGGCTGGACGTAGGGAAACCTTATGCCCGTAAGATCTGTGCAATGGGCGTCAAGGCATCGCGCTGGGTGACCATCCACGGATTTGCATTAAACGTGAACACCAACATGCGCTATTTCGAGTACATTATCCCTTGTGGCATTACCGATAAGCAAGTGACTTCAATGAAGCGCGAACTGGAACGAGAGGTCGATATGGAGGAAGTAAAAGATAAAATCAAAAAACATTTTGCTGCAGTATTCGGTTGCGAATTGATTTAATGAATGCTCTTATACTTTTAACCTTTTACCTTTTACCTTTTACCTTTATAATCATTACATGGTCATCCCAATATCAATACCCTTGATTTTACGGTAGAGATCTGTGGCAAAATTATCCGTCATTCCGGAGACAAAATCAATGACACCAAGGACTTTCTGATAATCCGATCCGTCATCATACATAAACTGTTTTGGAAGAAGTTTCAACGCTTTTTTGTCGTAGGATTTTCTTTCGTCAGCAGATTTCAGAATCGATGGGATAAAATGATCCAGCAGTTCGTACATCACGTTGTAGCCTGCATTTTCTATTTCCACCACGGCTTTATGATTGTAAATTTTTTCAATCGAAAAACTTTCTATGTCCTGAAGCGTTTTGTGCTCAGACTTATAAATATCGAGTAACCCTTTATCCAGCTCGCCATTCAGAATTTTGTCAAAATTGCTTTTGTACAGGGCAATGGATTTATTGATGAGCGCATTGATCACCTTGGCTCTCAGGTAGGAAATCTGTTCGTTTTCGTTGCTGATGGAATTCAGCTTCTGATCAATTCTGTTAATATCCTCTGTCTCCGACTTCACCAGTTCGAAAAAAAGATTTTTACAATCTGCAGTGGAGACAATGCCGAGCCGGTGCGCATCTTCCATATCGATAATGTTATAACAGATGTCATCTGCCGCTTCTACCAGCCAGACAAACGGATGCCGCTTGAAGATATACGGCTCATCATTTTCCTGTATCATGGACGTTTCACGGGCGATTTCCAGAAAGATATCTTTTTCATTCTGAAAGAATCCGAACTTTTTCCGATGGATGATGCCTTTGGTCTTGGCAATCGCTTCGCAGGGATATTTTGCAATACTTGCCAATGTCGCAAAGGTCAGCTGAACACCGCCGGAATCTTTGCCTTGCTGTTGCTGCGCCAGAACTCTGATCGCATTAGCATTACCTTCAAAATTGACCAGATCTGCCCATTCTTTGTCATGGAATTTCGATTTCAGATCACCTTCATTTCTGTCAAAATAACTGGCAATGGCATCTTCACCGGAATGTCCGAAAGCCGGATTTCCAACATCATGACAGAGACAGGCTGCTGCAATCACATTGCCCAGATTATGCAGGTAAAAACTTTTGGAATCCTCCGAGAGATCGCCCTCATACTGATCAAAGATAAACTCACCAATGACACTTCCCAAACTCCTGCCAACAGAAGATACTTCTAAAGAATGTGTTAGCCGGTTATGCACAAAGACACTTCCGGGAAGCGGAAAAACCTGTGTTTTATTCTGTAGTCTCCGGAATGCTGATGAGAAAATAATGCGGTCAAAGTCCCGCTGAAAGTCTGTTCTGGAAGCCTTCGTATGCGGATTATTCCCTGTACGCCGATTGGTAAAAATTGAGTTGAGATCCATAGCGGTTTCAAAAATAAGGGATATTTATTTTTTAGCGGAATAATATTTGATTTTTCGAGAAAAAATTCAAAATGCCCGAAGGTCCTGTAATAGTCCTGATGAAGGATGCGCTCGATAAATTTGTTGGTCAAAAGGTGATTTCTACCACCGGAACGGTTCAGTATGATCACAGCCTGATTGTCCATCACAAACTGAAAGAAATCAAATTATACGGCAAGCAGACTTTCCTGATTTTTGATCAGGCAGCCATTCGCATTCACCTCCTGATGTTTGGCTCATACGAGATGGATGAACAAACGAAGCCGGAGAAAAATCTGAGAATCGGATTAACTTTCAAAAATGGAAAAGCCTTGTTCTACACATGTTCCGTAAAGATTCTGCCACTCGAAAAGCTGGATGAAATAGACTGGTCTGCGGATGTAATGAGTGAAGACTGGAATTCCAAGAATGCTAAAAACAAGCTTAAACAGAACCCGGAAATGCTGATCTGCGATGCGCTGATGGATCAGGATATTTTTGCAGGCGTGGGTAACATTATTAAAAATGAAGCGCTCTTCCTTGCGGGCGTACAGCCGGAAAGTAAAGTCGGTAAAATTCCTGCGAAACAAATGAATGCGATCATTAAGGAAGCCCGAGATTATAGTTTTGATTTTCTGAAATGGAAGATGAAGGATGAGCTGAGCCGCCACTGGCGGGCGTACCAGCAGAAGACATGTCCCAAATGCGGCGAGAAACTCATGAAAAAAAGCACGGGCAAGACCAAGCGTACAAGTTTCTACTGCCCAAAAGACCAAAAATTATACGGATAAGCAGCATATCTTCTGAAAACTTCTAAGCAATTCCAGCAAATTACGCTTCGGGATTTGATTTCACCTTTTTATTCCCTATCATTGGCAAAAATTTTACTTTATGAAGAATAAATACTTTTTGATTCTATCCTTGTTTTCGTCATTTGCATTGGCGCAACAGACTATTTCCTTCGAAGCTTCTGAAGGATACACTGTGGGAAATATCAATGGACAGAACGGTTGGGAAGTAACTCTAAACAATGATGAAGAGCCTATTAATAATCAGGTGATCACTACGGAAAGAGCTTCCGAAGGTGCACAGTCTATCAAGATTGCAGTAGACCTGGAGGAAAACTTTTTATTCTTCCCCATTTTTGGTGCTGCCAAGCTCTTTGACAAATCATACGACTATAAAAATACAACAGTAGAAATGGATGTATGGATCACTCAGAAAGATGCTTCTAATTTTGACTTTGGAACGTTTGGCGTGGTCGAAACTGATGAATATATGCCAGTTGCAATATTTGCATTCAATTCTATGGGCATTCTTCAGGTGGTGACGAACGAAGATTACAATTATGAGACTACTGGTTTTACCTGGGAACCTAACAGATGGTATAAGCTCAAGTCGGTTACTACTGCTAGCGATATCAAATTTTACGTAGATAATGCTTTAATTTATACAATTCCGAACTTTTCCCAAACTAACATAACAGGTATCAATCTGCTTCATAACAATTTCAATGGTGCTGCATACATCGACAATATTAAAATAAATGACCAACTGCTGGCGGTGAATGATATCCGGAAAACCAACATCAAACTTTATCCAAATCCGGTGAAAGATATCCTGAAGATCAATGTACCAGCCAATGAGAAACTGACAGAGATCAATATCTATAACGCTGCCGGACAGAAAATGAAAACTGCACCCGGACTGTCGGAAATCAATGTGGAAAGTATTGCGAAAGGCGTTTACATGATAGACGTGAAAACGGACCGCAATAAGACTTACCAGTCCAAGTTTATCAAACAATAATCCTCTCTCCCGCCAATCCGGCGGGATTTTTATTGCGCAGAACAGTTGGGAATATTTCTTAAAGTTCGGAATTAAGTTTAATTTTATATCATCTTAAAAGAAATACAATGAACTTTATAGAAAAAGAAACGCTCAACTTTCTGTCTTCCCTTGCCATCAACAATAACCGAGATTGGTTCAATGAAAATAAATCACTTTATCTGAAAGCCAAAGAAAATGTAGAAAACGTGGTGAATGAAGTGATCTGCGGCATTGCGCAATTCGACAAAAGCGTTGAGAGGCTGGAAGCGAAAAACTGCATGTTCCGAATCTACAAGGACACCCGTTTTTCTAAAGACAAAACACCTTACAAAACCAACATCGGCGCATCCCTGGTGGAGAAAGGTCCGAAAACGCTCAACCATGCGGGCTACTACATCCAAATCCAGCCGGGAGCATCCTTCCTGGCAGGCGGCGTATACATGACAGAACCTAAGAACCTGAAAGCCATCCGCACCGCCATCAGTCAGAACAGCGCCGAATTTCTGAAAATCCTTAACAAAAAAACCTTCAAAGACCACCTGGAACTGCGCGGCGACCTTCTGGTGAAGGTTCCGCAAGGCTTTGATAAAAACGATCGCATGGCAGATTACCTTAAGTTCAAACAGTTCACAGTCTTCCATACGCTTTCTGATGCCGAGATTCTGGATGGTGGTTTCGTGCCGCATTGCATCAACATCTGTAAGGAAATCCATCCGTTTAATCAGTTCCTGAATGCGGCGATTTCCTAGATGATACCGTCGGCCAACCTGGTATTTTGAAATTATATTTAACGCAAAATATTTTTTATAATAATCTTCTGTTCAGCTCAACCATCATCTTATGAATCAATTGATAAAAATCTGGATTGCCACCGTATGCCTCATATTTTTTTCGGGTAATGGCTACGCACAGAAATCCGGCAATAATTATTTTACACAGATCAAGAATCAAAATCTGGCAAATATATTTCTGGTAAAAAACATCAAGGTAGAGAATGATAAAAATGTTTTCGAAAGCCAGGCGCGACCGGAATTATTAGGATTTATCGGTAATGATCATCAGAGGTTTTATATCCACTTTACAAGTATGCTGAAGAATCCTCAAAATCCTTATCAATACACGGTACAGGGCAAGACCAAAGTTCGGGAAACGGTCCGTCCTTTTAAGGGGACCATTACGGTCAGATCTGCCAATATCAGGAAGGCTCAGGATATGTATCCCGGTTATCAGTCCGGCTATGCCACCTGCGACGTCACATTGTATGAAGATCATCAGCTGAGTGCTACCGGGAGCATAACGGGACAACTGACTATCACTTATATGATCAGCCCAAAGAAACAGTTTCTTTATAATACACTAAACTACCAGTCAGACAATTTCAGTAATAATCAATTCCGAGGACAATGGACCAGCTATAAGACCAAAACTTCAAAAATTTGCAACTTCGGTGATTTTCGCATCCCGGACAGCGGTGATCTGGACATTGGAGCCGGAGAATTTTCTCCAGATCCCAAATATTTCCACAAAGGCTGGAAATATTACATCTTATCCAGATATGGCGAGACGGAAATTGACAGCGATCTGGGCAAGAAGGAAGAGCGCAGGGAATGGTGGAAGTAAATTAATACGAAACACAAAAATCTCCCGCAAACTGTGGGCAACAAAACGACTTTTACTTTTCGAAGGAGCTCCTTCGGAAGTCTACTGCAAAACGTGGGAAATCAAACGAAACCTCCGGAAGTCTCCCTCAACTTGCAAGAATCTGACATTATCATCAAGAATTTGTTCACAAAAATTTTTTGCCAATTCAGGAAAAGCTTTATTTTTAGGCAAAACAAAAATAATGTCATATTACCCGTTGACCAGCATACCAGATTATTACGGCATAGATGCCCTACTGACCGAAGAACACAAGCTTATCCGCAATTCCGTAAGGAGCTGGGTAGAGAGTTTTGTAATGCCGCAGATTGATGAAGCCGCGCAAAATCACACCGATATTCCCGGACTGATGAAAGAATTGGGAAATATCGGAGCCCTGGGACCTTACATTCCCGAAGCATACGGCGGTCCCGGACTGGATCAGATTTCCTACGGTCTCATCATGCAGGAGCTGGAAAGGGGCGACTCGGCGGTACGTTCCGCTGCCTCTGTGCAGTCTTCGCTGGTGATGTTTCCCATTTTAGAATATGGCTCCGAGGAGCAGAAGCAGAAATACCTGCCGAAGCTGGCTGCCGGTGATATGATCGGCTGTTTCGGTCTCACCGAGCCAAATCACGGCTCCGACCCTTCTTCCATGGAATCGAGATATACCGATCAGGGTGACCATTACCTCCTGAACGGTGCGAAGATGTGGATTACCAATGCACCAGTGGCCGATATTGCGGTTGTCTGGGCCAAAGGTGAGGACGGGAAAGTCCGTGGGATGATCCTGGAACGTGGTATGGAAGGCTTTACAACACCAACTACGCACAACAAATGGAGCCTCAGAGCTTCCAAAACCGGAGAATTGGTTTTCAATAATGTAAAAGTGCCGAAAGAAAATCTGCTACCTGATGTAGAAGGTCTTAAGGGTCCTTTGTCTTGTCTCAACTCGGCGAGATACGGAATTTCCTGGGGTGTTATCGGCGCCGCAATTGATTGCTACTGTACCGCATTGCAGTATGCCAGGGAAAGGAAACAATTCGGCAAACCAATAGCTTCTTTCCAGCTGCAGCAGAAGAAACTGGCAGAATTCCTTACCGAGATCACCAAAGCGCAGTTGCTTTGTCTTCAGCTGGGGAATCTTAAAAATGCACACAAAGCATCGCCGGCACAGATCTCTATGGCAAAGCGCAATAATGTGAAAATGGCGATCGACATTGCAAGAGAATCCCGTCAGATGCTTGGCGGAATGGGTATCATGGGTGAGTTTCCGATGATGCGTCACGCGGCCAACCTGGAATCCGTGATTACGTACGAAGGGACGCACGACATTCACCTGTTGATCACAGGTATGGACATCACCGGGATCAATGCATTTGGATAGGACTAAATCATCCCTCTATATTTCTATAAAACCTGCGGATCAATCCGCAGGTTTTTTTGTTCATAAAGCATTTTGTGTCATCAAGAGTAATTAAAAGGTCGCTCCTACGGAGCTTTTTGAGATCAGATCAAATTGTTCTATTAGCAGTTTGCTACTGACGGAGCAAAATGGATTCGCTGTTATTTTCTCTTAATTAATTATACCTGCCACAGCAAAAATTAATCCCTTCGTATTTATTGTTAATTGATATATATTGGGATAAAACGAATTCATCGCACAACAAATCCGAAACAAACTGGTAAAACTTAACTTAACGTGAGTTCGATATAATCAATTTATTGTATTTTATAAATTGCGTCGGGCTTCAGCCCGATGTATAAATTTAGAGATTAAAGTAGGCTTTAGCCAAAATTTAAGCTAGGTTTTGGCTAAAGCCTAACATTCTCTTTTACTGTAAAATGGGCTCCCTTCGACAAGCTCAGGATGACATTGCCCATTCCTATTGATATTTTTGCATTATTCTTAAATCGAATTCACGTTAACTTAAAAAACCAGCTTTGAAGCTCATCTCGTCAATCATCATAATTTGCCTGAGATGCAAGGAAACAACTACCAACTCACCTTTTCCTTCTCTTCGAACGGAATATTGGGATTTAGAATCTCTGCGATCAGATTTCGGATGGCATCTTCTACTTCTCCATCTTCAATGTAGATAAAGTTGAGTTTCTGCGGTCCGCTGCTGACTTCGGCAAAGGACCAGATGGCCGTTTCAATCGTCTCCGGATTCACACTGAGCAAGTTTTTGATGCAGTATTTATAAATGGAAAGCTGTAAAGCCTGCTTATAATCATCGCGGAAAAAAAGTTCCGGAAGTCTCTCTTCTTTATTTTTTCCCAAATTGACGGTCAGGTTTTTAGGCTTCGCCGTTTTGTAATCGATGACTCTGGTAACACCGTCCAGTCTGTCCATTCTGTCAATAAATCCGTAGAAACTGATCTTGTCGGAACGATCGGCATCCAGGAAAAAATCACAGTTGATCTCTTTCTCCAGGTCGAAGATTTCCAGAGCGGCACCATTCTTTACCAGTTCCAGATCATACTCCACAATATTCCGCACTACCCTTTTCGCAATTTCTTTGTGGATGTAGTTCATGCCGCGTTCGTAAAACTCGGGCTGATGTTTGAGTTTTTGTATCGCGTCTTCTATTGCCAGATCGGTTTTGCCCAAGAGAATTTCAAGATCTTGAACCGACAACAATTTTCCTTTCACAGGCTCATGCAGAAACTGGAGGGCGTAATGCACCAGATTACCATAATTCCGCTGCGAGAGTTCTTCTTCAATCTCGTTGGTCTCGCGGGTTTTCAGCAGATTGTTGAGATAAAAATCAATCGGATTGTATAGATAAGTGACCAGATGCGACGGCGAGACCCGCTTTTTCCATTCGCTGAGCAGGCGCATTACCTCATCGTCTTTCTCTATCTGCATCAGTTCCTGCGCAATAGGTTCTGAAGAGTTTTCAATGATGGTATGCTCTATCTGATGCGGACTTTCCATTTCCAACTGAGTGATAAAGCGGCTTTTCTCGCCGGTATTTACGCCCGAACTCAGCGCATTATAAAGCAGGTGCACATTCTCGGCGTTCTGTAGCAGGCGGTAAAAGTGGTAAGCATAGATGCTGTCGTTTTCCAAAAATGTGTTAAGTCCAAAATTTTTCCGGACGTCGAAAGGAATGTAAGTATTTTGAGTGTTTCCCAATGGCAATTTTCCCTCGTTCACGGAAAGCAGAATCACATTCCTGAAGCAGAGCAGACGCGTCTCCAGCAGTCCCATGATCTGGAAACCTGCGAGCGGCTCGCCCACAAAATCGATGCTTTCGGAATTGACCAATTGATTGATGAGAACCTCCAGCGTCTCAATCCTGACTTCAATCTGATAAGGTGTCAGCTGATTTTTGATCACTTTGAAAACACTCTCGAAGAGGGCAATATTCTCGTACTGGATGTCGTCCAGCTCTTTAAATTTAAGTTCGTAACAGAAGCTGATGAGAAGATCCAGAAATACTTTAGTGGTTTCCGGTTTCTGCAATAGCCGGAAGTAGCTGAGCTCGCCCAGTAATTCCTGAAGTAAAGCTTTGGAAATGTAAACAATGTTCCGTTCTTCGATTGCGAAGATGAAACTGCGGATGATCTCAGAATCTTTCTCATCATTCGGCAGCTCTTCTAAAATCGGTAAAACATCGGCATAGTAATAATTGGAAGATTTCTTCTCCTGCTGTTTCTGTAGATAAAACAGTTTTTTCATGGCATTGCTGAAAGACAGATTTTTCAGAGGAAAACCCATGGTTATATTGACACTTTCCACCATATTTAAGCTGTCTAAAACTGCAGGAAGCAGATTTTCGTCCAGAAGAACCAGCGCCGTTTCCGACAATTCTTCTTTTGGAATTTTTTTGAGAATTTCCGGAAGAAATTTGGCCTGAACAATATTTCCCGAGACCTCGTAGGTTTTGATGTTTTTGGGCTTCGCAAATTGATTTTCTATCCACTGGAATTTGCGGCTGTCATTAAATTCTTTCCATTGGATGGTGTCGCGAAGGAATTTTCCGGACTCCTGTCTCTCGTCATTGATGTAATATTGATCCGCCTGAAAGTATGTTTCCGCTTTGCTCCACTGCAAAAGTTGTCTTACCAACTGCTCCTCCACCCTGGACAATGCGTTGAAACCACAAAAAATAAAATGTCTGTCGGTATGCTTTGCAAAGTTTTCCAGTTCCGCATACGCCTCCTGATACAGCATTCCGGAAGTCGCCAGATTTTCTTTTTTAAGTTCCGATTTCAGCAGAGGCAGAAATTCATTCATCCGGCGCCAGAAATTGAGGTTCCTTTTTCTGGGAGTGTCGCCCTCGCCCAGATTTTCTCCCCAGTTTTTAATGCGTTCCTCATCAAGCATCCAAAGAAGTATTTTCTGATCATCGTCCGAGAATTTCATCATGTCGTCCCAGTCTTTCTGGAGCGTTGGAAACCATTTCAGGAAGCCGGAAAAATCTTCTGAAGCATCAATATTTCTATAAATCCGGAATGCAAATAGCCAAAGCGCAATGCCCTTGATCTCGACATTTTCCGAAAGTTCTGCAATCAGTTCATCAATGGTGACGAAGTTGGGAAGCAGACCTTCATAATGATTTTCCTTCAGTATTCTTTTGATAAAAACCATTGGTCTTTTACCGGGAAGTACCACATCCAGACCGGAAAGATCTTTGTGATTTTCTAATAATTCTAATATGATCTTCTGAAGAAACTGCATAATAAAAAGCCTTTAAAACTTAAAGGCTCAATTTAATTATTTTTTAAATCATTCGAATGCAAAGTCCGAGAAGATTTTTGAAGTATCGAAAATATTCTAAAGTTCGAAAAGCTATTTTTACATTCAAATTATAAACTTAAAGCACTATAGAATTATTCAACCTGAAAGAAAGTTTGTCCTTTCGTACGAATCTTCGAAACTGAGATTGTGCGCCGATCGCCATATCAAAGAAAATAATGTGGTAAGCTGTAACAAGTACTAAATCATTAAAGCTTCTTTCCATAAAGCCTCTAAAAATTTATTCCACGACCACTTTTTTCTCCAGAAAAGTATTGGTTCCGGCCGCATCCTTTCCTGTATAAAATCTGAATTTGTACACGCCGGTTTTCATGGGTTTGAAGTTTACTCTGCTGCCATCCACGTAGGTTCCTTCTGCACAGGCGTCGTTGGTCTTGTAGGCAAAATTCGCTACAGTGCGTACGGAATCGCTGGTGTATTGGTAATCGTAGCTGTAGATGCCTTCGCAACCTCTGGTGAAGGTGGAATAAAGTTTCATTTCCTGCGTGACGCCGACTGTCATGGTGTCCATAGGAATATGAACGCTGTCTATCTTGGTGGCGAACACTTCCTGAATCTCGGAATAATCATCATTATTATTGCATGACATCAGCAGTGCTGAACATGCTGCAAACACTGATAAAATGACTTCTTTCTTCATAATCTTACTTATTTTAATGATTAAAATGACCTTTAGATAAATATACCACTTTTTTGGTGTCGAAAAATTCGCCTTCGAAATAATTTTTAAGGTTGAAAATCTCGCATTTCAGGCCTGCCAATTCCTCGGCCAGATCGCCGCCTTTGAGATAGAGAACGCCGTTATGTTTTGGATTGAACTGGTCCTTCTCGAACTTGCCCTTCAGCCAGGTCAGAAAAACCGGCATCTGGGTTACTGCGCGGCTCACGACAAAATGGAATTTCTCTTTCAGCTGCTCCGCTCGCATGTGGTGCGCTGTGACGTTCTGAAGACCAAGACTTTCGGCAACACCATTGACGACTATGATCTTTTTTCCGATACTATCTACTAAAGTAAATTGAACGTTCGGGAATAGAATGGCCAGCGGAATTCCCGGGAAACCTCCTCCTGTTCCTATATCCAGCACTTTGGTTCTATCTGCAAAAGGCATGACCTTAGCAATACCCAAAGAGTGCAAAATATGCTTCTCGTAGAGACTGTCCGTATCTTTCCTGGAGATGACGTTGATTTTCTCATTCCATTCTTTATACAGTGCTTCCAAATCTGTAAACTGGCGCTTCTGCGCATCGGTGATATCCGGAAAATATTTTAAAATTAAATCTGAAGACATAAGGCGAAATTATGAATTTTAATAGCATATAAACAAAAAAAACCATCAAATAAATGATGGTTTCCAATCTTTAAAGTTCTAAAGTGTTTAGTTTAAAACTTTCTTGGTCATCGTTGTATTCTTAGAATTCACTTGTATAATGTACATCCCTTTCGGAAGGCTCATCCGGTTGATTAAAAGTTCTTTTTTTGTGTTTTTGTTTTCGTAAATCAGTCGTCCTGCTGTATCATAGAGGCTTACTTCCTCCAGATTGTTCTCGGATTTTATCACAAAATTCTGTGCATCCTTGGTGATGAGAGTGCCTTTGGTAGCAGCATTGCCTGCAGCCAGAGTAGTTGCGGGTTTGTAAACCACTTCAAAACGATCGGCATATTCTCCGGCATTGGTATTAAATACGTATGGCGCTTCTGTAATGTTGACAGTCTGATTCATCAATTTATCCTTGAGATAAACCATCTGTCCGGATCTGAAGATTCCGTCGCGCTCTGTCAGTGTGATGGTGTACTGACCTGCCACCGAAGCCTTGATCGCAACTTTGGTCACATCATTTTCATCAAACTCAGGAGCCTTGGACTGTATCGCCAACTGATGATCTTCCAGGATGCTCCAGAAAGAATCGTTGCCAATTGCAAACAGATCTGCATCATAATCGTTGTCGAAGCCATTGGTAGCTTCATCTACGTAAGCAATCAGAATCTCGTTATTGATATCCGCCGGCGATTTGAACTCCAGCCAGAATCTGTTTTTCTCCGCACCTTTGTTGTAATAGTTGGCGATATTCGGCGTTCTCATCGCATTGTTAAATACCAGTGGTTTATCTTTTCCGGCTTGTTTGGCCTGGATAATAAATCCTTGACCTACCGCAATATTTCCGTTGGGCTTTTTGTTATTGTAACCGAAGTAAGTTGCAGAAGCACCACCGGCAGAGTTGAGGATGGCATAGTTATTCCCGCCATAATTGGTTCCAACCTGGGAGAGGATCTGTCCGTCATTATTGGTCCAGAAATAAGCCATTCCGAACATTTTTGATTTATTATACTCGTATAATGC
Organism: uncultured Chryseobacterium sp.; assembly: GCA_913778505.1. GTDB lineage: Bacteria > Bacteroidota > Bacteroidia > Flavobacteriales > Weeksellaceae > Epilithonimonas. Next base: position 23,270 of record CAJYWD010000005.1, read on the forward strand.
ATCAAAACTGATATTGGAAGGATATGGATTTCCAACCAGATTGTAGCCATGCTGCGCGTTGGAATATCTCAAGTTGTAAGAATTGATATCACCATTCTGCGGCACGCCGTTGAACTGGAATGTCGATACCGGTGAAGTAACCGTCACGGTTTCCGGGAAGCTGTTTTTTCCTCTGATGGCATAACCTCTTGCCGGCTGGAAGGTAGAAGTCGAGCTTAACGTAATTCCTTCGGCAGCAATCGAAGTTACGAAATAATCATTGGCTTCATTGTAGACATAGAAACGATTCCATGGGGTTCCTGTTCCTGTGGTGGTAGCCTGATTATAGCCGTCCGAGAACTGATAGAGATTCATATTCGCCACCGGAGAAGACCAGTAATTGTATCCCATTTTCGGGATTACGGCTTGTTTTTTCACGGTGATGTTTCCGGTATTCACCGCGGTGCCTTTCTGCATGAGGTTTCCATTATGCTCCACCACAAAGGATGTGGCTGCGGTATTATTATTAACGATCTGTCCGTTCACCGTAATATAACCGCCAGTATTGACTGTCAATGTTCCTCCGGTTTTGATGGTCAGATTCTGACTCTCGAAATTACCGTAAGTCGTGGTATCATAAGCTGTTTCTACGATCGCATTTTTGGTAGCCGTAGGCGTTCCGTTGCTCCAGTGCGGATTGGCAGGATTGAGCCATATAGTATCGTCCGTAGTGTAGACATAATTGTAGAAAACACCGTCGATCTCAGGTCCCTGCCCACCAGGAAGATATTGGAAAACATACTGGACATAATCTGTGTTGTACAGATAAAGTCTGATGTAGATTTTTTCTCCAGGTTCTGTTTTCAGCGTGTTAGGAAAATTAAGGGTTGTAAGGGTGTAAGTGTCCTTTACGGTTCCGGTTCCCAGAACTGTGTAGTCTGAGAAATCAGCTTTTTTGGAGTAACGCAATTCGTACGTAGCCCCGGCAGTGCCTTTGGCTATATAACTGAATGTTTTAGGCTCTATCGTTTTATTCGTGCTGATGTTATCCAGAACAAACTGTGTGTACTTCGCAGTATTGATTGGACTACCTGTGCCATTATTCTGGCTTACCAAGTAATACGCTTTCGGATTGGTCTCACCACCGACGTTAACGGTAACGCCTCCCGCCGTAGTCATCGTCGTTGAATTGATGAAAGACTGAAATGGTGTAGATGTGAAGTTGTTCTGATCCCAACGGATGAGCGGTGTGGTAACCAAAGGATTATTATTGATGTTTACCGTTGCGGTATTAGACGTTCCATATTCATTCGTGATAGCATAAGTAAACGAATCCGAACCCACATAATTCTTTGAAGGAATATAATTGATTGTTTTATCCGCATTCAAAGTCGTAAATCCGTGCGATGGCTGTGTAAAGTTCAGGGTATTGATCTTATTACTGTAATCATCATTGATCAAAACATTAATGTCAATGTCGTTATTGACTGTATTGTTCACGGTATCATTATATGCTATCGGCGCAGTAGAACTGAATTCCGAATAGCCGGAAAATGCTGGTCCATTGGCTCCATTATCATTCAGGAAGATTTGGAATGCGTTCCAGGTATTGTACACATAAACTCTCAGGTAGACAACCTGTCCATCGGTAGCGATAGGTCTTAAAAAGTTATTGACTGATATTGTTGAAACGCTGTTATTCACCGTGGTTTCAGGTAAAACATTAAAAGCCGTAGTGAAAGAACTATTCAGCGAGTAATCGATTTTGATTCTGGCATCTCCACCGTCTGTTCTGCAAAGGAAACTGAAATCCGACAGATAGAGTTTATAACCAGCTTTTGGGCTGATAGTGAACTGAATGTACTTCGACTTATCAATCGTCTGAACATTTTTGTCTGGCCAGCCCGTGGTGTGAAAAGCATTGTATCCTGTAACATTGATATTCTGTTGATAAGACAAATTTGCAGTGGAAGTCATACTTCCTACTGTGATGTTATCATTGTAATGGTTGGGCGAGAAATCAGACTTGTTCCATCTGGCAATCACAGCATTGGCATTATCAACCACGTTCAGGCTCACCGTGGCCTCATTGGATGCTCCAGTAGCATTCACCGCCTTGTACTTGAAAGTATCTGCTCCAGCATAACCGGTTGCCGGCTTGTAGGTAACGTTTGCTGTACCATTGACGGTAAGGGTTCCGTTGGCAGGCTGCTGTGTAATCGTAATGCCCGTGATATCAGTTCCGGAAACATCATTATTCAGAATATTAAGAGTAGCAAAATTGTTTTTATAAACAGTATAAGAATCGTTATTGGCGACGGGCACAGTCGGGGTGTTCACAGCAACTGTTCCTGTGATGTTAGGTCCTGCTCCCGTTCCTCCGTCAGGTGTGTAGGACAGGTGAAAATTATTGTAGGTGTTGTACACATATAATCTGATAGAAATCGTCTTACCCGCGCTTATCAATAAATTATTAAATGATGGCGCTATGGTTTGCCAATTGCCACCTGAAACTGTTGCTGAATAAAGCGTTACAGGATTGGAAAAGTCAGAATTTAAAGAATATCTGATTTCAACTTTGGAATCTCCTCCCTGATTTCTAAACTTTAAATTAAAATTGGCTAAATTCAGCTTATAATTAGAAGCAGGCGAGATCTTGAATTCGGCATATTTTGTAAGATCAATTGTGCTGGAGGACGGCAACCCTGAGATCATCAGAAAAGTCTCACTCCAACTTGTGGGTGCAATAGTAACACCGCCGGCTCCGGCTAGATTTGGTGATGACGTATTGGCAATGTTGGTTGCCTGAAGATTAGATTTAGTCCAGCGCACCAATTCGGTCTGGCCAAAAATCAACTGAGTACAAAAAATTACAAAGAACAAAAAGTACTGTTTTTTCATCGTCTTAGGTTTTGGTTTTTCTACAAATTAAATTATAAATTCAACATTGATAAAATCATATGATAAGAGATTAAAGATTCAATTTTGACGACGTGTGAACACTAAATCGCTTACCCTATGTAGACTTTTTCACGAAAGCAGATCAGCATGGTTGATTATACTCTCTCTAAACAGAATGCAATATTATTAATTAAAACGCAAAAAAAAGTGACTACCCTTCGGAAACACCTGTATTTAAGGCAAAAACTATCCTTTGGTATAGGAATAGTAAGGGCACTGTTGTAGGGGATTTTACGTACTTGTAAGGGAAATGTTGTAGTAGGAAATTTTAGTTATTTCGCAATTTTTGAAAGAATTCTTTGCGATCTTTGATTTTGAGAATGGCGTAAATATTCTTGATGTGATACTTCACCGTATTCTCCGTGATGAATAATTTCTCACCAATTTCGCGGTTGCTGAGACCGTCTGCCATGTGGATCAAAAGTTCTTTCTGTCGGTCTGTAAGATCACTGGATTCCAGAAAAAAGTAATATGCCGGGGCTGCTTCTTTTGACTGCTTTGCAAGATCGTAGTTACTTTTTACCTGTTCCAGCTCCTCCTCCACTTCGGTCTTAACCTTTGTCATGTTGGCAGATTTACGGTAAAAATATAGCACCGCCAAAATTGATAGTGCAACCAGAATGACCATCCCGAAGATCAGATAAGTTACATCTGTACGTTCTTTCAGGCTTTGTTCCTTCTCCACATACGCTTTATCGGTTATGTGCATCTCGGAAACCGTTGTATCGATATTTTCAAGCTTGCGCAGTGAATCCAATTTTGAAGCCATACTGTAAGCTTTTGCAAACATTTTATTCTCCCTGTACATCCTCTCCATTTCGGAAACCGTGAAGATCTTATACTTCAGAATATTACAGCTATCACACACTTTTAAACTTTTTTGATAAAGATTTTCGGCCATTGCAACATTGTGCTTCAAGCTGTACAGACTCATCAGTTTTGTATAGACAACCGGAAGATTGCAGCGTGTAGATTGTTTCATCAGTTTCAAGGCTTCCGAATATCTTGCCTCAGCAGCATCCACCTTTTTATTTTTTAGAAGCAGATAGCCTTCCTGCATTAACAAATATGCACGGTTCTCCGGGGATGCGTTTGTGTAATTGCTCGCATAGATATGATCCATGGCAATTCTGGCCTTGACATAATCATTACTGTCAAAATAAGCGAAAGCAAGTTCGTAATCAATACGCATTTTCAATGGATTATCCGCTGGGAAATCCTTTGCGAGCGTCATGGATTTGTTAAGATTCTCAATACACATCGGATAGTCGCCCACACTTCTGTACGTGGCCGCCAGGAGGTAAAGCAAATAGGCGCGCTCTTCTTTCGTAAGTCTATCTCTAAGAAGCAAATCGGAGAGTTTTTTCTGCGAGGTCATATACCGCCCTGCACGGTTTTCCTTAATGATGGATTGCTCCAGAGAATCTAACTGCAGATTCTGCGAATAAGAAAAAAATGCAATCAATATGAAAAGGAAAAGTGAAAATCTCGAGGTCATCAACTTGTGTTTTTATTTTGATGGAATTAGTTAGTGAAAAATATTCTGTCTATATATATCTGCAAAAATAATTAATTATTAATATAAATCATCAGTAAATAATCAATTTATTAACTACTATCATAAATTTTAGTCATCGTATTAATACTTATCTTAAAAAAATCATTAAATTAATAACTCTTATAAGCTAATTTTTCTGGCGAAATTTTAGTCCGAAACCGCTTTCCCTTCTAATTAATAATCTATATTTGTGAGTCAATCAAATTAAAATTTAATAATGGGTAAGATTTCTGAAAGACTGAACAGACTGAGCTATTCTCAGACATTTGTAATGAGTAATAAAGCGCGTGAGATGAAAGCCGCAGGCATGGACGTCATCAGCCTCACACTGGGAGAACCTGATTTTGATGTGCCACAGAAAATTAAGCAGGCCGCTTTTGACGCTATCAATGAAAATTACAGCCATTATTCTCCGGTGCCCGGATTTCCGGAACTGAGGCAGGCCATTTCTCATAAGCTTAAAAGAGATAATAATCTGGATTACAAACCCACACAGATCTGTGTCTCCAACGGTGCCAAACAGTCCATTATCAACGTACTTTCTGCCATAATCAATGATGGCGACGAGGTGATTTTGCCTGCCCCATACTGGGTAAGTTATGATGAAATGGTGAAGCTGGTGGGCGGAACATCGGTATTTATAGAAACTTCTATTGATACGGAGTTCAAGATTACAGCAGCGCAACTGGAAAGTGCCATTACACCGAAAACCAAAGCACTTTTGTACAGCTCGCCATGCAACCCGTCCGGAAGTTATTACACCGGCGAAGAACTTGAAGCCATTGCCAATGTTATTGCCAAATATCCCGAAATCACGATCATTTCTGATGAAATCTATGAGCTTATCAATTACGAAGGTCAGCATGTCTCTATCGCCAGTTTTCCGCAGGTTTATGAGCAGACAGCCGTCATTAACGGAATGAGTAAAGCTTACGCAATGACCGGCTGGAGAATTGGTTATTCTGCGTGTCCGGAATGGCTGGCGAAAGCCTGTGATAAAGTACAGGGTCAGATGACCAGCGGTGCCAATACCGTAGCTCAGAGAGCCTCCATTACCGCGCTGGAAATGAACCCATCGGAACTGCAGTACATGATTTCTGAGTTCCACAAGAGACGCGATATGGTGTTCGATCTTATGAAAGAGATCAAAGGTTTTAAGTGTAATCTGCCCAAGAGCGCATTCTACTTCTTCCCGGACATCTCTTACTTTATCGGTAAAAACCTTAACGGAACCGAGATCAATAATTCTGATGACTTTGCGATGTATCTGCTGGAAAATGCGAATGTTGCCTGCGTAGGTGGCGTGAGTTTTGGCAGCCCGGAATGCATCCGCTTTTCTTACGCCGCTTCCGAGAAAGACCTGAGGGAAGCAATGAGAAGAATCAAAGATTGTGTTGAGGAATTTTAAGGGGCCAGACCAAAAAAAAGGCTGACCAATCAAACGGTCAGCCTTTGCTTCATTTTTACAATTTATTGAATCACCACTTTCTGAGACTGGCTGATTTTATTGTCATCGGATTTAACTTTCAGGATATAATTTCCTGCATCGGCATTCACGGAGACCTTTCCCTCGCTGATTTTCCCTGCTTTCACCATTCTTCCGGAGAAATCATACATTTCGAAAATTCCTGCTTTTACACCGTTCACAAAGAATGTTCCTTTGGAAGGATTCGGATATATTCTAATCTCGGATTTTGAGGTGTCTGCTACGGCAAGTGTTGCATCCGGAAGATTTACTTTATACAGTTCAGCTCCGATTGTATCTGCAATACTTACTCTACCAGAAAAATATAAATTATTATTATAAACAAGAAGTCCGCCAGCGGTGTTGACATCAGCCAAGGCTTTTGTACCTTGCGGAGTACCATCGCTTTCCCAAAGCTGCTTCACATTACCGGGCATCGTCGCAAAAAAATACAATTTATCATTGAAAACCGTCAATTTTTCCGGTGCAGAACTTCCGGAACCAGCAACTAGATCTTTGAACAAAGCCGTTCCTTCAGATGTTCCATCCGTTGTATAGAGTTCTGCTCCTGTTGTATTTCCATCCGAACCAGTGAAGAAAACTTTTCCTTTAAAATCAATAAAATTCTGGGTACCAGAACCAGCAGTAGCACTTGAGGTGTTTATATCCTTTAGCATTACTGTGCCCTGTTCTGTTCCGTCAGTTACATACGGTTCATTTCCGTTAGGTCCCGTAGCATTAAAAATAGTTTTTCCCAAAACTGAGCTGGCGTAGTAAAGCTGAGGATAAGACATTGCCGATGGATTAATGGTTTTAAGCACGTTCAACGATGTTCCATCATAAGCAAACAACTGATAATTGTATATATTTGAAGCGTTCATATACTGAGCTGTTGCCAAAATCTTATTACCAGCACTGGAAATCAGTGCTACATTCGTATTATCATCCGCAATGACCGGTTGACTATTCGTATCAAAATAATACAGTCTGGACGCCTGTGGTGTAACAGCCGTATTATTAGCCTTGAAATACAACGTATTACCAATTTGGGTAAATCCAGATGGAGACTTCACCGTTGTGGAAACGTTTTGAACACCATTTACAGCATCATAGGACATAAATACATTGAAGTTGTTTGTCCCATTAATCACAGCACCACTTGTAAAATACAGCTTACTGTTATTGGCAAAAAATGTGTTCGGATTGGATGAACTTGTTCCTGGTAATATATCTGCAACCAGCTTAGTCCCATTTTCAGTGCCATCACTTTCCCAAAGTTCTGTTCCGATGCTTGAACCATTTACAGTGGAAGCGGCAGAAAAATACATCTTACCATTGAACAGTGTAAGATTACCAGGTAATGACCCTACGGCACCAGGATAAATATCCTTCACCAAAGTAAAAGTTGCCTGAGCTGAAAGAAGTCCGCTCAAAAGAACGGCTAAAAAGTTAAGTTTTTTCATAAAGTAGTAATTAATAATTTTATTTTCACCAAAAAGCAAAAACATCTGCAATAAAATCTTACTGGAGATATTTTATCTTTTTGTGAAAACGAATTTATATTGTTATTTAATATAATCATAATGAAACAATAACTGAATTGTTGAAAATTACAGAATTACGATAGATGATATTTTTACTTAACATTTTAAAAGTCAACATTATAATAAAAATTTGATGTCATTTTAGGAAGTGGCGGTCATTTTATAGAATATTGATGACGCTAATAGAATTTTAATGAATTTTCTCAGTTAAATGTTAAACACGTGATTAAAATGGCAGCCAGTTTTAAAACTTTTTTATTCAACTTCGCCAGGATTTTCTTTTAAAACGCTAATCGTATTCTTTTAAATTAGACCTTTCGATTCGATAGATTTTATAAATCATAAATTAATTATCAATTCACAAAATCTTATTAATTTTGTACTCGTCAATAATTAAACAATTTAAAACTTAAATATTATGTCATTAGTAGGTAAATTATTTCCAAACGTAGCCATAGATGCGATGAGTGAAATGGGTGATGATTTGAAAATCAACGTTTTTGAAGAAGCAGTTAACAATCAGCAAAAGGTTTTGTTATTCTGGTATCCAAAGGATTTCACCTTCGTGTGTCCTACCGAGCTTCACGCTTTCCAAGAAGCTTTGCCGGAATTTCAGAAAAGAAACACCGTGGTTATCGGCGCATCATGCGATACCAATGAAGTACACTTTGCTTGGCTGAACACACCGAAAGATAACGGAGGAATTGAAGGTGTTACCTATCCAATTCTTGCAGACACGCACAGACAACTGGCCAACATCCTTGGAATCGTAGATCAGGATTTGGAATACGATGAAGAAGGGAACGAAGTTTTCACTGGTTCTAATGTGACTTACAGAGCCACTTACCTGATTGATGAAACCGGAAAAGTGTTCCACGAGTCTGTAAACGATATGCCTCTTGGAAGAAATGTTAAGGAATATCTACGCCTTGTAGATGCGTATGCACACGTTCAGAAACACGGTGAAGTTTGCCCTGCTAACTGGGAAGAAGGTAAGGATGCTATGAATGCCAACAGAACCGGCGTTGCAGAATACCTTAGCAAGAACTAATCTGACAATTAAAGAAATGTAACAGTTTAAAAATCAATTCCTTAATCATTCACTGTTAGATTGTTAAACTGTTAAATCGCTAAATTTATAAATAATGTACACAGAACTTACAGAAGACAATTTGCAAAAAATTGTGAGCGAAAATGAAAAGGTGATGGTTCAGTACGGCGCCACTTGGTGCGGCAACTGCAGAATCATGAAGCCTAAATTCAAAAAACTGGCTGCAGAAAATGAAGACATTCCTTTCTTTTATGTAGACGCCGAAAAGCTTCCGGAAAGCAGAAAACTGGCTACAGTAGACAATCTGCCGACTTTTGCTGCTTTTGAAGGTGGTATTTTAAAAAAACAGGTGCAGACCAACCAGGCAGAAAGTCTTAATAATCTTTTTGCAGAAATCAAAGCATAGTTAACTGTATAATTTCTTAAATTAAAATAATGAAATTACCGATCATCAGACAGTTTTATCAGAATCAAACGCCGGAGAATCTGGAAGCTACACTGGAAGTTTTGGAAAGCTTTTCAGAATTCCGGAATGTTTCCGAAGAAGACCTGAACATTACCGGCGAACTCATCACCAATATCTGTGGCGCTCTGGAAGTGCATGCCAATGTCAACAGCGGCATGAGCGAAAAAGACGCACTTAATGCATTTGCGCAGAAAGTAATGGGATCTATTGATAAATAGAACTTGTCGTTTTTAAAAATATAATACCTCGGAATTGATTTTTCCGAGGTATTTTTTTAGAATTAAGCTTTTACAAAACGAGCTCCGTAGGAGCCATATGTTTGTAGAACGAATTTACACCTTATAAAAGTAAGCTCCGTAGAAGCGACACTTAAAAGAAGCTAATTCATCAGAATCATCAAACTCCTCTTATGGTTCTGGAAACCGTAATGTTCATACAGTTTTTTAGCTTTTTCATTATGATTTTCAATTTCCAGCAACACCACTTTGAAATTATGCTCAGCGGAAAAATCCTTCACAAACTCGAGAGCCTTTTTACCCAATGATTTTCCTTGGAATTCCGGTTTAATAAATAATTCGTCCAGGAAGAGAATCTCGCCGCCAAACTCAAAACTAAAATATCTGGCGAGAATAAAATATCCAGCAATTTTGCCCTCAAAAATGATTTTAAAGCAGTATCCAAAATTCCCATCCTTAAGAAACTTCACAAAATTATTTTCGGCAACAGTTGCATCAAAAGGATAAAAGTCAATCGCATAGAAATCCCGCATCATATAGCACAGATCGGGAATATCTTTTATTTCAGCATGAGAGATCCGGTAATTCAAGTCCATTAAATTTCAAATTTTTTCTTCGCCAGTTCTTTTCTCACGCGGCTCAGACTTTCCGGTGTAATGCCGAGGTAGGACGCCACCATCCACTGCGGGACACGCAGCATCAGATTGGGATATTTTTTAAGAAAATCGAGATAGCGCTCCTCCGCCGTAGTACTGATCAGGGCATTGACGCGATTCTGGAGATTCTTGATATGATTGAACATCAGACGTTGGTTTTTCTCGGCCACATCAGGATACACTTTCGAAAGGTTTTCAAAGAAGCCTTCGCGTGTAACTACAATAATACTTTCTTCAATAGCTTCAATGTAAAATCTTGATTTTTCGTTCAGCAACTGGCTCGTAGTGTCGGAAATAATCCAGTTTTCCGGGGCAAACTGGATCACGTGCTCCTTCCCTGCTTTGTCGATGGAATACATTCTCAGCAAACCCTTTTCCACGAAAAAGGTACAGTCGGAAATCTCACCTTCCCGCAAAATAATTTCATTTTTTTTGGCGTGCTTGATTTCATAAAATGAAGAGCACATCTCCAGGCTCTCCACGGGAACGCCCAATATTTTGGAAAGATGATTTCGAAAGTTCTGATATTCCATCTGTTATTGATTATGTTTTAGCCGGATTTAAATCTTATCCAGGTCGATATTTTGATGAGAGGCGTCGTAAATGGCCTCACCGTTTTCCAGAACAATGAGCTGAGGACTCTGGTGGGTTATGCCAAATCGGGATTCGATAGCATTGGAAATATTTCTGTGCTTCAGAAGATCCAGAAAATAGTAAGCATACTTTTTATCAGAATTCTGCATCTGCTTTTCAAAGGATTTTAAAACCGTCTTACTGATGAAACATCTGGTTGAATGTTTGAAGATCAACACTTTATGCGCAGACGATTGCGCAACGGCCTTATCCAGATCACTCTCCGATTCTATTTGAGCCCAGATCGTTGCCGATTGATGATCATCTTCACCTTTCCCGAATATCTGATTAAAAAATCCCATAACTTTTGTTTGAGTAAAATTAGGTTTTTATAACGGTAATCGAAAATTTTTTTATCAATGATGATGAAAGAGATGGCCGCCTAAAGCCAAAGCAATTCCACAAATCACAAGCACAATTTTCTGCCAGTCCATCTTATGACTCTTGTTACTTTCGAAAATAATAACTGACGAAATGTGGAGAAATATGCCACCTACTATGGCCAGGAAGTAAACTTTCAGATTTTCATCAAAGTATTTTCCCAGAAGCATTCCGAGTGGTGAGGCTAAGGCAAAACTCAGGACAATCAGCCAAAACTTGGTAGAAAAGCTCTTGCTGTGCGCCAGAAAACTTCCGAGTACAAATGAGATCGGGATGTTATGAAACAGAATTCCCAACAGATAGGGCGAGATCGTCTCTTTTTCGTGTGACAAAGGAATGCCTTCTATAAAAGCATGCACAAACAATCCTACAATCAGCGCAAATGGAATGATGGAATGGTCATCGGAATGATGATGGAGATGTCCGTGTTCAAATCCCTTAGTCAGATTTTCCAGAAACATCTGAATCAACACACCAAGAATGACAAAAATACCGATGTTATGATCTTCCGAATGATAAACTTCCGGAAAAACCTCATTGAGACAAATCGTTATCAGAAAACCGGCGCTCAGAATGAGCAGGTTTTTGGCAAATTGCTGTTTGCTCCCTAAATATCTTCCGAGCAAAACACCGATCAGAACGCTTAATATGAGTAAAAGAATGACCATTTCAGAAATTAGATGCTTCTTATTTTCGTTTTCTAAACAGATTAATACAACGCTGCGATGTTTTCTCGTCAAAGTCACTCAACTGATAATCGCCCCAACGTGTAAGTAACTCAAAACCAAATTCATCAGCATATTTCAATATGTTTTCCGGCGACGTGAGCTTGACTCTTTCAAAGAAATGAAAATGCTGACCTTTGTCGTCAAAATCAATTTCCTTGATGATAAACTCACCCTCAATGTGTTTTTTGATATTGAAAACAATCTGGTCTTTCTCAACAGAACTATCAGGAACTATCACACTTCTTACATATTCGGCATTCAGAAAATCGAGGACAAAATAACCATCATCTTTCAACACATCAGACACAGAACGGAAAACCCTTTTATCCTCTTCATCTGTCTCAAAATACCCAAAACTGGTGAACAAATTAAAAACCGCATCCACAGGCTCACTCTCAATAGGATTTCGCATATCGTGAACCCGAAATTGTAACGACTCGTTCTCAAATTGTTTATCAAAAGTGATACTCTGTTCGGACAAATCCAGACCAAGAACATCATAACCTACTTGATTAAGATAAACCGAATGTCTGCCTTTGCCGCAAGCCAGATCAATAATTTTTGAATTCTTATCCAACTTGATAAAGTCCGTCAGCAGATTCAAAAAATTTTCAGCTTCACGATAATCCCTGTTGCTGTACAAAATATGATAATAAGGCGTATCAAACCATTCTTCGAACCATTGCATCCTGCAAAAATAAGGAAATTTTGGCTTGATGATTGAAGTTTGATGATGGAAGTTTTTCCGGATATAAAATCCTCCGGCATCCATCTTCTGACATCCGACAAAAAAAACCTATTTTTGCGGAATGAATACAGACAATCTGCAGATACAAATCAAGACATTTTTCGGACTGGAAAGTGTTTTGGCCGAGGAAGTTAAAAAATTGGGTGGCAAAAAAGTGGAAGCCAAAAACCGGGCAGTTACCTGCGAAGGCGACCTCGGATTTCTTTACAAGCTCAATTACTCTTGCAGAACAGCGCTAAAAATTTTGGTTCCGATTCTGGAGTTCAAGGCCTTTAACGAAAGTAAATTTTACGATAAACTGTTCAAATTCGAATGGGACACTCTGATGGAAAAACATCAGTCTTTTGCCATTGATGCTACGGTGAACTCCGAGAGATTCAGCCATTCGCAGTTTATGACTTTGAAAATGAAAGACGCCATTGTGGATTATTTTCAGGACAAACATAACATCAGACCCAATGTTAATAAAGAATATCCGGATATCAAATTCCATCTTCATATTGATAGAGAGCTGGTAACGATTTCTATGGACAGTTCCGGCGACCCGCTTTTCAAACGTGGCTACAGAAAAGAGCAAACCGTAGCGCCGATCAATGAAGTTTTGGCGAGCGGAATGTTGCAGCTCGCAGGCTGGGACGGTAAAGGTAATTTCCTGGATCCGATGTGCGGTTCCGGAACCTTGCTGATTGAGGCTGCGATGATTGCGCTGGATCTTCCCGCACAGATCTTCAGAAGAGGATTTGCATTCCAGAACTGGAAAAATTATGACGAGGAACTTTTCAAGACGATTAAAGAATTCCGAATCAACAGGGTGAAAGAATTTGACGGGAAAATTGTGGGTTATGATGTGGATGCAAGAGCGCTGAATGCCGCAAGAATCAACATAGAATCTGCGGAGATGGAAGATGTGATTGAAGTGCGGAAGCAAGATTTCTTCCAGTCTGAAAAAGATATGTTCCCATTATTAATGGTTTTCAATCCACCTTACGATGAAAGAATCTCTATTAATGACGATGATTTTTACAAAAAAATAGGTGATACTTTCAAACAACATTATCCAAACACTTTAGCCTGGCTCATTTCTGCCGACCTGGATGCGCCAAAGAAAATCGGACTGAGACCATCCAGAAAAATCAAATTATTCAATGGAAAATTGGAAACAAGATTTTTGCAATATGAGATGTATGACGGGACGAAAAAAGTTCATAAAATCAAAGACTAGCTAATAACGACAAAACTCCCGGAAATTTCGGGAGTTTTTGTTTATAATTAATTGATGAATTAAATATTCATCGCCTTTTGATAAGCATTTTCCAGCCCCTCAAGATTTTTTCCTCCAGCTGTGGCAAAGCCAGGATTTCCGCCGCCACCGCCCTGAATTTCCCTTGCCAAATCTTTAATCAAAGCGCCGGCCTGATAAACACCTGCCAAGTCATCGGAAACGCCAATCGTAATCATCGGTTTTGCGTCTGCATCAGACAAAATAATTGTGATGGATGTTGGGATTTCTCGTTTCAATTGGAAAACGATATCTTTTACAGAAGCGGCATCAAGAGACGTTCTCTTTACCAAAAGTAATTTGTCGCCTTTCTGTTCGTAAGCGCCTTTCCAATCACCGATCTCGCCTTTTGCTTTTTCTTTTTTGAAGGCTTCCACTTCAGATTTTAAAGATGTGTTTTCTTCAATTAATTTCTCGATTGAGCGAACTACATCTTTAGATTTCAGCAATTGAGAAAGTTCAGCAATTTGTTTTTCTAATCCTTTAAAATAGTCATCAGATTGATCTCCGGAAATGGCCTCAATCCTTCTGATTCCTGCTGCAGCAGAACTTTCGGAAACCAATTTGAAATGCCCGATCTCGCTGGTATTCTTCACGTGAGTTCCACCGCAAAGTTCCATAGAAGTTCCAAACTGAATCATTCGTACATTGTCGCCATATTTTTCGCCGAACAAAGCCATTGCACCTCTGTCCAAAGCTTCCTGAATCGGAATACTTCTGAACTCCTGCAAAGCAATACTTTCCTTGATTTTGGCATTCACTTGATCTTCCACCATCTTCAATTCCTCATCTGTCATTTTAGAAAAATGAGAAAAATCAAAACGCAGATAATCCGGACCAACGAATGAACCTTTTTGCTCTACGTGCGTTCCCAATACGTTTCTCAAGGCTTCGTGCAACAAGTGCGTCACCGAGTGATTGGCCTGAGAATTTTTTCTGTCGTTTGCATTCACTTTAGCATAGAAAACGGCTCCGGCATCTTTCGGCATTCCATCGATTAATGAAATGATTAATCCATTTTCTTTTTTGGTTTCCAAAACTTCAAAGCTTTCAGTTGCGTTTTCAAGAACGCCTTTATCACCAACTTGTCCGCCACCTTCCGGATAGAAAGGCGATTCGCTCAACACCACCTGATAAAATTCGCCGTCTTTATTTTCTACTTTTCTGTATCTTGTGATGTAGGTTTCGGATTCTATTTTGTCGTAACCTACAAAGTTTTCAGGTTTTTCCTCCAACGTAACCCAGTCATAAACTTTCTGAGCAGAATCTGCTTTGGAACGTTGTTTCTGTTTATTCAAAGCTTGTTCAAATCCGGCTTCATCGATGGTTAAGCCTTTTTCTTCTGCGATGATTCTCGTCAAATCATCCGGAAAACCGTAAGTATCATATAATTCAAAAACTTCTTCTGTCGGCAATACTTTTTGACCTTCAGAAATCGTTTGCTTAATGAGTTTTTCAACCCGGATTAAACCTGTTTCAATCGTTCTCAGGAAAGATTCTTCTTCACTTTTAATAACTTCCGTAACCAGAGTTCCCTGTTTTTCCAGTTCCGGGAAGAATTTTCCCATTTGCTCCTGTAAAACAGCGACTAGCTGATAAAGGAAAGGTTCTTTTCTGTCTAAGAATCGGTATGCGTAAGAAATTCCTCTTCTCAAAATTCTGCGAATTACATAACCCGCTCCTCCGTTGGAAGGCAACTGTCCGTCTGCAATGGCAAAAGAAACCGCTCTGATATGGTCTACCACAACTCGGATAGCAATGTCTTTCTCATCCGTTAAAATTCCGGTATATTTTTTACCTGAAAGCTCCTCAACTTTAGCAATCAAAGGCGTGAAAACATCGGTATCGTAATTGGATTCTTTCTGTTGCAACGCCATGCAAAGACGCTCGAATCCCATTCCGGTATCGATGTGTTTTGCCGGAAGATTTTCCAGAGAACCATCAGCTTTTCTATTGAACTGCATAAATACGAGATTCCAGATTTCCACAACTTGCGGATGGTCATTATTCACCAATTCCAATCCGGAAATTTTTGCTTTCTCCTCTGCACTTCTCAAATCAACGTGAATTTCCGAACATGGTCCGCAAGGTCCGCTTGCTCCCATTTCCCAGAAATTGTCTTTTTTATTTCCATTGATAATACGGTCTTCAGAAACGAACTGTTTCCACAAATCGTAAGCTTCGGTATCTCTTTCAAGATTTTCTTTAGCGTCGCCTTCAAAAATGGTTACGTAAAGGTTTTCTTTAGGGATTTTGTAAACTTCCGTCAGCAATTCCCAAGCCCAGGAAATGGCTTCTTTCTTGAAATAATCACCGAAAGACCAGTTCCCCAGCATTTCAAACATCGTATGGTGATAAGTATCTCTACCAACATCATCTAGATCATTATGCTTCCCGGAAACTCTTAAACATTTCTGAGTATCGGCAATTCTGGAAGATTTTGGTTCTTTGTAACCTAAAAAATAATCTTTGAACTGTGTCATTCCTGAGTTGGAAAACATCAGCGTCGGGTCATCTTTCAGAACAATGGGCGCAGAAGGAACAATAAGGTGTTCTTTGCTTTTGAAAAAATCTAAAAATTGCTGTCTTATCTCTTGTGAAGTCATTTTAGTTGTTGGTTGTTGGTTGACTGTTGATAGCTTTTGATTATCAACTTTTGGTTGGCAAATTTAATGTTTTTTGGAAAGATTCTTTGATACTTAACATTGAAATATTTAATAGTATTAAAAATCCAAAAATCAAATAATAAGAAGGATTCGGTAGTTGTGATAATTGTTGTACAAATTTTTCTGAAAAGTTTTCAGAATAACTGTTGTAATCTTGATCAATGTAGCTTGTACCACATAATATAATGTCTTCGCCGAGTAAATTATCCTTAGCATTAGGATCCTTGTAATCAACCAATACAAAAAAATGTCCTGTTTTATCCATATCTAAGCCATACCTTTCGTGTTTAGAAATTGCCATATCATTCAGTAAAGAAATAAGGTCATCATAAGAATTTTCATCATTTATAATAAATTCAATTCCTGTGTTTTTCTCATTTCTTTGTTTTAGTTTTTTGATTTCGGATACGTAATTACCCGAATTACTTTTAGCAGTGTTTGGTTTTACAATAATCTTTTTGTAATCCCAATTTCTGAAAGGTTCGAAAGAATTATTGTAAATCCGATCTTTGTCTTCGACAGAATTTGTTGAATGAATTTTCGAAGGCAAACCAATATCCATCACATTTGGAATAGGTTCATTAAGTTTTCGGTTTCCATAAAACGAAAATAAAATCGGAATAAGGACAGCGCTTATCAATCCTGGAACATAATAAATCTTTCTCATTTTAATTTTTATAATGCTGAAAAATTCCGAAATCCGTTGGTGTCCAGAGTGCCGCTTTTTGTCCGGCAGCTTTCAAACCGTTATTTGCCCAGGTGTTGCACGTGTAAGTAAAGTTATAATTGTCTTTGGCATCATAAAATGCATCGTTATTTCCATAAACCGCGTCGGTTTTTATCAAAATATAATTTCCGGAAGCATCTTTATCAAACTTGGAATCGATAAACTGGATAAGATTCTGATATTGTTTTTCGGTCAACATCATTTTTTTACAATCCTTGCCCACTTTCATTTGTTTATAATAAGTGCAATGCATTGCCGAATCGCTCAGCCAGAAAGCTGCTTTGAAAGCTGTGGAGAATTTGAGGTCTGCCCAAGTTGGTGTGTCCAGATAAAATCCTTTATCGCCCCAGCCAAAAGAGATGTAATTGAAATCCGTTTGTTTCCCTTTGGTATTGTCGAAAGGCAGTTTTGTGCTCCAATCGATGTATTTTGTTTTCACAGGAACCACCAAATCCGTATGAACGCCATTCGTCAGAATATAAAGTTCAATCGTTTTAGGCTCATTCGTTTTCTCAGCTCCAACAGGAATGAGCGGAATGATAAGACTCAGAATAACGTACAATAAAATAACGCCAATGACTATGCCTAAACCCTTTAAAAGAATGAAAATGATGCGCTTCATCCAATGTGATTTTTTAAGATTGAGAACCTTAAAGATAAGAAATTATTTCAGACATTATTTTGGCATTAATTTTATTTAATATTTCTTGTCTTAATGACAACAATTCATCAATTTTATGATCACAAAATCACTAAAATATGCCAAAAAAGCCTACTAAAAAAAGAGTAAAACTAAGAGTAAAAGTGGCACCAAAAAGAGCTCAGAAAAAGAGATAGTTATAAAGAAAATATTACTCTGACAAAAAATCAAGATTGCGTTTCAGGCCGGTGAACTTCGTCCGCTTTACAGCAGATTTTCTAAACACTGAAGAGAAAATCTCCTGTGTCATCTCTTTCCAGTCGCTTTTAGCCAGATTTCTGAGCGTGGAATTGGGCCGAAATTTCTCCTCCAGCGTGGGTGCAGAAAATCTGTTCCAGGGACAAACATCCTGGCATACATCGCATCCAAACATCCAATCGTCCATTTTACCCTTGAAGTAATCCGGGATCTGGTCTTTCAGTTCGATCGTAGCGTAGGAAATACATTTGCTGCCATCGATGATCTTTTCCGAAATAATCGCCTGCGTGGGACAGGCATCAATGCATTTTCTGCAACTGCCACAATGATCTGCGACAGGATTATCTGCAATTAATTCCAGATCACAGATAATCTCGGCCAAAAAATAAAATGAACCATTTTTCTTGGTAATCAGGTTGGCGTTCTTCCCCACCCAACCTATTCCCGACTTTCGTGCCCAGGCCTTTTCCAAAACCGGCGCAGAATCTACAAATACACGGAATGAGAATTCTCCAATTTCCTCCTGAAGTTCTGCGACAAGGTTTCTGAGTTTATCTTTGATAACTTCATGATAATCCTCACCATACGCATACTTGGAAATTTTAAAACCGTCCGTTTCCAGTGGCCTTTCAGGATAATAATTGTAGCTCAGGGAAATCACGGATTTGGAACCTTCCACCAGCAGTCTCGGATCCAGTCTTTTGTCGAAATGGTTTTCCATGTACTTCATCTCGCCATGATAATTATTGTTAAGCCAGTTTTCAAGATGTCGTGCCTCTTCCTCCAGGAAATCTGCTTTGGAGATCCCACATGATTGAAATCCTGCCGCAGCAGCTTTGGTTTTGATAAGTTGGGTATGTCGTTCTTTCGGATGCATTTAGATTCTGCGAAATTAAGACATTTAATTTTTAACAATTTTTAATTTCGAATATTTTATGAAAACAAAAATTATTGGTTAGCTTTGTTCAACAACTTAAATTAATAAAGCAATGGCAATAGAAGATGTTTTGAGAGCCGGCAACTATCATCTGATTGATGTGCGCGAGCCGCTGGAACTGGAAATGGATGGACACATCGAGGAAGCGCAGAATATTCCTCTTGGAGAATTGGAAGACAGAAAACAGGAAATCCTGAACCTTAGCGGAACCAAGATTTTTTTCTGCCGATCCGGAAATCGCTCCGGTAAAGCGGTGGATTACTTTAAATCCGAAGGTATGACCGATGTTTACAATGGCGGTGGCTATAACGAACTGAGCCAGACTTTGGAAAATCTCTAACCTGGAGATAACCATAACAAAAAAAGCGGGAGATCATTCCCGCTTTTCTAGTTTCTACCCCTTGTTAACAACCACATTACCAATCCGATGACGCCCACAACGAGGATAATTCCCCACCACATGCCGGCTTTAAAAATTGTTTCAATAGCCTCGCAGCTTGTAAGCAGTCCTATTATTAGAAATAATGGAAGAATAGTAAGATATTTTTTCATAATTAAATAATTTGTTTGGTGATTGAAAATTTGAGTTTTACAAAAACAATTAAGCAACTGTTTATAAATCCTAAAGTTTCAAAATTTAAGCCAAAATAATATTGGATCCCAGCGAAGCCTGATTTCACAAGCTCATGCACAAAAAAAACCGCTGAAAATCAGCGGTAGTTCTATGAGGCTTTGACGGCTTTAGGGCTTGGTCTGCTGGATCGTTCTTCAAATTTCTTTACGATATAGCCGATAACAATCGGTGCAGCCCATGTAAGCGCCATTCTTAACAATCTTGATTTCATATGCAGATATTTATTGATTTTCGAGGGTCAAATGTTATCGCCGTATATTCAATTGGCTTCTTTGTCCAACTGTGGTCATGGCGATTTCATAATTTTAAATTTTAAAGTTGATTACAAGAAATAAGCCATTATGGATTTTCATCAGCACTATAATTACCTACGGCTTCTTTCAGACTTCTAAAGATTCTCTTTTTAAGTTTATCTGGCTTCAGAACCGTAATGAATTCTCCCATTCCGAGAATCACTCTTTCCAACTCAAAATTCAGCTGGACACAGATTTTGAAAGTCGTTCCCATGTCGTCTTCTTTTATAATTTCCTGAGATTGATGAAAAGGTTTGGTCTTGACGTAAGGTGCGTGTTTTCTTGTGACGAAAAACACCACATTCTGTGGACGCTGCGTTTCTGAAACCGTAGCGCCAATCACTTCACCAAAATATCTGTCCGCATTAAAATCTTTGTCTATGTATTTGGTTATGTCGTCCACCTCTATGTCTTCTATTCTGTCCAGCGCAAGGTTCATAATGCTGCTCTTGCACCAGCAAATGAGAAACCAACGGTTGTTATATTCTTTAAGGAGTTGCGGATGTACTGTGAAGTAATTGGACTCTCTCGCCTTAAAACTTTTGTACAAAATCCTCAGAACTTTTTTATTCAAAATGCTTTGGTAGAGAATATCAATATGTTCTAAACCTTTTAATTGCTCATTTTTATCAAGATGAATAATCGATTTTTGATTAGTTGACTGAATCGAATCTTCCAATTTCTGAATGACACCATTCATCTCTTTGAACATCGAAAAATCTTTGAACTGTTTCAGAATCTGAACTGCATTGTTCATCGCTTTCAAATCATTTTCGTTGACCGAAATATTATGAATGCTGTAATCTGGGTCGCTGTAACGGTAAAAGCGCTTTTCGTAAACTTCAATCGGCGCTTCATAACCGAACTTTTCACTTCGCATATTCTGCAAATCCAACTGAATCGTCCGTTTGCTTACAAAGGATTCCTTGCCTTCAAACTCAAACAAAGCCTCGGAACATTCTTCCATCAAATCTTCCAAAGTATATTTTTTGTACTTGTTTTTCAAACATTTGTCCAAAGTTTTGTAGCGGATAAGTGCATTTTTATTTGAAGACATTTTTGTTTTTGATTTTTGTTTCAAACTTTCAACGGTCAGTTTGTCATTCCGTAGGAATCTATACTAAATTTCATTATTAGTTGTTTAGATTCCTTCGGAATGACAAATAGATGCAAAGTCTATAAATTATTTTTTAGTCAAAACTTTTCCTCCAAATGAAATCCCGTCCCAGCCAAACTCCATAAAATTCCTGATATTCTGATGATCTGTTCCTTCAGGATTTTTCAAAACATCGGTTCTGTAGAAATCTCCGAATAATGCTAAAGTCTCGTCTTTCGAAAGTTGATTCAGCTTCGCAAAACTGAAAACTTTGCACGAACCATTATTCTGATTCGCCTCATTGACAGTATTTCCATTGGTAAATTTTGTAGGTGTGAAATCATAATGTTCATCAATAAACGCAATGACATCCTTAAAATCAATGGTTTCCGGAGCGTTTTTAAGTTGTTCTAAAATCATTTAAATAAAATTTTACCAAAAATAATTAAAATAATTTCTACAACGCAAAAAGATTGCGCACTTGCATAATTACTTTGCATCATCAAAACGAACAAAATGAAAACAATTACAGGAAATGATTTAATCGCTTTAGGATTCACACCGAAAAAATGGTTTGCCGAAGCTTTAGAATATATCAACGACAATCAATTGGATGAAACTAAAATGTTGGAATATCTGGAACAATTCAAATCTCCGGAACCGATTTCATTACTGGAAAATCCAGCCGACTTTATCATCAACATCCGAGCTGAAGATGAAAGCGAAAATGACAACGTTGAAAAAGTCATCAACACAATGAATATTTTAATGAAAACGCCAACTTTAATTGGTGGTGCATTGATGCCTGATGCCTGTCCAACAGGTCCAGAAGGTCAAATTCCTGTTGGTGGCGTAGTGGTGGCGAAAAACGCCATTCATCCGGGATTTCATAGTGCTGATATCTGCTGTTCTGTGATGCTGACAGATTTTGGAAAAATTAATCCGAAAGAGGTTTTGGATGCAGCACATTCTATCACGCATTTCGGTTATGGTGGAAGACCAAGAGGTGAGCAGATACCAATGTCTCAGGAGTTGATGGATGCTTTCAGAGAAAATCTTTTCCTAAATGACGAAAACCTCATCAGCATCGCACGTTCGCATATGGGAACTCAGGGTGACGGAAATCACTTTTTGTTTGTTGGGATTTCCAAAAATACAGGAAATACAATGTTGGTAACGCATCACGGTTCAAGAGCGCCAGGTGCAAAGCTGTACGAAAAAGGAATGAAAGTAGCCAACCGCTTCCGAATGGAACTTTCGCCTGAGACGTTGAAAGAAAATGCGTGGATTCCGTATGAAACTGAGGAAGGACAACAATATTGGGAAGCCTTGCAACTCATCAGAAAATGGACGAAAGAAAACCACGAATCCATTCATAATACGACTTTGGAAAAATTAAATATCGAAAAACAAAACAGATATTGGAACGAACATAATTTTGTATTCAGAGATGGGGATTTATTCTACCACGCAAAAGGAGCAACTCCGCTGGACGACAAATTTTTGCCGGATATTACAGGCCCAAGACTGATTCCTCTGAATATGGCGGAACCTGTATTGATTGTTCAAGGGACAACCAACGACAGAAATTTAGGTTTTGCTCCTCACGGTGCAGGGAGAAATTTCAGCAGAAGTTTTCATAAAAAATCTCTGGCTCATAAAACCATTGATGAAGTTTTTGCTGAGGAAACCCAAGGTTTGGATATCAGATTCTTCACTAACGAAATTGATATTTCCGAATTGCCTAGTGCCTACAAAAGCGCCAAAAATGTAAGAGCTCAAATCGAAGAATACGGACTTTGCGAAGTTCTGGACGAAGTGATGCCTTACGGTTGTATTATGGCAGGCGATGTGGGGAAAAATGCGCCTTGGAAAAAGAAGAAAAAATTTAGAAAAGCTTAAATTTTCTAGCAACAATCTTAATTCTCTTTGTCATTCCGCAGGAATCTAGACAAAATACATTAAAAGAAATACTTTAGATTCCTAAGGAATGACAATATTGAAGTAGAATTTTTAAATTAAAAAAACAATGAAAATAAAAATAATAGATAAATTAAAAACTCTTGAAAAAGAGAAAAACGTAGAAATACTTTTTGCGATAGAATCAGGAAGCCGTTCTTGGGGATTTGCTTCTCCGGACAGCGATTATGACATACGTTTCATATACAAACATCCGGTGGACTGGTATCTTTCGCCTTGGGAAAAACGTGATACGATAGAATTTATGACCGAAGATGATTTAGACGGTTCCGGTTGGGATTTGAAGAAGACTTTTCATCTGTTGAACAAATCGAATGTTCCGCTTTTGGAGCATTTGTTTTCACACATATTTTATATAAAAAACGATGCATTTTTGGAAAAGATGATACCTTTAGCAAAAGAAGCTTTTTCGCCCGTCGCAGTAGTTTTCCATTATTTATCAATGAGCAAAAAATATTTGGAATCTTGCAGCAAAAATGAAGTGAAGCTTAAAGATTATTTCTATTGCTTAAGGACAACTTTAGCCTCAAAATGGGTCGTTGAGAAAGGAACTTTTCCTCCGGTAATATTTCACGAAATGCTAGATTTGTTACCTGAAAATATCTTGAATAAAGTTCAATTTTTATTGAATGTAAAATCTGAAAACGGAGAAAAATATTTACACGCTCAAGATGGAGAACTTTCCGAATATCTGAAATCAGAAATAGAAAATCTTTCAGAAAAAGCGAAAACTTTGAGAGCAGGAAATCTTGACAAATCAGAAGCTGAAAAAGTATTTATAGAGTTACTAAAATCGGAATAATGGTAACCATCGATTTCTTAAAACAAAACAACCTTATCCTTTTCGAAGCTATTTCCGGAAGTAAGTCTTTCGGATTGGCTACGGAAAATTCGGATACGGATATAAAGGGTGTTTTTTATTTGCCTAAAGATTTATTCTATGGTTTAGAATATGTCCCGCAGGTTTCAAATGAAACTAATGATATTGTATATTATGAAATAGGACGTTTTGTTGAACTTTTATTAAAAAACAATCCAAATATTCTGGAAATATTAGCAACGCCGGAAGATTGTATTCTTCACAAAAATCCGATAATGGATACATTTCGTCAGGAAGATTTTCTGTCAAAACTTTGTAAAGATACCTTTGGCGGATATGCTTCAACGCAAATTCAGAAAGCGAGAGGACTTAATAAAAAGATTGTCAATCCTGTTGAAAAAGAACGAAAAGGAATTCTGGATTTCTGCGTGATATTGGAAGATTCTAATTCAATTCCGGCAAAGGATTGGTTAAAGGAAAAAAGCTTTCTACAGGAAAATTGTGGTTTGGTAAAGATGCCCAATTCAAAAGGGCTTTTTGCTTTGTTCTATGATGAAGATAAAAACTACAACGGCATTTATAAAAACAAAGACTCTAACGAAGTCTGTTTATCATCAGTTCCGAAAAATGAAAAACCGGAAGCTTATCTGTTTTTCAATCAAGATGCCTATTCGGCATATTGCAAAGGTTACCAAGAATATTGGGATTGGGTCAAAAAAAGAAATGAAGACCGATATAACACCAATCAGAAACACGGAAAAAATTACGATAGTAAAAATATGATGCACACCATTCGTCTTTTACAATCGGCAGTTAATATTTTCAAGAATAATAAGATTGAAATCCGTGTAAAAAACCGTGATGAGCTTTTGGACATAAAAGCAGGAAATCTGGATTATGACCATTTGCTCATATTGGCAGACAAATTAACAGACGAATTGAATGTTCTCGCAAATCATTCTTCTTTACCAGATTGTCCTGACAAAGAAAAAGTAGAGAAAAACTTGATTGAAATCAGGAAAAAACTTTATGGATAAAGATATTTCATATATCCGTCTGCCTTCTAAGCAGGCGGTTTATGGTGTTAAAATGCTCTTTGATAAAGAAACATCTGGGTAATTGCTTTTTAATTACAGGGTCTGAAACTGTTTTCCATTTGGTTTTATTATTTGTGTTCTCGATTCTTTATTTCCGCATCAATTTGTCCCAAGCGAGTCGTCATAGGCAGTAAAGTTATAAAACTACCGCAGGCTACTGCAATCAGCGCATAATTTTTACTTTTGACTGCAGCAAAAACCAATATTGCACAGAGAATAAGCATCACAATTCCGAATCCTGTTAGAAGATTTTTACTTTTCTTTTTTTCTGCAAGAAGCTCCTCAATCGTTAGTTCTGATAATTTTTTGATCATAATTAGATTTTATTGTTAATCAAATGCCAGCTGATGCAGGCTTTCTACATTATTTTAAGTACTTTAATACAATTAATAATATGTTTTCAGGAAATAAACGGCTGAATGTAAGTCTTTTATCTTTTATCTATTTTCTTTCATTTACTTATCTAGTAAATTGATAAAGGCAATTCAGTAATTTTAGAATTTTAATTTTCTTTTCTGGTTTTCTCGCTCTTTTTACTCTTTTTAAACGTAAGGTATATTGCTACAAGAAAAACAACGAGATAAAGTATTCCCAATGCCGTTTTTCTGAATGCAAATGTGTTGAAGTCAAATTCACGAAGTAATGCCAGTCCTAAACTGAAAGCGATACATGCAAAAAAGAAATTAAATCCGGTTTTGTTTTTCATTTTTAATGTCTGTTTATTAAATCAATTGATACTCCGATAATTAAAATAACGATTTCAAATACAAGTGCGCCCAATAGTAAAGAAATCAATGCCTTTAAATAATTTATTGGTTTTTTCTCTTCAAAAAAATTTGCACTTGCCCAGACTACATAAACAGCTCCTGACATTGCCCCAACCTGAAACAATTGAATGTGTAAAATACCTTGAAACATTGAAAAAACAGCATAAAACAGCATAGAAATTCCGATCGTAAAGCATAACATAATCAGAATTTCGTAAAAATTATAGCCGTATTTTTTAAAAAATATTTTAAGCCAGAATGCAATGAAGACACCCATTATAATATTAGCATAGCCGTAATATTCCTGCATCCATTTTACAATGTCACCAATTGCAGATTTTTCCAGACCTACCTGTTTTATATAGCCTTCTTCAATATGAAAAACATGGTTTATTATTGAATAAATCAAGGATGTTATGATGATAAAAATAATGGGTTTTACCAATCGGCTTCTGTTTTCGGAAAGGTATTTTCGTATGCTTTGTCCGGGTTTTGTGAGGAGTTCTTTTATAGTATACAAAATCCCACGTTCAAAATGCAGAACGTGTTCTATCTCGTGAATGATGTAATGTCCATCTATTCTTTTCAGACTTGCCGGTTGTCCGCAATCGGGACAAAACTTTGAATTGATTTCGGTGTTACAGTTCTTACAATTCATTTAATGTCAATTATATTGTCAGTTGGTTGTTTTACTGTTCAGTTTAGCACAATACCTTTCCTATTTCGAAAAAAATTGCGGAAATTATTTTGTATAGCAATGTGCCAACAAAAATTCCAATCCCAAGTTGAAATGCCGTCTGTTTTGTAAATTTATTTTTCATTTATCATCAATTGTTTGAATACTGTTTCAATTAAAAAAATACATCTAAAATAATCGAACCCGATAATCTATTCCTTTCTAACGATGTATCAGATTATAATAGGATACAAAAATATTATATGTAATTTTGCCTATTGCTACACTTTGGTGTAGTTTACACAAGAATGATGGATTACAAACTATTATTTTCACAAAAAAACCATATAGAAAAGCTCTCTGAAAGTGATTTAACGCAAAGCAATTCATACTTGGAGGTCATAAAAGCTTTTTCCAGACTTTCCTACCAAAGCATTTATGTCATCGATTACGAAAAACGCGCTTTTGAGTATGTATCGGACAATCCACTTTTTCTTGCCGGCCTTTCTCCGGACGAGGTTTTGAAACTAGGATATGAATTTTACCAAAACCATGTCCCGGAAGAAGATTTGAAAATGTTAATCGATATCAACAATGCCGGATTCGATTTTTACGAAAAAATACCCTTGAAAGAAAGGAAAGAATATATCATTTCCTACGATTTTCATTTGAAGTCTGCGGCCAAAAAAACGATTTTGATCAACCACAAGCTGACACCAATTTTTCTGACCGAATCAGGCAAAATATGGAAAGCTGTTTGCGTAGTTTCTCTTTCTACAAATCCTTCGGCGGGCAATGTCATGATAGGAAAACAAAATAGCGACTCTGTTTGGGACTTGGATTTATCTTCAAACCAATGGATAAAAAGAAAAAAAACAAAGCTTAGTGAGCGCGAAATTCAAATTTTAAGCCATTACAGCTGTGGTCTGTCCATTGTCGAAATTGCTGAAACATTGTTTATTTCTGTGGACACTGTTAAGTTTCATCGTCGGAAATTATTTGATAAGCTAAATGTAAGCAGCATCCAGGAAGCACTTGCCACAGCCGTAACAAATAAGCTTCTCTAATTAAAAAAACAAAAATGGACAACATCAAAATTTATATCGATTACGTCGCCAGGATTATAGAAGTGATCGGCGTTCTCACCATCTTTGTCGGCGCCGTCATTGCCTTGGTCAAATATGGATTATCGCTGCAGGGCATAGATTCTCGCTCGTACAAAATACTGAAGCAGGAACTCGGCAAAGCCATCCTCCTCGGCCTGGAGATCCTGGTAGCCGGCGATATCATAGCCACCATGGTCACAGAACCCACCATAGACAGACTTCTGGCACTGGGACTCATTGTGCTCATCCGCACATTCCTCAGCATCTCCATCCAGGTAGAAGTAGAAGGTCAGTTCCCCTGGCAGAAAAAAGACGACACGCCTAAAAGCACCGAATAATCAATGTAATACTCCGGAGGAGTAATATCTGTGTAGCAAAAATAAATTATGAAAGATCTGAACTCCGGAGGAGTTCAATCTTTTAAAGTAATTTTAATGACATAATGATATAAATTGACTGAAAGCTTTCTCTCTTCTCATCATTAGAAACTAAAAAACCACCGGACAATCCGGTGGTTTTTGATATAGTTGATTAGATAATCTTAAGCTTCAGATGAAGGATTCTGGTCGCCGGCAGGTTTCTCGCCTTCGCCCTCCGGTCTTCTGTTTCCTTCCGGTCTCGCAGGTCTTTCCGGTCTGTTCTGCCCTTCCGGTCTCGGACCTCTCTGCTCACCTTCTTTCTTCTCAGGTCTTGGTGGTCTAGGCAATAGAACTTTTCTTGAAAGTTTCATTTTTTTACGGTCATCATAACCCATAAATTTCACCTCCACTTCGTCACCTTCTTTGTAAGGCACTTTATCCAGTCTTGCCCACTCGATCTCAGAAATATGAAGTAATCCTTCCGTTCCTTTAGCAATCGCTACGAAAGCTCCGAAATCCATAACTTTCACTACTTTACCTTGGTAAACTTCACCTACAACCGGTACAAAAGTGATTTCGTTGATTTTCGCAATCGCCTCGTTGATCTTCTCTCTGCTAACACCGGAAATTTCGATTCTTCCGATCTCGCCGATTTCCTCAATAGCAATAACCGTATCCGTATCTTTCTGCATCTGCTGGATGATCTTTCCACCAGGCCCGATTACGGCACCGATGAAATCTTTAGGGATTTCCATCATCACCATTTTCGGCGCGTGAGGTTTCACATCTTCTCTTGGTCCGGCCAGCGTTTCAGTAATTTTGTTAAGGATATGAAGTCTTCCTTCCTTAGCTTGCAAAAGTGCTTTCTCCATAATGTCCATAGAAAGCCCCTGAATCTTGATATCCATCTGGCAAGCCGTGATACCGTCTGCAGTTCCTGTCACCTTGAAGTCCATATCACCCAAATGATCTTCGTCTCCTAAAATATCAGAAAGCACGGTGAATTTCCCGGACTTAACATCCGTTACCAAGCCCATTGCAATACCGGAAACTGGTTTGTGAATCTGAACACCCGCATCCATCAAAGCTAAAGTTCCTGCGCAAACAGTCGCCATAGAAGATGAACCGTTGGATTCCAGAATATCGGAAACGATACGGATGGTGTAAGGATTTTCTTCTGGGATCATATTAGCCAAAGCTCTCTGAGCCAGGTTTCCGTGCCCCACTTCTCTTCTGGAAGTTCCTCTCAATGGACGCGCTTCACCCGTTGAAAACGGCGGGAAGTTATAATGAAGGAAGAATCTCTCGTCATAGTTTACCATCACGCTGTCTACCATATTGGCATCTTTGATAGAACCAAGGGTTACAGCCGTCAATGACTGAGTCTCGCCTCTTGTAAAGATGGCAGAACCGTGCGCTCCCGGCAAATAATCGACTTCGCTCCAGATAGGACGAATCGTTTGAGGATCACGACCATCAAGACGGATTTTGTCATTCAAAATCATCTGACGCATCGCTTCTTTTTCCACATCGTGGTAATATACTTTTACGAAAGGCGTTACTCTTTCCAGCTCTTCTGCATTATCGACATATTGCGCAAGAAATTCTTCGCGTACAGCCTTAAATTTCTCAGCTCTTTCCTCTTTGCTGGATGGTGTTTTGGCGACTTCGTATACTTTGTCGTAAGTTTCTTTCCACACTTTTTCGCGTATGGCTTCATCGTGCGTTTCGTGGTTGTATTCTCTTTTAGGTAAAGATTTTCCGACTTTCGCAGCCAGTCTTTCCTGAGCTTCTACCTGTTTTTTGATTTCTACGTGAGCAAAAGTAATCGCTTCAAGCATTTCTGCTTCTGTAATTTCTTTCATCTCACCTTCTACCATTACGATAGAATCTTTCGTTGCTCCGACCATAATATCAAGGTCAGAATTTTTAAGGTCTTCGAATTTTGGATTGATGGAAAGTTTTCCATCGATTCTTACCACTCTCACTTCGGACATTGGCCCGTTGAAAGGAATATCGGTAATTGCAATCGCCGAAGATGCTGCAAGACCTGCCAAATCATCAGGAATCGACTGTCCGTCATAAGAGATTAACGAGATCATCACCTGAACTTCCGCATGGAAATCTTCTGGGAATAATGGTCTCAGAACTCTGTCTACCAAACGCATCGTTAGGATTTCCTGATCGGAAGGACGCGCTTCTCTTCTGAAAAAGTTGCCGGGAATCTTGCCGCCGGCATAGAATTTTTCTCTGTAATCTACTGTTAAAGGTAAAAAGTCAACACCCGGGTTGGCTTCTTTGTTGGCGACAACGGTTGCTAAAAGCATCGTTCCGCCCATTTTTACGACCACAGATCCATCGGCCTGTTTTGCCAGCTTCCCTGTTTCGATTGTGATTTCTCTGCCGTCTGCAAGAGTAATCGTTTCTGTAAACGCTTGAGGTATACTCATAAATAATTTTGTTTAAAACACTCCGTATTGAGTGCGATTGATAGAAATTCGTCTAAAATTCGTGTGCAAATTTAAGCTTTTTTTGATGTACCGCGGCCATACTTTAATATATGGATCAAAATTAATCCTAAAAACGCCTTTGTTTCGGATTGAGAAAGGTCGGGAAAATCATGACTTCACTACCGAAGCGCTGCGCAATTCTTTCCTCCAGGTTCAACAGCTCGCTTTCCATAAACTGGTTGCGCAGCATATCATTGTCGAACCAAAGGAAAAGATTGGTGTTGAGGCCTTCGTTCACCATGCCGGAATCTACTTCGGAGAGAATATATTTTTCCACATCCAGCAGGTTTTCCACCATTTGATGCAGTTCGTTATCAAGATATTCGTTCCACTCGGTAATGCTATTGTTCGTGGTATGAAATGTAATGCTGAGGATGCTCATTTTTTGATTTTAAGGGATGATTAATGTTAATAAATTGGAGCTGTAAAAATCGTATTTTTTTTGTAAATTAGCCCGTTACAAAAAAGAGAAAAAATAAGCAGATCAGTAGCAGCTTCACTGTTCTGATTTACAGTTAATTAAAAATATTTATGCAAAAGGAAGGAGAAAGGTTAATACCCATCAACATTGTTGACGAGATGAAAACCTCTTACATCGATTACTCTATGTCGGTAATTGTATCAAGAGCATTGCCGGATGTAAGAGACGGTCTGAAACCGGTTCACAGACGTGTTCTGTACGGTATGTATGGTCTTAATGTATTTTCTAACAGGAAACACCTGAAATCTGCCAGAATTGTAGGGGATGTTTTGGGTAAATACCACCCGCACGGTGACAGTTCTGTATACGACGCGATGGTAAGAATGGCGCAGCCATGGAGCCTCCGTTACGAGCAGGTAGATGGCCAGGGTAACTTCGGTTCCATGGACGGAGATCCGCCGGCAGCAATGCGTTACACCGAGGCCAGACTGAAGAAAATCTCAGACGAAATCCTTGCGGACCTCGATAAAGAAACGGTTGATTTCCAAAACAACTTCGACGACAGTTTAACGGAGCCAACCGTTCTTCCTACAAAAATACCTAATCTTTTAGTCAATGGAACTTCCGGTATTGCGGTAGGGATGGCCACCAACATGGCACCACACAACCTTTCCGAAAGTATTGATGCCATCTGTGCCTACATTGATGACAGAGAAATTTCCATTGATGATCTCATGAAGCACATCATCGCTCCGGATTTCCCAACGGGTGGAATCATCTACGGTTACGACGGTGTCCGTGATGCTTTCCATACCGGTAGAGGCCGTATCGTTCTGAGAGCCAAAGTGAACTTCGAAGAGATTGGAAACAGGAATGCGATCATCGTTACAGAAGTACCTTATCAGGTCAATAAAGCAGAGATGATTGCCAGAACGGCAGAATTGGTAAAAGACGAAAAGATAACCGGCATCTACGAAATCCGTGATGAGTCCGACAGAAAGGGTCTACGAATCGTTTATGAATTGAAAAACGATGCCATCCCGAATGTTGTTCTGAATCTCCTTTATAAATATACATCACTTCAGACATCTTTTTCGGTCAATAACATCGCCTTAGTCAAAGGCAGACCGGAGCAATTGAACCTGAAAAGCCTCATCCACCATTTTGTGGAGCACAGGCATGAGGTGATTGTCCGCAGGACGCAGTACGAACTGAAAAAAGCGAAAGAAAGAGCGCACATCCTGGAAGGCTTTATGAAGGTGATCGGCACGCAGGACGCACTGGACAGAGCCATTGCGATTATCCGACACAGTGCCAATCCTCAGGCAGCGAAAGAGGGCTTGATCGCCGAATTTGAATTATCCGAAATCCAGGCTCAGGCAATTCTTGATCTTAGATTAGCACGTCTTACCGGAATGGAATTGGATAAAATCCGCGCCGAGTATGAGGAAATCATGGCGATGATCAAAGATCTGGAAGACATTCTTTCCAATGAGCCAAGACGTTATCAGATCATCAAAGATGAATTGATTGAAATCAAAGAAAAATACGGCGATGAAAGACGTTCGGAAATTGATTATTCGGGTGGCGAAATGTCCATCGAGGATATTATTCCTGATGAAAAAGTGGTTCTCACCATTTCCCATGCCGGCTACATTAAAAGAACGCTCCTTTCCGAATATAAGGTACAATCCAGAGGCGGCGTAGGAAACAGAGCCGCCACCACCAGAGATGAAGACTTCCTGGAATACATCGTAACAGCTACGAACCATGAATACCTTCTTTTCTTCACCGAAAAAGGAAAATGTTTCTGGCTGAGAGTGTTCGAAGTTCCGGAAGGTTCCAAAACTGCAAAAGGAAGAGCGGTGCAAAACCTGATCAACATCGAACCTGATGATAAGATCAAAGCGTACATCAGAACCAAAGATTTGAAGAATCAGGAATACATTAACCAAATGAATGTAGTGATGATTACCAAGAACGGTACCATCAAAAAAACATCCTTGGAAGCTTATTCCAGACCTAGAACCAATGGTGTGAATGCCATCGAGATCCGTGATAATGACCAACTATTAGGCGCTAAGCTGACAGACGGCAACTCCCAAATTATGATCGCTACCAAAAACGGAAAATGTATCCGCTTCCCGGAAGAAAAAGCAAGAGCTGTGGGCAGAGGATCTATCGGTGTTCGCGGTATTTCACTGGAAGATGATGATGAAGTAATCGGAATGATTGTTGTTAACGATCTGGAAAATGATACGGTTCTGGTGGTCTCCGAGAGAGGCTACGGAAAACGAACGGCTGTGGAGGATTATCGTATCACCAACCGTGGCGGAAAAGGGGTCATCACCCTTAACATTACAGAGAAAACCGGTCATCTTATCGCAATTCAGAGTGTAACAGACGAAGACGGATTGATGATCATTAACAAATCCGGTGTAGCCATCCGTATGAATATGAATGAAATGCGTGTGATGGGAAGAAATACACAGGGTGTGAAAGTCATTAACCTTAAAACTAAGGACGAAATTGCAGCGATTGCCAAAGTAGAAATGGATAGAGATGTTGCGGAAGAGGAAACCGAAGCAACTGCAGAAAATGATAGTAACAATCCGGAATTCAAAGAACAGCCTCAGACCGGCGATAATCAGATCAATTTAGGCAGTGAAGATGTGTCGGAAACAGATGAAGATGAAGGATCTGCAGACAACACGGATGAAACGGACGATAACGTATAAAATTTAAAAGTATAATATGAAAAAATTAATTTTAAGTTTAGCAATGCTTTCAGCGACCCTGATTTTCGCTCAGAAGAAAGAAATTGCTAATGCTGTAAAAGCAGTAGATTCAGGAGACCTTTCGACTGCCAACTCAGAAATTGCTAAAGCAGAAGGAATGTTCGGTGAAAAAACTTACCTTCTGGAGCCGTCTGTTCTGGAGCAATATTATTACGCAAAAGGTCTTGCCCTCATCAAAGCCGGAAAAAACACGGAAGGTGCGGAATATCTTGCGAAAATTTCCTCACTGGGCACAGCAGAAATCTACAGCGGCAAAGATGCTGATAAAAACAAAGTATATTTTGTAGGTAAAGAAGCTGCCGACAAATGGGGCAACGGCATTTCTCTAAAACAGGAAAAGTATTCACCGTCCCTTACGCAGAAGCTGAGAGAAGCTATCGATCCGCTTCTAAGAAAAGCGAACGAAGAAGCCACCACCAGTTACAACAATAAGAAATTTGACGTAGCGGGAGCTAAATTTGCTGAGACCTACTATCTATTCAAGGCCGCAGGACAAGACAATAAAAACTTCCTTTACTATGCTGGTATCGCTTATGCGCAGACACCGGATAAAAAAGCTGAGGCCGCTCAGATCCTGGAGTCTTTGATCCGTTCCAATTATACCGGTGAAGAAACGGTTTACACCGCAAAGAACACCAAAACGGGACAGGTGGAAAATCTGGATCAGGCTGCTTTTGATTTATACAAAAAGGCGAATGCAGGCTACACCGATTTCAAAACAGAGAAAACACCAAGCAAGCAGGAAGAGCTCTATGATGTTACTGCGTCTCTCCTTTTCGAACTTCAGAAGTACGACGAGGCTGCAAAAATTGCGGAGGAAGGTCTTAAAAAATTCCCGAAAAACCAATCTTTGTCACAGGTTCAGAGCAACGCGTTCTTCAAAGCCGGGAAAACTGATGAGTTCGTCAATAATCTGAAGGCAAAAATCGCAAGCAATCCGAACGATAAAGAAAGTCTTTACAACCTTGGTGTCATGCTGAGCAAAGACCCAAGCAAGCAGGCAGAAGCAGAAGCGACATTCAAAAAATTAGTAGACATCGATCCTAAATTTCCAAATGCCATGAACAATCTGGTATTTGTAATCCTTGGTGAAGATGAAGTGGCCATTAATCAATACAGAGACCTGAAAAAAGCAGGTAAGATTGACGAAGCTAATAAAGTCCTGGAGCAGCGAAGAGCAAGATTCCAGAGAGCTTTGCCGTACGCTGAGAAAATGTATGCCAACGATCCTAACAATAAGGAAGTGGTTTCATTGCTAAAAGGAATGTACATGACCACACAGAACACAGCGAAATACAATGAATTCAAAGCTAAAGAAGCGGCGATGAAATAAACCAAAAAGAAGTCTCCGGACTTCTTTTTTTGTCCCATGCGACGCAAAAAATGTATATTTGCTAAGCCATATTTGTAACAACTAAAATTAAATAGTAATGAAATTTTTTATTGACACCGCTAATCTGGATCAGATCAGAGAAGCTCAGGATTTAGGAATTCTGGATGGTGTAACGACCAATCCATCATTGATGGCCAAAGAAGGAATCTCCGGAAAAGAAGCCATCAACCAACGATATATCGACATCTGTAACATTTCCGATGGCGACGTTTCGGCCGAAGTACTTTCCACCACTTATGACGAAATGATCAAGGAAGGCGAAGAGCTGGCAGCGCTTCATGAAAGAATTGTCGTGAAAATTCCGATGATCAAAGACGGTATCAAAGCGTTGAAATATTTCTCGGACAAAGGCATCAAAACCAACTGTACACTGATTTTCTCCGCAGGACAGGCGCTTCTGGCAGCAAAAGCCGGCGCTACCTACGTTTCCCCATTCCTGGGAAGACTGGACGACATTTCCGTGGACGGACTCAGCCTGATCGAGGAAATCCGCGTGATCTTCGACAATTATATGTACGAAACAGAAATTCTGGCAGCCTCTATCCGTAGCCCTATGCACATCATCAACTGTGCAAAAATCGGTGCAGATGTTATTACATCACCATTGCCATCCATCCTCAGCCTGCTGAAACATCCGCTGACGGACAACGGGCTGGCTCAGTTTGTAGAAGATTCCAAAAAATTAGGATAAAGATTTGGGCGCCTTATCCGCGCTCCACTCCCGCTTTTTCCCGGTATTGCCACAGAACTTTCAGTATTAAAAAAAATTTCCACCAAGGCAATACCGGAAAAAGAGCTCCGTTCAGCTCGGGGCGCGCTGCGCACCAAAGAAGCTTAGACATTAAACTTAAAAAAACCGAATCGCGCGATTCGGTTTTTTGCATATTAAGGAAACAGCGTTTCCTTCAGAAGATAAAGATTCAGTACAATTATAATTCCGCTGATGATCCATGCCAGAATCCTGAGCCATGGCTTATTCACAAAATCGCCCATTTTGGCTTTGCTGCCAGTGAACATAACCAGCGGCACCACTGCAAAACTCAGTTGCATGGAAAGGATCACCTGGCTGAATACCAGTAACTCGGCGGTTCCTTTCTCACCATACAAAATGGAAATGATCAATGCTGGTATTATAGCAATCAGTCTTGTAATCAGCCTTCGCACCCAGGGTTTAAGCCGGATATTCAGGAAACCTTCCATTACGATTTGTCCTGCCAGAGTTCCTGTCAGGGTAGAATTTTGTCCGGATGCCAACAGGGCCACTCCAAAAAATATACTCGCCAAGGTAGTTCCTAACAGCGGCGAAAGCAACATATAGGCATCATTGATATCCGCCACATCTTTATTCCCGGACGTATGGAATGTAGCTGCAGAGATGATAAGGATGGCAGCATTGATAAAAAAGGCGAGCATCAGAGAGAGACTGCTGTCCAGACTCGCAAATTTCAAAGCTTCTCTCTTGCCTTCCGTAGTTCTGGGATAATCTCTTGTCTGGACGATGCTGCTATGAAGGTAAAGATTATGCGGCATCACCGTAGCACCCAAAATTCCAATAGCAATGTAAAGCATAGACGGGTTGGTGATGACTTCTTTTTTGGGAATCAAACCTTGCAGCATAGGAAAGATATCGGGTTTGCTCAGGAAAATTTCATAAAGAAACGACGCAAAAATCACGAAAATAAGTCCTCCCACGATACTTTCGATATACCGGAAGCCTCGTGACTGCAAAAATAAAATCAGGAAAACATCAATGACCGTAATCACCACGCCTACACTGAGCGGGATATGGAAAAGCAGATTCAGCGCAATAGCAGAACCGATGACTTCTGCCAGATCGCAGGCCGCAATGGCAATCTCACAAAAAATCCATAAAACAAAGTTGACTCCGGGTGAAAAATGATCTTTGCAGGCCTGCGCCAGGTCGCGTTCTGCCACAATTCCCAGCTTCACCGAGAGATGCTGTAGTACAATCGCAAAAAGATTAGAAATCAGAATAACCGAAAGTAAGGTGTAGCCGAACTGTGCACCGCCGGCAATATCTGTAGCCCAGTTTCCGGGATCCATGTATCCCACCGCAACTAAGAGCCCCGGTCCCACATACGCCATAAACCGTTTCCAGGCACTGGCATTTGCGGGTATTTTGACGCTAGAAAAAACTTCGTTTAGAGAATTGGAACTTTTATCCTTTTTCCAGCCCTTATTAATATCAGAAGAATTCAAAATTGATACAAATGTTAGATTAAACTAACAAAATTAGTGATACTTTTCTTAACTTACAATAAGTCAATAAAAAACTGCCGATGGCTCGGCAGTTTATATTGAAAATAAATAGTCTGTTTTTATTTTACGAATCTCACAGCTGTCTTTCTGTCAGACTCTCTTTCTTTATCGGAAGCTTCCGCAGGAACCTTGGCAAACTTGGAGCCGTAGCCTTCTGCTTCTACTACCTGATTAGAATTTAAAGAGGATTTCACAATAATGGCTCGTTCCTGAGACAATTTCAAATTGGTATTAGCATCCCCTTTTTTGTCCGTGTATGCTCCGATTTTAATTTTGGCGTCTGGGAATTCTGCTAAAATCATTTTAAGGTTATTAAGCTGAACCTGAGATTCCGGAGTAAGTACAGCTTTACCAAACTCGAAATTAAGATTATCAAAGTTGAACCATTTATCTTTCAGTTCTGCTTCTGTAGCATTTTTGTAATTATCAGATTTCAGAAACATCACCATTTGATCTTCGATTCCGCCTTTATAAGCCTGCAGTGTCTTTCCGCTTGGCAATGTCACCACAGTGGTCTCTCTTGTTACTGCAACCGTGTCGCCAGCTGCATTGGTAGAATCACGCTCGACAACTGTAGAATCTGTGGTAGCTACTGGTACAGCTTCCGGTTTTTTGTCGCATTGTTTCCAGAAAAACCAGCCTAACAAGAGTAGCAATAACAATGGCAACAACCATTTCCAGATGCTTCCTCCCGAATCACGTTCGGATACAATCTCATGGGTGGTTCCGCTTCTGCTCAAATCAATAGCCGGTCCTCCACTTGTCTCCACTTTTTCGTTACGGAAAGTCTGCTCTGTTGTTGGAATAGTTGGATTAACGTCGCTTAGGGGAACATCCGTTACTTCCGGAACTACATTAACCGGTGTTGCATCTACAGCACCAAACCAATTTCCTAAGCCCAGTGAAGCGAAGCTAAACCCTGCAGGCAAGAGAGATGCAAGACTGCTCTTCTGATCATTCAAAAGATTTCCGAAAGACAACGCGTCCAAATTCTGTTCGTTGGCGTGACGTCCTATTACACCTGCAGCCACAGAAGTTACAGAATTAAGCAATGCACTGGTAGAATCATTCCTAATACCAGCATAATCTGAAACCGTATTAATGATAGCCTCCAGTTTATCACCATTTCCAAAAATACTCGTTAAAATTCTGGAAATAATAGAGTCCGGTTGGTTAGTTAAATTTGATATTACTGATAACTTCCCGGAAAACGTTTCATCTTTTACCGTATTCAAAAGCTCGGACGGCGAATTGGTATTTACAAATCCACCAATAACTGCGGGAATGAGTGCAGAAACTGCCTTAGAAATTCCAGATTCGCTCTCACCCAATTGTGTAGCCGCATTGGATACGAATGACGGACCTAACTGGTCTTTGATAACATTGACTAAATTAATTGACATACTAGTTTATTTTTTTTAATTAATATGATTTTTTTAACAAAAATTAATCCATTGAATCATCTGACATACCGATTTAAGAAAACTTTAACATCTTAAAAATTATATTATTGTAAATAAAATTATAATTTTATTGAATATATTTAATTATAAATACCAAATCATTAACATGTTTCGCAACCAATTGAAATTATTTAACAAAAACCTAGGATATTGGTCTTAAAATTGATAGTATATTTATATACTTTCTATGAATAAACATTTAAACTCTATATAATGAATTACGAGGTCGTAAGGGATATTCTAAGTCTTATAGAGCAGTTTGATATCGAAAACCACATGCGGCAGATTTACACACCTGATGTAACAGGATTTAAACAATGGCTGATCTCTAAAGAACTACCAGTCACTAATGACTTGGAAGATCAACTGCATTGGGAAGGCAAACTGTCTGGCAGATCGCCCGAAAGTGTGATCAGTACATTATTGGTTCACCTCAATCGCTATGCAAAGATGTATGCTAAGTCAGCAATTGCAGATTCTAATTTCCGCACGCAGGAAGAATTTATATATCTCATCAATCTACGCTACTCTGATTCTATGACCAAAATGGAGCTCATCAAAAAAAATGTTCAGGACAAGTCAGCAGGCATTCTGGTGATCAACCGGCTGATTTCGCAGGGCTGGGTAGAACAGATCGTTTCCGAAAAAGATAAGCGTTCGAAAGTTCTTAAAATCACTGACCAAGGTATAGAAGCTCTGGATAATCAGATGGATAAAATACGCACGGCTACCAGCATTGTCTCCGGAAATTTAAATGTAAACGAAAAACTTCAACTTATTCAATTACTGGATAAGCTGGAACATTTCCACCAGCCGATTTTTAACAGAAATATTGATCCGCCAAATCTGCTGGAGACAGTGATCAAAGATTATTCAATAGGCCAGAAGTATGAAAAATAAAATTGCGATCATAGGTTCCGGATTTTCCGGACTCTCGGCAGCTGCGTATGCATCCAAGAACGGACATGAAGTTCATGTTTTTGAAAAGAATGGCAGCATAGGCGGGCGCGCCAGAAGTTTCCAAACGGAAAATGGCTACACTTTTGATATGGGACCAAGCTGGTATTGGATGCCCGATATATTCGAAGATTTTTTTGCTGATTTTGGCCAGAAAGTTTCGGATTTTTACGAGTTGATTTCGTTGGACCCCCAGTTTGAAATGGTTTTTTCTGAGGGCACTATGAGTATTCCCGAAAGCTATGATGCGATGAAAGCGCTGTTTGAAGAGACCGAACCAGGCGCAGGAAAACGTTTGGACGATTTCATGAAGGACGCCAAGTACAAATACGAAGTTGGTATGAAGGATTTTGTAACGAAGCCTTGCCATTCCTGGTTTGAATTTGTCTCGCCAAAAATCGCCAAGAGTGCTTTGAAACTTGATTTGCTTACCGACTTTCATCACTTTGTACGAAAATATTTTAAGCACCCGAAACTTATTACCCTGATGGAGTTTCCGGTGATCTTTCTAGGTGCAGCGCCTAAAGATATTCCTGCGCTTTATAGCCTGATGAATTATGGAGGCTACAAATTGGGAACCTGGTACCCGATGGGTGGCTTCATCAAAATTATTGAAGCGATGGCCGAGATTGGAAAGAAACAGGGTGTCAAAATCCACACTAATTCTCCAGTCGAAAAAATCATCGTAGAAAATAATAAAAGTACCGCAATCATCGTGAATGGTGAGCGTCTGGATTTTGACCGCATTATTGCCTCCTCCGATTATCACCATACAGAGCAGAAAATGCTTGGCGAAGAGTACAGGAATTATGATGAAAAATACTGGAAGAAGAAAACCTTTGCACCATCCTGCCTGATATTTTATCTCGGCATACGGGAAGAGATTAAAAACCTCAAACATCACACCTTGTTTTTCGAGAATGATCTTGATCTTCATACAACTGAAATCTACACCGATAAAAAATGGCCGACTAAACCGCTATTCTATGTTTGTTGTCCATCCAAAACCGATAAGAATCTTGCCCCGCAAGGCTGCGAAAATGTGTTCCTTCTGATGCCGATCGCCACAGGCATACAGGATTCTGAGGCGATGCGTGAAAAGTATTTCCTGGAAATGATAGGCAGGATTGAGAAACACACGGGAGCAAAAAATCTTCTTGATAAAATTGATTATAAAAGAAGTTATTGTGTGGACGATTTCGTGAAGGACTATAATGCCTTCGAGGGCAATGCTTACGGGCTGGCCAATACACTCTCTCAGACGGCCGTGCTGAAACCTTCGCTCAAAAATAAAAAAGTGAAACATCTGTATTACACAGGTCAGCTCACGGTTCCCGGTCCGGGTGTTCCGCCATCTATAATTTCAGGAAAAATCGCCGCAACAGAAGCTACTAAGCCTTAACACCGAATAAATCTAAACTAGATATGAAAAAACTATTTGATGACCTTTCCTACAAAGTCAGTAAACAAACTACTAAGCAGTACAGTACAAGTTTTTCGCTGGGAATTCTGGCGCTGTCTCCTAAAATCAGAAATGCGATTTACGCCATTTATGGCTATGTGCGCCTGGCAGACGAAATTGTGGACAGCTTTCATGGCTACGACAAGCAAAGATTGTTAACACGCTTCCGTGAAGAGACCGTGGGTGCGCTGGAAGAAAAAATATCGCTCAACCCCATTCTCCATTCTTTTCAGGAAACCATTCATCAATATGATATAGATTTCCAGCTCATCGATCAGTTTCTGCGAAGTATGGAAATGGATCTGCACAAAATCGATTATAATTCCGAACTTTACAAGGAATATATCCTGGGCTCGGCGGAAGTGGTTGGCCTGATGTGTCTGCAGGTTTTTGTAGAAGGTGATAAAGCTGAATATGAAAAATTGAAACCCTACGCAATGGTCTTGGGCTCAGCATTCCAAAAGGTTAATTTCCTGCGTGATATGAAAGACGATTACTATGTATTAGGAAGAACTTATTTTCCGAATGTGGACATCAAAGATTTCGACAATGCGGTGAAAATTAATATTGAGAATGAAATTTATGCTGAATTTCAGAAAGCTTTGGAAGGTATCAAAATGCTTCCCAACTCATCAAAATTCGGAGTTTACCTGGCTTACAGATATTACGTTTCGCTTTTCAGAAAAATCAAGAAAACATCCGCAGGCAAAATTATCAATCAGAGAATCAGGATTTCGAATCCAAGAAAAATTTCGTTGATGATGGGCTGCTATGTGGAGTATAAAATGTCGATGATATGAGGATTAAACTT
The DNA here is from genome assembly GCA_913778505.1 of uncultured Chryseobacterium sp. Classification (GTDB taxonomy): domain Bacteria; phylum Bacteroidota; class Bacteroidia; order Flavobacteriales; family Weeksellaceae; genus Epilithonimonas. The sequence goes on from CAJYWD010000005.1 coordinate 65,106, forward strand.
CTGTTTCTTCTCACCTTTTTCTTCCTTGCGGCAGACGGTCAGGATGTTCCCACAATCCGGAAAAACTATCTGAAAGCTGTATCCGACAAGGAAATCTGCAGAGAAATGATTCACAGCCTCGAGAAGAAAAATGCGGAGGGTCTGCAGCTGGCTTATTATGGTGCATTTCAGGCATTATGGGCCAAGCATAGCAGTAATCCTTTGGAGAAACTGAGTACATTTAAAAAGGGAAGAAATAATATTGATAGAGCGGTCAAACAAGAACCACAGGATCTGGAAGCCAGATTTCTACGCTATTCTATTCAGAAGGAAAGTCCTGGTTTTCTGGGCTATAAATCCAACATAAAGGAAGACCGCGCCATGCTTTCCAGAAATATCAACAATGTGGATGATCCTGTGCTGAAACAGATGATCATCCAAATTCTTAATATTAAATCATGAAACATCAACTTTACAGAGAGCAACAGCTTAATACATCTTTGGAAGAAGCCTGGAATTTTTTTTCTTCTGCCAAAAATCTCTCGAAGATCACACCAAAAGATATGAATTTCATCGTGCGTACAGAGCTTCCTGATGACAACATCTATCCTGGAATGATTATCGACTATTATGTTTCGCCAATATTAGGCATCAGAATGCCGTGGCAAACAGAAATTACTCAGGTGGATTTCCAAAAGAGTTTTACGGATTTCCAGAAGAAAGGACCCTATAAACTTTGGAATCATCATCATGAATTCATTAAAAATGACCTTGGTGTGCTAATGAAAGACACCGTAGATTATGAACTTCCGCTCGGTTTTTTGGGCGATTTTGCGCATAGTCTCTTTGTAAAGAAAAAACTGGAACATATCTTTGAATACAGAAATAAAGTTCTGGAAGCGATGTTCAATTCAAAAAACCATTAACAATGAATTTTTTAATCGTACTTGTTACTTTTTTCCTGATGGAAGGTGCCACGTGGTTGATCCACAAATATGTCATGCATGGTTTCCTCTGGTCGTTGCACCGCGATCATCATGACCACAGCACAGATCCGCCTTTGGAAAAGAATGACTATTTCTTTGTGATTTTCGCCATTCCTGCCATTATCCTGATGTATCTCGGAAGCACCAACGGTTTTAACTATCTGTTTTACATTGGCCTTGGTGTAACGATCTACGGGATGGCCTATTTTTTTGTGCACGACATCTTCATTCATCAACGCATCAAAGTATTGAAAAACACGGAGAATCCTTATCTTCTGGCTATCAGAAGAGCCCATAAACAGCATCACAAACATCTGGGTAAAGAAGAAGGTGAATGTTTTGGCTTTCTTTGGGTTCCTGTGAAATATTTTAAAATGTACTTTAATAAAGACAAAAGAAAAGCTTAGATGCATTACACTTACTTTCTGATCAATTTTTTTACGGTCATCGTATGTTTTATTTTTTCTTTTCACCCGAAGATTCGATTTGACAGATATTTCAAGGCATTCCTGGGCGCGTCCGCGATTGTGGCTTTGGTATTCATCATCTGGGATGCCTGGTTTACGAAGATTGGTGTCTGGTGGTTTAATGACACGTATTTAATCGGAATAAGGCTGCTAGACTTACCGCTGGAAGAAATCCTATTTTTCTTCTGTATTCCCTTTTCCTGTGTCTTCACGTATTTCTGCCTCAACCGTTTTTTTAATTTGGATTGGAAGGCATTGCCGGAAAAAATATTTGTGACTATTTCGATAGTTGTATATCTCGGAATCGCCCTTTATCTTCACGATAGAATTTATCCTTTGGTCACTTTTTTGACTTTATCCATCAGTCTCTTTGTTCTGTATTTTATATTAAAGTCCAGATGGATTGGTAAAGCGTCGTTCGTCTACCTTGTTTTATCGCCCGGTTTCCTGACTGTAAATGGCATCTTAACAGGCACCGGACTGGAACATCCGATTGTCAATTATAATCCTGAGACGTTCCTTGGATTCAGAATACTCACCATTCCTATTGAAGATTTTTTCTACGGCTACGAGATGATTCTCTGGAATCTATTTTTCTTTAAAAAATTCAGCCGGTCATCTCAGATATCAGAAATAAAACTGAAGTAAACTGCATATTAAAAGTACCAACTCATTTTAACTATAAAATTTTAAGCTACACAAGTTTTGTGTGGCTTAATTTCTGTACAGCTGTCACTGAACCAAAAAAAAATATGGATATGTACAAGAGATTCATCGCCGGACTAGGCGGCGCCATTGCACTGACAGTACTTCATGAAGTGATCAGAAAAAATTTTGATAATGTTCCGGAAATCAACAAAGTGGGCGAAGAAGCGTTGGAAAAGTCGCTTCAGAACTTTGACAGCACCATTAGCAGTCCAGACCAGCTGTATGCTGCTACTTTGGCAGGCGACGTTTTAGGTAACGGAATTTATTTCGCCGGCACAGCAACCAACAGCGCCGGTATTATATCAGGATTGGCCATGGGTGCAGGAACAGTATTACTGCCATCCAAACTGGGATTGGATAACAAACCCGTAGCAGGAAACACGCAGAAAAAACTACTGACAGTCGCTTACTATATCTTTGGATCAATGATTACCAAACTGATATACGACCGGATCAAATAATTTAGATTACGATCTTTTGGAGTTCTTCAATTGTTAAATTATATCAATAATTTCTGCATAGAATTGGCTTTGCACACATTTTGCAAAGACACTAAACCAGTTATAATTCAGATCAATAATACAATTGAAAAAAACTCTATATCATGAAACTTTTCCGAAATATCTCAGAACATTTCGACCGAATAGATCTTAACAGTTTGAAAGGAAATTCATTTTTATTTATTGAGAATAAATTAGAATTTCCTTCCACGGATTTAACTAGCATCCACTCATTCTCTTTCCAAAAATCGGGCGAAGTTTGGGAGTCGGCAAAAACGTCACCTTTCACTGTTGTGATTATTATAATGATGGTGATAGTTTTTTTGATTTATTATAAAACTTCTTTTCAAAAGAATATGCCCGAAGACAAAACATCCTTAGGCAAAGGAAATTTAAAAGAGGTGAATCGGAACATTCCAGATCATTTAAAAGTATCGAATACCCCAAAAGAGATTAGTGGTGATAAAAAACTGAATATCAGACAACAGGAGGTCTTAAATCTGGTACTGGAAGGCCTTTCTAACAAGTCGATCGGCGAGCAGTTATTTATCAGTCCCAACACCGTAAAATATCACCTCAGGAACATCTACCGCTACTATGGCGTTTCCAGCCGGGTAGAACTGTTTGCAAAACTGGCAGATCTTTCGGAGAACAATACTGATCCTAATCAAGAACAGCAATTTTCCGACATGTCTTGGGGTTGATTGAGGATCTTCATTTTGCTTATTTAAAGTTAATTTTAATGATAAGATGAGTGTGCTACATTAAAACAAATCACGCTTTATACATATATTTGTGACCGTAATGGAACATCAGAAAGATTTACCAGAGAATTACGCAGAATCCGCATGGATCCTTGAGGCATTGAAAGCTTCGCCAGCGCCTACAGCTGTGTATTTCGGGGAAAATATTATTATTAAGTTTGCAAATCAGGGCATGCTGGATTTGTGGGAAAAAGACGCGTCAGTTATTGGAAAGCCACTCATGGAAGCTATTCCCGAGCTGGAAGGTCAGCCCTTTTTTGGACTTCTTCAAAACGTCTGGCAATCTGGTCAGCCTTATGCCGTTTCCGACGCACCTGCAAAATTAGTCAAAGACGGCATAGAGACGTTAGATTATTTTGATTATGAATATCGTCCGTTGCTGGACAATACTGGTGTCGTGTGGTGTATCCTGAATACAGCGCTCAATGTAACGCCGCGCCGCGAATTTCTGCGTCAGTTACAGGAAAAAGAAGAAAGAGAGCGCTTTCTGAATGAAGAAATGGCCGCTGCCCTGGAAGAGCTGACACTTACCAATGAAGAGTTGAGCTGCAGCTTACTGGAGTTGGCTCAGAGTAAAGAATACATAAGAACCATCATAGAGCAGGCACCTGTCGGAATTGCAATGCTGAAAGGTCCCGAACATATCATTGAAATTGCCAACCCAGAAATTCTCAAGATCTGGGGACGTGAGGAGGAAGACCTGATAGGGCTGCCTCATTCTGTTGCCCGCCCGGAGCTGAGGGATCAGCCTGTGATACCTTGGCTAAACAAAGTGTACAGAACCGGAATGGCAAAGACCAATAAAGAATTTCCCGTCCAACTGCGTGACGGCGATGGCCTTCGCCTGGCAATTGTCAATTCGATTTATCAACCCATTTTGTCTCCGGATGGCGAAGTTTCAGGCGTTCTGATTATTCTGGAGGAAATTACTAAGCAGGTTTTGGAACGTCGCAATAATGAAAATGATCAACAGATGCTGAGGCTCGCCATCGATGCGGGTCAGCTGGCTACGTTCTATTATCAGCCATCCACCAATCTCTTTTCCGGAAACAATCTTCTGAAAGAATGGTTTGGACTCTCAGAAGCCGATAATCTGGATCTGTCCATCGCTATTTCTGCCATCGTCCCAGAAGACAGATCCCGCGTGGCGGATGCGATTGAGAAAGCGCTTAGTATAGATTCTGATGGCGAATATTCTATTGAATATCAAATCAAAAGCGGTGTGAAAGATAAACCACGGCTAATCCAGGCCAATGGTAGAGTTTTTTACGATCAGCAGGGCACCCCGCTCAGTTTGAATGGTACGTTGCGTGATATCACTATTCAGAAAAAGGAAGAGCAACGAAAAGATGACTTTATGGGAATGGTGAGCCATGAACTGAAAACGCCTATCACATCATTGAAAATTTACCTCCAGATCCTTCAGCAGATGGCGGCTAAAAATGGCGAGCTAACTTACCAGTCCACTCTGGAAAAATCTTTAAAGCAGGTCGATAATATGACCAATATGATCAACAGCTTTCTGAATGTTTCCCGTCTGGATTCTGGTCTGATGCATCTTGAAAAAATGGATTTTGATCTTGAAATTCTATTGGCTGAAATGGAAGACGAGATGCTGTCTACTGTGACGACACACTATTTCAGATTCAGAAGCGCTGGATCTTTAAGGCTAACTGCAGACCGTGAAAAAATTTTACAGGTGCTGTACAACCTCATCGGCAACGCTGTAAAATATTCACCAAGTGGAAGTACGGTAACAGTGTCGTATGGTTGGATAAATGATCTCTGCTGGATTGAAGTCAAAGACGAAGGCAGAGGAATTTCAGCCGAAGATCAGATAAGGATTTTTGATCGCTATTATCGTGTTCAGCATAGCGACAGCACTTCTATCGCTGGTTTTGGAATCGGATTATACCTCTGCAAAGAAATCGTAGAACTTCACGGCGGAATAATCTCTGTCAAAAGTGAGGAAGGAACCACTTTCAGATTTGAGTTACCTGTAAATGGAAAAAGATAATTGTTACAAAAAGATCTACAATATAACCAGCGCTTTGATTTTATCTAGTAAAACGCCGATATCAAAGGGTTTTACCACGATCTCTTCTGCCTGACAAAAACTGGCAATATGCTGCATGGAAGCATGCGCACTCATCATGATCACAGGAACAGTTTTTCCGTCCGGAAGCGATTTGACATGATGACAAAGATCCGTTCCCAACCCATCCGGCAGCTGAACATCAAAAAGGTAAAGGTCCGGGTGCGATGACATATCGCGCCGCTTAAACTCCGAGATGCTGGCAAAAGTATGAACCTCAAACTCTTCCAGTTGCAGAAAAACTTCCAGCACATCTCTGATGCCGGCATCATCCTCAACAATATAGATCTTTTTCATGCGTTGTCCATAACAATAATGAAACCAACACTCCGGAAAATTTTACTTTAACATTTTTAATTACACTCCGTCGGTAAAGGAAGCGTAAACCAGAATGTGGTTCCTGCGCCTAAAGTGCTCTCTACGCCAATTCTGCCACCATGATTTTTGATGATATCCGAGGAAATGTACAGACCAAGTCTGAGGCCTGAAAATCGCTGACCTTTATAATCGGTTCTGTAATAGCGCTCGAAAAGATGAGCAAGCTTTTCCTCCGGAATTCCGGGACCATTGTCCCGAACACTGATCTTAATTTCTGAATCATCCACAAGACTTGCATGAATAGCCACATCAGAATCAGGCGCATATTTCAAAGCATTATTGATGAGATTCACCATCACTTGTCCTATCTGCTGTCCGTCTGCGAAAACCGTTTGATCTATCGCACCGGAAAAGATCAATTCACGGTCTGTCTGCTGACTAAAATTTTGACAATCATCAAACAGCTCACCAATGGTAAAAGGTCTTTTCTCAATTTTCATCTGGCCCTGTTCCAGCCTGCTGGTATCCAGCAGATCATTGATAAGATCTGTAAGCCTATTGAGACTTTGCACGGAACGGTCAAGCAGTTTGCTGCGGGTCTCTTCCGCAATATCGGCGCCTTTTCTTTGAAGCAGCTGCAAGGACGCTTTAAGTGCTGTAACAGGCGTTTTCAGCTCATGACTGGCAATGCTGATAAAATCATCTTTCCCCTGGGCAATCAGCCTGCGTGCCGTGACATCCATAAAAGTTCCGATGCCACCTGTCAATTCACCGCTTTGATCAAACATTGGCGCAGCGTTGATGGAGAAATAAATTCTTTTCCCCTGAGGAGGTTGCACTGCGATCTCATGATCGTAAACAGGTTTTCCGGACCTCATCATAATGGCCATGGGATGTTCTTCCGGCGGCAAGGCTGTGCCGTCTAACCTCAGATTCTGCCATTGAGAGTCATGATACGTTCTTTTCTTGATTTCACTTTCCTGTAAACCAAGAATTTGTTGCGCCATGGGATTGGCATACACCATCTGCCCATTTGCGTCAATAACGCCCACACCTTCTGCCATGGTTTCCAGAATGGCGCGAAGGCGTTGCTCGCTCTTGCGCAAACTGCTTTCCAGCATTGCCTTTTCATTGATGATTTTTTCTTTTTCCTGCAAGGACCGAACTTGTGATGTTACCTCTACAGCCATATCTATCACACCGGTCACTTGTCCATTTTCAATATATGGCGTATATGTAAAGTTGAAAAAGCCCTCCTCTATTTTTCCATTACGGTTCAGCATCACAGGATTGGCATCGTCGGAATGTCGTATGCCGAGTTCAAAAGTATTAATGAGCATATCTGCAGCACGCTGACCCCCGAGTTCCGGCAATGCTTCGAACAGAGATTTGCCAATGATACTTATATCTTTCTGTATCAGTTTCAGCATGGTGACATTGATCATACTTACGATGAAATTTTTACCCTTCAGAAGCATTATGGGAACAGGTGCCTGGGTAATCAGATCCCGGAAGCTCATTTCGCTGGACGTAAGCTTGCCGTTAAGCTGATTTATTTTTTTATTAAGATCCCTTAATTCACTATTGCTGACGTCCAGTTCTGTATTTTTTTTATACAGGTTGTAAATAGAATCCAAATGACTGACATTATCATCCATAAGATGCTGATTTTCCTGCTTTAGCTGATCATTGAGATAATAAATTTCCCTATTGGCACTGTCCAGCTGTTTATTGGTTGCAATAAATTCTTTATTGACGGTAACTAATTCTGCATTGCTCGTCATCAACTCGTTATTCAGTACAGACAGGCCTTCGTTTACGATCTTTAATTCATCCTCGCGATCCTGAAGAAGTTCCAAGGCCTTATGACGCTCGGTAATATCTTTGGCGGTGTGAAGGATGCAATAGACATTACCTTTTTTATCCATGATTGGCTTGTAGGTAAAATCGAAATAGGAAGTGATCATTGTGCCATTGACTTCCAACCTCACCGGCATATTCCGGGCTTCATAAAGTTCACCTTTTTTCCAAACGTTCTGTACAATTCCCAAAAAAGACTGTCCCTGCAGTTCGGGGAGGACTTCTTCCAGCATCTTCCCCCTTATGCCTTCATCCCGATTCCATATTTTGAGCATTGCATCATTGGCAAATTGAATCCTGATATCCTCACCGGTGTAGATGGCAGTAGCATCACTGGACTGTTTTAATATCTCGAAGATAGCATCCGTACCAAGTGCTGAAAAAAAGTTGATCATTTGACAATGCGTTATATGTTGGAAAGGTAAGGAAACATCCTGACGATGACAATATTAATCTGGATCCAAACATTTAAGTTTAACATTAAAATAAAATACGAAAGCGCTTGAAAATTTTACTGAATCACTCATTTTATTCAGATCAATCGGTCAAAGTGTATGGGTAAGTCATAGATTCTTTTACCTGTAGCATGGAAAATGGCATTGGTGATCGCAGGAGGGATTCCCACGCCGCCAATTTCGCCGACGCCTTTCACGCCAAGATCATTGATAAAATCATCATGCTCCTCTACGAAAAGCACCTGCAAATCATGAATATCGGCGTGCACTGGTATGTGATATTCTCCCAGATTAGCATTCATGTATTTGCCCAATTTATGATCTAAAATGGTTTCCTCATGAAGTGCCTTACTGATTCCCCAGATCATTCCGCCTAAAACCTGACTTTCCGCCGTTTTCGGATTGATAATTTTGCCGGCAGCTACTGCAGTCAGTGCGCGCTTTACCTCGACCATGCCCAATTCTTCATCTACTTCTACCTCCACGAACGCTGCGCTATGCACTGCTCTAGCTTTCTTTCCAAACTTCAGCGGATTAGGCATTGCAGAATTGGTCGTTTCAATGGCTTTGCCGTCATTAGCTTTAAAAATTTCAGCTATATCCATCTTAATTTCAGGTCTTTCTTTCAAAGAAATTGAGCCATCTCTGAAAATTACATCTTTAAATTTAGCATTCCTAAACAGAGAATTTTCGAGTTTCTTAGCCAGTTTAAATAATTTTTTATTCAGCGCCTGACAGGCATTTTGCACGGCAGGTCCCACGGTTGCTGTCGTAAAAGATCCACCCTGAATGGGAGCAAATGGCATCTGGCTTTCGGCGTGGGAAAATGTAATTTTATCCAGCGAGATTCCGAGTGTATCCGCGGCAATCTGCGTCATAATAGTCTTCGTACCGGTTCCGATATCCGTTACAGCACTTCTAATCTCGACATTTCCATCTGCCTTCATAACAGCTTGTGCACGCGCAAAAATCCGGTTAGCATCCCAAATCCCTGTCGCCATACCATATCCAACCAGCTTATTGCCACGTTTCATACTTCTCGGTACAGGATTTCTCTGTCTCCATCCAAACTGCTCTGCACCCTGCAGGTAACATTGTCGCAGTTCCTTGCTGGAATATTCTTTATCGGAACTTTTATCGATTTGAGAATAATTGATCAGTCTAAGTTCTACCGGATCTATATTAAGCTGATAAGCCATCTCGTCCATGGTAACCTCTATCGCATGCATTCCGGTACTTCCGCCAGGCGCCCGCATATCCAGCGGACTATAAACATCCATCGGTACGATCTGATGTTCCAGCAATGTATTTTCCGCCGGGTATAGCATATTGGCCCAGTTCACAACAATTTCCACGTAATCTTCAAATTGTGAAGTTTCACCGATGGCCTGATGATAAATGGCATTCACCTTACCATTTTGATCTGCACCAAACTTGGTATGTTGAAGCGTGGGCGGACGGTGACCGATCATATACATCTGTGCCCGATCCAGCGTCACCCGTACATTTTTCTTCAGCGCAAGAGAGGCCATTACTGCCATAAAAAGCTGATGTTGCGGACGTAAGCCGGAGCCAAATCCACCACCTACGAACGGTGAAATCACACGAACATTTTTCATTTTGAGACCAAAAACATTAGCCACATACATTTGGGAATTGATCGTTCCCTGCGTTTTATCATAGATAGTAAGTTTGTCTTTACCCTCGTAGATTACGGTAGAAGCATACATTTCCATCGGATTATGATGCTCGGTGCCGTGACGGAATTTACTGTCTGTCTTGACTGCGGATTCATCATAGATTTTCTGAAAATCACCTTTGGGCTTGGGCGGCGGCGGTTTGAGCAGTGAGGCTAAACCCTTTTTAGGATCTCTGGCTTTGTCAAGATTAGATTCAATATCTGTCTCAAATGATTCAGTCTCATAATTTACCTTAATCTTATGCGCTGCAAACCTTGCCATTTCAAAGCTTTCTGCAATCACCAAAGCAATGGGCTGACCGTTATACCGTATAATGTTATCCTTCAGTGGTTTAAAAACATTACCCGGCGGCGCATCCATATCGGCATATTTAAAATCGAACCAAGCGGTGGATGGTTTATTTTCGTGGGTAAAAACTTCCACGACACCTTCCAGATTTTTGACTTCGGAAGTATCAATAGATTTAATTTTTCCTTTGGTCACCGAGCTGTTGACAATGTAGCCGTATAACAAATCTTTGGCTTCATATTCTCCGGCATATTTTGCCTGGCCTGTAACTTTCAGATGACCTTCCAGACGGCTGATGGGCTGTCCTACAGATGATATATTTTTCATTGGATGATAATTTAATTGAATAATACATTACAGTGAAGGTTTGGCACCCGGTCTCTGAGAATTCGTATCCAGGGCCATCATACAGTTTCTGATGATCGCTTTCCTGGCGAGATCTATCTTGAAACTGTTATGTTCGAAACCACTTGCTCCTTTCAGAACAATTTCTGCCGCATTGGCAAAGTTGGTAGCAGTGGCTTCTTTATCAATTAAAAAATTTTCTGCTTCCTGCACACGCCATGGTCTGTGCGCTACTCCACCCAGCGCGATGCGTGCTAATTTAATCCTTCCATTTTCCAGTTCCAGTCCTGTAGCCACTGAAACCAGCGCAAAAGAATATGAACTGCGATCTCTGAGTTTGAGATATGAATAATTTTTGGTAAAACCCTTAGCCGGTAATTCAATTCCTGTAATGATCTCACCAAACCTCAAATTATTATCCTGCTGAGGCGTACTGCCGGGCAATCTGTGGAAATCTGCAAAATCCAAGATTCTTATACCTGCAATTCCTTTGATATGAACTTTTGCTTCCAAAGCAGCTAATGCCACACACATATCCGACGGAAAAACCGCAATGCAACTGTCGCTATGTCCCAAAATTGCGTGCATCCGATTGTAACCTTCAATAGCCGAGCATCCTGTGCCCGGTTCTCTCTTATTACATGGCGTATGTCTGTCATAAAAGTAATAACATCGGGTTCTCTGCAAAAGATTGCCGCCATTCGTTGCCATATTTCTGATCTGTGCTGATGCTCCTGCAAGAATAGCTTTGGACAATAGAGGGTATCTGGATTCTATCAACGCATGATACGCAGTATCTGCATTTATCATCAAGGCACCGAGGATAACATTGCCGTTTTCCAACTCTTTTAAATCGCTGCAGCCGCATATGGAATTAATATCTATCAGTGTGTCCGCTTCCTCCACGAAATATTTCATCAGGTCGATAAGATTCGTCCCGCCGGCGATGACTCTATGGCTGTCACCCGAAGCATTAAGGTAAATGGCCTGCTCCAGATTCTCTGCATTTGCATACTTAAAATTATTCATAAACGCCTTGTTTTACTGCCATTACAGCGTTAATGATTCCTCTGTTAGCACCGCATCTGCAAAGATTGCCGCTCATCAGATCCTGGATTTCCTCGCGTGTTTCACCCTTTCTTTCATTCAGCAAACCGATTGCACTGCAGATCTGGCCTGGCGTACAATAGCCACACTGAAATGCATCGTGATCAATAAAAGCTTTCTGTACCGGATGCAGAACGTTGTCTTTCGCAATACCTTCAATAGTGGTGATATTGCGTCCGGATTTCATCACACAAAGGCTAAGGCAACTTAACACTCTTTTTCCGTCAATTAAAACGGTGCAGGCTCCACACTGACCGTGGTCACAGCCTTTTTTAGTACCCGTAAGATGCAGCGTTTCCCGTAGAGCGTCCAAAAGGGAAACCCAGGGAAGGACTTCCAGATGATGTTCCTGTCCATTAACTTTTAATGTAACAGACTGTTTTTCGGTGTTTCCCATAAGAATATGATTTGGTTACACCTGACGATACAAAAAGGAAACCGTTATCGCCTGAAATCATTTGTCGGGCACACATTAACCTGGAAATTAGACTAAATGGACTCGATCTAAATAAGTCCAAAAAAAATCCGAACCATGCGATTCAGATTTTATCAGGATTTTGAACTATTTATTTTTTAGATAATGCTATTAGAATTTTATCCGGAGTGATGGGTAATTCCCGCATTCTTACTCCGGTTGCGTTGTAGATTGCATTGGCAATTGCTGGTGCCGTACCAATGATTCCGACTTCGCCGAGACCTTTTGCGCCGGAAGGATTAATATTGGGGTCCGGTTTGTGAATAAAATCAACGTCAATGATTGGAGCATCTGCATTGACCGCAAAATGGTAAGCCGCAAGATCATTCCCGATAACCGTTCCCAGTTTCCTGTCAATCTGATTCTCTTCCATCAGCGTCATTCCAATTCCGCCGACTGCTGCGCCGGACATCTGATTGGCAGCAGCCTGACTGTTGATGATGGTTCCGCCATCTGCCACCACTGCAAGCCTCTCAACTTTTACCTGACCAGTGCGCCGATTGACCTTAACCTTACAAAAATGCGCAGCTGATGAAGCGAATGCAAACTTTTCACGCTCACTTCCCGGCTTAGAGCTGACGTCGACTCTGATGTGCTGGAGATTGTTCTTCTCAAACAATTCGGAGTAAGACACGGTTGCGGATGAATTGCTTTTTAAGCTGATGTGTTTGTCAGATAGAATTAGATGATCAGGATTCATGTTTTTGAAGTCTTCATTGGCAATGCCTGCATATTCTGCCAGTTTCTGTCTAATCTGTTTGCTCGCCTCATAGACCGCTCCGCTCACGGACGATAATCCTGTACTTCCACCCTGACTTGGTGCCGGCGGAAGATTGGAATTTCCAAGCTCAATAGTGATCTTGTCTTTCGCAATATCGGTGATTTCATGGGCAATGTTCTGCATGCCGGTTCCTGTTCCGGTTCCGATGTCTGTCATTGCAGTTTGTATCACCATGGCACCAGTTTTATCAAAGATGATGGCGGCTTTAGCTTCGCGACGGCCGGCGTTCCACATCCCGACAGCCATGCCGTAACCCGTGTACCAGTCACCATTCAATGATGATTTGGGCGTTGATTTTCTGGATTTCCAGCCAATCATTTGAGCACCTTTCTGTATGCATTCATCCAGAAAATGAGTGGACCATGGCAGGTTAGAATCCGGATGTTTTTCCAGGGAAATATTTTTCAACCTGAGCTGCACAGGATCCATCTTTAATTGATAAGCCAGTTCATCCATGGCAGATTCCAGCGCAAAGACACCCGTGCAGTCTCCGGGACCGCGCATCCATGTGGGCGTACTGAGATTCAATGGAACTGTGGCAGCCTCTGTTTTGAGGTTGGGCAACGTGTAGATCAATCTTGTTACGCGAGTAATGCCATCATTGAAATTTTCATAAAGTGAAGTTTCATTTTTGGCCTGATGTAAAATTCCTGTCAGCGTACCAGAATGGTCCGCACCCAGCTGAATGCGTTGCCAGGACGCCGGTCTGTATCCGGTTGCTGCAAACATCTGCGGTCTTGTCAGCATAAGTTTTACCGGTCTAGACACCTGTTTTGCAGCCATGGCAGACGCCAGCGCATGAGGCCAGACTCTGAGGCCCGAACCAAAACCGCCGCCTACAAACTCGCTGAACACCTCAATATTACTTTCCGGAATTTCAAATAGCTTGGAGAATGTTTTCTGAACACCATTGACACCCTGATTTTTATCATAAAGCCTTAAATGATTATCTCCGGTCCACTGCGCAATGGTCGCATGCATTTCCATTGGATTGTGAACGTCTGCCTTTATGGTGTATTCCTGATTTAACACAAAAGCTGAATTCTGCCAGCTGCTGAGATTCCCTCGCTCCTTCCCTTCCGGTTTCAGAGCTACAGAATCCCGGGCTGAATCAAAATCAACCTTGAAATGATCTTTTTGATAGTCTGTTTCTATCAGAGTCGCCGCAAACGTTGCATCTTCCAGCGTTTCAGCGATAACCATGGCAATGGGCTGACCTTTGTAATAAATGGTATCGGTATGGAAAATAGGCAGTCCAAATTTAGAATCTTTGATCTTTTGCTCTGTTGATAATCCAGGAACATTTGGTTTACTCTGATGCGTTACGACATCCAGGACACCTTCCACCTGCCTGGCTTTATCCACATTAATCGAGTTTATCTTGCCTGCGGGCACGGTGCTGGTAACCAGAACGGCGTAGCACATATTCTTGACTTCATATTCTGCGGCATATTTTCCTCGTCCGGTGACTTTAGCTACACCTTCTACACGGCCTTCCGGTTTTTTTGATTTGATATTTAATAGATCTAATAATCCCATAACTTTAATTTTAATGAGTGCCTATAATGGCTTGATACAATTCTGCAAAGCGGTGACGATGGCACCTTGTAACATCGGAATCTTGTACGCATTTTCTGACAACGGCTTCAGATCGCGGATTGCCAATTGAGCCGCCTGCTCAAAAATCTCTGTAGATACCCGTTTCCCATTTAAGAATTGTTCTGCCTCCAGCCAGCGCCACGGTTTGTGCGCTACACCGCCGGAAGAAAGTCTTGCATTTTTGATGGTTTTGCCTTCCATATCCAATGCAGCGGCTACCGAAATCAAAGCAAAAGCATAAGATGTCCTGTCCCGGATTTTGACATAAGAAGTATGCTTGCCAAAACGATTATCCGGAACCTCAATCGCCGTAATGATGGCATCATCGGGTAAATGATTGTCCAGCCAAGGCGTATCTTCGGGAAGTTTATGGAAGTCAGTGAAAGGAATTTTGATATCCTTCTGATCTTTAGTTTTAATACTAACGCTGGCGTCCAGCGCAGAAAGCGCAACACAAAAATCCGAAGGATGTACAGCCACACACTGGCCGTTGTGACCTACCACGGCACTCATCCGGTTGGCACCGTCTATAGCGCTGCATCCACTTCCAGGATTTCTTTTATTGCACGGCGTGCTGATATCGTAGAAATAAGGACATCTAGTACGCTGCATGACGTTGCCGGACGAACTTGCCATATTCCGAATCTGCGGCGACGCGCCAGCCAGAATTGCCTGGGAAATGAGCGGAAATTTTTCCTTTACTATCTTATCACTGGCCACTCTGGAGTTGCTGGCCATTGCGCCAATTGTCAAAATGTTATTTGTCAGATTTACTTCGCTGGATAGTGCGCCGGTCACATCTATCAACTGTTGCGGCTGAGCGATTGTTTTTTTCATGAGGTCTACCAGATTGGTACCTCCGGCGATGAAGTGACTATCAGAGTTTTTTTTGCTAAGCGCATCCTCTGAAGATCTTGCTTTTTCAAAAGTGAATGGTCTCATTGAGCTGCTACTTTTTGAATGGATTGGACAATTCCGTTATACGCTCCGCAACGACAAAGATTGCCACTCATATATTCTTTGATCTCTTCTACAGATCCTGTGTGACCTTCCTTCACGCAGGCCACGGCAGACATAATCTGTCCGGGTGTACAGTAGCCGCACTGAAAACCGTCACATTCTATAAACGCCTTCTGCATCGGGTGAAGTTCATCACCATCCGCCAGACCTTCGATGGTCGTAATCTCCTTGCCTTGAGCCATGGCAGCCAGTGTGAGACATCCCAAGGCGCGCTCTCCGTCGATATGGATGGTACATGCGCCACATTGACCATGATCACAGCCTTTTTTGGAACCTGTCAGATTAAGCTGCTCACGGACAAGATCCAATACTGTTGTTCTGGTGTCCACATAAAGTGTATGCGATTTTTTATTGATGGAAAGTGTAAGCCGCGAAACATTTTTCTTGGGAATCAGATATTGCTTGACGTCTTGGTAAAAGGCCTTAACCGATGTGGGAATAGCCATGAAACCAGCGATAAGTCCGGATACTTTGATAAAGCTCCGCCGGTTATAATGTCCTTTAAACTCCATTAGATGATTTTTTCAATTAATTCAGTGATTGGTCTAACAAAGATCATGAAATAAAACAATAAACCCGCCATTTTTTATACAGTTTTGCACACTATTCGCTAATTAATCATTCCTCGAAAGAAGGATGTGATGAATTAATATGTAAATTTGAAGAGATAATCATTTATGATTATACCCTACAACAGTTTGTAGCGAAGGTTAAAAATTTACCGCTGAATACAAAAAAATTTCAATGAAAGAAATTCTGGATATTATCAATGCTTATGAAGCTGCACTTTCAAAAGGTTTGCAGGCCGCACTGGCAACGGTTGTAAAAGTTGAAGGATCCTCTTACCGAAGAGCCGGCGCAAGAATGCTGGTGACTGAAGACGGACAACTTACCGGTGCCATCAGCGGAGGTTGTCTGGAGGGTGATGCACTGCGCCGGGCTCTTCTCGCCATTCATCAGAAAAATAATAAACTGATTACGTACGACACCAGTAATCCCGATGACCTGGAATTTGGTGTACAGCTGGGATGTAATGGTATTGTCCACATCCTTTTTGAATACATTGACAGTTCTGCCGAGATCCAGCCCATCCATCTTCTGAAGCAAATACCTCAACACAGAAATGAATGTGTGCTGACGACCATTTTTTCTTTGAACAAAAAAAATCATCAGACAGGAACAGTCGGATTGCTGAGCGGGAATAAGTTATCTATGATCGAAAACCAATCGCTTTCCGAAAATAGGCTTAAAAACATTTCTGCAAGAGCCATCAACGAAAAACAAAATGTTTTGGCCAATTCAGTAAATGATGAACTACTGATGCAATATATTTCTCCCCAAACCACTCTGGTGATTGCTGGAGCAGGCAACGATGCACAACCGTTGGTAGACGCTGCAACAATATTAGGCTGGAACACTATTATAGCAGACGGCAGAGCTACACACGCACTGAAAAAAAGATTTCCCAAAGCCGATGAAGTTTTACATGTGAAAGCGGAAGAACTGATTCATAACATTTCGGTAGATGGGACAACAGTTTTTGTGTTAATGACCCATAATTATCAGTACGATCTTTCGGTTTTAAAATCGATTATTGGTCTGCCAACGCCCTACATTGGATTACTCGGACCAAAAACCCGGTTTAAGAAATTAATGAGTGATCTTACAAATGAAGGTCTTGAAGTCACTGACTCGGAATTAAATAAACTTTACGGTCCCGTTGGAATAGATATTGGTGCAGAGACTTCGGAGGAAATCGCCATTTCCGTAATTGCTGAGATCAAGGCGGTCCTCAGCGGAAAAAAAGGATCTTCATTGCGGGACAAGCCGGAAAAAATGCATACTGACATTCTCAGTATTTAAACTTTATGATAACTGATCAATTCGGAAGAACCCACAACTACCTTCGTATATCACTGACGGATAATTGCAACCTGCGCTGCTTCTACTGTATGCCGGAAGAAAATTATGATTTTACACCGCATAAGAAACTGATGCAGGCGGATGAAATCGATACAATTGCTGGATTATTTGTAAAACATGGCGTTAATAAAATCAGACTTACCGGAGGTGAACCTTTTGTAAGGAAAGATGCTTCACACATCATCCGAAACCTGGGAAAACTTCCTGTACAATTGAATTGTACCACCAACGGAATCCGAATTGATGATATGCTTCCTGAGATTATTCAGTCGGATTTTCAGAGCATTAACATCAGTCTTGATACTTTACAGAGGGAAAAATTCCTGAAAATTACCCGCCGCGATTATTTTGACCGCGTCCTCAAAAACATTCATCTTTTACTACAGCACAACATCAAAACCAAGATCAATGTTGTTGCCATGAAAGATATTAATGATGATGAAATTTCAGATTTTATTGCATTTACAAAAGATCATCCTGTAGAAGTAAGATTTATTGAGTTTATGCCTTTCAGTGGAAACCGATGGAGCAGCAATCAGGTGATGACCCAAAAAGACATTCTGGATATCATCCGAGAAAAATATGATTTTAATCCGCTTCCAATTGGCTTTCATGACACAGCAAAATCTTACAGCATTGATGGGCATCAAGGAAGTTTTTCGATTATAAGCACAATGAGCGAACCGTTTTGCAGCGGCTGCAACAGAATCCGGCTTACCGCAGACGGAAAATTAAAGAACTGCCTGTTTTCAAAAAAAGAAACCGATCTTCTTACGCCTTTACGAAATGGTGAAGATATTTTACCGATCATAGAATCTGCGATCTGGTCGAAAGCAAAAACGCAGGGCGGACAACTGAACGAACAATTTGAAAAAATAAACACATCAATCATTCAGAACAGAAGTATGATCAATATTGGCGGATAATGAAAAATACAGGAATTATAGTATTGGCAGCCGGAAATTCTTCCAGAATGGGATCTCCGAAACAACTTTTGGAGTATGAGGGAAAAACATTTTTAGAAAGAATAACTGATACTGCTTTAGAAGTATTTGATCCGAACAAAATCGTTTTGGTTCTCGGAGCCCGCCATCATGAAATATCTTCTGTCATTAAAAATAAAAATATACACATCGTTATCAATGAAAACTGGGAATCAGGAATGGCTTCCTCCATACAATCAGGAATGAAAACACTGTCCCGTCTGTTTCCCGAAATGGATAGATGTTTCATTTCGGTATGCGATCAGCCATATCTCACGGGTGATTTATTTTCAGAAATGCTTCAGTTACAGGTAACTTCAGGAAAGGAAATTGTTGTCACAAAATATGCCGATACGTTGGGCGTTCCTGCCTTATTTTCTAAAAAATATTTTAAGCCGTTAATGGAATTGACCGGAGAGCAAGGTGCAAAAAAGATCATTCAGCAGAATATGGACGATGTTGAATCTTTTCAATTTGAAAAAGGCGCTGTTGACATTGATACGCCACCAGATTATCATCATTTAAAAACCCAGCCATGATAAGCGTAGAAGAAGCAAAAAAAATAATCGAACAAAATATTCCGGAAAGAAAAACCCGGATTCTTCCTTTGAAAGAAGCCTTCGGGCACACTACCGCAGAAGATATTTACTCAAAATATAACATCCCAAATTTTTCACAGTCCTCAATGGACGGCTACGCCATCCGTTTTGAAGATAAAGATCTAAAGCTGAAAATTTCAGGCGAAATGCAGGCGGGATCTATAGAGCAGTTTCATCTCGAAAAAGGAAATGCATGTCGTATTTTTACGGGAGCTCCCCTTCCCATTGGCGCAGATACCATCGTTATGCAGGAAAAAGCTTCGACTGAAAACGGATATCTCACCGTTCAGGATCACGATCTCGAAAAAGGGCTGCACGTACGAAATGCCGGAAGCGATGCGAAAAAAGACACTGTGGCAATACGTTCGGGAAGCTATCTTTCGGCTGCTGCCATCGGCTATCTCGCCGGAATCGGATGTACGGAAATCAACGTATTTGTACCTCCATCGGTTTCGTTAATTCTTACGGGCAACGAATTGGTACAACCGGGAGAAAATTTAGCTTTTGGTCAGGTTTACGAATCCAATTCCTACCAGTTGGAAGTTGTTTTAAAACAATGTGGAATTACTACTGTTAAAAGCTTTTGGGTAAAAGATGATCCTTCTGAGGTTGAAAAAACGCTGGATCTTGCCATTTCCAAAACGGATATTGTGATTTTGGTGGGCGGTGTAAGTGTCGGCGATTACGATTTCGTCATTGATGCCACAAAACAATGCGGCGTTGAGCAGAAATTTCATAAAATCCGGCAGAAACCCGGAAAACCTTTCTATTTTGGAACGAAGGGAGAAAAACTTGTTTTCGGCTTACCCGGAAATCCGTCATCGGCATTAACCTGTTTTTATTTATACATTGCGCCATTGCTTTCAGAAATCATGAAACGTCCTGAGATTACAGAGAAAACCAAAGCAACTTCCACGTCGTCTTATGGAAAGAAAACCGGTCTGACCCATTTCCTGAAAGCAACCTATGACAACGGAACAGTAACGCCGCTTCATGCGCAGGAATCGTATCGTCTCCAGTCTTTTGCGGAAGCCAATTGTCTGATGATTTTACCTGAAGATTCGGAAGGCTGTGCAAAAGATGAAGAAGTTGGAATTATACTGTTTAAATAAAGATCAAATAATGAATGTAGAATTTTTTTATCTGATTTTATTTGTCATCGCAGCTTTATATGCAGCAGTCGGGCACGGTGGCGCAAGCGGTTATCTGGCGCTGATGGCTTTGTATGGAATAGCTCCCAAAGAAATGAAACCTACGGCTTTGGTGCTTAATCTCTTCGTTTCGCTTACGTCTTTTATACAATATTATCGTGGAGGACATTTTAAACTCAGGATCTTTATTCCGATTGCTTTAGCTTCTATTCCTCTGGCTTTCGTGGGTGGAATGATTCATATTGAAGACACTTTGTACAAAAGAATCTTAGGGATTTTACTGCTATTTCCTGTTTTCCGTTTTTTCTTTTTTAAAAGTCCGGATGACAGCGAGCTGAAAGATCCTCAAATCTATTTATCCTTACTTTTCGGAGGAGTGATCGGTTTATTGTCCGGAATGATCGGCATTGGCGGCGGAATTTTGTTATCTCCGGTGCTGATTTTACTGAAATGGACCAACCAGAAACAGACCGCGGCAATCAGTGCAGCTTTTATTTTTGTTAATTCCGTGGCGGGTTTGGGAGGAATGTTCACCAAAGAGATTTCTTTTACGAGCGATATGTGGATGTACATCATCTGTGCATTTGCAGGCGGATTGCTTGGCGCTTACCTCGCTGCGAAAAAACTGAATCAAAACGGGCTGAAATATGTACTTGCTGTCGTACTTTTGATGGCTTCCTACAAATTAATATCAAGCACAATTTAAAGATCATTAAATGAAAAATTTTGTTCTACTTCTTACAGTTTTCTACGCTTCCTTTGCTTTTGCCCAATCTTCAAAAAGCATTGAAATTATCGCTCCCGATAACCAGAAAACAATTGTCACATCCACTGAACTTTTGAAATATCCACAAAAAACTATCGACAGTATACACATTACCAATCATTTAAAAGAATATAAATCTACCCTTAAAAACATAAAAGGGGTTTTGCTGAAAGATGTTCTTTCAAAAATTTCATTTAAAGAAAAATCACCAAAAGTGTTAAGCGAATATTACATTACTTGCATTGCAGAAGACGGCTATAAAGTTGTTTTTTCGTGGAACGAAATCTTCAATACGACAGTTGGTAATCATGTTTTAATAATTCCGGAAACTGAGAGCAGACCCGAGAATGGCATTTCCACCCTCTCTCCTACTGATTATGCCACCGGAAGACGATATGTAAAAAAGCTGAAAACCATTCAATTCAAAAACGTAAATGAATGAGTACTGTAAAAATAATAAGCTTTGGCAGACTGAAAGAAATCTTAGGTCCGGATTTTGAAGCGGAAGCGGAAAATACCGACCAACTGCTTAATCAACTCACTGAAAAATTTCCCCAGCTGAAAGATTTAAAACTGGGAATTGCTGTGAATCAAAAGATTATTTCAGAAAATACAGCTTTACAAAATAACGATGTGGTCGCTTTAATGCCACCTTATTCAGGAGGATAAAATATGTTGAATTCAGAACGCTACGACAGACAGATTAAATTACAGGGTTTCGGCATCAAAGCTCAGGACAAACTTGCCGCGGCAAAAGTTATGGTGATTGGAGCCGGAGGTTTGGGCTGTCCTGTTCTCCAATATCTCACCGCAGCCGGAATCGGGAATATCGGTATTGTAGATGATGACCGTGTTTCGCTGAGCAATCTGCATCGGCAGATTCTTTACAATTCGGATGATGTTGGTAAACTTAAAATCGAAGCTGCTTTAGTAAGGCTGAATGCGATGAATCCTGAAGTGCAGTTCACAATTTTTTCGGAGCGGATTATTCCCAAAAATGCAGTTAAAATTGTTTCCGAATATGATATTATTATAGACTGTACCGATAATTTCGCAACGCGTTACTTGCTTGATGATGTATGCCGGATTTTAGAAAAACCTCTTATTTTTGGGGCAATTTATCAGTACGAAGGTCAGATTGCTGTTTTTAATGTCAGAAATAAAGAAGGTTTTACCGCCCATTATCGAAATCTTTTCCCTGAACCTCCAAATCCGGGAGAAGTTCCTGACTGTAACGAGGTAGGAGTTTTGGGCGTTTTACCAGGAGTTATCGGAACTTTACAGGCGACTGAAGCCATCAAATTAATGACAGGAATCGGAGAACCGCTGATCAATAAACTAATGACAATCGATATCCTGAATTATCAGACTGCTGTTTTTGAAATTACTTCGTTACATTTAACCGATAAAAATATTCCTTACAGCATTGAAGAATTTGAAGACATGAATTATCAGCTTCACTGCGGAATTGAATTGGCCGGAATTAAAAATTTTTCTCCTTCAGAATTTAAAGTAGTTTCAAAACTTCCCGACACAATTGTTATTGATGTTCGGGAGCCGGAAGAACAACCCAAACTGGATGTTCCGTATATCTCGATTCCATTATCTCAGTTGAAGGAATATGTAAACCAGATCAATAACAGAAATGTCATTTTGGTCTGTCAGTCCGGAAATAGAAGCCTATCCGGAGCGAAAATTTTACAGGAAATTTTAGGACGGGAATACAGTATCGGTCATCTGGACGGCGGGATTAATCATTTAAATAAAGAAATCGATGAGTAAGATCAAAAATATATTTCAGAATAGTCCTGTTTCACCTTTATTCATAGCGGAAAGCATCACAAAACATTCCGCAAAAACAGAAATTGGAGCCCATCAGATTTTTCTGGGACAGATTCGCACAGATGAAATTGACGGAAAAACGGTAAAAGCGATAGAATATACGGCTTATGAAGATTTAGCCTTATCTCAAATGGCAGTTATCAGAGAAGAAATTTTTTCAAAATATAATTTGACCTGTATGCACGTTCATCATAGCTTAGGCATTGTGAAAGCAGGAGAAATATGCCTTTTTGTCTTTACCTCATCAAAACACCGCAAGGAAGCAACTTTAGCCTGTAACGAAGTGGTGGAACGTATAAAAAACGAACTCCCGATCTGGGGTAGAGAAATTTTTGAGGATGAAACGCATCAATGGAAAACAAACCAATAAACCATGGTAGATATCACTTTTAAAACCTTTACGTTGCGAAAAGCGATTGCAGCGGCAACGATAAAAACATCAGCAATTTCAACGGTAGAAGCCGTAAAAAACGGAATGGTTCCGAAAGGCAATGTGCTCGAATTTGCAAGAGCTTCCGCTTTACTGGCGATAAAAAAAACGAGCGATGTTATTCCGGATTGTCATCCTTTACCTGTGGAATTTGCCGCAATTAATTATGAAATGCGTGGTTTGGATATTAAAATCACCGTTGAAGTTCATACCATTTATAAGACCGGCGTTGAAGTGGAAGCCATGCATGGTGCTTCTGTAGCAGCTTTGGTGATTTACGACATGCTGAAACCGATTGATAAAAATGTAGAGATTTCCAATATCCGGCTTTTGGAAAAGCAGGGCGGAAAAAGCAGTCAGAAAAATATGGAGACGGAAAATCTTAATGCGGCAGTAGTTGTTTGCAGTGATTCTGTTTCTCAGGGACTTAAAGATGATACTTCCGGAAAACTTCTGGTAGATTCCCTTAATAATCACGGGATCAGCAATGTTGATTATTCTGTGGTACCTGATGACGTTTCTGCCATTCAGGAAAAGATAGAATTATTTAAACAAAGAGGCTGTCATTTTCTCGTTTTTACAGGCGGAACAGGTCTTTCGGATCGTGATGTAACGCCGGAAGCGGTTTTACCCTTCATTACCAAAGAAATTCCGGGAATTATGGAAACCGCAAGAAACTACGGACAGGATCGTGTGAAAACATCCATGCTTTCCAGAGGAATTGCCGGATTTTCTGATGATATGCTGATTTTAACGTTTCCGGGATCTTCCGGAGCGGTAAAAGAATATGTTCAGGCGTTGTTTCCGCAGATTTTTCACGTATTTTCTGTGAAAAAAGGAGACGGACATTAATGACGTTGCGTTTCATTTCTATGTAGCTAAAAGTAAATAGTTAAAAAACTCCATGGAGTTTTATCTGTGTAGACACCATATTCGGAAGATGTTTGGCGTTCCTTAGGAACACTATCTTTAGGATATTTATCGTATTATAGATATCAATCCTACGGATTGGTTGATGGATGTATTCTTATTTCTACACAGATTCTGCTCCTAAAGGAGCAAAATTCTTTTACTTTAAACAATCTTATGTAAAAGTTACAAATGAAATTTAATTCTAACTTAAGTTCAATATAAAAAAGATTAAAAATTAATTGAAAGTCAAAATGTTGTGTTTTATCAATTATATTAGGCTTCGGATAGATGTACTGATTTCAAATTAAAGTTAACCACCCGAAATCAAGTATAAGTTTTGGCTAAAGCCAATTTTCCATAGTACTTATTAAAGTGGGCTAAAGCCCATTCCTATTGATATTTGCGTTGTTTTTTCAAGCTCATGCTAATTATCTATTTCTCAAGAGAATAACTGTTTTCTCTATTTTTTCAACAGCGGTTTCAATTTCCGAAAGAGTGGTATATTTTCCTATGCTGAACCGTATTGAAGCCAATGCATCCCGATCACTCATTCCCATTGCTTTAAGGACATGAGAGGGTTTTGTGGTAACCGCATTACAGGCAGAACCGCTTGAAACGCAAATATTTCCTAAGGAAAGAATAAGATCTTCGGAATAAATACCTTCAAAACAGATATTGGTGGTATTGAAAATCCTTGCGGAATGGTTTCCATTAATGCTAGTCTGAGGAATTTTCAAAAGTTCATTTTCAAGATGATCTCTAAGTTTTTTTATTTTTTGTGAATCACTTTCCATTTCTTCAAATGCAATTTGCACCGCTTTTCCCATCCCGATAATTCCTGGGACGTTTAAAGTTCCGCTTCTGAGGTTCTGCTGTTGTCCTCCACCCTGAATTTGCGGCTGTACTTTATTTTTAATGGCGGAAGCAATATAAAGTGCACCTACTCCTTTGGGTCCGTAAAACTTGTGGGCAGAAAAAGCCATCAGATCAATATTCAATGCCTTGACGTTCACAGGAATTTTCCCTACAGCCTGCGTCGCATCACAGAAAACACAGCAGCCTTTCCGATGTGCCATTTCTGCAATTTCCTGTATGGGATGAATGATGCCTGTTTCATTATTAACCAACATGATACACACCATCAGTGTTTCTACTGTGATCAATGATTCTAACTCAGCAAGATTGATACTTCCTAAATGATTGACATTGAGATAATCAACTTTATATCCATCTTTTTCAAGTTGAGAACAGGTATCTAAAACAGCTTTATGTTCTGTTGCAACTGTTACGATATGATTTCTGACTTGATTTTTTTTTAATCCCTTTAGAGCAAGATTTACAGATTCCGTCGCTCCGGATGTAAAAATAATTTCATTAGCATCTGCGCCGATGAGCTCGGCTACTTCTTCAGATGCATTTTCAACGGCTTCTTTTACGGTAAGTCCGAAAATATGAGAGCTTCCCGAATTGGCATATACTTGATTAAAGTAAGGGAACATCGTCTCCAAAACCCGCGGATCTACCGGAGTGGTGGCATTGTAATCTAAATATAAATAATCGCTTTTTGTCATAATATGGTTTCATTAAATTGTGGATGTATCCTTGATCCATTTCACTGTATCTTTGCAAGTCTTGATTCATTAATAAATAAATAACATCTTAGGAATTATGAGTGACATTGCCGAGATTAACGGACTCGTTCTCGCTGGAGGACAGAGCCGCCGTATGGGACAGCCGAAGGAATTAATACGCTGGCATGGCAAGGTGCAACAATATCATCTCGCAGATCAGCTTTCGCACTACTGTTCGGATGTATTCATCTCTTGCCGTAAGGATCAGTTAATCAATTTTGATCAAAACTACCAATTCCTCACAGATACTTTTTCCGACATGGGACCATTCGGCGGCTTAATGGCTGCCTTTCAGCATCAAAACAATGTTGCATGGCTGATTGTTGCCTGCGATATGCCTTTACTAGATGATAAAATCTTAGAACATCTTATCCAATCCAGAAATCCTGAATGCATCGCAACGGTCTATAAAAATCCTACTGACGGACTTCCGGAGCCACTCATTGGCATTTGGGAACCCAGAAGTTTTCCTGTTCTTGAAAAAAATTTTTCGACTGGTAATACTTCACTCCGTAAAATCCTCATGAAACATCCTGCTGCACTCGTTAGGGCTGAAAATCCGGATTGTCTGATGAACGCCAATACACCCGAAGATGTCTTAAAAGTAATACGGCTATTAAATCAATCCTTTTGATTCCTCTTATGCTACGGCCTAACTACGGCTTGTTCCTGCTGCCGCAATCAGATGCTGATCAATCCTCTTGAAAATTTCGGGATCATGTTTTTTGATTTTAACCCGCACATATTTAGACGCCGGCATATTCGCACCTTTCACCACATTATTGATGGACACCAACACATTGGCTTCCGGGAAATAGGTCATCGTGCTTTTTTGTGGAATCGGATATTTAACAACAATAAAAAGCGGTGCGATCCTTTCAATATTGTCATCATAATTGAAAAGATCCACATGATCACCGGCCGTAAAACCCGCTTTTTCAATATCCTTTTCATTCATCATGACTATCCTTCGCTCATTAAAAATACCCCGATAACGGTCGTCCAGACCATAAACTACGGTGTTGAACTGATCATGTGTTCTGGTGGTTCCCATTAAATATTCATCATCCGCAAGTAAATTATCCGGCACCGATGTTATGCTGAATGCCGCGCGATGAGGATCTTGCTCACTGCTGAAAACGCCATTGCGCGCCGAATTGGGAAGGTAAAAACCTCCCTTCTGAAGGACTCGTTGGTTATAATTTTCAAAACCAGGAATGCAATGTTCTACATGATTGCGGATGGTGTCATAATCCTTCATAAACTGATCCCAATCTACCACAGAACGGTTACCCAAAACTGCCTTGGCCATTCTGCACGCCACATGAATTTCGCTGATCAAATGCTCCGAGACGGGATCAAGAATACCTTTGGAAGACTGGATCACGCCCATTGAATTTTCAGTACTGATGTGCTGGATCTGGCCATCAACAATATCTTTTTCACTTCTTGAGATTACTGGTAAAATCAGCGCTTCTTTTCCGTGGATCAAATGATTTCTATTCAACTTAATGGATACGAGAACCGACATGTCGAGCTGACGCATCGCCTGTGCAGAATATTGAGTGTCTGGTGCAGCGGAAAGAAAGTTTCCACCCATGCAAAACATGAACCGGACCCTGCCTTCATGCATGGCCTTCAGAGATTTTACTACATCGTAGCCACCTTTTCTCGGTACTTTGAATTGATAAAACTCTTCCAGCTTATCCAGTTGCTCTTCAGTAGGATGATGATTGATGAGCAAAGTCCGGTTGCCCTGTACATTACTGTGTCCGCGAACCGGGCAGACGCCGCCGCCCTGAATGCCGATACTGCCTTTCATCAGAAGAAGGTTCACAATGTTATAGATCATTTCCACACCGTTGTGCTGCTGCGTGATTCCCATTCCCCAACAGACGATGATCCGCTGCTTGGAAGCGATCATTTTTGCGGCTTGCAGCAAGTCTTCAATAGAAATTCCGCATTGCCCGGATAAGAAACTAAGATCATAGTGTTTCAACTCATCCCTCAGACTGTCAAAACCTGTGGTTTGAGTGGCAATAAAATCCTGCGCCAGAACTTTTCCGGGATGTTTCTCTTCTTCTTCCAGAATAAGGATTTGAAGAGCTTTCAGAAGTGCCATATCACCGTTAATCTTAACGGGAAGATGTAAATCCGATAGTTCAAATGGCTTGTTCAGCAACGCGCGGACATTCTGAGGATCCTTAAAACCTTTCAGCCCGGCTTCCGGCAACGGATTGATGCTTATAATTTTTGCACCGTTCTTTTTTCCTTTTGTAAGAGCAGAAAGCATTCTCGGTGAGTTGGTTCCGGGATTCTGCCCCATGATGATGATGAGATCTGTGTCATAAAAATCTTCCAGTTTCACAGTTCCTTTTCCGATACCGATGCATCTGGAAAGCGCATATCCGGAAGTTTCGTGACACATATTGGAGCAGTCCGGAAAATTATTGGTTCCGAATTCGCGGGCGAACAATTGATAGACCCACGTTGCTTCATTACTGGTTCTTCCTGAAGTATAAAAAATAGCTTCATCGGGAGATTCCAGCGCATTTAATTTTTCGGAAATTTTTGTAAAGGCTCCATCCCAGCTTATCGGCTGATAATGAGTGGCACCTTCTGGCAAATACATCGGCTCCGCAATTCTTCCTAATTGGCTGATTTCGTAGTCCGTCATTTGTGACAAATCGTAAACGGAATTTTTCCTGAAAAACTCGGCTCCTATTTTTTTAGACGTTGCTTCTTCAGCCAAAGCCTTGGCGCCACTTTCACAATATTCGGCAACCTGTGAACGTTCGTCATCGGGATCTGGCCATGCGCAGCTCGGACAGTCAAATCCGTCGAACTGATTCATGGTAAAAAGTGCGCGTCCGCCTCGCAGAACGGAAGCATCGCGAACTAGCTGACCCAGTGAATGCGCCACTGCCGGAGCGCCTGCAGCCCAGTTTTTGGGAGATTCCAGTTTTAAATTGCTTAATCGATACGGCGGTTCTGCAGAAGGTTTCTTTCCGTTGTTCCCGTTGGGTTGCGATTGATCTTGATGAGCCATGACTTTCAAATAAACATTAACATTTCATATTAGGATTGGGATAATTATCACTCTGATCTTCCACCGTATTATCAATGCAGACAAAATCTTTTTCAACCAAAATTTTCACTGCCCCGGACTGTCCATCGAAGCCTACTCTATCGGTATCAACCCATTCAGTTATCATTATTTCCGGCATCGCCAGCAGAATCAAATTATTGAAAAATGATACATCCAGCTCACTACCACTCGTTTTCTCGATGGTGTAAATTAATTTCTGATTTGGAAATTCTGCGAAGCTTGTAATTTTTCCTGTGTTTCCTAAAGCTGAAACTTCGGACTGTGTTAAGCGGAAACGTATTGAATTATCCTTGATTCTGATTTTCATAATATATTTTTGATGTGTAAATCACTGCCATTATGATAGATGTTAAAACGATTGTGACGCAAAAATCCCAGTAAACTAATGTCAAATTCCTTAGCCAAATCCACTGCAAGGCTGGAGGGCGCACCGATGGCCGCCACAATCCGGATTCCGGCCATTGCTGCTTTCTGAATCAGTTCAAAGCTCGCTCTTCCGCTGAGTAACAGAATATGATCATCAGCAGGCAATAAATCTACACTCAAAGCATAGCCGATGAGCTTGTCTAAAGCATTGTGTCTGCCTACATCCTCCCGAAGCGTGAGCAAATGGCCATCCAGATCAAAAAGCCCTGAAGCATGGATTCCTCCCGTGGCACTGAAATTATTCTGAAATGCCTGCATTTTTTCCGGAAGGCTGAACAAAAGATCTTGTGAAATTTCCTTTCGTTTTTTCCGATGATCCTTAAAAACGCTCACAGTCTTGATAGATTCTATGGAACCTTTTCCGCAGACGCCGCAGCTGGATGTGGTGTAAAAATTACGGTCTGTATTCATCAGCTGAGGAACAAAACCGTTTTTCAGCTTCATAATTAAAATATTATCACTTGGTCTGCCACAATCCTTTATCGCATAATATGTATATTCTATCTGACTAAATCCCGACAGAATACCCTCTGTAAACAGAAAACCAATCGCAAGTTCATGATCATTTCCTGGTGTTCGCATCGTTACAGAAATAGTTTTGGATCTAGGATCGTTTTCATCACCGTAAATAATCCTAATTTCGAGAGGCTCTTCCACAGCAAGTTCATCATCAGAACTGAAAACACCCATTGCGCTCACCTTACTGATTTCGATGTGATGAACCGACTTTCCGGCTGCGAGTTTAGATTCCATGAATTGTCTAATTATTCAATTAAAGGTACAATTTTATTTGATTCGCAAATTACCAACATTATGAAAAATATGGTTTTATATTTTTGAATTACAATTTCATAAAAAACACGTGGGCATCCGATTTGATAAGTCAAGGTATATGCGAAAAGACCGACCGAAATATCTCAATTTTGATACCAAAAAGTACGCCTGGAAAACTGATGTAGATTACCGTGAACATCCTGAACTTTACAAAGTGGGAAAAGGTGAACAGGGCGTACTCATCTGCGAGCCTTACAAATCTGAGATCGGGCCATTCTGGCGTTTTAAAAACGAGATTATCGCAACGGAAAGTTCGGATAAAATTTACGAATTATTTCTGGATTATCTCAAAAATAATGATTTTGTGGGTGCCGATATGGCCCGAAAGTATCTACAGATGGGTTTTACCAGAGCTCGCCGCTATTACAATTACAAAAGTGGAAAGAAATATGATGAAGCTAATGATTATGAAAAGCTGCCAAAAGGTACCGGCGACCCGGAGAAAGCCAAATCTGCCGATATATTTTATAAAAAATGGAAGGAAGCTGAAGCCAACGAAACTTACGCTGAGTTGAAAACGGATTGGAAGAGAAATATTGGATAAATGCCTGTAAATCAGATGACAGTTAGTGATCAAAAACAATACTCATGGATCTGATAATGTATGTGGTCGAGATTCTGATGGGGAACTGGTAACTACATTGGATTCAGGAATTTCTGTTACACTCAGATCGCCGTTGGATTCCATAATTACAGAAAAAATTTTGCTCAGATCCGAGAAATCTGGTTGTCTTATAACAGCCATAATTTCCTGCTGAGTTACGAGTTCTTTTCGCATTGCATCGTATAAAAAATTGAGTTTATAAAAAAGCAAAGTTTGCTTTGCATTAAAAATTTTTTCAAAAGTCTTAGAACGTTGCGCAAACTTTGCAAAGCATAACTGCAATACAATAATTAAGGCAAGAACAATTGCACCTTCTGCCAAAGAGACTTGTTCCAGCATCATATAGGCTATTACTGAACCTAATGTGAACGAAACTACAACATCAAAGGGATTGAGCTGCGCTAAACTTCGCTTTCCTGAAATTCGTATCATCGTGAATAAAGTTAAAAAAGATTTCGCTGTGAGTGCAGAGACATTAAACGTGACTCCAGTCTACCATAAACCATTCAGCCATAATTCATTATTTTTGTCCTGAAATACTGGTCAACAATCCAACCATTGTAAGAAAATATTGGAAAAAAACAGAATCATTGGTATCTTTAAATCAGTTTATATGAAACATTCCAAGCACTTTAAAGCAAGCATACACTACCTTCCGACCGAGGAAGGCGGCATCATAACGCCCATTTCCTCCGGTTTCCGTACCATCATAAAATTTCCTTTTGACCCGAACGAATATTTCGGCGAGCAACTCCTTCCCGATGATGAAATCATTTATGCCGGCGACACCGTAAGTACAGAAATCCAACTGAGATCTAACAACGATGATGTCAATCTATATGAAGGTCTGGACTTCGAATTGATTATTAACGAATCCGTAATTGGTACTGGCGTAGTAACGGAGGTTTATGAGTAATCAATAGAAAGTTGATAAAAATCAAAAAACCACTTCATTAGAAGTGGTTTTTATTTTAAGTATCTTTTGATCTTAAGCTTCTTCAGTTTTAGGTGCTTCCTCTTTCTTAGGAGCAGCTTCTACCGGAGCATCAGAAACGATGTCGAACTCATAGTTGTACTCAACATTTCTGTGAAGTCTAACGTTAGCAGAGAATTTACCGGTTCTTTTGATCGTGTTACCAGGGATTCTGATGTATTTTTTGTCAACTACGACACCAGCTTTTGCCAAAGCAGCAGCAAGATCAGCATTGTTGATAGATCCGAAAAGTTTATCTCCGGTACCCACTTTAGCAGGAATGGTGATAGAAGTTTTCTTCAATTGATCTACCACACCGTTAGCCGCAGCTACCAATTTAGCTTCTTCTTCTTTTCTGGATTCCAAAGTAGCTTCCAGAGCCGCTTTGTTCTTTGGTGTTGCCAATAATGCAAAACCCTGAGGGATCAAGAAGTTTCTTGCATAACCCGGTTTTACATTTACAGTATCGAACTCAAGTCCTAAGTTCTCTACGTCTTTTTTTAGGATAATTTCCATTGTTGTTGTCCGTTTTAGTTTTAGAGCCAAGAACAAAGAAGCAAGAATCAAGATTTTAAAATCTTTTATCTTCCATCTTATATCTCTTATCTAAATCGTTAGAATTAATTAATTGATTCAGCAACAAAAAGCCAAAAGCTGAGAGCTAATGGCTGATTGCATTTTTTTTATTTCAAAAGGTCAGCTACATAAGGCATCAAAGCAAGGTGTCTTGCTCTTTTGATTGCAGCAGATACTTTTCTCTGGTACTTAAGAGAAGTTCCTGTATATCTTCTTGGTAAGATTTTACCTTGTTCGTTCACGAACTGAAGAAGGAAATCAGCATCTTTATAATCTACATGCTTGATTCCGAATTTTTTGAATCTACAATACTTCTTTTCAGATTTTGTGTTGATATCAAGTGGAGTAAGAAATTTTACTTCCGATTCGCCCCCGGCAGAGGCTTGTTTTGCCATATCGTCTATTGCCATTGTTTTAAATTTTTTTAAGGGTTAATGAATTAAGCTTTTGCAGCTTTTAATTTGCTTCTTCTTGTTACCGCATATTCAAGAGCGTGCTTGTCAAGTTTAGTCGTTAGGTAACGGATCACTCTTTCATCACGTTTGAAGGCAGTTTCCAGGTCTGCAACCACAGTTCCTTCTCCTTTGAATTCGATTAGGGTATAAAAACCATTCTTTTTCAATTGGATAGGATAAGCCAATTTTTTAAGTCCCCAATTTTCTTTGGCAACGATTTCGCAATTGTTTGAAGTCAATAGATCTTCAAATTTTTTCACTGCTTCCTCCACCTGAGCATCAGATAGAACGGGAGTTAAAATGAAAACAGTTTCGTAATTGTTCATAATGTTAATTAATTTTAATTAAAAATTCGAGTTGCAAAAGTACAATTTTTTTCCGACATACAAATAAATATCATAAAAAGAATCCGTCTCACAACCGAGGCGGATTTTTTTGGTTGTAATTGTTATTTTTTTCGTATATTTATATCTGATAATCAGATATTTGTTTATGAATTTCAAGCATTACAATCAAAATCAGCTGGTGCT
>CAJYWD010000006.1 GCA_913778505.1 uncultured Chryseobacterium sp.
TGTTCCAACTATGATTTCAAGAATACCATTCTGGATGGCAAAACAGAGCAATATAAAATCTTTAATAAAGATGGAATCAGAGTAGGAATTTTTGGCGTTGGAATTGAGCTGAATGGTCTTGTGGGAAAGAAAAACTATGCAGAGACAGTCTATCACAATCCGATTGAAGTAGCACAACATTACGCAGATTTTCTGAGAAATGAGAAAAAATGTGATCTGGTGATCTGCCTTTCCCATATCGGATTCGATTACGACGATCAGCCCGAAAAAATATCCGACAAACATCTGGCTGCAAAAACCTCTGGTATTGATCTGATTCTCGGTGGCCACACGCATACTTTCCTAAAGGAACCACTGAATTTCCATAACAAAGAAGGTAAAAATGTCATAGTCAATCAGGTAGGTTGGGCCGGAATTCTACTAGGCCGCCTGGATTTTTATTTCGACAATAACAAAAGCATAAAAAATATTTCCTGGAATAATCAGTTAATAGATGAAAACATAATCGTTTAAGATGAAGAAAATTTTATTTGTTATATCTCTGGTCGCTACAATGTCTGTTCACGCGCAGTCCAGCAAGTGGAGTGACCTTTTCTCCTATAATAATGTGAAGGTTATCCGTGAGGATGGCGACAGAATTGTTGCAGCTACAGAAAACGGAATCTTTTATTATTATCCTGGCAGCGGCGAAGTCAGGAAATTGTCGAAGGCCAACGGTTTGCACGATGTCAAGATCTCTGCATTTGATTACAATCCTGCTACCAAGACCGGTATCATCGGCTATAGAAATGGCTCGCTGGATGTGATAACACCAGACGGAGTATTCTACATTGTCGATATCCCGATAGCCACGGGAACTACCAGTAAAACGATCAATCATATTTCTATATCGGGTGATCGCGCGGTGATTTCTGCAGGATATGGGGTTTCTATTTTTAATGTAACCAGGAGAGAATTTGGCGATACAGCTTTTTTCCCAACGCTCGGTACGGCAGCGGAAACAGTGAACGCCGCCGTGATTATGGATAATCGTGTATATGCTGCTACTTCGAAGGGTGTAAAGTATCACGAGATCAATACGACTTTTCCCCTCTATTCCGAATGGCAGACGCTGGCAACGGCTGGTGGTGGATTCAGAAAAATTGATGCCGCCGGGATTATAGCTTTTGCTGCAAAAAATGAAGTCCGTTACGGTAACGGAACAGGATTTAGCGTTCTCTCAGGTTTCACGGATGTTCAGGATGTCAAGGTTACTACAAATAATATGATTGTAACGGACATTAATAAAGTTAATATTTACAGTCAGGCAGGAGCTCTTCAGAAATCCTTTGATGCCGGAGAAGAAGTGAATACCGCTTTTTTTCAGCAGAATGCTCTTTTCGTCGGAACCAAGACTTCCGGTATTTTTAATGAACAGAGGATCAGTCTTAAACCAGATGGTCCTTATAACAATACATCTTACAAATTATCATTATTAGATGGTCAGATCTGGGTGTCCACGGGAAAAAGAGAAGATTTTGATACGGCCAATAATCCTGCTTCGCTGGGATACTATCACTATGATGGAAGCAAATGGATATATCCGGAATACTTCAAACAAATAGGAAACAATAATTTTAATATTTTAGATGTAGTTCCTAATCCCTCAAATCCTGCGGAAGTATTTTTCACCAATATGATACACAGTAACTTTAAGGGGATTTACAAAATGAATAATGATGTATTCTCTAAAAGTTATTTGACCGAGCTTAATACTGCGGGCGTCTATCTTAACAGACCCATTGGTTTGACCTTCGATGAAAACAACAATTTGTTTTCTACTTTTGCAAACAGTACAAGTAGTGCCACAACCGCCTTTTACACATTTAATAGGCAAACGGACAAGTTTGTGGTCACTAACTTTCCAAATGGAAGAGGGGCACAGAAACCGATTGCTAGAGATGGTGTGCTGTATGTGCCTGTACCTTTTAATAACCTTCTCGGAGGTCTTCTGATGTACAATTACAATAATACTCCCCTTAACAATGCGGATGATTCATTCAAATATTTGACAAAAAATAATAACTTCAAAGTCAACGAAACCATCTCCGTAGCATTAGACAAAAATGATGATGTCTGGATCGGGACTATGGAAGGCATCAGAATTCTTTCCAATCCTAGAGCTGCCATTTTGGAAGCCAATCCACAGGCCGAGCCTATCATCATAGAGGAAAACGGTCTGGCAGAAGAGCTTTTCCGCGACGCTAATATTTTACAGATCTACGCAGATAGTGGAAATCAAAAATGGGTGTCTGTAGATGGCGGAGGCGTATTTTATATCTCTTCCAATGGCGATAAAACAATCTACCACTTCACCAAATCCAACTCACCTTTACCGAATGACAGTGTCACCGACATCAAAGTCGACGAAAAAACAGGTAAAGTATATTTCGTAACTTTGGACGGCATCATGGTTTACCAAGGCGATGTAACAGAGGTTACATCCAACTTCGGCGAAGTTTTGGTCTATCCAAATCCCGTGGTCTATTCACAGTACAAAGGTAACGTGAGAATCCGAGGACTCGCCGCCAAAACTAATATCAGAATTACCGATGCCGCAGGAAATCTGATTCATTCTGCCGTGGCCAGCGGAGGTTACTTCGAGTGGAATCTCAATAACCAGCGTGGCGTGCGCGTAGCATCAGGAATTTATTACGTCTTGATGACCAACGAAGACGGAACCGATACCGCAACGGCAAAAATTGCTGTCGTGAATTAATTATTTTATGATTAGAGAAGTTTTTTTACTATCTTACACAAAATATGGAGATCACGATGCGGTTCTCCATTGTTTTTGCAGGGAAAATGGCTCGGAAAGTTTTTTCGCTAAGGGTCTTTATTCACCAAAGAATAAGAAAAAAGCATTTCTTTTCCCGCTGAATCACCTGCAGGTTCAGGTTTCGGAAAAAAATAAAAACCTGCAGAATGTTCTCAAGCTCGAGCAAAAAAACCAGCAGCTTTTTACATCAGACACCCGAAAGAACACCATTCTTTTTTTTGTGGCCGACTTTCTGAATCAGATTCTTAAAAATGAAAACCAGAATCACGACTTTTTCCGGGAAATTGCTCAGTTTTTGGAAGAGCTGCATGATGATAACTTCCAGGCACACCTTATATTTATGTTCAGAATTTTAAAGATACTGGGCTTGCAGCCACTTTTTTCCGCAGAGTCTTATCTTAATCCGGAAACCGGGACTTATGAAGATCGTGAAAGTCATCATCTTTTTACTAAAGAAATTTCCCAAATATGGAAAAAATTACTCCTGGAAAATAATTCCTATAATATAAAGATGTCCCGAAACGAAAAACAAAGTTTTCTGGACGCCATATTAGTCTATTACCATTATCACTTTTCCGGTTTCAGACAGCCGCGGTCACTAGACGTAGTCAAAGAAATTTTTTAAAATGTTTGTAAAAGCCTCACAAGAAGATATCAAAACCATTCGGGACCTTGCAGAGAGGTCCTGGCGCCATGCTTACAAAAATATTCTTTCGCAGGAGCAGATCGATTACATGCTCGGAAAGATGTATTCGGAAGTCACTATTAAGGATCATTTGAAAAATCCCGACTACCGTTACTACATCATACAGGATAATGATACGCCAGTGGGATTTGTCGGATTCGAGTTTCATGCCGAAGAAAAGACTACAAAACTGCACAGAATTTATTTCATCAAAGAGTCACAAGGCAAAGGTTTTGGTCGCCATGCCTTGCATTTTGTTATAGAACAAGCCATCAATTCGGGTGACCAGCGTCTTATTCTTACAGTCAATAAAAACAATCCGGCAAAACAATTCTACGAATCTCAGGGATTCAAAATCTACGAAGATGCAGTTTTCGACATAGGTCAGG
Source organism: uncultured Chryseobacterium sp. (assembly GCA_913778505.1). Taxonomy (GTDB): domain Bacteria; phylum Bacteroidota; class Bacteroidia; order Flavobacteriales; family Weeksellaceae; genus Epilithonimonas. The sequence continues at coordinate 3,893 of CAJYWD010000006.1, forward strand.
GTTTTGTGATGGATGATTATCTCATGGAATTCATCATTCCCAAAATCTAATTCGGTCCGAATTCCGTTAGTAAACTGAATTTATTTAATTGGGCGATGTCTTTTAAATATTTCAATTAACGATTTTCTTATGGCGGTTCCCGGCTTCCTTCCTGCGCTTAAGCCATTCCAGTCAGCCGGGACCGGGCTATCCGCTTCTATCTTTTCTGTGGCTGCCGTTGCTTTTGCCAGAGCCACAGAAAAGGATATCCGCTACTATCCCTACCGCGTGAGACGTTGGGTCATGTTCAGGCGGTTGGCATATATGATAAGATTTCCAACATAAGATGAAAAATAATGTCGCTGTAAATCAGAGGATTTATCAAACATTTGCTTAATATTTTTGCATAAAGTTTGCGTGTGCGGAAAAAAGGGCTACCTT
>CAJYWD010000007.1 GCA_913778505.1 uncultured Chryseobacterium sp.
GCACGGGATGATTTTCAGGAATCAAATCCTCAAAACTGTAAGGAAAAAGCACCAGCTGATTTTGATTGTAATGCTTGAAATTCATAAACAAATATCTGATTATCAGATATAAATATACGAAAAAAAACACCAATTATAGCAAAAAAAAAAATCCGCCTCGGTTGTGAGACGGATTCTTTTATGCTTTTCTGATAATATAATCTTTTATTCTGTCCCAATCAGCAGAGTTTATTTTGACGGGATTTTGAAACTCGTATTGATAAGGGTTGAAATTTTTACCTCCGCTGCCGTACGAATCCCTTCGTGTGGCTTTTATTTTAAAACTTCATTCTTTCCCCGTTGCGCAAAGTCTCCCGACTTTGCCCAAGCTGTTAAAAAGCAAACCATCCAACTCGCCAAACTTCATCAGCTCGCAAAAAATCAGAATCACTTCCATACATTGATCCAATATTCAAAATCGATAAATTTCGAAATACTGACATTAATCCTGCCTTGAATCATAAAGTGGCTGAGCTTAAAGCTTTAACTTTACTAAAAATTTAAGGTTATGGATGATTTCCTGGCTGCCCGTTCGCAGATGGCCATGTCTCTGGGCTTTCACATTATTTTTTCCTGTGTCGGGATGGTAATGCCTTTTCTGATGGCATTTTCGCATTTCAAATATCTGAAAACCCAGGATGAGGTTTACAAAGGTCTTACCAAAGCCTGGAGCAAAGGTGTAGCGATTCTTTTCGCAACCGGCGCGGTTTCCGGCACCATGCTCTCTTTCGAGCTGGGTCTGCTTTGGCCCCGGTTTATGGAGCACGCCGGACCGATCTTCGGGATGCCATTTTCACTGGAAGGTACAGCATTTTTCATCGAGGCCATTGCTATCGGATTTTTTCTTTATGGCTGGGACAAGTTCAATAAATGGTTTCACTGGTTCTGTGGCGTGGTGGTGGGCGTCAGCGGACTGGCATCGGGGATTCTGGTGGTAGCAGCCAACGCCTGGATGAACAGCCCATCCGGGTTTGATTATGTGAATGGACAGTATACCAACATTGACCCTATCAAAGCTATGTTCAATGAAGCGTGGTTTCCACAGGCTTTTCACATGACGGTGGCGGCTTTTGCAGCCACGGGATTTGCTGTGGCAGGAATTCATGCCCTGATGGTTTTAAAGAAAAGAAATGTAAGCTTCCACACAAAAGCATTCAGGATTTCAGCAGGTTTTGCTATCATTGGTGCGCTTCTGGCGCCTGTTAGTGGTGATGTAGCTGCCAAGTCCGTAGCCAAAAGACAACCTGTAAAACTGGCAGCCATGGAAGCACATTTCGAGACAGAAAAAGGTGCCAGTTTCGTCATTGGCGGCGTGCCGGATGAGCAGAACGAGCAAATTAAATATGCCATCAAAATCCCAAAAGTCTTGAGCTTTTTGGCCTGGGGCGACTTTGATGCTGAGGTGAAGGGTCTTAAAGATTTTCCTAAAGACCACTGGCCGCCGGTGGCAGTGGTGCATTACGCGTTCCAGATCATGATCTTTTTTGGGGTGATTATGATGATGATCGGAATCATTTATCTGATTGCCAATTTCTGGAAGCGGCAATGGCTGGATCAGCGCTGGTATCTCAAAACCTTTGTCGCCGCAATTCCTTTTGGTTACATTGCCCTGGAGGCCGGCTGGACGGTGACCGAAGTGGGAAGGCAGCCGTGGATCATTTACGGAATTATGAAAACCATTGATGCTGTGACGCCTATGCCCGGCATCCAGTATTCGTTTTACTTCTTTACGCTGGTCTTCATATCCCTGTCTTTGATCATTGTCTTTCTTCTGCTTCGCCAGATCAAGATGGTGCCCCAGCTTTATGACCCAACCGATCCTGATTATCAACCTAAAAAATAAGCGCTATGATTTACGTTGTAATTGCCTTTTTATGGATTTCCATTTGTCTCTACGTGATTACGGGTGGTGCAGATTTCGGCGCCGGCATCGTGGAGCTTTTCTCGAAGAAAGCCTACCGGGACAAGACCATGACCATTATGTCCAAATCCATCGCGCCCATCTGGGAGGCCAATCACATGTGGCTCATCATAGCCGTGGTGATTCTCTTTGTAGGATTTCCCACGATTTATACTACCGTTTCCACATACCTTCATATTCCCGTGGTGTTGATGCTGGTGGGCATCATTGCCCGCGGTACAGCATTCACCTTCCGGAACTATGATGCGGTGGACGACAGCTGGAAAAAAATCTATACACAGATCTTTTACTACAGCAGCCTGCTGACGCCATTTTTCCTTGGAATCATTGCTGCGGCTACCATTTCCAGGTCCATCGATACCGATGCGAAGGATTTTCTCAATCTCTATGTTTTCAGCTGGCTGAACCTTTTTGGCGTAAGTGTGGGATTTTTTACCGTAGCGCTTTGTGCTTATCTGGCGTCGCTCTTCTCTTTGCAGGAAGCACGCTTCAGTGATTCTCTGGGCATCATGATCAAGAAGGCACGTGAGACGGCGGTGTATGTGGTGGTGACGGGTCTTTTGGTTTTCGTCAGTGCGCATTATTCCGGTATACCGCTGGTACAATGGATATTTTCCAAAGCACTGGGCATTGTGGTGATTTCTCTTGCGACCATCAGCCTTCTATTTACGAATGAGGCCATTAAGAAAAAACATTTCATAATGGTGCGTGGCCTTGGCGGTTTCCAGATCATCATGATCCTGGTGGCGGCCACGTATCAGCACAATCCGAATGTTATCCTGTTTACCAACGGCACGCATCTTTCTTTGTTTGATGAGATGGCTGCGCCTAAAACTATAGCTGCCCTGGGCTGGGCACTCCTTCTCGGAAGTGTTTTCATCCTGCCATTTCTCTTTTACCTGCTGATGTCTTTCGGCGACCAGAGTCGAAAATTCAAAGTGAGCCATACTGAAAGGGAACGGGACGATGCGCCGCCGAAAAATGAAGACGATGATGGAATTCTGATTGATAAAGAGTCGTAGCCATCGGATGTGTTTGTAATATTTAGATTTAAAGTATTTTAAATGATTTTTTCACTTGTCATTAATTGATTAAAAAACATTTTTTGAATACTTGATTTTAACATAATATTGGCTAATGGTCTTATTTTTGATACCTCAGCATTTATCAATCAAAATAAACTTACTCATATGAAAAAACTATTATTAGCATTCGGGCTTTTTGCCGGTGTACTGTCGTATGCACAGGCTTGGACAGGAAAAGGAGACCAGAAGCTTCAGGTAGGCCTTAATGCCTGGGGTAACGGAACGGGAATTACCGGAACTTATGACTACGGTTTGTCTAAGATCGTTTCCTTAGGAGGTGGAGCCAATATCTACTTCAGTGGTTATAAAGATGATAACAAGGACAATAACTTCTTCGTATTCGGTAGAGTAAACTTTCACTTGCAAGACCCGTTAAACCTTCCTAGCCAGTGGGATATCTATCCTGGTGTGGACCTTGGGGTTTTGGGCAGAGATTTCAGTCTGGGTGTTCACCTGGGTGTGAGATACTTCTTCAATGACAGTGTAGGTGCTTACATAGAAGCAGGTAACAACGGAAGCATAGGGGTTTCTTTCAACTTCTAAATTCTGAACCAAATAAATAAAAAAGCATTCCTGATTTTTCCGGAATGCTTTTTTATTTATAGCTCAACAGTATTATTATAGTGATTCAATTTTCGTTTTTCACGGGTTTCCTGCTCTTTCAGTTTTTTCATCAATTCTGCATCCTTGTCAGCATACCACTGTGACATCTGTCCCATCGGATTTTTGCGGTATTCACTCAGTCTTTTTACGAAGCCGTCTTTGGAGATTTTCTTCGCTTCGCCCATTTGAAACTCCAGGTAGTTCTGTTTGTTGGTGTCAATGTTCTGGCTGAGTTTTTTATTGGCCTCCAGTGTCCAGATGTAATTCTGACCGGCATCTTCGATTTTCACAATGAGTCCGGGCAAACCTGAAAATTTGTACGGTCCATCCTGAATCGGGATTTCCGGTGTGAACCATGCGGTCCATTGTCTTCCGCCAAATTCTGTGATCGCTTTCTGTGTATTATAAACACCGATTTTTTCTTTTTCTGATGAGATTTGCCATTTCAGATTCGGTTTTTCTTCATAAACATAATATTCCGACATTCCGATGAAATCTTTGTAGCGCAACGTTCCATTCTTTAGTTTGTTGATTCTGTAGCTGAGAATCGGTGGTTTTTTGGACATCAAGGCTGCATCTATATCTGCGCCCATTTCCTGAGATTTTCTGATGGCGGCAGTCAATGTGGAATCGTAATCCAGCTGCTTGTATGGCATAAAAAGCGACTCATCTTCCCCCACGTCCAAGACCATCATTTCCTTTTCCGTTGTGGAGGAATCTTTGGTCGGTTTATAAATCAGTTCGTAATAGAATCTGTGAACCTGAGCGTGTGCTAATGAAAAGATTAAGAGCAGGCTTGCTATCAAGATATTCCTCATTCTTTAAGTTTTATATTTTTATTTTGTGGCGGAAGCGGAACATAACCATCATCGTTAATGACTTTCGGGAATTCGTGATTTTGCCATCTGGTTTTGGCATCTTCAATCATTTCCCGGGAAGTTGCCACAAAGTTCCAGTAGATGTATCTTGGTTCCGGAAACGGTTCTCCTCCGAAGATATAAACGGTGGAATCCGGTTTTAATGTGAAATGACAAAGTTTGGCGTCTTTGGCAATCAGGATATGTTTCGGCGTGTAAAGATTGCCTTCGCTTTCGATGTTGCCCTCAAGAATATACAATGAAGATTCCCCGAAAAGATAATCGCCAAGAATGATCTCCCGGTCTTCCTGCAGGGTGTTTTTAACTTCCAGAAAATAAAGAGGTGAGTAAGCCGGAACGGGAGATTTGCGACCGAGGATTTCGCCGGCGATTAATTTATAAATGATTCCGTCGTCTATCCAGCTTGGGATATCTTCTTTGTTGATGTGAAAAAACTCAGGTTCCATGGTTTCCAATTCTTTCGGAAGCGCGACCCAAATCTGTAATCCGTGGAGGTGTTTATCGGTGGTCCTGAGATATTCCGGTGTTCTTTCCGAGTGTGCGACGCCTTTCCCGGCAGTCATCCAATTGACAGCGCCTTCCTTGATTTCGATTTCTGTCCCGATGGAATCTCTGTGCATGATGCTGCCTTCGAACAAAAATGTCAAAGTGGAAAGTCCGATGTGCGGATGCGGCGGAACATCCATATTTTCATAATCTTTGAGCGCGGCCGGTCCCATGTGGTCTATAAACACAAACGGACCGACACTTCGCTTCTGGGAAAACGGCAACAGTCTGCCCACCAGAAAGTTACCGATGTCGGCTGCTCTTTCCTCGATGATCATCTCGATGTTTGACATAATTTCAAATTTAATTTGGATTAAAAGTAATGATTTAACTTTTAAGAATGAAGTAAAAATTTTTAAATTCAAGGAGCTTTATGGCTATTTATTAAATCAATGTTTTAAAGCGGAAACTTTTAAAGTTCTTTTGTCATTCCGTAGGAATCTCGACAGTATTGGCTAGATTTCTACGGAGTGACAAAGTTTGTGGCCATAAGTAATGTTTTTTCAGGTCGAATTGCACGCAGCCCGACCTGAGCGGTTATCCTTTTTGCGAGAGGCTATGCCGAGCAAAAAGATAATAGCGGAGGGCGGAAATAGCTGCCATAAAAATTAATAAATTACGAGTCTTCGGAGTCAAAGGCTGTCCTGAAAATCAAAATAAATAAATACCCGACAGTGTCCAATATAAAATATGAAAAAGTGCAATTTTGGCAGATAAAACCCTGATTTTTCCGTTGGTATAGTTTCTGACTAAATGATTACCTTTGACAACTATAATTTTAAAATTTATTAATGGAATTAGCATTAAAGATATTTCAGTTCATTCTGAGCATCTCTATTCTTGTAACTTTACACGAAATCGGGCATTTTCTGCCAGCAAAATGGTTCAAAACCAAAGTAGATAAATTCTTTTTATTCTTCGACCCTTACTTTTCCATCTTCGCCATGAAGAAAATCCATGGAAAATGGCAATATAAATTCTTTTCGAAAAACCAGCCTACTGAAGAGGAGGTGGAAATCAACGGTAAAAAAGTAACACAACCAGTTGACATTGACGCTCTTCCTGACAGCGACTGGAGAAAACACGAAGGCGTGAAATACGGCATCGGATGGTTGCCAATGGGCGGCTATGTGAAGATTGCCGGAATGGTGGATGAAAGTATGGACACGGAGCAACTGAAAAAACCGGCGCAACCATGGGAGTTCCGAGCAAAACCGGCTTGGCAGCGACTCATCATTATGCTGGGTGGTGTGACGGTGAATTTCTTTCTGGCCTGGTTGATTTATTCCTGTCTTTCTTATTTTACCGGAGAAACATTTCACGATAATTCGAAATTCGAGAATGGAATTGCGGTTAGCGAAGCCGGTAGAAAAATGGGTCTTGAAACGGGCGATAAAATCCTGAAAATAGACGGTAAACCAGCAGAAAGAATGGAAACTTCTACCATCAATATGCTTTTTGCCAATAATGTGACTGTTCTCAGAAACGGAAAAGAAGTGACCTTCCCAATCAATGAAGATGGTGTGGCGGAAGTGATGAAAGCGAATGAAGCCAAACTATACTTCATGAACCGTTTTCCGGCTGTGGTAGACAGTGTGGCACCGAATATGGCGGCCATTAAAGCCGGAATTCAGAAGGGTGACAGAATTGTGGGAATCAATGGTCAAAAAACAGAATACTATGACCAGATAGAAGCGATCCTTGCAGCCAATAAAGGCAAACAGGTTTCCGTAGACGTGGAAAGAAACAACGCGCCGATGACTCTGAAGGCTGATATTGACACTAAGGGAAAACTCGGCTTCTGGCCGGATCTGAAAATAGCGGAGCGCTACCTGGATCAAAGCAAAACTACCCGGCATTATTCTTTTCTGGAAGCGATTCCAAGAGGTTTCACCAGAACCATCGATGTGCTGACAATGCAGGTAAAACAGTTTAAAATTATTTTCAATACCAAAACACAGGGCTATAAAAAGGTGGGCGGACCAATTGCTATTGTCAACAATATGCACGTGGAAAAAGCGAAAGATGGCAGCTTGTCAATCGACTGGCAGTTTTTCTGGAGTTTTACGGCCATGTTCTCCGTGTGGCTGGCATTCCTGAATTTGATTCCTATTCCTGGACTGGACGGCGGGCACGTTCTGTTTACCTTGTGGGAAATCATCACCAGAAGGCCGGTTCCGCAGAAAATCCTGGAAAATGCACAGATGGTAGGTGTTATTTTCTTGCTGGGACTAATGGTGTTAATATTTGGAAATGATATAGTTAAAGTAATCACTCAATTTTTAGGTCAAAAAAATTAAAAAAAAGTTCTTGAAAAATTTGGTGTATAAAGGAAAATGCTCTTATATTTGCACCACTTAAAACAAAGGACATTCCTCCTTAGCTCAGTTGGTTAGAGCATCTGACTGTTAATCAGAGGGTCGCTGGTTCGAGCCCAGCAGGAGGAGCAAGCCATCACAGAAATGTGATGGTTTTTTTGTTTTATGTAATTTGTGGATTGGGTTAGGCTGGGTTTGTGGGGATTTCTGGGTTTCTTTGATTTTTTATTTCTTAACAATTTTTAAAATTAGGCATAAAAAAAGGCATACCCTTATTTTGTAAAAGGCATACCTTACTAAATCCAATAATCAAATGAATAACAACAAATTACATATACTTTTTGTTTTAGATAAAGTTAATACTAACACAAAAGGATTAACACCTTTAAGGTGTAGAGTGACATATTTAAGTCAGAGAAAAATCTTCTCAATAGGACTTTTCATAAATCCGAGACATTGGGACAGTAAGAAACAGCTTACTAAACCACCCAATGAAGAGAATAATTATATCAACAACCAATTAAGCTTGATTAAGAATAAGATTAATCAGGCTTTTTTATTGCTTCAAGTCAAAGAAGAACCTTTTGATGTGAATGATATTTATAATCAATATGCAGGAAAAACTCTGGCTAAAGAATATGGATTGATAGAATATTACCAAATCTATCTGGAAAGGCTTAAAAAGCTCATTGGAATTGAGATTAAACAGCAAACCTGGGATAAGTTCAGCTATATCAAAGAAGATGTCTCAGAGTTTATAAAACACCATTATAAGAAATCAGATGTTAAGCTAAAGGACTTAGATTTTAACTTTATTTCAGAATTGGAGTATTACTCTAAAACTGAACTAAAACATAAACAAGTTACCATTAATAAAGCTTTACAGAGGTTAAAAAAAGTTGTAAAGCAATCTGTAATTAATGGTTACTTAGATAAAAATCCTTTTGAAGAACATAAGCCAAAGAAAGTCTATCCCAAAATTATATTTCTCACTCAACAGGAATTAGATCTGCTTGAAAATCATCATTTCAAATCAGAAGCCCTTACTAGAGTTAAAGATTGTTATCTATTCTGCTGTTATACAGGATTAGCTTACAGGGAAATGTTTGAACTCAAAAAAGAAGATTTAATCACTAAACCTGATGGAACTATCTGGATTTACAAGAAGAGAGAAAAGACTGAAAGAAATTTTTCAGTTCCTTTAATTCTCTCTAAGGCATTAGAAATTATAGAGAAGTATTCTTCTGAAAGTGATTATCTATTACCAAGAATTTCAAATCAATCTTTTAACAGGCTTCTAAAGGAAATAGCTAATGTATTAGAAATTTCAAAGAATCTTACTCACCATACAGCAAGAAAAACTTTTGCTTCTACTGTGTTACTTAACAACAATGTTCCTATGGAAGTTGTGTCTAAACTTTTAGGTCATTCTAAAATTACAACTACCCAAGAATATTATGCTGAATTAATGCCTGAGAAGTTGAGTGAGAATTTGAAAAAACTGGAAAATAGGATAACGTAGATTAAATTTTTTAACTGCTTTGTATTATTTTTACAAGGCAGTTAAACTTGAAATATGTACATAGATGTAGACCTTTCCCATTTTGATTCATTTCCTATAGAATTCAAAGAAATAAATCCTGAAGATTTTCAATATGTTTTTGATACTAGTGGTACTAGAATATCTAGGTCAGATTTTATTATTGAGAATGGTGGAGATAAAATTTTAATTGAACCTAATGATGATGGATATATCAATGATACTTTACAAGGTTTAATTGAGCTAGAACATAAAAACACTGTGGTTATTAATGCTGCTGTGGGACAAGGTAAATCCCATGCAATTATTCAGACAGTTAAAAGATACTTTGATGCTAAGGAGAAATACCTGATATTCATAGCATCTCCTTTTGTTAGCCTAGTTAAACAATATCATAATGATGTAATAAAGGCAGGAATTGACTCTAGTCAAATATATAGTTATGAAAAATTGGGGAGGGATACTACTAAAGATTATATCAATAAAACTGTTCAAATAGTAACTGTTAACACATTATTAGGCAACCCAGGGGAAGATGGTTTTAAAAATTCTGATATCAAGAGGGAGTACATAAATGACTTGGTAAAACATTGTCAAGAAAAATCAATAAAAGTTGTTTTTATTTATGATGAAATTCACGACTCATTTCATAATTTTAAGCAGGAATACATTTTTAATCTCTGGAAATGGAAAAGTGTTATTCATAAAAACTTCGTACTAAGTGCAACCTATAATGAAGCATCCAAAATAGTTATTGAGTATTTAGCAGAATTAACTGATTTCAGAATTAAAATCATAGAATCTGAAAGGAAAAGATTTCCCAAAAAGCAAAGTGATTTGTATCTGCACTTTTCAAGCTCATATTCTTTTACACATAAAACCAAAGAAATATCTAATGTTATTGAAGATTTAATAGCTAGAGATAAAAATATAGATATACTCTCTTATTCTAGAAACTTAGCTAAAAATTTATTTAATACCAGCAATGATATAGGGAAACTTATTTTTGAAACCTTTGGAGAAGTTAAAGATTGTACATCAGAATTAATTTCAAATCAAAGAGAAGAAAATGAAGAACCTACCAATCAATATGACAATGACAAATGCAACATTGGAACTAACTTCAAGACGGGTGTAAGCATAAAAAAAGACAATCATGCTCTTGTAATTATATTACCTCCAAGAAGTTCAAGATTAACTTTTAGAAATAAATATGGTATATTTTCTAATGGTATAAATTCCGTAATTCAAGCTCTTGCAAGACAGAGGAAAAAAGGAGAAATACATATAATTCTACCAAAACCTGATCACTTTCATTTTGATAGCCTTGTACATTCAGGAATGTCTCTAGAACAAAAAGAGATATTTGAGAAATATTACAATTTAGTTAAATATCATAAAGCTCCAAAAAAAATGGTCAAGTATATTAAACTTAATAGCCAAGATTTTTACCAAAGGGATTTTTATGATAATAAATTAAAAGGTAATGTTATAACAGAAATAACCTCTGTTTCTTCTGTAAGAAGTCCTACATTACCAAAATTAAACTTCCCTAGTTATGATGAATTCAAATTGGAAACAGGAGAAGAATATTTAGCTAACAATTTTCCTATTTTTGGAGAAGATATTAGTGCTTATACAACTTATGCAGCTCTAGCTAATCAATTTGTAAATTGTAGATTAAAAGGTATTAGTTTTAAACCTGTAATTCAATTTGAAGAAGGCAAAGTTCAAGTAATGCTTGAAATTATTTATAACAATTTTTATGGAGAAGATTACATATATTCTCTAGGTCAATATTCAAATTTCACTCTATTCTATAATGATTTTAGAACTTCATTGTTAAGGGATTACCAATTGCAATTTAAAAAAACAGGAAGTGATTCATTTGAGAATATAGATTCAGGCTCCTTACACGCAAAGAAATTTGAAATACAACTATTGCATTTTTGCCACAGATTAAAATCTTTAAAATTAAATTCTGAGGAAGTTGAAGATTATAGTAGAAGTGATTATTTTAATAATTGCATAGCTCAATCTGAAGGAATAGATTCTAGTACATTAGTAGAGAGTAAATATAAAAATAGAATTAAGTTTTATCAACTAATAAAATATTTCAGAGATAAAATGATTAACTCTATTGCAGATTATTCTAGAGGAAGTGAATCATTTTGCTACATTCCAACTAGCTACTATGATGATTTTTTCACAATAGAAGACAAAAGTAAATTTAAAAAGATGGTAAAATTAGCTTATAGTGATAATTTATTAGATAATGGGATTTTTGAATTCAAGAGAAGATTTGTTGAAAACAGTACAGAGAAGGGAAAATTGAACACATTCTATTCAATGTTGAGAGAGGATTTTTTACAAGTTGAAAATAGAACAACTGACCCCAGACTTGTTATTCTAGGCAAAAGAAGATATGTAAAGCCTGTACTCTCAATAAAATTAATACCTCCTAGAGACTATACATTAAATCTAATAGAAGAACAAGATTATATTAATCTGGATAGAGTCTAAAAATTATTTGAGTTTTTAAGGTTTTAAAATGTCCATTTCCCGTAGTGTATTATTATATATCTACGAGAAATGGACATTTTTATAATATCTCTTTATAACTTCTAGAGTCTAAAATGGGAACTAATAGGGGGTTCTTTTAAATCTCCCCCATCTTAAAAATCTAAGATTTAACAACGCACGAATTCAGAGGAGGACAACTCAGTTGTAGTTTTTTGTATCAAGTGATTTGATGCACGAAGCTACAATTTTTTTATGACATTATCAAGTGTTTTGCCCCTACTAGAAGAAGATTAAAGCAAATAGCCAAATTTTAAAATTAACATTTTTATTAACTTTTTTAAATACTAAAATTTATGCAATTAAGACAATCAGAAAGAAAACAAGCCAAGATAAAAATTGGTTTGCAAGGATGTTCAGGAAGTGGTAAAACCTATTCAAGTTTACTTCTTGGCAAAGGACTTACAAATGGAGACTTTTCCAAAGTAGCTATAATTGATACAGAAAATGGGAGTGCAGACTTATATGCTCATTTGGGAGAATATAATGTGCTTTCTCTTGCTCCCCCATTCACTCCTGAAAACTACATCAAAGCTATTGACATTTGTGCCAATGCTGGAATGGAAGTGATTATTTTAGACAGTATTTCCCATTGTTGGGATGAACTATTAGATTTTCATTCTAAGTTAGCAGGAAACAGTTTTACAAACTGGGCAAAAGTTACTCCAAGACAAAAAGCTTTTGTAGATAAGATTCTACAAGCCAATGCTCATATTATAGCTACAATGAGAACTAAACAAGACTATGTACTAAATCAGAAAGATGGCAAGTTTATTCCAGAAAAAGTGGGACTTAAATCTGTTCAGAGAGATGGTTTAGATTATGAGTTTACTTTAGTCCTTGATATTGATGTAAAACATTTTGCTGTAAGTTCTAAAGACAGAACAGGTCTATTTAGGGAAACACCAGAATTTATAATTTCTGATAAAACAGGAAAGGAAATATTAGATTGGTGTAATACAGGAATTGACATAAAACCTACATCTCAAACTTCATCAACTGGTAGAGTTAATGGGATTATTGAGAACTCTGAACAACAATTTCAAGCTACAGAGGAAGAGGTCTATAATGCTATTAGGGATTGCAATTCCATAGCAGAGCTTCTTTCTTTATACAAACAATTTCCTCAATATCATATTTCTTTGAAACCAGATTTTGAAGCTAGAAAATCAATCCTAATTCATTTATCTAATCAAAACTTAAGTAAAAATGGACAATCAAAATTTCAATAATTCTAGCAATATGACATTGCAGAATGTAAAAACAAGGAAGCCTATAAGTGATTTATATTTTAGCAATGGAGATTTTCAAAATGCTGAAGTATTTTATCCTAGTAAAATGAATGAGTTTAAAGAGCCTGACACTAAAAATCTAGTTCAGGCTTTTTTAATATCTGATTCTAATAATCCTAGAGAAAATAATATATCTTCCAATTATCAATCTAATCCATTTATTCTAGCTAATACACTTGAAGTTCCATTACATCATCTAAAAAATGATTGTATAATTCCTGTATTCTCTAAAGATAATGAAAAGACTATAGCGCATCAAGAGTTTATAGAATGTGTAATTACTGCAACACAAAAAGCATTTCCATATCAAACAATTTCAGAGCCTGAGATTAGGGTTTCACATCAGATTAAAGGTAGAACTCCTGAAGCAATACATCTTAATGTAAAAGATTTGTTAGAACATCAGAAAACTATTTATTATGAGAGAATGGCATTTATCATTAGAATTCCCAGTATCACAGATGTAGTAAATGGTAATGACTTATCTCTATGTATTGGAGGTGTAAGGAGCTATAACTTGGAAAATTTGTACAATAAAAAAACTTTTGAGAGGTTTAAATTCTTTATTGGTTTTCAGAATAAGGTTTGTTGCAATCTATGTGTGTCAACAGATGGTTTTTTAGCAGAGTTGAAAGTTTCCAGCACACAAGAGTTATATTCAAAACTTCTAGAGACTATTCAGAATTATAATGCTGAACATCATTTGATGGAAATGAAAGAACTTTCTCAAGAATATTTGTCAGAACATCAGTTTGCACAGCTCATTGGTAGAAGCAGATTATACCAACATCTACCTAAGCTAGAGAGAGAAAATATTCCTCTTCTTTGTTTTAATGATAGCCACATTAATACCATGGCAAAGGATTACTATGAGGATAAAAACTTTTGTAGGTTAGAAGATGGCAGGATAAACTTGTGGGATGTTTATAATTTATTTACACAGGCTAATAAATCTTCATACATAGATACTTTCCTAGATAGGAATTTGAATGCCTTTGAGTTCTCAAAAGGACTTCAAAAAACTCTCAATGGTAATTCTGATTATCATTGGTTTTTGAGTTAGAGAAACTGCTCCATATATTTATGGGGTAGTTTATTTTTGTATCATTGAAAGGATAAAAAAAGCCTTTTCAAATAGTTCATCAAAACTAATTATTTTTATATTGTTTAGATGCTTGCGGTATAATTCAAAGCATTCCTTTTCCTTAATAGTCATATTTTCTTGATTACCAATTATTAGATAAGCACTTGGAGCTATTACGTTAAATTTCAAATTTGAATTATGAACTAAATTGTAATAATTTTTTTGGAAATTATCAATATAGTTCAATATCTGATTTATTGCGCCCGTAAGTTCTGAAGATAAAGTAAATGTATTTCTATATTTTTTTCCTAAAATATTTGTTTGAGGAGTTTTAATTTCTATTAGCGCAATATTACCAGAAAGCTTGTTTTGATAAATAAAATCTGCAATATTTGAACCTTTATTGTTGATTGACTTTCCTCCAACATATGCTTCATCTTCAAGTATTATAGTTGGTTCATTTATGATAAGAGAGAGAAGCCAAGAATATTTTTTTAGGAATTTGTGCCAAAAAGCTTCGCTATTAATGACACTCTTATTTTTCCAAATTTCAATTGCTTCAAAAAAACCATACAAACCATTAATTGAATATTCAACTTTATCAATAATTTCTCTAATCTTTTTTATAGCTTCCTTTACAGCAATCTCTAGTGTTTCAGAGGTTGTCATTATAGCAATTTCTAGCATTAAGAATTTTTCTTTATCATAATATATAGTCAAATCCTCTTCATTTTCAATTATTTTTGCAAAATTGTCAAAATAAAATTCATTAGTCCATTTTTTATTCCATTCCTCATCCAAATGTCTAAACTCTTGAATTAGGTCAAAGCATATAATAAATCTATCCTGTGATATTTTTATTTTAAGTCCTTTAAATGGATAAGGAATACTTTTCAAAATATCTGGCTCATTATCAATTGTAACTGGATCAATAACTATTTCTATACGTGTATCAGGAAATTCCTTAACACTATAATCCTTTATAATTTCAAAAAGATTCTTCTCAATATAACAATCATCAACATCATTTGAAAAAACTATGGCATTCTGATTAGAATAATTCGGGGGCATATTATTTATTTGCCAACCCTCAATTATTATATCTCCAATAGTTAGTACTGGTATTGTTGAATTAAATGACAAATTCATATTTTTTTTAAATTATTTAAGAATAATTCAATTATAATTTTAAACCTATTTTATATCTAAGATTCGAAAATGTAATTTAATTGGAAAATTTTTATTTAAATAGTAATTGGGAAATTTCTTTTTCTAAATTCTTCTAAGTCTTTATGTTCTTCCAATTTTAATTTTAGGATTTCTTTCTCTTTTTCTGCTGAATCAGGATGCTTAATTTGTTTTAATTCCTTTGCCATATTTAATTTTGCAGCTAAAACACAATAATTTAAATTAGCTTTTTTTGCCATATTAATTGCTTCATTATATAGTTTTATACCATCATCTACTTCATTTGATTTAATCTGGAAAAGAGCATTTGTTGCTACAGCAGTAATAGCTGATTCCTTATTAAAAGAGTTTGGATTTTCTTTGAAATAAAAATTAAAAATCTGTAGATATTTTTCTGCTTCATTAAATTTATTCAATTGTAATAATGAATAAATTAAGTTATTAATTAGGGTGGCATCTGAAGGATTTATTTTTAAGGCTAATTCGCAAACTGTAATTGCTGTTTCAAAATCCCCAACAACTGTGCACAAAAGATATGAAGAAAAAACTGCTGGATCAGCAGAATAGGGTACATCTAAAAACCATTTAAGTGAATTTTCAAGAGATTTATTCCAATTCCCCTCTTCTTTATATTTTAGAGCTAACGCTTCGAAATTATTTTTAACATTAACACTGTTGCTATTATCAATACCATTTAATCTTTTATCTTGGTTAAGAATGAATTGGAATTGAGCCAAACTATTGTCATTGGGATATTTTAGAGAATCATTAAAAAAAGTTTTAGCTTTTTTTAAGCTTCCATTTCCTAATTCTAATGTTCCTAAAGAGCTATTTAATTCTGTTAAATCGAAAGTAGTAAATTTCCTCGAATCCCTTTGTTTTAAAGCATTTTTGATAAAAGGAGAAAATTTTTCTAGATGGGAGGATACAGCTATGTGGGCTGAAGTAAGCCATGGATCTAATGCTGTATGTGTACTTTTTCTTAGATAATAAATTGCCATTTCTGGTTTTTCATTTTCTATAAATAATCTTGTTGCACATCTCAGAACATATCTATTATTTGGAGCTAGATATAATGCATTTAAAATACATTTTTCAGATTTATTTTTATTCCCTTCTATAGAATATAATCTAGAAAGTTCCACCCAATTTATAGGATTTCTTGGATTACTACTAGTTAATCTTTTATAAATACCTATTTGATTCCTTGCTGTATTTTCAATTAAAAATTTTATTTGAGAGATTAAAATGTTTTTTTTATCTTCTGTATTATCTTGAATTTCTTTTCTTATTTCCTTCTCAATTTTGTTTACAGAATTGGTAAGTTTAACAAGTAATTTTGAGGGTTTTGATGAGAGATTTATAAATTCACTAGCTTCTAAAATAATATCATCAGCTTTCTGATTTGAAATAAAGTGTGCATTTAACAAGTCTGCTGCAACACCAATTGATTTGTCATTTATCCAATCTAATTTTAAAGCATCTAGATTAAAAATTATCTCGGGTTTACTATTAAGTTTAGATAATTCCCCTAAATCAGAAGTCGTTTTAAAAGTTCTCCAATTGGGAATAACATCTCTATTTTCTTTCTCGTGAGGTAGATTCATTATTTAATTTTGTAAAGTAACTGTTTGTGTAGTAAGTCTAATTTTGATATTGTTCTTTGAAAATCTAACTTATGTATGCCTTGAGAATTTTTGTATCCTCTTACATTTGGATTAGGATGACAACAATATTCTACTATCTTTGTTAATTCACATTTTAATACTTCATCATCTATTGAATCTTGAAACTCCAAAATTGCTTTTTGAAAAGAATCTACTAGATAAGGCAGAACAGAAGAATAATCTCCTCCCCAATTTTGTGGCCAAAATTCTCTTGCTGTATTTTGAAATAATAAAGTACTCATATTTAATCCAGAAAAGTAAAAAGTTATCATGCTACCAAAAAGGTAAAAATCAGTTGATTTTATTCTTAGATTCCAATCTGTATGAGAATATCCATAATAGTACTCTGGTGGAGAATAGTTTGGATCACCTACAAAACCTCCACCATCGTGAGGTGCATTTATATCTTGACATAAAGATCGGCCTAAATCTCCAATTTTAGAAACCTTTTTATCATCAAATAATAATATGTTAGAAGGTTTAATATCTTGATGCCCTATTTTAATTCCGTGAAGTTGTTTTAACCCCACAGCTATATTATGGAGAGATTTAATTTTCCAACATAAATCTACATTTGAGGAGAAATCTATTACTGTTCTGATATCTCCATCAGCCATATTAAATACTAAATATGGTACTTTATTAATGACTGTAAAATTCTCTAACTCTACTTCTCCCTCATCAATAATCATAGAAATTTTATTTAAAGAATTTTTTTTACATCTATAAAGTAAATCTCTTTCATATGTATATGCATCAGTCATTTCTTTGATAGCATCTACAACACTTTTTTTTCCAGAATTAAAAAAAGCATTAAAATCTATAGCTTTCAAGAATGCTTCTCCCTCTTCATCTTCAACCACATAAGCTGCGCTAAAACACCCACCTGTATTGTGTTTTTGGGGAATAATTCTTTTTAAAACTTTCCATCTATTGTTAAGTTTCAAACCTTGTAATGATTCTGCTGCTGACTTTGTTGAATACATATTATAACATTTAAACCAAATGTAATCAAAATTTTATAATTTTTTTCAAAGTCTTGTAAAAGCATAAACCTCCTCAATACTGAAGCCCCCCACTTATATTGGAGGGAAACTCCCCCGTACCTTTCCTATAAAAAAGAAAAATTTCAGGCAGATTAAATTTTAGTTGATAGCAAAATTTGATTTGTAGAAGTGTGTTGTTATAGGAAGGAAAAAATCTAACTCAAAAATTTAAAACAATGGTAAGAATTATCAGTTACAAATCAAGACAAAGAGAGGATGGAACTTATTTCTGTGCTTTAGAAGTTCAAGGAGGTATTGAAATGGTATTAAGCCAAAAGACCAATCAATATTATGCTACAGCTAAAAAGACTTTCATTTCATCTACATTTGATGAACAGACTTGTCAGGCACTTATTGGAACAGAAATGCCAGGAAGTATTCAAAAGCAGGAATGTGAGCCTTATGAGTATGTAGTCAGGGAAACAGGAGAATCTATAATTCTACAACATAGATTTGTTTATGTTCCAGATAATATTGATTCATTAAGAAAAACTAAAGCTTCAAATTCTTTAATTGAATTTGAATCAGATTTAGAAGCTTTCTCTAAAAATGGAAAATATGATGCTATTCTAGCAGACTAAATTTTAAAATGTCCAAAATGGGAGTTATATATTAATGAATTCCCAAATTGGACATTTTCTTTATTTGAAATATTTACTTTTGAACTATAAAGTATGAATTGAGTGACAGAAAGTATACAGATATGGTTATTTAACTACTCAATTATGATTTAAGACTTTAACTCTAGATATTATTAATATAGCTAAATTTTGATATTATGAGATTGCACATTATTAGGTTTAATAGATATTTATATAGTCCTAGAGAAAATTATAGAATTTATAACAATAACTATCAAATTGCCAAATTATAGTTTTTCAATAGTATCTAATTTAAATAGTTCTTCAAGGCCAATTTCTAATGCTAGAGAAATTCTGTATAAAGTCAATAATGTTGGATTAGTTCTACCTCCTTCAATTCTTGAAATGTTGGTGGCATCAATATTTCCTTCCATTTTACCAACAAGTTCTACTTGAGATAAACCTTTCTGTAATCTCAATTCCTTAATTCTATAACCAACAAGTTTAAATATTTCAGAACTTTCCAACTTGACATATATGATAAGTCAAAAGTGTTGAATATATTTGTTCAGTTTAATGCCATATATGGCAAGTTTAAAAATTATAATGATATGATTTGGATTATACTTATTGTGATATTAGCCATAGTATTTATTTCAAGGACAAATAAAGAAACTAAGCAAATTGAAAAAATTCCTTTTATTGACAAATACTCAATAATAATTATGGGATTAAATCTAAAACTATTTCAAGGAGATGCAGATTATGAATTTAAAGATTCAAGAGAACACTATTTGGTCAAAAATACATTTTCCAGACAATCATTTGTTCAATTTATTAATAGGGAGAATACATTATATCTAAAGTATGAGGAATACTTTATGGAAATTAAAACAACTTTTTCTTATAATTATTCAGGAGTGAAAGATATAACTGATGAGCAGCAGGAATTTATTGTTAATGATTTTTATAGTAGAGTAAAAGAACAATCAAAAGTTTCTTTCTAATGAACTATTATCTTCTTATTGAGCTAATAAATGATGGTGAGACTTTAACTGTAGATAAAATTGAAAATTGGATATGTAACAATAAGGAATACTTCAAAAAAGGAATTGAAAATTCAATTTGTGGAAAATGGCAAAAGTATGCTAACAATGGAGAAACTCCATTTCCTTGTTGCTGTCATATAAAAGAAAAAGACTGTCTCTTCATAGAACTTTACTATAATCTAGAGAACCTAGTTAAAAAAGAGCAACCTGATTTATTTTACATCACTAATATCATAAAAAGAACTTTAGAAAACTTTTAAACTTAAAAAAATAATTATGAAAATACTCGGATGGATTCTACTCATTTTTGGAATCATTATTCTTATTGGGAGAATTCTCTACATAATACAAGGAGGACAAAATGCTAATGTATTTAATTTAGTTGTCTCACTAGCTGTAACTGCTTTAGGATATTTCATTATATCTAAAAAAAAATAATACAATCAAAAAATTTATATATAAGACCACCTTGCAGGTGGTTTTTTTAATAACTATCAATATGAAAACTATAAACCTTCCATTTATTATAGGGAAACATTATGAGAATTGGGAGTTTGATTTAGAAGTTTTAGATATAGAAAGGATAAAAGGATATGATAGTTATCTTTATCTAAAAAAGATTATTTTATTTGGAGGGATTGCTGATTATGTAGAATTGATATTTCTTTTTGATATTTTAGAGATAGTCTTTATTAAATTCTCTTTTGAATCTCTAGAGAAACTTTTAGAATTTAAAGCTAAGCTTACAAGTAAATCTTACACAATAATAATTCAAGAACAAGGACTCAATCTAAAATTACTTTATGGGAATCTTGATGAAAAGGCACACTTTTAGGCACACCCAAGAATTTGATACTCAGTAAAAGCAATCCCACAAAGGAAATTTCAAAATACTTCGAGCCCAGCAGGAGGAGCAGACCATCACAGAAATGTGGTGGTTTTTTTTTTGTGTTGTAGATTGACTGTTAAGGTGAAGATTGAGATCTGTACTTTTTCTATTAAAATCTCCCTACGCTGATTCCGGAGATTGATCGTCAATCAATAAGCTGATAGTTCCTGAAAACATGAATTACCAGATAACACTTGGAAACAAAAAAGAGAGCCTGTCGCTCTCTTTTCTGTTATGCTTTGTCCAGTTGCACTGTAAAGTGCCTTAGAATGGCCGGTTCCCGCTTGATTTTGTACCCTTTCGTGATAGCATTGCGTCTTTCATACACATTGATGACCGCAGCTGCTACGTAATCCATGTGATTGTTGGTATAAGTTCTTCTGGGGATTGCCAATCTTACCAGTTCCAGCTTGGGATAGCGGTTTTCTCTCGTTTCAGGATCTCTATCGGCCAATAATGTCCCTATTTCCACACCACGAATTCCTGCTTCTTTGTAAAGCTCAATAGCTAATGTCTGTGCAGGAAATTCCTCTCTTTTGATATTCGGCAAGAAGTTGAGCGCATCAATAAAAACTGCGTGTCCGCCAATAGGTTTCTGAACCGGGATTCCGGCTTCGATCAATTTATTGCCAAGATATTCCACCTGAGAAATGCGGCTTTCCAGGTAAGGAAATTCAGTAGCTTCGTTGAGTCCTGCTGCCAATGCCGACATATCTCTTCCGGCCATTCCGCCATAAGTGATAAAACCTTCATAGATAATCGTGAAATTGGAAGCTTTCTCAAAAATTTCTCTGTTTTTCAAAGCGATGAATCCGCCGATGTTGACCAAACCGTCTTTCTTGGAACTCATCGTCATTCCGTCGCCATAAGAGAAAATTTCTCTGCAGATTTCTTTAATAGTTCTGTTTTCTTGCCCTTGTTCTCTTTTCTTGATGAAATAAGCATTTTCAGCGAATCTCGCCGAGTCGAAAAGGACGGGAATGCCATATCGGTCCGATAATTCTTTGACGGCTTTGATGTTCTCCAGAGAAACAGGCTGTCCGCCGGATGAGTTGCAGGTAATCGTGATTAAACAAAACGGAATCTGTTCCTTGGGATGCGATTGATAAACGGCTTCCAGTTTTTCTAGGTCCAGATTTCCTTTGAATGGATGAAGGTTGTTAATCTCAAAAGCCTCGTCTATCGTACAATCAATGGCGTGTGCCTTTCGGAATTCGATGTGACCTTTGGTGGTGTCGAAATGAGAATTGCCAGGAACGATATCGCCTTCTTTCACCATTACAGAAAACAAGACATTCTCCGCTGCACGGCCTTGATGCGTTGGCAGCAGATAAGGAAATCCGGTAATACTTTCCACAGTTTGCTGTAAGGCTTCGAAAGACCTTGACCCGGCATAACTCTCGTCGCCAATCATTAGTGCGCTCCATTGTTTGTCGCTCATTGCACCGGTTCCGCTGTCGGTGAGCAAATCGATGAAAACATGCGAACTTCTTAAGTTAAATAAATTATAGTTGGCTGCTTTCAGCCATTCTTCGCGTTGTTCCTGAGTAGATTGATATATTTCTTCGACCATTTTAATTCTAAATGGTTCAGCGTAGGGTAATTTCATTGTAAATGATTTTGTTGGATGATGGATGCAGGAAGTTGGATATTCCGCATCGCAAAAAATTGAATTCTATCATTGATGTCCACAGCAAACAATGAGAAAGCTTAAAAAACTTCCATCATCCGACATCAGACATCCAACAAAAAACTACTCCGGTGCTTTGAAAACGTTGTCGTCCGAATGGAAGCCGGCGACGCCTCCGCTCACTGAAAATTTCATGGCTTCGGCAGAACTCATTCCGGTAACTTCCTTGATGTTATTGTATCTGGTAACGATGACCCAGCCGGAAACGGCATAAGAATGGGGCAGATAGACCGCTACCATTTGATCCAGATTCACCACGGACATGTCGGATTGAGTGAGAAATCCCAACCTCCAGATTTCCGGGTTTTCATTGGTTTTGACCCAGACCGGAACATTGAATTTTTTCTTGTCACCCACAAATGAACCGAGAACGTCTTTCAGCGATGTGTAGATGAATTTGATGCCCGGAATGTGTTCCAGAACATAATCCACACCATCTACAATCAGTCTCCCGATGATGAATTTGTTTCCGAAAAATCCGATGAATGTAGTTCCGAAAATAACCGTGAAAAATATCAGCCCCGGAAATTTTTCCGAAACCGATGGAATAATATTGTCTATGCTGAAAACGATATACCAGATAATCCAAACGGTAATTGCGAATGGACCGATGATGATCAGTCCCTGAATGAAGGACCGAAGAAAAAGCCGGAGGTAATCGTTAAAGCTTCTGTTCATTCTGTAATGAGCTAATTGGCTGTTGTTTAGCCGTGTATGGTTTCTCTGTTGCCGTAGGATTTGATGACCTGCGCTTCATATTCCAGCCATTCTTCCCAGCGTTGGTTCACTTTTTCGGGCTCGCCGATTTGTCTTGCAAAACCGATAAAAGTGGTATAATGATTCGCTTCGGAGATCATCAGGTCATTGTAGAATTGTTTCAGTTCTTCGTTCTTGATATTTTCTGTCAATACCTTGAAGCGTTCGCAGCTCCGGGCTTCAATCATCGCAGCAAAAAGCATTTTGTCTACAAGCAGGTCCGTTCTGTTGCCACCTTTTACGATGAATTTGATAAGGTCATTCACATAATCATCTTTACGTGTTCTGCCCAGGATGCCGCCTCTTTTGAGAATGATTTCGTGAACCTGATTAAAGTGTTCCATTTCCTCCTGCGCAATCGCCAGCAGTTCGGTCACCATTTCGGGATATTCCGGAACCATTGTGATGAGTCCGATAGCATTGGTGGCTGCTTTTTGTTCGCACCATGCGTGATCGGTGAGGATTTCTTCCAGATTGTCTTCTGCGATATTCGCCCAGCGTGGGTCTGTAGGAAGTTTAAGACGAAACATTCTAAATTTTTTGTAAAAATAAGGATTTGATTGATTTTTATTAAATATTTTATTTACAAAATTCGTTTTCAGAAATCATTATATATATCACAATATAAAAATTGATACTAATAATTATTGGCACGAATGTTGAGAAATCATCATCAACCAAATAATAAAATTATGAAAAATTCAACTCTAAGCAATCGTGCTAAACTATTTATTTTTAGTTTTTTAGCAATTTTTACATCGGCATTAACGTACGCTCAGGATTCAGCCGTCGTTAAAACCACTAATGTAACTTCTACCTCCACGGAAGAGTGGTCGTCTAACCCCACTTACTGGATCATTGGCGGGGTAGTCCTGATCGTGATCGTAGCCATCGTTGCGATGAGCGGGAGAAAAAGAAACGATTAAAAGTATATGGCGCTCTTCGGAGCGCTTTTTTTATAGATTTTTGGAGGCTGTTTTCTGTCTCAAAAATTCCAATACTTTCCAACCCGAATCAACTACTTTAAAATCATTATTTTCCGTGAGTTATCTTAATGATTTTACCATCAAAAGCATTGATTATAATTAAAAATGTTCCTCCCATATAACCTTTGGGAAGTGTCCCATTAATTAGCCAATAACCGTCTATCAGATAAGCTTCGTACGGCTTTTGTTCGATAATGTTACTTTTACCATAAACACTAAAAAGAACAGGTTCGGCCATATTAATTGCAGTCACGCTGTCTTTAATAATCATTGACTTGTAATCAATAACATTATGTTGCTTTTTATTTGTCAAAGAAGATTTTAATTCTTGTTGAGCATAAGATTTTCCAAGAATTACTCTATCGCTTTTTGTCTGTGCACAAGCTGAAAAAGTAAGTAGAAAAAGCGTTGAAAAGTAAATAACTATATTCTTCATCATTGCATTAATTGAATCTAAGACACCTTTGTTTTTTCTCTCAAAAACTCTAAAACCTTCCAACCCAAATCATCCAATTTTTTCAGACCTTTTGAAATAACAACTGCCAATACAATATTGATCGGATAGATGATCAACACCAACAAATACCACGGCAAAGCATCTTTCATCGGTACGACAAGGAAATAAATTAAAGACGAACTCATCCCTTGTGCGAAATAAAAAAATATTGCATTCTGTCCGACATTGGTGAAAAAATTAGGCTTCTCGATTTTAAGCCGATTATAAAAAACAAACAAGGTCACCAATGAAAATAATGTCCAAATGATGTACGGAATTTTCGGCGGGAACTTTTGTTTGTTGAGTTTGTAAAACATTTCGCCACCGTAATGCCAAAACATCCAGGCCAAGACAATCGCAACGATTCCGTACAAAACAGGAATTATTTTTTTAGGGATTTTCTTGCCCTTCATCCTGTTCGCAATCAGGAAAACAGCCATGTAAAACGCAACGTAACCAACTTGTCCGTTGGGATAATATTGTGGAAATATATTGAATATCAATGTCAAAGCAACACAGATCCCAATAAACCAATCGATGTGTTTCGGGAAAAATCTCAGAATCAAAACGCCTAGAACGGTCAGGATATAATATACTTTCAGATACCAGAAACTTCCCATTACGACCGGAAATGTGTCACAATTCGAATAGCTGTGCAAATACCAGTTACCCAACGTTTCCCATTGTGGTACAGACGAAATGCTGGTCGGAACATATTTGCTCCCGAAAGTTGAATAGAAATCTTTCAGCCACTCAAAAGAGAAAAAGGTCAGCCCAAAAACTTTGAAACAATAATCGAGGAAAAAAAGAAACGTCACGAAGATCATATACGTGATCTGCAGTTTCAGCAATCTGTACAATGTTTTTTCAACATTGTTTCCGGAAGTGATTCCGCTCAGTGCATAAAACAAGGCAACGTCAAACACCAATGAAAATACTCGCGTTTCCGTAGGCATATAAAACTGTCCGCTCCAGAACGCCGTGTGGATGAAGATGATGGAAATGGTGGCAATGCCTTTGGCAAAATCTATGTAAAGATCTCTTTTCATCGATGTTGATTTATCAATATAATTGGGCTTTAGCCCATTCACAAAAGTAACAAGATTAAAGGCTTTAGCCAAAAATTATAATATGTTTTGGCTAAAGCCTCTTTCGCAATCTCATTCTATCATTTGGCTGAAGCCCAACGCTACTGATGTTCTTAGTTCAAAATCGCATTTCTATTTATAATTATTTAACTTTTGCGACTCGATTGTTATCCTTATTTTTGAAAGTTTAATTCCCAAGATGTCAGATATCATTCAGCTTTTACCGGATCATGTTGCTAATCAGATTGCTGCAGGAGAAGTGGTGCAGCGGCCGGCGTCCATTGTCAAAGAACTTTTGGAAAATGCCGTTGACGCCGGAGCAGATAAGATCCAGCTCATCGTGCGAGATGCGGGTAAGAATCTGATTCAGGTGACGGATAACGGCATCGGGATGTCCGAGACGGACGCCAGACTGGCTTTTGAGCGGCACGCCACATCCAAAATCCGTTCTACGGAAGATATTTTTAAAATCGCTACAAAGGGTTTTCGAGGAGAAGCATTGGCTTCTATTGCAGCGGTGGCTCAGGTAGAACTGAAAACCAAACAGAAAGACGCACCGGTCGGAACCAATATTTACATAGAAGGTGGACAATTCCAGTTTCAGGAACCGATTCAGACTTCCGAAGGTTCCAATTTCTCCGTTAAAAACCTCTTTTACAATGTTCCGGCCAGACGCAAGTTCCTGAAGAATGACAATGTAGAATTCCGACATATCATTGATGAATTTCAGAGGGTTGCTTTGGCGCACGAGACCATAGAATTTGAATTGTTTCATAACGATGAACCGATTTTCAAACTTAGAAAAGGCGGACAGATGCAGCGCATTGTGGATGTTTTCGGGCGGAAACTGCAGCCGATCCTTATTCCCATTAAGGAAGATTTGGGTTGGATCAATCTCCAGGGTTATGTTGCCAAACCCGAAGGCGCCAAGAAAGTGCGTGGCGAGCAGTTTTTCTTTGTCAACGGAAGATATTTCAAAAGTGCTTATCTCAGCAAAGCCGTTCAGGAAGCTTTTGACGGTCTTTTGCAGCCGGGTTACATTCCTTCATTTTTTCTTTATCTGGAACTGGATCCGGAGAAAATTGATGTCAATATCCATCCACAAAAAACGGAAGTCAAGTTTGAAGACGAGGCTTTGATTTTTGCATTGATGCGTTCTACCATCAAACGTTCTTTGGGAATTTACAACGTGGCGCCAAGTCTCGACTTTGAAAGAGACCCGAAGATGGAAGCGTTTTTTGCGCCTGCGCCCAGCAAAAGTAATCACAGCGCTCCCACGCCGTCTGCCATCAATGTGGACCGTGATTTTAATCCATTTTTGACAGAGAAAGTTTCGTCGGCGGAAACCATCAGCCTTACCGAGCTTTACGACGTGACGGCTGCTGCGCCTTCTAAAATTAATCTCTTCGAAGATGATGATCTGGACGAAGACCTTTTCCGGCTGCCCAACGGCTATTGGCTTCTGAACAAAGACGGACAAACTTATATGCTGGATTTGGGCAGGATGCACCGCGTTCTGATGTCATCGCACCAGGAAAATCTGCCCACCAAAAAGGCCGGACAAAGTCTGCTGTTCTCATTAGAATACCACCTAAACGAAATCGAAAAAAATAAATACAAGTCCATCAAAAAATACCTTCCGGATTTCGGATTCGAGATGACGCTGGCTCAGGAAAATGTTCTCAGAATTGAGGCTGTGCCGGAAGCTTTGAAAGAATCTCAGGTTATCAGATTTCTGGAAAAGATATTCGAAATCCTGGAATACAGAACCGAGGAAGATTTCTACAAATATTTTGAATACCAATGGGTTAAACTGAAAACCAAATCAAAATTCGATTTCATTTATAAAACAGAAGTTGAACAGTTGGTAAAAGATTTCATTGACCTTGGATTTCCGCAATATACGGTCAACGGAAAAAAATGCTGGCTGGAAGTGCCATTTGATGACTTCAAAAATAAATTTTAAACTATGTTTCCACAACTGACGCCTGTCACCAAGAATATTATCATTATCAACGTGATTTTTTTCGTTGGGACTATTCTTCTGCAAAATCTAAATATAGATCTTGATGCCATGCTGGCCGGATACTTTCCGCTCTCACCAAATTTCAGATCCTGGCAGATCATTACCCATATGTTTATGCACGGAAGTTTTTTTCACATTCTGTTTAACATGATGACGCTTTACAGCTTTGGTCCTGTTTTGGAACAAGTTCTAGGTCAGAAGAAATTTTTGATTCTGTATTTTGCGGCGGGCTTGGGCGGATTTGCGCTGTATAATATCTGGAATTATGTGGAAGTAAGTCAATTAACCAATTTTCTGAATAGTCAGTCTTATGATATTCATGAGATTTATAAGTATGCAGACATCAATTATTCCGGAGAAATGCCGATTTCAACCAACTCGGAGGCGGTGAGGGATTCTGCACAACAGCTTTTTAACATTTTAAGAACGCCAATGGTTGGTGCTTCGGGCGCTATTTTTGGCGTGATCGCTGCTTTTTCAACATTGTTTCCGGATGCCAAACTGATGTTTCTCTTCATTCCGTTTCCCATCAAAGCCAAATATCTTACGCCTGTTATTATTTTAGTGTCATTATTCTTGGGATTCAGACAATTCAGCGGCGATAATATTGCACATTTTGCGCATCTTGGCGGTGCGTTGATAGGGTTTCTCTACATCTGGAACTGGAAAAAGAACCGGGACAGAATTCAATAGATGGGAATTATCAGATTAATTTTAACAATATTCCATCTTCTCGTTATTGCGCTGTTATTCGGAACAATAATGAACGCTTACATTGCGCCAAGTACTTTCGGGATGCTGAATTTATTATCATTGGGATTTCCTGTTCTGATGATTATCAATCTGATCTTATTGATTTTCTGGATGATCACTTGGAAGAAAAGAGCAATTGTATTTTTGGCTTTGTCCATTTTTTTTATAACGCCTACCAGACGCTGGATTAATTATACGCCGACGCCGGAAAAAACTCCCAATCTAAAGTTAATTTCTTTAAATGGGAAATTTGGTCAGCTCGGCGATGAAGGCATTTACAGTTACCTGAATAGCCAAAAGCCGGACATTCTTTTTTTTCAGGAGTATGATAACAAACGTTTTTTAGACGGATTTAAGTACGCAGAAAACAGCAGGCCGATTACTAAGATCCAGTCCAGATTTCCAATTGTCAAAAGTGGTGAAATTAAAACCGATGCCAGCAATGCGGTCTGCATGTACGCGGATATTAAAGTGCATCAAAAGATCATCCGCTTCATCGATGTTTACATGGAGCCGTTCTTTCTGGATAAACAATTGGTACGGCCCACGAAAGATATGGAAGTCAATGAGCAGAAGGCCAAAAAACTTCTTCACATGCTGATCCCGACATTCAAAAAACACGAAACGCAGATCGATCAGATCAGGGATTTTATCGATGCCTCGCCTTATCCGGTTATCGTTGCAGGCGATTTTAATGCTGTTCCCAACTCGTATGAATATTATACGGTTTCGGAAAACCTGCAGGATGTGTTTCTGAAAGTAGGAAAGGGAAGCGGAACCAGTTTCCATGATTTTAAATTCCCATTGAAAATCGACCAGGTTTTTGCCTCAGAATCTATTACACCTGTCAGTTATAAAGTAGATAGAAGTGTCACCATTTCAGATCATTTCCCGGTGATTGCTGAATTTTATATCCAATAATTTTCGATATTTGTTGATATGAAACACATCTATTGTATTGCGATTTTAGTTTTTGCCAGTTCTTGTGCTAAGAATGATTCTACAGTGAGCCATGAAAATTTTGAAAAAACGCCTTCGATCATCTATGATACCACAGCGATCGATTCTTTCGGGCCAGGCGCAACCTCGGAAGCGGTAATGGCCAAAATCAATGCGGTTGCCATAAAACGTGAGAAAGATAGCCTGGCGGCCATTGCAAAAGCAGAACAGGAAAAACTGGATAAAGGAAACGCTGAAAAAGAAGCACAAAAAATAAAAGCTGAAAAAGAAAAAGCAAAAACAGAGCAACCTGCATCAGCAGAAAATCTTCAAACAAATCCATAAAAAAACCGCCAAAATTTGGCGGTTTTATCTGTTATCCAGTGTCTAGGGTCTTCAGGTCTATTTGTTGTAGAACTCTTCCACCTTATCCCAGTTGATCACGTCAAAAAACGCAGACACATAATCCGGTCTTCTGTTTTGATAATTGAGGTAATAAGCATGCTCCCAAACATCCAGTCCAAGAATCGGAGTTCCTTGCACGTCAGCCACAGGCATCAGCGGATTATCCTGGTTTGGAGTAGAAGTTACAGTTACAGAACCGTCAGAATTTTTCACTAACCAAGCCCATCCGGAACCAAATCTTGTCTTCGCAGCGTTAGAAAAATCTTCTTTGAATTTCTCAAAACCACCGATTTTTTCAATTTCAGCTTTCACATTGCCTACAGGCTCTTTGCTTCCGCCTGGCGTCAGCAGTTCCCAGAACAAAGTATGGTTGTAATGTCCGCCACCGTTATTTCTTACCGCCGGTTTGTCTGTTCCTGTCTTCTGAATTTCTTCGATGGATTTGCCTTCCAGGTCTGTGCCCGCAATAGCGTTATTAAGATTGTCCACATAAGCCTGGTGGTGCTTGGTATGGTGGATTTCCATTGTTCTCGCATCAATCGTTGGTTCCAACGCATCGTATGCATAAGCTAATTTTGGTAATTCGAATGCCATAGTTTCGTATGATTTATTGTTAATAAATGAATTGCTCAAAATTACTCAATAATTATTCCTTAGACCAATTATAAGAAGCATTTTATAAATATTTAACATCGAAATTTTTAATAAATTTTGTCGTAACTTTGAACCATTCTAAATAATTTAATTGATTAAAAACTTTCTTTCTCGCAGTTTTTTTTGATTTAGCAGATGAAAAAAATCTTTGAAATCTGCTAGAGAAAAAATAGAAATAGATTTTTTCAACTAAATTATTTGGGCAGCTTTATCCGCCTTCCGCTCCCAATCTTTTTTGCAGACGGTTTCCAATTCAATAGAACTTGAATACAAGCAAAAAAGGATTTCCGCTCAAGTCGGGCTGCAACAATTCAACGTTTAATTATTGATTTTAAAGTTTACAATTAGTCTAACTTCTGAAAT
Source organism: uncultured Chryseobacterium sp. (assembly GCA_913778505.1). Taxonomy (GTDB): domain Bacteria; phylum Bacteroidota; class Bacteroidia; order Flavobacteriales; family Weeksellaceae; genus Epilithonimonas. Next base: position 30,463 of record CAJYWD010000007.1, read on the forward strand.
CTAGCTTCTAACACCTAAAATAAAATGTTCGACATCAATCATATCAGAGCACAGTTTCCAATCCTGGATCAGCAGGTTAACGGAAAACCATTGGTTTATCTGGACAACGCGGCTACATCTCAAAAACCGGTTTCAGTTCTGGAAACCTGGAAAACATATTACGAAACCCTGAATGCCAATGTTCACCGCGGGATTCACACGCTGAGCCAGTTGGCTACAGAAGAAATGGAACTTTCCAGAAAGAAAATCCAAAGATTCATCAATGCCAAGCATGATTACGAAGTGATTTTCACCAAAGGAACAACTGAAGGGATCAATCTCGTAGCTTATGCCTTGACGAATCAAATCCGGAAAGATGATGAGATTATCATTTCGTACTTGGAGCACCATTCCAACATTGTTCCGTGGCAGATGCTTTGCGAAAGAACCGGCGCAAAACTCAGAGTCATTCCAATGGACGAAAACGGAATCCTTCAAATCGATGTTTTGGATTCCTGGCTTAATGAAAAAACGAAAATAGTCTCTGTCAATCAAGTTTCTAACGCGCTGGGAATTATCAATCCCATCGAGCAAATCATTGAGAAAACCAGACGGCTTTCCAAGGCTTATGTTTTGATTGACGGTGCACAATCTTCTCCTCATTTCAAAATTGATGTTCAGAAACTGGACTGTGATTTTTTCGTTTTCTCAGGACACAAGATGTATGCGCCAATGGGAACAGGAATTCTTTACGGTAAAGAATCTGTTCTGGAAAATATGCATCCTTTCCACGGTGGTGGCGAAATGATTGCAGTTTGCAGTTTCGAGAAAACCACTTACGCCGGTTTGCCTTTCAAATTCGAAGCTGGAACCCCGAATGTTGGTGGAAATATCGCTTTGGGAGCAGCGGTTGATTTCATTAATCAAATCGGTCACGAGAGTCTTCAGATCCATGAAAACGATCTTTTGGCTTACGCTCAGAAAAAACTTCTGGAGCTGGACGGCATTAAAATCTATGGCGAAAAAGCCAACAGAACGGGCGTTGTTTCATTTAACCTGGAAGGTGCAGGAATTGCGTCCGACACAGGAATGATTCTCGATAAAATGGGAATAGCCGTCAGAACCGGACATCACTGCACACAGCCGATTATGGATTTCTTCAACATTGCCGGAACCGTCCGAGCCAGTTTTGCGATTTACAACACTTTGGAGGAAGTGGATATTTTGGTTGAAGGTGTGAAGAAAGCGCAGAGAATGCTGGTATAACATATACTAAAATTATATTTCTCGCAGATTAAGGCAATTCGGCAGATGTGTACTTTAAGCAAAAATCTGTTTAATCTGCAAAATTAGCGAGACGTAAAACAACAAAGCTCTTTTGGATAATTTCTGAAAGAGTTTTTTATTAAACTGCCAAATTGTATTGTTTTTATATGTGGCATAGCACTTGCGAAATTATACTCTGACTTAGAACCAGATTGATTCTCTTTAGAATATTGAGAATCTAACTTTTTATCCATTAAGATTAATGACAATATGTCATTCAAAATATTATGACAGAATTTGAAAATATCAACTTCGACGAAATTATAGACGAAGGCATTGGACTCATCGCAGAAGAAATCAATTTTTCTGATTTTGATAGCAGTGATGATGATGGATCTCAAAGCGTCTTCCCAATCCTTCCCGTGCGAAACATGGTGATGTTTCCAAAAGTCGTTATACCGATCACAGCCGGGCGCGAAAAATCCAAAAAACTGCTGGAAGAAGCTCAGAAAGACAATAAGTTCATCGGCATTCTCAGCCAGAAGAATCCGAACGAGGAAAATCCGAACGAGAAAGATCTGTACGCCATCGGAACGCTGGCGAAGATCATTAAAATCATCAAGCTTCCGGAAGGCAACATCACAGCAATTACCAGAGGTGTCCAGCGTTTCAAGGTCAAGAAAATGGTCTCTCAGGAGCCTTATTTTGAAGCGGAAATAACCAGACAAAAAGATTCGCAGCCGAAAGATAAAGAAGAATTTTCGGCATTGATGGACAACATCAAAGATCTGGCAGAGAAAATCATTAACATAGATCCGAACATCCCGAATGCCGCACAGTTTGCCTTAAAAAACATTGACGGCAGGGAAGAACTCCTGAACTTCGTATCCGCAAACGGAAATTTTTCTTCGGATAAAAAACAGCGTCTGCTGGAAGAAAAAACCCTGACTGGCCGCGCCAAAGTGTTGTATGAAATGATGCACGACGATTACCGTCATCTGGAATTAAAGAATCAGATCCATCAGAAAACCAGTAAAGATCTGGACAAGCAGCAACGCGAGTATTATCTGAATCAACAGATCCGCACCATTCAGGAAGAACTGGGTGGCGGTGCAGAGTCCGATGCAGACGAAATCAAGAAAAAAGCAACCAAAATAAAGTGGAATACAGAGGTGGAAGCTCACTTCCAGAAGGAATTACAGAGACTGCAGCGGCAACATCCGAACTCTCCGGATTACAACGTTCAGCGAAATTATCTGGATTTCTTCACCGATTTGCCTTGGGAACACTTCTCCAAAGATCATTTCGATCTTATCAAGGCTGAAAAACTTTTGGATAAGGAACATTTTGGTCTGGAAGATATCAAGAAAAGAATCCTGGAGCACATGGCTGTACTGAAACTCAAGAACGATATGAAATCGCCGATTCTATGCCTGGTTGGTCCTCCGGGTGTCGGTAAAACGTCTCTAGGAAAATCGATCGCCGATTCATTAGGCAGAAAATATGTCCGCGTTTCGCTCGGTGGTCTGCATGATGAAAGTGAGATCCGTGGTCACAGAAAAACCTATATTGGTGCAATGGCGGGACGCATTCTTCAATCGATCAAAAAATCAGGTACCTCTAATCCTGTGATCGTTTTGGATGAGATTGATAAAATCGGACAAGGTATTCATGGTGATCCTAGTTCGGCATTGCTGGAAGTCCTTGACCCGGAGCAAAATAATAATTTCTACGATAATTTCCTGGAGCTGGGCTACGATCTTTCCAAAGTGATGTTCATCGCAACTGCGAACTCACTGTCTACCATTCAGAGGCCTTTGCTGGATAGGATGGAAATTATCAGCATCGCAGGTTACACGCTGGAAGAGAAGATTGAAATTGCCAAAAGACATTTGGTAAAAAAACAACTTCAGGAAAACGGTCTGGACGCAAAATCCCTGAAATTGGGAAATGCGGAGCTGAAACATATCATTGATGCTCATACGTCGGAAAGTGGCGTTAGAACCTTGGAAAAAAGAATTGCCGGTATTGCGCGCTGGGTGGCGCTTCAGATTGCAATGGAAAAGGAATATGACCCGAAAATTTCTGTGGATAAAGTTGATGAAATTCTTGGTGTTCCAAGACCGAAAACATTGTCGGAGATCACAGATGTGCCGGGCGTTGTCACGGGTCTAGCCTGGACCAGCGTGGGTGGTGATATTCTATTCATCGAAAGTATTTTGTCCAAAGGAAAAGGTGCTTTGACCATGACCGGAAATCTTGGTAACGTGATGAAAGAATCCGCAACAATTGCACTGGAGTTCATCAAAGCGCATTACGAAGAATTAGGAATTTCGGAAGATGATATTGAGAAGAAAAATATCCACGTTCACGTACCGGAAGGCGCAACGCCGAAAGACGGACCTTCTGCGGGAATTGCGATGTTAACATCTATGGTTTCCAGCTACAAAAATAAAAAAGTAAAGCCTCATCTGGCCATGACCGGCGAAATTACCCTGAGAGGAAAAGTATTGCCAGTGGGCGGAATCAAAGAAAAATTGCTGGCAGCAACAAGGGCAGGAATTAAAGATGTGATTCTCTGCGAGGCAAACAGAAAAGACGTGGAAGAAATCAAAAAAGATTATCTGAAAAACCTGAAAGTCCATTACGTGAGCAATATGAGCGAAGTCATTCAAATTGCGTTATAATCATTGATTATTCAATCTAATAAAATATCCGTTCAGAACTTCTGAGCGGATATTTTTTGTATGTCAATAAAGGTGTATGGCGAGTCAGCTTTTCGTAAGGACAAAGCTGGTTCAGATCCCTTTATGTCAGAATTTAGGTTTAAGATTGGCTGTAAATTTTACAATCTCATCTTTTTTTTCTCACACATTCCTGAAGACCGGTTATCGCTTTTGGAAGGTGAAACCCGCTAAGAAGACGGAAAAATCAGATATTGGTTGAGCTCCAAGTCAAAAGGAAAGATTTTAATGTCTTCCCTTTCCATTTACAATGTTTGTATTGCTTTTAGAATCTTGCCTTGATCCTTTACCATTCCCTCAAGATGATCTCCCGAATATTCCAGGAATTGTTTCGGCTCCGGCGCGTTGTCATAAATTGTCTGGCCCTGGGCAAAAGGAACCGTAGAATCGCCTTTGCTGTAGATGAAAAGTTTTGGCAAGCCATTCAGGGATTTGATGTCTTCTTTGGCAGAGTACGGCGATACCACGAACTTCTCAATGATCTCTTTCATTTCCGGTTTGAAAGCCACGGCAATATCCGTAAAAGAGGACATTCCGCCATCCAAGATCAAGCCGGAAATTTTAGCCTGATTATCTTTTGCCAGGTGGGTAGCAATCTGCGAACCCAGTGATGCGCCGTAGAGATAAATTTTCGTCCCTTTGATATCCTTTCTGTTAATAAGATAATCAAACAATTTTTGGCCGTCCGAAGCTACGTTGAGATGTGTTGGCTTTCCTGTGGATTTTCCGTAACCTCGCATATCTGCCATCACCACCTGGAAGCCGTCTGCCACCAAAGGTTTTGTCATAAACTGGTAAGTAGAGATGTTGCCGCCGGCACCGTGAAAAAATATGATGGTTTTCTTGATATTTTTGGATTCAGGCTTCAGGATAACGGCAGTAATAGTATCATGGTCTACAGGAAGACTGATGTTCTCAATGTTCTTGAACTCCAGAGGTTTCATTTCCTTTTTGGGCTGATAGAATTTGTCATCCATTTGCGCTTTTGAAAAGATGGATAAGAGTACCAGGAAGAGAGAGAAGAAGATAGATGTTTTCATTGTTTTAATTATTTTGATGAGTCAAAGGTATAAGAATGACACATCAAAATAAAAGATTAGTTACCGAACGGGCGAAAAGTGAGACTGAAGGGTCATTTTTTACGATTATATAACCTGAGCTAACTTTTGCCAAACAGTTTCCGGACAAAATCATTTGCTTCGGAACTTGGATTGGAAAGCAGTTCTGAAGCATTGTTCTGATGTTCCAGGAATGAAAGTTCCAGGAGGTGATCATTTTTGGCTTTTTCCAAAATATATTCTTTTACCCAATACTCAAATCTTTTCTGAGCCTGCATTTTTCTGGTTTCGTAGAAGGTTCCATTCTTCGTTTTCAGAGAAATATAATCCTTGATTTGAGTAAAAACTACATCAAGACCGGTTTTTTCCAAAGCAGATCCCAGGAGAACGGGAATTTTCCAGTTTTTTTCTTTCGGCGTGATGAATTGCAATGCTCTTGTAAGCTCGGTCTTCGTTATTTTAGCCTTTGAAAGATTCTCAGCATTGACTTTATTAATGAAAATCAAATCTGCCATTTCCATGATCCCGCGCTTGATGCCTTGCAATTCATCGCCGGTTCCTATGACTTTCAGGAAAAGAAAAACGTCGGTAATATCATTCACCAGAGTTTCACTTTGTCCAACGCCAACGGTTTCAATCAAGATGTAATCAAATCCTGCCGCTTCGCAGATCAATAAGCTTTCAAAGGTCGTATTGGCAATTCCGCCGAGAAATCCGGAACTCGGGCTCGGGCGTATAAAGGCATTCGGGTCTTTTGCGAGTTCTTCCATTCTGGTTTTATCGCCCAGAATACTACCTTTATTGATGGAAGAACTTGGGTCAATCGACAGAACGGCGACTTTTTTTCCCTGCTCAATGGCATATTTTCCAAAGCTTTCAATAAAGGTCGATTTACCGGCGCCTGGAACGCCCGTAATTCCTATTCGAACAGATTTTCCCGTGAGAGGTAGAACCGCTTTCAATAATTGATCCGCCAATTCCCGGTGTTCCGGCTTTTTACTTTCGATCAGCGTGATCGCTTTTCCCAAAATCCTTTTATCAGAAGAGTTGATTCCGGTAATGTAATCTTGTAATCGGATTGTTTTGCTCATCGGGAATTTGGAATTATTACAAATTATAATCTGGCTGCGGCTTCTGAAGACAAATTAAGTATTTTTGATCTAATCAAATTCAAAAATAATGAAAAAATACTTATACAGCCTGGCATTTCTGGGCGCCGTAATCTACTCTTGCAGCACACAGACCAAAACCAAAACCGATGCTGCATCTACCATGGCCAGTGCGGCAAAAGCCGAAGACATCCGCAAAGGTCAGGACATATTCAGCCAGCGGTGCGGACGCTGCCACGACTTGCCGGCGCCGTCAGCCTTCACTACATCCGAGTGGAAGCCAATTCTGGAACGCATGGCTCCAAAAGCTAAACTGACCGCCGACGAAAATAGCTGGGTGATGGCGTATGTAGATGCGAATGCGAAGAAATAAATTCTGGGCAATTCCCTCGCCAGGGCTTTAGCCAAAGCTCGGGTTGGGTTTTACAATCATATCTTGTGCTTTTTAGCAGGCCGAATCTTTGCTAAAAAAAGCAAAAGGATAACCGTTGCTATCACTATTGCGGTCAATATTGGGCATAAAACAAAAGAAAACCGTTAATTGGTTTCCTTTTTCTTGGTGTTTTTAACTTTAGATTTCGCCTTTATTTTCTTCGGCATTTTCTCTTTGATGAATTTTTCCCGATTGGTTAAAAACTCCGCACAATCCTTGTTATAACAATGCTTTTTTGCTTCTTTAATTTGTTTTAAAGCATTTTCAAAGTCTGTTCTCCTCTCAAAAAGCAGAGATTTGTAATACAGAATATTAGCTTTGTCAACAGATTTGATTTGAAGAGAATGTTTTATTAATCGTTCTGCTTCATCATAATCCTCATTGTTTAAAAGACATTTGATATAATATTCCACAACACTGATATTGTTGAGGTCACATTGCAGAGCTTCCTGAAAATACTCTTTTGCGGTCTCATAATTCCTAAGCTGTTCAGAGTAAATTCTTCCCATCAGGCAAAGCGCATCTGCATCTTCCGGGTCATACGAAAGCGCATAGTTGAGCGCTTCCAGACAATCCGGTAAACTGTAAGGGTAATTATCCAAAGCCTCGAAATAATATTTACTTTTAGTTAAGGTCATTTCTATAGTTTTTAAGTTCTTTTTTCAATTGATATCTTTCTTTTTTGAAAGATTTTTCCTGATGATTTTTTTTAAAATCGCTTCCGGAAAATGTTCTGACGGGATTTCCTCTTTGAACATTCAAATGATTGTTCCACGTTTCCTGCATCTGTTTTTCCAATTGCAGGATATGAAATTCCATCACTTTTTCTTTCAGGCGAATAATGGAAATCTTTTTATTCTCCAGTTGCGAACGGGAATCCTGAACGAAAACACTTTGTCCGGTTTTCGGATACGTTGCCCGAACTGCAGTTTCCACTTTATTCACATTTTGTCCGCCACTTCCCTGGCTTCTCGCCGTTTGGAACTGAATGTCTTTTTCATTAAAATCCATTTTCTCCAATCCTTCCAGTTCAAAAATCCCAATAAACCAATTGCTTCGTTTATGGAATTTTCTGAATGTACTTTTCCCAATCCAGAGAATGCTTCCGAGCCAGCTTTTGAGAAATTCGTTGACCTCTTTTCCTTTCAAAAGTAAAGTCACAGATTTCAAAGTCAGGTTTTCATCACCATTTTCACGATGGATGATTTCGTAATCGATTTTATTTTGTTTTGCTTCCTCCAGGAAAACCTTCAGAACTTTGGCAACAACCCATTGACATTCCAACGGTCCTCGTCCCGAGGTGATTTGTATTATTTTGTCCATTTTTTTAATTTGTTGTCGGTTGATGGTTGTCAGTTGATGGTGTTTAAAATCCTAACAACCATCAACCAATTACCAACAACCATTTTATTTATCCATCCTCACAATTCGGGGCTGGAAAGTTCCCAAAATATCCACCAAATCGCGTTGTGCATTCATCACTTCATTGATGTCTTTGTACGCCATTGGTGCTTCTTCTGCATTTCCGCCCATTAATGTGACATTCTTTAATTTTAATTCTTTTTTGATGTCATTTTGAGTGAAAAGAGTTCTGCATTCTCCTCTCGAAAAAGCTCTTCCGGCGCCGTGTGAAGCGGAGTTCAGTGAATCCGGATTTCCTTTTCCACGCACGATGAAACCTTTTGCGGTCATCGAACCGGGAATCATTCCCAACTCATTTTCATTAGCTGGAGTTGCGCCTTTTCTGTGAACTACCACTTCTTTTCCGTTGTGGATTTCTTTCCACGCAAAGTTGTGATGGTTTTCAATTCTCGCTTTCACTCTTCCGCCGACTGCTTTTACCAATCTTCTGTGAATATCGTCGTGACAAGCCGAAGCATAATCTCCCGCAAGATTCATCGCTGTCCAGTATTCCAATCCGAGATGCGTACTCAAATCCAGCCAGGCGAAGTTTTGCGCTTCCTTCGGCAACGGACATTGCTCGGTCGCCACTCTCGAATAGTACTGGGCGATTTCCGCTCCCAAACCACGCGAACCGCTGTGTGAAAGAATTCCGAGGTATTTTCCTTTTGGAAGATTGATTTGTTCATCTTCTTCCGTAATCTCTACTTCCCCGAATTCCACAAAGTGATTTCCTCCGCCGGAACTTCCCATTTGTTTGATGGCTTTTCCTTTTAGTCTTCTCAAAATCGGAATCAAATCGAACGTATCTCTGTCGAAGATTTCGTGGTCGATGTGAGATTTGTGCGTTTCGTACATCCCGAATTTGGTGTGTTCGGCCAGCGCTTTTTCGTACTTATCTCTTGCACCGTCGAGATATGAAATCGGTGTATCCAAAATACTCAGACTCATTCTACAACCGATGTCCATCCCAACACCGTAAGGAATCACGGCATTTTCTACTGCCAGAACGCCACCGATTGGAAGTCCGTAACCGCTGTGCGCATCGGGCATCAACGCACCTTGCATTGAAATTGGCAGTTTCAAAGCGGTGTATAATTGATTCTTTGCTTCATCTGAAATGTCATTTCCGAAAATCTGGAACGTTGCTCTGTTCGTATTAAGCATTCTTTTCTCGGTTTTCTTCGATGAAAGCAAAGCTTCTGCTATTTGTCCGAAAGTTAAATCTTTTTCAAATTCTTCCGGATTTTGCTGGATTTCTTTCAATAAAGATTTCACGTGCTGGATATTTTTTGTGGCGAAGTTTCTTTTCATAACTTCCAAAGCGATGTTGACGCTTTGATTGTTTGGATAGCCTAATTTTAATATATCTTTTCCTTTTAGTTTTAAATTTCCCATCTTTTTAGATTTTAGATAATAGATGTGAGATGATAGACTTTCTCACATCGAATATTTTTCAACTAATATTTTAGTTGATTTGTTTTTTGTCATGATATTCTTATGACAAATGTTGATTTAGAGAGTAAATCCCTAGCCCCGATTGACTCCTAATTTATATTTTGTTAAAGAATCGTCGAAACTTCGTTTTGAAGTGTAAATCCTTTTTTTCGATGGCTTGAAAAAAGCGATGGCAAAAAAGATTGCAACGGCAAGCGGGATTAAGCTCCTAATAAAAATTCCATTTCTTCTCATCTTCTCATTAAAAATTGAACACCTCCGGAGTTTTTTCGTATAATGATAGATTGTTGCTACACAGATATTGCTCCTATGGCGCAGGTAACTTCAATTGTGATTTAAAAAATGTAAATGATTTCGGGGAAACTGTTTTGAGTTTGAAATATTGGCCAATAAAAAACCCGAAATCTCTGCGACTTCGGGTTTTGATATTTCAATATACTGTTATTCTATGAGTGTACCAAACCACGAAGCCTTGCCTTTGCAAAAGGCAATCCTACTGTTGAAAGCTGATTGAATTTGAACATTGCTTCGTTGTTTTTTTAATTGGTTGAACTTGATTTTCAGATGCAAAGATATTATTTTTTCGGAAGCGAACAAGAAATTCGTAAAAATTTGACCTATTTTTGTAAAAATCTCAGAAATGAAACGCAGTTTTATCGGTTTTCTTTTAGTCTTGTCACAATGGGTTTTCGCACAACTTGGAAGTGTCAACATCAATGTCTATGACGAGTTCAGCAAAAAACCGCTGGACGTTACGGTCAAAATTCAGAATTCGGAAAAGCTATTTTCAGGATTGGGAAATGTTCAGATTACAGACTTAGCACCCGGAAATTACACTTTCGAAATCTCGGCAGCTGATCATTCTACTGGGTTTCTGAATGATATCAATGTGGTGCCGAATCAAAACCTAAGCTTTTCGGTTGGGCTTCAGAAGTCCGAACAGAAGATTGATGAAGTTGCCATCAGCAAAAAAGTTTATAAAACCACAGCGGAAAGTCCGGTTTCACTTCGCAATATCACAAGCGAGGAAATCCAGAAAAACGCAGGCTCCAACCGCGATGTTTCCAAAGCCATCCTGAGTTTTCCCGGCGTTGGAAGTACGGCAACGTTCAGAAACGACTTGTTCATCCGTGGCGGAAGCTCGGCAGAAAATAAGTTTTATATCGATGGTATCGAAGTTCCTGTCATCAACCATTTCCAGACCCAAGGTGCCAGTGGCGGGCCGAGAGGAATCATTACCGTAGATTTTATCAAAGATGTCGATTTTTACAGCGGCGCGTTTCCTGCAAGGCGAAATGGTGTTCTGTCTTCACTTTTCGAGTTCAATCTCAAGCAGGCGAGAAAGGATAAATTGGGCTATAAAGCGATTGTAGGATTGGATGATTTGCAGCTGATGGCAGACGGACCGCTGAGCAAGGACCAAAGCTGGAGCGGACTGTTTTCCGTAAGAAAATCGAATCTGCAACTCTTGTTCAAAGCGATTGGCTTGCCTTTTCTGCCGTCTTATTACGATGCGACTTTCAAGGTGTCCAAAAAATACAAAAGCGGAGACGAACTTTATTTTATAGGTCTTGGCGCTATTGACAAGTTTGAATTCAACAACGATGCGGAAAAAACACTGAACAATCTGACGTTGATTGACCGCCTTCCGAAATCACCGCAGTGGAATTATACAGTTGGAGCAGGCTACAGACATTTGGCGGAAAATGGCAATTGGCTGTTCACAATCAGCAGGAATACTTTGGATAATCAGGCTATCAAATATTACCGAAATATCGAAACGCCGGAAAACCTGCTTTTTGATTACAATTCCCGGGAAATCGAAAATAAGTTACGAATCGACAGAAATCTCAGCATAAAAGATGTTCAGGTAAGTTTCGGAACGAATCTGAATTTTGCGACTTATAAGAATCATTCCACTATCAAAAATGTCACGCAGAATGCCGTGAATTTTGACAATCTTGATGTTAATCTTAACGTAATGCAATACGGATTTTACATCCAGGCTGCAAAAAGATTTTTTGATGAGAAAGTTCAGCTTTCTGCAGGAACACGTTTCGACGCCAGCAATTATTCCGATAAGACCAATAATCTGCTGGAGCAATTTTCGCCGAGACTATCTTTGAGCTATCGTTTTGCGCCACAGTTCGCCTTCAATTTCAATTCTGGAATTTTCTATCAGCTTCCGGCTTACACAGCCTTGGGATTTTCGGAAAATGGCAACTTCACCAATAAAAATTCGTTGAAATATATCAGAAATTCGCATTGGGTGGCCGGCTTTGAATACAATGGAAAAAACAATCTCAGAATCACGCTGGAAGGCTATTACAAACGATACAAAAATTATCCTTTTTCGTTAAGAAATCAAATCAGCATTGCGAATATCGGCGGCGATTTTGGTGTCGTTGGCAATGAACCTTTAGACTCGAGAGGTGTTGGAGAAACTTATGGCATCGAATTTCTAGCTCAGAAACGGACACTGAATAACTTCTACGGCATTGTGGCTTACACTTTTGGCTATTCCAAGTTCAGCAATTCCAATGAGCAGCTTTTGCCATCATCTTGGGACAGCCGTCATATTTTGACTTTAACTACCGGAAAATATTTCGGGAAAAACTGGAATGTCGGCGCCAGATTCCGCCTGCAGAGCGGCCTTCCGGAAACACCTTATGATTTGCAGCGCAGTGCGCTGGTCAACATCTGGAATATTAATAGTGGCCCGCTTCAGAATTTTACACTTCTTAATACACTCCGTGGAAATGTGGCGCATCAGCTGGATGTCAGAACCGAGAAAAAATGGATTTTCAGCAAATGGCAACTCACGGCTTATGTAGATATCGTCAATATTTACGGTTCCAACAGTCCGAGCAATCTGCCTGTGGTAAATCTTCAGCGGGACGAAAACTATAATGGAATCATCAGTAATCCTTCTGCGCCACAAAACCAGCAAACCTACCTTCTAGAAACCGGAAAGCAGGATAGAAATAAACCGTTGCCCTATTTCGGGTTGATTTTTGAGTTTTAAAAATTGACGGGTGAATTAACCATTAAGAAACTTCTCCAAAATATCCACCGCACATTTCGGCAAGTTAGTTCCGGGACCGAAAATGAAATCGGCGCCATTGGCATACAAAAATTCATAATCTTGTTGTGGAATGACGCCGCCAACAACGATGGTAATATCATCTGCGCCCAGTTTTTTCAGTTCTTCCACAACTTGCGGAACCAAAGTTTTGTGACCAGCTGCCAAAGACGAAACGCCCAGAATATGAATGTCATTTTCCACCGCTTGTTTTGCTACCTCTTCCGGGGTTTGGAATAACGGTGCCACATCAACATCAAATCCCATATCGGCAAATGCGGTTGCGACGACTTTGGCACCGCGGTCGTGACCGTCTTGTCCCATTTTGGCCACCATAATTCTCGGTCGTCTTCCTTCCGCATCTTCAAATTTCTGGCTTAAAGCAACGGCTTTTTCAAAGTATTCGTTTTTTCCTGCATTCATAGCATAAACACCTGATATGGTTCTGATATTGGCTTTGTAACGTCCGAAACTTTCTTCCATGGCATCGCTCATTTCGCCCAAAGTTACTCGTCTTCTTGCTGCTTCTATGCAAAGTTCCAGAAGGTTGCCGTTTCCTGTTTTGGCTGTTTCTCGGATTTTATTTAAAATTTCTTCGACTTTTGAAGAATCTCTATTTGATTTTATTGAATCTAATCTTTCGATTTGTTTTCTGCGGACTTCCGTATTATCGATGTCGAGAATGTCGATGTCGGATTGTTTCAGATTGGATTTGAAAGAATTAACTCCGATGATAAATTCTTCGCCACTATCAATTTTTGCCTGTTTTATCGCCGCCGCTTCCTCGATTCTCATTTTCGGGATGCCGGCTTCGATGGCTTTGGTCATTCCGCCTTCTTTTTCCACTTCATCGATGTATTTCATCGCTTCATCAATCATTTGTTGGGTTAATGATTCCACCAAATGACTTCCGCCCATCGGATCGACGACATCACAGATTCCGCTTTCCTGCTGAAGAATAATTTGGGTATTTCTGGCAATTTTTGCCGAGTAATCGGTTGGAAGAGCAATCGCTTCGTCCAAAGCGTTGGTGTGAAGAGATTGTGTGCCGCCTAAAGCTGAAGACAAAGCTTCAATGGCCGTTCTGGTGATGTTATTGAAAGGTTCCTGCTCGGTTAAACTCCAACCGGAAGTCTGAGAATGCGTTCGTAAAGCTAAAGATTTTTGATTCTGAGGATTGAATTGTGTCAAAAGATTGGCCCAAATATATCTTGCGGCGCGCATTTTGGCTATTTCCATAAAATGATTCATTCCGATGGCCCAGAAAAAGGACAATCTCGGTGCAAAATCATCAATGTTCATTCCGGCTTTGATTCCTGTTCGGACATATTCCAGACCGTCTGCTAAAGTGTAAGCCATTTCCAAAACCGGCGTTGCTCCGGCTTCCTGCATATGATAGCCGGAAATAGAAATCGAATTGAATTTCGGGATATTTTTGGAAGTGTATTCGAAAATATCGGCAATGATTTTCATTGATGGTGTCGGTGGATAAATGTAAGTGTTCCGAACCATAAATTCTTTCAGAATGTCATTCTGGATTGTTCCAGATAGTTTTTCCTGAGAAACACCTTGCTCTTCTGCAGCAACAATATAAAAGGATAAAATAGGCAAAACGGCACCGTTCATTGTCATAGAAACTGAGATTTCGTCGAGTGGAATCTGGTCGAACAAAATTTTCATATCCTCAACCGAATCAATCGCCACGCCGGCTTTGCCGACATCGCCAACGACTCTTGCGTGGTCGGAATCATAACCTCTGTGAGTCGCCAAATCGAATGCTACGGAAAGTCCTTTCTGGCCTGCCTGGAGATTTCGTCTGTAAAAAGCATTCGATTCTTCTGCAGTGGAAAAACCTGCATATTGACGAATCGTCCAAGGTTTCTGAACATACATCGTGGAATATGGACCACGGAGAAAAGGTGCGATGCCTGCGGAACCGTCCAGAATGCTTTTGTTTTTAACATCTTCTGCAGTGTATTTCGACTTCAACTCCAAACCGTCTTTTTCAAAAATGTAATTTTCTGAATTCGAATTGAATTTAATGTTTTGAAAATCAGGGTTTTGGTTTTTTATTTTGTGGCGCATTTTTCCTTTTATCTTCTTAAAGTAAATGTAATAATTTTGAAAATTTGATGAACCACAAAACGCACAAAAGTTTTTGTGCTGAAAAAATTCATTTGTATGGATTCTTTTAAACGCAAAGGACACAAAGAATTATTTCCATTATTGAAAATATTTTAAGTGCGCAAAGGCGTAAAACTTAGCAATGGACGCAGAGATTAATTAGTGCTCTTTGTGAAAGCTTTTGTGTCTTTGTGGTTTCATCAAGCGACAATTTGTCATTAATTTTTGGATGGTCTTTTTTTTGAGAAATGTGGTTTGACTGTCCAAGTCCGCGACAGGGATAGAAACGAAAATCCTTTTTGCTTTGACTGATTTTCTTTTGATGCCAATGCTGATAGCAAAAAGATTGTAGTGGATAGCCCGGTGACAAAACAGCGCAGGGAAAGCTTTGGCTTTTGGCAGTCGCCCAAATTGTGTAGGAGAGTTTGAGAGTTTGAGGGTTTGAGAGTGGGAGAGTTTGGGAGTTTGAGTGTAAACAATTAACAAAAAATAATATAAATATGTCAACAGGAAGTATTAATGTGTCGGTGGAGAATATTTTTCCGCTGATTAAAAAGTTTCTTTACAGCGACCACGAGATTTTTCTGCGTGAGCTGATTTCTAACGCAACAGATGCGACCACGAAGCTGAAACATCTGACAACCATCGGTGAAGCGAAGGTGGAATATGGCAATCCGATCATCGAGGTCAAGATTGATAAGGATGCGAAAACGCTGACTATCAAAGACCAGGGAATCGGGATGACGGGCGAAGAGGTTGAGAAATATATCAACCAAGTGGCGTTTTCCGGTGCCGAGGAATTTCTGGAAAAATATAAGGATTCGGCGAAAGATGCGGGAATTATCGGACATTTTGGTCTTGGATTTTATTCGGCGTTTATGGTGGCAGAGAAAGTGGAAATCCTGACTAAATCTTACAAGGAAGACTCGAAAGCGGTGCGTTGGGTTTGCGACGGAAGTCCGGAATATACGCTGGAAGAAACGGAAAAATCGGACAGAGGAACGGAAATCGTGCTTCATATTGCGGAAGATTCGACAGAGTTTTTGGAAGAATTCAGAATCCGCGAACTTTTGACTAAGTATAATAAATTCAATCAGGTTCCGATTAAATTCGGGACAAAAACGGAGACTTTGCCTTTGCCGGAAGGTGCTGCGGAAGATGCTAAACCGGAAACCGTTGAGGTTGACAACATTATCAACAATACCAATCCGGCCTGGACCAAAGCGCCATCTGAACTGAAAGACGAGGATTACAACAACTTCTACAGAGAGCTGTATCCAATGCAGTTTGAAAATCCATTGTTTCACATCCATTTGAATGTGGATTATCCGTTCAACCTGACAGGCGTTTTGTTCTTCCCGAAATTGGGAAACAACCTGAATATCGAGAAAGATAAAATTCAATTGTATCAAAATCAGGTGTTTGTGACGGATGAGGTGAAAGGTATTGTTCCGGATTTCCTGATGTTGCTGAGAGGTGTGATTGATTCGCCGGATATTCCGCTGAATGTTTCCCGTTCTTATTTGCAGGCTGATGGTGCGGTGAAGAAAATATCTTCTTATATCACGAAAAAAGTGGCGGACAAGATGGCTTCACTCATCAATGACAACCGTGAAGATTACGAAAAGAAATGGAACGACATCAAAATCGTGATTGAGTACGGAATGATTTCCGAAGATAAATTCTTTGAAAAATCTGACAAATTTGCGCTGTATCCAACAACGGATAACAACTATTATCTTTGGAATGATTTGATTGAAAAAATCAAACCAACTCAGACGGATAAAGACGGAAAAACGGTGATTCTTTATGCTAATAATGCCGATGAACAGCACAGCTATATAGAATCTGCGAAAGAAAAAGGTTATGAAATTCTGTTGTTGGATTCTCCGATTGTTCCGCATCTGATTCAGAAACTGGAAGCTTCCAAAGAAAATGTTTCTTTTGCGAGAGTGGATGCAGACCATATCAACAACCTCATCAAAAAAGATGAGCCTAAAATTTCTAAACTCAATGATTCGGACAAGGAGACTTTGAAGAAGAATATCGAGGAATCGATTAATGACACGAAGTTTACGGTTCAACTGGAAGATTTGGATTCTACGGATGCGCCGTTTACGTTGACCCAGCCGGAGTTTTTCAGAAGAATGAAAGATATGCAGGCTACTGGCGGAGGCGGAATGTTCGCAATGGGCGGTTTCCCGGAGATGTATAATCTGGTGGTAAATTCTAACTCAGATTTTGCAGGTGAATTATTGAAAAAAGAAAATGACGATGAGAAAAAAGCGATGATCAACCAGGCTTTGTATTTGGCAAAATTGTCTCAGAATCTTTTGAAAGGGAAGGAGCTGACGGACTTTATCAAGCGTAGTTTTGAGAGTTTGAAGTGATTTTTTTAAATTGATAAATTTAATAAGCTTGGAGTTTACATTCCAAGCTTATTATTTAATCATTATTTAAGTCGATATTTTTACCAACATCTATAAAAGTTGAATTTGATAATTTTTTAATAGATTTCATAATATCGATTGATTCAAGTGATTTTCTTTGGTCTTTAACCGTTTCTAAAAGAATTTTGAATCTATTCTTTTTATCAATTCTGCTTTTTATTAATGCAGAATTTAAGCTTTCTAAATTTGATAATATTGTCAAATCATTAATACTTGCCATATCTCGAATATTTTCCCCATTTAAAACTCTTTGTGGATTGGCTTCTCTCCATTGTTTTGCTGTACAGCCAAAAAGAACAATATTCAATAAATCGGCTTCCTCAGCATAAACCCAATCTTTTTTTTGTGAGAATGATAAGGTTGGAATAATATAATTTTTAATGGCGTCTGTATGTATTTGGTAGTTTGCTTTACTTAATACTCTTTTTATATCCCATTCAATCCCATATACATTGCTTTCTACCTCTTTTAATCTTTGGTATTCTTTTATGATGTAAAGTTTAAAAATTGGACTGATTGCAGCACCAAATTCAAATGCAATATCTTTATGTGCATAAGTTCCTCCATATTTACCTTGCTTAGAAAAAATACCAATTGCGTTTGTCTTCTCCACCCATCCATTAACACTTAATGTAAATGTTGGTAGACCAGCCTCTTTTCTAAAGTGGTCAAATTCGACCACTTTAAAATTTGGATTGTATATAGATTCCCAAGTTCCTAAAAATTCGATGGTTCCTCTGTTTCTTATCCAGTTTTTAATAATATCCGCTGCTCTACTTTCATCATCTTTTGCCTTTGCCATATCGGTAAGACATATATAGTCATTATCGTTTATTGTAGTAATTGAAATATTTATATCTTGAACAGTAATTATATTATTTTTATTAGCCATTGATTTTAAAATTTACCTGTTAATAAATTTAGAGATTTGTAAAGATAATTTTGATAATAACAAAGTTACGAGGTTATATCACAGAAAACAAAAGCGGAACCCAAATTTGAGTTCCGCTTTTTTTTTATTTGATTTTCGAAAGCACATCTACCGTTTCTTCCAGATAGAAATCTCTTTCAAGATTTTTTCTCCAGTTTTCTGTTTTCTTGGCAAATGCTTCATCTTTTTTGATACGTTCCGCTTCGTCCGGATGAATGGTAAATTTCAGTCCGTTATTGAACTTGTCCAAACCTTTGAACTTGTCGATTTGCGCTTTTCTCGCTTTCATCAGTTCATTGAATTTGGTTTGATTCAGCGTAATGGTTTCTTCTTTATCCAGCGCTTCTTTCCATTCTGCAGATTCCTGAAGCATTTTGTAATTTTGATTATTTGCCAACTGCTTGTCGAGTTCCGCCTGCAACTGAGGAATATTCAGTCCTGTCAGTTTCTTATAAGAAGTCGTTTCGATTTTGTCCCAAGGCAAAGCATACTGGTCGAAACGTTCTCCCACTTCTGCATAAGAAAAGAAATCCTTCATTTTAAGGTCAGATTCCACACCTTTTCTCTGAGTCGATTCTCCGGAAACTCGGTAGAATTTTTGAATCGTCAGTTTCAAAGCTCCGAAGTCGTCACTGGTATTCAGGAATCTATTCAATTCCACAAAAGTCTGAACCGTTCCTTTTCCGAAAGACTGCGGAGAGCCCACTATCGCAGCTCTTCCATAATCCTGGAATGCACCTGCCAAGATTTCCGACGCCGAAGCGGACAATTCATTTTGCATCACCACCAGCGGACCCGTCCACACCGGCTCGTTCATTTTATTGCTTAAAACCTGGATTTTCCCTCTGCTGTCTTTCACCTGAACGTAAGGGCCAGCGTTCATAAACAAGCCCATAATATCGCCCACTTCGGTCAGAGAACCACCGCCGTTGCTTCTCAAGTCAAGAATGATTCCCTCTACGTTTTCTTTCTTCAGTTTGATCAGTTCATTTTTGATATCGTCCGACGCATTTCTGCCTTTCGGGTCTTCAAAATCAACGTTGAAACTCGGCAGATAGATAAATCCGTATTTTTTGCCATTCTTAGAATTCACTACAATGCTTCTTGCAAAAGTGTCTTCTATCGCCACTTCTTCACGGATCATCGTGACTTCTTTGATGGTCTTGTCCTTTTTCTCAACCGTTAACGTAACAGGTGTTCCTTTCTCACCTCGGATTAATCTTACCGCTTCGTCGGACAACATTCCCACAACATTCACCGGTTCTTCGTTCGGTTTTGATCGGACTTTCAGGATTTTATCGCCTGCAGTTAATTGTTTCGATTTCCACGCAGGTGCGCCGATGGTCAACTCGCCAAGATATAGATAGCCTTTCTTTTCCTGGATCAAAGCCCCAATACCAATCACTTTTCCGGTAAATTGCATATCAAATTCCTCCTTGTTTTTCGGAGAAAAATAATTGGTGTGCGGGTCAAAAACCTCGGTGTAAGCATTCATATAAACCGTGAACCAGTCCATTTTCTTTCTCTTTTTGAATCTTCTGAAAGAATCTGTAATCAGATCCTTGACTTCTGAAGTGGCCTTAATACGCTTTTGCTCTGCGGTTGTCGGAGCATATTTTATCGTGTCCGGAAGTTTATTATTAACCACGGAGTCCTTCTTCTTTTTCTGAGCTTCTTCTTTGCTGTTCAGCGTTTCAATTTCCTGAAGGATATTATACTTGATGTACTTTTTCCATTCTTCACGTTGCTGTTTCGCATCAACAGGATTGGTTCTTTTCTTTGGCTCAAGAATCAGCTCATCGTTTTCATCCAGATTGATGGGTTTGGAAAGAATATCCTGCGTCATTTTATCGATTTCATCCACGCGCTGATAAAGTCGGTCAACGGTAAGCTTATAGAAAACAAGATTTCCCTGATTCAGGTAATCATCCAGCTTTGTGTAGTGCTTTTTAAACTCATCCATGTCAGATTGCAGGAAATACCTTTTTGAAGCATCCACGCTTTCAAAATATTTCTCGTAAACATCCTGGGAGTAAGCATCGTTAATGGGTTTTGGACTGTAATGAAGATAGGAAAGTGTATTTTTTACGCTGACCATGATGGTCTGCATTTTTTCATCATCATTTTGTGGAGAGTTGAAACAAAACATCAGCGTCATCAGTGGCGCAAACATCAGCAGTTTCTTGAACTTGATTTTTTTGAACATATAATTTTAAATCTGTACTTGGATTAGTAATTTCTTTGCGTTGAATGTTACTTCACGATTCAAAAACAAAACCAAATTTAACACCTTATTTTAATTAAAGTATTATTAATTGGCTATTTTTGGTATAATTTTAGAAAACTGACAAAAAAATCAAAAATATAAAACCGGAATTTTATGAACAGACCATTGATATTGGTAACCAATGATGACGGAATTACTGCGCCTGGCATCAGAAAATTAATCAGCATAGTCAACGAAATCGGAGATGTCATCGTCGTTGCGCCCAACTCTCCGCAAAGCGGCAAAGGTCACGCTATTACCATTAACTCCACATTAAGCTTCGAAGAGCTCAATCTTGATGGACCTCAGAGAGATTTTTCCTGCTCCGGGACGCCCGTGGATTGTGTGAAAATGGCCTTAGATAAGATTCTTCCTAGAAAACCGGATTTGGTAGTTTCAGGGATTAATCATGGTGCCAATTCTTCGATTAATGTTATCTATTCAGGCACAATGTCTGCAGCTGTGGAAGCAGGCGTAGAAGGTTTGCAGGCCATTGGATTTTCTTTATCCGATCTGAAATGGGAAGCCGATTTTGACCAAGCTGAGGATCTTATCAAAGATATTATCCTGAAAACTTTGGAAAATCCTATGCCGAACGGTGTCGTGCTGAATGTCAACATTCCGAAACTGGAAAAATCCGAGATCAAAGGCATCAAAATCTGTAAGCAGGCCAATGCCAAGTGGGAAGAAAGTTTTGACGAGAGAACCAATCCGCACGGCAGAAAATATTACTGGCTTACAGGCTATTTCAATAATATGGACGAGTCTGAAGATGCAGACGAAACGGCATTGGCTAATGGTTACATCAGCATTGTCCCGGTCAAGTTTGACCTTACCGCCTACGAATACATGAACGAACTGAATTCTATTTATAAATAGAAATGGATGGAGTTTATCAGACAATATTTGCTTTCTAAAGGTATTCCGCTGACTGAAGAAAACTGGCGCCCCTTCTTGGAGAAGAATACCAGGAGAGAATTCAAAAAGAAGGAGTTAATTCTGCAAAAGGGGGAAGTGGATAATTATCTTTCCTTTGTAGAAACTGGTGCTGCCAGACTTTTCTTCACCAAAGAAAATAAAGAACTAACGGTAAGGTTTGTTTTCCAGCATCAGTTTCTCACGGCATATGATTCCTTTACACAGAGAACGCCTTCCAGATGCGATATTGAGGCATTGACCGACATGGTGGTGTGGCAGATTCATCATGACGATCTTCAGCAGATTTATCAGACCGTGCCAATCGGTAATCTGGTGGGTCGCCTGACTGTAGAAGCTCTTTACGTGGAAAAACTCAACCGTGAATTCTCATTCCTCAGCGAGACCGCAGAAGAACGCTATCTCTCCTTGCTTAAGCAGCAACCTGACCTTTTTCAGAAGATTCCGCTGAAGCACATTGCATCCTACATGGGCATTACACCACAGGCACTTAGCAGAATCAGGCGCCGCATTTATTAACCAAGGTTCATTTCACGAGTGGATTTTTAATTCTACTTTTGTAGAAATCTAGAGATAGATCAAAGATCCAAATGAAGAAAATAAGCATTCAGACTCTGGATGCTTTTTTGATGATATTTCGGCAGAGGGTAAGAACTAATAAAAAACCGCTACACGTAGCGGTTTTTCTATTGATTTAATTGAAAGCATTGTCGTAAGTCATAGACGAAAAATCAATTTTTACGATCGCTTTGGAATCGATGGGAACATTGTTGCATTTGGCAGGAATCCAGGTTTTGTTCACCTTTGCGGCCGCATCTTTCAGGTCGTTCAGGAGCGGAGTGCTGTTTGCCACGTTAGGGCCGGCTTCAATTTTGGAGAGTACACCTTCTTTATTGATGTAAAGCTTGATAAAAAACAATCCGTTTACGGCATAGCTGCTCCAGTTGACGTTCTTCTGAAGATTCGTCTTGAGATCCTTCAGGTAAGCATCCGAACCGCCGGGATATCTCAGACTCTTGAATATGGAACGGTCGCAGATGGCATCGTCGATCTGGTAAATGCCCCGTACATTGTAAGTGACCGCACTGGCAGAGGTATCGTTCATCGGGATGTCCATATTAATCGATTCTTCCACGTCATTATTGCTCTGCGCAAAGGCGAAACTGCCTAGCAATAAGCTTATTGAAAATAATATTGATTTCATAGAATTGGATTTTGATCTGAAAATTAAATTAAGAAAATCTGTGCCAAATCAATAGTATTATAACACTTCAATCTGATTCTTTAATAAATCTTCAAATTCATCTCTTTTTCTGATGAGATGCGCTTTTCCTTCCAGGAACATCACTTCCGCAGGCTTTAGTCTGGAATTGAAATTAGAGCTCATTTCAAAACCGTAAGCACCGGCATTTCTGAACACGATCACGTCGCCTTCTCTCACTTCATTAATTTTTCTGTCCCACGCAAAAGTATCTGTCTCACAGATGTTTCCGACAACGGTGTAGATTCTTTCCGGACCTTTCGGATTAGAAAGGTTCTCGATAATGTGGTAAGAATCGTAGAACATCGGACGAATCAGATGATTGAATCCAGAATTAACACCTACGAAAACTGTCGCAGTAGTTTGTTTGATAACATTAGATTTTACCAGGAAATGGCCACTTTTGCTTACCAGGAATTTCCCCGGCTCAAACCAAAGCTGGAATTTTTTCCCGGAAGTTTCCTCGTGTTTTTTAATGGCAGCATTTACTTTTTTCCCGAGGGATTTTACGTCCGTTTCCAGGTCGCCGTCTTGGTATGGCACTTTGAAACCGCTTCCCATATCCAGATATTTGAGATTCGGAAAATGTTCTGCCAATTCGAACATAATATCAAGACCTTGGAGGAACACATCCGGATCCTTGATCTCGCTTCCGGTGTGCATGTGAAGACCTTCTACATTCAGGTTTGTAGATTTCATAACACGTTCGATGTGACGAAGCTGATGAATAGAAATCCCGAATTTGGAATCGATGTGTCCTGTTGAGATTTTATAATTGCCACCGGCAAAAATGTGCGGGTTGATTCTCACAAAAATCGGGTAAGAACCTCCGAACTTATTCCCGAATTGTTCCAGAATCGAAATGTTATCAATGTTGATATGAACATTCAGAGACATGGCTTCCTCGATTTCTGCCAGGTCAACACAATTTGGTGTGAAAAGGATTCTGTCATTGGTAAATCCGGCTTTCAAACCCAATTTCACTTCATTAATCGACACACAATCCAGAGAAGCGCCCAGCTTTTCGACGTATTTCAGGATGTTGATATTGGTTAAAGCTTTGGCTGCATAGAAAAATCTCGTATTCTTCGAAAAAGAAGACGTCAGTTTTTCATATTGTTCGCGTATCGATTGAACATCATACACATAAACGGGTGTCCCGAATTCTTTTGCTATAGCCAGCAAATCCTGATTTGTCATAAGTTAGATTTTTAAAAATAAAAAGGCAGATTCTTACAAAAAGAGTCTGCCGCAATAGATATCTTATGCACGCAACTCTTTATACATTCCAAACCTTAGAGAACCTTACAGCCCCCTTTTTTCCGATTTTGCTTTGTTTAAAATATTGCATTGCTTTGTTAAAAAATTTTTGCAAAATTAGAGTTTATCTGTAAATCCTGCAATGGTTTAGGGTGGTTTTTATTTTGGGCAGCTTAATTCGCCAGTAGTTTATCCTGAGTTTATCGAAGAGCTCCTAATCTTATTTGCTGAACATTTCAGATTAAATAGAACTTTATCCGCTCAAATCGAGGAACGAGATTCTTCGATTCAAATAAAAAGAACATATAAATAGGAGATAATTCGGGCTGCGGACTTTTACATAAAAAATTTGTCCCCATAAAAATTTATTTTTATTATTCCGTACGAATCTCAACCGTTTGGATTGAATTTGTAGAACACTTCGCTGGGTTTCCTACGGCGATGACAAAGACTGATTTCAAACAGAAAACTTTTGTGTCTTTTTTGTTTGAAAACTATTTTTCAGGAAGCGTAGAAACTTCAAACTCATTCCTCAAAAGCGCAAGCTGCAGATCGTTCTGCAAGTCCTGAGTGAAGGATTTTACAGGCAACATAAGCTTTTTAATTTTCTCCAAAGATTGGATTTGATGGTACAATTCGTAAAAGCCAAAACCTATTAATTTGCCTTTTTCCAAAACCAAAAATGATTTTTCGCCTAAAGTTCTTCCACCAGATGTCCAGATTTGGTTTCTGTTTTTAAGGCTGAGTTTGTCCGCCAGCATTTGCACATCATTCAGCTCTTTTTTAGATCGTAGATAATTCATCGCCTTTAGTCCCTGCGTGTAGCTTTTGAACTTCAGCAGCGGTTTCTCCTCTTTGTTCCTGGTTTTTTCCAGCGACAGCTTATCTTTCCGGAAATACAATCCGAAGGTTAACGGCTGTTTTTTCTGGATACCTTTGTTCTGCATCATTAGTTTGGCAATCAGGTCCGTACCGGTGAGTTCGTAGGATATTTTTTCCGTATTATCCTGGATGGTCTTCAGTCTGACTTTGTCGGATTCCAGAATTTTTTTCGCAGATTTATAGAGATCGTCCACCACATCGGAAAAAATAATTTTACCGTCGGAATTCTGAAAGTAGAGAATGCCGCGTTCATTCGGCAGCTCCTCGGTCAGGATCTGGATTTTGCTGATATAGTTTTTGGCGCTGCTTTCTTCCTGTTGAGATTCAATGATTTCATGATCCTTATCCTTGATCATCAATAATTTAAACAGATCCAAAGTGGCTCTCGCATCGCCGCTCGCACGATGGGCTTCACTTAAAGGGATTCCTATGGATTTGCAAAGCTTACTTAATGAATAACTTTTCTCATCAGGAATCAATTTTTTAGCCAAGGGAATGGTGTCTAAAGTATTGATATTGAAGTCATAACCAAGCCGCTTGAAAGACTGGCGAAGCATTCTGTAGTCGAAATCAATATTGTGTCCAACCAAAACAGAATCTTGCGTTATTTCCACCACGCGCTTGGCAATTTCATGAAATTTCGGTGCGGTAATCACCATTTTTGAGGTAATTCCGGTCAACTTTTGGACAAACGAAGAAATCTCGCTCTCGGGATTGACGAGGGAGATAAATTGGTCTGTAATCTCGTGACCGTCAAATCGATAGATGGCAATTTCTATAATGCTCTCTTTCCGGAATGGTGCGCCGTTACTTTCTATGTCTATTATTGAATACATTTGCATGTTGCCCCTTGGCAGTTATAACAGGCAAAATTAGGTATTAGTTTTCAGAAACGGTTACCTTGGCTTGAAATATTCCAGGGCTTCCGGCTCAATCATTCTCGCATATATTATTCCGATGATAAAGACGAAAACCATCAGAGCCATAAATCCCAGAACCATGTAGACCATCAGTAGGAAAGTCCTCAGCAGAGAACACTTTTTAAAGATTTATCCGGATAAAATTCTTGTGCATGAGCATAATTGCAGAATTGTAGCTGCTGAAAAACGTGGTGTAATCGTTCATGAATTCGGAGCTGGCATTTTTCTCCGGATAGAATCCCGCCATGATTTTACCGAGGCCGATCATTTTGAATGATATAAACGCAGAAATACCGCTCAGTACAAATGCCAGTAAGATGGGTTTGTAATGATTCACCCGATTCCCGTCAATAAATTCTCGCGCAGTCTTGCCAGGATTCTTGAGAATATTTTTTACGGAATAGAGAAATCCTTTATTGGTGTGCAGGAAGGTGTGCTGAATCTCATCCCAAAGATATTTCCAGTCAATTCTCTTAAATTTTTTCTGCCCAGAGTGGTTGCAGAAATTAGCGGTAATAATGGTATTGCAATTTTAACAATTCTATGCCATAACTCTTTATTGATAATTAGTTGTCATTAATGGGATTGAATTGATGTAAAATTACAAATATATAGCAATGAGATATTTGGTTAGTCAAGAATTTCCGATAAAAAATGTCCACTCAGAAAATCTGAATGGACATCGTGATGGGAAAGTTAAATGATTTATTATTGTTTCTGGACACTGTTATCATAACCATTGATTGCTGTGGCTGGCTTTCCGGTTTTGGTAGGCGCGCTTCTGTAGTAAACTCTATTACCCGTGCCGTCTACACGGATGCTGCTCACCTTATCACCGTAAACCTGATTGCCGGTACCGGAAACTACCAGTTTTCCGACTGTGCCATTAATTGTAATCACATTGTTTACGCCCTCAATATCAGCATTTCCTCCATTACTGCTAAAGGTTTTCGTTAGGGAAATTCCGTCCACAGTGATGCTTTTCTCCTTCTGCGAATTGGTTCCCGTCTGAGCCGCAGCAAGTGTAAATCCAAATGCTACTACGGCGATTAAGGCTGATTTTTTAAGTAGATGCACAACTAGTATTTTAAAAATCAGCAACAAATTAAATGCCAACAGTTCAGTGTTTTATACGTCACACTTTATGATTAATGTAGGATGCTGTTGCGTTGACGTTTTCGGTAAATGTTGCAGGATTTCCCATCACCACGGAGTTATCAGGAATATCAGTGTTAACATAAGCATTCGGCGCTATTAATACGTTGTTTCCGATGCTGATGTTTCCCACAAGAACGGCATTGGGGCCAATCCATACCTCGTTACCGATGTTTGGGACACCTTGATGCCTGCCACGGTTGGACTGCGCAATGGTAACGCCCTGCGCAATATTGCAGTTTTTGCCAATTTTAGCTTTCGGGTTGATGACCAGCTGGCCCCAGTGTCCCAGGTAAAGACCTTCCCCGATTTCTGTCTCAGGATAGATCTGAAAACCGTATTTGATCTGGTAATGGCGCAGAAGCAATTTGTAATAAGTGCCGATAATGGGTTTTCTGTGATGCTTCTGAGCTTTTCTCAGAATGTAAACGTAATGCAGGTTTGGGCTAAAACACTTTTTAAAAATTTGAAATGCCGACAGATATTTGCCGCATTCTCTGTAAAAATCTTTCTGTATAATAGAATAACCCATGGGATAAAATTACAAATTATCCAGGATATCCATAATATGCTGTACAGAATTTTGCAGGTCAAAAGGCATTGTATAATCGGCAAGGTTCTGCTGATAATTGTTGAAAGTTTCAGGATGCTCCAGAGCCTGCTTCATACCAAGATAAATGCCGTCTTCAGAATTTTCCGTGATGAGGCCCAGCTTACCATCTTCAAGCATCTCGCGGACACCGGAAACATCCGTCGCAATGATGTTCTTCTTTAGTGTTATGGCCTCAAAAAGGACTGTAGGAAAACCCTCATATCTCGAGCTGAGGATATAAAAATCGGCTGCATTGATATAAGGATAGGGATTATCCGAAAAACCAAGCATGGTAACGGATTGATCTACGCCCAATTCATTTTTCAGGTTTTTAATATTGTCGAAATCGTAACCATCGCCCACAATCAGAATCTGGTGGAGAAAACCCTCGTCCAGAATTTTTTTATGGACACGCAGCAGCCTGTCAAATCCTTTCTGAGGAAAGACAGTACCTACTGAGATGAACGTCGGAACTGATGTCTTAAAAGTGTAACCGGTAACGGGCTTTCTAGCCTTAGCCAGGATCTCCTGCGTGTCAAGAGGATTGTAGATGCGAATAATTTTTTGCTGGTCCGATTCATTCACAGCAAGACTTAGAAATGTATTTTTAATCTTTTCCGATATGACCATCACGCGATCATATCTGAAAAATGTCCTGATCGATTCCGGTGTATAGCCTTTCACCTGTGTGAGATCATTATGGATCCACATCAGCTTCTTCGAGGATTTCTGCGGACTTTGCAAAATCTCATCTTTGAAGCCATGGATTGCTGCAAATTCTATGTCGTATCGCTTATTTTTGAGGATATAGCGGTAGAGCAGTGCCGGGAAAGCTTTAAGGAGTTTCTGGTAGAGAACACGGTATATTTTCTGCGGAATATCCTGGGGTCTGTTGGTGGTAATCATCTCACCTCTGTTCAGATAGAGGACATTGATCCAGTCTGGAACGTCGGGCAGGTATTTTCCAGAGTAGAGATTCAGAAGCAAATCAATCTCATAACGGTCCCCGGGGAGATTTTTGAGAAATGTCACCAGCACTTTTTCTGCGCCGCCATGCCGCAGAGAGCCTATTCTGATGAGGATTTTCTTTTTCAATTTATAATTTAAAATTCAAGAATTCCTGCGCCCCATGAGTAGCCGACGCCAAATCCCACTACCATTACTTTATCACCTTTTTTCAGTCTGCCCTGCTCGGTAGCCAGCTTCAGTGCAATAGGGATACTTGCAGATACTGTGTTTCCAATGTCCTTCATATCCACAAAGAATTTCTCATCCGGAATTCCGCACATGTTTTTCAGGTAATTCAGCATGTAAGAACTGGCCTGATGAAACACGAAGAGATCAATATCATCCAATTGCAGCTGATTCTTTTCCAGCGTCTCATTGATAACCGAGGGGATGTTTTCTATCGCAAAGGTAAAGATTTTTGGACCTTTCATGTAAAGTGTAGGCTGTTCCGCTTTATTATGCGCAGCGCCGTTTTCTACGATGAGGTTGCTGAAGCCGCTGCCATCAGTACCTACAGAGAATTTGAAATCCTTTTTAGACTTGTCTCTTTCTACCACCGTCACCGCCGCGCCATCGCCAAAGATTGTTCGGTTGGACTTGTCATTTTTGTCAATGAACTTGGTGTAAGTTTCGGCCGTCACCAGCAGGATGCGCTGGGCAATACCTGTGGCAATAAGACCTTTAGCCAAAGTCAATCCATATACAAATCCGGAACATCCCAAATTAAAATCCAACGCACCAATGGATTTTCTGAGGCTCAATCTGTCCTGAAGGATACATGCCGTGGTAGGTAAAAAATATTCGGGACTCTGCGTGCAGAAAAGAATAAAGTCAATGTCATTACGGTCGTAATTCTCAAACAGCTTTTCGCAAGCCTTAATGGCGAGGTCCAGAGCTGTCTCCGACTCGCCGGAAACGTGTCTGGCATCTACCCCGATTTTAGCTTTTATTTTTTCGGCGCTCCATTCCGGAAATTCTTTGGAAATATCTTCGTTGGTAAGTATGTTTTCTGGCAGATAGTATTCTATCGCAGCAAGATGGATCATATAACGGGCTCGGTATTTTGCCGCAAAGATAGTGATTACGTGTATTATGTTAAGAATATTAAATCGTAAGAAAATCTTAATATTAAGATGCAATTCTAATCATAAAATTTCTTTCCAGCGTTCCAGAATTTTATCTTTCTGGAACCGTATGGTATCCTCGTAGGCAGATCTTCGGAGTTTTTCCAGAAGAATCGGGTGGCTTATCAGGTCTGTTAACTTTTTCTCAAACTGAATTTTATCATGAATCGGAATCAGAAATCCGTTATTTTCGTTGACAATCTCTGCCGGTCCGCTTGGACAGTCATAGGCGATCAGTGCGTTGGAGCAGAACAAGGATTCTACTAAAACTACTCCAAATCCCTCTCTCAGGGAGGTCAGACAATTGATCTTGGATCTTGACAGAATATTTCTGACCTCGTCACTATCTAATTGCCCAAGCAATTGTACATCATGCATTTTGTTTTGGTCAATATACATCTGGAGAGAGGTCTTCTCGGGTCCGTCGCCAATGATTTTTACAGACCAATTAGAGGGAAGCTGCAATTCCCTCAGGATTTGCAGGAAAGCCATTACATTTTTATCCGCATCCAGTCTGGCCACCATGGTGATGAGGTTTTCCTTATATTCTTCCGGAATCCAGCGTTGTGCTTCGATGCCGGGATCCATTAAATTTGGGATGTTGATTGTGTTCTGGTTTTTGTCAGCAAAAAAACTGGCATCTTTGGAATTGAGACATACGATTTGTTTAAGGTTCCGGTAATATTTTCTCAAATAATTCCAGAACTTGCCGCCTACCTCATGGCTGGTGTGTTCCCATGCAATGGTTTTATGGTTCACATTTTTATTGAGTGCCAGCATGCAGGATAGGTTATACCAGCAAGAGATGATGGTGTCGTATTTCTTATGGTGGTGATTGACCCATCGGTTTATCAGTCTTGAGACACCGTACAGGTAAATATAATTATTGATGTTACTTAATTTTGGGATGAAGCGGAGGTGTTTTCTATTAAAATTACAGATCCGGAAAGTCCAGTAATCAAAGGAATTGATATAGTGTTTTTTGATCCGGTGATCCAGATGGTAGAAATCAGCATGTTCGCGCATCAGGAAAAGAATTTCCACGGTATAACCATTTGCTGACAATTCATTGGCAAGATTAGCCAAAACTTTCGAAACGCCTCCTGCTTTAATATTTTGATAATAAATGAATAGAATGCTCTTCGCCATTTCAGGAAATTAATTTGAATACAGGATATAGCAGCACACTGGCAATCTTAAAAGGCACATATTTTACTTCCTCAGTTATTTTTTTCAAAGGTCTCTGATCTATGGCAGAAAATTTGAGATATCCGCCAAGATTGCGGATGAGCGGCTTCGGGTTAGACCATAATTTGTGATCGTATGTATTTAAAAAAGCTTTGTAATTTTCCGCAAGGCCAAATGCGTTTTTCGGATCGTAAAACTGATTCGCAAGAGAATGTTCGTCTTCCATGTCCCGGAAGTAAGTTCTGCACACCTTGTTAATGCAGTAATGATAACCCAATATGTCGAACTGAAACTGGAAAACCCCTTCCGGTATAAAACCCCTTCCGGCCAGTTTTTCCAGATTCAGTTTCATCTTTTTATAGGTTTCGGTTTTTCCCATGCCCCACTTATCGCCTTTTACATTGTACTTGTAACGTAAATCGAAGATCGTGCAGATCAGTGGGTCTTTTGGGAACAGGTCTCCCACAAGATTTCCGTTTTGATCCTGGCAATGGGCAGACACAAATACGATGTTCTCCGCATCGGGAATCTGGCGCCAGGTTTTTATCAGGGTTTCCAGGGCATCAGGAAGTATCGCGTCGTCAGAATCCAGGGGACAGATATATTCGCCCGCGGCAAGATCAATACCACGGAATAATGACAGGAATTTATGCTGATTGTCTTGATGATAATAGCTTATGCTGAACTCAGCGATTTTTTGATAACTTTCAATAAGCTGGCGTGTGTTGTCCGTAGAACCGTCATCAATGACCAGCCATTCAAAGTCCTGAAAACTCTGCTGCTGGAGAGACTCAAAAACCCTGGGCAGGGTATGCGCCCGGTTGAAGGTTGGGGTAATAATGGTAACTTCCGGCGTTTTCATTGTTTTTTTTGAAATTCATTGACAAAAATGGCGCTTACCTCATCATAGATTTTCTGATTGTCAAATTTAACAATCGTTCGTCTTGAATTTTCCTTTATTTCGGCCACTAATTTTTCATCTGTCAGAAAAGCTTTCATACCTTCATAGATGGATTGTTCATCGGGATTCACAAGATAACCATCGTTCAGGTGGTCTATCATTTCGGGAATGCCACCTACATTGGTGCTCAGAACCGGAATGCCAAGACCCATCACTTCACCGATTGTTAGCGGATAAGATTCTGACTCCGAGGGTAATACAAAGTAATCCGACTGTTTGATATAAGGATACGGATTGATCTGGGTATCCAGCAATAAAAAAGTGTCCTCAACGCCGAGTTCCTTAGCCTGATTTTTCAGATTTTCCATTTCGCCACCGCCGCCAATGACAGCTATGGAGTGCGGAAAACCTTCGTCCAGAAGTCTTTTGTGTACTTTCATGAGCGTATGGTAATTCTTACGGCTGTGCAGTCTTCCCATGGATGAGAACACGGGCTGCAGGCTGTAGGACACCGGAAAATCACCGGCCTTCTGGCGTACTTCATCGATTTTGATGGCATTGTAGATTACGGAGCTATTAGGATATTCTATGCCGTAAAGATCTTTAATTACTTCGCGGGTCTGGCGAGATCCAAAGATGCTCCAGTCAAAACGCTTGAGGCTCTCAATTCTTTTCATCACCCTTTTACGGTTCGGGTCATAGCCCACATCGGTATGAAACCAGCCAATTTTCCGTGAAGGCATCGGACTGCTGAGCACTGCATCAAAATCGGTATATCCAGGCGCAATCTCGATATCATAATTTTTTTTGAGAAACCTGCGGTAGAGTGCTTTTGGAAATTTGCGGTAGTACCAGAGAATCATTGCTCTTTTTATCAGTTGCAAAGATCTAAGCCAGGACTTGTCGCTCATGTCCTCCCGTCCGGGCTGCAGGCTGATAACCCTGACATCCTTCGGGAATGAATCCCGAAATTCACCTTGATGAATGGTGAGCAAAACGGTTATTTCGAAAATATCTCTCGGCAGATTCTCTATCAGGTCAATGATCAGGCGCTCCACGCCCCCCATCTCCATAGAGCGGTGCCGGAACAGCAGGCTTATTTTGTGTTTATGATCCAAAAAAATCTTTTTTCTTTGCAAATATAAGTATTGTATATCCAATAGTTTTGTATTTTTGTGTCATTAAACACGAATGTATGAACAAAATTACCGAAATATCATCGACTCTGCTGGCTTATCTGAAGCGACCTGATCTCTATCCTGAACTTCGCAGAAAAATCTGGAAAAATCTTTTTAATCGCTCCTCGGCGCTCCGTGGTAAAACGGAAGCTGAACAATGGTGCCGCCAATTGGCCATCACTGAACGTGAATTTGTTGAGAATGTTCTGAAAATGGATTTTGTTCCCTTTGAAAAGTTATTTCCGGTAGAACTCGGAACCGCCCTGCATGCACAGCAAAATGCCAAAGTCAAAATGGGTGGTGCCGGATCTCTTAATGTTATATATTACATCAATGAGTTTGCTGGCTCTCATACCTCTGTAGAAACCGGCGTTGCATACGGATGGTCTTCTTTTGCTGCACTGGCATCACTGGAGAGAAGAAACGGTATGTTATACAGCTCGGATATGCCTTACATCTTGCAGAATCATAGTGAAGACTTTGTGGGCTGTGTGATTCCGAATCAGTACAGAATCCACTGGAGTTTATATCGTTTTGCCGATAAGGAGTCCTTGCCGAAAATATTCGAAAAGGTGCATTCCATAGATGTGGTACATTATGACAGCGATAAGACCTATGATGGCCGGATGTGGGCATACAAATTACTATGGGAAAAGCTACGCCGCGGTGGCGTCTTTATGAGTGATGATATTGGAGATAATGCCGCCTTTAAGGATTTTTGTAATCATAATAACTTAAGTCCGCACGTCATTGAATTTGATGGCAAGTATGCGGGAGTGGTTATTAAAAATTAATCGAGCACTGAAGCCAATGCTTAATGTTTTGTTTAATCCTAATCTATTAAATACACCAAAATAGGACGCCTGACCTTGATGACATTATTTATTTGAGCAGTTGTCAAGGTTGATCAGTTTGTTGATTTAGGAAAATTTTCGCAAGATCTTCGATACGATGTTATTTTGTTTTACTTTTAAAAAGTTGGGAAGATCCGTGATAGTTCCGATGTCGTCTCCATACAATTTCGAAATTTTGCGTCGTTTTGCAGTGTCTATTATTACCTGATGCCAATTTCCGTTGAGTTTAATCTTTTTACTGGTATCCTGAGAAACACCGTTATCGTGTAGTCGGTAAAGGTACAGCGGCTTATTGATATACTTAAAAGTTCCGACTTCATATAATTTGAGGTAAAGATCCTGATCAACTGCTGAGGTGAGAGTTTCGTTAATGCCTTCAGTCTTCAAGTAAGCATCTTTTTTAAAGGTAAAGAAGTGATTGGCTTCCAGAAATATATTAAAGAACTTTTTATGACCATTCTTTACTGCCCTGGAGTGGGGAAATCTTTTCTGCGGCTGAAGTTGATCATTACAAAGAAAAAAACTTGAATATGCGGCAACATTAGATTCATCATGATTTCTAAGGCTGACTTCTATGGCATCTTTTTCCAATGCATCATCAGGGTCCACAAATCCACAAATTTTCCCTTCTGCTAATGCCACACATCGCTTCTTAGTATAGCCTACGCCGCGGTTATGGTCATTTTGGTATAACCTGAATCTTGGATCATTTTCTGTGAGTTTCCTTACTTTTTCGAAGGAATCATCGGTAGAAAAGTCATCTACAATCACTACTTCGAAATCTTTAAAAGTCTGGTCAAGAAGGCTATTGTAGCAATCTTTGAAGTATTCGAAATTGTTATAATGTGCAATCAGCACAGAAAAATTTTCCATCAGATGATAATATCTCCAAATTTAGTAAAATATTCTTATGTTTGTATCATAAAAACACAGTATGTGCGGAATCGCTGGCATCCTTAGAAAAAATATCCTACGAGAAAAATTTTATAAGCAAATCCTTAAAGACATGACCGATTCTATCATTCACCGCGGTCCGGATGATGAAGGTCATGAATATTTTCAAAACTGTTTTCTTGGTTTCCGGCGTCTGGCCATTGTAGATCTTTCGCAGGAAGGCCATCAGCCCATGTATTCTGATACGAAAAATGAATGCATCGTCTTTAACGGTGAAATCTATGGATACAGAGATCTGAAGAAAAATCTTTCTGATTACCATTTTCAAAGTAATACAGATACTGAGGTTATTCTGGCGCTCTACCAAAAAAACGGTACAGAATTGCCCAAAATCCTTAACGGGATGTTTGCGTTTGCGATCTGGGATGAGGAAAGGCAGATACTTTTCTGCGCGCGCGACCGTTTTGGAGAGAAGCCATTCTATTATGCCACAGGAAACAATGGCGAGTTGATTTTCGCTTCCGAAATTAAAGCCATTCTGGCCACCGGCCTTGTAGAGCCTGAGCTCAATGATGAGGCTATTTACCATTATCTGCGACACATGTATGTGGATAGCCAGCAAAGTATTTATAAAAACATCAACGTTCTGCCGCCTGCACATCAGTTGATTTATAGAGACGGAAAAATCGAGATTTCTCAGTATTGGAATGTCCCTACAGCGACATCAGGAATATCTGAAGACGATGCAATTTCCCAATTTCAGGAACTTGTCAAAAGATCGGTGGAAAAACAATTGGTTGCTGATGTTCCTGTAGGCGCCTTTCTAAGCGGTGGATTGGACTCAGGAACACTGGTTGCATTATCTTCTCAGAACACTCAATATCTTACGACATTGGGTTTCCGCTATGAAGGTGACTGGGACGAGATGCCTGATGCCAGAACTATTGCCGCAAAGTATCGTACGAACCATAAGGAAGTTACACTTCACAATGCCGATATACCGAAGACTTTAGTAGAAGTCTTGAAGAAGTTGGATGAGCCGTTAGCAGATACTGCAATATTGGCAACCTACACCATTTGCAAGGAAGCTTCCGAAAATATGACAGTAGTCATTACCGGAAATGCCGGCGATGAACTTTTTGGGGGCTATAAATGGTATCAGGAGGAGAAAAAAATATTGGAAAAAGGTGGCAGTTCTAGCAAACTTTTGCCATTTTATAAAATCGGTTCCGCGATTTCCGGAAAGTTTAATTTGGATAAAATCAATTCTTATTTTATGGACAGGATTCTGCGTGCCAAATTTCCGAATATTGTGGCTTATCAGCAGGGAAAAGTTCATAACAATTTTTCGGCGGAAGAGACCTCGAAACTGATGAAATCCGCACAGACTTATGCTCATCAATACACTTTTGAGCTGGATAAGCAAAACCTGAACACACCCATGAGAATGGATCTCAGCAATGTGGTTCCAGGGGATTATCTCGTGAAGGATGATCGGATTGCGATGATGCATTCTATTGAGCTGAGAACACCTTTTCTGGACAAAGAACTTGTAGAGTTCTGCTCAATGCTTCCTGCTGATTTCAAGGTGGATATGCATCAAACCAAGATCATCTTAAGAAAAGCTTTTGGAGCTTTGCTCACAAAAAATGTTCTGGAAAAAAAGAAGCAGGGCTTTGGCGCACCCATAGTGGAGTGGCTTAAGATTTCGGAAATGGAACATTTAACCCATGAAATTCTTAAAAATCCCTTATCCAAAATTTTTAACATAATCCATTTTGATGCAGTACAAAAACAGCTCAATTACAACTATAAACACTGGAACCTTCTGGTGTTAGGCATTTGGATGGAGCATCACTGAAGTAGCCATTAATTTTCAGGTTTTTTTGGAGTTTACCGTTTCTCATGGCTTTTGTATTTTTTTCGGCTGACTTCTCGGTGTTCAAGAAAAAGTTGTAAGAAGGAAATCATCCAAAATAGTTATTTCAAATTTTCAGAGGTTTTATCAAGAATGCTTCGGTCTATCCATTAATCAATCGTGGATGAAACTGCTGGCAATGAAAATAGCAAAACTACACTATTATATTTTTTTAGTGAGAATTTCCAATTGTTCCTGAAAATGTTCTTCTGAATACAATTCTTTTAATTTACGAGGATTGTTCCTTAAATCCGCTGGATAATCAAACGTATTTTTAAAATTCTTAATGTTATAAACCTTTATTCCATTGTCATTGAAATAATCATAGAATCCGTTTTCTGTATTGAGATACACTTTGATGCCCGAACCGATAAGATGAAAAAGATTACCTCCGGCCTGCTGTCTCCTTTGGTTCATCATGGCTACGGAGCAAGTAGATAGAATCTTAGAATACGCATCCAATGGTAGTCTTTCTGTAATGGGAACAAACGACTCGCCAAAATATTCTTTTCCTTTTCTTATAACTTCGTCTATATAAGGTTGAGAACCTCCATAACTTAATGGAGCTATGATTTTCCGGTCAGAAAGTTTACATGTTCTTAAAATTTCAATACAGTCGAGATGATTATTGCTTTCTGCTGCAGAATGTGCCAGCAGAATGTTATTCCCAGAGAGAGAACCGGAAATTTCACTTAGGTGTTTAAACTGTGGCAGCTCAGGGTCACTGTAGAGATGACTGTAAATTTTATCCGGGAAAAATCTTTCCAGCAAGCGTTTTTCCTTAGGTACAATATAACCTATGCCATCAATATTGTTCTTAATAAACTCAAACTTATCTATCGTAAAAGTAACGTAAAGTTTATTCAGAAAAGGGGATTTAAGCTTTAGCGACTTACATAATAACAAGACTTTGAATATCAATGTTTTTATTTCGGGCTTATGATAAAATTTTTTTATAAAGTTGCTATCTTGTTCTGCATAAGCAAGATTATGTTTTTCATAAAGTTTAAACGGATAGAAGTAGTTGGAGTCATAAAGGTCATTTCCCCAAAGGCACCATATTTTACGAATATCTTTTTTTAGAGATAGTATGATTTCCATCTTTTTCCCATTCATAAGATGAAAAACAGCGAGTTTGATGTCCGAAAGATTGATATTTGTAATGATAGTTTTTTGACTGTCGGAATTGTTTGTATCAAAAAGGTAAACGTTCGGTTTTTTTAAATATCCTTTGTCTAGAGAGCCGTCATTTAGAATGTAAAAATCTACATGACCCGACATTTTTGAGAAGCTTTCAATAAAAGCTTCCGTAAAAAGTGTAGCTTCTAAAAAATGGACGATCCTTATATTTTTATTCATTGATTTTAATAATTTTTGCAGGAATTCCTACAGCGACACAGTTATCCGGAAGGTCTTTGCTAACCACCGCTCCTGCGCCGATGACAACATTTTCTCCAACAGTAATTCCAGGAAGAATCGTAGCACCAGTGCCGATGAATGTAGATCTTCCAATTTTACAATTTCCGGATATCGATACATTAGGACATACTTCAGTGAACTGTCCAATTGTAACATCGTGCCCAATAGAAGCAATCTGATTAATGATACAGCCCTTTTCTATGACGACGTCATTTGTAATCACTACATTTTGCATGATATTTACACCCTCGGCTATGGTATTATTATAATGTCCGATAATGGCAGTTGTGGCAATGGTGCTTGTAAACAGACCTCCAAGGGACATAAATTTTTCATACAAATGCTCACGAAGCTTGGGATTTCCAATGCCAATAGTAAATCTTCTGTCTTGTAATCTGAAGTAAGATTCAGCTTCTTCCGGGGATTTCAAAATGGAAAAACGATCGTAGAGCAATCCTGTGACCTCTGGGTTGACATCATCGTAAAATGCAAGTAGCTCCAGTTCTTCGTTCTGATGACATACTTCCAATACTTCTTTGGCAAAGCCTTTCGCTCCAATGATAAGCATATATTAGTTATTTTGTGTTCTTAAAATTAATCGGCAGATGAGGTCTACTTCTTCAAATGTCAGGTCATAATATAGTGGCAAACATAATACCCGGCTGGCGATATTGTCTGCTATGGGCATACTTTGCTTTGCGAGATAAGGCAAAGCTGAAGAGAGGCTTGGATAGAAATATCTTCTGGTGAAAATTTCGTTTTTGTCGAGCTCAGACTTTACCTTGAGGAGTAGCTCTTCACTCTCAAAAATAATTGGATAGTAAGCATTATTATTGACGGAGCCGGGATGCCACTCTGGCCTGTAGCAGCGGACACCGCTTAGTTTATCGTCATAGATATCTGCGATCTGTTTTCTTTTTTCGGCAATCTTCTCAATGTATCTCAAATTGACCAGGCCCATTGCTGCATGAAACTCCGAATTTTTACCGTTAATTCCTAATTCCGAGAAACTATCATACCCTGAAATGCCGAAGTTGCGAATCAGAGAGATTTTTTTTAAAATTTCGGGATTGGTTGTAATAGTAAGGCCGCCTTCGATTGAATGGTATAATTTGGTGGCATGCAGTGAGCACGTAGATATGTCGCCAAATTCGAAAATGGAACGTCCGTTTACCTGCACTCCGAAGGCATGGGCTCCGTCATAGATGACTTTGAGATTGTGCTTTTTAGCAATGAGATTGATTGTATCCACGTCGCAGGGATTGCCATAGACATGTGTAGCCAGTATGGCTGTGGTAGCCGGTGTGATGGCGTCTTCAATTTTTGCAGGATCAATATTAAGTGATTTTTCCGATATGTCAACAAATACAGGCATACAACCCTCCCATACGATGGAACTGGTGGTGGCTACAAAAGAGAATGGTGTGGTAATGATTTCGCCTTTTAGGTCTAGAGCCTTAATAGCCATCTG
Source organism: uncultured Chryseobacterium sp. (assembly GCA_913778505.1). Classification (GTDB taxonomy): domain Bacteria; phylum Bacteroidota; class Bacteroidia; order Flavobacteriales; family Weeksellaceae; genus Epilithonimonas. The sequence goes on from CAJYWD010000007.1 coordinate 69,725, forward strand.
CAGAGCTACAGTACCATTGGTGACAAAGAGAAGGTGCTTCAACTGTAGATGTTCCTTAAGTTCCATCTCCAGCTGGCTGGCCAGCGGCCCCATATTGGTAAGCCATTCACGTTTCCAGACGCCATTTAGAAGGTCACTATATTCTTGCTGTGGCGGCAAAAATGGTTTGGTAATAGGAATCATAGGTTCACTTGGTTTTGCTTGTTGAGGACAATAGAGCCACTGGGCACATCTTTATGAATGACGCATCCGGCACCGATAATCACATTATCGCCAATTGTAACATCCTTAAGAATGACCACATTAGCACCTGTCCATACATTATTGCCAATAGTGACTTTCCCGATATTAAAATCGGTTTTTGAAACTGAGAAAGGATTCTTGGTGTACTGATGGTTGTGATCAAAGATTTTCATTCCTTCTCCAAGGATACAGTTTTCACCGATCTCAATGTTGCCAAGACAGGAAATTGTTGCTCTGGTAATATACGTATTGTCAGCAATATTTAAAATGGCGCCGGGTTTTACGGTAATGAAATTATGCTGGTTGATCGTAACATTTTTTCCTATTCTGAAGATAGATTCCGGACCAATATCAAGAAAATTATCCCTGCCCAAACGGAACGATGGGTCAATGGTGCTTTTGTCATTAAAAAAAAGGCTTCGCTGTCTCACGATGATACAAGCGTGGACAAAGTTTGTTAACAGAATGAAAACAGAGCCTAAAAATCTTTTCATCTAAAAATGTTTTTGACCTCAAAAGTATTAAAAATTCTTCATAATTTCGCCATCTCATATCAAAACAACACAAAAGTTGATGAATAGCAAAGAGCCACTTGTAAGTATAAATGTTCCGGTTTTCAAATGTGAAAAATATGTTTTGCGCTGCCTGGAATCTGTAAAGGCGCAGACCTATAAAAATCTGGAAATAATTCTGATTAATGACTGTACACCGGATGACAGTGTATCCATCATTCAGGAGTTTATTGCCGCAAATCCGGAGCTTAATATAAAACTCTTCAGCAACGAAAAAAACTTAGGATTGTCACTCACCAGAAATGCAGGGATAGAACAATCCTCCGGAGATTATATCTATATGCTGGATAGCGATGATTATATGCCGGAAAAAGCGATTGAGACGTTACTCCGGCTTGCTCAGGAAACAGATGCTGAGGTAACCATTGGGCAGACCATGTGCTATGATTCTAAAATAAGTGACTACCGATTGGTCTTTCCTATTCACACAGACGAAAAGATCATCAGGCATGCGGACGTCTTCAGAAGTTTTGTCTGCGGTCACTGGCCTGTGATTGCACCCAATAAACTTTATAAACGAAGTTTCATTAATGATAACAATCTCCTTTTTGTAAAGGATCTGTACTCTCAGGATGAGCTGTGGGCATTTCATTGGTCCATGAAGGCTGCTAAAATAGCATTGACAAAGGAGACCACTTATATTTATTACCTTCATGGTGAGTCCATTATTTTTAACAGGACCAAGGTCAATTTTGATAATTATGTAACGATTCTTGGCCATTTCTCCGCAGCTTTTGACCAGTGCAGCGATCAGGAAGTCAGAACTTTAATCAAGGAAAAAATTGTAAAGTTCAAAGAAATGGTATTGATCATCCAATGGAAAACGATTAAGGAAAAGGATTATCTTATATACAATATTGATCGGCTGAAAAAGATGACTAAGCTGTCATTCAGGGATTATTTTTCTCCATATTTTTCCCGCGATATCAAGAAGAAAAATCTATTTCAAAACTTACCTTCTGGATTAGCTGCCAAATTTTTTATATGGCGATTTGAGAGGTCTTAATCTAATTCCTTTTCAGCCTGTAAAATGTGAAAATTCCGGCAAAGGATGCCATAAGTATGGCGTTATATAATTTGGAAAAACCTGAAAATTGGGACAGGACAGTTTTTTTGTCAAGATTTTGATAAGCTTCTGACAGCCTGTTCTTTTGCTTGGATAATTGATCGGCACTCATGGAACCGGAAAAGTGGTGGAAAATCTTTATCCCGTTTACAATATTTTTATATGCCGTGAGCTCAAAAATTGATTTTCTGTCCTCATAAATGCCTTTGTCTTTGAATAATTCTCTCAACAAAACGTCTGTTCTCACAATGTCGATCTTTTTGACAGAAGGCAACTTAGCAGAAGAGTCTGCATGAATGTAGTGCGTGTAGACCGCTTTGCAGCTACCGATAAAGCGAGCCTTCTCAAAGATTAACCTCTCTACGATTTCGTCCGCATTCAGCAATGGTTCTGTGTATCGGAATGAAAATGATTTGAAAATCTCTGCACGGTATAATCCTCTGATGTGTATATCATAGCGTCCTGCCGTTTTTTTGATGGCTTCCGCACCAGATAATTTTCTGCGTACAAATTGGGACGGTGCATCAGTGTAAAGATCCAGATTAGAAATGTGTTTTATTTTGCCGTCGGTAAACACTGTTTTTACAATGGGAGTCACAATATCCAGTTCCGGATCCCTTTCAAACTCCAGGAAACACTTCTCAATGAGATCATAATCTATCAGATCATCATGATCAAACAAAAATATATATTTTCCTGATGCTTTTTCCTGTCCGTAAGCCTTGGAGTATTGTGCATATTTCTCATTCTCTTTGGTGAAAACTTTTATCCGGGAATCCGTCTTTTCAAAATATTGGAGTTCTTCCAGCGTGGTATCCGTAGAACCGTCATTGACACATATCAACTCTATATTTTCGTAGGTCTGATTCATTAGACATTGCAGAGATGTTTTCACAAAATTCCCCAGTGATACCGAATTATAGTAGGTGGTAACTACCGATATGAGCGGACGCTTCTCCATATTATAACCTTTTTATGAAGTTGTCACGGTCTAAAATCCCTTTCACATCATAAATAATCCCTTTCTCGGACAAAAGATTTTTGATATTCAGCGTTTCAAATTCTTTATGGGAAACAGCCAGTACCACGGCCTCATATTTTTTGAACGGTAATTTGGTGGATGTTTCCAGCCCGTATTCATGCATTACTTCATCCGGGTTGGCCCAAGGATCGTAAATCGATACATTGATGCCATAATCCTCAAGATTCTTAACAACGTCTACCACCTTGGTGTTTCGCACGTCAGGACAATTTTCCTTAAATGTAAATCCTAAAATCAAAACATCTGAACCATTAACTTTGATGTCTTTCCTGAGCATTTGTTTTACGGCTTCGCTGGCGACATATTGTCCCATAGAATCGTTCATTCTTCTGCCGGCCAAAATAATCTCAGGATGATAACCGAATTCCTGCGCTTTCTGCGCCAGATAATATGGATCTACGCCGATACAATGGCCGCCCACCAAACCTGGTTTAAAAGGAAGAAAATTCCATTTCGTCCCTGCTGCTGTAAGAACGTCATGCGTGTCAATACCCATCAGGTTAAAGATTTTTGCTAATTCATTAACAAAAGCAATATTGATGTCCCGTTGTGAGTTCTCGATCACTTTTGCTGCTTCGGCTACCTTAATTGTCGGGGCAAGGTGTGTTCCGGCCTCGATAACAGATTTGTAAAGATCATCAACAATTTTTCCAACTTCCGGAGTAGAACCTGCTGTCACCTTCAGGATTTTTTCCACCGTATGAAGTTTATCGCCCGGGTTGATACGTTCCGGAGAATAACCTGCAAAAAAGTCAATATTGAATTTTAAACCAGAATTTTTTTCCAGAACCGGAATACATTCTTCCTCGGTAACTCCGGGGTAAACAGTTGATTCATAAATAACAATATCGCCTTTCCTTAAAACGTTTGCAACGGTTTCGCTGGCTTTGTAAAGAGGTGTGAGGTCTGGCCTGTTGTTTTTGTCCACAGGTGTAGGAACAGTCACGATGTAAATATCGGAATCCGCAATATCTGTAAGCTTACTGGAACAGAAAAGACCAGTACTGCCCACTTCCGGATTATGAGGCACCAAAGCAGATTTCAGAAGATCCTCTTCCACTTCCAGCGTGTCATCCTTGCCAGCATTCAGCTCTGCAATTCTCTTTTCGTTAATGTCGAAGCCGACCACCGGATATTTGGTAGAAAATAATCTTGCCAGCGGTAATCCAACGTATCCAAGACCGATGATTGTAATTTTATGATTCATAGCTTATTTCAGATTGTTCCAATACCATTTTACAGCTTCCTTCAGGCCGCTTTGCATGGAGAATTCAGGGTTATAATTAAGAAGATTCCTGGCCTTGTCAATGCTTGCTAATGAATGTGGCACGTCGCCTTTTCTGTAATCACCGTAGATAATTTCCACATCAGCGATTGCTGAGTCGAAATCCGAAAGATATTCTTTAAGATAATGAACCAGATCATTCAATGTCGTTCTTTCGCCAAATGCCGTATTGTAAACTTGATTGAGAGATTCAACATTCTCTGAAGTCAATGCCAGAAGATTCATAAGAATTACATTGTCTATATATGTAAAATCTCTGGAATATTCCCCACCGCCATTGATGACAGGACTCTCGTGATTCATCAGTTGCATCACAAATTTTGGAATGACGGCAGCATAAGCACCGTTCGGATTCTGTTTGCGTCCAAAAACGTTGAAGTATCTTAATCCAATGGTGTCAAAATCGTAAGTTCTCTTGAATACATCCGCATACAATTCGTTCACATATTTCGTAATCGCATAGGGTGAGAGTGGTTTCCCGATTTTATCTTCCACTTTTGGCAGGCTTTCGGAGTCTCCGTATGTGGATGAACTTGCAGCATAGATGAATCTTCTAACATTGGCGTCTCTGGCTGCTACCAACATATTCAGAAATCCACCTACGTTTACATCATTACTGGTAATAGGATCATTAATAGATCTTGGAACTGATCCAAGTGCAGCTTCGTGCAACACAAAATCCTGGTTTTCACATGCTTTTCTACAGTCTTCAAGGTTGCGGATATCACCTTCGATAAGCTTGAAGTTGGGATGATCTATCACTGCGTTCAGGTTTTCCCTGAAGCCGGTGGAGAAATTATCAAGACAGGTAACAAGGGCGCCCAGTCCTGTAAGTTCCTCACAAAGGTTGGAGCCAATAAATCCGGCGCCGCCTGTGACAAGAATATTTTTATTATATAGTTTTTCTCTAAAATTGTTCATAGCTTATGAGTAATATTTCTCCAATATTCTGTGTAAGTAAGATTCTTTATCCGTCATTCCCTTAATCTTAAAATAACTTTCCACATCGGGAACGTTAATGTCATAACCAGATCCGCTTTTGATGAGGTTGAGATCTAATTTTTTGCTAAAATATTGTTCAATAATTTCTAGAATCTCAATGATGGCGTAATTCTGCGTGTATGCCACGTTGATAATTTGATTCACAATATTTCGGTCCAGAAGATCAAAAGTAATGTTTTTAATGTCCTCGGCATCAATGAGGTTGCGCGTAGCTTTGGTGTGTACGGTAATGCTCTCGTTGGCGTGCGCAGATCGGATCAGGTAATTCATAAGAAGGTTGGGATTACCACCTTTTCCCACAGCATTGCTCACCCGCAAAATCAAATAACGGGAGCAGCGGTTTTTGATCAGCTGTTCCATTTTGAGCTTATGAAGCACATAGTCGCTACCGGTTTTTGAGGAGTCGTAAATACTACAGGTGGAGAAGTAAATAAAAATTTTCTCGCTATTTTCTGAAATCGTATCCAGAATAAGATTTTCCTCGCGCAGAAATTCACTCTCGCGGGTTTCCAATGAGTTTGACACACCTGATGCAAAAAACACGGTGTCATTTCTGTCACAGTCCGTAAATAGTGAAGCAATCAGTCCTTTACCTACAATCATCTCAAAATGGTTTTAACGATTCTTTCCGAGGCTTTTCCGTCGCCAAATGGATTATTTTCAGTCTGAAAAACGTAGGCTTTAGGATCATTCCATATCTGGTTAAAAGTTGATTTGATGTGCTCAGGATCACTGCCTACCAGAATGCCACAGTTACAATATACCACTTCGGGCCGCTCGGTTTCATTTCTGAGGATCAAAACGCGTTTTCTGAGACTTGGCGCTTCCTCCTGAATACCTCCGGAATCAGAAATGATGAGCCTGGCCGCAGCCATTTTTTTGATGGTTTCAACATATGCCAGCGGCTCGAGGAACAGAATGTTTTCAGGCTTCCCATCCGCAAAGACATCCGTAATTATTTTCCTTGTATTGGGATTGGGATGGAGCGCCCATTCAAAAATCACGTCAGGATATTGCCGCGCAAGATCTCCAATGGATTTTGCGATGTCCTGCAGAGGCTTTCCGATATTTTCCCTCCGGTGAGCGGTGATGAAAACTTTGTCCTGATACTCAATCACAATGTTTTCCTTTTCCAGAATGTAATGGATCATATCAACGATCGTATTGCCTGTGAGTTCCACCCGAGAGACAGGAATGCCTTCCTCAACAAGGTTTTGTTGCGCAAGTTCTGTAGGAGCGAAATTAATATCTGAGCCTAATGATACCACGCGTCTGTTGTATTCTTCCGGGAAGGGAAGCTGTATATCGGATGTCCTTAATCCGGCCTCGATATGGTAAAATGTTTTGCGCTCCATAAAGGCTACAATGGAAGATGCCAAAACGGTAAATGTATCACCCTGAGCTACAATTTTACTGACATTTTCTTTGTAAATCAGGTCAGACAGGCTATTAATTAGTTTCGCCAGAAGGTTGGAATTTGTGTAGTCCAGCGATTGGGACGTGAGGCGGGCATCGGGAACAATGCCAAAGCTCAATTCCATCTTGGTCAGGAGGTCGTCATGCTGCCCTGTATTGACCAAAAGAATCTCCTGGTTCTCTTTCCGGAATTGGTGTATCACCGGAAAAATCTTTAAAAATTCAGGTCTTGTGCCATAAACAAGGGCTATTTTTGATGTCATCAAATTGTTTTATGCAAAAGTAGTGATTATTGGGATTTCAATCGCCTCCAAATATGCTTTAAGAGCATTTTTAGGGGAAACTGGTTTAGGATGTCGTCTGCAGAGATGATCTTCATGTTATTGACGGCGTTATGAATCTCCATTTTTCCGTTTTTAATGCCGGCCACGTTCTTAAGATAGTGGTAAGCATGCACATAATCTTTAAAAGGATTTGGCGTATCACGTTCATGCCACGTTCCCACGAAATGATGGGCAGCGTAATTTTTCGGCAGATCCAGACAAAAGTAGGTTGAAGGGTATATCACGATGCCATCCTCAAGCTCTTGAAATTCATCGCGTTGTGGATCGGCCTTGTAATGGTTAATAAGAAGATCGGAGACGAAAACGGTGTTTGTGGTAAGATCGAAATCGGTCTTTTGATTATAAAAATCTAAAACTTTTTTTGGCCAGGGATGTCCTGCTTCCGCAGCCCAAAGCGCCGTAAAAGGGGAGCCTTTGATTTCAAATCCTGAAAATGCGCGGTGAATCAGAAACTCGTCCAGCGAAAACTTGACTTCTACATCAATGTCCATATAAATGCCACCTTGCTCAAACAGTGCCAGCGCCCGCGCATAATCCGAAACGAAAGCCCATTTTTTTCGCACTGCGGCCAGCCTTACGTACTCGCAGCACTGGATATTAAAGTTAGACTCGTTCCATTCAATAATCTCATAATCCGGTAAGTTTTTTTTCCAACTATCCAGGCAGATGTAAAATGATTCCGGCTTTGGATTGCCTCCGAACCAGCAGTAATGTATTTTTTTGGGGATCATTGATTTTTAGTTTCTATTCTTTTCACAATGTCGAATATTTATAAAATCCTGACTATCCTAAATCCGCATTGTGTAGCCGTGAATCACTATTGTGATCAGTCATATTTTGAAGTTTAACCATGCTACGAAACTTCTCCGATTTATCATATAGTTCCTGGTAGGAACCGGATGCCGCAATCTTTCCGTTTTCCATCAGGTAAATCATATCAACATTCTTAATGGTAGATAACCGATGCGCAATAATCACCATCGTAAATTTACCATGGAAAAAATCAATCTGATCCTTAATGAATTTCTCGGTTTCAGAGTCCAGGGCAGATGTAGCTTCATCCAGAATCATCAGGTCAATATCTTTGTAAAGCTCTCTGGCAATAGAAATTCTCTGCTTTTGCCCGCCGGAAATGAGTATTCCGTTATTACCCAGCTGCACATCTTCCCGCTCCGGATACCGGCTGAGAAAGCTTCCCAGTGAAGCCATTTCTACAGCTTTTCCGAATTTTGCCAGACTGTTTTCATTTTTTTCTTCAAAAAATGTTATATTATTAAATAAAGTATCATCAAAAATAACAGGCTCCTGTGTTACATACCCCACTTTTTGCCTGTAACGGCCTACATTGATTTCTCTGATATCTGTTCCGTTAATAAACATTTTGCCCTCCTTTGGCCGGATAAGACCGCAAATAACATTGGCTAAGGTGGTTTTACCTGCTCCACTCTCACCAATCAATGCGATGGATGAACGGTTTTGTACGGTCAGACTGATGTGATCCAAGACTTGATGCGAGCCATAGCTAAGGCTTAAATCTTTAACAGAAATGTCTCCAAAGACAGGTGTGACACCCTTATCAATTACTTCGCTGTTTTCATGAAATGATTCCAGCATCTGGTCTACAGAATCACGAGCAGGTATATTGGTAAGAAACTTATTCCAGAAACTCTGGAAATTGGCCAGATGACCCAATGAACGGTAGAAAAGAAGCAGCGCGGCCATCATTGAGCTCATATCGCCATTAAGAACCTTAAGCTGAAAGATAAGCACCATAGAAATGATGATAATAATGATAGGCTCGCGCATATTATCGGAAACAGCCGATATTTTACCGATTTTGTACTGGACATTCTCACTGTCTGTGATTTCCTTTTTCAGCTTTTCATTGTACGCTTCATAATAATTGGTAGCTTTCAGGTATTTGAAGTTATAAAGACTTTGCAAAAGATAAGCCTGAAAGTTCCTTCCAATTCCTGAGATTTTCTGCGCATTATTAATAGTGAGCGTATTAAGGTACTTGTATAGAAAATTGGAAATCAATCCTCCGATGGCGACCAGCACAGCAAACTGCCAGTTGGATACAATAGCCATCAACAGATAAATAACCAGCATTGCAATATTTTGAACAGCAGACATGTATAAGGACGATGCCTGTATCAGCCTATTAGCCTCGGCGGTCATGTTATTTTGCACAATTCCTGAATCCAGTGCTGTAAATCCTTCGTAGGATATGATCCGCAATCCTTTGATCAAAGAAAAACGGATGTTACGTGCTGTAATTTGTGCGGTTTTGGTCGCATAAATGGAGCGGAGGTATGATAAAGCCCCTTTGAATACGAATACCAAAATCATTAATAACAATATCGTGTAGATATTCAGCGGAATATTGAGATCTGTAAAGGCATCCGTAATATAATGCATTTTTCCGCTGGACTCTTCGCCGGAATCTGTGCTGGTGGCGATGTAGATCAGCGGTATAAAAAGTGTAAGACCAATACCGTCCATCAGACCCACGAAGAAATTGAGGAAGATATACGTGTAAAGTTTCCCCGAGGCGAGTTCGTTAAAGTAAAAAAAATATCTCTTCTTATTTTTCTTCATCAATTGTGTGTCCTGATTCTATTTTACAAGCTTCTTCAGATACTCGCCGTATCCGCTCTTGCCATATTTGCTGGCTGTTTCCAGCAGTTTTTCTTCCGTAATAAACCTGTTTCTGAATGCGATTTCCTCGATACATCCTATTTTGAAACCTTGTCTTTTTTCGATTACACTTACAAATTCTGACGCATCCTGAAGAGAGTCAAAAGTTCCAGTGTCCAGCCATGCCGTTCCTCTGTCCAGAACACCGACTTCAAGTTTACCCTGGCTCAGGTAAACATTATTGACATCAGTAATTTCCAGTTCGCCTCTTGAAGATGGTTTAATATTTTTGGCAATTTCCACGACATTATTATCATAGAAATAAAGGCCCGGAACTGCGTAATTAGATTTTGGGTTCAGTGGCTTCTCTTCTATAGAAAGTGCTTTGAAATCTTCATCAAATTCTACAACACCGTAGCGCTCAGGATCAGAAACATGGTAGGCAAAAACAACACCGCCATCGGGATTGGTCTTGTTTTTCAGCAAGGTTCCCATTTCGGAGCCATAGAAAATATTATCGCCTAAAACCAGGGCTGCAGCATCATTCCCGATGAACTCGTCACCTAAAATAAAGGCCTGAGCGAGACCATCCGGGCTGGGCTGAACTTTGTACTGAATGTTACAGCCAATCTGAGAACCATCGCCCAAAAGCTTGATGAAACCTTCCTGATCGTGTGGTGTGGTGATGATTAAAATGTCCTTAATGCCAGCTAACAGTAGCGTTGACAATGGATAGTAAATCATCGGCTTGTCATAAACAGGCATTAACTGCTTGCTTACTGCAATAGTTAAGGGATAAAGTCTTGTGCCGGATCCGCCAGCCAGAATAATTCCTTTCATAAGTGTTGTATGGTTATTTGTTTTTTATGAGTATTGACTTTCGTAATATTTCTGATAATCTCCGGATGTCACATGCTCCAGCCACTCTTTGTTTTCAAGATACCAGTCTATTGTTTTTCCAAGACCTTCTTCGAAAGTTACTGATGGTTTCCAGCCCAAATCTTTATTCAGTTTTGTGGCATCAATGGCGTAACGTTTGTCATGTCCAGGCCTGTCCTTCACATACGTAATAAGCTTTTCTGAGTGGCCTTCCGGTTTGCCCAGCTTGGCGTCCAGCTGTTTGATTAATTCCTTAACCAAATCAATATTCTGCCATTCATTGAAACCGCCGATGTTGTAGGTTTCTCCGGTTTTAGCTTCGTTAAAAATCTGATGAATCGCTGTGGCGTGATCAATTACGTATAACCAATCTCTGGTATACTTTCCGTCACCATATATTGGTAATGGTTTTTCGTTAAGAATATTGGAAATGCAAAGTGGAATCAATTTTTCAGGGAAATGGTTAGGGCCGTAATTGTTGGAACAATTTGACACGATGAATGGCATTCCATAAGTGTTTCCGTACGCTCTCACCAAGTGGTCGGATGCTGCTTTGGATGCGGAATATGGCGATTGTGGGTCGTAAGGCGTGGTTTCCAGAAAGAAGCCGGTTTCGCCAAGACTTCCATAAACTTCATCTGTAGAAACGTGATAAAAAAGATTGGTTCTTTTTTCGTTTGGAAATCTTCCATGTGTATGATCCGGGTTCAGAGTCCAGAATTCGATACAGAGATTCAGAAGGTTGGCCGTTCCGTTGACATTTGTGTTGATGAATGCATTCGGATCCGTGATACTTCGGTCTACATGACTTTCTGCTGCCAGATGGACTACAGCATCCGGATTGTATTTTTCAAAAACTTTTCTGAGTTCTTCCGGTTTCGTGATATCTGCCTTTTCGAAAACGTAATTAGGTTCATTTTCAATGTCTTTCAGATTTTCAAGATTTCCAGCATACGTTAATGCATCCAGGTTGATGATCTTGGAATCCGGATTGTTTTTTACAAACTCTCTCACTACGTGAGATCCAATGAAACCGGCACCTCCGGTAATTATAATGTTTTTCATAATTTTAGTTATAAAATATTCAGATTAATCGTTTCCGAATAAATCTCTGGTATATACTTTTTCTTTGACATCCTCCAATTCTGAGGTTTTCCTATTGGATATAATAATGTCACATTCTTGTTTAAAGGCCTCCAGATCCCGGGATACCCTGGAACCGAAAAAAGAATCTTCTTTCAGAACAGGCTCATAAACCACTACTTCCACGCCTTTGGCCTTGATTCTTTTCATAATGCCCTGTATGGCCGATGCCCGGAAGTTATCCGATCCGGATTTCATAATAAGCCGGTAAACACCCACTTTTTTTGGTCTTTTTTCCAAAATAGAATCCGCAATAAAATCCTTTCTGGTGCGGTTGGCATCCACAATAGCCTGAATCAGGTTGTTCGGCACCGAATTGTAATTGGCGAGCAGCTGTTTGGTGTCTTTCGGAAGACAGTATCCGCCGTAGCCAAAAGACGGATTGTTATAGTGAGAGCCGATTCTGGGATCCAGACCTACACCTTCAATAATCTGGCGGCTGTCCAAACCATGTATTTGGGCATAACTATCTAACTCATTAAAGTATGCCACACGCATGGCAAGATAAGTATTCGAAAACAATTTGATGGCTTCTGCCTCCGTCGCATTGGTAAAAAGCGTAGGGATATCCTTTTTAATGGCACCTTCTTTCAGTAGGTTTGCAAAAACTTCTGCGCGCTCACTTTGTTCGCCGATGATAATCCTTGATGGATACAGATTGTCATAGAGCGCCTTTCCTTCTCTCAAAAATTCGGGAGAGAAGATGATATTGTCGAAATCTAATTCTTGCTTTAAGCTTTCCGTAAAACCAACCGGAACCGTTGATTTTACAACGACTACAGCATCTGGATTATTAGCTTTAACTTCTTTGATCACATTTTCTACGCTGCTGGTATTGAAATAATTGGTAGAAGGATCGTAATCTGTTGGCGTAGCTACAATCACGAAGTCTGCATTTCTGTAGGCTGATTCCTTATCCAGGCTGGCCGTCAGCTGCAGATCTTTTGTTGCCAGAAAGTCCGAGATTTCTGCGTCGTCAATAGGAGACTGCTTGTTATTCAGCATTTCCACTTTTTCCGGAATAATGTCCAGCGCAGTCACATTATGATGCTGCGCCAGCAAAACGGCATTAGACAACCCTACATATCCGGTTCCGACAATTGTAATATTCACAAAGAATAGGTTTTAAAATTTTGGCAAAAATAAGAAAAAATTGTTTGCGCTTTGTATAATTGAATTAATTGGTTTCTTGTATATTAAAGAAAAAAATATTATCTTTGCAAAAGATTTACGGACAAAATGGGAAGGCTTTCGCAAGAAATGCCTTTTTTCGTAGATATAATTTGATGTAGTGCTATGGATTTTAAAGCGGAAGTAACTCGTTTGGTGAACGATTTCCTGGATACCAGATCCGACCTTTTTCTGGTGGACCTCAAGATTTCAGCGTCTTCTGATATCACGGTGATTCTGGATGGTGATCATGGTGTGTCGCTTCAGGATTGTCTGGATGCCAGCCGTGCTGTTGAGTTTAATCTGGATCGGGAAGTGCATGATTTTGGCCTTCAGGTAATGTCGGCAGGGCTTAGTGAGCCTTTGGCTTCGCCGAGACAGTTCAGGAAAAATATCGGAAGAACGATAGATGTGTTGCTGTCTGATGATTCCAAGGTGGAAGGAGAATTGGTAAACGTGGATGAAGAAAAGATCGTGATCCGTCTGGAGTACAGGCGTCCCAAGCTTGTGGGCAAAGGAAAGGAAGATGTAGTGGAGGATAAGGAAATCCCGTATTCCGAAATCAAGAAAGCATTGGTAGTAATAAAATTTTAACAATATGATGAATGGTATTGATCTGCAAAAAAAATCAATTATCATTTATCACATATCATTTATAAATTAATATGGATAATTTAGCTTTAATAGAAGCCTTTGGTGATTTTAAAGAAATAAAAAATATCAGTAAGATTGACCTGATGGCGATCATTGAGGATGCCTTGAAGACGCTTCTCAGAAAACGATACGATTCTGATGACCATTTTGATGTGATCGTGAATCCGGATAAAGGTGATTTTCAGATTTTCCTTAACAAGGTCATTGTTGAAGACGATATGTCGGAGGACGATGATTTGGAAATTGAAATTTCAGAAGTTAGAAAAGTTGACCCTACTTTTGAGGTAGGTGAAGAATATACGCAGGAGATTCCGGTTTCCAAATTGGGAAGAAGAAATATCCTGACACTGAAACAGATCCTGGCCACTAAGATCCAGGAACATTTCAACGCATCGTTGTACGATCAGTTCCGTGATAAAATCGGTGAGCTGGTAGTGGGCGAGGTGCACCATATCCGTCATAAGCATGTGATTCTTCTGGATGATGAAGGCAATGAGTTTATCCTTCCGAAAGAAAACCAGATACCTTCTGATTTCTTCAAAAAAGGAGACAATGTGAGAGCTATTGTGGAAAGTGTAGATTTCCGTGGTTCCAAGCCACAGATCATTATTTCCAGAACAGCGCCTAAATTTTTGGAAGAATTGCTGGAACTGGAAATTCCGGAAATCCAGGACGGAACTATCATGCTTAAAAAAGTAGTGAGAATTCCTGGGGAGAAGGCTAAAATTGCGGTAGATGCTTATGATGACAGAATTGATCCTGTAGGTGCCTGCGTTGGAGTCAAAGGTTCCAGAATTCATGGTGTGGTGAGAGAATTACGTAATGAGAACATTGATGTCATTCAGTGGTCCAAAAATCCTGAGATCTTGGTAAAAAGAGCTCTCGGAAACATTACCATTAATAAGATTGAAGTAAATCCGGAAACCAATTATGCTTTGGTATATACACCAGTAGATGAAATTTCTAAAGTGATCGGTAAACAAGGACAGAATATCAAGTTGGCATCATGGTTGTCAGGATATGAAATCGATGTTTACAGAGAGACATCCGAAGACGATGACGTAGAACTGGTAGAATTTAACGATGAAATCGAATCCTGGATTATCGACGAATTCAAAAAAGTAGGATTGAACACTGCAAGAAGCGTTCTGGACAAAGATACAGAAGCATTACTGAATATCGTAGATCTGGAGGAGGAAACGATCGAAGATGTCAAGAATATTCTGAGAGAAGAATTAGAAGGATAAATCAATGGGAATGTGAAAAATCATTCTTAATAATAAATTTAATAAAAAGAAAAATTAAAGCTTAAAAGCTTAAAACGCTAAAAGCCAAAAGCAAATTAATATTTATGCCAAAAATAAGATTAAATAAAGCCGTTAAAGAACTTAACATTTCGATTCCCAGAGCCGTGGAGTTTCTCCAGGGAAAAGGAATAGAGGTGGACAGTAATCCTAACGCTCTATTGCAAGAACAGGCATTTTCTGCATTGGAAGCTGAGTTCCGGAAAGATGGAGAACAGAGAAAAGCTTCTCATGAGGTGGTGATTTCCAAAGTTCCCGATGAAAAATTAGCGATCGAGGAAAAAGCCCCTGAGGTAATAAGAGCCAAAGCAAACGTCACCCAGGAACCGAAAGTTCTTGGGAAAATAGACCTCAACCCTATAAAACCGGTTGAGGAACCAGCACCGGTGAAGGAAACTCCGGTGGAGGAGAAACCAGAAGTTGTGAAAAAAGAGGAAAAACAGGAATTCAAAGTCCTTGACAAAATTGACCTCTCCAAAATAGACTCAGGCAGATCCAAGCCTTCTAACAGAGAAAAAGAAGTTGTAAAAGAAACGCCTGCCGCTGCGAAAGAAGAGCCTAAACCGGAAGAAAAACAGCCGGAACAGACACCTTCTCAAACGCCTTCAGCTCCAGCATCCGACGAACCTCAGAAAATTGAGACCGTTTACCAAAAACTGGACGGACCAAAAATTCTGAAACAAACGGTGGATCTTTCCCAGTTCAACAAACCGAAATCTTCTTCTAATTCTAATGCTGCGAAGAAGAAAAGAAAACGCATCACCAAAGATACGCCGGGACAGGCCAATGCAGGTCAAGGTAATCAGCAAGGTGGCCAGAACAGACCTGGACAAGGCGGGCAAAATCGTCCTCAGGGTCAGGGCGGAAACAACCAAGGAAACCGTGGCGGGAATAACCAGAACCGAGGCGGCAACAATAATAACCGAGGTGGTAATAACCGTGGCCAGCGTGTAATGCCGGTAGAACTTACCGATGAGCAGGTTAAAAATCAAATCAAAGAAACTTTAGAAAAACTGACGAACAAAGGAGGAAAGTCTAAAGGTTCTAAACATAGAAAAGAAAAACGTACATGGAGAAGAGAGCAGGATGAGCTTCAGCAAGAGATGGATGCTCAGGACAGAACACTGAAGGTTACGGAATTCATCACCGTAAGTGAACTGGCTTCACTCATGAACGTTAGTGCCACAGAGGTAATCTCGGCATGTTTCTCTCTGGGCGTCATGGTAACAATGAATCAGCGTCTGGAAGCAGATACACTGACTTTGGTTGCAGATGAGTTTGGATATAAGATCGAGTTCTCCGATGCAGATGTGGAAGAAGCCGCAGCTGAAGAAGAACCGGATGCAGAGGAAGATTTGCTGCCTAGAGCGCCTATCGTTACCGTAATGGGACACGTAGATCACGGTAAAACATCTTTACTGGATTACGTGAGAAAAACCAATGTGATCGCCGGGGAATCCGGAGGTATTACCCAGCACATCGGTGCGTACAACGTGAAACTGGAGAACGGACAGAGAATTACATTCCTCGATACGCCAGGTCACGAGGCCTTTACGGCAATGAGAGCCAGAGGTGCACAGGTGACGGATATCGCAATCATTGTCGTAGCAGCGGATGACGATGTGATGCCTCAAACCAAGGAAGCCATCTCTCATGCACAGGCTGCAGGAGTTCCGATGATTATTGCCATAAACAAAGTCGATAAGCCAAATGCCAATCCGGATAATATCCGTCAGCAACTTTCCGGAATGAATATTCTGGTAGAAGAATGGGGTGGTAACGTGCAGGCACAGGAGATCTCTGCAAAATTTGGTAATAATGTAGATTTATTATTGGAAAAAGTCCTCCTTCAGGCAGAATTGCTTGAGCTTAAATCTAATCCTAATAAGCAGGCAAGCGGTGTGGTCATCGAAGCAGCATTGGATAAAGGCCGTGGTTACGTAGCCACAATGCTTGTTCAGAACGGAACATTATCTGTCGGTGATTATGTCTTGGCAGGTAAAAATCACGGTAAAGTAAAAGCGATGCTGGACGAGCGTGGACGTGCTATGGAAAAAGCCGGCCCATCTATTCCTGTAACCATCCTCGGTTTGGATGGAGCGCCAACAGCTGGTGATAAATTCAGAGTTTTTGCAGACGAAAAAGAAGCAAAATCCATTGCCAACAAACGTGAACAACTACAGCGTGAGCAGTCCATCAGAACTAAGAAACATCTTACTCTGGACGAGATCGGACGCCGTATTGCATTAGGAGATTTCAAAGAATTGAATATCATTCTTAAAGGTGACGTGGACGGTTCTGTGGAAGCATTATCCGATCAGTTACAAAGATTGTCTACTGAAGAGATCCAGGTCAATATTCTTCACAAAGGGGTTGGGCAGATTACGGAAAGTGATATTCTCCTGGCTGCAGCATCGGACGCAATTGTTATCGGATTCAACGTGAGAGCCAGCGTCAACGCAAAAGATATTGCTGATAAAGAAGAAGTAGAGATCAGAACATACTCAATCATCTACAAAGCGATCGACGAAGTGAAGGAAGCGATGGAAGGACTACTTTCTCCGGAAATTCAGGAGCAAGTTATTGGTAATGTCGAGATCCGGGAAGTCTTCAGAATTTCGAAGGTTGGATCGATCGCCGGATGTATGGTTCTTACAGGGAAGGTAACGAGAAACTCAAAAATCAGATTGCTGAGAGACGGCATTGTGAAGTTCGACGGTGAACTGGAAAGTTTGAAACGCTATAAAGATGATGTGAAGGAAGTCACTAAAGGATACGAATGTGGTCTGAATATCAAAGGTTACAACGACATAGAAGTAGGCGATATACTTGAGGTTTACGAAGAAGTAGCTGTTAAGAAAAAGCTGAAATAAAAGGGAACCTGCTGAAAAGCAGGTTTTTTTATTTCCAAAATCACTATTTATAATTATTCTAAATAATGTTTTTATGTAATCCATAGAATCGTTGTTGTAGACGATGTTATTGTTGCTTTATCATTAATAATATTTGTTTAATTTGATGAATTATTAAAAAAAGGTAGATCTATTTTATTAATTATGTGCTTAGTTACTAAAAAGTTTATCGTTCCAACATCTTGGGCTTTGTGTTGTTAATTTTTTTTAACATATTTGCAGATTATAATTAAATAGTGTTAATATGAATGTAAAATTACGAGTTCTAAGTGCTGGAGCAATTTTCTTTCTGGGAATTGGACTACAGGCACAGAAAAAAGCATCGGATACTACAACTAAGACAACTAGTATTGAAGAGGTTGTTGTTCTTGGAACATACGGTATAAAAGAATCTCAGGAACAGAAGGTCGGTTCTTACTCTGTTGTTTCTTCAAAAACATTAGAAAAGCCAAATGCTCTATCTGTTGATATGGCCATTGCAGGACAAGTCTCCGGTACCGTTATCAATGCGAACAGTGGTCAGCCTGGTTCTAATGCAAAGGTTCTGATTAGAGGTATAAGTAGTTTAACAGGTGACAATCAGCCGCTCTATATTGTAGATGGTGTACCAGTTTTGGTTGGAGATCAGGCTGGAGTAGCAACAACTTCCAACGCGCTTTCCATGATTGATCCTTCTGATATTGAAGAAGTACGTGTTCTTAAAGATGGAGCTACGACATCAATATACGGTTCAAGAGGTGCAGCTGGTGTAATAATTATCAATACCAAAAGTGGTCGCGGCGGAAAAGGTAAGCTGACATTAAACGCTGAGTATGGCTTAGGATCTCCGGCGTATGAAAAGTTTGAATTTCTGAACGCAGCTCAAGAGGTGGATGTTCTTACTAAAGGTTACATTGCTAAAGGTGCCCCTGCGGAAACAGCAGCTTCAAATGTTAAAAGTCTCTTGGCATGGGATGGCGTTACAGATACAGATTGGCAAAAAGCTACGAGAAGATCTGCAGCTGGGGTTTCTAAATATAATTTGAATTATTCATTTGGGAACGAGAAAATAAAGGGCTATGCATCTGTTGGTAATACTGAACAAGAAGGGATTATTAAAGATGCTCTTTACAGAAGGATTAATGCTTTAGTGAAAATCAATGCAAAGGTTAATGACAGAATCAATTTGACATTCTCAAATATGATCTCACGAGCTACGCAATGGGGACCATTAGATTATGGATATTTTGCTAATCCAATTCTGAGTGCAAGATTCACTCCCCCTACTAATCCTGTGTACAATGAAGATGGTAGTTATAACCTTGAAATGTTTACATCAACAGGTACTAATTTTAATCCTGTGGCCATTCAGAATGTCAATATAAGAAAGTCTGTTTTTACGAAGATTTTATCATCTGCTGCTATTGAGTATAATATCGCCAAAAAACTGAGATTCACATCCAATCTTGGGATAGACCATAATGCGTACGATGAGTCTGAATACAGAAATCCAGATTTTGGTGATGGGAATAATTTCAATGCTGGTATTGTTGGTCTTGCTATTCAGAGTAATTACACTTACACAACACTGAACTGGGCTAACTTTATGCATTATGATCTGAAAGTTTGGGATGATCATAGTTTTAATTTCTCGGCAGGGACAGAAGCTACGATCAAGTGGAACAAATATCCTTATCAAGCATCTACCGGCTTTGCTTCTAATCACTATGATCAGAATAATGTATCTTGGGGTACTACACCTTTTGTAACTCAGTCTTACGAAACATCTTCGCATCTGATTGGTTATATTGGTAGATTATCTTATGGATTTAAGGATTTATTCAACGTAATGGGATCCTACCGTAGAGATGGTTATTCTCATTTTGGTGATAATTCAAAGCACGGAAATTTCTTTGCTTATGGAGCTAACATTAATCTTCACAATGTTGGAAATCTAGGCTCTACCTTTGATAACCTTCAGCTCAGAGCTAATTATGGAGAGGTAGGTAACATTGGTAGTATTGATTACTTGTATAAACCGACTTTGACCCGCTCTAATTATATAGCTCAAAACGGTGAATTCGGATTTGTTATCGGTAGTCCGGGAAATCCAAATTTAGGATGGGAGAAATCCGCAAAAACGAACATTGGTATCGACTTAGGTATTTTGGATAGAAGATTAAACGCTTCATTCGATATTTATAGAAATAAGATCACCGAACAGTTATCAGATCAGGTACCTAATGTGCCTTCCACTGGATTTGCTAATTTAACAGGTAATGCTTTAGAGTCTGAAAGTAAAGGTTTTGAAACGTCGTTATCTTTTGATGCTATTAAAGGCGATAATTTTAGTTGGAACATAAATGGGAACTATTCTTATACAAGGTCTAAAGTCCTTTCTATCCTGGGTCCTTATTTGGATATGACATATTTTAAACGTTACCAGGAAGGTCATGATCCGACAGAGTGGTTTTTAGCTCATTATGCAGGCGTTGATAAATCTAACGGAGATGCGTTATGGTACACCAATGCCTCACATGCACAGACAAGTAACGGATCCGGAGGTTCACCAACAATCGTTAGAGATTTCACTGGAAAAAAAGCTTTGCCAACACATGTTGCAGGACTTACAAACACCTTTACATATAAAAAATGGAGTGTAAGTTTCTTAGCTACATATGCGGGAGATTTTTATGTTTACGATCTATGGGGAAGATACTACGATGCTGATGGTCAGGATTTATTAATCAATCAAGTAAAGGATGTCATGAACGCTTGGTCACCGGAAAATCCAAATTCTGACAGACCACAGTTTAGAGCGGGTAATACTGTTCCTAAAACACATTCAACTAGATATCTGTATAAGGGAGACTATATCAAGTTAAAAAGTGCTCAAATTCAATTCCGCTTAAATAAGAGTGATCTAGGCATCAAAGAAATAGATGGTCTTACTCTTTATGTCAGAGGAATTAATTTGCTAACATTTACTTTTGATAAAAACTTAAAATTTGACCCGGAAACAAACAGTAATCACGTAGGATCTTACGTGGGTGGTTTGGGAATTTACGATCAGACTCAGCCGTTATTAAGACAAGTGATGTTTGGTGCAACAATAGATTTTTAATGCTAAAAATTGAATCGAAATGAAAAAAACAAAATTATTTATACTTAGTAGCCTTATCCTATATCTTTTTTCCTCTTGCTCTGACAGTTTTCTCGAAGAAAACTACACCGAGGCAGGTTATATTATTATAGATGGGGAGGCAATAAAGAATAAAACAGACCTCTCCAAAAACATTCGTGGTCTTTATAGTACATTAGCTAATACCTCAGGTTTTGGCGGGGATTTTCTCAACTACCAAGAGTTAACAGCTGATTTGGCCTTTGTAAGTCAAAGAAATTCAGGATATTATGTAGGAACTAATGGAGGGACTCATATCACTGTTGATGGTGGAGCAGGAGGTCCAATTTGGAATACGCTTTACAATTCGATTGCAAATGCAAACTTTGTATTAGGCTATGAAGGTAAAATTGCAGATGTTAGTGACCCGGATTTGCCTGCTTTGGATGTTCTTTTTGCACATGCAAAAGTTATCAGAGCATTTAATTATATGTCCTTATTAACGTTATTCTCACCAAATTATGGAGAGGGAGATCAATCTTTGGGAGTGCCTTACCCGGTAACTTACGATAAAGATGCTAAATTACCTAGAGAAACTGTTTCTAAAGTCATTGACAATGTGATAACAGACCTGGAAGCAGTTAAGGATTTAATAGGTGTATCGTATTTAGGGACGAACAACTCTTTTAATCAAGAGGCTGTCAAATTATTGTTAGCTAGAGCTTATCTCTATAAAAAAGATTATGTTAAAGCGTTACAATACAGTAATGAACTTCTCGGTTCAGACTATCTTAATCAGACATCTACCAAGCTGTTGAAAAGAAATGATGTCGGAACTTTTTTCTCTGTGGAGACTGCAGAATCGTCATCCGAAGTACTTTTCCAACTTGAGTATAGTAAGGCAGACCCTTCAACTCAGGACTTCGGGCAGTATTGGGGTACAGGAGGTGAAAGTACTGCATATAAACAGAATTTTATGGCCAGAGATTTTTGGAAAAAATTCGCTGGAGATATTAGAGCCAATACTTGGTATTCTGGTACAGGAGCGGTATTATCGTACCCTGAAGCTGCCGAATTTAAACCTGTTGACGTTCGTAAATTTATTAACCCTTACCGCGATGTTGTATTGCTAAGAAGGACAGAAGCAGTATTTATAAAGGCAGAATGCGAATATCACTCTAGCCCTACAACAGCCATGACCACGCTTAGAAACTGGGTTAGAGCTTTCAGATCTCCAGCATATAATTCTACGGCCACAGGTACTGCAGTTCTTGATGAAATTCTAAACCAGAAGGGATTTGAGTTCTTTGTAGAAGGATTGCGTTTTTCAGATCTTAAGAGAAACAATAAGCCCATCATAAAATATCAGCCTGACGTTAATGGACAGCCATTGACCACTATTCCAGTTGGTGACAGACGATTCATATGGCCAATACCTTTTTCCGAAGTGCAACTTAACCCAAATATTAAGCAAGCTCCAGGGTATTAAAAAAAGTTAAATATTATTAGGAATTCGCATATATAACTTCTAAATAAGTATATTTACAATAATTCAATAAAATTATATTATTATGAAAAAATTATTATTTTCTTTAGCTTTAGTTTCCTTATCAGGAATTTCAAAAGCACAAACACCAGTTTGGGTAACGAAAACAACGGGCGCTCCTGCATTGCATTATGTTAATGTCATGAGAGCAGTAGATGCAAACACGATCTGGTTTGCAGATAGCAAGCCTACATCTGCGACTGACACAGGACGTTACATGGGCCTTTCTACGGATGGTGGAAATACTTGGACCAATAAGATTGTTAACGGACCTTCCGGCGCAGCTACAGTTGGAGATATCTTCCCGATTTCTTCTACTACTGCCTGGATGATTAGTTGTCCTCCTGCTGGAGGTACGGTTTCCCAGAACGGAGTATGGAAAACTACAGATGCGGGTACAACTTGGACAAAACAGACATCTGCGGCTTACAGTTCCAATACCTCTTTTTCTAACATAGTTTACTTCTGGGATGCTAACAATGGATTTACTGCAGGAGATCCTTTTGGTACAGGTTCCAACAAGAGGTTTGAGATGTACACAACTTCTAATGGAGGATCAACTTGGACTAATATTCCAACAGGAACAGCACCGACGCCTCTCAATGGTGAGGAATATGGATACACTTCAAAAATTACTGTTGTAGGTGATAATATGTGGCTTGGAACGGATGTCGGTAGAATTCTTTATTCACCTAACAGAGGTGCTTCTTGGCAGGCGTTTCAAACAGAAGTAGTAGATTTTGGTGGTGTTACCGTACCTGGTTTTACTGCAGATCTTGCATTCAGAGATGCTAACAATGGTCTTATGGTAGAAAATCAATCCGGAGTAGCAATCTTGAGATCTACTACAGATAAAGGTGCAACATGGACCGTAATGACGCCATCAACTGGAACATTCTATGGTAGTGGTATTGTATATGTTCCTGGAACGGCTAATACATACGTTACGACAGGTATTGATGAAGGTTCTTCTTTTACGACTGACGGCGGCCAGAATTGGACAGAGATAGAAAATGCTAATCCTACAATTGGCAAATATTATACTACGCTTGACTTTATAAGCCCTACAGTTGGATTTGCAGGTGGTGTTAGCCAGGCTCAAAGTACTGATACAGGTCAGCCTTTCCCAGCATTCAGTGTGTTGTCAGGAAACCTAAACCTTGCGGTATCTGATGTTAATGCTAACAAAGCAAAATTGACAGCATATCCAAACCCAGCAGTTGATGTTGTAACTTTCAAATCTTCTAAAGACATCAAGGAAGTAGCAATTATCGATCTTTCTGGTAAAATCGTGAAGAGAGAGAAAACTAACTCTCAGATCAACGTTTCTAACCTTGCAAAAGGAACTTACGTGGCTCAAGCTATCTATACTGATGGTTCTGTAGAAAACACGAAAGTGATCAAAAAATAATTCCCATTATTCAAGATAACCAAACCCCGCAGTCTGCGGGGTTTTTTATTGAGGTATTATTAGTACTTTTGTATCCAAATTTCCTCGATGAAATATTTGTTTGTCATCTTCTCAATGCTCTGCGCCACCATAAAAGCGCAGCGGGTCAATAAAACCGACTCCAACCAATTGCCTTCCGATACGCTTAAAGTAGACTCCGGAGAAAAGGATTCTTTGGAAATCTACAAACCGACCATCAATGATTACCTTGTCAAAAAACGTTTTGGCGAAAAGAAGATCTACGATACCACCTTTGCCATAGAGAAATCATACATTGTCACGCAGTATAACAAGAGAGACAATTTTGGAAAAATCCAGTTTTCCAATATCGGTTCTGGATTTCAGAATCTGACGTTCGACAAAAATCCGGAGCACAACCTCTCACTAATGCCGGAAAATAAATCCTTTTACATCAAAGGCGAAAACGATATCAACTATTATGATGTCAAAACTCCGACGACCACTTTTTTCTACAACAACTCCATGAGGAATGGCGGACAGCTCCAGACCACCTACACGCAGAACGTTGGCAAAAACTTCAACTTTGCCATAGAATATATGGGACTTCGCTCGCAGGGGCTTTACCGGAACAGTCTGGCATCCAGCAATAACACCATCTTCAGCGGTCATTACACTTCTCCAAACGGTAAATATGAAGCGTATGCCCATTACATTCACCAGAATGTCAATAATCAGGAAAATGGCGGTATTGCGGATCTGGATGTCTTCCTCAGCGGAGATTCACGGTTCGACAACAGGCAGAACATCGACGTCAATCTCTCCGGAGCAGAATCCAGGTATGGCTACCGGCGGTACTATTTCAGTCAGGAATTCTCACCATTCGATCCGGCGAAATACCCTTTCAAGCTTCGTCACACCATTTTTCATCAGGGTAACAAATACTATTTCTCCGAAAATTCCACCAATGTAGATTTTTTCGGAGGTCTGGATATAGAAGGCTTTCCTCTTTCCAATAAGAAATTTTCAAATAATCTGAGCAATACATTCAGCCTGGTTTGGGACAATGAGCGCTTTAAGCTGGACGCAGGTTTCCGCCATCAGGCAATTAATTTTGGAAACAAGAATGCCTACACCACACTCCATATTCCGGGTTATTTCAAAGAGCAGAGATTTGGTGCAGTTGGCAATTTGCAAATCAAATTATTAGATAAAATCCAACTGAAGTCCTTCTTAGAAATTTCCAAAGGTTCGGAGTTCGGCAATTACATCAGGACGACCAACGCATTGGTTTTCGAGCCAATCAAGGATTATGTTATAGAAGGTCGGGTTAATTTCCAGTCGGCTTATCCGAGTTTTAATTACCTGGTCAATTCTTCCCATTACGTCAATTATAATTTCGAATTCCAGAATCCCAACAATGAAGCCATCACGCAAATCGGCGGGACCTTGAAGCTTGCAAAATGGTTCGATTCTCAAGTTTTTGTAGATTACTATAGGATCGACAATTACACATATTTCGACAGTAATGCCAAGCCTCAGCAGAGTTCGTCATCGCTCAACCTGTCACAGATCGGCGGCGAGGCCACTGCACGGTACGGCAAGTTCAACTTTAATGCGCGCGTGCTCTTTCAGAAAGTACTTACCAACCAGGATTTATTGCCATTGCCGGACTTTATTGGTCGCGTCAATGTCTTTTTTCAGGCGCCGGCATTCAAAAAAGCAGCCACCATTCAGACAGGAATCAAGATTTACTATTTCAGCCAATTTGCCTCCAGAGAATATTCGCCTATTCTGAATGAACTGATGCTGCCGGGCGCCACCAGTTATGCCATCGGCGGACAGCCTATTGCAGATGTCTATTTTAATATGAAAGTCAAAAGGATGTTTTTCTACGTCGAGGGTCAGCACATTAACCAGACCTTTATGCAGAACAAATCTTTCACGGTGCCCAATTATCCACTCTACGACTTTCGTTTGAATCTGGGCGTGGTTTGGTATCTTTTCCACTAATTTTATCAGAATAATTATGGCAGCTTTATCCGTCTTCCACTCCCGCTTTTTTCTGAAAAATCATCCGCATTTCCCGCAGCTTTTTCAGAAAAAGAGCTCCGTTCGAGCCGGGCTGCAGTTTCAGCATAAAATTAATAGGAGTTATCAGATAGACCTGTCACCCATCAATCAACAAGCACCAAAACAATGACAATTGATTTCCAACATATCAACAGCATTCCAAAACTCGTCAAAGATTTCCTGGCGGAGAAACTGGACGGATTTCAGAATAAAACATTCGGTTTAGAACACTTCAAAAAACAAATAACGGAGAAGCAGCATTCGTATTCCGATGAGAAAAGAGAAGTGCTTTACAATACGATATTTTCTCAGAATCAGGAAGAACAATTAGCTGCAAAACAATTGGAATATCTTTTTTCTTTGAAAGATAAAAATACATTTACGGTTACGACGGGTCATCAGCTCAATCTCTTCACCGGTCCGGTTTTCTTCGTTTACAAGATTTTACAGACGATCAAAACAGCCGAATTCCTGAAGGCAAACTTTCCGGAATTTAATTTTGTTCCCGTTTTCTGGATGGCAACGGAAGACCACGATTTTGATGAGATCAACCACTTCAAAACGCATGATCATTACTACGAGATCAAAGGTCAGGCTGGCGGCGATGTCGGAAATATCAAAATCGATGAGAACTTTTTCATTCAGGAATTTGAAAAAGAATTCAAAGACAATGTTTATGGAACCGAATTGATTCTTTGGATTAAAAAAGCTTACCAACAGGGAAAAACTCACACGCAAGCCATTCGATATTTGGTCAATCAATTATTTTCAGAATACGGGTTACTGACGATTGACGGAAATGCAAAAGAGCTTAAAAATCAGGTTAAAGACATTTTCCGTAAAGAATTATTGTCCAATCAGCTTTTCGAAACCACTCAAAATCAAAGAGAATTTCTGGAAGAAAATTATCACAAAGTTCAGGTCAATCCAAGAGAAATCAATCTTTTTTATTTGACGGAAACCAGAAACAGAATCGAAAAAATCAACGGTGAATATTTCATTCTAGACACCGATTTAAAATTTTCGGAAGAAGAAATTCTCGACGAACTGGAAAATCATCCGGAAAAGTTCAGTCCCAATGCGGTACTCCGTCCGGCTTATCAGGAAACGATTATGCCGAATCTGGCTTACGTCGGCGGAAATGCGGAGATTATGTACTGGATTGAACTGAAGGATTATTTCGATTCCATCAATTTGCCTTTCCCAATTCTGATTCCAAGAAACTCGATGTTATTTTTAGAAGAAAAAAGCTTCAGAAAAATTGAAAACTCCGGACTGAAAATCGAAGATTTCTTCGGGAATTTTGCCGAAGTCATCAATCAAAAAATATTAGACAACAACGAAATCAAATCACTTCTTGAGCAAAAAGAACAGGATTTGATTCATTCGTTTTCGGAAATAAAAACTAAAGCGGAACAGACAGATAAAACCTTTGCTAATCTTGTGGATGCAGAGGAAACGCGACAATTAAAATCATTCAAAAGAATGCAGAAACGTCTTCTGAAAGCCGAAAAAATCAAACAGTCCGAGAAAGTGGATCAGCTTCAGAATCTGTTTCTCAAAGTGCATCCTGGCGGAACCTGGCAGGAAAGAGTTCTGAATTTCAGCGTGTTTTATGCGGATTTTGGCAAGCAATGGATTGCCGACAGTTATCAACAGATGGATGTTCAAAAATCGGAGTTGATTATTTCGAAGATATAAGATTATTTATAACATTTTCAAAGAAATATCTTAATATTTTTCAATACCATTAAATGTAGATTTTGATTACTAAAACTTAATATAAATTGCACACAAACAGCACGTTATGTAAATATAGTGCTTGTGTAATTCTTCTAATACTTTTAACTTTAAAGTGTTATATAATTAAATTATAACACAATGAAAAAATTATTATCAGTTGCAGCTTTTGGAGCTGCTGGTTTTATGAGTGCAAAAGGCACTGTTGATAATGTTCCACAAGCGACTCACTATTTTGAATAGTTGGGAACAGTAACGTATATGACCTCGTGTGGGTTTCCAATACAAGATTCTTATTGTACTAGTTGGGGAGAGGCTTGTCTTATGGAAAGCATAGCTATGTTTAATGAGTATTTCTGTTAATGATTAGAATAACTTCATTAATGATTTTTTTGAACAGTATTTTTGTTTTTTCCCAAATTCAAAATACTGTTCAAAAATCTAATCTGGTTTGTAAATATCAAGTCAAATTTTTAAAAGATTCACTTGATAAATATAGTGTGAAAGAAGAAGTAATGACATTGTTGATTGGTGACAAAATTTCTTTATTTAAAAGTGACCAAAAAGCAAAAAGTGATTCATTAAATAAATCAATCATAAAAAGTGGGATTGCCAACGCTGGTGGCAAAGGAAATTTAGTAATTGATTTTTCTAAAGTTCCACGTGTTAATATGGTTCAAGAAGTTCTATTTGAAAATGGAAAATTAAAAGTATTTGATAAAGTTTTTAAGTATCAGTTCGCTTTTGAACCTACAAATAAAGTAAAATGGGAGTTAGTAAATGAAACTAAAAAAATCGATGGCTATGATTGTAGAAAAGCAATTGGTACATATGGTGAAAGAAAGTTGATTGCCTGGTACACTACAGAAATCCCACTTCAGGAAGGGCCATATACATTTAAAGGTTTGCCGGGATTAATAGTACACCTTAATGATGAAAGGGAGACTTATATTTTTGATTTGATTTATCTGAAAAAAGATGTTCGCGATATAGTACCTATAAACAATGCTACAGAAACGACATTTGAGAAATTTTTTAATGCTAGGCAAAATGCAAAAGAGAATGCTGTCAGTAATGTAGGTGGAATGCTTCATAGGGAAATGACACAAGAAGAAAAGAGTTTGGTAACAAAAAACGCTAACAAAGTAAATAATTATTTGGATTAGCTTTGTAGAATAGAATTGCCTGCTAAATAATTAAAAAAAATTAAAATCTATTTCTTTAAGTTAGGAAATAGGTTTTTTTATTAATCTCAAAATTAATTCAAAAATTTAATTAAACTAGATGTTCAAAAATCCGAATTGATTATTTCGCCCATTTAATCTGAAAGCATTATTTTTGTAACCATATAAAGAAAGGGATGATTAAAAAGATTTTCATTTTATCGGGACTTATCGGATTTTTGGGACTTTCTGCACAGAAAACCCACACCGTTCTAGCAAAGGAAACACCTTACGGTATTTCTAAACAGTATGGTTTAACGGTAGATGAATTATATCGGATGAATCCTTCCGTAAAGGATAACGGACTGAAAATTGGCGATGTCATCGTCGTTTCCAAATCCGGAAGCAGCACAAAAACTGCAACTACCAAATCTGCTGCTACAGCCACTTCTGTGAAAACCAGCAAAACAGGAACGATTACGTTGCAGCCCAAACAAACGATCTACGGTATTACCAAGCAATATCAGATTTCTGAGGCTGACCTTCGCAAACTGAATCCCGAACTGGATTCTCATATGAAAATCGGGGACAAAATCACCCTGCCTCTGGATAACATTCAGAAATTTGGTGGTTCAGCTAAAGCTTCTCAGGCTACCAAAACGGTCACGGAAAAACCTGAGGATGTAAAAACGGTAACGAAAACCGAAACCACATCTTCTGACAAAGGTCTTTACATTGTCCAGGCAAAAGATAATTATTATAAAATATCAAGACAGTTCAACCTGACTCAGAAGCAATTATTTGCTTTGAATCCCGGACTTGAGGCTTCAGGTCTGAAACCAGGCGAAGCCATCAGAGTTTCGGGTTCAGATTCTGTTGTAACTTCTTCTAATTCTATCAAGGTTGAAGATAATTCTCAAAGCAATACAACTTCCGCTCCGGTGACGGAAACAACAAGACCGGCTTCGGCTTCCGAACCTGTTTCATCAACTACTGCTTCTTCGGAAGACGATTTTGTGACTTACACCGTTCAGAGTGGCGATACAATGTTCAGTATCATGAACCGATTCAATGTCACATTGGATCAATTGATTAGCCTTAACCCAAATCTTGCGGACGGACTGAAAGCCGGAATGACATTGAAAATCAAGAAACAAGATCCGATGTATTCCAAGAAAAGCGGCGATGTTTTGAGTGTGGTTCTGATGCTGCCTTTCGGGTTTGATGCCAACGATGCCAAGTACAGGACAATGTCTATGGATTTCCTGACGGGTGCTAAATTAGCAGCTGAGCGAAACGCCAACAACGGACAAAAACTGGACATCAAGGTAGTAGATGCGGGAAATGAAACGACTTTTAAAAACAGCCTTTCTCAACTGAATCCTGACAATACCGATTTAATTGTCGGGCCTTTTTTCAAATCAAGTGTTCTGGAAGTTCTAAGATTTGTGAATAACAAAAAGATTCCTGTCGTTGCACCATTTGCGAATTCCGAAGACCTTTTCGATTACAGCAATCTCATTATCATCGAGACAGAAAATTCAGTTTATTCAGACAGAATTGTCAAAGAAGTGGGACAGGTTTACCAGGATCAGAAAATCTACATCGTGGCAGATAATTCCAAAGCAAATGCGAATGCCATCAAGGCCGGTTTGGAAAAATCTCTATCAAAACCTAATGTGGTGATTGTTAATTCTTCATCTGATATTCAGCTGGAAAACAATATGATGACGGGACAATCTGTTCCTGTCATTGCGATTTTGGCGGACGATGATGAATCTGCTGGTGCTGCATTCTCTTCCAAAATCGTTGCGCTCGGAAAACAGACGGAAGGTGTAAAAGCTTTCAGTATGTTCTACAGCCCGAGCTTTGAGAAAAATGTGGATGACCTTTCAAAAGCAAATCTTGTTTATCTGATGGACAGAAAAATCAACTACGACGGCGATTTTGAAAAAGAAATTTTGGCAGCTTACAAAGCAAAATATTGCAAAACACCTTCAAAATACGCGGTAATCGGGTTTGATGTGATGAACGATATGCTGACAAGAGAAAACAAAAAAGGAGAAATCTTCAAACAGATCGGCAAATCTCAAACGCAGCTCGCTACAAAATTCGAATTCGTCAAAGCAAAACCAAACGGTGCTTATATCAACAATGGTTACAGAGTGGTGAGATTGATGCCGTAAGTTATAATAAAGGGATAAATGATTCAGAATTCATTCATCCAATCTTTTTTTAGTTTTACGCCTTTGTGAACTTAAAAACATTTAGTATTAAAAAAAATCTTTGTGGACTTTGTGTTCCAAAAATTAATAATCATTTTAAAACATTGATGAATCAATCATTTATAATTCATCAATTATCATTTATAAATATATGAAAGCACTTGTATTTCCTGGGCAGGGTTCACAGTTTGTCGGGATGGGAAAAGAACTTTACGATTCCCGAAAAGATGTAAAAGACCTGATGGATTCTGCCAATGATATCCTCGGTTTCGATATTGTTTCTGTGATGTTTAACGGAACAGACGAAGACCTTAAAAAAACCAGCGTCACGCAGCCTGCTATTTTCCTACACTCGGTTGCTGCTGTAAAAGTAGCAAACGGTTTGGGCGCAGAAATGGTTGCCGGACATTCTCTAGGCGAGTTTTCCGCTTTGGTGGCCAACGGTGTTTTATCTTTCGAAGACGGATTGAAATTAGTTTCCGAAAGAGCACAGGCCATGCAGATGGCTTGCGATATCAATCCAAGTTCTATGGCTGCCATTCTTGGCTTAGAAGATGCTAAAGTTGAAGAAATCTGCGCAGAAATCGATGGCATCGTGGTTCCGGCCAATTACAACTGTCCCGGACAATTGGTAATTTCCGGAGACACAGCAGCTGTTGAAAAAGCCTGCGAAGCGTTGAAAGCAGCTGGTGCAAAACGAGCTTTATTGCTGCCTGTAAATGGTGCTTTCCATTCGCCATTGATGATGCCTGCTCAGGAGAGATTGGCCGCTGCTATTGAAAATACCAAGTTCAGAAAAGCTACGATTCCGGTTTATCAGAATATAACAACATCAGCAGTTTCCGACCCGGAAGAAATCAAAAAAAACCTGATTGCCCAATTGACAGGTCCTGTGAAATGGACTCAGAGTGTGCAGAATATGATAAAAGACGGTGCAACGAACTTCGTGGAAGTGGGTCCTGGAAAGACGCTTCAGGGCTTGATTAAGAAAATTAATCCGGAAGTAACGGTTGCTTCTGCAATCTAAGAATAGAATTTTTTGGGCAGCTTTTCCGCGCTCCGTTCCCGCTATCCCGAAAAACCCTATCATCGGCCAATGCTATTTTCGGGATGAGCTCCACTCAGCTCGGGCTGCGGTTTTTGCGACAGTAAAACATTTGAAAAAAAACTATAACGATTAGCTCCAAAGGAGCGAAATGTTTGTAGAAAATTCGCAACCGATCAAATGAAAGCTCCGTAGGAGCGACATATTGGTTTAATTAATAAAAAAAATAACATCGACATATGAAGAGAATTTTCTCTCCCGGTAAATTAATGCTTACCTCAGAATATGTTGCTGTTGATGGCGCTCTTGTCCTGGCTGTTCCAACGAAGCTGGGACAAGAGCTTTTTTATTCCGAAACTGAAGACCAAAAATCATTGATTCTTTGGGAAGCTTATCATCAAAATCAATTGTGGTTAAAGGCTACAATTGATTATAAAAATTGGAAAATTGTTGAAACCAATGATTACAAAGCTGCAGAATTCATTCTCAAAGTACTTAAAAATGTTCAGAATCTTTCTGAAATCAAACTAAAAAGTGATACTTCTTATCATATCAAAACCAATTTACAATTTCCTTCAGACTTCGGCTTAGGAAGCAGTTCTACTTTGATGACCAACCTTGCAGAATGGGCGGATATTGATGCTTTCATTCTAAACGAAATTAGTTTAGGAGGAAGTGGTTACGACGTTGCAGTGGCCAAAGAAAAATCTGCAATTCTCTACAGCCGTTTTCCGGAAAGGACTTATCATAAAATAGATTTCAATCCAAGTTTCAAAGAAGAGTTGATTTTCATTCATCTCAATCAAAAACAAGATACCCGGGAAGGCATTTTTCATTACAAGTCCAAGCCCACTTCAACGGAATTAATCAATCAATATTCTCAATTAACCAAAAACATTGTCAACTGCCAGAATTTGGAAGAATTTTCAGAATTGATGACCATTCACGAGCAAAATCTGTCTGATTTTCTTGGAATACCGACTGTGAAGGAAAAATATTTCAAAAACTGCCCGGTCTATGTCAAAAGTTTGGGCGCATGGGGAGGAGATTTCGTTCTCACGTCCAAATTCGGAGATTACGAAAGCTATTTCAAATCCCAGGGTTTCTCCAATATATTTTCCTGGGACGATTTAATTAACTGATTGTTAATAGATTATCAATTTAATTTGAACTGATGAAAGTCAGTTTATAAAAACTTTGATAATTCCCTGATATTTTTACATTTGTCGCAACACCTTTAATCTTCAAAAAAAATTAAAAATGGACAAGTTAAAATCTTATCTTGAACGTCAGGGTATTCTCAATCCGAAAGAAATCATCCACAATCCCTCTTACGAAGAAATTTTCCAGGCGGAATTGGATCCAGTTAATTCCGGATTTGCCAAAGGCGTTCTCACAAAGTCTGGCGCAGTAGCGGTGAAAACCGGGATTTTTACCGGCAGATCTCCCAAAGACCGGTATATCGTCAATGACAGTATTACAAAAGATACGATTTGGTGGGACGGAAACATCAACCGCCCAACTACAGTCGAAGTTTTTGATGAATTGAAAAACATCGTTACCAAAGACCTTTCTGGCGAAAAAATCTACGTGGTAGACACATATTGCGGCTCCAATGAAGATACAAGACTGAAAGTGAGATTCGTGACCAAAGTGGCCTGGCAGGCGCATTTCGTGATGAATATGTTCATCCGTCCCTCTCACTACGATCTTCAGAATTATGGCGAGCCCGATTTTGTGGTCATCAATTCCTCCGAATCTGTGAACCCGAATTGGGAACAGCACGGCCTCAATTCTGAAGTATTCGTAATGTTTGATCTCACCAAGAAAATGCAGATTATCGGCGGTACCTGGTACGGAGGAGAAATGAAGAAAGGAATGTTCTCAATCATGAATTATTATCTTCCGCTGAAAGGAATGGCATCCATGCACTGCTCCGCCAACGTAGGTGAGCACGGCGATGTCGCAGTTTTCTTCGGCCTTTCCGGGACAGGTAAAACCACGCTTTCCGCAGACCCGAAACGCTACCTCATTGGCGATGACGAGCACGGCTGGGATAACAATGGCGTTTTCAATTACGAAGGCGGTTGTTATGCAAAAGTCATAGACCTCAGTAAAGAAAAAGAGCCCGATATCTACGGTGCAATCAGAAGAGATGCACTGCTGGAAAATGTAATTACCGATCAAGATGGCAATGTTGATTATGCCGACGGTTCCATTACGGAAAATACAAGAGTTTCCTATCCGATTTATCATATCAGCAAAATTGTTTTGCCTTCCAAAGCGGGGCACGCAAGCAAGATCATTTACCTCTCAGCAGATGCCTTCGGGGTCTTGCCACCGGTTTCTATCCTGACAGATCAGCAGGCGCAATACCATTTTCTTTGCGGCTATACCTCCAAATTAGCAGGAACAGAACGCGGCATTACAGAGCCTACACCATCTTTTTCACCGGCTTTCGGGGAAGCATTTCTGACATTACATCCAACCATGTATTCCAAAACGTTAATTGGAAAGATGAAAGAGCACGGCGCAAAAGCTTATTTGGTCAATACGGGCTGGAACGGAACAGGAAAGCGGATTTCCCTCAAAGACACCAGAGCCATTATCGACGCCATCATTGACGGAAGTATTGACAAAGCGGCTACGGATAAAATTCCGGTAATGAATCTGGAATTCCCGGTTGCATTACCCAATGTTTCTGAAAATATCCTTGACCCGAGAGATACTTATGAAAACAATTCGGATTGGGAAGCGAAAGCAAAAGATCTGGCCGCAAGATATATCAAATATTTTGAACAATTCACGGATAATGATGAAGCGCTTGCGCTGGTAGCATCAGGGCCCGTGTTGTCGGAAGTGCATCAGGATTAAGAATTAGAACAAAAAAAATGATCCCGGAAATTTTTCCGGGATTACTTTTTATTGTCAATAAAAAATAAAAGCTTGTTCCTTTTAAATCATTTTCAAGATATATTTTTAATTTCTATATAAATACGACTGAGTCGCAAAAATCTGAATGAAAAAAAGACTAGCCATTTTTTGGAGAGCCTCATCGGGTCATTTGTGCGACCAATTTATCGAGCCAAATGTATTATTTATCTACCTCTCTTTACCATATACTTTGTAAAACTTACGATTAGACTTAAGGTGCTTTATACCTTGAGCAAAATAATTCACCATTTTATTTCGTTCTGCTGAACTATCAATCAGAACATCATTTTTATTATCGTCAAATACCATTACAGCAGCGTACATTTCGGTTTTGTTTTCTTTACCTCTTGCATAGATGTCATAAAGTCTGTTGCTATCCGCAAATAACTTCTTTTTTTTCCAGACTAAAATAGATGTGTAGTCTTCCTTGGCTCGCAGTTCTTTATCCCAAATGCCAAAAGCATCAAAGAGTAGCTCCATGGTATAAAATGATGAGTATACTGCATTAAACCTTAACTCCCCAGTGTAGATCGTATTTTTTCCTGTAACAGTAGGAACTCTCACAATTTCAAAATCTTTATAACCATTTTTGTAAATATATGGAATATTAGGAGTGGCAGATTTATATCTAGCACCAACGGGGCTATTTTTCTTATCCTGTGCGAAAATAAGACAGGTTGCTACAAATGCGTAAATTAAAAATATTTTCTTCATTTTACTTTAGTTATTATGATATATCATATTAAAAAAATAAGATTGATTTTTGAGAAAGAGTTGTTTTAGTTTTATAAAAAATTTTGTTTCATATCACTTAATTTATGAAAAGGGTTCTTTTTAATACACTATATTATAAATCCTTCATAAAGATTCGCATTATGAAAATACTAAAAATAAACTGTACCGTGTCGTAATCTTCACGGGATCTTTATCAAATGGAAACAAGAGCATTCCTTTTATTCTTTTAAGATTACTTTCTCCTTGCCATTAATATATTCTTTAATAAATATAAGTCTGATAAACCACTATGCATTGGTCTATACACCGTTCTTATCGCATCTGGCTAAATCTCATGGATTTTTTTTATTTTACAAAAGTATTAGAAATTTCTCGTTTATTTTTTTGTATGTCCTTTTTTCATCATACGCTTAAATCAGTAATCACCTTACCATAGACTGCATCAAATCGTCGATTTCCGAGAAATCAAAAGGCCCTTATTCTCATGTGCCGAAATTCCTGCGAAGCCAAACAGACCGTTCAATAACCATCTGTTACGAATCGCCGCCATTAATTAAAAAAGATTTTCAGAATCCAACAAGACACCGTCTCAATCGAACAAGACACCGTCTCAATCCAACAAAGCATCGTCTTAATCCAACAAAGCATCGTCTCAATCAAACAAGAAAGGATTACATACCAATAAAGCTTATGGAAAACCACATAAGCCCCGTTTTTGAATTACAGAACAGTTTTACTTAAGAAAAGGATTATGCTCTTTTTCAAAGCCGATAGTGGTAGATTCACCGTGGCCGCTGTACACTTTGGTGTTTTCCGGCAAAGTCAGCAATTTAGTTTTGATACTGGAAATCAGTTGGTCATAATCACCTTTGTAAAGATCCGTCCTGCCGATACTCATCATAAACAATGCATCGCCGGAGATCACAATTCCATTATTCCGATCATAGAAAGCCACACTTCCCGGCGAATGTCCCGGAACATCATAGATTTCAATAGTTTCGGAGCTTAATGTCAGCGTTTCCCCTTCTTTAATATGTTGAAGTTCTCCTTCGAAAGCAGGAAAGAAAAAACCGTAACTCTTCGCAGTGAAAGTTGCTCTTTCAAGAATTTGCATCTCATCAGGATGTATCAGAACCGGAACACCAAAAGCATCATAAGCCCATTGCAAACCGATAATATGGTCAATGTGAGCGTGCGTCAAGAGAATATTTTTAATGTTAAGTTCATGCGCATTGATGAACTGATGCAAAGTTTCGGTTTCAGCTTCGGGCATATTTCCTGGATCTATAAGAAAAGCCTCCTTTTCATCGTTATAAATGATGTAGGTATTCTCGGAAAAAGGATTGAAGGCAAAGGATTTTACGTGCAGCATGATATGGAATTTAGCTGTAAAAATATAAAACATTAAATTAGCCTTACAAAAACTTAGTAATAAATTGGTCTCATGAAGATATTCAACATATTGGTAGCGCTGCTAATAAGCGTATCCGCACTCGCACAGGAAATCAGAAGCATCCAGGTATTCAATCCCAGAACCAATGACGAGACGCCCGTAATTGCGCAAGGTGAGCAGCTGGTTCTCAAATTTGATGATCTGGCAAATACCAGCCAGCTGTACCGCTACACCTTCAGGCATTATAACAGGAACTGGGAAGAGGACGGCCTTTTCTTTGCGGAATTTGCGAGCGGCAGCATGAATGCCCTCATTGAGAATTTCCAGTTTTCTTTTAACACCTATCAGAAATATACCAATTATGAACTCACCTTTCCCAACGATAAGATCCAGCTGAAGATTTCCGGAAATTATGAGATTATTGTTTATAAGGATTCTCAGGACCAGCCGCTCTTTACCAGCCGTTTCTGCGTTTATGAAAATGGTGCTAATCTGGGCATCAACGTCACCCGTTTCATAGATGCCAGGTTTCCGAATCTGAAACAAAGGATAGAAGTACAAGCTACTGGCAATGGCTCCGGCATTTCCAATAATCTCACGTCACTCACGCTCAATGTGATCCAGAATAATAATTGGGACATCGCTCTGAAAAACCTGCGCGCCAGCTCCACAATGGGTAATCAGCTTCTTTTCCAACAGCTGAATCTCGCATTTCCGGGCAATAACGAATTTTATTATTTCGACAACAAGGTTATCAATCAGGCCATGGATATGGTCGCGAATACCGAAAACATAGACGGCAGAAACTACACTTATCTCTATCCGGTGTGGGCATATCCCGGAGATTATCAATACCAGCCGGATGTGAATGGCGCTTTTTATTTCAGGAGAAACGATCTCGGCATAGAGCGCAATCCGGATCGGGAAGCCGATTATTCCTGGGTATATTTTGCGCTTGACAGTCAGAAATCCGATAAAGAATTTTACGTGCTGGGATTGTTTAACGATTACAAGGCAGACAAAACCAGCCAGATGGTGTATGATGACAAAGCGCAGAAGTATATGGCCAAAATCTATCTGAAGCAAGGTTTCTACAGCTACGTCATCGCAACGAAAGATTCTGCCGGAAAGCTGAATTTTGGTGAAGTGAATGGCAATTTCTGGCAAACCGAAAATCTTTATCAGGCCTTTTTGTACTACACGCCTTTCGGAAGAAACTTCGACGGACTGATCGGTTATGGTGAATTCCGTACACCTGTGAGGTAATTTAAATTTCTTTATATTCAGATAAAACACGACGAGTTTTGGCGTTTGTAGATTTTATTATTGCATAAATAATTTTAAGCAATGATATATACAAACGATTTTTTTGCAGCAGGAAGTACAGTAGCTGATGCAGATTTGGTTCAATTAATTGACAGTAATACTTTAGAGAGAGTGTATTTTAAAAAAGTTACAGGCTGGACTACGCACTTCGATAATCAACCTTATCAAGTAGATGATATTATCTACCGAAAAAGAGGAAATTTTTATTATATAAATACTATAGTATTTGGAAGTAAGAGAGTTTATGCTACAACTTTTGGGGTTAAATCATCTTATACAATAGACCAGAGGGCAAATATTCAGAAAGCCATCGATGTGTGTTCTGCTTTGGGTTTAAAATTAATTTTTCCTGGCGGAAATTATCTTGTTAATTCTTTTAGTGATCGAATTGATGATATAGGACACGGAAATATTTTAGAGTTAAAATCTTATTTAGATATTAAATTTGAGGAATATAGCGTAATAACAGTAGGCGATTTTTTCGATGATAAAGGATTTATTTTGTTTTCTGGGTTTAATGCGAAGGAGGAACATAGTTTTACAGACATATATAATATTTCATTAACGGGTAAGGGCATTATAGATTTCTCAGGCCATGTTTCTCAAATGAGAACAGGTTATATGAGAAGAATTGGAGTTGAAGGTGGAAGATGTACTAATTTGACGATTGATGGTATATACTGGACCAATGGCGATTTAAGTAATTGCATTAGTATAGGACGAGCGGTATACGGTGGCAATGTGCGAATTAGTAATTGTACTTTCGAAAATTTAGCAAATAGTCACCCGGAACTCAACGATGACCATTCAACTATTTATGGCAACGTTAATTTTTTATCAGTTGATAATAACTTCTTTTTAGGAAATTATTTTTTGAGTCTTATCGGTTGTGCTTGTGAGATTCATGGCAGTAATTCCTCCTTCACTAATAATAAAGTTTATAATTACACAAGAATGAATTTCATTTCCAGTGAAACATTTGAAAAAGGTAATATTAACAATATATTAGTTTCTGATAATATAGCTGAAATAACCAATTCAGCGATAGACTTATGGCCAGGAATTAACACGACTATTTCCGATTTATCTATTAATTCTAATGTAATTAAGCATTCGCACGTTGAAATAACACATACTCCTTTGGATTCTAATAAAGGATCACAGTGGTACAATAGCCATCAATGTTTGTTCAGAACAATGTATAAGGGAGGAAACTGCGAGAGGATAATTGCACAAAATAATCTTTGTCATATTTTATACAATTTAAACGGAGATGTAAGGCATGCTGCGATATTAACCACAGATGTGGAGGGATTAAAGATAATCAATAATTATTTTGTCGGTCATGAAAAAGGGGTGGAATTTTATAAAAGTGACGAAGGTGGTCCACTGTGTAACTATTCTTTTATTAAAATTTCAGGTAATAACTTTACGGTATCTAAAAGATTGATTTCAGTAAGTGCCTTATCACTTAAACACTGTATATTTAGTAATAACACAACATCATTAGAAACACACAACTTAGAACATCTGATTTATATAAGTAGTGATTTGATTGAAGCAACTACAATTAGGGATAATGTATATTTAGGCAATCCACCCAAAGTAGAATTTGTACCTTCGGCTATATTTAGAGATGAACTTTCGAATAAAGCTAAATATATTTTGTCATTAGTCAGTACACCCGTCCCAAATATACCAGTAAATAGTTTCGGATTTATATTTCCTGTTTTAGATACTACTCATAAAAGGGTTGCTGCTAAGTATGAATTGCAACCTACGTATCCTTTCGGTGAACTTTTTTTTAATACGGTTACTTTAGGAGTTGGTGGAAGTTCGGATGTTAGATTTAAAGTTGATAATGTGTCTTCTTCTGTTTTTCCTGGCAATGGCGATTTGCAGAGTAATATTATTGTAGATATGTAATGGATATTAATTTTGGAATAGTTTTAGCATATCGTATGTCAAACAGACGTTATGGAACTAATATATGAAAATCACAAATCCGGAAACGGAGGCTACATTACGCTGAAAAATGCTACGGAAGATATAGGAAGACTGACCTACACGGTAGTCCCGGAATTAAAAAAATTGATTGTAAGCTATGTAATGATCTTCCCAAAGTTTGAAGGTCGGGGTCTTGGCAAGAAATTGGTAGAGAACTCCATAGAATTTGCCAGAAAAAATGGATGGACGATTAAGGCGCACTGCTCTTACGCACATGCTGTACTGAAGAGAAAAGCTGACGTACAAGACGTATTCGTCGCTTAACAATAAACTATTACCTTGGTAATATTAAAGTTCCGGCTCGCCATAAGCGAGCCGAGCTTTGTTTTTATCTGTTCATAGACATCAGAAACTCCTCATTGTTTCTGGTACCTTGCATTTGTTTCTGTACAAATTCCATGGCTTCCAAAGGATTCATATCAGCCAGATATTTTCTCATTATCCACATTCTCTGTTGCGTGGCTTCATCCTGAAGTAAATCATCTCGTCTGGTGCTGGAAGAAACCAGATCTACCGCCGGATAAATACGCTTGTTAGCAATTTTTCTGTCCAGTTGTAATTCCATATTTCCGGTTCCTTTGAATTCCTCAAAAATCACCTCATCCATTTTAGAACCTGTATCAATAAGGGCTGTTGCGATGATGGTTAATGAACCACCATTTTCAATTTTTCTCGCAGCTCCGAAGAAACGTTTCGGCTTGTGCAGTGCGTTCGCATCCACACCACCGGAAAGGATTTTTCCCGATGCCGGCGTCACCGTGTTGTAAGCTCTGGCAAGACGTGTAATAGAATCCAGCAAAATCACCACATCGTGACCACATTCCACCATTCTTTGTGCTTTGGATAACACCAGATTCGCTACTTTTACGTGCTTGTCTGCCGCTTCATCAAAGGTAGATGCGATCACTTCCGCGTTCACGCTTCTCTGCATATCAGTAACTTCTTCAGGACGTTCGTCAATCAGAAGAACCATCATATAAGCTTCCGGGTGATTAGCAGAAATGGCATTGGCAATATCTTTCAGCAAAATGGTTTTACCGGTTTTAGGTTGTGCAACAATCATTGCTCTCTGACCTTTACCGATAGGTGCGAATAAGTCTACAATCCTCGTAGAAAGGGTAGCATTCCTGCCCGCCAGGTTGAATTTTTCCTGAGGAAAAAGCGGTGTAAGGTATTCAAACGCTACACGATCTTTGATGAACGCCAGATCTCTCCCGTTCACTTCCGTAGGTTTCTGAAGTGAAAAATATTTTTCACCCTCTTTTGGAAGTCTCACAATGCCTTTTACCGTGTCACCGGTTTTCAAACCATAATTTCTGATTTGATTGGTAGATACGTACA
Organism: uncultured Chryseobacterium sp.; assembly: GCA_913778505.1. Lineage (GTDB taxonomy): Bacteria > Bacteroidota > Bacteroidia > Flavobacteriales > Weeksellaceae > Epilithonimonas. The sequence goes on from CAJYWD010000007.1 coordinate 111,433, forward strand.
CATCATCGGGAGACGAGATATAGCTGAAATCCGAAGAACGCAGGAATCCGTAATTATCAGGAAGAATTTCCAGAACACCTTCGATGCTCACAATACCATCAAAGTTGAATTCTTTTTTTGGTTCCTGCTGCTGATGCTGCGGAGCGTTTTGTGTTTCGGAAGGGTGGTTATTATGCTGTGAATGATTCTGATTGTTAGCCGACTTGTTTTGTTGAGGTCTTTGTGTTTTTTGCTGACCTTTGTTATTGTTGGTCTTCTGCTGCTGAGGATTTTGTTGCTGAGGATTCTGCGGCTGAGCATTTGCAAGCTGCGGATTGCTTGGCATTGTAGGATCCGTGTCTTCCTGTTTTTCTTCAGCTTTTGGAGGAGTCTCGGCCGGTGCATCTGTGGCAGATTCCTCTGTCTGTGGCTGGCTGATTCTGGTTCTCTGCTTTTTCTTCGGCGGGTTTTGTGCCTTCGCAACTTCTGCAGGGGCAGTTTCTGCTGACGGACTTTCTCCGGCAGTGATTTCCGCTGTAGGTGTTTCTTCCTTAGCAGCCGGCAGCTCTGCCGTATCCGTAGGTTTCGCTGCTGGTTTGCGGCCTCGCTTTTTAGGAGCCGGTGCTTTGTCCTTCGGCGTTTCTTCTGGGGTATTGTCCATATTTTCGGGGTTGGCGTTCAGATAATCTTTAATGACTTTTGGATTGGAAGCCTGATAATCAAGAATGGCAAAAACAGTTTCCTCTGGAGAACTTTTCTTTGCCACTTTAACGCCTAAATCTTTAGAAAGTTTGGTCAATTCCTCTTCGGACTTGGACCGTAGCGTTTCGATATTAAACATATAGTCGTAAAAAGGGTAAATTATTTTTATTTGTGTAAAAGATAAGAATGAAAACCAGGCGGTTATCATTTTTAAAAAAGGTAATTACAATGCAAATCTACATTAATTTTTGAATTAAGCAAAAATTATTTTATTTTTGTGCTCTATTGATAAGCTTTATATCAAGGATTTACAACTGAAAATGTTACAGAGAATACAAACCGTCTGGATAGTGTTAGCCGTTTTGGGAACTGTTTTCCTTAATATCACCGCACAGGATTTTGATATTTTGGGAGCGTACCTTACTATTAATGCGTTAACAATCATTCTGATTCTGTTTGGTGTACTCAGCATCTTCAGTTATAAAAACCGTAAGAGACAAATTTTGCTGAACACCATCAGCATCATTATAAACGCTTTGTTGATTGGTCTTTTGGCGTATTGGCTGCTAAATTTATCCGGAGGAATCAAAGTTCCTGAGAAGGGTATTGAGCCGGTTTTCCCATTGATTTCTGTAGTATGCCTGCTTTTGGCAAATGTGTACATCAGGAAAGATGAGAGGCTCGTAAAATCTGTAGACAGACTGCGATAGACCTAGCGACGATTTTTTTTGAGTGAGAACAGCTTCCTTTTTTGGAGGCTGTTTTTATTTTAATAGATTTGTGTAAAAGCTTTATAACGTGGATACATTCAATCATCTAAAGACCATCATCAGTATCATTCTGAGTTTGGGCATCGGAACGCTGCTGAATGGCAGTGTCAAGTTCATCCAGCATCCCGGCCGCACCAGACCGTTCTGGGTTCATCTGCTCTTCGTGCTTTATATTTTTATTCTGATGATTCATTTCTGGTGGTGGGAATACCGCTTGCGTGCGCTCACATCCTGGACATTCACACAGTACATATTTATCATTGCGTACATCATTTTATTTTTTGTTCTCTGTACATTGCTTTATCCCGCTGACTTGAAGGACCATCATAATGATTATAAAACCTACTTCTACTCCCGCCGAAAGTGGCTTTTCGGATTTCTTGCCATAATGTTCTGCCTGGATCTGGTGGACACGCTTTACAAAGGCAGAGAGTACGTACAATCTTTGATGCCGCTCTACGGAATCCGTATGATCACGCATATTCCCCTGAGTCTCGCGCTGATCTTTATCAGCTCAAAGAAGAATCTGTATTATGCCGGTACTCTGATCTTTTTTATTCTTTTCGAGGTCATCTTTATCTACAAACGGTATTACCTTTATTCTTAGAATGGTAACAATTCCCAGAAAACCGATACTCATCCCATAAATCAATCATCCATGAAAAAAATCATCTTCTTTATTTTAACAGCTGGCTCTGTATGCACCTATGCTCAGGATATTTCCAAAGAACGAATTCTAGACATTGTTTCAACTTTGGCTTCGGACGAAATGAAAGGCCGCAAATTCGGAACACCTGAAAATGATAAAGCCGCAGAATATATTGCCGCCGAATACAAAAAGAATAATCTGGAATATTGCTATGGTGATTCTTACATGATTCCTTTTGAATATAAAGGACAGAAAGGTTACAATGTCTGTGGTGTGAAGAAAGGGAAATCTCCGGAGAGTCTTGCTTTTTCAGCACATTTTGATCATATCGGAACTAACCAAAAAGAAGGCGATAATATCTATAACGGTGCCGATGATGATGCTAGCGGAGTAGCCACAGTTATTGGTCTGGCAGATTATTTCAAAGATAAAAAGACGGATTTCTCAATGGTTTTTATGGCTTTCAATGCAGAAGAAATTGGATTGATTGGTTCAAAAGCTTTGGCAGACAATCAGAATCTGAATCCGGTTTTTAATAACATCAGAGCACTTTTCAATTTCGAAATGCTGGCGACAGAATCTCAGTTCGGAAAGAATGCTGTTTTTATGACCGGCGATGAGTTTTCTGATTTTGATGAATTGATTAATGCCAATGCTGCCAACGGTCTCAAGGTTTATCCCGATCCTTATCAAGGTCAGCATTTGTTTTACCGTTCTGATAATGTGAATTTTGTCAAAAAGAAAATCATCGCCCATTCTATTTCGACAGTCGATATGAACAAGGCGACACATTATCACGGGGTGAACGATGATATGTCTATTGTAGAAGCGGATAATCTTACCAATATCATCAATAACTTTGCTAAGACCATCGAAAAGCTCAATGCCGGAAACTTTCAGCCGAAGTATAATGATAAGGTAAGATACGATTTCTGACGTCTGAAAATTTAAACTATTTATTTTCCGTATTTTTGCAGATCAATTTTTCTTAATGAAACCATTCCAGCGCATCCTCGGTTTTGCAAAGCCGCATCAGAAGTACCTTTGGGGAAGTATGTTTTTCAACATTCTCTATTCGCTTTTGCAAATCTTCTCCATAGGAACTTTGCTTCCGATCCTGGGTATCATGTTCGGAACTGTGGACGCTGTGGATACGTCAAAAGTTCCTGTCTGGAATGGCAGATTGGCGGATTATTTTGCTTATATAAAAGATTGGGCGTATTACACCATCCAAATCAATATGGATGAGCACGGCGGCATCAAGGTATTGGCAGTGCTCTGCGGTATCACGGCGTTCGCATTTTTGCTTCGTAATATTTTCCGCTATATCGGTTCTTATTTGTTGGTCAATTACCGTGTCGGGATTACCAGAGATCTTCGAACAGCGATGTATGACAAGTTTCTGAAATTACCGGTTTCTTTCTTCACGGAACAGCGCAAAGGCGATATGATGTCCAGAATTTCTAACGACATAGGCGGTGTAGAGAGTGGAATTATGGGCTCTTTGGTGGATATTGTGAACTCGCCGTTTATGATTATTTCATCATTGACAGCATTGTTTATCCTTTCTCCCAAGCTTACCTTGTTTTCGCTCATCGTTTTTCCAATTATGGGATGGATTATTTCCTGGGTTGGAAAAAGTCTGAAAAGACAGGCCAAAAATGCGCAGGAAGAATTAGGCAATCTTTTCTCTTTGGTAGATGAAACCTTGAAATCTTCAAAAGTCATTAAGATTTTCAATGCCGATAAAATCCTGAAAAATCGCTTTAATAAAACAACGAATCAGTGGCAGCATCACGCCATTGCGATGAGCAGAAGGCGGGAATTGGCCTCACCAATGAGTGAGTTTCTCGGTTCTGTAACGATGTTGCTGATTACCTGGTACGCTGGTACAGAAATCATCAACGGAACCAATCGTGATCCTGCAACTTTCCTTGCTTTCATTGCGGTCTTCTTCCAGATTTTGGACCCGGCAAAGCGTCTCTCAAACGCAGTTTCCAATATCCAGGGCGGAATGGCGAGTCTTGAAAGAGTGTCCGAAGTTTTGGATTACGATCTTAAAGTTGACGAAGTTCCGAATCCGACACCAATTTCTGAACTGAAACATAGTATTGAGTTTAATAACATCGGATTCTATTACGAGAAATCTAATCTGATTCTTAAGAATTTTTCAATAGTGCTTCCCAAAGGAAAAACCATTGCATTGGTGGGACAGTCGGGTAGCGGAAAAACTACCATTGCCAATCTTCTCGCGAGATTCTATGATGTTTCTGCGGGCGAAATTCTGATTGACGGGCATAACATTAAAAATCTGAAACTGACGGATTACCGTAAACTTCTGGGAATGGTAACCCAGGAATCTGTTTTGTTTAACGATTCGGTTTACAACAATATTCTGATGGGAAATCCCAATGCAACGGAACAGGAAGTGATGGACGCCGCCAAAATTGCCAATGCACACGATTTTATTATGCAGCTTCAGGATGGCTATCATACCAATATCGGAGACGATGGCAACAAGCTTTCAGGCGGACAAAAGCAGCGTGTATCTATTGCCAGAGCCGTTCTCAAAAATCCACCAATTATGATTCTGGACGAGGCCACTTCTGCGTTGGACACAGAATCAGAAAGATTTGTTCAGGACGCTTTGGAGAAGATGATGGAAAACAGAACGTCTTTGGTTATCGCACATAGATTATCAACGATTCAGAAAGCGGACCATATTGTGGTGATGGAAAAAGGCGATATTGTGGAGCAAGGTTCTCACCAGGAATTGATGGATAAAGACGGAACTTACAGAAAGTTGGTTGAACTTCAGAATTTTGATTGATATTTCATCCAACTTCCAATCCGTTTTTCACAGGCAAACCCGGACTTAACAAAGTTACTTCACTTTTATTTTCGCTATAGACACCAAGAACAAGGCATTCGCTAAAGAAATTGGCGATTTGTTTCTTCGGGAAATTCACAACAGCAAGAATCTGTTTTCCTATCAAATCTTCTTTCGAGTACAAAGCTGTGATTTGAGCCGAAGATTTTTTGATTCCCAAATCTCCAAAATCGATTTCCAACTGATAAGAAGGATTTCTGGCTTTTTCAAAATCATTGACGGAAATAATGGTCCCGACTCTGATGTCGATTTTCTCAAAATCGTTCCAGGATATTTCAGGTTTTGTCATTGATAAATAATTTTAAGGCTTCAACAGGCTCAGCCTGAAATTTTTGAAAATTTTATTATTAAAGATGTCACACTAAGCTTGTAGAAGTGTCTGAATTTTGTAATTCTTGCAACAGCTTTTCAACTTCAGTTTTCTGCTCAGCATATTTCTGTTGCAATTCACTTCCTTCGCCCATTCTTACGTAATAAATCAAAGCTTTCTCGCCGAAGAAGTTTTTGTAATAATCCGAAAGTTCCGGAATCTGCGGGAAATTGGTGTGAAATAACATTTCGTAATAAGCTTGCCATTCACGCTCGTTTTTATCCAAAATCATCATTTTTGACGATTTCTGACGAACGTGCAACATCTCGTGAGCAAGCATGTTAAGAACCAAAGTCAAATCGAAATCGAACAGATTTCTTGGAATCAAAACTTCCTGGATTTCCCCGATTTCACCATTGGCAGTCAATAAAATCGAATTCTTTTCCAGTTCTTTCCGGAACCCGAATCCTGCAAAATTATCATCGTCCAAATCAAATTGATGAATCAGGAATTTGGCAGCGTTCAGGATTTCGCCGGTTTCTTTGTAAGCGTTGAGGTTGAATTGTAATTGGTCGTAGTTCATTTGTGTCAAGATAAAATTGGTTATGATTAGATTCAAATTTACAATTTAATGACGAAAATGTTTAAAAAGAAGTTGATTCTGCGCACCGCTTGAGCGGAAATAACAATAAAAAATCGCACCTGATAGATGCGATTTGATTTATTAGAATTCCATGCTGACTTCCAGTTTTTCTGCCAGAAGTTTGGAAATTTTTACTTTGAGTGGCTCGATATCGATGTTTTGCATCGCATCGTTGGCAAAAGCGTAAAGCAACAATGCTCTTGCTTCTTTCTTGGAAATTCCACGGGCTCTGAGGTAGAACATCGCGTCCTCGTTTAGCTGTCCAACGGTACAACCGTGCGAACATTTCACATCGTCTGCAAAAATCTCAAGCTGAGGTTTGGTATCGATAGTTGCGCCTTCGTCCAGCAAAATATTATTGTTCTGCTGATAAGCGTTGGTTTTCTGAGCAATCTTGTTCACAAAGACTTTTCCGTTGAAAACGCCGTGCGATTTGTCTTTGAAAATCCCTTTGTAATTCTGATAAGATTCGCAGTTGGGCGTGTTGTGATGAACGGCAGTGTGGTGATCTACCAATTGGTCTTTTCCGATAATTGTGATGCCGTTCATAAACGAATTGATATTCTCTCCGTTGTGAATGAAATCCAAATTGTTACGGACTAATTTTCCTCCAAAAGAGAAGGTGTTCACCGTTGTCAAGCTGTCTCTTTCCTGCTTCGCAAAGGTGTGATCTACAAGGTAAGACGTGTCGCTGTCGTTCTGCAATTTGTGCCAGTCCGCTTTTGCATTTTGATACGTGAAAATCTCCGTCACAGAGTTGGTAAACACGAAAGATTCATCAAAATTATGATGACTTTCAATGACTTCTACTTTGGCGCCAGCTTCTACAATCAGAAGATTTCTTGTGTTGTAGAACGTGTTTTCTTCCTGACTGTCGGAGATGTAAAAAACATGAATCGGTTTTTCTATGACGATATTTTTCGGAACTTTCAGGAAAAATCCTTCGTTGAAATAAGCCAGATTCAGGTTGGTGAAAGCTAAGTCATTGCTTGCAATCGTATTGAAATATTGGTTGAACGATTCTTTTTTTGCGGAATCATTCAGCGCCTCGTTCAACGTCAGGAATTCTGCATTTTCAATAGAAATATTAGAGTATTCTTTGTGAAGTTTCCCGTTGATGAACACAATCCAGTCAAAATGTTCTTCTCCCAAATGCAATTCGTCCAACTGCTCTTTGGTAATATGATGCGCTTCTGAAGGGAAAAAATTGTAATCTTTCTCTGTGATTTCCTTCAGATTCGTGTATTTGTATTCTTCATCTTTTTTGGTTGGAAAACCTTTCTCTTCAAATTTCTGAAGAGCGATTTTTCTCTCTTCGTTCAAAAAAGAATGACGAAGCGATTCTAAAAATGAAGTGTGATGATTTAAAACTTGTTCTTTTAATGCCATTACTGGTATTTCTGTATTTTGCAAATTTTTGTTTTTACGTTAACTGTCAACTAACAACTATTAACTGACAACTAATTAAGAAGCCAATCGTAACCTTTTTCTTCCAACTCCAATGCAAGAGATTTATCGCCAGTTTTGATGATTTTTCCATCCGCCAAAACGTGAACGAAATCCGGCTGAATGTAATTCAACAATCTTTGATAATGCGTAATTAGTAAAACAGCATTGCCTTCATTTTTGAATTGGTTCACACCATCTGCCACGATTCTGAGCGCATCGATATCCAATCCGGAATCGGTTTCGTCAAGGATTGCCAATTTTGGATTCAGCATCATCATTTGGAAGATCTCGTTTCTTTTCTTTTCACCTCCAGAGAAACCTTCGTTGAGAGATCTGGAAAGGAAATCTTTTCTGATGCCTAGTTTCTCAGAGTTTTCACGAATCAAACCAAGCATATCCTTTGCGCCCATTTCTTCCAATCCATTAGCTTTTCTGGTTTCGTTAAGAGCGGCTTTGATGAAATTGGTAACGGTAACGCCAGGGATTTCCACAGGATATTGAAACGAAAGGAAAATACCTTTGTGCGCTCTTTCTTCAGGCGCATCTTCACCGATTTCTGCTCCTTCGAAAAGAATTTCGCCTTCGGTCACTTCATAATCCTCTTTTCCTGCAATTACAGAAGAAAGCGTCGATTTTCCTGCGCCGTTCGGTCCCATAATAGCGTGTACTTCGCCCGGTTTTATTTCAAGATTGATTCCTTTTAAAATTTCTTTGTCGCCGTCTTCAATTTTGGCGTGTAAGTTTTTTATCTCTAACATACTTTTAAATTTATCGCAAGGCTAGACAAAGATTTTTTTTATCTTCCTTTGCTTTTTTAAGTGAAACAAAGGCGCTAACGCTTATCAATGAAATACTATTGTTTCTTATTTTGTATTATAATCAAGACCATTTGCGATTCTCATTACACCATTTTTAAATAGTTGAGAATTAAAATTAATAAGCATTCCTAACTTATAATTTCCTAGTCTTAAATAATTTTTTAGTTGTGATGCGTGAAAATTATTTAGACTTTCAACAGATTTAATTTCTAAAACAACCTTGTTTTCAATTAATAAATCCATTCTAAAAGCATTTTCCAGCAACAATTCTTCATATTGGATGTTCAGAGGTTTTTGTCTTTCAACTTTTACTTCTGCTTTTTTCAATTCATAGAAAAGACATTCTTCGTAAATAGTTTCATATAAGCCTATGCCCAATTTTCTATGAATCTTTAATCCACTTTCAAAGACAATCTTTGAAATTTCATTCTCTGTCATTTGTGTCATTTTTCGCAAAGATAAACAAGTTGCTTGTAGAAATTTAAAACTTGTATTACTTTCCTAAGCTTTAGCGGCTTTGTATTTCTTTAAAATGTTTTTAAACAATCAAAGAAAATATTTGTTTAACCTTGCGATAAAAATCTATCCAACTGAACCTTCAAGGGAAATTTCCAACAACTTCTGAGCTTCAATGGCAAATTCCATTGGCAGTTTATTCAATACTTCTTTACTGAATCCATTCACAATCAAAGCAATGGCTCTTTCTGTATCAATTCCTCTTTGGTTGCAGTAGAAAATCTGGTCTTCCCCGATTTTCGAAGTCGTAGCTTCGTGTTCCAATTGCGCTGTTGGGTCTTTGATTTCGATGTAAGGAAACGTGTGTGCGCCACATTCATTTCCCATTAGCAAAGAATCGCACTGAGAAAAATTTCTCGCACCTTTTGCAGTTGGCATTACTTTCACCTGACCTCTGTATGAGTTCTGGGATTTTCCGGCAGAGATACCTTTGGAAATAATGGTTGATTTGGTATTCTTTCCGATGTGAATCATCTTCGTCCCCGTATCTGCATATTGATGCATATTGGTAACCGCGATAGAATAAAATTCACCAACCGAATTATCACCTTTCAAAATACAAGATGGATACTTCCAGGTCACGGCAGAACCTGTCTCCACCTGAGTCCAGGATATTTTTGCATTGCGCTCACAAAGTCCTCTCTTCGTAACAAAATTGAAAACGCCGCCTTTTCCTTCTTCATCTCCGGGATACCAGTTCTGGACCGTCGAATATTTGATTTCGGCATCATCCATTGCAATGAGTTCTACAACTGCAGCATGAAGCTGATTCTCGTCTCTCGATGGTGCGGTACAACCTTCCAGATAAGATACGTAACTTCCTTCGTCAGCGATTACCAAAGTTCTCTCGAATTGTCCGGTTCCGGACTGATTGATTCGGAAATAAGTCGATAATTCCATCGGGCATCTTACACCTTTTGGAATGTAGCAGAAACTTCCGTCGGAAAAAACTGCGGAATTAAGCGCTGCATAGAAATTGTCTCCTCTCGGAACCACTTTTCCAAGATATTGTCTTACCAATTCCGGATGTTCTTTGATAGCTTCGGAAATTGAACAAAAGATAATGCCTTTCTCTTTCAAGGTTTCCTGAAATGTGGTTTTAACTGATACTGAATCCACTACAATATCAACTGCAACATTTGCTAATCTTTTTTGTTCCTCAATATTGATTCCCAATTTTGCGAAAGTCTTCAGCAATTCCGGGTCTACTTCGTCAAGACTTGCCAATTCAGGTTTTGCCTTTGGTGCCGCATAATAACGGATGGCTTGAAAATCAGGTTTTTGATATTTTATGTTTGCCCAAGTTGGCTCTTCCATTTTCAGCCAGATCCGGAAAGATTCCAGACGCCATTCAGTCATCCATTCCGGCTCTTCTTTTTTGGCAGAAATCGCACGGATGATATCTTCATTCAGACCAGTCGGGAAATCTTCGTATTCGATATCCGTTTCGAAACCGAATTCGTATTTTTTATTTTCTAAATCGACGCGTAAATCGTCTTCGGTATATTTATTCATTTTTTAAGATTTCAGATTTCAGACATCAGATTTCAGACCGGAAAAGTCTTGCATCTCACATCCGGCATCTCGTGTCTATAGACTAAAAGATTCTCCACAGCCGCAAGTTCTGGCGGCATTCGGGTTATTAAAAACAAAACCTTTCCCATTCAGTCCTCCGGAATATTCCAGAGTTGTGCCTGCAAGATATAGGATTGATTTTTTGTCAATAATGACTCTCACGCCGTTATCTTCAAAGATTTGGTCGGTTTCATTTTTTACATTATCAAACTTCAAGACGTATTCCAGCCCGGAACATCCGCCGCTTTTGACGCCCACTCTTATATAGTCAGTCTCAGGATTGAAGCCTTCTTCAGTCATCAACTGAGCTGCCTTTGATTTTGCCTGATCGCTTACTTGTATCATTGTTTTTATTTAGACTGATTTTAGTCTACAAAAGTACGAACTAATTTCCGCATTCTCAAATTGACAGCATCTATTTTGGTCATTTTACGGTGGCTTAATGGTTTATATCGCTATTGATAATCAGTAAATTAAATGTTAATTAAAATATAATTTTAATAATGAATGATAATGAAAGTGGTTTAGGATTAACTTTGTTGAAATTTGTGAATCAAAAGATAGGAACAATTGAAAAAATAATATGAAATTTATAAAATTATTAGCTGTTATGGCAATGCCGTTCTTAATGGCACAGCATAGCACAAGATTTATCTATCAGGTGTCGATGACGCCGGACTCTACCAACGCCGAGAAAAAAACAGAACTAGCCTATCTGGATTCTGACGGCAAAACCTCTTACTTCTATTCGGAAAACAGCCTTAAGCGGGATTCGCTGATGGAAAGAATGCGTGCTACACGGAACTTTGACCGAAATCAGATGCAGAATCTGCGAAGCAATATCAATTACACCATCGAGAAGGATTTGAGCAGTCAAAGTCTGGTTTACAAATCGAGAATTGGGCGCGACCAATATTCTTACAATGAATCACCTTCTTTAAATTGGAAAATTCTGCCGGAAACTGTAAAGATCGGTGATTACCAGACGCAAAAAGCCGAAACCACATTTGGCGGAAGAACCTGGTTTGCTTGGTTTACGCCGGAAATCCCTTTGCAGGATGGACCGTATAAATTCTCTGGATTACCCGGATTGATTGTCAAGGCGCAAGATTCTAAAGGCGATTATTCTTTTGACCTGATGCAGACGAAGAAGATTGCAGAAATACAGCAACCACAGACGCGCGGACAATACATTAATCTGTCCAAAAAGAAGTATGACGATATGGAAGTCAAATTCCAGAAAGACCCGGCGAGCTTCGTGGGAGCACAAAGACCTGGCGGTGGCGGACCTGGAGGCGGTAACCGTCCCGGAATGGATCCGAAACAACAGCAGGAAATGCAAAAACGGATGGAGGCAGAAATCAAGAGCCGCAACAATCCAATTGAACTGAAATAAAAAAATGTCCCGATTTTGGGACATTTTTGTTTTATGGTTTTCTTATTTCCTTGATTTCTTCAATTTTTTCCTGAAAATAATCTTTTTTCTGAGGGTGCTTTTCAGACAATATCTCATAAGCTTTAATCGCCTTGGAATAGAGCTTTTGCTCAGTATAAAGTCTCGCCAGCGTCTCGGTCATCAGGTGCGAAATGTCATCCTTTTTCTCCTTGATCACAAAATTGCTTTCCTCTTTCAGCTGAGAGATTTTCGGGTTATTTTCAATGAAATTATCAATGATTTTTTCTTTGGCTTTAGACGGGTTTTCTTCGGTTTTTGGCCTGTCAATTTTCAGCCAGCTATGCCAGGTGTTGATGAAATTCCCGACATTACTTTCGCTTTTTTCCTGAGCTTTTTCAGATGGTTTCTCAGGCTCTGCATCTTTTTTTTCTTCGATTTTTGCAAACTCGTTTCCAAAGAACGACACGTTGAAAACCGGACGTTCTGTTTCTGCGACCGGTATTGCATCAACTGTTTGTTCGGTGGTAACTTCTTCGATTTCAGATTTTTCTGAGTCGATAACCGCTTTGTGTTCCGATGTTTTTTCCTCTTCTGCCGGAGTTTCCGGCATGTTAGGAATTTCGATTTTTTGCTCCGGCTGTTTTCCGATCAGTGCGTCCGGCGTATAAGAATCCAGTTGCATCGGTTTCCATTCAGTTGCTGGTTCTGTTTCAATGTTAGACGTTTCTACGGAATCAGATTCTTGTGGTTGCACATTGCTTTCCTCATCCCCAACGTCGACTTGCTGAATGTTTTCAGAAGACAATTGTTCATCATTTTCCTTGACGGTTTCACTTTCAGATTTTTCGGAGATTTTTTCAGTTGAATTAATATCGAAAGCCTGCGTATTTTCAAAGCTTATGGCATTAACATCTTCGATTTCTAATTCTTTACCGGGAAGAGTTTCTACAAAAGTTTCCTTCTTCTGAGTGGCGGAAATCGTTTGATTATCGGTGATGTTTTCTTCTTTTTTTTCTCTTTTCGGAGGATTGAGATAGTCCAGATGATTTTTCGGAACATTAAATTTTACTTCAGGCAGAAAATCCTGAATCCCACTAAAACTGATATCTTTTGACTGAATTTCCGGCTCCGGTTCTGAAATCTCAGAAAATTCGGTTACATTATCATTTTTGATTTCTTCTGTAATGTCCGGTGATGCGATGGTATCTTCAGAAGGATTTTCGTCAATAAGAATCAACTTTTCTACGGTTTCCGTCTCTTCCTTCAAGGTTAGTTGGCCGGATTCTTTGCTCGCTTCAATATCCACTTCGGGCGTTTTTTCTTCGAGAAAATTTTCCTCACCTTCATAAAGCAGGCGATTTTTCTCACCATTCACCACAATGTATTCCTCAGTTTTTATTCCCTCAGATTCAATGATTTTATCGACATCAAATTTATTGAGGACAGAATGATTATCTGTATTTTCAATCTCTGCAACCAATTCGGGCTCAGCAGGTTTTGCTTCATCAATGATTTGATTATCAGTTTTATCATCTGCAATAAATGAGGTGGCAAGCGATTCTTTTTTGGACAGTTTTTCTGAGTTGATGAATTGATAGAGAATCTTTTTGTCCGTAGTGTAAGCGGCGGTTTTAGAAAGGTTTTCCTTATATTTTTCCGGCAGATACAGGTTAATGCCATAAAGATAAAGAGCTCTGATGCTCTGTGCGTAAGGCATTTTTGCCGTTTCCGACGCCAGGATTTCCAGGTCGGTTTCCAGGATGATTTTCGGATTCTTGATTAATTCTAAAACTCTCGTATTCATTATCTTACCAATTCGCGACGATGTCGTTGAAAATTTTGTTGATGATTCGTTCGTTCACAATTCTTACCTGCGCCGTTTCTATGGTGTTAAGGTCCAGGTCACTGTTGAAAACCGCTTCGTCAGAGTAAGTTCGGTCAAAACTCAATTGTGGGTCAATATTGTTCTCGTAATGTACTTTTACGGTAATGGTCAGCTTATTTTGTTGCGCCTGAATTGTATTGCCTTGCTGCGTTGTTGTAGCGGCTCCCACACTCGTAGGTGTGATATTGTAATCGGTTATTTCGCCTTCAATCAAGAGATTCGGATTTTCCACTGCGCCTTTCAACGTGGTTCTCTGTAGAAAACGGTTTTGCAAAGCCACTGTAAAATCCTGGCTCAGACTCGGGAGATTATTGGCTGCGTTATTCGGAAATGTGTTAATTTTAACGGTTTTCATCTCCGGACTTAGTGACGAACCTGTAAAGCTGTAACAACCCGTTAAAAATAACAGCGAAGTAAGCGAAAATAACAGAATTATCTTCCGGATTCTGACCTCTGACTTCTGACTTTTTACCATTAATCTTCTAAATTATACTGTTTTATTTTTCTGTAAAGCGTCCGCTGGGAAATTCCCAATTCATCCGCAGCTTTGTTCCTTCGGCCTTTATGTTTTTCCAAAGCTTTGATAATCAAATCTTTTTCATTGTTTTGTAAAGACAACGATTCGGGTTTGGCTTCTTCAATTTCGACGTCTTCCACATCGTTGTAATGGTGCTCATCATTCTCGGAAATAATCGTTGGATGATGCACTTCGCTCTGGTGATTATTCTCGAAATAAAGCAAAGAAGCGGGATTTGCACTCTGTGGTTCCGGCGTATAAATCCTGTTGATGAGATTTTTTTCCTGCGAACTCAAATCCGAATTGCCTCTGTTCTTTATCAGCTCCGAAGTTAAGGATTTTAAATCATTAATGTCGCTGCGCATATCGAACAGGATTTTATACATAATCTCTCTTTCCGAACCAAAGTCAGATCCGGAATTGCCACCGTTGCTTTTTTGTACAACTGCCGGAAGATTAGCATTCATCGGGATGTATTCTGCCAGTTTTACGGAATTGACTTCTCTGTTTTGCTCTACAACCGTCATTTGCTCCACCAGATTTCTTAGCTGCCGAACATTGCCCGGAAACGAATAATTCTCAAGGTAGGAAACTGCGTCGTCTGTCAGTTTGAGTTCCGGCATTCTGTATTTTTCCGCAAAATCAATGGCGAATTTTCTGAATAACAGATGGATATCGCCTTTTCTTTCCCGGAGAGGCGGCATATCAATCTGAACCGTGTTGAGACGATAATACAAATCCTCACGGAAACGGCCGTCCGTAATGGCTTTCATCATATTAACGTTGGTGGCTGCCACAATTCTCACATTGGTTTTCTGAACCTGCGAGGAGCCGACTTTCATAAACTCGCCGCTCTCCAAAACTCTCAAAAGACGAACTTGTGTTTGTAAAGGCAATTCACCAACTTCGTCCAGGAAAATTGTTCCACCGTCTGCGACTTCAAAGTAGCCTTTTCTGGTAGAAGTTGCGCCTGTAAATGCGCCTTTTTCGTGCCCGAATAATTCGGAGTCAATCGTTCCTTCCGGGATTGCGCCACAGTTGACAACGATGTACGGCTGATGTTTCCTTTTGGATTCTGAGTGAATGATTTTTGGGATAAATTCTTTCCCGACACCACTTTCTCCGATTACAAGAACGGAAATATCTGTCGGCGCCACCTGAATTGCTTTTTCCAAAGCGCGATTTAACACGGGAAAATTCCCTATGATGCCGTAGCGGTTTTTTATAGATTGTAAGTCTGCCATTGTTTAATTGATGTTTTTGAAATTTGAGTTTAAAAATTCCAGGTTATGAATGATTAAACCGTTTCCCCCAAAAGCGTTCCCTGTGTGTTCCCGTGCACAAAGACGGAAACTAGGTCACCAATTTTCTGTCCTTCCTGCATGTCAAAAACGCAAACCGCATTCTGAGAGTTTCTGCCTTTCCATTGATTTTTGTTCTTTTTGGAAACACCTTCAATCAAAATTTCGTGAACTCTGCCAACGTACGAAGCCATTCTTTTTCGGGACAGTTCGCCTTGCAAAGCAATCACCTCTGCAAGTCTTCTTTGCTTCACATCAGCCGGAATATCATCTTCCATTTTTTTGTGAGCAGGCGTTCCCGGTCTTTCAGAATAGGCGAACATGTATCCATAATCGTATTCCACTTCTCTCATTAATGACAATGTATCCTGGTGGTCCTGTTCAGTTTCCGTACAAAATCCGATGATCATATCCTGCGAAAAAGAGATGTCCGGAACGATTTCTTTGGCTTTTCTGATCAGATCCAAATACTCCTGACGTGTGTGCTGGCGATTCATCAGCTGAAGAATCCTGTCGCTTCCGCTCTGAACCGGCAAGTGAACATATTTGCAGATGTTCTTGTGCTTTGCCATTACTTCGAACACATTGATGTTCATATCCTGAGGATTGGAAGTCGAAAATCTGATTCTCATTTCCGGAACGGCATTAGCTACCAAATCCAGCAATTGCGCGAAGTCAACAGCCGTCAATTTCTGCATTTCTGAAGCTTTGGCGAAGTCTTTTTTCGGACCGCCACCGTACCAAAGATAAGAGTCGACATTTTGCCCAAGCAAAGTGATTTCTTTGTAACCGCTGTTCCAAAGGTCTTTGCATTCATCAATAATCGAATGCGGGTCGCGGCTTCTCTCGCGCCCTCTTGTAAACGGAACCACGCAGAAGGTGCACATATTATCGCAACCTCTTGTAATTGTAACGTAGGCTGTCACACCATTTCCACCCAGACGAACAGGGTTGATATCGGCATAAGTTTCTTCTTTTGAGAGAATTACATTAATGGCATCTCTGCCGTCTTCCGTTTCCTTCAGAAGATTCGGCAAATCTCTGTAGGCATCCGGGCCAACTACCAAATCAACCAGTTGTTCCTCTTCTAAAAATTTAGTTTTCAGACGCTCGGCCATACAACCAAGCACGCCAACGGTAAGATGAGGCTTCTGTTTTTTAAGGTTTTTGAATTGAGAAAGACGCATTCTCACGGTCTGTTCCGCTTTTTCCCGGATGGAGCAGGTGTTGAGCAAAATCAAATCGGCTTCATCCTGATTGAGTGTGGTATTGTAACCTTGCTCGTTAAGAATGGAGGCAACAATCTCGGAATCAGAGAAGTTCATCTGGCAGCCATAGCTTTCCAGAAACAATTTTTTACTGTTCTCCGGTTTTTCTGCGACGGCAAACGCTTCACCCTGTTTGGTTTCGTCTATATATTTTTCTTGCACGGACTTTAGATTTAAAATTCAAGATTCAGAATTTAATGTTTTTGAAAATGAATCTGAAAATATTTTAGTCTGCAAAGATACAAAATATTGTGACAGAATGGCAGATTCGTTTTACCTTATGTTGATGGTAATTGGAAATCTAAAGGATGTATTTATTGCGACATCGTGGGTAGAGGAAGGTTTCCACTGCTTATTTTGTTGGGTTTCTTTGATTGCGTCGATTATCATCTCATCAAATCTTTGGGAACCTGAACTCTGCTCAATCTTCAAATTATCTAATTTTCCCTTGTAATTGATATCAAAACTCGTAATAACGGTTAGTTTTCCACTACCTTTATACTTGAAATTATCTAAATTGATATATTTAACAACTTTTTTTCGGAAATCATCTATGTTAAAATCTGTGTTTTTGTAATCTACTTCCGCAAAACTATAACCCGGCGTATATTTCTCAAAAAGGTCATCGGGATAGATTGGAATTTTCTTGACTGCCGGAGTTTCCTTACCATCTATTTTAGCAGGCATCCACTTATCCATGTATTTAATCACATTTTTCACTAATTCAATAGTGCATTTATTTCTCAAACCTAAACTGTCAGTTTCCATAACCTTTGCTTTGCTTTCGGAAATGATAAGTATAGGTATAAGCGACAACTCCTTTTTATTTGCGCAAGGTTGTAAATTTTTCTCGACTATAAATTTATGAAAATCACTATAAAACTGAGGGTAAGCTCCGAGATAACTGTGTTGGTCTTTTGGAAACTCAGGATAATTGTTCTGAGCTTTTACAAATGGAAACGTAGTTATTCCGCAGATAATTATTACGAGTTTCATTGTTTATTCTCCGTGTTCAGCATGTTCAGATGAGAAGTTGATTTCGATAATTCGGTTGGAGCTGATGGGAACGCCGTCTTTCATTGCAGGTTTCCATTTTTTCTTGATGCGTTTCATGGCGAATGTCATATCCTGGCGGAACTCTTCATCATTCTTAACCTTTGGATAGATTTGCAATTCACTTGGTTTTCCAAATTGATCAATAGTGATGATAAACGAAAATTTCCCATTGACTGCATAGGCGGAAATGTCAAAGTAAGCGTGAACCATTCGCATAAATTCATTTCGGAAGGCGTTTTCGCCGCCCGGAAATTCGGCTTTGCGGTTTTGCTGCGCGATTTCGGTAGGCTGTGCGGTCTGTGCAAAAAACTGCGAGCTACAGCACAATGATAGCATGAAAAACAGATATTTCATAATGTTGTTTAATTCAAGTTGGTTATTAGTGCAAATATAGTAGGTGGAGTTGGGATTTTGTCAAGAATCTTTCCCCGTATAAAAATTATAATCCTTAATGACAATGTTAATAAATTGTCTTTCCGTGTAATCTCTCGGGTCAATTTCAAGTTTCAGGATGTCTTTGATTTTATTAGACAGTCGGGTGATAATTTGGCGGTCATCGGCTTTCAGAGCTTTCTGGAAATTATCTTTGATGATTCTCACATCGTTATCGCTCAGCAAAATCACCTGTGGGAAAGTGGGAACATAATCTTCCTTCAGGTTTTCCAGAATGGTGTGCGATATATTGACGTTATTTTTCAAGGAAATAACGGCCGTTCCTGTGGCAATGTCGCCCAGGCGCTGATGATTTTTGGAAATGACCATACTGATAATGGCCACAATTCCGGAATTAGAATAGATATCCACCAGACGAAGAACCCAGCGCATCAGGTAATCGCCAAAGCTGGCCTGATAACCGTCAATCTTCACCACTTTGATTTTCATCAGCTTTTTCCCGAAGGTCTGTCCTTCCATAATACTTTCCAAAACCAAAGTATACACATAGACCGGAAATGTAATAATGAGTAAAAATGCACCTACAGACCAGCTGTCCATATCTCTGGTGAAATCATTGTAATCCAGAATGTTGCGCAGAAGCCAGTAAATGATAAACAGGAAAATTCCCTTGATGAGCCAATCGATGAAAAAGGCCAGAATTCTCTCGCCCACGCCGGCCAACGTGAAATTAACATTCACATTTTGCGAAGTATTAATAGCGATTGGATTCATATTTTTACTATTTTAGCGTTATGAGAGAAGTGGCTTTTATAAAGCAAAATAAAGCAAAATGGTTGGAAATTGAGCAGGTTATCAGCGGAAAAATGAAAAAAAATCCTGATGACCTTTCCTCACTTTACATCAACCTGATTAATGACCTCTCATTTTCCCAAACCTATTATCCTAAAAGCAATACAACCGTCTATCTCAACTTTTTATCGGCTCAAATCTTCCAGAAAATCTACAAAACCAAGCGAATTGAGGAAAACAGGATTAAGCATTTTTTCCTGACGGAAGTGCCACTCACAGTCTTTCAATACAGGCGCTATCTGTATTATGCGTTCGTATTTTTCATTTTGTTTGTCGGCATCGGCGTGATTTCTTCGGTTTATGATAAAGATTTCGCCACTCTGATTTTAGGCGAAGGTTATGTTAACCAAACCCTTGAGAACATCAAGAAAGGCGACCCAACGGCCATCTACGGAAGCGGCGCCAATTGGGCAACATCGATCATGATTATCGTCAATAATATCGTCGTGGGCGCCAAGCTCTATGTTTACGGAATTTTCGGTGGACTGGGAACGTTGTACGCTTTGATGCAGAACAGCATCATGCTGGGTGCATTTCAGTTTTTCTTCAAGACGCAAAATGTTTTGCTGGAAAGTGCCAAAGGCATCTGGCTGCACGGCGCTTTCGAGATTTTCGGAATGGTGGTGGAGGCGATGGCTGGTTTAATTTTGGGCGCATCAATTTTATTTCCACGGACTTTATCCCGGTTAGAATCTTTCAAATTGGGTTTCCGGAACAGTTTCAAAATCTATCTCAGCACCGTTCCTTTCACGATTTTCGCCGGAATTATTGAAGGCTTCGTGACGCGTTATGCGCAGACAATGCCGTTGATTGTGAACGGATTAATTATTTTCGGAACCTTAGCGTTCATCGGATTTTACTATTTTATTTATCCTCATATCGTCATCAAAAAAATGAACCAAAATGCAATTAGTCAAGGAGAGAAAATTCGGTAACCTTATCAGCGACACATTTACCTTTTTCAAGGAATATGGCAGGAATTATTTCAAGAATTATCTGGCACTGAACGGTGCATTGATATTATTGTTCGTATTGATTTTCGTGTTCGGCTACCGGGAATTTTTTATGCAGATGATGAATGCCAATGTGAATGGCGACACGTATTTTTTTCAGACTTACTTTCAGGATAACAGTGGAATGTTATTGTTAGGTGTCATTCTTTTCGGAATTTTACTTCTGGCGATGAGCATTGTGATGTATACTTTTCCGGTACTGT
Source organism: uncultured Chryseobacterium sp. (assembly GCA_913778505.1). Taxonomy (GTDB): domain Bacteria; phylum Bacteroidota; class Bacteroidia; order Flavobacteriales; family Weeksellaceae; genus Epilithonimonas. The sequence continues at coordinate 131,618 of CAJYWD010000007.1, forward strand.
ATATGAAGCGGATTGCCGAGACAGGCGACGGCAACATCAAGCCGGACCAGATACTGGGCGACATCAGAAAAAATATAGGTAAGTTTTTCATTTTTCTCTTGGGAATGCTGTTCATCGTGGTTCCGCTGATGTTCGTTCTGATGATGGTTTCGTCTTTTCTGATGATTATTCTCATCGGGTTTTTTCTTTTCATCTTGCTGATGCCTGCATTTATCAATGTGGTCAATTTCACACTTTTCGATTATTTTACCACCAACAGAAAATTCTTCGATTCGCTGAGTTATGCAATGCGCGTCAACTTTGCCAATATGTTCGATTCCGGGAAAGCCAAATTCTGGAAATACTGGGCTTCCACGGTTATTATGTTTATCCTGATTTATGTTATCTTAATGGTATTCACCATGATTCCATATATGATAATGGTTTTCGGATTTCTCACCGTTCCGGAAGCAGGCAGCAGTCAAAATCCTGCAGAAATGTTTTCCGGCGCAATGGGCATTTTTCTTTTTGTGTTGTACGGCATATCGATGCTGGTGAGTTTTCTCATCAATAATTTAATGTTCGTGCAGGCTGGACTTCAGTATTATGACAGCCGGGAAGACCTTCACAGAAAGGTGGATTTTAATGAAATTGATACGATAGGTCAAGGTGAATATTAGGCAGGTTTTCATACTTCTTTTTTTGGGTTTGGGACAATTTGCGTTTTCCCAATATGATGATGTGCAGGAAGTTGTGGTTCAGGATTCGGCGAAATCAGAAATGTTTATCGAGTCCGATTCTTTGGTGAAGTCCAATTATTCGCCGGATAATATTCTTTATCCTAAAAATTTTGCGCCGAATTATAAAAACCAATACAAAAGCAACGACTTCGACTACGAAGTTCTGAAACCCAAGCAATCGATTTGGGACAAAATCAAACTCAAGATTGCGGAGCTGCTTTCCAAAATCTTCAAAGACCTGGACCCGAACAAAGCGAATGCTTACACCGTCAATATTCTTCGGATTACCGGGATTGTGGTGACAGCGTTCCTGATTTTTATTCTTGTGCGTTATCTGATGTCCAAAGACGGGAATTTTCTGTTTGGAAGGAAGAATCGCAAAATCAACATCCGGACACAGGATTTGGAAGAGAATATCCACGAAATCAATTTTCCGCAGACTATTTTACAATTGGAACAGCAACATGATTACCGTTCGGCGATTCGCTACCATTTTCTTTTTGCCTTGAAAAAACTGTCAGATAAAAATCTTATTCAATGGAATCCGGAAAAAACCAACCGCGATTATCTCCGTGAACTCAAAAATGAAAATCTGAGAGAGGATTTCCGAAGAATTGCTTACGTGTACGATTACATCTGGTATGGTGAATTTGATACAGAGGAAAAAGAATATCAATATTATAAAACTTACTTTAATAAATTCTGATAACAGGAATTTAGCCCAATTATAATGAGCAAAACGTTCAAAATATATGCTGTGATTTTCATCATCATTCTGGTGGTGATGGGTATGTTTGAAGTGAACAAAAAACCGGTTTTGGACTGGCGAAAAAATTATGATGTAGAGAAAAAATCACCGTTTGGACTTTTTATTTTCAATCAGGAATCCAGTCGGTTATTCAACAATAAATTGGAGAAAACTGCGATTTCGCCGTACGCCTACTATCAGAAAAGCAAAAAGAAGCCTCACAATATTCTCATTATTCAGAAGGAACTGGACGATATTTCCTGGCAATATATTATGGATGTGGTTTCAAAAGGTTCCGATGTAATGTGGCTCACCAATGAAACCACGGCCAAACTGCGAGACACACTGGGATTCCGATTTAAAACGGTGAGTTTCAATAACAATTATTACCTCCAATTCACAGACAAAAAGCTGGGAAACCATAGATTGTTCATCGATAAGCTTCCGGACAACAAGGGTTTTTCCTACATCCGGAATGATATTGAAGTTTTGGGCAAAACGCTTAATAAAACCAATGACGAAACCTCGTCCATTAACGCAGATTTCATCAAAGTGAATTTCGGGAAAGGTCATTTTTACATCCATTCGGAACCGCTGATCTTAACGAATTATTATCTCCTCAAATCCAAAAATCGATACGTTGAAAGTGTCTTTTCCTACCTGCCTGATCGTGAAACCGTTTGGTTTGTGGAAAATGACGCGCCGCTCTCGATGTCGCCAATGCGATTCATTCTCAGCAATCCGCCTCTGAAATATGCGTGGTATCTGTTATTGTTCGGTTTGCTGATTTTCGTGATTTTTAATGCGAAGCGAAAACAGAGAATCGTTCCAATCAAAGAACCATTGAAAAATACGTCAGTCGATTTCATCCGAAGTATCGGCAATCTCTATCTTCAGGAAGGCGATTTCCACGAGATGATGGCTAAAAAAGCACAATATTTTCTGAATAAAGTACGAATGGATCTGATGATTGACACGCAGCACCTGGATGAATCTTTCGTCCATAAACTCCACTTGAAAACCGGAAAAAATATAGAACAAATAAAAGAAGCTGTTGCACTGGTAAAAAAAGGTCAAGACCCTTACGCAAGCGTGATGAAGGAGGATTTGATTAGGATGAATAAATTGTTGGATGACATTTTAAAATGATGCGTTTGAGGTGTCACTCCTACGGAGCTCAGTTTTTACGGACATAATTAATGCTACAAACATTTCGCTCCTACGGAGCTATGATGATTGAATTTTTTGAAGAGTTCCAGAGGAACTAGATGTTTGTAGAAATAAAAAATAATTTTAAATCAAAGCTCCGTAGGAGCGAAATGTTTGTAAAAAGAAATTAATTATAATAAATTATAGCTCCGTAGGAGCGACACAAAACAAAACACAAAATGGCAAATACCTATATCCAAATCTACATTCAATTTGTCTTTGCTGTACAAGGAAGACAAAATCTTATTCATCCATCAAAAAGGGAATTGTTACAAAAATATATTGCAGGAATTATTAAAAACAATACCCAAAAGTTATTAGCAATCTATGCCAATCCAGACCACGTTCATCTTTTGATTGGATTCAATAGTTTGAATTTAAAGATTCCGGATTTGATTCGAGACATTAAATCCAATTCTTCAAAATTTATTAATAATGAAAATTGGTTTGATGGTAATTTTAAATGGTAGGAAGGTTATGGAGCGTTTTCATATTCGAAAAGTCAAATCGATAAAGTGGTCAATTATATTAATAATCAAGAAGAGCATCATAAAAAGAAGAGTTTTAGAGAAGAATATCTTGAGCTTTTGAATAAATTTGAAATATCGTTTGAAGAAAAATATTTGTTTGAGTTTTATGATGAATAGTATCGTTACTACAGATCTTCTCCCAACAAAATAATATTAATTACAAACATTTCGCTCCTAACGAGCTTAATCTAAAAAATAAATTATGGAAGAACAATACCAAGAGCAGGCGCCGGAATTCCAGTCCAGGTTGGATATGAAGGAACTGCAATACAATCTGGAACGTGTCAAAAGTGAAATCGCAAAAGTGATTGTCGGTCAGGAAAATATGATTGAACATTTGCTTGCTGCATTGCTCTCAAACGGTCACGTTTTGATAGAAGGCGTGCCCGGCGTTGCGAAAACAATCACTGCAAAACTATTGGCAAAAACTATTTCTGTTGATTTCAGCCGAATCCAGTTTACGCCGGATCTGATGCCTTCCGATATTTTGGGAACTTCGGTTTTTAATGTCAAAGAATCGGATTTCAACTATAAAAAAGGACCCATTTTTTCCAATTTTATCTTGATTGATGAGATCAACCGTTCGCCTGCGAAAACACAATCGGCTTTGTTTGAAGTGATGGAAGAAAAGCAAATCACGATGGACGGCGTGCGATATCCGATGGAAGAACCTTTCCTGGTGGTTGCCACGCAAAACCCAATTGAACATGAAGGAACTTACCGATTGCCGGAAGCGCAACTTGACCGTTTTCTGTTCAAAATCGAAGTCGGTTATCCGAATCTGGAAGAGGAAATTGAAATCATCAAAAATCAACATAACAATAAGCTGGAAGACAAGACCGATTCAGTTCACACGGTGATTTCCGGACAACAATTGAAGCAATATCAGCAATTGGTAAAAGACATCATTGTGGAGCAAAATCTGCTTGAGTATATTGCGAAAATCATTATTAATACGAGAGAAAATCAGTTCTTGTATTTAGGTGCTTCTCCGAGAGCGAGTTTGGCTTTGCTGACCGCAAGTAAAGCTTTTGCCGCAATCCGCGGACGAGATTTTGTGACACCGGAAGATATCAAAGAAGCGTCATTTGCAGTTTTAAGACACAGAATTATCGTTTCGCCAGAACGTGAAATGGAAGGTCTGACCGCGGACGAAATCATCAGGCAAATCTTGGAAAGCATTGAAGTTCCGAGGTGATAAACCACAAAAGAAACAAAAGAAAATGATAAAACACACACACGAATGATAGAAGACAAAGGATATTTAACGGACTTAACGTATAAAATTAATGGTGCCTGTATTGAAGTTCATAAAATTTTAGGTTCTGGTTTGTTGGAGTCAGTTTATCACAAATGTCTCGAAGAAGAATTCAGAATTAGAAATATCGGATTCAAATCAGAATTAATTATCCCAGTAAATTATAAAGGAAAAGATTTGAATTGCAATTTTAAATGTGACTTTTTGATAGAGGATTTAATTGTTTTAGAAATAAAATCTGTTAATGAAATACACGATATTCATAGAGCACAAGTCTTAAATTATATGAATCTACTTAAAGTCCCGAAAGGTGTTTTAATAAATTTCAATGTGAAACATCTTTTTAATAATGGTCAGGAAACTTTTGTAAATAAATATTTTAATCAATACAAATAACTTTTGTTCCTTTTGTGGTTTATATCAAATGAAAACATTAAAACAAACATACCTCAATAACAAATTCTTCTTCGTCCTCTTCGGCGTTGGAATCTGCTATGTTTTGGCATTTTTCCTTCCGTGGATGATGTGGATGGCCAATTCCTTATTGATTTTTGTTTTAGTTTTGACTATTGTTGACTTTGTAATTCTTTTCCAAAATAAAGAAGGAATCAATGCCCAGAGAATTTTACCGGAAAAATTATCTAATGGAGATGAGAACTCAATTAAAGTTGATATCCGGAATAATTACAATTTTAGTATCAAAACCGAAATCATTGACGAAATTCCGTTTCAATTCCAGAAGCGTGATTTCCTGATTCAGAAAAACATTGAAAGCGGAAATAACTCGTTTTTCGAATATCTTCTGGAACCCAAAGAACGTGGCGAGTACAGTTTTGGAAATCTGAATATTTATGTTAATTCACCGATTGGTTTGGTTTCCAGAAGATTCAATTTTCAAAAAGATGCGAAGTTGCCGAGTTATCCGTCATTCATTCATCTCAGAAAATATGAGTTGATGGCGCTTCAAAACGAGTTTTTGCTAGGCGGAATCAAGAAAATCCGAAAACTGGGACACACGATGGAGTTTGAACAGATCCGGGATTACGTTCAGGGCGATGACATCCGAAGTATCAACTGGAAAGCGACTTC
>CAJYWD010000008.1 GCA_913778505.1 uncultured Chryseobacterium sp.
CAATCAAAGAGCGTAAGAAATTCTTGTAAGAAACTTCTTTTTTGGGTAGCAATTCGTTTTCGAAAATATCTTTCAGCTTCTCGATATTCTTGTTTTCACAAAACACCAATGGGAAAAATAACCAGACATTTTTAGTCCCGACTTGCCCGTCAGCACGATGATAGCCATTGAAGGTTTTATCTTTCCATTTGTCCACGTTAGGCGGTGTCCAGCCAAGATTTCCGGTCTTTCTGAAAACTTCTTCACTCTCATGTTTTACGTTTTCAGTCGTAATGACTTCTCCTTTTCGGATAGGCTGATTCGCTTTTCCAACGACGACGCCGTACATCGTAATATGGTCGCCAACCACAAAATCCTGTGCCGCAAATTTATGTTTGGCTTTTGTATCTTTCAGAACCGTGTAATCTGCACCGTCCAGATGCACGATGTCTCCGGCAGGTAAATCCGTCAATGCAACAATGATGTTGTCTTTCGGGTTTACTTTTAATACTTTCTTTTGCATAATTCTCAAATTAAATTTCTCAACAACTTTGGCAGCTTAATCCGTCTTCCGCTCCCAATCTTTTCACTCCGCTGTGCTGCGTAAAAAGGATTTCCGCTCAAGCCGGGCTGCTGCAATTCAACGGTTATTACAGAATAAAAATCATTGAATGAAACTTTTGTAACCTACCTCAACCCCTGTGGAATCGATTGCACGCAAGGCTTTAGTAACAGATTCAGTTAATCCAGGAACCTGAGTCAGATCTGTATCCCAGAAACTCACTTCTGACAATGCATGTTTCGCCACTTCTCCAAGGTCGTTAGTGGACCAGATTTCTCTGAATTTTTCCAAAACCGGCGCATCATCGCTTACAGGAAGTTGTTTTCCGTCGAATTCACCTTGATAAAATCTAATCAATGCTGCTAATGCAAAAGTCAGGTTAGTTGGTAATTCATTCTTGATTTCAACATATTTCAACATGCTTGGCAACACTCTCACTTTGAACTTCGAAACTGAATTCAGTGCAATGCTTGAAAGCAAATGTTTCAGGAACGGGTTTCTGAATCTGTCAAAGACTTCATCCGAAAATGCTGTCAATTCTTCTGTTGACAAATCAAGAGTAGGGATGATTTCGTTATAAACCGTTTCGGAAATCCATTGTCCTGCAAAATCTGCATCGATGGCTTCTTTCACAGTTTCCTTTCCGTCCAGGATAGAGAACGCCAACATGGCGGTATGAGCACCGTTCAGGATTCTAACTTTTCTGGTTCTGTATGGCGTGATATCATCTACAACCAAAACCTGGTCATCAATTTTATCAAAAGGAATCAAAGCTTTCAACTTCTCATCACCTTCGATAACCCAAAGTAAGAACGCTTCACAAACCACCATCAGATTATCATCATAATCCAATTTAGCTTCGTACTCGTCTTTTTCTTCTCTCGGATAACCCGGAACAATTCTATCCACCAAAGTATTGTGGAAATAATTGCTGTTTTCTATCCAATTAGAAAATTCTGAACCTAGATTCCAAAGCTGAGCATATTTCAGAATATATTCTTTCAAAGTCAAAGCATTGTTCTCAATCAGTTCGCAAGGAATGATGTGAAGACCTTTCTCCGAATCTCCGTTAAAATGTTTGAATCTTTCGTAAAGAAAAGCCGTCACTTTCGCAGGAAAATTCTTGTGAGGGCCTGAATCTAAAGACGTTTCAGATTCATCAAAAGCAATTCCTGCCTCAGTTGTATTAGATAAAATAAATTGTAAGTCTTCGCCTTTCGCCAATTCAAGATATTCAGCATAATTTTCATAAGGACTGAAAGAACGCTGAATGGCAGAAATCACGCCCTGGTCATCCACGATTTGTCCTTTTTTTACACCTCTTACAAAAAGCGTATAAAGATTGTCCTGCTCTTCCAGCATATCTACAAGACCACCTACAGTCGGCTGTACAACAGCGACACCAGCGTTGAAGCCAGCCTCTTTGTTCATCTTATCAATCAGATAATCTACAAATGCACGAAGGAAATTACCTTCTCCGAATTGCAGGAATTTTATAGGAAGTTTCTCGGTCAAACCTGAGTTTTCACGGCTTAGTTTTTGTTTAATTTGATATTCCATTGTTTAATCTTTTATAATTTTATACTTCGGTACCAGCGCTTTCATCACGAACCACGCTATCAGGTAAGCCACGGCGCAGACAGAGAAAATAATCATATAGCCTTTATCGATACCGTCTGAAATCACTGCGCCCGAAGCCTTCAGCTGCGTCAGGAACTCATCCGGAAGTCTTGCATCTTTGAACTCCGGATATTTTTCCAAGAGCGGAACGCCGTCAATAGTCGTCCATTGTTTATGAGAATAATCGAACAATTTTCCGGAGCTTTTGTTAATTATTGTAGAGCCAATTCCGCCTGCCAATCCACCGATTCCGGTGATGGTAGCAATCGCTTTTTTCGGAAACATATCGCCGACGGTTGAAAAGATATTTGCCGACCACGCCTGATGCGCCGCCCCTGCAATCCCGATAATGATGACCGGAATCCAGTAAGAAATTTTTCCGCCCGGCTGAGCCAATAACGCCAATAATGGAAAGAATGCAAAAATGAGCATCGCTTTCATCCGGCCGGAGTAAGGATTCATACCTTTTTTCTCTACGAAGAATGTCGGCAACCAACCTCCAACTATTGAAATTAAAGTAATAACGTACAAAATGAATAGCGGAAATGCACTCTGCGTGCTGTCCATTCCGTAAACCGAGCTGAGGTAAGCCGGTGTCCAGAAGAGATAAAACCACCAGACACCGTCGGTCATAAATTTACCAAAGGCAAATGCCCAGGTCTGTCTGTAACTGAAAGCCTGTTTCAGCGACATTTTTTTCTTAGGTTCTTCTGTAGCATCTTCTACCACATCATCCTGGTCCTGCTGGATGTAAGACAGTTCGTGTTCGTTAACTTTATGATGTTCGTGCGGTTTTTTGTAATAGAAAACCCAGAATCCCATCCAGATAAAACCTAAGGCGCCAATGATGATGAATGCCATTTCCCAACCCATTGATTTGGCAATAAAAGGAATCGTAATCGGCGCTGCCAAGGCACCAACCGTTGCGCCGGCATTGAAAATACTGGTTGCAAATGCACGGTCTTTTTTAGGAAAATATTCGGCGGTTGTTTTGATGGCTGCAGGGAAATTGCCCGCTTCACCAATCGCCAGAATTAGTCTCGCAAAGATGAACAACGTTACACTGACATTGATAACTTTGGAAATATCCTGAACGGTGCTGATGTGTTCCTTCGCCCCTTCAAATCCCGTCAACCAGTTTCCGGTAAGAATTCCCGATGTAGCAATTCCGCAGAAAGCGTGCAGAATGGCTCCTACAGACCAAACGCCTATGGCCCAGAGAAAGCCTTTTTTGGTATCCATCCAATCCACAAATTTGCCTGCGAAAATCATACTCGCTGCATAAAAAATAGAGAATAATGCTGTGATGTTACCGTAGTCGTTATTATCCCAATGAAATTCCGGGGAAATAAAGTCTTTCCACGTAAGGGAAAGTACCTGCCTGTCCAGATAATTGATGGTCGTTGCGAAAAACAGAAGACCACAGATTGTCCATCGGAATTTACTTGGCTTGAAATGAATTGAACTCATATTGACAAGAGTTTTGGTTTATGATTTTAAAGATTGAATGATATCCAAGACTTTTTTAGTTTCGTTTTCTATGGTTGTGTAATCTTCGGAAGCCATCAGTTCTTTGCTGACCAGTTTGCTTCCCATTCCAACTGCCGAAACACCTGCTTTGAACCAGCTTTCAATGTTTTCTTTGGTGGTGTCAACGCCGCCTGTCGGCATAAATTTCAGGTTTGGAAATACATCTTTGATCGCACTCATGAAGCCGGTTCCAAGCGCATTTCCAGGAAATAATTTGACGAAAGTCACACCTGCATTTTCAGCTTCGATGATTTCGGTTGGCGTCATACAACCCGGACTATAAAGCACATCTTTCGGAATCAGGAATTTTGCAACCTCCGGAACAAATCCCGGACTGATGAAAAAATCAGCACCCACTTTGTAATATTCTTCTGCTTGTTTTTGATTCTTAATGGTTCCGATTCCAAGCAGCATATCCGGCATTTCAGCATTTCGAACTTCAACCATTTTTGTAAAATTGCTTAATGCAGATTCGCCCCGGCTTGTATATTCTACCGCTCGGATTCCTGCTCTGTAAAGCGATTTCAGTATTTCGAGAGTTACCGTTTCATCAGCATTATAATACAAAGGCAGAAGTCCTTGCTTAATGATGGCGTTTGTAACTAATTGAATCTTTGTCATATTAATTTTGTTTAAGCTAATTGCTAAAAGCCAATGGCGAATAGCGTTTTATCTTTTAATTCTTCCTCCGGAATTGCCATTCATTACTTCCAGAATATCATTGGCACTACTCAGATTCACATCGCCTAAAATCGTGTGTTTGATGGCGCAAGCTGCGTTGGCAAACTTCAAAGCTTTCTCATCATCGAAGTGCATTAAACCATAAATCAAACCTGCAGCAAAAGCATCTCCGGTTCCGATTCTGTCAACCACAGGATTCACTTCCAGGCTTTCGGTTTCGAAATATTGTCCGCTGACCCAAGCTCTTCCCTGAGTTGCCTGATTACTTGCCGTAACACCAATTCTGGTTTTATCAAATACTTTTTTGATGGAAGGAATTTCTTTCATTAATGTTTTAGCAGCCTCTATAAAACTGTCTTTATCATAACGGAAAGATGTTTCCAGGATTTCATTGATTTCATTCACACCACCGATAAAAATCGTAGAGTAGGAGATGAGTTCCTTCAAAACTGTGAATCCTTCTTTTCCATATTTCCAAAGATTGGAACGATAAGCAGGGTCAGCTGTGATTTCGATGCCTTTTGAGTAAGCTAATTGCAAACCTTGCTTCAAAGTTTCGTAAGCACCTTCCGAAATTCCGGGAGAGATGCCGGTCCAGTGGAAATATTCTGCACCTGCCAACGCTTTGTCCCAATCCACTTGTTCCGGTTGGATGTTGGCAAAAGAACCGTTTAATCTATTGTAAGAAATACGACTTGCACGCATTGCAGAACCAACTTCCAGAAAGTATAAACCAATCGGATGTTCTGTTCTGTTGACGAATTGCGTATCAATCCCGTAACTTTTCATTGTTGCAACGGCTGATTCTCCGATGAAACAATCGGAAACATTGGTGATGTGTCTCGCTTCGCATCCCATAATGGCTAAAGACGCAGCGACGTTCATTTCTGTTCCTCCGAAGAAGAATTCCATTTCACGACTTTGTCTCAGCATTTTGCTGTCGGACGGAGATAATCTCATCAATACTTCGCCAAATGTTACAACTTTGCTCATTTATGTAGTTTATTTTTTTAAAATCGAGATTCTTAATTTTATTTTTTCTGAACGCAAAGAGCGCAAAGATTTTTTATTTAGTTCTATGTTTTTAAGTTCACAAAGGCGTAAAACTTAACAATGTTCGCAGAGAGAAATTAATTACTTTATAAAATCTTCTCTGAACGGACTGAAAACATCTACCAAAGTCCCGTCTTCGAGACATTCCACGCCGTGAAGAACATTGGAAGGAACGAAGAACGAATCGCCTTTTTTCAATATCGAAATATCTTCTCCGATGTTGACTTCAAATTTTCCTTCTGCCACATAAGTGACCTGGATATGAGGATGTTTGTGTTTGTATCCAATTCCTCCTTTTTTGAAACGGACATTCACCATCATTACAGATTCGTCGTAGCCTACAATTTGGCGGTCGATGTAGTCATCGATTTTTTCCCATTCTGTTGAATCGGATGTGTAATATATTTTGGATGTTTGTTTTGTTTCCATTGCTTTGTTTAAACGTAAAATCGCAAAATTGTTAATTTGCAATTTGTTTTTAATTTCGTAATCCTTTGTATGACACTAAGATTACATTCACTAATTTTGTTTTCAATTTTGTCATTCCGTAGGAATCCTGACTGGTTAGATTCCTACGGAATGACAAAAATTGCTTTTTTATAGTACTACTTCTTCTATGTCGAATCTGCAGCCCGACTTGAGCGGAAATCCTTTTTTGCTTGTACTCAATTTTGTCATTCCGTAGGAATTCCGACTGGTTAGATTCCTACGGAATGACAAAAATTGCTTTTTTATAGTCCTACTTCTTCTATGTCGAATCTGCAACCCGACTTGAGCTGAAATCCTTTTTTGCTTGTACTTGATTTCTTTTTATTGTGAAATCGCTGTGCAAAAAAGATTGGGAGCGGAAGGCGGAAAAGCTGCCCAAATTATTGTCCTTATTTTAGAAAGTGAAATAGTTTTTTGCGTTGTGATAACAAATGTCCGAAACTATTTTTCCAACCAGATCCATATCTTCCGGAAGTTCGCCAGACTCGATTTCTTTTCCCAACAAGTTACACAAAACACGTCTGAAATACTCGTGTCTAGGGAACGAAAGGAAGCTTCTGGAATCCGTCAACATTCCAACAAATGTGCTGATAAGTCCCATATTGGAAAGCGCATTCATCTGTTTTTCCATGCCGTCTTTTTGGTCCAAAAACCACCATCCGGAACCGAACTGTACTTTTCCTTTTACAGAACCATCGTTGAAATTCCCAATCATTGTTGCCATAATTTCGTTATCAGCTGGATTCAGATTGTAGATGATGGTTTTTGTCAATTTGTCCTTAGAATCCAATGTGTTAAGGAATCTGGAAAGGTTCGCAGCCTGACTGAAATCACCGATGGAATCCCAACCTGTGTCCGGCCCCAAAACTTTCAACATTCTTGCATTGTTGTTTCTCAACGCGCCCAAATGGTATTGCTGAACCCAACCAAATGAATGGTAAGTCTCGCCCAAGAACAACAAAATGGCTGTTTTGAACTGTTCAATCTGATGTGGCGTCAAGGTTCCTCCTTTTCTCTTCGTTTCAAAAATTGAGTTGATTTCCGAATCTGTGAACGTTTCAAAGGAAATGTTGTTCAATCCGTGGTCGCACAATCTGCATCCGTTGGCGTGAAAGTATTCAATCCTCTTGATCAGCGCATCCTGTACATCCTTGTAAGAGTTGATTTCGATGCCTGCAGATTCACCTAATTTATCGATGTAAGCATTGTAATCTTCGTTGTCAATCAAAATAGCTTTGTCCGGACGGAAAGCCGTGCTCACCGTGATTCCGATGTTGTTTTGTTTGATTTTTTGATGGTATTCTAAAGTATCAATCGGGTCTTCTGTGGTACAAACCGTTTCCACATTTCTCATTTTCAACAGTCCGTGAACAGACTTTTCCGGCGTCTGAAGCTGAGCGGATACATTTTCGTAAACTTGGTCCGCATTTTTTTCGCTTAACAAATCGTAAACTTCAAAATATCTTGCTAATTCCAAATGTGTCCAATGGAACAAAGGATTTCTCAATGTATTCGGAACTGTTTTGGCCCAAGCTGCAAATTTTTCTTTGTCAGAAGCGTCTCCGGTGATGAATTTTTCGTTCACACCCATCGTTCTCATCGCTCTCCATTTGTAATGGTCGCCACCGATCCAAACTTGAGTAATATTCTCAAACCGACGGTTTTCTGCAATCTCTTTCGGAGGCAAATGGTTATGATAATCGATAATGGGCTGGTTTTCAGCAAATCTGAAATACAACTCCTCAGCGAATTTGTTCTTTAATAGAAATGTATCTGTGATAAATGGTTTTGTAAGTGTGCTCATAAGACTAATAGATAATAGACTGATAGATGAAAGACTTTATTCGTTTGAAGGTTTTCCGATGGTTGCTAGGATTCCGCCATCAACATAGATGATTTGTCCGTTGATAAACTGACTTGCTTCGGATGCTAAAAATATAGCTGTTCCGGCTAAATCTTCGGGATTTCCCCAGCGACCTTCCGGTGTCCTGCTGATAATGAACTCGTTAAAAGGATTTCCGTCAACTCGGATTGGCTCAGTCTGAGACGTAGCAAAATAGCCAGGACCGATGCCGTTAACCTGGATGTTATGTTTTGCCCATTCTGTTGCCAGGTTTTTGGTCAGCATTTTCAATCCTCCTTTTGCAGAAGCATAAGCCACAACATTGTCACGCCCCAGTTCGCTCATCATAGAACAAATGTTAATGATTTTTCCGGATCTTCTGGCAATCATACTTTTTGCAACCAACTGAGACATAATGAATGGTCCCGTTAAATCTACATCGATAACTTTCCGGAAATCGGAAACTTCCATTTCCAAAGCCGGGATTCTTTTGATGATGCCGGCATTATTAATAAGGATATCGATTTGCTTGTGATTCGCTTCAATTTCTGCCACTTTTTCAGCGGCAATTTTCTCATCGGTCACATCAAAAATGTATCCTGTTGCTTTGTATCCTTTTGACTGGTAATATTTGATAGCTTCTTCAAGTTTCGATGGAGTAGTGCTGGTTATCACCAATTCTGCTCCTGCTGAAGCCAGACCTTCTGCCATAGCCAAGCCTAAACCGTGTGTTCCTCCAGTTACCAATGCTACCTTTCCAGTTAGGTCAAATAAATTTTTCATTTAGAAATATCGTTGATAATTTTTTATTCTCGCAGATTTCGCAAATGATGCAGATTTTAAAATCAGCTAAATCGGCAAAATCTGCTAGAAACTATTTCATTATTTTAATTCGTCCGTTTTTACAGCATCCATATCGCCATAATCCATATTTTCTCCCGCCATTCCCCATATAAACGTATAGTTGGCAGTTCCAACGCCTGAATGGATTGACCATTCCGGAGAGATTACAGCATCATGATTTTTCAGGAAAATATGCCTTGTCTCCTGAGGCTGACCCATAAAATGCGAAACCGTCTGACCTTCCTCCAAATCAAAATAGAAGTAAGCTTCCATTCTTCTCGCATGTGTATGAGAAGGCATCGTATTCCACACGCTTCCTTCGTGCAGTTCGGTCATTCCCATTTGAAGTTGACAAGTTTCCAGCACGCTGTTGACCAACAATTTATTGATCGTTCTTCTGTTGGCGTATTTCGTTTCGCCCAGTTCCACAATTTCTGCTTCATTCTTCGTAACCTTTTTTGTAGGAAACGTGTGATGAGCAGGTGCGGAATTGATATAAAAATAAGCCTGTTCGCTATCAATATTTTCAAAAGTTACGGATTTATTTCCTTTTCCTATATATAAAGCTTCTTTATTATTCAAATCATAAAAAGTTCCGTCTACCTTCACGCGGCCTTTTCCGCCGACATTGATAATACCGATTTCTCTTCTGTCCAGAAAATTTTCAGCTTTCAGTTCGTCGATCGCTTCCAGTTTTAATGGTTGTTCGGCAGGCATTGCACCGCCTACAATCAGTCTGTCATACATGGTGTAAACCAATTTGATTTTCCCTTGCTGAAACAAATCGTTGATCAGAAATTCTCTTCTAAGGTCTTCGGTAGTATATTTTTTGGCATCATCAGGATGATGAGCATATCGAAATTCGGAACTGGTCATAATGTTACTGCGTATATTAATAAAAGACTAAGTGTGTAATCGATTGCATAATAACATGCCATTTTCGGCACAAAAAATTATTTTTGTAAATATATATATAATTCTTAACTGAGAAAGAAAAATTTATATTTTAATTCAACCAATTGATTTACAAAGATATAAATTATTAATTTTTCAATTTTGAATCTGGTGAGTTTAAATAGTTTTACCACAAAATTGATCGTTCTTCCGCTTTTTGCACAATTTTTCACAAAGTCTTTGTTTGCTACCGATTCAAAGTTATCATCATTGATGTGTTACATAACATATTAGCAGACAATGATGTAACTAGATTTTAAATTATTATTGGATGTTCAGTTAGAGGAATAAAATCGGATTGCGAAATCAGCATCAGTTTTATCTGATTTCGTAAAAATGAGGAAGTAAGTTTAAATTTCGGTTAATATCTGACATCGATAAAGCATATACAATCGCAAGAATTGGAGGCAAAAACAGTTAAAAGAAAGTTAATTTTAATAATCACGATTAAAATGGTATTCTTTACTAATGCAAGTTAACAAGTTGATAAACAAATTTTTAATTCGCAAGGTTAATTTGTTTTTGGTTTTATGTTAACATAATATTAATAAAAAAATGATTTTTATTATTTGTCAATTAAAAAATAATGTTAGTTTAGTCGAGTTAAGAAATCATAAAAAATTTAAGTGCAATCGATTGCGCTTTGTGGAGTGATTTTAACATTTTTGATTCAGTAAAAAACAATTACTAATTATAAAAAACTAAAAAATATCTATGAGTGGTTTAAAATTAGGTATTCAAAGTGCTTTTGTAAAGACAACCATTGCATCCGTCTTTTTGCTTCCCGCACTTGGATTGGCTCAGGAACTTATCAAAGTATCCGGTACCATTACCTCCGATCAGAACAAACCGGTACCCAATGTGGAGGTCACTGTAAGGAATTCCAAGTTCTCTACAGTTACTGACCAATCTGGAAAATACTCGCTGAATGTTCCGAAAAATGCAACCTTGGTCATCCGATCCAGAGGTTTTGAAGAGCAGGAGATTAATGTGAATGGAAAGAGTATCGTTAATGTATCGCTGAGCAAGCATGACGGCAATAAAGAAAAAGCCATTGATGAAGTGGTCTTGGTAGGATATACCACTGTTTCTAAAAAAGATGTGACCAATGCTGTGGCTTCCGTAAAAGGGGATCAGTTGGTAGATATGCCTGTAAACACGGCGGCAGAAGCGATACAGGGAAGACTGGCCGGGGTGCAGGTGACTTTCGGTGAAGGTTCTCCAGGTGCAGATCCGGAAATCAAGGTACGAGGCGGGACGTCCATCACGCAGGATAATGCTCCGCTTTACATTGTGGATGGCATCCAGATGGACAATGCACTTTCCATCATTTCTCCAAAAGAAATTGAATCCATCGAAGTGCTGAAAGATGCGTCTTCCACCTCTATCTATGGCGCCAGAGGTGCTAATGGTGTGGTTCTTATCACGACAAAAAGCGGTAGAAAGAATACCAAAACAATGGTCAATTATAACGGTTTTACCGGTATCAGAACCATTGCCAAAACTTTGGACGTGATGAGTCCTTATGATTTCGTACAATACCAGTACGAGCTTCGCAACAGAGATGGATATCAGGATCAGATCGATAAATTTGTCCAGCTTTATGGCAATTACCTTCCAACCTACAATGATCAGGGTCAGCTCATTGATGAAGGAATTGAGAAATACAGAACCATAAAAACAAAGGATTGGCAGGAAGAAGTCTTTGGCAAAGAGGCGTTCAACTATACGCATAATGTCAACATATCCGGCGGAAATTCCAATTCTGCATTTACATTGGCATTAAATCATGTGGAGGAAGATGGGATTATGATCAATTCCGGATTCAAAAGAAGCATGGCCAACTTTAAATATGATTTCGACATCAGCAAAAAATTAAAAGTTGGATTGACTGCAAGATACGGCAGAACTTCTATTTTGGGTGCAGGAACATCATCTTCTGGATCGCAAACCACCAACAGACTGAGAAACGTGATCCGTTACAAACCATTTGATAATGGTGTAAATACCGGTGCAGGCTCAGATGAATTTGATACGGATGACTATGCTGTTACCAATCTGATCAATCCGGTTCTGCTGGCCAATAACGAAATTAAGTATAATGATACCAACAATCTTTTTCTTAATGGCGTTATCACGTACAATATTTTTAAGGATCTGACTTTCAAAAGTACCATTGGCTATGTTCAGAATGACCAGAAAATCAATCAATTTTCCGGACCATCTACCTATCTTTCAAGGATCAATGCTGATCTTTCTGTTGTTCAGATGTTTAGTGCACAGAGCAGAAGAATTACCAATACCAATACTTTGGCTTACAAAAAGAAGATTGGTAATCACAAGATGGATTTCTTATTGGGGCAGGAGATCGTGCAAACAGATGGCGAAAAAACAGATATGACCGTACGCTGGCTGCCTACATCATTATCTGCGACTCAGGCTTTTGCCAATATTGTTCTTGCAACGCCACCTACCGGAAATGTCCAGGAAGCGCCGATTGCGGCCGTTTTGCCTCCTAGCAGGTTAGCATCATTTTTTGCAAGAGCCAATTATATCTATAATAATAAATATATCGCAACAGTTTCTGTAAGGAGAGATGGATCCAGCAAATTTGGAAAAAATAATCCTTGGGCCAATTTCCCTGCTGCTTCACTGGCATGGAAAATTGGGGAAGAAAATTTCCTTAAAGACTCAAAGGTCGTCAATGATCTTAAATTGCGTGCAGGTTACGGACAATCCGGAAACGACAGAATACAAGACTATTTATTTGACACATTCTACACGCCATCCAGTACTTATGGCTATACAGCCGGTACCGGTGTCATTACGGGCGCTGCACCGGGAAATATCCAGGCCAATCCTAATGTCAAATGGGAAGCTACTGTATCTAAAAATATTGGATTAGATTATTCCTTATTCAATAACAGAGTTTATGGTGCTATTGACGCTTATATCACGGATACTAAGGATCTATTATTACTGGCAAAGATTCCACAGACTTCTGGTTATGAATTCCAGTTTCAGAACTCAGGGAAAACCCAGAACAAAGGTTTGGAATTCAGTGTTGGAGCCTTAGTGGTAAGCAATGATAATTTTCAATGGAAAGCGGATTTTAATGTTGCGGCTAATAAAAACATGATCAAAAGTTTAGGAACGTTAACCAATGCCGAGACCGACTACTATCTTCAGCCATCAGGATGGGTTAATAACCTTTTTGATTTCAAAGTTCAGGTTGGCGCGCCGGTGGGAATGTTCTACGGTTATGTAACGGAAGGAAGGTATGAACTCAGCGATTTTGACTTCAATCCTTCGACTAACCGCTACACCCTGAAACAAGGTGTGCCAAGTTCCGGCAGCGTTGCATTAGGAAACAGAGCGCCACAGCCGGGAGATCTCAAGCTGAGAGATATCAACGGTGATGGAGTGATCGATACCAAAGACCAAACTGATCTCGGGAACGCCCAGCCAAAATTCTACGGTGGTTTTAACCAGACGTTCCGTTACAAGAATTTTGATATGAGCTTGTTCTTCAATTTCTCTGTTGGAAATAAAGTTTATAATGCCAACAAAATTGAATTTACCACAAAATTCCAGTATTACGACCAAAATATGCTGGCAGATATGGCCGACAGATGGAAGTGGTTTGATGGTAACGAGCTGGTGCTGGATCCTACGAGACTGGCCGCACTCAATGCCAATACTACCATGTGGACACCTACAGGTGGCAACTATTTCTTGCATTCGTATGCTATCGAAGATGGTTCTTTCTTAAGATTGAACAACGTGACCATTGGTTATACCTTACCAAAAGATTCGCTGAAAATGCTGGGAATTACCAACTTCAGAATGTATGCTACTGCAAATAATGTGTTTACCATTACAGGCTACTCGGGTTATGATCCTGAAGTGAGCACCAGAAAAAATCCACTTACGCCAGGTGTAGATTATGCAGCATTTCCTAGAAGCAGATTTTTCGTAACAGGTATTGATGTAACTTTTTAATTAAAACAAAAATGAAACTTAACAGATTAATATATATAGTTAGTTGTTTGGCAATCTTTAGCACAGCTACATCATGTGAGGATTATCTCAGTCCGGAAAATATTTCCAGTTCCAATGAAGCTCAGCAGTTCGACAGCACAGCCGACACATTCACTGCTTTGATCGGAGTTTATAACCAAATCATTGGGGACGATGCTTACGGACAAAGATTGAATCTGTACTATCCGCAATCCGGCGACGATTTTAAGATCTCAGGTGATTACAATTGCAATGACCGTAGAGGTATCAGTACTTACGGAGCATGTACTTCCAATCCAGATCTTAACAAACCATTCCTGAAACTCTATTCCGGTATCGAAAGAGCTAATCTCGTCATCAAAAACATTCCGCTTTCTCCCGTTTATCAGACTGGTTCTGCATCCGACAAGGCATTAATGGACAGATATCTTGGCGAAGCTCTGACGCTGAGAGCACAATTCTATTATGACCTTATCAAAAACTGGGGCGATGTTCCGATGCAGATGGTACCTTCTTCTGACCTGGAATCGGTTTATCTTGCCAAAACAGACAGAGATGTCATTTACGATAAAATCATCGAGGATCTTGCTAAAGCTTCCCAATTGGTGCCTTGGAAATCTAAGTCCAATACGACAAATGTGAGAATCACAAAAGCGGCCGTCAAAGGTTTAAGAGCTAGAATTGCATTGGCCAGAGCTGGTTATTCCCTCAGAAGAAATCCCAGAATCATGGCTAAAGGGTCTAACTCACAGACCTATTACAAAATTGCTTATGACGAGTGCAAGGATATTATAATGTCCGGAGAACATTCTCTAAATCCAAGTTTCGAGGCGGTTTTCAGAGCTTTGCATGACAATACGGAAGATGCTGCTAAAGAAGTCATATTTGCAGTCGGTGCATTCGGAGGTAATGCTGCCACAGACAGTAAAATCGGATACTTCAATGGTATGAAGCATGACGATAACTCCAGTTATAAAGGTGGCGGTAACGTATTGGCCATCCCGGTTTATTTTTATGAATTCAGTAAGTACGATGTGAGACGCGATCTTTCCGTAGCGGTAAATAAAGTCAACAATGATAATCTTTCCGAGCTTTTATCAGGTGCTCTTTGGACCGATGGTAAATTCAGAAAATCCTGGACCAACATCACAGGAACTTCTCAGAACCTTGGTATCGACTGGCCACTGCTTCGCTACTCCGATGTATTGCTGATGTTTGCAGAAGCTGACAATGAGCTGAACGGAGCACCTTCTCCGGACGCGATCGGTGCAGTGAAATTAGTACGAGACAGAGCCTACGCCGGAAACCTTGCACAGGCAGGAAGTATTCCAACTGACAAATCAGGTTTCTTCGACTTTATTGTGCACGAGAGATTATTGGAATTCGGAGGCGAAGGACTCAGAAAATACGATCTGATCCGATGGAATCTTTTAGCGACAAAAATCGCAGAGACCAGACAGAATCTAACCAATTTCCTGAATGGTACCGGAAAATATGCTAATGTTCCTTCTGTGATTTATTACAAAATTTCTCCGTACGACAGAACTAAAACTGCTCAGGCAACACTCAGCGGAATCGACGTTTATGTTCCTGCAGGCGTAAACAAATCAGACGTATTTTACACACCGGCGCCGGGCTCGCAACCGTTCGGTTACAAGTCGGTCAACTGGAGAGCGGCGGTATCTGCAGCTTACATCAGTGATCCTCTTAAAGGTTACGCGCAATATTTCGAGGCTAACAGAAAAGAACTTTTGCCTATCTACAACGATATTATTCAGTCTAACTATAATCTGACTCAGGATTACGGTTACTAGAAAAAGAAATTCTGTACTAGAATTTTTTAAGTTATTATATTTTTAATTTTTTTTGAAGATTCACTCTATCAGGATTTTATATCCTGGTAGAGCTGATTCGAAGAAACGTATTGCCCTATTCCCGGGAAATATACATGCTTGTAATGATTACAATTAGTTAATGAGAGCGGTCTGTTGATGTCAACACTAATTCTGATAATCAAAAATTTTACTTCAACATATTCAACTCATTCAAACTATTTTATATGAATAAATTTAAACTTATTTATCTGCTTCTGCTGCTTGCCATCGTGCAGGTGTCAGGACAGTCCATTACTTTCAGCGAATCAAGAGGCTGGCTGGAAACCGCTTTTGTAAAATGGCAGCCTGTACAGAATGCCAGCAGATATAATGTTTACTACTCCGGAGAAGGCGTGGTCAATAAGCAGGTGGATGATTATCTGATCCGCAGTTATGGTTCTTACTTCCGTGCAGATGTTCCGGGACTTAAGGCCGGAAATTATACCATCACCGTAAAACCTGTGGTGTTGGGAGTAGAAGGTGCTGGCGCTACCACTTCCACACTTACAGTTCTACCGAAAGACAGAAACGGATTTGCATTCCACAACGGCAGAGTTCCCGGCGGATACAAGGCAGATGGAACTCCGAAGGATAATGCGATCATACTTTACATCACGGAAAAAAGTAAAAATACAATTTCCGTTGATGTAATTACCAACAATAATGGTAACACGACCAACTATGTAGGTTTTCAGAATATTTTTTCAGGTATCAAAAAAGGAATTGACAAAAGACCTTACATCTTCCGTCTGATTGGTAATATCACAGATTTTACCGATATGGAAGGAGGCGACCTGGTGGTGGAAAATAAAAATAACGACCAAAGTTACATCACGGTAGAAGGTATCGGAGATGATGCTGTGGCCAATGGCTGGGGAATCCGTATAAAAAATGCGACCAATATTGAGATTGCCAATTTAGGTTTTATGAATTGCGACAGCAGCGAGGGTGACAACATTGGGATGCAGCAGAACAATTCTTACATCTGGGCACATAACAATGATTTGTTTTATGGCGATGCAGGAAGCGATGCAGACCAAATCAAAGGTGACGGTGCATTGGACAACAAAGGAACAACTTATGCCACTTATTCGTATAACCATTTCTGGGATTCGGGGAAAGCGAGCTTGTTAGGTCTTAGCGAAAACACAACTTCAGGTCTGTATGTCACTTATCATCACAATTGGTTTGACCATTCCGATTCCAGACATCCGAGAGTGCGTTATTATTCGGCTCACATTTACAATAATTATTTTGATGGCGTCGCCAAATATGGCTCAGGATCTACAGAAGGTTCATCCTTGTTTTTGGAAGGTAATTACTTCAGAAACTCTAAAAATCCGATGATGATTTCGCTTCAGGGTACAGACGTCTGGAGTCCATCCAAACAGATGAACGATCCGACCAATCAGGGCACTTTTTCCGGTGAAGACGGCGGTATGATTAAGGCTTTCAATAATACAATGGATGCTGATATCGCCACCAATTCTATGCGTTTTGTAGCGTATGGCGACTCAAATCCACTGTACAATATCCCTGGAAAAATCAGCTCAATTGTTGATTTTGATGCTTATGTTCCTTCGACAAGAGGTGAGCAGGTTCCAAACTCTGTGAAATCTTTCAAAGGCAACAATGTTTACAATAACTTCGATACAGATGCGTCTCTTTATGTTAAGAATCTTTTTGTGGAAGACCCGGCAACTGCCAGAGATAATACCAAATTATATGCAGGCCGTGTTCTTGGCGGTGATTTTAAATGGACTTTTGATAATGCAGTGGATGACAAATCTTATACTGTTATTCAAGCCCTAAAATCGGCCTTGACAACTTACGGAACGTCAATGGTTTACATCCAGGCAGAAGGCAGCACGCAGACTCTGGTCAACACTTCCGGAAATAAAGACCAATCTGTGACAGAAGGCGTAGCCATCGCACCGATTGTTTTCACTTGGGGTGGCGATGCAACGGATGTTGTCGTAACGGGAATTCCGGCTAACGGATTAGCGTTTGCAAAAGACACATCAGCAAAAACAGTGACCATTACAGGAACGCCAAGCGCGACAACCAATTTCACAGTAACAACAGTTGGTTCTGGGAATGCAACTTCCATTACAGGAACAGTAACATTGGGAACTACCGGAAATCCAGGTTCTACAGATGGCTTGATTCATAATTTCTCTACAGCTACGCCGCCTAAATCGAGTACATTCTACACCATTACCGGTAATATGAATTCTACGGACGGTTCGCAAACCTATGATGGAGTAACCCTGACCAAGCGTTTGAAAATGGAATCTTCTACCAGCATCAATTACACGACTACCGAAGCTTCTGCGTTAACTTTGGTTTTCGATGCTGATTTTAATAAAAATGTGAAGTTTGACGGAACCAATTATACCGCTGTAAACGGTGTTGTAACGATTCCGACCGTTGCCGCAGGAGCGCACAGCATCACAAAAGGTGACACGACCAATCTGTATTACATCAAAACGACTTATGCCACGATGGCAACGTCCGATATCAGCAAAGCTCAAATCTCTCTTTATCCGAATCCGGTGACAGATTATCTCAGAATCGCTACTTCCGGAGGAAAAGTTCTGGATGCAAAAGTGTACAATTTTGCAGGACAGTTGGTAAAGGCTATCGATAATGCAAAAGCAGAGGTTATGGACTTGAGAAATCTGTCAACTGGTACTTACATCATCAGCATCACGACTGATAAAGGAACAATTACTAAAAAGATTATCAAAAAATAACCATACATATTTTAATGTCTGCCTGTAGCATTCAGGTCACATTATTTAAATTGTTAAATTATACAGGTTTTCATCCCAAAAGGGGTGGAAACTTGTATATTTAAAAGATTGACAAATAGTTATAAAATAATATTGTGAAATCAAAGCTCCGTAAGAGCGACCATTTAATAGCATTAATGAAATTGATAAACAAAGCTCCGCAGGAGCGGTATGTTTGTAGAATTTAGAAAACACGAAAAAATTTAAGCTCTGTAAGAGCGGTATGTTTGTAGATTTCAAGATTAGCCACAATCAATAGCTCCGTAGGAGCGATATGTTTTTAGAATTTAGAAAATACGAAAAAAAAAATATTAGCTCCGCAGGAGCAACCTGTTAATAGATCAACATCAATGAAAACCAAAAACGTTTTATTGTTTACCGTAGCCATATTTATTTTGATGGGAATCAATTCTTTCAGCGTTACACGTAATTCTGAAACAATTTATACCGTGTCAAAAGACGGAAAAGGCGATTTCAAAACAGTTCAGGAAGCGGTTGATGCGGCAGAAAATAGTCTTGATTCTACAACTAAGATCATCATCAAAAAAGGGATTTATAGAGAAAAAATGACAATCCCGGAAAGCAAAGGCGCCATTACTTTTGAAGGTGACACTAAAGGTGAAACAATCATTGTGAATGACGATTTTGCATCGAAGAAGAATGCTGAAGGAAAAGAAATAGGGACAACAGGTTCATCCACGATTTTTGTTTTCTCGGATAATTTCTCAGCAAAGAATATCACCTTTCAAAACGATGCCGGAAAGGTCGGCCAAGCTGTCGCCGTTTTGATTACCGGTGATAAAGCCATATTTGAAAATTGCAGATTTCTAGGGTTTCAGGACACGCTTTATCTGAAAGGCGAACAGGATATTGTAACACCAAAAAGGGATATTCGCCACTTTTTCAAAAACTGCTACATCGAGGGGACAACTGATTTTATATTTGGTGCTGCAACCGCTGTTTTTGAGCATTGTACAATCTACGCCAGAGAAGGCGCAACCTATCTCACGGCGGCATCCACTCCGGAAGGCAGAAAATTCGGATTTGTTTTTATCGATTGTAAAATCGAAGGCAGCGCAAAACCGGAATCTGTTTATTTGGGAAGACCTTGGCGACCGTTTGCAAAGACAGTCTTTATCAACACAGAAATTTCAAAGATCATAAAACCGGAAGGTTGGCACAATTGGAATAAACCTGACGCTGAAAAAACGACTTTCTATGCAGAATATAATTCGAAAGGAATTGGAGCAAATACGGAAAAACGAGTTTCCTGGTCTCATCAATTAGCTAAAGAACAATCCAAAGAATATCAAGTCAGAAATATTCTTTCAGGAAAAGACAATTGGAATTTTAAAATTAAATAAAAGTTAGTATTAGATATGTCACACTGAGCGGAGTCGAAGTGTCTTTGCGACTTAAAGACATTGAATTGAATAAAAAATATTTGCGGTCTTTGCGTTTAAAAAATAAAAAAGTAAAATGAAATTCAAAAAATTCAAAATATTAACCATCACGGCTTTAGCATCAGGATTATTTTTTTCCTGTGCGCAAAAACCTTTGCAAACATCGGCTCCATCAACCAAAAGTGAAATCAAAAACATCTCTGCAAAATTGCCTTGGTCAGAAAGAATGATGCAATCCGAGATGAAACGCTTTCCACAAGCCTGGATGCTGGATTTTCACAAATCGCCAAAATGGAGCTATCCCAACGGATTGGTTCTGAAAGGCTCGGAACAGCTCTTCAAAAAAACAGGGAAAAGAGAATATTACGATTACATCAAAGCCTACGCAGACGAGCTGGTGAATGAAGACGGGAGTATCAAAACTTACGATATCAGCAAATACAATATCGATATGCTGAACTCTGGCAATGTTCTGATTTATCTGTTCCTGTCTACAAAAGAAGAAAAATATCTGAAAGCCGTTCAACTTTTGCGGTCACAGCTAGATAATCATCCAAGAACTTCGGAAGGTGGTTTTTGGCATAAGAAAATCTATCCAAACCAAATGTGGCTGGACGGTTTGTATATGGGCGAACCATTTTATGCCAATTATACAAAGTTATTTTCAACAGGAGCGGAAGCTGATAAAGCTTACAACGATATCGTCAATCAATTCGACATCATCCAGAAATATATGGTAGATGCCAAAACAGGATTATTATATCACGGTTGGGACGAGAGCAAGGAACAGCAATGGGCGGATAAAAAAACCGGACTTTCTCCAAATTTTTGGGGAAGAGCAATGGGCTGGTACGGAATGGCCATTGTCGATGTTTTGGACTTTCTTCCGGAAAATCATCCGGGAAGAGCAAGATTGATTGGTTATCTGAAATCGTATTCAGAAGCTTTGGTAAAAGTTCAGGACAAAAAAACAGGACTTTGGTATCAGGTTTTGGATAAAGGCGGACAGAAAGGAAATTATCTTGAGGCTTCAGCGTCAACAATGTTTGTTTACACGTTTGCAAAAGCAGCCAGAAAAGGTTATTTGCCGGATTCTTACAAAACCATCGCAAAAAAAGGCTACAACGGAATCCTGAAAAATCTAATCACAGTTGAAAAAGACGGAACTGTTAACTTAAATCAAAATTGTGCGGTCGCAGGCTTAGGCGGAACACCTTACAGAAGCGGCACCTACGATTATTATGTGAATGAAGAAATCCGTTCCAATGACCCAAAGGGAACAGGACCATTCATCCTTGCCAGTTTAGAATTAGAGAAATAGAGTCTTAAATCTATTTTAATTTTTTCAGAATTACAAGAAATTAAGTAATATGATTTAAAGTTAGTATTAGAGCTGTCATCCTGAGCTTGTCGAAGGATTCTCGAATTAGAAAGTATAATAAAATTCACTACGCAAACCTTTGCGACTTAAAGAATGAAGTTTAAAATAAATGATTAGTGCCTTTGCGTTAAAGAAAAAATGAAAAGAATCAAAAATATCTCAACAGCATTGTTTATCGCAATTTCTGTAATGGCTTTTGCTCAAACAAAACAGGATAATCAAAAGGAAAGAATTGTAAAACCTGCAACCGACAAGAATACAACGAACATTTTTCTGGCTGGAGATTCTACGTTGACAGATTATACTTTGGAAAGCAATTATCAGGAAAAACGTTATCCTCAGCAAGGTTGGGGCGGTGTTTTTCAGGAATTTTTTGTTTCGGATAGTCTCAAATCGTTCAAATCGCCATTGGCAAAAAATGTCTTGATAGTTGATAAGGCCAAAGGCGGAAGAAGCACGCGAACTTTTTTTCAGGAAGGCAGATGGCGTTACATTTTTGAAAATCTGAAACCGAACGATTGGGTTCTCATTCAGTTTGGCCACAATGACGAATCGGAGAAAAAAGTCGACCGTTATGTGGATGTTCCGGGTTATAAGGAATATTTGAGATTATACATTCATCAGGTTCGTGAGAAAGGTGCGACGCCGGTTTTGGTCACGCCCGTTTCCAGAAATTATCCCTGGAAAGACGGTGTTTTGGGCGACAGTCACGTAGATTATGCGAAAGCGATGATTGAAGTCGGGCAGGAACAAAAAGTGGATGTGATTGATTTGAATAAGCTTTCCAGAGAATTTTTCATACAAAAAGGAAAAGATTTCGTGACCACAACTTATTTTATGAACCTTCCCGAAGGCAAATTTGCAGCCTATCCGAATGGACAGAAAGACGATACGCATTTCCAGCCGGAAGGTGCAAAAGCAGTTGCTCAGCTGGTTTATAATGAATTCAAAAAAATAGCTAGCAAGAAATAAATACTCAAAATTTATCTCGCAGGTTTTGTAGATTCAGCAATTTTAAAATCAGCAAAATCAGTCTAATCTGCGAGAATTTAAAAAGATAATAATGAAGAAATCGATTAAAATTTTAGCTTTAAGCTTAGCAACATTAGTTTCAGGAAACGCTTTGGCACAGAGCATTGCCGATATTTACAAAGGTGTAGAATTCAAAATGCCGACCGTTGCAGAAACATCTTTTCCCAAAACTTCAGTTAATATTAGAAACTTTGGTGCTGTTTCGGGCGGCATTGTAAAAAATACCGAAGCTTTCAGAAAAGCCATTGACGAAACTTCTCAGAAAGGTGGCGGAATCGTAATCGTTCCAAGAGGAATCTGGTTAACGGGACCAATTGTTCTGAAAAGCAATATCAATCTGCATCTGGAAGACGGCGCTTTGATAATGTTCAGCAGAGATTTTGCAGATTATCCTTTGGTGGATGTAAGTTTCGAAGGGTTGAACACCATCCGTTGCCAGTCTCCGATTTCGGCGAAAGGCGCAACCAACATCGCCATCACGGGAAAAGGCGTGATTGACGGCAACGGCGATGCCTGGCGATATGTGAAGAAAGGGAAAATGACCGATGGACAGTGGAAAGAATTATTGTCCAGAGGTGGCGTGTTGTCGGCAGATAAGAAAATATGGTTTCCAAGCGAGAGCTCGAAAAGAGGTTTCGAAAATACTGCTAATTTCAACATTCCGGAGAAGTTGACGACCAGGGAACAATTGGAATCGGTGAAAGATTTTCTTCGTCCGGTAATGGTGAGTTTAGTAAGTTGCGACAAAGTTCTTTTGGACGGACCAACGTTTCAGAATTCACCGGCCTGGAATCTTCATCCGTTGATGTCAAGCAATTTGATTTTGAGAAATCTGACCGTTAGAAATCCCTGGTATTCTCAGAATGGTGACGGTCTGGATTTGGAATCGTGTAAAAATGTTCTGGTTTATAATAATACATTCGATGTCGGGGACGACGCAATTTGCATCAAATCCGGAAAAGACAAAGACGGACGTGACAGAGGCATTCCAACCGAAAATGTCATCATCAAAAATAATACGGTTTACCACGCGCACGGCGGAATTGTTATCGGAAGTGAAATGTCCGGCGGCGTTCGGAATCTTCACGCATCGGATTGTACATTTATCGGAACGGACATCGGACTTCGTTTCAAAACCACGAGAGGAAGAGGTGGCATTGTTGAGAATATTTGGGTCAGCAATATCGATATGACGGGGATTCCGGCTCAAGTGATTGGTTTTAATATGTTTTATGAAGGAAATTCGCCAATCATCGAAGAAGACCAAAATGCTGACGATGAAAAAAGAGTCGTAAAGGATATTCCTGTGACAGAAGAAACACCGGTTTTCAGAAACGTATTTTTCAAAAATATTACCGCTTCGAATTCTTATGAGGCTCTGTCACTCAATGGTTTGTCTGAAATGAATCTTAAGAATATCGTGGTGGAAGATTCTTACTTCGATACCAAAAAAGCTTTGACCATCGTAGATGCAGACGGAATTACATTGAAAAATGTCAAAATAAAATATACCGACGGAACCGGTGCAACAATGTATAACAGTAAGAATGTGGATATCTCCGGATTGAACTTAGAATCATCTAAAACGCCTTTGATTAAAGTTATCGGAAGTAAAACCAAAGCTATAAAATTGCCAAAAGGAATTACAGGAGATAAATTGTCAATCTCCAAAGATGTTCCAAAGAATGCTGTGAAATAACTCGTCAGTTCGAGTGTTTTTCGAAATGGAATGAAGAAAAATGTATCGAGAACTTTTCTTTAAATCTCATTTTTTAAAATAACTTGAAACGACTTTAAACAAATAATTTTTCTTATATTTCTTCTTAAAAACGGATGAAACCTACCAAAGTTAACTTGAATCACAATAGTCATCTGCGGAAGATTTTCATCCGTTTTTCTTTGTTATTGATTTCGATTTCAAAGATTTATTCTCAGGAAGTCGAAAGGCCGAATGCACAGCCTTATACAATTGAAGCGACATTCGAAAAACTGAAAAAGAAATATCCGTTTATTCTCCCTTTGAACTTGGAATTTCCTGAGAATGTTATGGCTAATAGAAATATTGAATATAAAAATTCTGGAGGAAAGATTTTGCAAGCGGATATTTATCATCCTTTCACGTTTGGTCAGAAATATCCCGGAATTATTCTGGTTCATGGTGGTGGCTGGATTTCCGGAAGCAAAGAAAATGAAAGATTTTTGGCTCAGGAATTGGCTTCAAAAGGTTATGTAGTAATGGCAGTTAATTATAGTTTAAGTAATGATGCAAAATATCCCGCAGCAGTTGAAGATATAGAAGATGCTTTGAAATTTTTGAAGAAGCATCGTGAAGAATTTTATCTTGATAAAAAGAAAATAGCAATCGGAGGAAACTCTGCCGGAGCGCAATTGGCAACTTTGGTCGGCGTGAAAAATAAAGTTCAGGCAATTGTGAATATCGATGGAATCGTTTCTTTCATTCATCCCGAATCGGAGGAAGGAACTTATGCGGCTTACTGGTTCGGAGCGACAAAAGCTCAGAATTTTAAAATTTGGAGAGAAGCTTCACCTTTGGAATATGTCGGAAAAGATACGCCGCCAACTTTATTTATCAATAGCTCTCAACCGAGATTTCACGCCGGAAGAGATGATATGATGAGAAAATTAAAACAATATAACATTCCAACAGAATTTCACGAAATCAAAGATTCTCCGCATTCATTTTGGTTGGTTCAGCCTTGGTTTGATGAGACTTTAAAGTATACGGTTGATTTTCTGAACAAAGTTTTGAAAATTTAATCCAATGAAAAAGCTAATTTCTTTTCTAAGTTTTTTGTTCGTGATTTTGTCTTTTGCACAATCGCCTTATATCACGATTATTGTAGCTAAAGATAATTCGGGAGATTTCAAAACAATTCAGAATGCGATTAATTCGATTCGGGATTTGGGTCCGGGTGAGGCTTTGATTAAAATTAAATCAGGAATTTATAATGAAAAAGTTGTGATTCCTTCCTCAAAACATTGGATTACAATTGAAGGCGAGAATAAAGAAAATACCATCATAACTAATGATGATTTCTCCGGAAAACTGAATCCTTTGACCAATGAAAAACTCAATACCTTTAATTCTTACACATTTTTAGTTGCCGGAGATAATGTTAAGATTTCAAATTTGACGATTAAAAATTCTTCTTGTAATCAGGGACAAGCGGTTGCGCTTCACGTGGAAGGTGACCGATTTGTGATCAAAAATTCTAAAATTTTGGGTTGTCAGGACACGCTTTACGCTGCCACAGACCACAGCCGACAATATTATGAAAACTGCTATATAGAAGGCACTACGGATTTTATTTTCGGGCAGGCGACTGCGGTTTTCAAGAATTGTGAAATCAAAAGTTTGGCGGATTCTTACATCACAGCAGCTGCAACAAGCAAGGAAAACTCATTTGGTTTTGTCTTTATCGATTGTCATCTAACTGCAAAGGAAGATGTTAACAAAGTTTATCTCGGACGACCTTGGCGACCTTTTGCGAAGACGGTTTTCATTAATACAACTATGGAGAGCCATATTATACCAGAAGGCTGGAATCCCTGGAAAGGCGATAAAATGTTTCCTGAAAAGGAGAAAACAGCTTTCTATGCAGAATTTGGAAGTAAAGGAAACGGTTCAAATCCAAAACAAAGAGTAGAGTGGAGTTGTCAACTTTCTAAAAAAGAACTGAAAAATTATAGCTTCGAGACGATTTTTAAAAAATCTAACGTTTGGATTCCGTGATTTGTTGCACAACTGCTTTTTTCAACAAGTCCAAAAATTGACTGTTTCGGGCTGCAAAATGGTTTTTTCTTGATGCTCAATATGTTTTTATAAGGCTTAAAATGATAAGTTTAGTAAGCACCTCAATACATTATCTTAAAATTTTATTAAACATTCGTTCAATAGGAAACCGTCATTAAAACGAAGAATTTTTATATTAGAAATCATTCAAATTGTTTCACTTTCAAAAATTTTCGTAAGGCATAATGCTTATTCTGGAATAAATTTTATATTGGAAGAGCGGATTTTCCGTCTAATTTGCGTAATCGATTGCGCAACAATTGTCAACAATTTAAATTACAAGCTATGAAAAAACGACTACTTTCTTTAATGATGGCAGGAACAGCCTGCTTCATGCTAAATGCGCAGAGCAAAACCTGGGATTTCAGCGATACCGCAAAATTTCCTGCGGGCGCCATTTCTACAGACAAAACTGTAGACGGACTCTCATTCGTGACGGGCGGCAGCAATCTTACTATTGCCACCAACAGTCTGGCTACTTTTGACGATGGTTATACGCCTACGCAGCGTTTGCAGTTTGGCGGCAACAGTTACTCAGGATCCACTAATCCGGCTCTTGGCAGCACCGCGCTTCCTGCCAGACGTTATCTACAGTTTGCGGTCAGTAATAACGCGGTCATTAAACTTTGGGCCAGAGGCGGCGGTGCTGGCAGATCTCTCATCATTTCCGATCAGAGTGGGAAAGTACTCAGCTCCACTCCATTTGCGGGCAGCAGTGCGACGGATATTGCAGTAGTAACGTACAATTATACCGGAGCAGCAGGAAATATCCTGATTTCCACCGGCGCTGGGGACAATAGTCTTTATAAGATCGAATACACGGATAATGCAACTTTGGCTGTTAATGCCGCGCAAAACGGTCTTGGAGCTAAGGTAGTCGTAGATGGGAAAAAAATTCATGTCAAAGGTCTGGATTCTAAAATGACTTCAATCAATGTGTGGTCTGCCAATGGTGTTCTGGTGAAAAGCCTCAAAACATCCGTAGATACCGCATTTGAATTGTCTCAAACGGGGATGTATATCGTGAATGTAGTTTCCGATAGAGGTTCTCAAAACATCAAAATATTGTTGAAATAAGTTTTATTCTACTATTATTTTTTTAAGATGATCTCCGTTTTCGTACGGAGATTTTGTTTTTACACTAATACCGGGATTATATTTTCCTGAATTTTCAGATTTAACACGCAATTTTGGGAAATTTAGGTTAACCGATTGCGCAGATTTTTGGTTAAAATGGAGGAAGTTTAGTATCAGAAGTGTAAGTACTCAAGAATTTCAAGTGTTATTAAATTACGATAAATAAAGACTTTTCGTTGATTGAAAGAATTATTAATATTAAATTAAAAAAAATTTGTTTTGGAATTGAATAATAATTTTATATTAGAACCATGAAAATATTACATCAATGAGTGTAATCGATTGCATAAGAAATTAAACAAACAATTAATAAACTACTCTATTATGAAAAAATCATTACTTATTGGCGCCATCGCTGTGGTTGCATTCATGAATAACTTCAAAGCTCAGACCACCTGGGACTTCTCTTCATCAGCATGGCCGGTAACGGCGGGTGAAACAGCGGCTACGTTAAAGAATAATATTGCCTTGGTTCCCGGTCCTGAAACGGTGTTGAATTTTGCACAGGTGGAAGCGAACTCTGCTACGTTTCCAGATTTTGTTGCAACCAAGCGTTTTAAACTCAACGGTGGCGGTTATGCATCGACTGGTGTGAACACCACGCCTACACAGCGTTACCTTTATTTCAGAGTTAACGGAAATTCAGAAATCAAAATTTCTTATAAGAACGGCGGTGGAGGCGACCGTACGCTTTATATTGGAACAGGTACGGAAGTTCTTGCATTTAACAAATATTCCAATTCTACGGATCCTTTGACGTTTACCTATCAGTATGTAGGTCCTGCAAGAGATATTTATGTGTACGGTGATTCGGCTATCAATCTTTACAGGATGTCTGCTACCAATGTTGGAACTACCACTCTTAGTGTCAATGATGTGACTAAAACTATGAAGACTAAAGTCTATGCAATCGGTAACACCATTCATGTATCTGATCTGGATGCGAAGAATACCGAGGTGAATGTCTACACGGCTACAGGATCTTTGGTTAAAAAAATCAATACTTCTGCAGATGCTCAATTCGAGATCAATACGAAAGGTGTCTACATTGTGAACGTAAAATCTTCAGCGGGCGCCAAGTCTGTGAAAGTTTTGGTGAACTAAGAGGTCGCTTTCAAGGATCCAATTAAAAATTAATGTAAAGTTAAATTTTTCATACAAAAGTTTGATGACGTCATACTCATCAAACTTTTTTTTACCCTTTTTTATCATTAATTTATTTTTAAGAAACTAATAATCAGTAATATATAAAATTTATTATTGAATCAATGAAAAAAATAATCCTTATCAGCACTATGCTGATTTCAATGTTCGGAACAGCACTCAGCGCACAATGTACAGTCACGGGCTGGGCTTCTACCAATGGTGTCAGCGGAGGTGGAAATGCCACTCCCACAGTGGTGACAACGTATGCAGAATTGAGAGCCGCTGTCAACAGTGCAACGGTGAAAGTGATCTACGTATCAGGACAGATTACCTTTCCGAATGGCGGAAGGCTGACGCTTAACAATCAGACCAATAAATCCATTATCGGGCTGGCAGGCGCCAGGTTGATTTCGATAGATCTCTCTGCCGGAGGTTCCGGAATATTGACCTTGAAGAACAGCTCTAATGTCCTTATTAAAAATATCACCTTCGAAGGACCTGGCGCTTACGACGTAGATGGCAACGATAATATGACGATTGACAATTGTACCAATGTTTGGGTAGATCATTGCACGTTTCAGGATGCATTGGACGGAAACCTGGACATCAAGAATGGCTCGGATCTTATTTCCATCACTTGGACCAAGTTTGAATATCTGAAAGCACCGATCCCGGGAGGTTCCGGCGGAAGTAA
This sequence comes from uncultured Chryseobacterium sp., assembly GCA_913778505.1. GTDB lineage: Bacteria > Bacteroidota > Bacteroidia > Flavobacteriales > Weeksellaceae > Epilithonimonas. The sequence goes on from CAJYWD010000008.1 coordinate 28,851, forward strand.
TGACCATAGATTCTCCAACCTTTTCGGCTCATCGGACAGTGATACCCAGGATGACGGAAAGCTTAGAATCACGATGCAGTATTGCTGGTGGGCCAATGGCGTGCGCGAGAGAATGCCACGTGTGCGATATGGCAAGGTGCATCTGGTGAATAATTATTTTAATAGTTCGGTAAGCAATTATTGTATATATGCCGGATATAAAGCGAATCTGCTGATTGAGGGAAATTATTTTGAAGGCGTCAAAAATCCGATCCGGTTGGAAACAGGTAATTTTACGGCAGCGCAGTCCGTGGACAATACTTTTGTCGGAACATCCGGGACTTCTAGCGGATCTGGCACTGCTTTCATCCCACCTTACACGCTTGACAAGATTGCATCTCAGGATGTGAAGCAAACCGTAATGGCCGGCGCAGGTGCAGCGCTTCTTCAGCCTACAGACTGCCTGGTTTTGGGAACAAAAGAATTTACTAAAAGCCTTTCTTCTGCGTCATTTTATCCCAATCCTGCATCGGAAACTATTTCGCTGAAAGTGGCGTCGGAAAATGCGGGAAAGCCCATTGTCATTTCTGTGACAGATTTTTCCGGAAAATCGGAAGGTCTGATTTACAAAGGTATCCTTTCAAAAGGCGAGAATGTCATTAAGTCAATTCCGCTGACTGGTATTGGAAAAGGCGTAAAGCTTATCGAGGTGAGGACCGACTCAGAATCTTTCGTGCAGAAAGTCATCATCAAATAAACCACGATTCAAAACTAACTACTAATCTTAACTACTATGAAAAAAAATCTGATTCTTCCTGCGGCGCTGTTCAGTGCTGCAATGTTTTTCGGCATCGGCAAGAATGTTTCTTTTTTTTCGGATGCTATGGATTACATTTCCGCCAAGCCGGTTTCGGCTGTGATGGCGGATGTTGCAACTCACGGATCATCCAAAAAATATTCAAAACGTCTGGAAGCTACTGCGGCCTCTGTAAACTGGCCACTCACGAATGATGTTACCACCAAATCGCTGGAAGGCAACCTGGAATCCGGGCTTAGCTTTCCGACAACTGTTCTCAAAACTGAACTGAATGCCAAAGTAGACTTCACCGGCGACGGTGTTGCGGATACTAATATCGTCTTTTTTCAGTACACCGGAACCAATACCAACTCTTGGACCGGTACCGGAAGCACCACCGTAATCGATGATAATAAATTTGTTCAGTTTGATGTTAATGCAACCAATGGCGGCACATTCACGATAAAAAAAGTAGAAGCCTTAGTGGGCGGAGCAGGAACCAGTAATATGTACTATCAGGCTTTTTACAGTCTTAATCCCGATTTCTCGGACAAAGTTCAAATTAAGTCTGCTACCCAGCTGACACCCAGCGGACGCTCTCAGGTTCTGGATGTGACATTGGCTACACCGGTTGTGATCTCAGGTGCTCAGAAGTTTTATGTACGTTTTTATCCCTATTTGAAAGATGCAACTACCGGTAAACAGTTTGCTTTGAGAAATGTTAAAATTTCCGGAACGATGGAAGGTGCGGTGGCCAATCCTGCTACAGTTTCTACTTCGGCCGTTTCATCAATTTCTACGACTACAGCCAAAACTGGTGGAACCATTTCCAGCAACGGTGGTGGCACCGTTACGGAAAGTGGCGTGGTGTGGAGTACCAATCAGAATCCTACAACTGCAGATTCCAAAACCACGGAGAACGCTACCAGCGGTGCCTACGTAAGTTCTTTATCAGGGCTGAGTCCTGCTACAACATACTATGTGCGCGCTTATGCGACCAATTCAGCCGGTACTTCTTATGGCCCGGAGGTGAGTTTTACAACATTGGCAAGCATTGTAGCGCCCACAGTGACTATCGTTTCCCAATCTCAGGTGACGAACAAGTCATTTGTCATTACGGGTAATGTTACCGATTGGGGCGGTGCGGATGTGACCGAGCGCGGCATTGTGTATTCTACCACAGCAGATCCCACTTTGCAAAACGCTACAAAAATAGCGACAGGTGCAGGCTTGGGACAGTTTTCTTCCTATGCTTACGGCGTGGCACCGGCTACATTGTATTACGTTAAAACCTATGCAATCAATTCTGCGGGAACAGCCTATGGTAGCCAGGCAACAGTAACTACCAAGGCAACAGATCCTGAAGTCATTAAAACGATTGCCAAGGATGGCACCGGCGATTATGCTACCGTTCAGGCTGCTTTTGATGCCGTGCCGGACAATTACACCGGAAGATGGATCATCCACATCAAGCCTGGTACATACACAGAAAGACCGACACTGGCTCAGAATAAGACCAATGTTTTCCTGATTGGTGATGATGCAGATACCACAATCATTACCAATAATATTTCTGCCGGTGACATCAATCCGGATACAGGCTCTGCGTACGGAACTTCGCTTTCTCAAACCATGGCGATATTCGGGAATGATTTTACGGCTTCAAAAATCACCATTGCCAACACTTTCGTGAACTCTGCAGCCAATACACAGATCAACTCTTCTACCCAAGCTGTAGCGCTCAAAACACAGGGAGACCGTCAGGCTTTCTACGATTGCAAAATCAAAGGCTATCAGGATACGTACCTCGGCAACAGCATCGGCAGGGCTTATTTTAAAAATTGCTATATTGCAGGTAATGTTGACTTTATTTTTGGTCGTCAGACTGTAGTTTTCGACCAGTGTACAACCTATATCAACAGGAATAACAGTGTGGTAACAGCGCCTTCTACAGAAGTTACGACCAAATTCGGATTCGTGTTCCTAGATTGTAATTTAACGGTTCCTGCAGCGGGAACGTTGGATTTCAACGGCACGGCGATCAGTAATTTCCATTTCGGAAGAGCATGGCAAAATACGCCTAAATCAGCGTTCATACGTTGTGCAACACCATCAATGCTTAATCCTGCAGGCTGGACGACGCCGATCAATGGCGTGCTGCCGGTAACATTTGTAGAATACGGTAATACCGGTGATGGTGCAACGCCCGAAAGGCTGGCGCAGAGAGCGAATGGCGGAGTAGTATTGACTCAGGCAGAATCGTTACCATATACCGTTGCGAACGTTTTCAAAAAAGATACAGATCCTTCTTTCTTTTTCGATTGGATGCCGGAGTCTTCTGTCAATATTGAATTTCCGACATTGGCTGTCAACAATGTTCAGAATAGCAGAACGCAGGTTTATCCAAATCCGTTTTCCGATCATTTCACCATTGCTTTTGATCAGAAATCCAGCTCAGATGTAACGTTGTTGATTTATGATGCTAATGGAAGAGTCGTTAAAACTTTGAGAAAGACGGCTGAAAAGGCGGGACAGAAAGTCTGGACTATTGCAGCTGATGATTTGAAGTCTGGTTTGTACTTCTATAATCTGAAGTACAATGGCGGAGAACTCAGCGGCAAGCTTATCAGAAAATAAATCATGATAAGAAAACTGTTTCCGGCGCTGTCGGAAACAGTTTTCTTAAAAAAAAGTGCGCATTAATCCATGAAAAGATTTTGGACCGAAAGCCTTTCTATCGCGTAATATTTTATTATATTTACAACAAACAAGTAATCATCACACTGCTTCTATGACTAAAAAAAACACGACGATATACGACATTTCCAAAAAGCTGAATGTGAGTGTGGCCACGGTTTCCCGTGCGCTGAACAATCATCCCAGAATCAGCCAGGAAACCAAGGAGCTGGTGATGGCCGCGGCTAAGGAAATGAACTATAAGCAGAATAATCTGGCCAAAGCCCTCAAAAGTGGTGAAACCAAAACGGTAGGTGTGATTGTTCCTTATATCAATACCAATTTCTTCTCGTCGGTAATCCGCGGACTTGAAGAGGAATTGTCACCGCATGGCTACCGCGTCATCATTTGCCAGAGTCACGATGATGCTGCAGTGGAGAAGAAGCAGCTGAACACCCTGCTCCACACGCAGGTGGATTGCATTTTTATTTCCATTTCAAGAAATACCTCGGATATGGAGTACGTCAAAAAAATCCTGACCACTACCAACACACCGATTATTTTCTTCGACAGGAAAAAAGATATTCCCGGCATCAGCACCATCACCATCGATGACCATCGCGGCGCTTACGCAGCTACTGAACATCTGATTCAGCAAGGCTATAGAAATATCTACCATTTTGCGGGTGATCAGAATCTGGAAATCTATCAGAACCGTCTCAATGGCTACACGGATGCGCTCAGAGATCATAATTTGCCTGTCGTTAAAGAAAATATCATTAAGACAGGAAGCTCTATTGAAGAAGGTATCAGCGCCATGAAAGCCATTTGGAAACGAAAGATAAAGCCTGATGCTATCTTTTCTGCGAGTGATTTCACTGCGCTTGGGGCGTGTAAGGAGATTAAGAATCTGAAAATTAAGATTCCTGAAGAAATAGGCGTAATCGGTTTCAGTAATGAGCCGTTTACACAGTTTATGGAATTGTCCATCAGTTCTGTGGATCAGACGCCAGTAATGATGGGCAAGATTTCCGGCAACGTCTTTCTGGAGAGCATCAAGGATAACCATTCCGGCATTACCATAGAAAAAAAGCTGGTATTGGCGCCCACGCTCTGCGTGCGGCAGTCATCCAAAAGAAAGTAGAAAATGCCCCGAAAATCCGGGGCATTTTTTATCTCGTGAAGTGTAAATAAGTGTTATCCGCTTTGCCGTCGCCGTCGTAATCCTGGCTTTCACTCAGCACAATAAGTTCGGTATCTTTGAGCGTCTTGACATTGAAATTCTGGTTATAATCATTATAAGTCAGTGTCAGCAATCGCTGGGAAGTATTGTAAGTGTAGGACCCGTTGTAGGTGTCATTCATGCAGGTAGTTCCGATTCTTTCGCAAAGTGTCGCCGAGACTTTTCCGTCATTGGTAAAGGTAAAAGTAGTCTGAGCCTTGCAGGAGTTGGGAGTAATATACTCCGTGCGGCCATCGCTGTATCGCACCTCGCTTTTGTTAAGTTTCCAGGTTCCGAGTATGCTGGCTTCATCTTCGCCCTGTCTGCACGATGTTATGGCGATCATCAGGACTGAACATGACAGAATCAATTTTCTCATGGCAATAATTTTTTTTCAAGTTGTAAATTTAATAAAAAATAACGAGATTTTTTATTTAAATTAAATCAATAATAAATTTACATTAAATGATTTGAAAAAAAAGAAGGTGCTTTTGAGAAAAACTTAGTACGATTCAGCGATGATCGGTCTCCTTAGAGATTTTTTAAATCTAAAATCAATACCGCTTTAAAGTAACTACAGAACGATTTTTTACTGCATTGTGATTTTCATCCACATCATAGTATTCGTTGGCCAAATGGAGTTCTTTGTTCGTAAGATACTCTACAGTATAATCAGAATAAATATAAGTAAAGTTAAAATGATTTTTTAGACGCAGTTGTTTGGTGCTCTTGTTATAGGAGTACTCGCCGCTTGCGGTGTCTAAAATTTCACATTGGTTATTCTTAGTTTCATAGTAGGTTATAGAAAACTGATCTTCTGTGAATGCGTATTTATTCTTGCTTTTGCAGCTGCCTTCGGGAATGTTCTCGGAGGAAAGTACGGAATTGTCTTTTCCTGAATAGATGGAGATATTAACCATTTTCCAGTTACCATAAAGAGAGTTGGATAATACCTCATCATCATCTTTTCTGCATGAGAGAACGGTGAGAGAAGCCCAGATTAATATCAAAATTTTTTTCACGGTATTAATTTTCCGCAAATAAACTAAATATAATTCGGGTAGGAAAATTAACTTCTGATCCATTTCCAAATCTCCTTCAGAGTCGCTTTATTTCCGTACATCAAAATCCCGACTCGATAGATTTTCGCAGCAATAAAAACCATTATCAGTGTAGAAGCAATCAACAGGAATATGGATAATAAAATCTGCCACAGCGGCACGCCGAAAGGAATTCTTGCAATCATCGCCACGGGAGAAGTAAATGGTATAATCGATAGCCAAAAAGCCATTGGTCCATCGGGATTGTTCATAATCGTAAAGCTTCCGTAAAGTCCAAGCATCAAAGGCACGATTGCAAACATTGTGAATTGTTGCGTCTCTGTTTCGTTGTCAACAGCGCTTCCAATCGCTGCGTACATGGAGCTGTAAAAGATATATCCGAACAAAAAGAAAAACACAAATACGCCGATGATCCCTACGTAGTTCATATCCAGAAGAATGTGCGAAACTTCCGTAGCCATCTGCTGGAAATCCATATTTTTCATCACCTCGCTCTGTTCCGCGGGCAGGTTTTTCTGCATCGCCGAGAATCCCGTATTCAGAAACAGGGCAGCAGTAACGGACATTGCGATCCAGACAATAAATTGCGTCAAGGCCACCAAGGTAACACCCAGGATTTTGCCCATCATGAGCTCAAAAGGTTTCACAGATGAAATGATGATTTCCACCACACGGTTGTTCTTTTCTTCCAGCACGCTCCGCATCACGCGGACACCGTAGATGATGATGAACATGAACACCACATACATCAGCCCAAAGCTTAGTCCGGTTTTGATGCCAAAAGCCATGTCGCTTTCCGGGCGGTCACTTTCTGCCACGTTTTGGGAAATGATTTTGAAACCTTTGTCAAGATTTACGATGCGATCTTCCGGAATGCCCAGCATTTTGATTTTTTCTTTTTTGAGAATGTTGCTCAGGTCTGCAGAGATCATCATCTTGGTATCCACACCTACTTTTTTATTCGTCATCAGCTTGGTGCCGTTTTCCAGAGCATCAAAATCCTTATCCTTTAGTTCCGGGATGATGAGAATGCCGTCCGTACCTTTCAGGTCTTTCAGGTTTTTGACCAGGGTATTTTCGGTATTTTGCGGGACAAAAGTGTACGTTATTTCTTTGGTCGATTTCAGTTGACCGGCAAAAATTCCGCTTTTGTCCACCACTTCAAAGTGATACTCCGCCTCGTTGGCCTTGAACATAAAAGCGATCAGAGCTCCAAACCCGATAATCATCAGCGGCGCCAGAAGCGTGAGGACGATGAAAGATTTTTTCTTCACCTGTGTCAGGAATTCTCTTTTGGTGATGAGGTATATGTTTTTCATTGATTTTGAAATGTATAAAGTAAAATGTAAAAAGTATGAAGACTATCAACCGTAAACAGGCAACAATCAACCACGGACCGCATTAATAAAAACCTCGTTCATGCTCGGGATTTTCTCGTTGAAGGTTCTTATGGTTCCTGTTTGCAGAAGATCCTGAAGCAGAATGTTTTGATTCTCCGTGTTTTTCAGCTCAAAATTAAACAGTCCGTTAGCGGTTCCCACCGTTTCGATTTGATATTTGCGCGTCAGCGCTTCCAGATTTTCAGGACTGACATCCGATAGGACTACGGAAAAAACGTTCTGCTTAAACTTTTCTCTGACGTCAAAAACCTTCCCGTCCAGAACCTTTCTGGAATTGTTGATAAGTGCCACAAAATCACACATTTCCTCCACACTTTCCATGCGGTGCGTAGAGAGTATAATGGTCGTTCCTTCGTTTTTCAGCCGAATGATTTGATCTTTGATAAGATTCGCATTCACGGGATCAAATCCTGAAAATGGTTCGTCCAGGATCAGTAATTTCGGACGGTGCAACACCGTGACCACAAACTGAATTTTCTGCGCCATACCTTTGGACAGTTCGCTCAATTTTTTCTTCCACCACTGGTCTATGTTGAGTTGCTCAAACCAGAATTTTGCCTGAGAAAGCGCTTCCTGTCGGGACATGCCTTTGAGTTCACCAAAATACAGCAACTGGTCGCCCACCGTCATGTTCTTATACAGCCCGCGTTCCTCCGGCATGTATCCGATATTTTTGATATGTTCAGGATTCAGTTTTTCGCCATCTATCCACACTTGGCCTTCATCGGCCTGCGTAATCTGGTTAATGATCCGGATAAACGACGTTTTTCCCGCACCATTGGGGCCCAGCAGACCGTAGACACTCGCCGTTGGCACCTCTATTGAAAAATCCTGAAGTGCTATTTTCTTCCCGGCGTTATACGTTTTTTTGATGTGTTCTGCTTTCAGCATACAGTTCTCTTTTATTTTTTGGAGCAAGAAGATTGATCCTTCGGTTCACGTTTCTCACCCGCTGTTTGCCAACTCATGCGGCACAGGTGGTAAGCTTGTATTAGATTGATGCGTAAATTAATTTATAATATTAACCAAAAAAAAGTAAAATCAGCACAATAAAACCAATCCTTCGCGGATTCTCAATTGTCGTTGGAGTTGTTCTTCTGCTTTTTTCTTTCAAATCCTGATAGAAGATCATTGATACAAACTTTTACCATAATGGCCAGGAAAAAGGACTTTGTAATAAAAAAATTTACGAGCACAAAATTACCAAAAAAACTGATTGAAGTAAATTTAGAAAATAAGTTTTTAACGATGGGTGTTGATAGACAAAATATGAGCTCTGTATATCGAAAACAGCTATCTTTAGACCTTAATGGAAGAGTGATGGAAGGCTGATGTGTAAAAATTAGGTTATTTTAACACGAATCTCAGTCTCAGACAGAAACATTACTCCAGACGCAGCAATTGTGTGCGAAAAGGTGTCAAAGAATTCAAACCTGGGCAGTCATTGTTTAAGAATGAAAAAACTCAAAAAGGCATATACTTTAATTGGTGTGTCCGTAATGATGATGATGATGATGATGATGATGTCCTCTTTACAGCTAGTGTAAGTCAGATCTGTTTTCAGGATTTTTGATTTGTCCAAGTTAGCCGTAACGTCTTGTTCTTTATGGAGGTTTTTGATTTCTTTCAAGATCAGAATTTTTGACGGGTCGGATATTAAAAAAAGGCCATCAATCCGTAATTATTTTTTAACAAAAATCATCCGGTCGTTTCCGGAAATATCTTTCAGAAGTTCCGCTTCGGAAAAATCCCTAAACAATTCCAAAGTTTCTGATCCTAGTTTCTGATTGATTTCCAGGAAAATCATTCCATTTTCAGAAAGAATTCTATCAGCTTCCTTTGCAATTTTACGATAAAAGATCAGAGCATCGGAAGTAGGGGAGAAGAGTGCAATGTTGGGTTCAAAACCTTTTACAGAATCGTCAATTTCAACATTCTCGTCAATACCTATGTAAGGCGGATTACTGATGATGATATCAAAAACTTTGTTTTCGGTTAGGTTGGAGTCAAAGATTTCGTTCAGATAATCTTTTTGGATAAATTGTATCTCTGTATGATGAAGATCAGCGTTTTTTTTGGCAATTTTCAATGCGTCTGGAGAAATGTCAATCGCAGAAACCTCGGCATACGGAAAATGCTTTTTCAGAACAACCGGGATAATGCCGCTTCCGGTTCCAATGTCTAATATTTTTAGTTGCCTGTTGTTGGTTTCTGGTTGTTGGGTGTCAGGCTGAGGAAATGTGATCCCATTGCTAAAACCTTGAGTCTTGAACCCGGAACCTCGCAGCTTGTCAATCGCCAATTCCAGAAGCTCTTCCGTTTCGGGTCTTGGAATCAGAACGTGCTCATTTAAAAAAAATTTCATTCCGAAAAATTGCGCTTCGCCGAGGATCTGTTGAAATGGTTTGCCGGTTTTCAGTTCAGAAATAGCTTCTAAAAATTTCTCCGAATCAACGTCAGATAGATCTTTATCCAAATTGAATCTCAACTCTACTTTATTCAATTCCAAATCATGTTCACAAAAAATCGAGAACAGCTCTTCAATCTCAGGCTTGGAATAGCGTTTAGAAAGTTCGTTTTGAAAAAGTATTTTGATTTTGGAAATTTTCATGATGGAATTTGATGCAAAGTCGCAAAAAATAGTTAATCAACAAAACTAAAAGTCGCAAAACCAACTTTGCGACTTTTGAAATATTATAAAATTTATCATGCGCCTTTGCGCTTAAATAATTTATCGTGTGAAAACCAAATGATTATCCGTCGATAACTTTTCGTCCAAACGATAATTTTCCAGGTTGAATGCTTTAAGCTCATCCAAAGTTTGAACGTTGTTTTCCGCACAGAAACGCAATACCAATCCGCGTGCGTGTTTCGTATAAACCACAATAGTCTTCAAACTTCCGTCCTCCTGGATTTGTTTAAAATCAAAATCAATGACTTTTGCCTTAAGTTTTTTCCGGTCTACAACTTTACTGTATTCATTGCTGGAAAGATTGATGAGCGGTTCACCTTTCTTTAACTCAGAATTCAATTGTCCGGTCACTTTATCCGTCCAGAATTCGTAAAGATTTTTATAAGAATCGAATTGAAAAGGTCTTCCCATTTCCAGGCGGTACAGCATTACTTTATCAGAAGGTTTCAAAAGCCCGTAGAGGCCGGAAAGAATCCGGAAGTTTTTTTCTAAATAATGAACAGCTTTTTCATCCAGAGTTTTAGCGTCCAAACCTCTGTAAACTTCACCGGTGAAGGCAAACATCGCAGGTGCAGAATTTTTAGCGCTGGGTTTTGATGTCCATTTTTGGTTTCTTTCCCAGTTTTCATCTGCCAGTTTTGATGAGATTTCCATCAGCTCAGATAGAAATTTTGGAGATTTTTCTTTAAGATGCGATTGGATAAGTTCCGAATCTTTAATGAATTTGGGTGTCGTGCTTTTCAAAAACTCGGTAGAATTTTCGATGTTCATCAGTTTGGCAGGTGAGGATATGAATTTCATAGTTTGGTTGTCGGCTGTCGGTTGTTAGTTGTTAGTTGTCGGATGTCAGTTTTCATTTGTAGGTCGTTGTTTGCGAGCATTCTTTGTGAAGCTTTATGATGATGCGGAACACTGTTGCTTCTTTAAATTTTGATCTTGAATCTTTACAAGATGCCTTTTCCCTGACGGATGATCTCTGGCTCGCCGGATGTCAGATCTACAATCGTGGACGCCACATTGTCGCCGTAACCCGAATCGATAACGATGTCTACCAATTTGTCGTACTTTTCGGCAATCAATTCCGGATCTGTGGAATATTCCAGAATCTCATCATCATCATGAATGGAAGTGGAAACAATCGGATGTCCGAGTTTCTCAACGATCATTTGAGGGACAATATGGTCCGGAACGCGGATCCCGACGGTTTTGTGTCCTTTGTATGATGTTGGAAGATTCCGGTTGGCTTCTAAAATAAATGTAAATGCGCCAGGTAGATGTGTTTTCAGAAATCGGAAGGTGGAAGTTTCTATCGGCTTTGTAAATTCGGAGAGATGACTCAGGTCATTACAGATGATCGAGAATTTTTGCTTGTCGATCTTGATGCCTTTGATTTGAGCAAGCCTTTCCATGGCTTTGTGATTGTAGATGTCACAACCAATGGTGTAAATCGTATCCGATGGATAAATGATAACGCCGCCGTTCTGTAGGACTTTAACAGCTTCGTCAATTAAATTTTCTTGCGGATTCTGCGGGTATATTTTCAATATTTTTGCCATAGTACAGTGTTTTTAAATGTTAATTAGGAGATTCATCAAAGCTTATCAAAAATTGTGAAAAAGTACATAACATAAAAAAGAGAATCAAAAACTTGATTCTCTTCGTTGGTTGCGAGGACACGACTCGAACGTGCGACCTCCGGGTTATGAGCCCGACGAGCTACCTACTGCTCTACCTCGCGATATTGTAGTGCAAATATAAAGCTTTTTTGATACAAGTCAAGGGAATTGGTGTTTTTATTTTTAAATTTTCTAAAATAAAAAAGAGAACCACGTTTGTGATTCTCTCTGTAGTTGCGAGGACACGACTCGAACGTGCGACCTCCGGGTTATGAGCCCGACGAGCTACCTACTGCTCTACCTCGCGATATTGGATTGCAAATATACAACTATTATGATTCAAGTCAAGATATGGTTTCACTTTTTTTTAAAAAATTAATGAATTTGAATATTTATAATCTGATAATCAGCAACATATTCGTTTTAACTTCATTTAACTAAAAAAATAGTTGTATGAAACGAAAATTAGACTAAATTTGTATTACTAAGTTTTTAGTGATATAAGATTGATTGTTTTAAAAGAAAAGATTATGAATAAGTTGACCAAAGCAGAAGAACAGGTGATGCAATACCTGTGGCAGATTGAGAAAGGCTTTCTGAAGGATATTCTGGAACTGTTTCCCGAACCGAAACCACACACCAACACCATTTCCACGATTCTTAAAATCTTGATGGAAAAAGGTTTTGTGAGCCACAAAACTTTTGGAAGACAACACGAATATTTCCCTTTGATAAGTAAAGAAAATTACAGTGGAAGGTCTATCAGAAGCTTGGTCAAGAATTATTTCGAAGGATCGTACACCAATGCCGTTTCTTTTTTGGTGGAAGAAAATGAGATCAGTGTAAAAGATCTGGAGTTGCTTTTAAATGAACTAAAAAATAAGGAATGATGGAACCTGTATTACTTTATTTTGGCAAAATGATTCTCTGTTCGGCCGTGATGTTTGCCTACTACCTTCTTTTCCTCAAGGATAAGACATTCCATCATTACAATCGGTTTTACCTGCTGATTTCCGTGCTGGTGAGTATGCTGCTTCCATTGGTCAAAGTGAGTTACTTCACTATAGAAACTAATAAGAATCTGTATCTGCTGCTGAGCGGATTCAGTAATAATCAATCCAAAACTTCCAACTATGATATCACTATTTATTCAGTTTTTTATGCAATTATTGGAGTGGTTTCAGTCGCTCTTTTAATTAGATTAATACTAGGAATTTTAAAAATCAATTCGATAAAAAACCGGTTCCCGAGTGAAACTATTGAGGGAATCAAATTTTATCAGACCGATCTTAATAATGCACCTTTTTCTTTCTTCAGAAATCTGTTCTGGAAAAAATCAATAGAGATCAATTCTCCCGTTGGACAGCAGATTCTGAAGCACGAGATGGTCCATATAGAGCAGAAACACAGCTGGGACAAACTGATGATGCAATTAACCAAATCCATTTTCTGGTTCAATCCTGTGTTTTACTTCATCAACAAAGAAATCAATCTTATTCACGAATACTTGGCGGACAAGAAAGCAGTCAAAAAATCGGACACAAAGGCATTTGCGCAGATGCTCCTGGAAAGTCATTTCTCGGGTTCGGTATTTCCTGTTACAAGTCCTTTTTTATCATCTAACCTCAAAAAAAGACTTACAATGATTACAAAAAATCAAACCAAGTACAGCTATGCACGCAAGCTATTTGCGCTACCAATCTTATTTTTTATGGTGTTTGCCTACATGGTGAATGCGAAAAATAAAGAAATCACAGAAACGAACAAAGCGATAGAAATCGCTGTTGAACGAATTAGAATGGATACAATCCAGCCAAAACAGTCAGAATTTGATAGTCTGGCAAACAACTATCAGAGACAGACAAAAGCTTATTCCGACGCTTTGCAGGAAGACCATTTGAAAATGTCGGCTATCAGCAAAAGAATGGCGGAAAAAAGCAAGGAGTTGTCAGCTCTTAAAAAAGCCGACAAAGAAAATTCTCCGGAATATAAAGCTTTGGAAAACGAAATGGAATCGCTGGCGGCAAAGATGGATGACATTGTCAACTCGGACAATTATAAGAAAAACATCAAAGGCTTAGAAGAGCATTCCGCAGCTATGGCGAAAATGTATGAATCACCGGAATTCAAGAAAAAAATCGCTGATGCAGAGAAACAGGCAAAGAAGGCAGAAGCAATGGTCAATTCTCCGGAATTCAAAAAGAGAATTGCTGCTGCAGACAAACAGGCGAAAATCGCAGAGCGGATGATAAATTCTCCTACGTTTCAGAAAAATTTGAAGAATGCGCAGGAACAGGCGGAAAAAATGCAAATCAAAATTAACTCTCCGGAATTCCAGAAAATGATTCAGGATGCTCAGAAAAAGGCACAGGAAACCTCTGAAAAGTACGGCCAGGTGTATTCCGAGGCAGAATTTCAGAAAATGATCAAAGACCAGTTCGGGAAAGATGCTTTTGCAGATGGGACGGTAGCTTTTGGTTTTGACGCCAATGATTTTCCGGAATTTAAAGATTTGGCTAGTCATTTCAATTTTAATTTTTCCAATGATCAATTTTTTAATATAGCTAACTCCAAATTGTCTTCGAAAGAACTGAAGAAATTGGAGAAAAAAAGAAAACAGCTTCAGGAACAACAGAAAGAATTGATGGAACAACAGAAGAAACTCCAGGAAAAACAAAAGGAACTGAACAAAGAAATGCGCCAGAATAATCCGCTGAATATCAGTTTTAGTTCTAATCAGGATTATCCTAAAACATTGGTTTTTAAAAAGAATGATACTCCCTCGCAAGAAAGCAGTAAATCAAAACAGATTATTATTTTTGATCAAACTACAGATGGTAATCCACAGCGTATTTTTAAAGCAGATGCGATTAAAATAACTAACGCCTCTGATAATAAAGGTTCTTTTAATCCTAATAAAGCAAAAGTTTATGTTAATGGAAAACTTTCGGATATTAAAGACATTGACAAAATCGACCCCAACATGATTGCATCCGTTAATATTTTTAGTACAAAAGATGCAGGTAAGATCGAAATCATTACCAAATAAACATTCACATTCCTAACAGTTAGCCGGTACGCCGGCTTTTTTAATATTTGATAACTATGAAAACGCCATTAACCAAACGTGGTACATAAATACCAATGAGGATAGGGCGATAACATATAAGCAATAAAAAAATAAAATCTACGTATGAAAAAATTTTTAATTACCTTATTTCTTATTGTTGGGATTCTGACCTTTTCCCAGAACAAAAGATTTATTTACGAGTATCAGTTCACGCCGGACTCTACAAATAGTGCGGATGTAAAGAAGGAAATGATGTTTCTGGATACCACTCCGAAAGGTTCAAAGTACTACAGTTACACGGTTTTCAATTCTGACTCTATCATGAAGATTGATCTGGAGAAGCAGCTCGCTGCTACAGGATCCATCAACATCCGTTCTGATATGCAGAAAGGCAGTGTGCGTTATTCCGTAACCAAAACTTATCCGGATTATCGGGTCAATCTTCACCGTAAACTTGCCATGGATGCCTACAACATTTCCGACGACCGGAAGATGAACTGGAAAATCTCGCCGGAGAAATCAAAAATCGGGGAGTGGAACGTCCAGAAAGCCGAAACAGATTTTGCAGGAAGACATTGGACAGCTTGGTTTTCCGCAGAGATTCCGATTCAGGACGGACCATATAAATTTCATGGTTTGCCAGGGCTGATCGTAAAAATTGACGACCAAACTGGCGCACACAAAATGGAACTGAAAGGCATCAAGAATATTCAGGGTGAGCTGAATATCAATGTTTGGGATGCTAAAGAAATCGCCATCAATAACAAGCAATTCCAGAAAATCATAAAGGAATATGAGAATGATCCCACAAAAGGCATCCGGCAGATGCAGATGGGCGGCGCCACCATCGTACTAAGCGGGAAAGACGGCAGTTCTGCAAAAGTGGCCAAAGACCAGGAGCAGCGCTTGAAAAATCAAATCCTAAAAGATAATAACAGGATAGAACTGGATATTGTAAATTAATTATATTTGTTCAATAGACCACAATGATGAAAAAAATGATAATCCTGACCTTCTGTTTTCTAAGCGCAACAGCATTTTCTCAGACGCAGCGATTTTATTACGATTATCAGTTTCAGACAGATTCTACCGACTCGGACACAAAAAAGTCTGAGCTGATGGTTCTGGATGTTAACAAAGCAGGCTCTAAATATTACAGCGAATATGTGTTCGAAGATGATTCCATAATGGATGTTCATTTCAAGAAAAATATGGCGACACATAGCGATGAAGATATTCCGCCTCCTGGCAGGGCGGGAATTGTTACCTATAAGATTTTGAAATCTTATCCGGATTTTAAGATGAATCATATCGCTTCTCTGGATATGACGCTTTACAATGCCAGTCAGATACTTAAACTGAATTGGAAAATATTACCTGATCAAGATAAAATAGGAAATTGGAATGTGCAGAAAGCCGAAACCGATTTTGCCGGAAGACATTGGATTGCCTGGTTCACACCTGATATTCCGGTGCAGGACGGACCATACAAATTTCATAGCTTGCCAGGGCTCATTGTTAAGATTCAGGATCAGAAAGGTTCTCACAGAATGGAACTGAAGGGCATCAAAAATAATGCTTCTGAAAGAAATATCCTGATTTCTGAGTGGGAAAAGCCAATACCGGTAGACTATAAAAAATACCAGACCATTTACAGGAACTACAGGAAAGATCCGATGGCTAATTTCAGAAAGAAAATTCAGGATGGCGAGGCTTATATAACCGATGATGCAGGCAACAAAATCAGTACGCCGGACAATG
>CAJYWD010000009.1 GCA_913778505.1 uncultured Chryseobacterium sp.
CCTGTTGCAGTTCGTTACGACTGGGCAGACAATCCCGATGGAAACCTGAAAAACAAAACCGGACTTCCCGCATCGCCTTTCACAACGGAATAAATATTTAATTTGATTTTTAATCTTTGCTGAGCGAAGCGCCTTTGCGAAACTTAAAAAAGAATAGTAGTCAAAAAAAATCTTTGTGGACTTTGCGTTTAGAAATCATCAATTATCAATAATAATTTATCAATTATAAATATGAACAATCCATCTCAGAAAATATCTGTCGTTGAAAAAATCGGCTACAGTTTGGGAGATTTGGCCGCCAATCTGGTTTTCCAGACTTTGGTGACTTACTTAGCTTATTTTTACACCGATATCTACGGATTAAAGCCGGAAGACGCTTCCATCATTACTTTGATTGTCGGACTCATTGCCGGTTTCGGATTCAATCCACTGGTCGGCGCTTTGGCAGACAGAACACGGACCAAATGGGGAAAATTCCGTCCGTGGATTTTATTTTCTGCCGTTCCGTTGGGTGCAGCAGCACTTTTTGCATTCAGCACACCTAATTTTTCGTATCAGGGAAAAATGATTTATGCTGCAGCAACTTATACGATTTTGTTACTCCTGTACGCAGCTAATAATTTACCTTACGCAGCACTGAGCGGCGTGATTACAGGTGATATGGGCGAGCGAAACAGCATTTCCTCTTACCGTTTTGTGGCGGTGATGTTTGCACAGTTTTTCGTTCAGGTATTTATGTTGCCGATTATTTTATCAGTCGGGCAAGGAGACAAAGCAGCCGGAATCGAAATTGTAATGACCTGGTTAGCGATTATCGGAACCATTATGTTGCTCATCACATTTTTCACCACCAAAGAAAGAGTCATTCCAAAACCGGAGCAGGAATCCTCTTTGGGAGCCGATTTAAAAGATTTGAAGAAAAACAAACCCTGGATAATAATGTTGGTGGTTACGGCGTTGATTTTCATTACTTTAGCAATGAAAGGCGGTTCGTACGTTTATTATTTCAACAATTATGTCGATGAAACTTCTTTGAAAAATTTCATTTCGCCGATTACCGCTTTTTTCAGTTCCATCGGAATGAATTTCTTCGGTGAAGACCCTCGTTCAGCAGGTTTCGGGCTCTTCAATGCAGGTGGAATTATCATGATGATCATCGGAATTACCTTCTCAAAAAGATTTGCCGACAAATACGGGAAAAGAGACGCATTCATCGCTTCCCTGTTCATTTCAACTTTATTTATCGTTGCATTCATATTTTATCCGCCAAAATCAGTAGGATTAATGTTCCTTTCCCAGATTCTGCATGGCTTTTTCTACGGAATCAGCACCCCGTTGCTTTGGGCAATGATTGCCGACGTCGCCGACTATTCCGAATGGAAAAACAACAGACGCGCCACCGCCATTATTTTTTCTGCGATGATGGTAGGGCTGAAGGTTGGCTTAAGCATCGGAAGTTCATTGGTTTCTTCCATTATCGGACATTATGGCTACATTTCATCTGAAGGAACCGAAAACGTTATTCAGCCGGAATCCGTTGCAAATGGTGCTCAGATGCTGGTCAGTATTTTTCCGGCCATTCCGTTCTTTGCGGCGTGCGGATTATTAATGTTCTACGAAATCAACAAAAAAATGGAAACCCAAATCGAACAGGAACTCAAAGAAAGAAGGAAGTTGCAGGATTAAAATAATTTGGGCAGCTATTTCCGCCCTCCGTTCCCGCTTTTTTCTGGCATTGCGAAGGACATTTAGACATAAAAACAAAAATTTGACATCGCAATGCCAGAAAAAGAGCTCCACTCAGGTCGGGCTGCGAGAGATTCGCTGAAGAAACTGAGTAAAGACAATAAAGATTCAGCTCCAGAGGATCTATATGTGTGTAGAAATCAACAATGAAAACGGAGTCAGAACTCCGTAGGAGTTGAATCTGTGTAGTAGAATTAGTATAGTGAATATAAAAGAACTCCGTAGGAGTTCAATCTTAAAAGAAAGTAGGAAAAAATACCACTCCTCCGGAGTGGTCGATGCAAGACGATGATTTTGTACTACACAGATAAAGCTCCTAAAGGAGCTGAAATTAATTTTTGATTATCAAATCAATTGTGCGTTGTTAAATGAAAAAATTGAAATATCGCATTATTAAATGAATAAAAAAGGCTCCGTAGAAGTTCAATCTAAAAAAAGCAAGTACTGTATTTCTTAGCTGAGTTTGAGTTTACACTGAGCTTGTCGAAGTGCCTTTGCGAACATTAGAAAAGTATAGTAGTTAAAAAAATCTTTGCGCTATTTGCGTTTAAAATTTAAGTAGAAATTAACAATAAAATGGTATTAAAACTCCGTAGGAGTTAAATCTGTGTAGTAGAATTAGTATAGTGAATATAAAAGAACTCCTTAGGAGTTCAATCTTAAAAGAAAGGAGACAAAAATACCACTCCTCCGGAGTGGTCGATGCAAGATGATGATTTTGTACTACACAGATAAAGCTCCCAAAGGAGCTGAAATTAATTTTTGATTATCAAATTAATTGTGCGTTGTTAAATGAAAAAATTGAAATATCGCATTATTAAATGAATAAAAAAGTTCCATAGGAGCGAACTGTTAATAGCTAACAATATCAATATTCATCAAGCCTCGTAGAGGCGACCTGTTAAGGTTTCACAAAGAATTAAAAAAAAATAACAATGAAAAACATAGCCGCATTATTAGGAATTTTAACCTTGACCGTTTCATGCAAAACAGCAAGTTCGGCATCCTCAAAAGATTCCCTGAAAGATGCCTACAAAAATAAATTCTACATCGGAACCGCAATGAGCCTTCCGCAAATTGACGGTACTGATGTAAAATCAGATAACATCATCAGAAAACAATTCAGTTCCATTGTTGCGGAAAACTGTATGAAATCAATGTTTATCCAACCTCAGGAAGGAAAATTTTTCTTTGACGATGCAGATAAATTCGTGGAATTCGGTGAGAAAAACAAAATGTTCATCATCGGTCATACTTTGATTTGGCATTCACAATTACCAAGATGGTTTTTCGTGGACAAAGACGGAAAAGATGTTTCGCCTGAAGTTCTGAAACAGAGGATGAAAAGCCATATTTCGACTTTGGTCGGCAGATACAAAGGTCGTGTAAAAGGTTGGGATGTCGTGAACGAAGCGATTATGGAAGACGGAACGTACCGTAAAAGCAAATTTTACGAAATTCTGGGCGAAGAATTTATTCCGCTCGCCTTCCAATATGCGCAGGAAGCTGACCCGAATGCCGAACTCTATTACAACGATTACAACGAATGGTTTCCGGAAAAAGTAAAAACCGTTACCAAAATCGTCAAAGATTTGAAATTTAGAGGAATTCGCATTGATGGAGTCGGAATGCAGACCCACGTTGGATTGGACAATCCAAAACTTGAAGAATACGAAAAAGCAATCACCGACTATGCCGCAGCTGGAGTAAAAATCAACGTTACGGAAATGGAAATCAGCGCACTTCCTTCTCCGTGGGGAACTTCTGCTAACGTTTCCGATAAAGTAGAGTATGAAGCCAAAATGAATCCTTACACCAAAGGACTTCCGGAAAATGTGACGAAAGAATGGGAAAACCGTTACCTGGATTTTTTCAGACTGTTCCTGAAACATCAGGATAAAATCAGACGGGTGACTTTGTGGGGCGTTACCGATAATCAATCCTGGAAAAACGATTTCCCGGTAAAAGGCAGAACCGATTATCCGTTGCCATTCGACAGAAATTACCAGGCAAAACCAGTTGTTGAAAAAATCATTGAATTAACAAAAGAAAAATAAAATCAGCTTTTAAGATTTCAAAAATAAAAATAAATATTTTTCTCGCAGATTTAGCGAATTAAGCAGATCTAATTTTAAATAATCTGCGAAATCTGAAAAATCTGCGAGAAAATTAACTCAAAATCTATTATCTAAATATCTAAAATAAAAATGAACAAAGCAAAATACCTTTTCCCAAGCGATTATATGGCAGACCCTTCCGTACACGTTTTTGAAGGAAAACTTTACATTTATCCATCACACGACCGAGAAAGCGGCATCGAAGAGAACGACAACGGCGACCATTTCGATATGAATGATTACCACGTTTTCTCCCTTGATGACGTGGAAAATGGCGAAGTGACGGACCACGGCGTAGTCCTTTCGGTAAAGGATATTCCTTGGTCGGGAAGACAGCTGTGGGATTGCGATGTGGCTTTCAAAAATGGCAAATATTATATGTATTTTCCATTGAAAGACAAAAACGATATCTTCAGAATCGGTGTTGCGGTGAGCGATAAACCGTATGGCCCGTTCGTTCCGGAAAGACATCCGATGATGGGAAGTTATAGTATCGACCCTTGTCTTTTTGAGGATAACGGAAAGCATTATATGTATTTTGGCGGAATCTGGGGCGGGCAATTGCAACGTTACAGAAATAACAAAGCATTGGAATCTGCCATTCTTCCTAACGATAATGAGCCCGCCATTTCATCAAAAGTCGTAGCTTTAAGTGATGATATGCTGGAATTTGGTGAAGAACCGAAAGATATTTTAATTCTTGACGAAAATGGAAATCCTTTGCTTCACGGCGACAAACATCGTTTTTTCGAAGCGTCCTGGATGCATAAATATAAAGGTAAATATTACTTTTCGTATTCCACAGGAGATACCCATTTGATTTGCTATGCAACAGGCGATAATCCTTACGGTCCGTTTACTTTCCAGGGTGAAATTTTGACGCCTGTTGTAGGTTGGACTACGCATCACAGCATTGTAGAATTTAAAGGAAAATGGTATCTGTTTTTCCACGATTCCGTTCCGAGTGGCGGAAGAACCTGGCTGAGAAGTATGAAGGTTATTGAAATTGAATACGATAACGATGGTAAAATCAAAACCATTGAAGGTTTAGAAGAATAATCTATAAAAGTCCCGAAGGGACGATTTAACGAAAGATAGGATTAAATCCTATTATCAATAGGAACGGGCTTTGGCCGTTTAAAAAAGTGATAACCATTTGGCTAAAGCCAAAACTTAAATAATTTTAAAAATTTAAGAATGCAACATTTCCGACATTACATATTACTGTTTTTAATCCTTCCGTTAATCGCCTTTGCTGAAGACGGAAGTCAGTTATGGTTGAGATATCCGGTCAATCCGAAGCCAAGAAATATTGTGAATTCAAACAGTAAAAGTCCTACCATTGAAATCGCCAAAAAGGAACTGAACCAACATTGGGCAGGACAAGCCGTTGATTTAAAAATTGATAGATTTCCGGACAGTTTCAAGGATGGTTATAAAATCGTTTCTACCCCAAAAAAAATCAGCATTTTGGCAAAAACAGACTTAGGATTGTTATACGGAAGCTATCATCTGTTGAATTTACAGCAACAGAAAGCCAATTTTTCTAATCTGAAACTTGAAGAAAAACCTTCCTATGATGTAAGAATTCTTAACCATTGGGACAATCTCGACGGAACCATTGAACGTGGTTATGCCGGCCATTCGCTTTGGAAGTGGGAAGACTTACCTAATAAAATTTCGCCGAGATACGAAGAATATGCAAGAGCCAACGCATCCATCGGAATCAATGCGACGGTTTTTAATAATGTGAATGCATCACCAAATATGCTTCGTGAAGATTATCTTAAAAAAGTCAAAGTTTTAGCTGATATCTTTAGACCTTACGGAATCAAAGTTTATCTGTCTGTCAATTTTTCTTCGCCAAAAGTCTTAGGTGGACTGGAAAATTCTGACCCGTTGAATAAAGACGTTCAGAAATGGTGGAAAGATAAAACTTCCGAAATTTATAAATTAATTCCAGACTTCGGAGGATTTCTGGTGAAAGCCAATTCCGAAGGACAGCCCGGCCCTCAAGATTACGGAAGAACGCACGCAGACGGAGCCAATATGATGGCTGACGTTTTGAAACCTTATGGCGGAATCGTCATGTGGAGAGCATTTGTGTACAGCCCGAGCAAAGAAGACAGAGCAAAACAGGCCTATCTGGAATTTGTTCCATTAGATGGAAAATTCAGGGATAATGTTATTGTTCAGATTAAAAATGGTCCGGTAGATTTCCAACCCAGGGAAGCGTTCAATCCCTTGTTCGGAGCGTTGAGAAAAACTTCAGAAATGGTCGAATTTCAAATCACTCAGGAATATTTGGGACAGGCCAATCATCTGGTTTTTCTGGCACCGTTGTTTAAAGAAACTTTGGACAGTGATACTTTTTCGGACGGAAAAGGTTCAACGATTGCTAAAATTACTGACGGAACATTGAGACCTGCAAAACTGACTGCCATTTCAGCAGTTGCCAATATAGGGGAAGATAAAAACTGGACGGGGCATCACTTTGCACAGGCCAATTGGTACGCTTTCGGACGTCTGGCCTGGAACCACGATTTATCATCAGAACAGATTGCAGATGAATGGATTAAAATGACTTTTACGGATGATAAAAACTTCGTAAATCCGGTCAAAGAAATGATGCTTACTTCACGCGAAACTGCAGTAGATTATATGATGCCGCTTGGTCTTCACCACATTTTTGCCGGCGGACACCATTACGGTCCGGAACCGTGGGGCGATTACAAAGGCGGAAGACCCGACTGGTCGCCGGTTTATTACCATCAGGCTGATGCAGAAGGACTTGGATTCGACAGGACGAAAACCGGAAGCGATGCCGTTTCACAGTATTTTCCGCCGCTTAACGAAATCTATAATAACATTAAAACAACACCTGAAAACCTCATTCTATGGTTCCATCACGTTCCTTGGGATTACAAGATGAAGGACGGAAAAACGATGTGGGATGAGTTGTGCTATAAATATGATTCGGGAGTTCAGGGTGTCAGAGCTTATCAAAAAGCCTGGGAATCGGTAAAACCTTACGTGGATGCGGAGAGATTTTCAGAGGTTCAGGATAAATTGAAGATTCAGGCTGAAGATGCAGTTTGGTGGAAAGATGCGTGTCTTTTGTATTTTCAGACCTTTTCCAAAAGACCAATTCCGTCTGATATCGAAAAACCTGTTCACAAGCTGGAAGATTTAAAAAAAATCAAGCTCAATATGGGACATCATAATTAATCAATCTATTTAAACTTAAACAAATAACTTTCTGAATCTTTTTGAGACAGGAAGTTGTTTTTTCAATCAATTAAGTGTAATTTTAACACTTAAATAAAATCATTTAACTTTAATGAATATGTTATTTAGTTATAATCAGATTTCTTAACAGCTCGTTTGTCATTCCGTAGGAATCTCAACAGAGCCAAAATAGAGCAGTTTAGATTCCTGCGGAATGACAAACTGAATGATTGTGGTAATGCAGTAATCAGACTTATAACCAAAAAATAATTAATAACAAATAAAAATCTATCTATGAAATTTTTTATCGACACTGCCAATTTAGAGCAGATTAGAGAAGCCAACGATTTGGGAATTTTGGACGGCGTAACAACGAACCCATCGTTAATGGCAAAAGAAGGAATCAGTGGAAAAGAAGCGATTCTAAAACATTACAAAGACATCTGTGAAATTGTAGATGGCGATATTTCGGCAGAAGTACTTTCTACCACTTACGAAGAAATGATTGCGGAAGGCAATATTTTAGCACAAATTCATCCAAACATTGTGGTGAAAATTCCAATGATAAAAGACGGTATCAAAGCTTTAAAATATTTTTCTGACAAAGGAATCAAAACCAACTGTACTTTGATTTTCTCTGCGGGTCAGGCACTTTTAGCCGCGAAAGCCGGAGCAACGTACGTTTCGCCATTTTTAGGAAGATTGGATGATATTTCTACAGACAGTTTGAATTTAATCCAGGAAATCAGAATCATTTTTGATAATTATGGCTACGAAACGGAGATTCTTGCCGCTTCCGTTCGTCACTCAATGCACATCATCAACTGCGCAAAAATCGGCGCCGATGTCGTGACTTGCCCGATTCAGCCTATACTTTCATTATTGAAACATCCATTGACAGATTCAGGTTTGGAGCAGTTCGTAAAAGATTCACAAAAAATGCAGTGATCTGGAATATCCTCAAATCTGAAAGTGCACCGTAAGGCATTACATTTAAAGTTGCGTGCGATTGAAGTATTTTATAAGCAGATTAAGAGAGAGTGATGGAAAAAACAATTTCGAAATAAAATAAATATATCATTATCTTTACGAATCAATCAAAAAAAACAATGCAGCCATTGATATGCAGGAGAAATTAATCAATTATACCAGAGAGGCTTTTCAATCAGCTTTTGGCTCACAAGCAGAGCGGATTTTTCTTGCTCCGGGAAGAATCAACATCATTGGCGAACATGTAGATTACAGCGATGGTTTTGTGCTTCCCGCTGCCATCGATAAACATATTTGTTTTGCTGTAAAAAAAACAAAAGATTCTAAAATCTCTTTTTTTGCCAAAGATTTCAATGATTCTTTCAGTTTTGATGTGACCGAAAAACAAACGCCCGTTTCGCAGACTTGGGTGAATTATTTGCTTGGAGTCTTCAATGCGATTCAGGAATCTGGAAAAGAGATTGGAGGCTTGGAAATTGCTTTCAGCAGCACAATTCCTATGGGTTCCGGATTATCATCTTCAGCCGCTTTGGAATGCGGATTTGCTTATATTCTCAATGAAATTTTCGATTTAGATTTAACCAAAAAGGAACTGTCTTTGATCGGTCAAAAATCCGAACATACTTTTGTCGGTGTTAAATGTGGCATTATGGACCAGTTTTCGTCAGTCTTCGGAAAAGAGCATCAAGTGATCATGCTGGATTGTAACTCTCTGGATCATCAATACTTTGAAGCGAATATCGAAGGTTGTAGTTTGGTTTTGTTTGACAGTTGTGTGAAACATACGCATCTCACTTCCGGCTATAACGACCGCCGAAATGATGTGGATAACGGTAAAAAAATATTGTGGAAAAAATTTCCTGAAATCGAAAAATTCAGAGATTTCACGATTGAAATGTTAGATGATGCAAGAGCCGAAATGGGAGAAATTTCCCATAAACGATGTTATTATCTCCTCAAAGAAATTAAAAGAGTGGAAAAAGCTGCAAAAGCTCTGTCAGAAGGTGATCTAGACTATCTTGGTCAGCTTTTGAACGAAACGCATTCCGGACTTTCAACTGAATTTGAAGTAAGCTGTAATGAGCTTGATTTTATGGTGGAAGAAACTTCAAAAGAGCTTGGCGTTCTTGGTGCAAGAATGATGGGCGGCGGCTTTGGAGGATGCAGCATTAACCTTATTAAAGATGAAAATGTGGATATCGTAATTGAAAATATTAGTGCAAAATATAAAGCCGCTTTTAATATCGAAATGAAAGTTTACAGAGTGAAAATATCGGATGGAATTAATGAATACAAAGAAAATGAATTCGTCATTTGATCAAAAAAAACATCCACACAGAAGATACAATCCGCTTTTGGATGAATGGATTCTTGTTTCTCCGCAACGTGCCAATCGTCCTTGGCAGGGACAAACCGAGAAAAGAGTAGAAGAAGAACTTCCCACTCACGATGAAAATTGTTACCTGTGCGCGGGAAACACTCGTGTAAATGGCGATAAAAATCCGGATTACAAAGGTGTTTTTGTTTTTGATAATGATTTTGGTTCTTTGATGAAGAATCAAGTAGAATTTGAGGATAAAAACTTTGATTTTTTTTCATTGAGACCCGAGCGTGGTATAAATCGTGTGATCTGTTTTTCTGAAAATCACAGTCTTACCTTGCCGGAAATGAAAGTTGATGACATCAAAAAAGTGGTTGACGTTTGGCAAAATCAATACAAAGAATTTGGAAATCTGGATTACATCAATCACATTCAGATTTTTGAAAATAAAGGTCAGATGATGGGCTGTAGCAATCCGCATCCGCACGGACAAATCTGGGCACAGTCATCAGTTCCGTCCATTGTTTTGAAAACTCAGGACAATCTGAAAAGATATTTTGATAAAAACGGAACTTCACTTTTGGAAGATTACGTCAAAAAAGAACTTGAAGCTGATGAAAGAATCATTTTAGAAAATGAAGATTTTGTGGCAGTTGTTCCGTTTTGGGCAGTTTGGCCTTATGAAACAATGATTGTCAGCAAACGTAAAATTGAAAATTTGCTTGAGTTTTCTGAAGAAGAGAAACTTTCATTAGCTTTAATACTAAAAGACTTAACTACAAAGTACGATAATCTTTTTGAGATGTCATTTCCCTATTCAGCAGGAATTCATCAGTCGCCAACCGACGGAAAACCGCATCCTGAATGGCATTTTCACATGCATTTTTATCCGCCCTTGCTGAGAAATGCCGAAGTCAAAAAATTCATGGTAGGTTACGAAATGCTGGCGGAACCGCAGCGCGACATTACACCGGAGCAAAGTTCAGATATTCTGAGAGGTCTTCCTACAAAGCATTATAAAAACGCGGATTAGAAACCACTTAAAATCTTTAGTCTGCATTCAATTTTTAAAATTTAGCTCACACTGACGCCAAAAATATGGCCCACCAGTGCCGTGATTCCCATGGCTACAGTTCCCCAGAAACAGATTCGGAGCACTGCGATTCCTACTTTGGCACCGCCTGTTTTTGCTGAGATAGCGCCCAGAAGCATCAGGAAAATAATTGAAAAACCGTATTGAAAATAAACCATCTGCTGAATCGGAGCTAGGAGCGAAACGGCAAAAGGAAGTAAAGCTCCAATGCTGAATGATCCGAAAGACGCCATCGCAGCCTGGAATGGCCTGGCCTGCGTAATTTCATTGATCCCAAGCTCATCATGGGCATGTGCGGCCAGTGCGTCATGTGCTGTGAGTTCGGTGGCAACTTTCAGCGAGGTTTCTTTGCTCACACCGCGCGCTTCATAGATTTTCGCTAATTCCTGCAGTTCTACTTCCGGCATGTCCCTCAACTCCTTTTTTTCGCGGACGAGATCTGCCTTCTCCGTATCTTCCTGCGAACTCACGGACACATATTCGCCTGCGGCCATGGACATTGCTCCGGCTATCATTCCCGCAAGTGCAGCCAGGATGATCGTATTTCGCTCCGGCGATGCAGCCGCAACACCAATGACAATACTTGTGGTAGAGAGCAGGCCGTCATTGGCTCCCAAAACCGAGGCGCGAAGCCAGCCCACACGGTTCACATAATGTTTTTCTAAAGGTTGATGCATAAACTTTTGACTTTTTTAGCAATTGCCGCCTCGGAACGTTGCGGATTTTACTGTTAAATTCCAATCTAAATTTTCCAATTTTAAAAATGACCTGCTCCGATGGTGGAGCAGGTCAAATTTATAAAACTTTTCTTAGCGGAATCGCAAGTTCAGCGAAATGATATCAGATTTCATCCCGACAGATTTGGTGTAATGACCATAACGGATTTCTAACATGTTCAGCCTGCTGATCCCGAATACACCATTTTTTGCATTAAGCCTCACACCGGCGCCATAAAAATGACTGTTAAATTTAGAAAGATCATAGTTGCTGGTGTAAAAATCGTCAAATGCGGTGTGCTGCTGATAGGGTGCAAAATACTTGGCCGCGCTTTGAGAATAATACCTGTAAAAAGGGCTCACAGAGACAAATGGAGAAATCTTAACAGGCGTTTCAAGACTCAATGTATTGGATCTCAGGCCCCAATCATCCGTGTAATACCGATAGTATGCCCGTAGTATAAAATGATCTCCAAGGAAATAATTGGCACGCAGTCCCAGAGGAATTTTAAACCTCTTGTCTGGCAGCGTTTCCTGATGAACACTGCTGTCATTAAAATAAACGCGGTGGAACGGAAGGCTGAGGTAGCCGGTCTGCTGCACGGCATCACCCAGAATCTCAATCTGAAAATTAGGGTTAATAATCTGCGAGTAAGCCAGCGAAAGTGCGTAGGTATTCCTTCCTTGTGTTCCCGAATTCAGAACGGAAGGATCATTTCGCAGTTCTATGGGCGCTACCATTTTGACCTGATCCATGTAAGCCTGGAACTTGGCGGTGAATTCTCCCATTTTGTCTGGCGTTTTTTGTGCGATACCGATATTGGCGCTGTAAGATTGATAATCATACTCGGTGGATGTAGAAAGTCCGGCCATCATAGTAAAACCGTTGTTTTCGTTTTCGCGGCTCCAGCTGAGAGCAGGATAAATACGCGTGTCTGCATGCGAAGCGGAAGAATTGGCCTTGAGGTCGATCATGTCAGAGGATGCAGATGTGTAATGGTCAATTCCTACACTGATTCCGAATTTATTCTTGCGGTTTTTACTGTCATATTTCACCATGGTAACATCTATGGCGTTGGAGATGTCATTGAGTTTTTCTGTACCTTTACCGCCTGTCACGGCCGAATTGTTTCCGTCCTGGCTATAGTAGCTGGAAACCAGGTTCGCTTCCTCAAAGGTCAGCTTTTTGGAAGGCTGACTGTTCGTGTTTTCCTGTCCTTTGGTATTTAATATGCCAAAAAGTGCAATAATGCTGAGGATAATCTTTTTCATTGGGATATAATTTTCATGATGATTAATTACAGCCACAGCCGCCACCCACTTTGCCTGCATTTGCACCTGAGGAGCCTTCTCTGTAAGACTGAAAGCTGAGCTCTGTTTTTTCTACAGGGCGGTTGCCCAATACCATTTCGGCATCATTGAGTTTGCTTTGTTCATAGGCTTTCACAGTGGTACAGGAATGTAGAAGAAGCATAAAAATTATTGCTGACATTCCAAAAGTTTTATAATTTTTCAGACAGTTTGGATATAGTTGGCTCGTCCAATTATATTTCTTCATGAAGTCTACCCTTGTAGCATTATGATGATTAATTAGATTTTTCATTAAAGTCAATTTTTAAGTTGTTGTTGATTAATATTAAAACTGAATAGAGGAATTCCGCTGGTGGGAAACTTGCGAAATCTATTTCAGATGGATGTTGGCAGAACTGTAGACCCTGTTCTGATCATCGATAATAATGCATTCCAGATGATTAATCTGATTTATCATATCCATAGCAGCGTCCACGCCCATGATGCCGGCCGGTGTTGCCATGGCATCCGCAATCTCTGCATTAGGACAGAATATCGTGACGCTCTTGACGCCGGACACCGGAACCCCAGTCTTCGGATTGATGGTATGAGAGTATTTTTTTCCGTCAATGATCACAAATTTCTCATAATTTCCGGAAGTGGCAACTGCCATATCATTGATATTGAGATACGAAAAAGGCTGTCTGGCACTGTCAGGATCTGCAATGCCGATGCTCCAGGGTTTTCCGTTGGCTTGCTTTCCCCAGGCTGTAAGATCGCCGGAGGCATTTACAATGCCTGACTGTACGCCACGGCCGATCAGAATTCTTTTTGCCATTTCCGCCGCATAACCTTTGCCGATACCGCCAAAACCGATACGCATACCTTTCAATGTCAGAAACACGGTTTGATTTTCCCGATCCAGAATAATGTTCTGATAGTTCACCAGATGAAGTTGTTCTTTGATCAATTCCGGATCCGGGAGACTTGTCATTTTTCGATTGAAATTCCAGAGATTCTTATCAATTCCACCGTAGCTGATATCAAAATAACCATCGGTAATCTTACTGATTTTCAGGCTACGGGCAATCAGATCTAGGATTTCCATATCTACCCGAACAGGATTAATGCCTGCATTTCGATTGATAAGGCTGGTCTGGCTGTCTTCGCTGAAGGTCGTGAGAAGTTTTTCAATTCTCTGGATCTCCGCTATGGCTGCATCAATATGGGTATGGGCTTCATCCTCACGAGTGTCTACCACTGTGATTTCGAATGCATTTCCCATCAGCTTCTGATGTTTTTTAAATTCTCTCAGCATCCGCTGCGCGATTAATTTTGCGAGTCCTTCATGGATTTGATCTCAGTGACAAATGCCAGCGCATTCTCGGACGGCAATCCTTCCCACGTTTTCAGGACTTTTCCTTCCGAGTCCAGCAGAATAGTGTAAGGAAAAATACCTTTAGGATTATAGGTGTCGGCTAGATGTTCGTTTTCTTTCTTAATGGATTCTTCCGGCTGATTTTTTTTATTGCGCGGAAAATCAGCATTCAGATAGACTATAACGTTATCAGATTCCAGCTGTCTGAATTCTTCCGTGTCAATAATATTTTTGTGAAGTTTGATACACGGAACACACCAGTCGGATCCCGAGAAGTTAAGTAAAATCAGTTCATGATGGTCTTTAGCTGTTTTTTTAGCAGCTTCCATTCTGCTTTGAGCATGGAGACCCGTAATACATACAGCCAGGAAAATGGCTGAAAAAAAAGTTTTCATAAATTACAAAAGAGGTTTAATTATCAGGATAAAAAGTGCGGTAATCTTATTCCGCAAGCATATTCAGGATAACACAAACCTCGGCGGTTCCCAAACCGAACTTAAAAAACCCTTGTAACAGAGGTCTTCATCTTTACAGGGCATTTTGTGAGAATACACAGGCTCTGATGTTTTTTCATCAAGCGTCAGAAGGAAATCCTGCTGAAGCGTAAAAACGAGATGAAGTGGTTTTGCATGAATAATGAAGGGAAGTTGCTGATCTTTGCCATAATCACTGTCCTTGGAAGGATGGCTGTAATGTGCAATAAGAAAGGCAGTGACAGGCATGTCAGGATTAAGAGCCTTATGCTCAAGATAATGCTCTGCCAAAACTGGCAGTTTCAAAAACTGATACAGTTCGGTCGTGGAGACCAAAAACAATGTGATCAGTAGAATGGACAGCACTTTTTTCATCATATCAAAGTTATAAAATCTGGTGTTAAGAATGATTTTAAATTGATAATATATTGTAACATAAAAAACTTCAATTAATTATATCGAAGTACTGTCAAAAATCATGAAGAAAATGTTGATTTATTGTTACTTTTGTGGTTCTGAAAACATTTATCTCCATATTGATTCTCCTCATCATTGCCATGCGTCCTGCACTGCCACTGATGAATTTCGTTGTAAATTATGATTACATCGCCCAGAATCTCTGCGAGAACCGGGACCGCCCGGAACTTTCGTGCCACGGGAAATGCTATCTGGCGAAAGAGATTGCAAAAACCGAGAAGCAGCAAAGTACAGACAATTCTGTGAAAATCAGTTCTTTGGATATTTTTATCGTTAAGGATATTATGGACGCTACTATGATACTGCTGCCTGAAAATCCGGACCAGGTGAGGTTTTCCAGTTACAGGAATGATTACCATTCAGATTTTAACGCCGATATTTTTCATCCGCCTTTAGTTTGATTTTGCTCCGTTTCTTACCGAAACACTGAATGCTAAAAGTCAAATTAAAATCAATAAAAGAATGAAAATATTTTTTGGGATGCTGATGCTGTCAGTATCCGTAATAGCCTGTACACAGGAAACTCCCAAAGTAAAACATGTAAAAATGAAGCCGGCTGCCAATATGAAAGGCATCTCAGTCATTAATGCCGAGGATCCTCTCTGCCACATGAAAACTGCAGAATTTCTGAAGGATACAGCTGTTTATCAACATAAAGTGTACGGATTCTGCAGCGATCACTGTAAATCTGAATTCAAAAAAAATCCTGCCCGCTATGTCCAAAACTAAACGCAAAAATACCGATGGTTCAAAGCGTAAGATCATTGTACCCATCGCAGTTTTTGCAGTATTATTCCTGATTATTGGTATAGGAATCAGCTATTTCAAAAAAAGTCTTTATACTGTGATGGACGTGCCTGCGTATAGCCTTACGGATCAGAGCAATCAGAAACTTACGGATCATTCGATGATGGGAAAAGTCTACCTCGTGGAATTTTTTTACAGCCGATGTCCTACCATCTGCCCTGTGATGAACCGTAATATGAAGTTTATCCAGGATCATATCAACAGTCCTGACTTTGGGATCATCTCTATCAGCATCGATCCTGAAAATGACACGCCTGCAGTGCTGAAAAATCATGCGAGAATGATGGGTGCCACATCGCCGAACTGGCATTTTCTTTCCGGCAAGCGCAACGATATAGGACATCTGGCAGACCAGTTCCGTATTTATGTGGGCGACAAGGAAGATCAGGCAGAAAGCCTGAACCACAGCGGCATGATTGCCCTGGTAGATAAAAACGGACGTCTGAGATGCAGGTTTGATGAAAATAATATGCCGATGCTCTATTATTCCGGACTAAATTATGAAGATGCGGCCGGAAAAAAGACCAGTCTTACCGGTACTTTTCATCCTGACCGGGAGAAGCTGATTGAAGATATTCAAAAACTGCTGAAAGAATAATTGTTTGAGGCTTTTTATTAATCTTTTTATTGTTTTGGTATTGGTGTGCAAACCTGCAGCGCCATGGCTGGATTATGCCCTGAACCGTGATAAAATTGCTCAGACACTCTGCGTCAATAAAGACAAACCTCAGTTGCATTGTAACGGAAAATGCTACCTCGGTAAATCTTTGGCAGACGATGTTGATAGCAAACCCATTACAAAAAACAAAAGTCAGGTTATCAAACTTTTGGATAGTTTTATTCCTGTTGAGCCGGAAATCCTGGCTGTCCATTTTTATATCATCATCGTAAAATTAAACGTTCAGATGAGTTCCGGCTACCGTTTTTGCCTAATCAATTTGGTTTGGCGCCCGCCGATTTTTAGTTGATTTTTACTAAAACCGACTATTCCTTTTTCCTGCGCTAATTCAGTGTTAGGATAAGCTTAATATGTCTCAATTTTATCAATTTTCAACAAAAAATCAACACATGAAATCAAACCGATTCTTACACATACTATTTTTAGCAATAACGCTTACATTTTTATCCTGCAGAAGTCAGGAAGATGATGCACAAGCCAATACGACAGGTAATCTGCAACTGAAATTCGAAAACGGATTTAATAATCTTGGCAATATTGTTCTTAGTCAGACAACACAGACTTCATTCAGCGGTCAGAAGCACCAGTTTTCCACCTTGAAATACATTATCAGCAACATTGTTCTAATGGATGACAGCGGCAAGGAATTCCAGTATCATTATAATGATCCGGATCATGGCGCATTTATCATCAGCCAGAATGAAGCGAAAGGCGGCATTGTCTACCTCGATCTGAAAGAAATTCCGGCGGGCAATTACCGGAAGATCAGATTTGGTCTTGGTATCAGTCAGAGTGCTTATCTTTTGGGTCAGAATGGGCAGGGCGTATTCTGGGAAAAAGCAAAACAAGAAGGCATGACATGGTCCTGGGCTGCTGGCTACATTTTCACAAAACTGGAAGGGAAATATGGCTCTGCAACGGCTGATACGGAATTTATGAATCATTGCGGGAATATGGGCAATACTGCTGCCAACGGAACGCCGGATCTCTACCGCGAGATTACGCTGAGTCTGCCTACAACTGCGAGAATCAGTGAAACCGTAACGCCTTCCGTTCACATCACGGCAGATCTTAATCAATTCCTGAGCGGATCGCATCACCTGATACTGAACAGCAGCAACCAAATGGCCATGGGTTCCGGCTCGGCCACAGATCCTCATCTGATTCAGGTGACAGACAATCTGACTGCAATGTTTAAGGTCGATCATGTTCACAATGATTAGGTCAGATTTTAAGATCCGGAGCCGGTATTTTTACTGGCTCCGCATCACACTTCTGATTCTTGTTTCTCAGTCGTGTCATGATGAGTTTGTAGGAGAGACTTTTGATGCGGATCAACTCTATCAATTCAACATTCCTAAAGATTTTCCGGCTTTGGCCGTGGATACAGTCATTAATCCTGTAACTGTCAACGGTGTGGCGCTGGGTAAAAAACTGTTTTACGAAGGTCGCCTGTCCAGAAATAATACAATTTCATGCGGTTTCTGTCACATTCAGGAATTTGCATTTACACATCATGGTCACAGTGTGAGTC
This sequence comes from uncultured Chryseobacterium sp., assembly GCA_913778505.1. GTDB lineage: Bacteria > Bacteroidota > Bacteroidia > Flavobacteriales > Weeksellaceae > Epilithonimonas. Next base: position 17,850 of record CAJYWD010000009.1, read on the forward strand.
ATGGAATTGATAACCGGATGGGTATCCGGAATGCGCCACCTATTCAGAATATGGCGTTCCTCAGAAATTATACTTGGGATGGCGTCAGTCATCATCTGGATGAGCGATCTCTGGTGCCGATAACCACGGATTTCGAAATGGATAGCTCGCTGCCGGAAGTGATTGCTAAGCTGAGCTCTGATACGCATTACCAAAAATTGTTCACGGCTGCATTTGGTGATGATAAGGTGACAGGCGAGAGAATTCTGAAAGCACTTTCTCAATTTATGACAACACTGATTTCCGCCAATTCTAAATTTGACCGCGTGAGCCGCGGGACGGCAAATTTTACGGAAGATGAGTCTAACGGTTATAAAGTATTTCAAAATAACTGTACACAATGTCATTCGGGTGCTCTGTTCACAGATCAAAGCTTCCGGAACACGGGCATGTATTATAATGCCGAGCTGGCAGATCGTGGCCGCTACCGAGTCACAATGGATCCGGTGGATGATATGAAATTCCGCGTGCCAAGCCTTCGAAATGTAGAATATACGGCGCCTTATATGCATGATGGAAGATTTTCCAGTCTGGAGGCTGTGCTCAATTTTTACTCAGATCAGGTCATAAATTATCCCAATCTTGATCCGCAGCTCCGGAAAAATGGCCATATCGGCATTGCTCTCAACGGAGAAGAAAAGAGGCTCGTAATCAGTTTTTTGAAAACGCTGAGCGATCCTGAGTTTATTACCAATCCAAAATTTGCTGAATAAAATGATAAGATTATTAAAAACTTTAGGCATAATGCTCTGCATCACAGCCAGTGTTTCTGCATATGGTTCCGAAAAGGATAGCCTCTTCATTCCTAAAAACGAATTGTCTGAGAATTTGTTTTGTGATGCCTGCGGCTGTGCGGCGGGGAATGGCTCATCGGGATTTGAGTCGCTTCTGAATCCGCAGTTCATTGGGGTCAAATATTTTGCGCAGCACTATAAAGCCAGGGAAAATCTTTTTGTAAACGATAGGACTCAGGATCAATACTTTAATACGATCCAGCTCTGGTCCAGAATTCCTGTGGGCAAAAAGTGGAGTATTTACGGAAATATTCCCTTTCATTTTCATAGCAAGCGAACGCAGCAGGGCAATGTCAGCATCAGTGGTGTTGGTGATGCCAGCATGATGGCATTGTATCAGGTTTTCCAGTCGGGCAGCGAGAGTCATCAGCTGAATGCCGGTGCAGGAATTAAGATACCACTGGGGAAATTTGATGAAAGAGGCTTAAGCGGCGTTAATCCAAGTTTTCAGCTGGGCACAGGTAGTTGGGATTATCTTTGGGCGATGAGTTACCGATTTCAGAAAAACAGTTGGGCGCTTATGCTGAATTCCGATTACACCATCAAAACTGAAAACAGAAAGCGTTATCAATTTGGTAACCAATGGAATTATGCGGCTACCGGATTCTACCGGATTTTGCAGAAAGATCAGCAGACTTTTGCTATTAAGCTTGGTTTTCAAGGCGAGGTCTATGACCATAACTGCCAGTATTCTGAACCTATTCCCAACACGGCAGGCAGCGCGCTTTACGCCAAAAGCGGTTTCGAGATTGCGGTCTCCAGGCTAAGCTTAGGTGCCGAGTGGATGGTGCCGCTGTACAGTCGGTTGGCAGGCCGTGATATTGAAGCAAGATCACGAATGGCTGTATTCTTGAATTTTGGATTGTAAAGAATTATGAATGCTGATAATCACATGATTTGATGCAATGGAATTATTTATTTTATTCAAAAGTAGGATAATATTACGATTGATTTTCAGGTCATATTGGTTTTTTTTAGCTTATTTGTTATCAACTACGAAAATTGGTAAAGAAATTGTATAGACAGCTAAGAATTAAAGTTTACAAATATGGGCACAGAAATTTCCTATTTTGATTTTAAAAACTTACAGCAGCAGGAGCAGTGTCAGCTCGTTCTATCACAGGGAGAAGTCGTCAGCGAAATTTCCAAGGGCGACTTGCGTTTTGTAGTGTACAGGATGCCGTATTTTTCTGTGGAATTGATTTATACTCAGCATAACAATAAGCTTTCCGGTTTCAATATTTACCAGAATAGCAACACAACGTTGCTCTATTCATGAGTCTAATCCGCAGAGCGTTACTTAAGTTATAGAAAACAACCGATGGTAGATACCGTCGGTTTTTCTCGATTTTAATGGGTAATGTGATTATGATCACAAAGCATTTGTTAAAATCTTATTATTTTTGAATTGAATGAAAATGAAAAATCACTTAAAATTATAATCTCATGATTCTCATAGTTGATGACAATAAAAACAATATTTATTCTCTGAAAAAATTATTAGAATCGCAGGATTTTAAGATCGATACCGCAGAATCCGGCGAAGAAGCGCTGAAAAAGGCGCTTAAAAATCAATATTCACTCATCATTTTAGATGTCCAGATGCCGGGAATGGACGGCTTTGAAGTGGCTGAGAATTTTGCAGGATACAGTAAAACCAAAGATATTCCCATTATTTTTCTATCTGCGGTGAATACCGAAAAGCAGTTCATTACCAAAGGCTATGAGTCCGGCGGTATAGATTATGTGACTAAACCCATTGATCCGGAAATTCTGCTGCTCAAAGTCAAAACCTTTTATAACCTTCAGGAAAATAATCTGGCACTCAAGAAAAATCACCAGAGTCTGGAGATGGAGGTAAAGGGCAGACGCGAGTCGCAGGTGGTTATGAAATCTGAAATTGACCATTTTCACCTGATGCTGGAGGCGCTTCCGCAGATTGCCTTTACTCTGGATCATAATGGTAATGTGACCTTTGTTAATGCCCGATGGTTCGATTATTCCGAGGATAGCAATGTCTTTCCGGAAACGCATGTGGATGATAAGGATATTCGTAAGGAATTCGAACGTTCTCAGAAAAAACAAACGCCGCTGGAACTGGAAATCAGAATCCGCGAGCTAAGATCCGGCGATTACAGATATCATCTCCTCAGAATGACGCCTGTTTTCGATAACGAAAAGATCAAAAACTGGGTTGGAACTTTTACAGATATCGAGGCGCAGAAAAGGATGGAGAAGGAAAAAGATGAATTTCTGAGCATTGCCAGTCATGAGCTGAAAACGCCGCTCACCAGCATCAAAGCCTACGTGCAGCTGATGGATCGGAAATTTAATTTTCAGCAGGACAGTTCGGAAAAAGCGTACATGATCAAGACTCTAGGCCAGATCGAAAAGCTCAATAGCCTGATTACCGATCTTCTGGATGTGTCAAAGATTGAAAACGGAAAACTGAAAATCAACAAGAAACTGACCAATCTGGAAGATGTAATCCAGAATTCTGTAGATGCCATAGTCCAGACGTATGAAGGCAGGGTGAAAATAGACCGCCACGGTCAGAAGCCCGATATGCTGATTCCTTTGGATGAGATACGCATAGAACAGGTGATCTCTAATTTCCTCAGCAATGCCATCAAGTATTCGCCGGACAGCCATCAGGTCATTGTCTCTACTTTTACGGATGATGAGAATGTCCGTGTCAGCGTTACAGATTTCGGCATTGGTATTCCTGATTACAAGCAGCCGCTCGTGTTTCAGAAATTTTACCGTGTAGAAGAGTCGTCTGTACAGTTTCAGGGTCTGGGCATCGGACTGTTCATCTGTGCTGAGATTATCGCACAGCATGACGGAACCATCGGTGTATCCAGCGAGCCGGGTGAAGGCTCTACTTTTTATTTTACGCTACCCTTAAATTAAATATATGCCGAGAAAATTTATCCGCAATCTTCAGTTTGGTGTAGGATTTTCCCTTTTGGTGCTTCTTGCAAGTTCAATGGCATCCTACTGGAGCATCCAGAACCAGATGAACAACCGCGAGAAATCTTCGCAGAGTCGCCGTTCCATTACTGCCGTGAAAGATGTTCTGATTGCCCTGCTGGACGCAGAAACCGGTAACCGTGGCTACCAACTCACGGGTCGCGAAGCGTTCCTTCAGCCGTACAATAAAAGTGTCTCGGAATTTTCCAACGCCATTAATATTGCTAAAAATATTCATCCGGATGATGAGAAGCAATCCCAGCGACTGGATCAGCTGCAGCGCACTTCGGAAAAAAGTATGGCATTACTGAGACAATTTGTAGCCAACCGGCGGCAAGGCGAATTGATGACGCAGGAACAGATTGCTTACAGCAAAACGTATATGGACAGCTGCAGGCAGATTGTCCTTGATTTTGTAAAGCATGAAGAAGGAGAGTTGGCCGTCAAGAATAAAATCTTGAATCGTTCCTCCAATACTACCGTTCTTTTCATCATATTTTCGGCACTTGCCGCACTTGTCGTGACGATTTTCTTTTACAGAAAACTCAAAAATGATCTGGTGCGCAGAGATAGGCTGGAGCGCCAGCTCAAGGCTAAAGATGAGGAAATCTCCAATCGTGTCCGCGTGATCCAGCAGGTAGCGAGTAAGGTAGCCAGCGGGGATTATGACGTTACGCTATCCGATTCTTCCAAGGACGAGCTTGGTGACATTGTGGAGTCTCTGAATAATATGACCAAGGCATTAAAAACCTCCTTCGAAAAAATAAGCAATAATGAATGGCGTCAGAATGGATTGCTCTTGCTGAATGAATCTTTGGTAGGCAATAATACGATGAAGGAAGTGACAGATAATGCGCTGGAGCATTTTATTTCCTACGCAGAATGTGTGAATGGTGCAGTCTACATTTATGAAGATGACCGTTTGAAACTTTACAACGCATCTGGTCTGGAAGATCACATGAAGAAAAGTTTTATGCCTGGAGAAGGTGTCGTTGGTCAAACTTTTGTCCAGCAGCGCATCAATGTTTTTAATCAACTGGAGGATAAAGACTTTGTAGTAAGCTTTGCAAGTGCAAAAGTTAAGATCAGCGGCATGATCCTGATTCCGATTGTGCTCGGCGAGCAGGCTTTCGGTGTTTTGGAACTCAGTGCCACGCACGATTTTGACATGAGTACTGTCGATTATTTCAATGAATGTTCCAGAAACATAGCCATTGCGCTGAGTGCAGCCAGAGCACGGGAGCAGGAACAGCGATTGCTGGAGGAAACTCAGGCTCAGTCCGAGGAACTCCAGGTACAGCATTCGGAACTGGAAAATCTCAATACGGAATTGGAAGCCCAGACCCAGAAACTGCAGGCTTCTGAAGAGGAACTGCGTGTGCAGCAGGAAGAACTGATGCAGACCAACACAGAATTGGAAGAACGTTCCAAAGCACTGGAAGAAAAGAATCATCTGATAGCCGAACGTAATATTGAAATCCAGAAAAAGGCTGAGGAATTGGCCCTCAGCACGCAATATAAATCGGAATTCCTTGCCAATATGTCGCACGAACTGCGCACACCGCTGAACTCCATTCTTCTGCTGTCAAGATTGATGGCAGAGAATCCGGACGGCAATCTGAATGACGGCCAGATAGAGTCGGCCAGGGTGATCCAGAGTTCGGGAACCAGTCTGCTAACCTTGATTGATGAAATTCTCGATCTTGCCAAAATAGAATCTGGCAAAATGAGTCTGGAATTTGAACAGGTATTGCTGGGAGACGTGACGAGAGATGTCAAAAATCTCTTTTTGCCCATAGCAACGGAAAAAGGGGTAATTTTCGATGTAGAAATAGATCCTTCACTAGAACAATCCTTTAAAACCGACCGCCTGAGGCTGGATCAGGTTTTGAGAAATCTTCTATCCAATTCATTTAAATTTACAAAAGAAGGCTCGGTCTCACTCAAAATATTCAGCTATCCGGATAATCCTGATTTTATGGTTTTCTCGGTAAAAGATACGGGCATGGGAATCCCGAAGGATAAGCAGCGTCTTATATTTGAAGCATTCCAGCAGGCGGATGGATCCACGCAGAGGAAATTTGGTGGCACAGGTCTCGGATTATCCATCAGCCGTGAAATTGCCAAACTGCTGGGTGGAAAAATCACGCTTCAGAGCGAGCCGGGAGAAGGCAGTGAATTCAGTCTGGTGATTCCGAAGCACCCACAGGATCATACCGAATTTCAGAATTTTGACAAAAATCTTTCTGAAATTATATCTGATGATCTTAATGATATCAAAATGCTTGTAAAGCAGGATGAGCATGAGATCGAAGTTTCCAATAAAATTGAGATCCCGGAGGATGTTCCGGATGACCGTGATCATATTACAGACCAAGATAAGGTGATCCTTATCATAGAAGACGATACGCATTTCGCAAAAGCTATTTTAAAATATGCAAGGTCCAATAATTATAAAGGCGTCGTTGTTGTTCGTGGCGATTACGCACTATCAGCAGCGTTGCAGTACAAGCCCTTAGCTATTTTGCTGGATATCCAGCTTCCTGTGAAAGACGGCTGGCAGGTGATGCAGGAACTGAAAGGCAATCATCAGACCAAGCCAATTCCTGTCCACATGATGTCTTCTTTGCAGGCCAAACGGGAAAGCCTGATGAATGGCGCAATTGATTTCATTAATAAACCCATTGCGCTGGAACAGATGGATGGGATGTTCAAAAAAATTGAAGATGCCCTCAAACGCTCTCCGAGGAAAGTTTTGATTGTGGAAGAAAATGCACAGCACGCCAAAGCTCTGGCGTACTTTCTCAGCAGCTTTAATATTTCGCTTTCCGTGCAGGTTAATGTTCAGGACAGCGTAAAAGCTTTCCAGCAGGATCATGTGGATTGTGTGATTGTGGACGTTGGACAGGCGCGTGGGAACAGTCATGAGATCGTGGAGAAAATTAAAAGTAATGAAGGTCTGGAAGATTTGCCGGTCATCATTTTTACTGAGCACAGTCTCTCGCAGTCCGAGGAAATGAAGATCAAGACGTATGCAGACTCTATTGTTGTAAAAACAGCACATTCTTATCAGAGGATTCTGGACGAGATCAGCCTGTTTCTGCATTTGGTGGAAGGCAATAAGAACAATGACGACGCTTCCAAAGGTAAAACACTGGGATCTCTTACCGAAACCCTGAATGGTAAAAAAGTCCTTATTACCGATGATGATGCCCGCAATATTTTTTCGCTCTCCAAAGCTCTGGAGAAGTACAAAGTAGAGGTAGTTATTGCGATGGACGGGAAGCAGGCTCTCGAAAAAATCAGTGAACATCCTGATATTGATATAATCCTGATGGACATGATGATGCCGGAGATGGATGGTTACGATACCATTAGAACCATCCGGAAAATGCCCGAGCATAAAAATCTGCCTGTCATTGCTGTAACGGCAAAATCGATGGTGGGCGATAGGGACAAGTGTATCCAGGCAGGCGCATCCGATTATATTACCAAACCGGTGGATATCGATCAGTTGCTGTCCTTGCTAAGAGTGTGGTTGTACGAAAGTTAAAAAAATGAAGATGGAAGGAAAGATTTTAATTGTTGATGATGATCCGAGGAACATCTTTGCGCTGGAACTTACGTTGAAGGCTAAACGCTATAGTGTTACTTCTGCCATGAGTGCGGAAGAAGCATTGGAAAAACTTAGACAGGACGAGACCATTTGTCTGGTGCTGATGGATATGATGATGCCGGATATAGACGGATATCAGGCAATGGGTATGATGAAGTCTATGGAAAGAATTGCGGGAATTCCTGTAGTGGCGGTTACAGCGCAAGCCATGGGGCAGGATCGGCAGAAATGTCTGGATGCCGGCGCTGTAGATTACATCAAAAAACCAATTGATGTAGACAGGTTACTGGAAGTCATTGAAAATGTAACAGCATGCTAGAACCGAATATCATTAAAGAGGAAGAGCTGGATTTTTTGGTGAAGGATATCTTTGAGCTATATGGCTACGATTTCTCTATGTACAGCAGGGCTTCCTTCAAGAGGAGGATCAACAGGATCTGTGTGATTGATAAATTTGCGAGTTTTGCGGAGCTGCGTTATACCATTATCAATGATCCGGAATATCTCAAAAGGTTTATTGAAGAGGTGACGGTCAACGTGACGGAAATGTTCCGCGATCCGGAGTTTTTCCGGGAGTTGAGGGAAAATATTCTGCCGCAGCTGGGAACCTATCCGCTGATCCGGATCTGGGTAGCAGGATGTTCTACCGGCGAGGAAGCCTATTCCATCGCCATCTTGCTAAAGGAATTGGGACTATATGAAAAATCGTTGATCTACGCCACCGATATCAATCCTTCGGTCCTGGAAACGGCCAGAGCGGGCGTTTTTCCCCTGCATCAGATGAAGTTGTATTCGGAAAATTATCATGCATCCGGCGGGAAAGAGGATTTTTCAATGTATTACACAGCCAATTACGAGGCTGCCAGATTCGAGCAGTCTCTGAAAAAAAAGATGATCATTTCTACCCATAATCTGGTGTCAGACAGCTCGTTCAACAGTTTTCAGCTCATTGTTTGCCGTAATGTGCTGATTTATTTTGACCGAGCACTACAGGAACGTGTCTTCAGACTGTTTGACAGCAGTCTGGAGAATCTCGGATTCTTGGCATTAGGTTCCAAGGAAACACTGCGGTTTTCCGACCTGGAAAAGAAATATTATAGGATGGGTGAGCAGAGGATTTGGAAAAAGAATTAAAATGGAAAACAGCGACAGAAAACTTTTGATCATTGGAGGATCGGCCGGCAGCCTGTCTGTAATTCTGGATCTGCTGAAGAATCTGGAAGAACCACTGGCGCTGGCGATGGTAATTGTAGTGCACAGAAAAGCATCTACTAGCAACATCCTGCCCACGTTGCTTCAGCAGTTTTCTCCGGTGGATATTCTGGAGATTGATGATAAAATGGAACTGCAGGACAATAAGATTTATGTCGCTCCGGCAGATTTTCATCTCTTGTTCGAAGATGGAAATTCTATGGCATTGGACCGCTCCGAGAAGTTTAATTATTCCAGGCCGTCTATTGACGTCACCTTCCGTTCGGCAGCAGAGATCTTCCGGGAGAATCTTACAGGTGTACTGTTGTCGGGAGCCAACGCCGACGGTGTGGAAGGACTCATGTTCATCAAGCGCTATGGCGGAAAAGTCTGGATCCAGGATCCCGGAACCGCGGAAGTTGATTTTATGCCAAGAGTGGCTGTGGAAAATGTAGATTATGACCTGATTTTATCGCCAAAAGATCTCGCTAAACGAATCAATGAATTATAAATTAAAGCAATATTAAGATATGAATAAAAAAAGAGTGTTAATATTCGATGATGAGAAGTCTATTCTGGAAGTGATTTTCATCGTCCTTAATGATCTGGGCTACGATGTGGAAGTGTCGGAAACTGCGGATGATATCATTCAGAAGACAACGGAATTCCGGCCAGACGTGATCATCATGGACAATTGGATCCCGGTGATCGGTGGTGTGGAAGCTACAAAACTTCTCAAAAATCATCCCGACTTCAAGCATATTCCGGTGATTTACATCACGGCCAATAACGACATTGCGTCGCTGGCGAGGGAAGCCCTGGCCGATGATTATGTAGGCAAACCGTTTGACCTGGAAGATCTGGAATCGAAAGTTCTGAAGTGGATCAATCTTTCCGAAAATCAGTAAATTAAAAAAAAATTACGGTCATAGCTTACCTTCATGTTTAGAAATTTTAAAACAGGGAGTTTGTCATTACGTGCGAATCTAAAGATCTTTGTAAAGATGCTTTCAGTATGACCAATTTTATTCATTTTTTTTAATTATAGAAAATCAAAATTGTAATTGTAAAAAATATGTAATTAAGCTATCAACAAAAAAATAATTAAAGCCTGGATTTTTCGGAATTCAGGCTTTTTATGCAACGTAAATATGATTTTTGTGCATCTTTGAAGGATTTTATGGTCAATCGATCCATGCCTGTAATTAATATTGCTATATTTGGCGTAGGTGTTTTGGATACGGAATATTAAAATTATTTGATGCCGTTCAATATATCAACGATGTCCGTAAACAGGGATTTTCAACATTTTACAACTCTCAACTATGAATGTACCAGCACTGGATTCTTCCAGTATTTCTTATCAGGATTTTCTCAGCAATTTCAAAAATGCACTTTCTGCATTGTTCAAAAAGGAAAATATCGACCAGCTCAGCCTGTCGCGAGGTCTTCCCCCGAATATCTGGAAGGAAATCATGAACCTGAAGCCGCTTTCCGTAGCTATTCCATCCGAATATGGCGGCAGAGGCGCCAAAGTTAAGGAATGCCTGGGAATCCTTTCGGCAGCATCTTACGAATCTTTGCCTCTGTCATTAACATTCGGGATCAATATTGCACTGTTCCTGGAACCGCTTGCAAAGTATGGGAATGAGATCATTAAGGGTGATATTTTCAAACATTTTCTGGATTTCGGAGCCATGGGCGGACTGATGATCACAGAGCCCGACTTCGGTAGTGATGCACTCAACATGAAAACGCAGAACGAATTCCGGGATCATCAGTATCATATCAAAGGAACCAAACATTGGCAGGGACTTACAGGATTGGCAAATTACTGGCTCATTACCTCCAGAAACAGCAGTGCAGAAGGTAATCTTTCCCGCGATGTAGATTTCTTTGTCGCCGATACACATAAGCCGGAACAGAACATCGAGGTTCAGGAATATTATGATAATGCAGGACTTTACATGATTCCTTACGGGCTGAATAAAATTGACATTACCGTTCCGGAACATAATAAGCTGATTCCGGAATCTACAGGTCTGAAAATGATGCTGGATATCCTGCACCGGAGCCGATTCCAGTTTCCCGGAATGGGAATGGGATTCCTTAAAAGAATGATGGACGAGGCTACGACACATTGCAAGGAAAGAATCGTTGGGTCATCCAATCTTTTTGCATTAGATCAGGTACAGTTTCAGCTGAGCAAATTGCAGTCGTTTTTTGCACTGTCGTCTGCGATGTGTGCCAAAAGTACATTGGTGAGCGGCATTGACAAAGACGTATCATCCAGTGGAGTCCATGCCAATAGCATGAAGGCTTTTGTGACCGATATGATGCAGGAGGCGGCTCAAATTCTGGTTCAGTTGTCCGGCGCCAAAGGTTACAGAATCAGCCACATCGGTGGCCGCGCCATCATGGACAGCCGACCGTTCCAGATCTTTGAAGGTTCTAATGAGATGCTTTACACGCAGATTTCTGAAGGTATTCTGAAAGATATGAAAAGGAAAAAGACAGAAAATCTGGGAGAATATCTTGGCATGAACGAGATCACAAAAGATGCTGCAGGAGTTTATGCGTCAGAACTGAATGTCACTATAAGCACACCGATAGCACAACGTAAAATGGTAGACCTAGGCAAGATCATTTCCAGAGTGGTGACCGTGAATGATCTGATAGAACTCAACAATGCAGGCTACAGCCAGGAGCTTACGGATAATGCCATTGCGATAGTGAGACAGGAACTTGTAGCATTGCTCGCATCTATGGGTCATCATAAGGATGTCAAAGCTATCTTTGATATCAACGAAACGGACAGTAACTGGATGAATTTTTTCTAAAATATCATTACAATAGATAAATCAAATGCCTCTAATTTAAGAGGCATTTTATATTATTGATAATTTTTCCGTATCTTTGTATCAAAGTTTACAAGCAGTCCTCTGTAATTGCCGATACAATTTTCCCCCAATTGTACTCTCCAACTACTCCCGATTCAAGTTTTATTATGCCTTTTCCGATCTCCGGAATGGCAGCACAGAACGGCTTCAAACTTAATTGCCGCAGAAATTTAAGGTCACGTTTTAGAGAAACTAAACCGGATTTCGGGGCGTCATTTTTTACAATAATTTTAAAACAACAATACATTATTTATGGCAGATTCTTTCTCAAAAAAAGAAAATTTCAAGAAAAAACTACAAAAACAAAAAGAAAAAGCACAGCGTCGCGAAGAGCGTAAAACCAACAATGACAAAGGTAAAGAAGTAGAGTTCATGTACGTGGATGCTTACGGAAGACTGACTTCTACGCCGCCTGAAGAGCGTGTAGAAGTGGAATTGGAAAATATCCAGCTGGGTGCAGCGCCAATTGAAGCCGAAGAAACGGTGAAAAAAGGTATTGTAACTTTTGTGAGTGACAAAGGTTATGGCTTCATTACGGAGGATAATAATAAGGAGAATGTATTTTTCCACAGTAACAATGCAGACCAGATTCTGAAAAAAGGAAACCGTGTGGCATTCGAAAAGGAAAAGTCTCCGAAAGGTTTCTCTGCAGTCAATATTACTTTGATTAAATAAACGTTCATTTCATTCCGAGATATTCTAAGCTCCTGTCCGGAGCTTATTTTTTTGGCTTCATTTTAGATGATTTTAAATTATGAATACAGAATTAATTGGCCTGATTGCCGGAGCACTCACTTCTGTGGCTATGATGCCTCAGCTCATCAAAGTGATAAAGGATAAAAATGCACAGGATATCTCTATGCTTACAATATTGGTGCTGATTACAGGACTTTCACTTTGGGTATGGTACGGTTTTTTGAATGACGAGCTGCCCATTATTCTGTCCAATGCTTTTGCTGTTCTGGTAAATATCGCTCTGTTGATCTGCAGTTTCATTTACAAGAAAAAAAATTAGATCTCATAAATCTCAGCATCCGTAAAAACATAAAATCTTCCTTTTTTGGGCAGATTTTTTGTATCCAAACCTGTGAACTCACTAAAAGCTGGAAGTAATAATTGATTTTCTGAAACAACAAAGCAGGGCAGTTTGATATTTTTCACTGATGAATTAATGACAAATCCGGGGTGAATGTGACCGGTAATCTGAAACTTTGATTTTGTTTTCTGATAATCATGAACGAATACAAAATCGTCAATTTCAAGCATTTCATCTCTAAAGTTAAGGCAAAGTTTGGCTTCCAGTTTTTTTGAAATTCTGTCGTGGTTGCCTTCTATCAGATGAAATTCAAGATTTGGAAATTGGTTTTTCCATTCGCAGAATTTGTCAACACCGGAGTTGTCTCCTGCATGCAGTAAATCACCAACAACGAGAAATTTTTCAGGTTTAAAATATTCTATAAGAACAGATAATCTTTGCAAATCGTTTTCAAAAACCTGGTCGGAGAGGGCAATTCCGTTTTTGCGGAAGTGAGCCGTTTTTCCGATGTGCAAATCGGAGAGAATCAATGCTTTTTCTTTCTTCCAGAACAACGCACGCTGATTGGTTAAGGTGAAAATTTCGTTTTGGATGTTGATATTTTTAGTTACTATTTTCATAATTAAATAAACATAATCTTTGTCATTCAGTAGGAAACCTAGCGTAGCGGTTCGACGAAGTCAATCTAAACAGCTGAGATTCCTGCGGAATGACAAAAACACTGCAAAATTCACAAAAACAAATCTTATTTTTTCCTCGCCTGCAAAATCAATTTCTGAATCCTCGCATCCAAATCCTCACTCGTCAAAGTCTGACGCAGACTATCAACTTTTATCGGGAAACTCAGTGGTGTAAAAGCGTTGGCAAATTTAAGGACAACTTTTGACTTTTCGATTCTTTTGAACGCTTCTACCAAGCGTTGTTCCTGCAACTGCATATTAAAAACTTCGGTGTAAGCCTGTCTAACCAGAAAATGATTTGGGTCGTGGTCTTCCAAAACTTTAAAGATTAAACCGGCTGAACTTTGAAGTGATTTGTTGGAACGTTGCTGCCCGGGAAAATTCTGGACCACCATTCCGGAGATCACCGCAATATCACGGAATTTCCTGCTCGCCATTTCTGCGGCATTGATGCTGGAGGTCACATCGGTCATCAGATTGTCTCTCGTTAATATTTTCTCTAAATTTTCTTCATTCAGTGGAATTTCTTTGTCACTGAACAATTCAAAACCATAATCATTCATCGCCATCGAAAAGGAAATCGGAGCGAGTTTTGAAATCCTGTAAGCAATCAAAGCGGCCATTACTTCGTGCACCAACCGGCCTTCGAAAGGATACATAAACAGGTGATAACCTTCACGGTTTTTAATCATTTCCACCAAAAATTCATCCTCTTTCGGGATATGGGATCGCTCTTCCTGATTAGCCAGAAGCGGATGCAAAAATTTCAGTTCTTTCTCGGAAGCTTTGGGATTGAGCGCAATCGACAATTTTTCACGCAAAAACTGACCGAGATTGGAACTCAACGGTAATCTTCCGCCTAAATAACTCGGCGCCTGTGCTTTTCCTTTGGAAGCCCGAACGAAAACTGTCATATCCTTTATCATCGCCACTTCCAGAACTCTTCCCGCCAAAATAAATTTCTCTTCTTTTTTTAATCTCGAAATAAAATATTCCTCCACCATCCCGATGTAGCCGCCTGAAATAAATTTTACTTTCAGCATTGCGTCGCTCACAATGGCGCCCATATTCATCCGGTGCAACATTGCGATTTTTCTGGAAGTTACTTTGTGCAGACCATCTTCCATCACCACCACTTTATGATATTCTTCGTAACTTTTCAGAGCGCTGCCGCCAATGGTGAGAAAATCGATCATTCCGCGCCATTCTTCGTCACGAATTTCCTGAAAAGCGTACACCTTCTTGATTCTTTCGTAAACTTCATCCGGATAAAATCCGTCTCCAATTGCCAGAGTCATCAGAAACTGAACCAACACATCAAAGCATAAAACCTGCGGTTCACGAGGCTCAATCACATTTTGTTTGACGGCTTCTTTAAGAGCAGAAACTTCAATCAATTCCAAAGAATGCGTGGGAACACAATAGATTTTCGACGTTTCAAAAGGCGAGTGACCGCTTCTTCCTGCACGCTGAAGAAATCTCGCAACACCTTTTGCAGAACCGATTTGAATCACAGTATCAACCGGTTTAAAATCAATTCCTAAATCTAATGATGAGGTTGAAACGACCGCTTTCAGTTTTCCAGAGCTGAGATTTTCCTCAATCCAGATTCGCAATTCCGCATCAATCGAACTGTGGTGGATAGCGATTTGTCCGGCAAAATCCGGATAAGCATTTAGTAAGAGCTGATACCACATTTCACTCTGGCTTCTTGTGTTGGTAAAAACAATCGTCGACTGCGATTCCAAAATGATGGGAACCACTTTATCCGCCAATTTTTGTCCGAGATGTCCTGCCCAAGGCAAAATTTCCACTTCGTCCGGAAAAACGGAAAGAATCTCAATTTTCTTATGTTCTTTGGCAGTAACTTTTGTTTTTATGATGTTATAAGGAATCAGAACTTCCATCGCTTCATCGAGGTTTCCGATGGTGGCGGTGATGCCCCAGATTTTCAGCTTAGGAACATATTTTCTGAGCTGGCAAATTCCCAATTCTACCAAGACGCCACGTTTCGAACCTAAAAGTTCGTGCCATTCATCCACCACAATGGTTTTTAAATTCGTGAAGAAACGCTGATGATTTTTCTGTCCGAGAAGTAATTGTAAACTTTCCGGCGTTGCCACCAAAATTTCGGGCATATTTTTGACCTGTTGTTGCCGGACTTTCGGATTTGTGTCACCGTTTCTTACTCCGACTGTCCAATCCAACCCGATCTCATCAATTGCTTCCTGCATTGCCTTGGCAATATCTTTTGACAGCGAACGCAGTGGTGTAATCCAAATCATTTTCAGGCCGCTTCTGTATTGTTCGGGATGATTCAGAAAGTCTGAAATTAACGCTAAAAAGACGGAGTAGGTTTTTCCAAATCCGGTCGGCGCAACCACCATTCCGCTGTAGCCATTCCCGAATTTCTGCCAAGTCTGAATTTGAAACTTGAATGGCGAAATACCTTTATCGCTCATCCAGTTCTGGATGATTCTGTAGCCGTCGGTATTTTCGAAGTTGCTCAAATTAATTTTTAGTTATGACATTTTTACATTATCAAATTTTTAACCAATGTCAAAATAAAATTGTACTATTATATATCATTTAATATATTTGAATATCGAAAATTTAACTTTAAAAATTGTGATGTTTATACTATGCGGGTTGATAATTTAGAAAAAGAAATAAGTGTAGTTAAGGAGCCACAATTGGAATTCTTATACTATCAAGATGTAAAGTCACGAAAGAAAAATGAAACTTTAAATGTACTTTCATTATTTTCCGGTTGTGGAGGAATGGATTTAGGATTTGAAGGAGGTTTTTCTTTATAAGGTTTTATCATTTAATTAAAATATTCAAATTAATGGATAAAGAGAAAATACAAAAAGCAATAATTTCTGCACTTTTATTATTGAATAATGAAGTTGAGAATATTGAATTTGAAGATTTGAAAAAAGACTATTTGACAGTAATTGGAAATTTGGAAAGAGCATTAAACGAATTTCAATAAAATGGCTAAGTGGACAAGAGATGAATTTTTACTTGTAATGAATTTATACACTAAACTTCGTTATGGACAATTCAATTACAGGAATGCAGAAGTTATAAATCTTGCTAAACTTATAGGTAAAACTCCTGGCGCAGTTGCATTTAAGTTAGTCCATCTTTCACGTCAAGATCCCAAACATAAAGACAGAGTAAAAGGTCTATCTAATCCTGGCAAAAATGCTATTGAAATGTATAATGAATTTACTAACAATTGGGATGAAATGCTTTACCAAAGTGAAGTTCTTTTAGCAAAATATCAAAATAAGAATGTCGAAGATATCTCGTTAAATCAAAATGAAATTCAAGAAATTAAAAATGATATTTTAGATGGAAAAGAAGGGAAATACATTCAAAGAACTGTAAAAGCAAGAGTAAATCAGTCCTTGTTCAGAAAGGTTGTTATCAATAATTATTCTAACTCTTGCACTATTTGTAATTTAAATATTCAAAATTTATTGGTTGCAAGCCACATTTTAAAGTGGTCAGAAAACGAAGAACACCGCCTTAATCCAACAAATGGACTTTGTCTGTGCAATATTCACGACAGAGCATTTGAGTTAGGATATATCGCTATAGATACAAAATATTCGATTTTAGTTTCTAAAGAGCTTAAACAAGTAAAAGAGCAAGAAACTTTTGCATCCTTATTTGGAAGACACGAAAATAAATCTATTATTTTACCAGATAAATTTTATCCCAATATTGACTTTTTAGAAAGTCATCTTAATACAACTTTCAGAGGTTAAAATTTCAGAAGAAAAGAATTTAACATATACAATTTGCATTTTATGATTGGTGTGTTATATTTCACGGTCAAAATCCTACAAAAGAAATACAAAAATTACTAGGAAGAAATCTTGAACCATATGTTAAAGACCTAATGTCTGATTTAGCAATAGGAACTCCTTTTGAAAATTCAATTGAGTTAATTGGAGGACAGAAATTTTCTGATATTATTGCTAATAAATTTTACGGTATTGAAGTAAAAACTACAACTCAAAATCATTGGAAAACTACAGGTAATAGTGTTTTAGAAAGTACAAAAGTTGATAATATCAAAAGAATTTTTATGCTGTTTGCTAAACTTGCATCTCCCATAGAATTTCGTTGTCGTCCTTATGAAGATGTTTTATCAGAAGTCGTTGTTACTCATTCGACACGATATTTGATTGATATGAATTTGGAACAAGGTAAGACCATTTTTGATAAAATAAATATGCCATATGACCAACTTCGAACAAAAGATAATCCTATACGTCCGATTGTTGATTATTACAAAAGTAAACTAAAGCCGGGGGAAGAACTTTGGTGGATGGACCCTGAAAATACTAATAAAGCTAGTAACATTGTTATTAGAATTTGGAATAATTTATCTTTAATTGAAAGACAAGAACTTAAAACTCGTTCAATGGTTTATTTTCCGGAACTTTTTGGAAATAGCAATGATAAATTTGGTCGTGTTGCAATATGGTTAGTTACTCGTGAAGCGGTAGTTTGTCCAAATGTAAGAGATTTATATACCGCTGGAGGAAAAGTTGATTTATCTATTGAGAATAAAACATATCAAAATGTCCCAAGGATTTTCCTAAATTTATTTAATGCTATTCCAGAAATTGTTGAAACGATTTTACAAACTTCAGCGAGCGAACTTTCCGAATATTGGGAAATCAAAACTACAGATAAAAAGAAAATTTTTGATTGGATAGATTTGGTTTCTGAACATTCAAAGAAAATTCAAGATGCTCGTCATTTAAACATAAAAGACATTTTATCTCAATTAATTCTCAAATAGAAAAAATTACTGTATCAATTTCTTAATCTCTTCAATATCATCAATCTCATCCACCGTTTTATCTTTTCTCCATCTCAAAATTCTCGGGAAACGCAGCGCAACACCACTTTTGTGACGGTTACTAAAACCGATTCCCTCAAACGCGATTTCAAAAACCAGTTCAGGTTTTACGGTTCTTACCGGCCCGAATTTCTCAATTGCATTTTTGTTGACAAACTTGCTGACTTCCATAATTTCTTTATCCGTCAAACCGGAATACGCTTTGGCAATCGTGACCAATTGATCTTCTTTTTTCACAGCAAAAGTGTAGTCGGTGTAATACGCGCTTCGTCGTCCGCTTCCTTTTTGGGCGTAAATCAAAACAGCATCAATCGTCAACGGATTAATTTTCCATTTCCACCAATCGCCTTTTCTTCGTCCCGAATGATAATGTGAATTTTTCTGTTTCAGCATCAGTCCTTCACTATTGATTTCTCTGGAATTTTCCCTGATTTGGTCTAATTCGTCCCAGTTTTCAAACCCAATTTGCCGGGAAATTTTGATGTTTTCGGGATTTTCATTCAGTAATAATTCTTCCAGCATTGCACGTCTTGCAGAAATTGGTTTTTCACGCAAATCGTTGCCTTCCAATTCCAGTAAATCATAGGCAAAAACCTGAATCGGAATTTCGGAAAGCATTTTTTTGGTTAAGGTTTTTCGGTTGAGGCGTTTTTGTAATTCGTTAAAATTCAGAACTTTATCATCTTTCACTGCGAGAATTTCTCCGTCAATAACAAAATTGCCTTTCATTTGCTGGACTGTTTCTACAATTTCAGGAAACTGTTCTGTCACCAGTTCTTCGCCTCTCGACCAGATAAAAACTTCATCATTCCGTCTGATGATTTGTCCGCGGATTCCGTCCCATTTGTATTCAATCAGCCATTCATCCGGTGTTCCGAGTTCTTCCAAATCTTTTTCCAAAGGATAAGCCAGGCAAAAAGGATAGGGTTTTGAATTATCCGGATTGACGTTTTCTGCCGAAATCAATTCCTGAAAAGAAGCTTCTGTCGGCTGCCATTTTCCCATCAGACTGTGCATCAAAGCGCTGGATTCCTGTCCGGAAAACTTCGTCAGAGCATTAATCAACGTTTTATCAGAAACCCCGATCCTGAAACTTCCGCCCAGTAATTTATTGAAAATCAATCGTTCCGTATAATCTAACCCATTCCAGGAATTTAAGACAAATTCCTTTTTCTCAGGGTCGGTTTTTGTTTTCAGATTGATAATGTCATTCATCCATTCGGATAAAGTTCGTTCGATTTTTTCCGTGGGCGGAGGAAGAATCAGAGAGATGGTTTCGCCCAAATCTCCCACCGAAGAATAGCTTTCCTGAAACAGCCAAAATGGCAATTGCGTGATTTCCAAAGCCCATTCTTTCATATAATTGGTGTTCACGTTTCGCTTTGGTCTTTTCCCCGTAAATAAAGCAATGAACCAGACTTTATCATCATCCGGCGCACGTTCCAGATAATCAATGATGGCATCGATTTTAGCATTCGTTTTATTCGTGCTTTCAAGCGCATTGATCAGTTCAGCAAAATGTTTCATTTATTATTGATGGTTTTGGGCAGCTATTTCCGTCTTCCACTCCCGCTTTTTTGTTCGTCGTTCCTCCTCACAAAAAGAGCTCCGTTCAAGCCGGGCTGCGAGCGATTCAACGTTTTATATTCTGTGATTAACAGGTCGCTCCTACGGAGCTCGCTTTGGCGTTGATTCTTTTGCTATTAATAGTAAGTTCCTACCGAACTTTTCATTTATTGTTTTTAATTAAAATGAACGTCCATTTGTACGTAGCACTGAGATTTACAGTCTTTTCGTGATTCGCAGAAATCTAAAGACACTAAAATAAAAGAGTTTAGATTTCTCCGGAATGACAAACAAACTGTTGAAAAACTAAATTGTTGCTAATTGCTGATATTGATTTAATTTTAATCTTTGATGATTTCTTTTTCAGTTTCCTCTTCGTCATCGTTGCCATACAATGTTTCAACAACATCCGATTTGATTCCGATTTCATTCAGATATTTAGAAAAAACTTCCGTTTGTCCGTGCGTGACGTGGACTATTTCGGCTTCGGTCGATTTTATAGCTTTTAACAAACCTTTCCAATCGGCGTGATCGCTCATGGCGAAACCGGCGTCAGCACTTCGCCAGCGTCTTGCACCACGAACCTGCATCCAACCGGAACAAATCGCTGTTGCCGCATCGGGAATTTTCTTGATGACGTTAGAATCCAGCAAAGCGGGAGGAACTATAACAATATCTCCTGCAACGTGCTTGATACTTTCCCTGAAATCAGGAATTTCATAATCCGGAAGTTTTATTCCGACTTCCTCAAAGGCCTGATTGAGCTTACCAATCGAGTAGTGGACGTGGATTTTTCCTATGCCTTCTACCGCTTTCATCACGCGTTGCGCTTTTCCAAGAGAATATCCGATAAATACAGAAGTTTTTCGATTTTCCTGATTTCGCAGAACCCAGCTTTGCATCCTTTTGTTCAGATCCTCCACTTCCAGCCAATTATAAATGGGCAATCCAAACGTACTTTCCGTCACAAATTCATTGCATTTTACGAGCTCAAAAGGGGTGCTCAAACCGTCGTCCTGAACTTTATAGTCACCCGAAATCACACTTACATAGCCTTTATACTCCAGCCGAATCTGAGCGGAACCAATAATATGCCCAGCAGGATGCAGAGATACTTTTACCCCGTTAATATTGACAATTTCCCTATATTCCACACTTTGACATTCGATATCCTCGCTGATTCTTTTGTGTAAAATAGGTTTGGTAAAATGATGACAAAGGTATTTTTTCATTCCCCAACGTGCGTGGTCTGCGTGACCGTGCGTTATTACCGCCAAATCAACAGGTCGCCACGGGTCAATATAAAATTTACCCTGCGGACAGTAGATGCCTTTGTTTGTGAATGTAATGAGTTTCGCCATTGGAAGTTTGTATGGAAAAGAAAATAAAAGTCACAAAGATTAGATGAGTGATATTCTTTGTGACTTAATTTCATTTTAAAATTAATTAAATTCTTGCAGTTCCTTCCACGCCATCGGAGTTATCCGTTTTCTTTCCTGATATCGCCGCTGCAGCAAAGCTTAACAATGTTACGAGTTTCCCGGCTTTGGTGTCCCAATAGTAAGTATCTTTTGGCTCCACGCGGATGATGGAAACATTAGGATCATCTTTCCCGTCGAACCAGGCATTGGCAATCGGAGACCATTTTTCCTCGATAGTGCTTTTGTCCTTGTATATATAAGCATTCCCAAAGACAGACAGATATTCCGAATTGCTGTTGTTCATAAAATATAATTGAACACGGTTGTCTTCCTTGATTTCAAAATTCTTGTTGCTGGTTTCGCTGCTGATGAACCAAAGATTTCCGCTTTCATCGGTTTCCTGCAGAGACATCGGTCTTGCATTTACCGGCAGTCTGTCCAGTTCGGTACAGAACATACAGATTCTGGCTTTTTCGGATAATTCTTTGATTTTTTTTACAGCGTCCTGATTGCTTAGATTTTCTGTTGACATAATATTTTGATTTTTGATGTTATAATTGGTTACGATTAATCCATTAACAATTTTCCCGCCATTTGCAATAAATGTTAATCACAAAAAAAATAACGGCTTTTTTACCATCGCAGATCAACCTTAAATATAGTAATTCTGTTGATGGTCTCTTAGCACTTTGGTGATTGGAATGTTTGTTGTAGAAAATTATCAGTAAATACTGATTATCAATAACAAAAAACAAACTCAGAATTATGAGAGCAATTTGGAACGGTGCAATAGGATTTGGACTTGTCAATATTCCCATTAAACTTTATTCGGCAACAGATTCGAGTACTTTGGATTTGGATATGCTGGACAGCAAGGATCTTAGCAATATCAGATTCAAGCGGGTGAATGAAAAAACCGGGAAAGAAGTAGTTTGGGAAAATATCGTGAAAGGTTATAAAATTGAAGATAAATACATTGTTTTGGATGATAAAGATTTTGAAGCCGCAAGTCCTGAAAAATCAAAGGTTTTGAGTATTGCTCAGTTTGTAAAAGAGACAGAAGTGGATCCGGCGTTATTTGAAACGCCTTATTTTCTTGAACCTCAGAAAAACGGTGAATCAGCATACAAATTATTACTGAAAGCGTTGACGAAAACTAAAATGGCAGGAATAGGCTCGTTTGTTTTGAGAGAACGTGAAATTCTTTGCCTGATTCGACCTTACGAAGATAAAATATTAATGGTCAACAGAATGCGTTACCCGGAAGAGATGCGAAACTATGAAGACTTGAAAATTCCATCCGGCAGCGCACCAAAACCAGCAGAGCTTAAAATGGCAGAACAGCTTATCAAGTCGCTGGCAACAGAATTTGATACTTCAAAATATAAAGACACTTACAATGCTGACCTTCTGAAAATCATCAAACAGAAAGCAAAAGGTAAAAAAATAAAACTGGCAGAAGTGAAAGCGCCGGAAGGAAAGGCCACCGACCTGATGGCAATGCTAAAAGCCAGCTTGGAAAAAGGTAAAAAGAAGGTGGGGTAGTAGGTTGCAGGTTCAAGGTTTTAATTTCAAGATTCTATTGTAAAAATTTGAAACTTAATTATCGCCAAATGATAAGCACAAATCACCAAACATTCAACATCCATCAACTATCAACCATCAACTAAAAAATCTATGGCACTCGAAGATTATAATAAAAAAAGGAATTTTAAGGAGACAGCGGAACCGGAAGGTAAAGCAAAAGCTAGCGGAAAAAAACTGAAATTTGTGATTCAGCGTCACGCCGCTTCAAGACTTCATTATGATTTCCGGCTGGAAATGGATGGTGTGCTGAAAAGCTGGGCCGTTCCGAAAGGTCCGTCTTTGAATCCTGCGGATAAACGGCTGGCAATGATGGTAGAAGATCATCCCTATTCTTACAGAACCTTTGAAGGTTCTATTCCCAAAGGAAATTATGGTGCTGGCGAAGTGGAAATATGGGATGAAGGCACGTATGAACCTATTGAAAAGGTCAAAGGTAAAAGTGATGATTTGGTGATGCGTGCCGAACTACATCAGCAATCCTTAAAATTCATTCTTCATGGAAAAAAACTCAAAGGTGAGTTTGCATTGGTGAAAATCAAAAATTCCAAAGACGAAAATGCCTGGCTTCTGATCAAACATAAAGACAAATATGCCTTGGATAAAGATTATGACGCCGAAGAACACACACTGAAATCATCCAAAGTGACCGCTTATCTAGAAGAGAAAGCCGGTAAAAAAAAAATGACAGTTCCGAGGGCGTAAAGCATTTTAAAAATTATGCACCTGCACTCTCGGGCGCCAAAAAGTTATCAGAATTCATCAAGCCAATGCTTTGTAAAGTTTCGGATAATGCCTTTGATGAAAAACAATGGGCCTTCGAAATCAAATGGGATGGCTATCGTGCTATCGCTGATTTGAGGAACAATGACATCCGTCTGTATTCCCGGAACGGTATCAATTTTTCTCAAAAATTTAAAAAAGTTATGAATTCGCTGAAATTGCAGGAACATCAGATGGTTCTTGACGGCGAGATCGTAGCTTATGATGACAAAGGAAAACCCAATTTTCAATGGCTGCAGCAGATTGGCGATAGTCCAAATCTGGCACTGACTTTCCAGGTGTTTGATCTGCTCTGGCTCAACGGTCATTCTACAGAAAATCTGACTTATCTGCAACGAAAAGAGTTGCTCAAAGAGGCCTTGACAGAAAATGAAGTTATCAAATACAGCGATCACGTTCTGGAAAACGGAAAAGAATTTTTCCAGGCTGCAAAAGATTTGGGTTTGGAAGGTATTGTTGCCAAGAAAACAGAAAGTCTTTACAGAGAAAACATCCGGAGTTCGGAATGGCTGAAAATCAAAATCTACAAGAGTGATGAGGCCGTTGTCTGCGGATTTACTGCGCCGAAAGGTTCAAGGAAAAAATTCGGGGCATTGATTCTTGGAAAATATGTGGATGGCAAAATGGTTTTTTGCGGTCATACCGGCGGCGGTTTTAATGACCAGTCTTTGTCTGAAATTTATGACAAAATGCAGCCATTGATCACCGATAAATCCGTCTTCAAAATCACACCAAAAACCAATACCAAAGCCACCTGGATAAAACCTGAACTGGTGGCAGAGATCAAATTTACTGAACTCACCAAAGACCTGATCTACAGGCATCCGATTTTCCTCAGACTCCGTGATGACCTACATCCAGATGATGTAACATTCGACCCAGAAAAACCTCCAAAAAAAGAACCCGTGAAAAAAGCAGAACCTAAGAAAAGAGCAGGAAAAGACGACGTCGAGAAAAAAATCGGTAAGCAAAAACTGAAACTTACCAATCAGAACAAAATCTATTTTCCGGACGATGACGTCACGAAAGGCGATGTAATTGACTATTATCAAAGCATCTCCAAATACATTTTACCGCATTTGAAAAACCGTCCGCAATCTATGAACCGTTATCCGAACGGCATTGATGGTATGAGTTTTTACCAGAAAGATGCGGCTGAGGAAACGCCGGAGTGGATAGAGACACAAAAGGTTTTCTCGGAAAGTACCGATAAATACATCAATTACATCATCTGCAATGATAAGGAAACGATGGCTTATCTTAACAATTTGGGCTGCATCGAACTCAATATCTGGACGAGTAAAATCCAGAAAGCGGACAATCCCGATTATCTGGTTCTGGATCTGGATCCGTCGGAGAAAAATTCATTTAAAGATGTCATAGAAACTGCTCAGGCAGTGAAGGAAGTCTTGGACGTGGCTGGTATCGAAGGTTATCCAAAGACTTCCGGCAGTTCTGGTATTCACGTCTATATTCCTATGAATGCTAAGTATTCTTATGATCAGGTTAAGGATTTTGGACATCTTCTGATGCAGATGGTTCAGCGGAAATTACCGGATTTGACTACCCTGGAACGGAGCCTCCAGAAGAGAGATAAAAACAAAATCTATCTGGATTATCTGCAGAACAGGCGTGGACAGACATTGGCCAGCGTTTACAGTCTCAGACCGAAAAAAGGTGCTTCTGTTTCCATGCCTCTGGAATGGGGCGAGGTCAAAAAAGGTTTGAAACCGACTGACTTTACGATTCACAATGCCTTGGAACGACTGAAAGATAAAGGTGATATTTTCAAACCAATTCTGGGAAAAGGCATCGATATGCTGAAAGCCATAAAAAAGCTGGAGAGTAAATAAAAGAACCGACTCTTTAGAAGCCGGTTCAGTAGATAAAACATCTCATTTTTTTAGTTAGACAACAACAAAAAAGGACAGCCGACAGTGCTATCCTTTAAATTTTTATTTCAAATTTAATTTGAGTGATTCCGATTGAATTAAAAGCAGATTTTGTATTCATTTTCTAAATCTCTATGGTAAATTTAGAAAGAAAAATCATACCAAATGTAAATTGAATGTTAAAGTTTTGGACTTATCCACATTTTTTTGTGGATAAGTCTATCTGGACTATTTTTCAAAAGGAATATTTCTTTCTTTACAATATTTTTCGACTTCAGAGTCGTTTGAAAAATATTTATCACAAAATTCGTTTAGTTCTTTTTCGGCTCCAGAAAAATATTTTTCACTAGCAGTCAAAAGTTTCTCTGTCTGTTCAATGAAATTTTCAAATTCTCTGTTGATTTTACAAAGTTTATCAATTGTTTTGAAATCCAAATCACGATAAGTTGCAGGAAATAAAATTTTGCTTTGATAAGGATTTGCATTTAATTCAATAATACCAATGCCGAAAGATTGATTCAATCTAGACATTTCTTCATATAAACTATCACTAAATTCAAACGCGACTAGAAATCCATAATTTGCCCAACTTGAATTGGATACTGCCTGGAAATATGCTTTTTTAAGTTCACTATCACTATTTATTTCTCTTTTCAATTCGTACGAACTTAATTTGAAAGTATCTACACGATTGATAGATTTTAGAAAATTTTGGCTGACTTTGGTTTGTAAATTCAAGAATCTAATTCCAACCATATCAGGATGTGTCCAAATCTGATTGCTATCTTTTCCGTTCGATTGTTCGTGGAAAATTGTTTTAGAAAATGTTTCTGTATTTTTTAAGTAACTACTTAGAAGTTTATGTAAATCTCTTTCCTCATAAACTTTACTTCTTGTTTCTTTATTTTGTTCAGATTTGGAAATATCAACTTCATTTTCATCATTTAGAATTTCAATTCCAATTTGTTGCTCATTCTTTGTGAGATAATAGTAGTAAGTTGCATTAGATTTTTTAATTCTTTTTACTCTAGAATCGCCTACTCTAATAAAATCTCCAAGTTGTGCAGATATTGTTCCGGATGGCGTTTTCCCTTTATTAAACTCATAATAATTGTTTTCAACAATATGATTGTAAACTTCTACATTATAGACAGGGATCACTAAATCTTCTAAACTTTTTAAAATAGCTTCTTTGATGGTCATAGTTTTTAGCTTTTTAATTAAAATTTACTTCAACTTCTCCTTAATATACTTCCCGGTAAAAGACTTTTTCTCCTTCACCAAATCTTCCGGTGTTCCGGTAAAAACAATCTCGCCACCGTATTTTCCTGCGTTTGGACCAACGTCGATGATATGGTCAGCACATTTGATAATATCCGGCTGATGTTCTATCACAACTACCGAATGTCCCAATTCTATCAATGCCTGAAGCGATGTAAGCAATTTTTTGATGTCGTGGAAATGTAATCCTGTTGAAGGCTCATCAAAGACGAACAACGTTTTGTCCGTGGTCACGCCTTTCACAAGGAAAGATGCCAACTTAACTCTCTGAGCTTCTCCGCCGGAAAGAGTAGAAGAGGACTGACCTAATTGCAGATAGCCCAAACCAACATCTTGAAGCGGTTTCAGCTTAGTGGAAATTCTTTCTTCATGATTTTCCCGGAAGAATTCCAAGGCTTCGTCCACGGTCATGTGCAGAATGTCTGAAATGTTCTTCTCATCGTATTTGATTTCGAGGATTTCTTTTTTGAAGCGCGTCCCATGGCAAACTTCACATTCCAGCTCGATGTCTGCCATAAACTGCATTGATACAGTGATGACGCCGTCTCCTTTACATTCGTCGCAACGTCCGCCATCCACGTTGAAGGAAAAATGTTTCGGTTTCAGACCCTGGACTTTAGCCGATTTTTGTCTGGCAAACAGATCACGGATGTCGTCGTAAGCTTTCAGGTACGTGACAGGATTGGAACGAGATGATTTGCCAATAGGATTTTGGTCAATCAGTTCGATATTCTGAATCAGCTTTTTTGGAAATTCTACGGAATCGTAATCTGCTTTTTTTCCGCCCATCCCGAGTTGGATTTGGATGGCATTCGTCATCACTTCCTTCATTAGCGTGGATTTTCCACTTCCGGAAACGCCTGTAATCACCGTGAGA
Source organism: uncultured Chryseobacterium sp. (assembly GCA_913778505.1). Lineage (GTDB taxonomy): Bacteria > Bacteroidota > Bacteroidia > Flavobacteriales > Weeksellaceae > Epilithonimonas. The sequence continues at coordinate 45,368 of CAJYWD010000009.1, forward strand.
CATTCCAAAGGAACATTCACATCAATATTCTTCAAATTGTTCTGGCGTGCGCCTTTTATCGCAATGAATTCTTTCGTTTTTCTTCGTTTTGGTGGTACTTCGATTTCCAAATCGCCATTCAGGTATTTCGCGGTCAAGGTATCCGATTTCAGCATTTCTTTATAGTCACCACTGAAAACCAAATCGCCGCCCAGATAACCGGCTTCCGGACCAATATCGATGATGTAATCCGCTTCCCGCATCACATCTTCGTCGTGTTCTACAACGATGACTGTATTTCCAAGATCTCGAAGTTGTTTTAAAACGCCAATCAGATTTTCCGTATCTCGGGAATGCAAACCAATGCTCGGTTCGTCCAGAATATAAATCGAACCCACCAAAGAACTTCCTAGACTTGTCGCCAGATTGATTCTTTGACTTTCTCCACCGGAAAGTGTATTGGATGTTCGGTTTAAGGTCAGATAACCCAATCCAACTTTGGTCAAAAATTCCAGTCTTGTTTCGATTTCGTAGGTCAGACGTTTGGCAACTTCCCGGTCGTGGTCGTTAAGTTTAAAGCTTTTTATTAATGGAAGCAATTCGTCCAAAGGTAATTCAATCAAGGACTGAATGTTGTGTCCGTCAATTTTTACCCAGCTGGTTTCTTCTCTCAGCCTCAATCCTTCGCAGGTAGGGCAAATGGTTTTTCCACGGTAGCGAGATAGCATCACACGGTATTGGATTTTATAAAGATTTTCTTCCAGCATTTTGAAAAAATTGTCAATGCTTGGGAAGTTTCTCGTTTTGTCGCCTCGCCACAGATACTGTTTCTGTTCTTTGGTGAGTTGATGGTAAGGCTTATGAATCGGGAAATCTTTGGCTTTTTTGATGAAGTCTTTTTTCCATTCGCTCATACTTTCACCTTTCCAGGAAGCAACTGCGTCCTCGTGAAGCGATAGATTTTTGTTCGGAATCACCAAATCTTCATCAATCCCAATCACTTTTCCATAACCTTCGCAAGTCGGGCAAGCACCGTAAGGATTGTTGAAACTGAAATAGTGAACATTTGGTTCGTTGAAAACAATGCCGTCTAATTCAAATTTATTGGAGAATTCACGGATTTTTCCTGTGTCTGTATTTTTAAGTGAACAATAGCCGTGACCTTCGTAGAAAGCCATCTGGATAGAATCGGCCAGACGCTGAAGGAAATTCTCATCTTCCTCATAACTGAATCTGTCAATGACGAGATTAATTGTCATGTCCTTTTCCGGCGTGAATCCGAAAGATTCCAAATCCTCGATTCCCGCGAGATTCCCATTCACTTCCAACCTGGTGAATCCCGAAACTTTCAGGGTTTTCAGTAGTTCGCCAAAAGTTTCTTTTTCAAACGTCAGTGGCGTCAACAATAAAAATGTTGATTCTTTTTTAGAATTCTTGATGAAATCAATCACATCCGTCACGCTGTCCTTCTTGACTTCCTCGCCGGAAACCGGTGAAAAAGTTCTGCCAATTCTGGCGTACAGCAGCTTCATATAATCGTAAATCTCCGTCGAAGTCCCGACCGTAGACCTTGGATTGGAAGAAATCACTTTCTGCTGAATCGCAATGGATGGCGCGAGCCCTTTGATGTCATCGATTTTTGGTTTTTCTAATTTCCCCAAAAACTGACGCGCGTAGGAACTCAGACTTTCCACATAACGCCTTTGTCCTTCGGCATAAATGGTGTCGAATGCCAGCGATGATTTACCACTTCCGGAAACGCCTGTAATCACAATCAATTTGTTCTTTGGGATCAGAACATCAATGTGCTTCAGGTTGTTCAGGTGTGCGTTTTTAACGAAAATATATTTTTTGATATCGATTTCAGAAGCTGTAGCCATAGTAAAAATAAGACCCACAAATTTACGAAAAATAAAAACGAACTGGAGTATGATTTTGTTGGGAACAATGGGATAAGATAATCCCGTGCCAATAATGATTGAAAATATTGTGACAGCTGAGAAACAAAAAACTCACAACCGGAAAAGATTGTGAGTTTTTAGTGAGCGCGAAAGGATTCGAACCTTTGACCGTCTGCTTAGAAGGCAGATGCTCTATCCAGCTGAGCTACGCACCCATTTGTAATTTTGAGAAAATTACTAAAACTTGTCGGGGCGGCAGGATTCGAACCTGCGACCTCCTGGTCCCAAACCAGGCGCGATGACCGGACTACGCTACGCCCCGTAGATTTTCTGTTGCGGAGGGTAAGGGATTCGAACCCTTGCGACCCTTTCGGGTCGACAGTTTAGCAAACTGCTCCATTAACCACTCTGGCAACCCTCCTTGCAATATTTTAAAGATCGTTTGTTCCTCAATTGCGAGTGCAAATATAGAACAGTTTTCGATATCTCCCAAATCTTTTTCTTCTTTTTTTTTCATATTTTTGAATCAAAATAAACTGTAAACACCCATTGCTATGCGTAATTCGTTATACCTCACAACCTTAGGACTGCTAATTATTTCCTGCGGTTCTCAGCAAAAAATTGTAAAAAATAAGCCCGCAACACTTCCGAGTCCTCCAAAACCTGTGGTGACCATCAAAAAACCGGAAATCAAGGAAGATGAAGGTGAGTATTACAAAGTGAATATTGCCAACATTGCAAAGAATGATAATACCATCAGCTACGGCTCTATCGTCAGTGCGAATCCCGCAGGTTATAAAATCAGCAAGACCTACTTTCCCGCCATCGGACAGAATTTCCGCCAGCGCTATGTGATTCTGCATTACACCGCGCTGAATGATGAAAAATCCATCACCACATTAACAGAGCAGTCCGTGAGTTCTCATTATCTGGTAAGCACCTATCCTGATAAGGAAATCTACCAGATTGTTGACGAGAATAAGCGCGCCTACCACGCAGGCATCAGCAGCTGGAGAAAGGATCAGCAGCTGAATGATACTTCCATCGGTATTGAGATCGTGAATACAGGTTATACTACGGATTCTCTGAACAACCGTGTGTTCTATCCTTATCCGGACGAGCAGTTCCGCAAAGTGGCTGCGCTGGTAAAGGATATCGTATCCCGCTATAATATCCCGCCCACCAATGTGCTGGGGCATTCCGACATTGCGCCTACCAGAAAACAGGATCCGGGACCACTCTTTCCCTGGAAAAGACTTTACGATGAGTATCAGGTGGGAATGTGGTATGATGAGGATGTCAAACAGAATTTTATGAACCAAATTCTGGCTTCAGATGAAATTTCTTTGAGGTTCAACGAACTAGATTTTGTGTCAAAAATTCAGCAGCAACTGGTGCAGTTTGGCTATACCTTAACCGTGAACGGGGTGTGGGATAAAACCACAAAACAAACCCTGGAAGCTTTTCAATTCCACTTTCGTCCATCCAATTACAGCGGAATTCTGGATGCGGAAACCTGGGCTGTTTTACAGGCTTTGAATCAGAAATATCCGCAGAAGTAAATTGTAATTTAAAATGAAAATAAAAAAATTACAGCTAATTTTTCAATTTTATTTTTTCTATTAATTAGTTCAAATATATATTCACAAGAAATAAAATTTGATATTGTGGGAGTTTGGAATTCTATAGACATTTCAAAGAATGAAAGTAAAACAATTTTCACACAAGACGGATATGGTTCCTTGACAGTAAATGGAGAAGAAATAGATGGTAAAAATTTTATAATAAAAGGAGGACCTAATAACGGACAAAAAGCAGAGCTTAAATACGAAATAAACTATAAATCAAACCCAATCCAAATAGATTTAGTGGCAATAAAAGATGGAAAAGAAAAAGGAAGAATGCTGGGAATTGCAAAACCTATTGATAATAATAAATTTTTAATGGTTTTAAAATTCAATGGAAACAGACCTCAAAATATAGATAACGAAAATCTTGAACAAACTTTAACGCTTACAAAAGTTGAATAAAACAACAAGCCTCGAAAACTAATTTCGAGGCTTGTTATTTATTATCTACTCAACAACAAAGAAACCCACTCTTCTCTCTGGATTTTCTTCTCCAACTTCAGATTTTGCTCTGTACAGACTTCCAGAATATCATCTACGTCAAAGAAACAAAGTCCGGATAGCAGCAGTTTTCCGCCATCTTCCAAAACGGAAACATAAGTCGGAATGTCGGAAATCAGGATGTTTCTATTGATGTTCGCCAAAATAATATCGAATTTTTCCTTACCAAGATTATCGGCAGTTCCCAGCTCGATGTCCAGTTCTACCTGGTTGCGTTCTGCATTTTCTTTGGAATTTTCCACAGACCATTCGTCGATGTCAATCGCAACAGTTCTTCCCGCGCCTTTCTGCTTGGCAAAAATGGCTAAAACCGAAGTGCCGCAACCCATATCGAGCACTGTCTTGTTCTCCAGATCCATATCCAGCATCTGCTGAATCATCAGGTGCGTCGTAGGATGATGACCCGTTCCGAAGGACATTTTGGGCTGAATCACGATCTCGTGCATATTCGGGTTCGGATCGTGAAATTCTGCACGGATCAGAACTTTGTCTTCCACATTAATCGGTGAAAAATTCTTTTCCCACTCCTCATTCCAGTTGATATTCGGCATTTCATCATAAGAATAGGCGATTTCCACATCATCATTTTGAAAAAGCGGAACCGACTTCAAATCTTCCTCATTGAAAAGGTCTTTCTGAATATAGCCTAATATGCCGTCATATTCTTCGGTAAAACTGTCAAAACCGATTTCGATCAGTTCTGCCATCAGTATTTCGTTCCAGGGTTGGAGAGGTTTTATTTTGAAATTGAATTCTAAGTAAGCTGCCATTTTTGATTTTTTGCAAATTTAGGCTAAAACCACAAAGGCGCAAAGTTTTCACGAAAGCGCATAACAATTTTGAATAGAAAAAAGTGTGAACTTTGTGAGAAAGTTTGTGCCTTTGTAATAAAAAATTTAATTCATTTTGATCTGATAAGTCACTCCGGCGTGGAACCAACGGCCAGGCATCGGAACCAGATTGGATTCTGTGTATTTGGTATTCGTCAGGTTGTTGATCAAAACGTAAAAATTAAAGTTTTTGTAGCGGAAATTAATCTGCTCATCCAAGGTATTATAACTTCCCAAAACAAGTCTATCAGAGTATTTATAAATCAGCTGATTGCTGAAAAATTTAAGAAATTTTACGTCCAGCTGAGCCACAAACTGGTGTTTCAAACTTTGCAAAGCATATCTAGATAGTCCCGTATTTTTATATTGATTATCAAGATAAGTGTAATTTACTCTGTAATTTAGAAAATCAAATAATTGATGTTTAAACTCCGTTTCGAAACCTTTCAGGTTAATTTTTCCAACATTTTCTGCTCTCCACGGACTTGCGGATGTATCTCTCAGCCAATCAATAGCGTTGTTCGTATTTCTCAAGAAACCGCTGACTTTAGCCAAAATTTTTTCATTTTGGAATCGGTAGCCTACTTCCGAAGAAACCGCAGATTCAGGAAGCAAGTTCGGATTGCCCATCTCTGTCGGACTTTTTTTCTCAATATTATAATACAAATCTGTAAAAGTCGGGATTCTGAAACCTTTGGAAACCGTTCCAAATAGTTTGTGATTGGCATTAATGATAAAACCAACATCAACCCCTGGATAAAAGAAATTAGCACCTGAATAATTGGCCCAACTTGCTCCAGGATTAATCTCTAACTTTTGATTAAAAAAGCGAAACTGATGGTCAAAAAACACCTGCGTAACATCTCTTTTTCGCTCTCCGAGATTACTGCTTACCAAAAACTCTTTTCTGTAATCTATGCCAACGCTTGTTGTTCCAAGCGAAGATTCATAAGAAGCATTCATAGTTCCTCCCACATTATTCCCGATGTGCATATTGCGATATACTTCGGGTTTTTGACGAACCAAAAGATACATATCCTGACCTCTTCTCCAATAAACACTGGAATTAATAGATAAATTTTTAAACTTCTGCTGATACTGCAAACTTACCACAGAAGCTTGAGTTTCCTCATATTGATTGGTATATGATGGTAATGCATAAAAGCCGTTCGCCCCAAATTTCTTCTCAGAAAATCCTGCCTGCAAACCAATACTTCCGTTGCTGATTTTCAGTTTGTTCTGATAAAAATAATTTCGGATTTGATAATCTGTATTGTATCGATAGCCGTCCGAAGCACCATTGCTTGCTGACAAAAGATTGGTAAACTTCTCCGAGCCAAAAGTTCCGGAAGCCGACATATCATAAGTCCTGAAATCGCCGCCCTGCGCTTTGATGGCCACTTGCTCTTCGGAAGAAGTTTTAGTCACAATATTGATAACGCCAGCAAAAACATTCTGCCCATAGAGCTTTGCAGATGAACCTTTGATGATTTCAATTCTTTCGACCGCCGAAATATCGAACGGAATATTAAAGGTGTTATGACCCGTCTGAGAGTCATTCATCCTGATTCCGTTGATCAAAATCAAAACCTGCTCAAAAGAACTTCCCCGGATCGAAATATCGCTTTGGACGCCATTAGAGCCTCGCCTTCTGATATCCAATCCCGAGGTGAATTGCAATAGTTCATCAATGCTTGTAGCCGGACTGTTCTCAATTTGCTGCCTGCTGATAACCGTCACATTTTCATTGACATCATTGTATGGAATCGAGAGAAACCTACCCTGTAAATTGACCGCGTCGATTTCATTTTCTTGAGTCTGGGCAAAACTGTTGATTGACAAAGTGACAGCCGACATAGCCGCGATTATTTTTTTCATATCCCGAATCTTTTATGTTGAAAGGATTGCATAGTTTAATTCCTTCCGGATAATCGGGCGCAAATATAAATATAAGTCTACTGTAAGTATCGGGTTTTAGAGAAAATTAATGTGAATATCATTCCTTTATGATTCAGGTCATAATAAACCTATGCTGAAAGACTTAATTTTGATAAGATTAGATCAGCTAACTACTGAAGTTTATAATCTCAAATAAAAATGATGGTACCAAGGTTATCTTGATCCATAGAGTTAAGTTTTGATTTTTTACGGGAACAGGGGAATTTTTCTCCTGTTTTTTTACGCCTTATTTTCCAGTTTACCTTTGAATTCATGGCAGGAATCCTTAATGCTTGCGAGTTGATCTCGCACCAGTTGATGAGCTTCTCCATGCAGCTCGCCACTGTCCATTGCCTCTTGGTAAGCCTGTATTGCAGCTTCCTCTCCAAAAAGTACATTTTCCAGCGTCGATTTTTCCAGGCTTGCAACCAAAACAGAATTTTTGATGTCTACCCACGTGCGGTGAATGGCTCCTGAAAAAGACCCCGAATCTTTAGCTTCTCCGCCCGACTGTGTAATGAGATTGTACAGATCATTTTTCATGATTTTGGTCTGAGTTGTCATTTGTTCGTAGCTGTTCTGAAGATCATGATTCATTTCCCAGATTTTGCCTTCCACCTTTTCGTAGCCTTTCAGACGGTCATTTGTGATGGTTAAGAGATCATTGAGGATTGCGATTGCTTTTTCATTTTCCATAATAGTAAATCTTTTTCCTTGTATTACAACAATGATGCCCCAGAGTTGTCATTGTTATTGTATAGTAATCGCAAACTTTAGTTTATCATTAAGGGTTTTTTGGCTGAGGTGATTTTTATATCCAGTAAAGAATTAATTTATGTTTTTGAGAACAAAAATGATTTTAATTTTTATTTTTCTTAATTATTCATGCTATAATAGAAAATCGCTGTAATTTTTAATATGATTCAGGTCATAAATAGATTTGGATGTTCTCTTTATTTTTGGCTCATTAAAATAAACTACGAAGCGTTAATCATTCTTCAGTCCGGTGGGTTTTCCAACTCAGTATTCCGATGAGAATTGGCAATCAAAAATCAATCCTGATGATAGCCGGAGAAGGATGCGCTTTCAATATTGCAGGCATGTATCATGCCCTGGCAGAGACATCTCAATATGGCTATAGAAGAATCAATCTTAAAATCGTCAGGCTCAAAAATCAAACATTATAACGCCGGCGACGTTATATTTTCGGAAGGCGGATCGCCGTTGTATTATTATCAGATTGAAGTAGGCGAAGTGAAGCTGAATAATTATAATGAAGATGGCAAGGAGATGATACAGCGCATCCTGACGAAAGGTCAGAGTATCGGTGAGTTTCTGCTTTTTATGAATAAGGCTTATCCTGTAAATGCTGTTGCGCTCACCGAATGTCGTGTTTTAAGATTATCGAAATCCGGATTTTTAATGCTGATGGATGAATATCCGGACGCCAAAATGGATCTTATCAAAAGTCTGTCGGACTCTATGTATTTCAAATTTGTGATGGGTCAGATATTCTCTACACAAAATCCTGCTACCAAATTGCGGGCGCTGATGGATTATCTCAAGAGTTTTCAAAACGATATCACGCCCTTTTCTTTCCAGGTCCCGCTTACGCGACAGCAGATGGCTAATCTTACGGGACTGCGTGTGGAAACCACCATACGCACACTGAAAAGTATGGAAAAAGATGAAATTCTGAAAATTCACAACAGGAAAATTTTGTACTGATGTGTAATTTAGTAGAAAATTTTTCCCTGCACGATTTTTACTTCGTTTTTCTTCTCTAGACTTTTGATAGTCCTTATCACAGTTTCTACACGGAGTCCAGTCAATGACGCCAGCTGCTGTCTGGTCAATGGGATTTCGAAGGAAAACTGACGCTGATCCGGGAAAAAACTCTTATGGTAATCCATCACACCTTTGAGGCGCACACTTGCATGCAGAGAAGAATTGTTCTCCAGCATGATATATTTATAATAGAGTCTTTCCGACAAGAATTTGTTGATATCACGAGATACATTGGTGTTATCGTCCAGCAGTTTGATGAATTTTGGTTTCGCCAGACGAATAACCTTACATTCTTCCAGAACAATGGCGTTCACAGGGTACTTTTCATCAATAAAAAGCAGCAACTCGCATACGCTGAGGCCGGAATGTAAAATGGCTAAAATCAGTTCCTTTCCTTCCTCATTATAATGATTCAGCTTCACGCGTCCGGAGATAATCTGGTAGTAATAGCGCGGCTTGTCATTTTCATGAAAGATAATTTCGCCGGATTTATGTTTCTCGATCTTTGCGCCGTAGGAAAGTAGAAGTTCTTCAGAGATTAGCATATTGTTGTTTTTATGAATGTAATAACAAACATAAAACCAAAATATTAAGAATCTTATTACTTAAAATCATTTTCAAACGGTTTATGATTCAGGTCATAAAATTACGCTGATCTTCTTTTCTAATTTTGGAATAATCCAAAGTCATAAAGTATTAAGAATGAAAAATGAAGCATGGGCCAGGTCAAAAATATTTGCGGGCAGATCAGTGGATTGAATAGAGCTCAGCCGATATCATCCAGAGATTAGGTCTGCAACTAGCTTTCTGAAATGCATTCTTCATCCGATATTTTTTTATAATTAACTAGTATGGAATTTTCAAAGGTATTATTGGACAAAATTAGTCACGGTCTCAGGGATCGTAATGAATCCATTGCCTCCGCAGAAAGCGTCACTTCAGGCTATTTGCAACTCGCATTTTCACAGATGTTTGAAGCAGGGAAAATCTATAAAGGAGGAATCACCGCTTACACGCTGGAGCAAAAAGTCAAGCATTTGCGAGTTAATCCGGAAGAAGCTCTTCAGATGAATTGCGTTTCAAGAAACATCTGCGAAACGATGGCTGTCAGTGCCGGTCGGCTCTATGATTCGGACTGGTCCGTGGCCACCACGGGTTACGCAACACCGGTACCGGAATCGGAACAGCAGATTTTTGCTTACTACAGTATCGCTTACTGTGGGACTATCATCCGCAGCGATCGTATAGAGCTGCATGCGATGACCAAACCGCTGGATGCACAGCGCTATTACACAGAATACATTCTTGGCTGTCTGGCCTGCGAAGTCAAAAGGAATTATGATTACAATAAGGTGCGTAATCGTGACCTCGATCCTGACAAAAATTGATGGTAAGTGTATCTACGGACAGTTTGGTGGTTTGCTGTATGTCGGAGATTCAAAAACCTTGAGATAATCAGTAATATTTAATGATTCAATAAACTATGACTACGGAAATTTTCAACTTTAAGGACAAGTCTGTTATGATTTCAGGAGCAGACAGAGGAATAGGAAAAGCGGTAGCCTTGCTTTTTGCGAAGTACGGTGCGGATATCGCCATTATTTATCACTCAGATAAGACTAATGCCACTCAGGTGAAATCGGAAATTGAGGCTTTTGGAAGACGAGCAATTTTGCTTGCAGGTGATGTTAATGATTCTTATTTCTGCAAAGAAGCAATCTATAAAACCATTGCGGCTTTCGGAAAGCTTGATATTTTGATTAACAATTCCGGTGTTCAGTTTCCTGCGGAAAGTATTCTGGATTTAAAAGAAGAAAACATCAGGACTACATTCAATGCCAATATTATCGGCATGATTCTGCTGACCAAAGCGGCCTTTCCCTATCTCGAAAGCGGATGTTCTATTATCAATACCACTTCCGCTACAGCCTATCAGGGTCATCAGCAGCTTCTGGATTATTCGGCTTCCAAAGGTGCAGTTGTTTCCTTTACCAGATCGCTGGCATTGCAGTGCAAATCGAAGGGGATTCGTGTCAATGCGGTGGCGCCGGGGCCTTTAGAAACGCCATTCACGTATGAGACTTTTGACGAAGAGAAAGGTGATTCTGATCTTCGGCCTCTGGAGCGTAATGCTACGCCTGAGGAATTAGCTGCAACATTTCTATTTCTGGCTAGTAATGCCGCTGCGCAGATCACGGGTCAGGTTTTACATCCTAATGGAGGCTTAATTATAAACGAATAGGAAATATTATAAATATATTGAAATAAATGAAAATCTAATTCACATTTTAAATGTAAGGCTAAACTAACAATCTGACATATAGATAATTAAAATTTAAGGAGTGGTTTTTAATCTCTTCTTATAAATTGTGTTTAATTTTTAGCTGGTAATAGTGGTAAATGTGTGATAAATGGTGATTATTAATAAATATTTGTGGCTTAAATGTTGTATAAATTAAATTATTAACAAATTTAATTTATAAAATATGGCAACTACCAAATCACAGTCAACGGCAGGCAAAAAGGCGGCCGCAGCTAAAACAACTTCCAAAACAACTGCTAAGAAAACGCCGGCAAAAAAAGATGCCGCCAAGGATTTATCAGACCTGTTTGAGGATTCTCTGAAAGATATTTATTGGGCGGAAAAGGCCTTAACAAAAGCGCTTCCCAAAATGATGAAAAATGCGACCGATGAAAAATTGAAAGCAGCTATCGAAAAACATCTGGAGGAGACACAAACTCACGTATCTAGGTTGGAAGAGTCTTTTCAAATGATGGGCAAAAAAGCACAAGCCAAAAAATGCGATGCCATGCAGGGGATTTTAGATGAAGGCGATAGTATTATAGAAGAAACTGAGCCGGGAAGCGTACGGGATGCCGGAATCATCGCTGCCTCGCAGAAGGTGGAGCATTATGAAATCGCAACGTACGGAACGCTCGCAGCCTTTGCAAAAATCCTGGAAGAGAACGATGTGCTCAAAAATCTTCTGGCGACCCTAGAAGAGGAGAAAAAATGTGATGAATTGCTCACCAGCCTTGCAGATGTCAATCTGAATTCGAAAGCTAAATAATATTAAACCAGTTAAAGGAAAAGTGCAGTTTAAAAAAATTAAAAAATCATGAATTTTTGATTTTGATTTATGGTTTTTTTAGGAACAGCGCAGGCGAAAGAGAGCATTAAACGCTCTCTTTTGCTTGTTTTTGGATGTGACTCAGATCATAAATAAACGCGTTGTCCAATACTAATTTTGAATATTAATCTTAAACCTTCATAACTTATGGACGCAGCGAAAATACCTGGCGTGCCCGCACAGCAGAAAGGTTCACATCTCGATGTGCAGAAAGAATGTCAGTTCATCAATGCAGAGCAGACAAGGGCAAATTTTGAGTTGCTGAAAGAACGTTTTTTTGCGATCAATCGCTGGAAGGAAACCGGCGGGCGGATGTCGGCAGATTTCAGGCTCTGCGATAAGTCGGGATTTTATGTGGATCGTATGCCGCAGGAAGGCGATTTTATCAGGATCGATATTCCCGGTCCAGGTGATATCTATGGAAATGGATTCGACTGGGTTCGGATCGCGAAAATAGACGAACGTATTTACGATGGACAGCTGGAGCGGTGTCTGATGCTCTGCAGGCCGAGCAGTGCACCCAAAAGTAAGAGCCGGCATGTGGCTCATTTTTATTCGCCAAAATCATCTTCGTCATTTTTGATAGAGCGTGGCGACCATTATATCAAAGCAGGCGTTTTCGGACGGAACGAAATGCCGAACTATCAGCATACAGGTTTCATCGGAAAAGTCAGGAATTTTTTGATCTACTTAGCCGGTGCCCTGCGGATGACGAAGATACAGTGGAAGAGCCTGGTAGAAGGATTGTTGGACTTATAAAGGATGATGTAAATTTTGATAATGCTACGTTTGCTGAAGATCTTACGCAAAAATGCTGCTTCGTCCTTATTTACTTTTTGAATTGTTAAAATTCGGACTGTTAGTGCGACAATGAACTACGGCGTCAAATTAAAAAAAAATGGTTTATCACTGACTTTTTGTGGTACAAAAAAATCTGATTTTTACAGTTCATCACGGTGATTATGGTATTTAAAATAAAGTTCTTACTAGCTCATCAAAAATAGAGATTAGTTTCTTATACTCGAAAGCAGTAAATTTCTCAACAAAAAAAATCCTTATTTTTGACCAAAATTTCATCGCCCCATGTGGAAGTTCATCAAGAAACTCTTTTTTATTCTTATCATTGCCAATATTCTTTTTATCGTTTTTGGAATTTTTTTCAATCCTCCGATTACGATCACACAGTTGGGCGGACTCATCAAGTACGGAAAGCTGGACCGCGATTACATATCCTATGATGAGATGGGCAGCAATGTCAAGAAAGCGGTAATTGCATCAGAAGATCAGAATTTTTTCACTCATAATGGATTTGATTTTAAACAGATTGAAAAAGCGATGAAAAAAAATGATAAGAAGGGTAAAGTAGTCCGTGGCGGTAGTACGATCTCTCAGCAGACCGCAAAAAATGTTTTTCTGTGGCAGGGAAGAAGCTGGTTTAGAAAAGGTCTGGAAGCGATTTATACCTTTATCATCGAGAAAATCTGGGGCAAGGATGTGATTCTGGCACGGTATCTCAATTCCATAGAAATGGGACAGGGCGTCTTCGGAGTAGAGGCTGCTTCAAAATATTATTTTGGTAAATCTGCGAAAGACCTTACCAAAAGCGAGGCGGCATGGATAGCGGCGGTTTTACCAAATCCGAAAAAATACGATCCCAAACATCCTTCGGCTTATCTCAATAAAAAGCATAACTGGATCATGCGACAAATGAATCACATTACGCTGAAATGATTACTTTTGCAAGACTATGGCAATGCGATTAATCAAAAGAGACAGCTTCAGCACTATCCTGAAAACCTATTTCAGCGAGCAGAACGAAACGCTTTCCCTGCAGCCTTTGTCGGAGATTGTTTCAAGCCTTAAAAAAGATGACCTGGGCGTGTTTACGGCGTACCTTAAAGATAATGATGCCATCAGACAGCATCTGGTGTATTACATCAATAATATTTTCCGGTCCAAGCCTTTTAATCTTTCCATTACTGAGGCGGACATTCTTTCCGAAAATGCCTTTTTTCCAGAATTCAAGAAAAGAATTCTGAACAAGCTTTTGCCGCCCATCGAAAACGAAAATACCATCTGGTACCTCGTGGATAATGTATTGGTGACGCCCAAGAAAGATCTTCAGTTTTTCCAGAATTCGCCTGAGGACAAGATGGATGAGCTCTTCCGCCTTTTGGAAATTGACGGATTCATTAAGAATCCTCATGTCAAGAAAGAGCTCTTGTTTTCGCTTAACATTCTGGCCTGGCGTGTCATTGGCAATGCGCTGGATGTGGAAGTGATGAAGATGGTTCCGGAATACAGGAATTTTGATAATCCATTTCTCGCCCTTCAGAATGAACTGGACACGCTGAATGAGGAGTTCAAAACCGACGCTGATTTTCAATTCTCTTCATCCGATGTTGCTTATAAGCAGATTAAAGTATATCTGGAGCAATGCCTTGATTTTGTGAATGTTGCCTTTAAAAATGCCTCTAAATACGGTATTTCCAGCAAGACCAATCAATCATTGCTGAAGATCAGGCAGCAGCTGAACAGGATGTCGGATATTATAAAATTGTTTGTGATTGACAAGCAGGAAGATCATCTCATCAATTCCAAGCAGCTATTTTTCAATATTTTAAAATATAAATCGCATAAAAATAACCTGCGCGACCTGGTGTCGGACAGCACCAGGCTGATGTCGCATCTCATTACCAATCACACAGCGGAGATGGGAACGCATTACATCACGTCTACGCTGGGCTCATACCTGAAAATGTTTTGGAAAGCCTCTGGCGGCGGCGTCATTGTCGGTGCGCTGTGTGTGCTCAAAATGCTTTACAGTTACATTGATACCAGTGATTTTGCACATGCCTTTTTATTCTCCATGAACTACGCCATGGGTTTTGTGATGATCTATCTGATGAAGTTTACCTTAGCAACCAAGCAGCCTGCAATGACGGCCGCAACCATGGCAAAGGTGCTCTCGGAAGGCGATAATAAAAATGCTTATCGGGAGTTTGCGCATGTAGTATCACAGTTGTTCCGCTCCCAGTTTATTGCATTTATCGGGAATGTACTCTGGTCTTTTCCTGTTTCTTTGGCTATCATTTACGGTCTCGAGATACTTTTTAAGCAGAATTTTGCATTTGAAAAATCCGGCAAACTGCTGCATGATCTGGATCCGTTTCAGTCGAAAGCCATTCTTCATGCTTGTATAGCCGGTGTATTTCTCTTTATTTCCGGTGTGATATCCGGGAATATCAGTAACAATTCGGTGTTTTACCAGATTCCGAAAAGGATCGCCAAAAATCCGCTGATCAATTATTTTTTTGGAGCGCGCATCGCGGAACGGCTTTCCGTCTATTATTCACGCAACTGGGCGGGTATCGTATCCAATTTCTGGTTTGGGGTATTTCTTGGCGCTACGGCGCCCATCGGTCTTTTCCTGGGTTTGGATCTGGATATCCGACATATTACTTTTGCGGCCGGAAATTTTGCTTTGGGATTGTACGGCAAGGATTTCGTCATCAGCTCATACACCTTCTGGATATCATTCACTACAGTATTTCTGATCGGGTTTTTCAATTTTGCAGTCAGCTTCGGACTGTCGATGTTACTGGCTTTCCGCTCCCGCAAGGTAGAACTGAGCGAAGCGCGCGAGATTTTCAAGGAAATTTTCGGTTATTTTATCCGCAATCCTTTCCGCTTCTTTTTTCCGCTTAGATCGCAGCTGGACGAGCGCAGCAAGAAGATGATTCAGGATGTTTCTACAGGATCAGAAGGTCATTGATCAGTGACTCGTCTTTTAGAACTTCCCGGAATTTCTTGAGGAAGAATGATTTTCGCATCCGGAAATCGTTTTTAAGGAGTGGTGATTTGATTCTCAGAACAAGGACTTTTTCCTTAAGATTAACGGTGTTAATCTCAGAATAGAGATCCTCGGAAAGATAATGTTCCAGAAAATCGCGGATCTCGAAAGCCTTCAGTTTATCCTCGAAACCATAGATTCTTGCAAAGGAATTCAGTAATTCTGAGGATTGAAATTCTCTTTTTTTCCGGCTCATTTTCGATTCTGGTTCTGGGTTGATTTAAGATTGTAAAAATAGATATTTCCAAAACAAAAACAGTATCTTTGCAGACTTGAAATTCAAAGTTTAAGATTAAAAAAAATCTAAGTCCAGAACAGAACATCTTTGAATTTTAAAAATTAAATTTTGAATCGAAATTATGAAATGTGGAATCGTAGGTCTTCCGAATGTCGGAAAATCAACCCTTTTTAATTGCCTAAGTAATGCCAAAGCGCAGTCTGCGAATTATCCTTTCTGTACCATTGAGCCCAATCTCGGAACAGTTTCCGTGCCGGACAAAAGACTTTTTGAACTGGAAAAACTCATCAATCCTGAAAAAGTGATTCCTGCTGTGGTGGAAATTGTGGACATTGCAGGATTGGTAAAAGGAGCCAGCAAAGGCGAAGGTCTTGGCAATCAGTTTTTGGCCAATATCCGCGAGTGCGAAGCGATTATTCACGTTTTGAGATGTTTTGACAACGGCAACATCGTGCACGTTGAAGGCTCGGTGGATCCACTGAGAGACAAAGAAATCATTGATATAGAACTTCAGCTGAAGGATTTGGAAACGATCGGAAAAGCAGTTGATAAGGCTAAAAAGTTGATCAAATCCGGGAAAAAAGAAGATGTTTTGGCTTATGAAACCTTACAAAATCTTCAAAAATTTGTAGAAGACGGAAAAAATGCAAGAGAATTTGCTACAGATGATTTCACAGAATCAATTATTGGTGAAGTTCAGTTGTTGACCAATAAGCCGGTTCTTTATGTTTGTAATGTAGATGAGAATTCCATTAAAAACGGGAATGACTGGATTGCAAAAATCGAGGAAATGGCCAAAGGCGAGAATGCTGAGGTCGTGGTTCTGGCAGCGCAGATTGAAGCAGATATCAATGAGCTGGAAACTTTCGAAGAAAGAGAGATGTTCCTTGATGAGCTTGGTTTAGAAGAACCAGGCGTGAACAGGTTGATCAGAAAAGCTTATGATCTTTTGAGATTACAAACTTACTTTACGGCGGGTGTTAAGGAAGTGCGTGCCTGGACAATAGACCAGGGTGCAACTGCGCCACAGGCTGCGGGAGTGATCCATACAGATTTTGAGAAAGGATTTATCCGTGCTGAAGTCATTGGCTATGATGATTTTGTGAATTATGGCTCAGAAGCGAAAGTCAAAGAAGCGGGGAAAATGCGCGTGGAAGGCAAAGAGTACATCGTGAAAGATGGTGATGTGATGCATTTTAGGTTTAACGTGTAATCTATTTTAAAATATAATAATGTCTAAACTCTCGAATTGGTCGGGAGTTTTTTATTTGTACTTTAGCGAAAATTAAAAAATAAAAGATTATGATTAAAAAATTACTGTTTGCATCTTTGTTGATGTCTTGTTCTGCAGTTTTTTCGCAAAATGTTATTTATAAAGAAGATTTTGAAACAGAATCTGGTAGGAACTCTTGAGAAAATGTTGACAGAGATGGAGATGACCAAAAATGGGAATTTTATGATGACGAGATGCCGGCGTTCACAGGTTGGTACGCAACATCCTGGTCATGGTATATCGAACCATTTACGCCTGATAATACTTTAACAAGTCCAGCTGTAACTTTGCCGCCAAGTCAAGATTTACTTTGGTTAAAATTCAAAGTTGGTGCTTTTGATGAGGAGATATATGAAGAGCATTATGCGGTTTACATCATTCCTGCAAATTCTACTTTTACAGGTGAGGAAACGCCTGTTTTTGAGGAGACTTTGGACGCCGGATATACGCAAACAGCCAAAAATATTAATATCAATATCACCTCATTTGCCGGGCAAAATGTCAAAGTCGTGTTAAGACATTATAACTGTACAGACGTAGCTTTCATAGCGATTGATGACATAGAAATTGTGGAAACTCCGGGATTGGCAGTTTCTGATGCTAATAAAATCAATGCCCAGGTTTATCCCAATCCAACATCAGATTTCATAAAAATCAAAGGTGTTGAAAAAATCCAAAAGATCAGGATTTTTGATTTAAGCGGAATCTTGGTTTTAGAAAGTCAGGCTTCAGAAGCGGATATCAGAAAACTTCCGGCTGGACAATATATTCTGAATGTTCATACTGAATCTGAAATTATTTCTAAGAAAATAATCAAAAAATAGATTTTCCAACATTTGGAAGTAAAGCCGGATTCAGTTCTGGCTTTTTTTGTTTTAAAAATTAATTTCTCAAAACTTTCAAATTTAATTTCATTTCGCTAAATTTGTGAGTTACCGTTTTTTAAAGCTTTCAACGTTTTTTTAGAGATTCAAATATGAGCGAAATCAATCCTGCAAATTATTCCGAAGACAATATCCGAACCCTCGAACCAAGAGAGCACGTAAGGCTGAGGCCAGGTATGTATATTGGTAAGTTGGGTGATGGTTCCTCGGTTGATGACGGGATTTATATTTTGCTCAAAGAAGTTCTGGACAACTCCATTGATGAGTTCAGGATGAAAGCCGGGAAAAGAATTGATGTGAAAATCAAGGATGGCAGTGTCATCGTACGTGATTACGGTAGAGGAATACCTTTAGGGAAAATTGTGGACGTAGTTTCTATAATGAATACCGGTGGGAAATATGATGATGGCGCTTTCAAAAAATCGATTGGACTGAATGGTGTTGGTACAAAAGCGGTAAACTTCTTGTCTACTTACTTCAAAGTAAAATCTGTCCGTGAAGGTAAAACCAGAGTCGCAGAATTCAGAGAAGGAAAATTAGATATTTTACACGACGAAGCGGATACTTCTGAAAGAAATGGAACTGAGATAACTTTTCTTCCGGATGATGGTATTTTTATCAATTACAAATTCAGGAATGAATATGTGGAAAAAATGCTCCGGAATTATACTTACCTTAATTTGGGTTTGAAAATCTATTTTAACGGCGAAGTCTTCGAATCTCAAAATGGTCTGAAAGATTTATTAGAAGAAGAAATAGATGGCGAAATCGTTTATCCAATCATTCATATCAAAGATGAAGATATGGAAGTGGCGATCACACATTCCGATAAATCTCAGTCTGAAACTTATTTTTCTTTTGTCAATGGCCAGTACACTTCACAAGGTGGTACACATTTGAATGCCTTTAAAGAAGCTTATGTGAAGACGATTCGGGAGTTTTTTAATAAAAATTTTGAAGCGATTGATATTAGAAAAGCTATTATTGGTGCGGTTTATATCAATGTTGGCAATCCTGTCTTCGAGTCCCAGACAAAGACAAAGTTAGGGTCTTCAACGATGGGTCAGGATAAAGATGGAAAAGAATTAGAAACCATCAAAACATTCGTTATCAATTATCTCAAAAATAAGCTTGATAATTACCTGCATAAAAATCCTGAAACTGCCGAGGCTATTCTCAAAAAAATTATGATTTCTGAGCGGGAGAGGAAGGAATTATCCGGTATTCAGAAGCTTGCAAGGGAGCGTGCCAAGAAAGTATCGCTTCACAATAAGAAACTTAGAGATTGCCGTCAGCACTACAATGATCAAAAGGCCGACAGAAAGTCCCAGACGATGATCTTCATCACCGAAGGCGATTCGGCATCGGGATCCATCACCAAATCAAGAGATGTGGAAACGCAGGCTGTTTTTTCGCTGAAAGGTAAGCCATTGAATTGCTATGGATTGACCAAAAAAGTCGTGTACGAAAACGAAGAATTCAATCTTCTTCAGGCGGCGCTCAACATCGAGGAAAGTCTGGAAGATTTGCGGTACAATCATGTAGTCATTGCCACTGATGCCGATGTAGACGGAATGCATATCCGCCTGCTGATGATTACTTTCTTCCTGCAGTTTTTCCCGGACTTGATTAAGAATGGACATTTGTATATTTTGCAGACGCCGTTATTCAGAGTTAGAAATAAAAAAGAAACGAGATATTGTTACTCTGATGCAGAAAGATTAAAAGCCTTGAACGAATTGGGTAAAAACCCGGAAATTACACGTTTCAAAGGATTAGGAGAGATCTCACCCGATGAGTTCAAGCATTTTATTGGCAAAGATATCAGGCTGGAACCTGTGGTGGTAGGAAAGGATCAGACCATAGAGCAGTTGCTGGAATTTTACATGGGAAAAAATACGCCGGATCGACAGCTCTTTATTCTGGATAATCTGGTGGTAGAGGAACCAGACATTGATAAAAAAGAAGCCATAGTGTCTATGGAAGCTTAAAAAAACTAAATAACAACACAAACAAACACAAACAATTTGATGAGATTAAGTAACAGGAACAAAACGCCTCTGTATAGTTTTATCTATTCTTTGGCGGGCATAATTTTTATTTTGGGAGTCATCGTCTTTATTCTGGAGGTTAATAATTATGATATTTTCGGAAAAATGGCTTGGGTGCTGATTGTAGGTCCGCTGATGCTCTTTGCGTTTTTGTATCTCCTGGGAAAACCTATCTTCGAGTACGACAGTGATGGAGAAGCGCTCAACTTCAGAAATAACCATATTCTGTATGTTTTCTCCCGCAAGAATGCCAAAGATGAGTTCCCAAAATACAAATTGCTGAAATATAATGTACTCACTGCTTTATTTTTCAAGAAGCTATATATCTATGTTTCCAGTAAAAAGAGTCACACCGTGATCCTGAAATATGATATCTCTTATCTCGGTAAAAAAGAAATCAAAGATTTGAAATTCTCCCTGAACAAAGTGGTGAAAGCCAATCAGGAATTGCGCAGAGAGGATAATTTGTTAATAGATTAATGGAAGAAAATACGCATCACGAAGAAAGTTTAAAAAAAGTCTCCGGACTGTATAAAGATTGGTTTCTGGACTACGCATCCTATGTGATCCTGGATAGAGCCATCCCGTCAATTTATGACGGATTCAAGCCGGTTCAGCGCCGTATTATGCACTCAATGCGGGAACTGGAAGACGGCCGGTACAACAAGGTGGCCAACATCGTAGGGAATACCATGAAGTACCATCCTCACGGAGACGCTTCCATTACGGATGCCATGGTACAGATCGGGCAGAAGGAGCTCCTTATTGATACACAGGGAAACTGGGGAAATATCTATACCGGCGACTCTGCAGCGGCAGCAAGATACATCGAAGCGAGATTGACGCCTTTCGCACTGGATGTCGTTTTCAATCCTAAAACAACACATTGGTCCAAATCATACGATGGTAGGAACAACGAACCGATAGACCTTCCGGTCAAGTTTCCTTTGCTTCTGGCTCAGGGTGTGGAAGGTATTGGCGTAGGGCTTTCTACCAAGATTATGCCTCACAATTTTAATGAGCTGATCAATGCTTCAATCCTATATCTCAAAGGCAAGCGTTTCGAGATCTTTCCGGACTTTCTCACGGCCGGAATGCTGGACGTTTCCGGCTATAATGATGGCAAACGGGGCGGAAAAATCCGTGCACGAGCCAGGATTTCTCAGAAAGATAAGCATACTTTAACGATTACCGAACTTCCTTTCTCAAAAAACACAGGCGACCTGATAGACAGTATTCTGAAAGCGAATGAGAGAGGGAAAATTAAAATTAAAAAAATCGAAGACAACACGTCTGATGCGGTTGAGATTAATATTTTGCTGCATCCGGACGTATCTCCGGATAAAACCATAGATGCGCTGTACGCTTTCACCGATTGTGAAGTGCCGATTTCGCCAAATGCCTGTGTGATAGTGGGCGATAAGCCGATGTTCCTGTCGGTGTCGGATATTCTGAAACACAATACAGACCACACGGTTTCCCTTCTGAAAAGAGAATTGGAAATCGAGCTGAACGAGCTGCAGGAAAGCTGGCATTTTTCCTCGTTGGAAAGGATTTTCATAGAGAACAGAATTTACCACGACATTGAGGAAGTCAAATCCTGGGAAGATGTTATCAAGACCATTGATGAAGGCCTTAAACCGCATACCAAGCATCTTCTGAGAGCCGTGACGGAGGAAGATATCGTTAGGCTTACCGAAATCAGGATTAAGAGAATTTCACGTTTTGACCTGGATAAATTCAAGGAAAACATCCTGGCGCTGGAAGGAAAGATTGAGCAGGTGAAACATCATCTGGAAAACCTGATCACCTACGCCATTGATTATTACACCAATATTCAGAAAAAGTACGGGAAAGGTAAAGAAAGGAAAACGGAACTTAGGATTTTTGACACCATTGATGCGAGCAAAGTCGCCGTGGCCAATGAAAAATTCTATGTCAATAGAGAAGAAGGCTTCATCGGAACTTCGCTCAAAAAAGACGAGTATCTTTTCGACTGTTCCGATATAGATGATATCATCACTTTCCAGAAAGACGGAACGATGAAAGTCGTGAAGGTGGAAGCCAAAACCTTTATCGGCAAAAATATTGTTCACGTTGCAGTCTGGAAAAAGAATGATAAGCGGACAGTTTATAATATGATCTACCGGGAAGGCAGGGAAGGACCGTTTTATATGAAACGTTTCTCCGTGACCGGCGTTACCAGAAATACGGATTACAAACTGGCATCGGACAAAAAAGGATCAGACATGCTCTATTTCTCGGCCAATCCCAATGGCGAGGCAGAAGTGGTTTCCGTCATCCTCAAGCCTAATGCACGTGTCAGAAAAAATAAAATCGATATCGACTTTTCCGAACTGGCCATCAAAGGAAGAGATTCCAAAGGAAATCTGGTGACAAAATATGCCGTGAAGAAAGTGGATTTGAAAGAAGAAGGTGTTTCTACACTGGCACCCAGAAAAATCTGGTTCGATGATTCTGTTCGTCGTCTCAATGCCGATGGAAGAGGGACTTTACTTGGAAGTTTCAAAGGTGACGACAGGATTCTTACCATCAATTCCCACGGCGAGGCCAAGTTGGTTTCCTTTGATTTGATGAACCGTTTCGACGATGATTATCTGATTCTGGAAAAATGGAGACCGGAGCAGCCGATTACCTGCATCTATTTCGATGGCGATAAAGATAAATATTTCGTCAAGCGATTCCTTCTGGAAGCAACGGCCAATATACAATCCTTTTTTGCCAATGAACATCCGAAATCCTTTATCGAATTTGTGACTACAGAGTCAGGTGCAACAGCAGAAATTATTTTCCCGAAAATCAAAGACAAACAAAAAGAGCCGGAAACGGTGGATTTGGACGAGTTTATTGCAGTCAAAGGCATCAAAGCCATCGGAAATCAGCTCACCAAGGATAAAGTCAAAAATATTAATATTACGATTCCAGAAGCGCCGGAAGTGGTAGAGGAGGAACCGGAAACCGAAGAAAAACCATCAGGAGATTTTGACGATGAAGGCGGAACCATCGGAAGTCTTTTTGACGAAAACGCCGACTCGTAATTTTGCAACAGATCAATCAACAATCAAAACCATGAACATCGTTCTCATCATACTCATCGCCATCACGTGCGTCATCAGCTACATCGGATTTCAGAACGTAGAAGTATTTCAGAAGTATAAATTCGAGGTGGGCGCCATCCAGCGCCGCAAGGAATACATCAGGCTTCTATCCGCCGGATTTTTGCACGGAGACTGGCTGCATCTCATTCTCAATATGTATGTGCTCTACATGTTCGGCCCTTTGGTGATGCAGGTCTTTGGAGTAGCAGGCTTCCTGATTATTTATTTAGGATCCATTCTTTTAGGAAATCTTTTCTGTCTCTATCATTACAGAAATGTTCCTTTTTATTCCGCTATCGGAGCCAGCGGCGGCATTTCCGGACTTATTTTTGCCGCAGTAATTTTAGATCCTGTCAATATCAAACTTGGAATTCTGTTTTTGCCGATTGCCATTCCGGGCTACATTTTTGGCGCGCTGTACTTTGGTTATTCGGTCTACATGATGCTGAATCCGCGGATGAACGACAATATTGGTCACGCGGCGCATCTTGGCGGCGCATTTTTTGGGTTGGTCTATGGCGTTATTATTTTCCCGGAGTTTGCGGTTCAGAACGCTTTTTACATCGGGATAATGGCTTTGCCGCTGATCTATCTGGCCTTTGAGATTTTCATCAAAAAGAGAATAGGTTAGCGCATTGATCAGGAATCAACCATAAATTTTAGGAGCATCACGTTTCTGGCTTTATAAGAACTTTGAAACCCGCTGTCCGCTGTATCTTTTTTTTCGCTCGGTCGGCTCCGCTGCGCTCCGCCGCCTCGCTCCAAAAAAGGATGCCGCTTCCATGGTAAGTTTGCATTAAGCAGAACATATTGATAACTTAGTTAAAAATATAAACCCTAAGAGTAAAAGCAGCAGGATAAAGGCAGACGTTTCGTTGAT
>CAJYWD010000010.1 GCA_913778505.1 uncultured Chryseobacterium sp.
GAAATTTCTAAGTTTCTTTTTTACCTCGGGATCAGCGTGGTGAGCATGGTGCTTCCGCTCACTATCCTTCTGGCCTCCATCATGACTTTCGGTGATTTTGGAGAACGCTATGAGCTTGCTGCCATGAAGGCTGCGGGAATATCGCTTGTCCGCGTCATGATGCCGCTATTCATCACCGTCTCGCTGCTCTCGGTGGCGCTGTTTTTCTTCTCGAACAATATTATTCCGGATTTCCAGCGCAAGGCGAAGAATATGATGTTCAATATTATATCGTCTAAGCCGGCCATCAATTTTACGCCTGGAGTATTTATTGATCAGATTTCCGGTTATTCCGTGAAGTTTGACAAAATTTATGGTGAAAACGGTGAAAAACTGGAAGGTGTTTTTCTTCACAAAAATGCCAGTTCGTATGACGATCAGCAGACCATCATTGCCAAAAAAGGAAAATTCGCACCCGCTGTAGACCGCAATTACCTGAAGCTGATCCTTTACGATGGCTATGTTTTTACAGATGATGTTGCCAATAAAAATTATAATGAGCGCCTTAAACAGCCGAACCAGTCAGTAAAGTTTGACAGTCTCGTAAATCATTTTGATATCAGTGAGCTCCTCAACAACGCCATTGAGAAAGAGAAAATAACGGACGACTACCGCTTCCAGACCTATCTAGAAGTGAATGAAACCCTGGAAAAGAATAGGAAATCCAATGCGGCAACGGTCAATTCGATCACTTCGCCTATCATCTCGCAGACCAACAGCTACGTGGAATACATTGATAAGACCAAGTCTAAAGATAAAATCACACAGCCTTATAAAATTGACACGCTGAAAAAAGATAAAAAACTGGAAGTACTCTGGAATGCGTACAGCAAGATCGAAGCACTGAAAAACAGTGTATCTTCCAGCGAAACGGGCATCCAGGACACCATTAAACAACATAACAAGATTGTGATGTACCAGCAGCGGATCATCTCATATTCCTTCACGTGTATCATCTTCTTCCTGATTGGTGCCAGCCTTGGTTCCATCATCCGGAAAGGCGGAATGGGACTTCCTGTGGTCATTGCCATCGTGATTTTCATTATCTTTTATGTAATGAACATAACCGTGGAGAACCTTTCGTGGAAAGGTGTGGTCAATCCTTATCTTGCAACGTGGATTCCTAACCTGGTTCTCTTCCCGTTCAGTATCTGGTTAACTTTTAAAGCGCTGACGGACTCGCAGCTTTTTGATATTGAAAAGTACCGTGCGCTCTTAAAACCTCTTATCGAGCGGTTTTCCAGACCCAAAGAACATCAACGTTATCAATAAATCATCAGGCGCCTTTCACGGGCGCCTGATTCGATTTTAATCGGATTCTAATCTCTTTAATTGCATTTTAATTCCATTCCAAAAAGATTCTAATATTGGGAGTATAGCTTTGTATCATCAAAAAGACAAAAGCCGCTAAAATCCAGTATTATGAATAAAACCATCTTAATTGCCACCGATTTTTCATTGGAATCTCTGGAGACATTAAAAAAAGTACTCCACGAAAAGCATAGTCAAAACGATGAGAACAGCTACCACATTCTTCTGCTAAGTGGCTATGACATGGGAGATTCTATCCGAGACCTGCTTTTTACGACCAAAAGCCACGTATTTGAAAAGATCAGATCTCAGGAGTTTTGCGATGCATACAGCATCATCCAAAACAAATATCCGAAGTTGATCCGGAAAATCAGCTGCGACATTTTCACCGGCAACTTCCAGAGGACCTTCAACCAATATATAGAAGTGTTGAATATTGAAGAAACTTACTACCCGTCTTCGTCGTTGAATCAGCTCAAAAAAGGCCAGTTCAATATCATTCCTTACATCAAGAAGTGCAAGCATCTGAGAGCCGAAGTTATTGAAACCAAATCGCCTCAGATGGTTCCGGAAAAAGGAAGACTCGCAGAGATTTTCCTTTAGAATGGAAAGATTATCATCAACTACTAAAACAAAAGATTATGTTAAGGAATTACAGCAATAGCAGAACGTTGGGAGAGAATATTAGATTGGGGACGCTGACTGCGTTCACCGCAGGTACCATTAACATTGCTTCGCTCCTGATATTTCTTTCCTTCACATCCAATGTCACCGGACATTATGCCATTCTGGCGGCGGAAATCAGCCAGGGCAACTGGACGCAGGTGGCAGTGGTAGGTGGATGGATTTTCCTGTTTTTCTTCGGAGGATTTGTTGCGAATCTCAGTGTCATTAACCTGAACCGGAAAAGCAAATATTTTGCCCACGCGTTGCCAATTATCCTTGAGATTTTTTGTCTTTTGGCAGTTGGAATTTATGGTCAGTTTTATTATCAGAAAACCTTGGAAGAAACCGAAGCGCTTGTTGCACTGATGCTTTTTGCGACAGGCCTTCAGAACGGACTTACGGCCAGCATTTCCAATTTCTCTGTCAAAACTACGCATCTTACCGGAACCACTACAGATCTCGGCATTCTCTTTTCAATGTTTACTCAGAAGCGATTCCGTAAAAATCCGGAACTTACTGCGCGTGCGAAATTGCTGATGAGCATCATGACCGCCTATGTTTCGGGCGCAGTGTTTTCAGGACTCACCTATTATCACCTGGAGTTCAGGGTGTTTTATGTCATCAGTCTCTGTCTTCTTGTGGTTATTGTCTATGACTTTTACAAGATCAATCTACGGCATTTTTACACCCAGTATCGCTACTATAAAATTTATCACAAGCCGACCTTTATTGCGGCTATGTATTATAGAATCCACAGTAAAGACGACAAAAGAACTATGAGTAGACCTAATACTAACGCAAAATTGGCATTTGAAAGTAAATAAAATCCTCCTCTTAAAAACGCATTTTCATATAATCAAATCAATCATTTTTTGTAATAGTTCTTTATCAAGAAACCGCCGGAGGTCAATCCCCGGCGGTTTCGAATTTTATATCGTGCAGTGAGCAATTTCTAATCTCTTTCTACCCAGGTATGATTTTCCCCGGCCAGTTCGCCGAGGTATTTCTCAGCATCCATTGCTGCCATACAACCGCTGCCTGCCGCCGTGATCGCCTGTCTGTAATGATGATCCTGAACATCGCCAGCCGCAAACACTCCGGGAAGATTGGTTCTCGCAGATTTGCCTTCGGTGATGATGTATTCATTTTCATCCAAGTCAATCTGACCTTTGAAAAGGTCTGTATTAGGCTTATGACCAATGGCGATAAAAATACCGTGAACATCTACCGTAGAAACTATGTCTGTCAGATTATTAACAACTTTAGCTCGCTCTACCAGATTGTTTTCACCTTCGATACCGATAAGTTCGTGGTTGTATTTCACCTCAATATTCGGCGTGCTGAGAACACGGTCTACCATTACCTTCGAAGCGCGGAAGTGGTCTTTTCTAACCAATAAAGTCACCTTGTTACAAATCTTGGACAGATAAGTGGCCTCTTCAGCTGCGGTGTCGCCCGCTCCCACCACTACAACGTCTTTTCCTCTGTAGAAAAATCCGTCGCACGTAGCGCAGGCAGAAACGCCTCCGCCGGCGTATTTTTTCTCATCGGCAAGACCCAGATATTTGGCGGCTGCACCTGTAGAAATGATGACACTTTTCGCCAAAATATCGCGTGAGCCTGTACTGAGCTTATGAATACCGCCTCGGACTTTTGAAAACTCGACTTTGGAGATCATTTCGTAATGAACTTTGGTTTCGAAACGTTCCGCTTGTTTTTGCAGGTGAAGCATCATTTCCGGTCCGGTGACGCCATCCGGATAACCCGGAAAATTCTCAACTTCCGTAGTGGTAGTCAGCTGCCCGCCAGGTTCCAGGCCAGTGAACAATTCAGGTTTCAGATTGGCTCTTGCTGCATAAATTGCGGCTGTAAAACCTGCGGGTCCCGAACCTACAATAACACAGTCTAAGATATTATTTTCCATTTTTGATAAAAAATTAATTTATTGTTATAAGCGATTTTTTCAGGAAAAATCAGAATTTTCAAATATAATTCATTGCCCGAAAAATCCGATACAAATGTCGGGAAATAATTATTCAGAACCTATCTAAACTGTCGATGTGAATGATATCTGTGATGAATTTTAATGTTTCTAATAATGACGACATTAAAAAATTTCTTTTGAATGTAAGCCATCTTCCACGCATCAGAATTTTCAAACGGAAACTTTAAGTTCATCCACTTTAATGATTTTGAAGACCATTTCTTTATATATTTCCTCATCTTCCATCTGTCTCACGCCGAGGCCTTTGGATTTAAGATCCATCTCACGAAGAATGGAAATCACTCTGGTAGCATGTTTTAAAGGATAGAATCTGGCCGCTTCCGAATAATCTTTGATCGCATAGGGATTGACACCCATCGCCGAGGCAATGCTTTGCGGAGATTGTCCCGATAATGTGTGATAAACAATCACGTTTGAAAAAAAATTATATAATGCGCCAAACGCCATCTGTATGGGATTAGACTTTTTGTTTTTGCCCATGTAATAAGCAATACTGAATGCCTTCGCCTGATCTTTTGTAGCTAGTGCTTTCTGAAGTTCGAAGATGTTGAAATCCTTGCTGATTCCGATGTGTTCTTCAATGATTTTCCCGTCCAGCACAGCTCCGTCTTTCAGGACGATTTTAAGCTTATTGAGCTCATTGGCAATTCTGGAAAGATCGTTCCCGAGATATTCTGCCAGGAGATGGCTGATGTTGGGCGCCGATTTAATGCCCATTACGCTCATCTCGCCCTGAATCCAGGTTGGCAGTTGGTAATCCTTCATTTTCTCGCTGGTAAAGAGCATTCCGGCTTTGGCAAGTGACTTGGCGATTTTTTTTCTGGCATCCAGCTTTTTATGTTTGTGCGCAAAAACAAGAATTGTGGAAGGAACAGGATTTTCCAGATAAGCTTCCAGCGCTTTGGTTTCCTCGTCGTTCAGCTTCATATCCTGAGCTTCTTTTACAATGATGAGCTGCCTGTCGCCCATCATCGGATATTGCCTGGCCAGGGAAAGAACTTCCGGATACGTTGTATCGCGGCCATAGGCGACCGTCTGGTTAAAAGCTTTCTCATCTTCCTCCAGCACATCCTGTTCAAAATGTTTGACAGCCAGGTCAATATAAAATGCTTCATCGCCCTGAAAAAAATAAACCGGCTGAAGTTCTTTATTTTTAATATTTTTGAGGATATTATCTATTTCTTTCATTTTAATACATGCAGGTTCCGAAGCTCAATTTCGATCACACGTTTGATTTCCAGATCAAACAGGACAAAGATACATTTTTTATCTATGATCTGGTCCGGAAAAGCTGGCTGGTTCTTACACCGGAAGAATGGGTAAGACAGCACTGGCTGCACTATTTCCGCTTTGTGAAGAAGAAAAATCTCTCTTCTTTAATTCTGGAACAAAAGCTGGAACTTAACGGTACCACAAAAAGAATTGATCTCCTGGTCACCGAAAAGACGAAGCCGAAAATCCTCATTGAATGTAAAGCGCCCAGCATTGCGCTGAAAGAGACACATTTTGAGCAAATTGCGCGTTATAACAGTCTGATTGGTGCACAGCAAATTGTGATCAGCAATGGTTTTCATCATATTTTTGCAGAAAACACTGCGGACGGTTACCAGTTCCGGAAAAGTTTGGAATAAGTATTGATTGTTACGGTTTTATGACCAACCCGAATGAATGAAATAAAATCTACTCAACCATCAAAACTCAGGAAAACATTAATCATAACGAGCATCACAATTCTGGTGCTTTTACTGATATTTCCTTTTGCGCTCAATTTTTATCTCAAGAGAAAACTGCCAGACCTTATTAATAAAAAAACGCCCTATCAATTACAACTGAAGCAATTTGACCTCGATTTGTTATCCGGGAATCTTACAGCTGAACGAATCAAAATCAAGAACAAAAATCCGAAAGATACGGCAGTTGCTCAAATCAGCGGTGAAATAAGGGAACTGAAAATCAATGATTTTGGAATCTGGAAGGACATTTTCAATAAAACTTATAAGGCAGAGAATCTAGTTCTGACAGATGCCGAAATAAGAGTGAATCTTCCGAAAAAAAGAGGGAAGAAAAACAAAACTTCGGAGAAAACGGATATTCAGCTGGAAAACATTATTGTTTCCAATGCGAATATCAATATCACAAAAGGCGAAAAAAATACATTATTCAACGGAAAAAATGTGAACATCAAACTCACGGATATCAAGCAAAGTGATGACGAATCCAAATTGCCTGTTGCGTTCAGAGAATTCAAAATGGAGGCTGAGAATGTTCTAGTGATGACCAATGAATTTTATGAAGTCAACGCTCAAAAAATATCGGCCAAAAATAGACTTCTTTCCATCAGCCAATTTCACTTGAAGCCAATCCAGGATCCTAAAAATTACAACGCAAAGAATATTTTTGATTTCGCAGCGGATGAACTTGTGGCGAAGAACTTTGTCGTGAATCAGGATTCTTTGATTGTGGATGACATTGATTTTACAAAACCTAATCTAAAAGTGACTTCCACCGGAAAAAAGATGGTGGAATCCAAAAGTGAAAAGGACAAAAAAGTCAGTCTGAAAATTGGTCTGAAAAACGTCCGGTTTACTCAGGGAAAAATTCTCGTGCTCCAATCCGATCTACAGAAAACAGCTTCAGTTGACAATTTCGATTTCAAGCTCAGCAATATTATTTTCGATAAAAACACAGTGAAGGAAAAAATACCCTTCCGGTTTACGAATCATAATATTCAGGCGGAAAACATCTATTTAAAAACTGATGCCTTGCAGGCACTGAAAATCGGGAAAATCAAATCTGAGAATGAAGATATTTCTGTTGATGATTTTGAGATGATTCCTCTAGGAAAAAGCATTCACAAGGATGTTCTTGATATCAGAACTCATAAAATTCTTATCACCAGAAACCAGTCGAAATATATAGGACAGCAACTCAATCTGAACTTCGCCGCAATCCAGGTGGTGAATCCTAAAATCAAACTATTCTCTGCAAAACATCTATCGAAAGCTCAAAAGAAAAAAGAATCCAACTACGATTTCAAGGCGCTGATTGGAAAACTGAATATCGTTAATGGTCAATTCAAACAGTTTTCGGAAGGAAAAGAAAAGCTTTCTGTTGGAACATTTAACATTGATCTTAAGGAAATAAGATCTGATAAAAACATTGCAAAAGGCGATTTGCCCTTCTTAATAAAAGGCCGATTAATCAATGCGAAAAACATCAATCTGGATGCAGGAAAATATTACCGTTTAAAATTAGCTTCGCTTAAAAATTCCGGCAAGCAAACTGATTTATACAATCTTGAATTTCTTCCAAAATACTCGAGAAAAGTTTTCAGCAAAGTGATTGCGAAGGAAGAAGACCTTTACACCATCCGGACAAAATCTGTTTCGATTCTTGATAAGAATTCCAAAATCGGAAAAAATACGGTGATCAATCTCGATCATATCTCAATTGACGGTCTTCATTGCAATATTTACCATGATCTCGCTCCGCCTGATGACCATTCTGTAAGGTATCTATTCGGTAAAAAGTTACGTGATGTTAAGTTTCCGCTGTTTGTCAATCAGATTCAGCTACGGAATTCAGCGCTGACTTACGAAGAAGATGCGGAGAACGAAAACAAGCCCGGAAAGCTGACTTTCGAAGCCTTCAGCGCCAAAATAACGAATGTGAATAATGCCAAGATCAAAGGTCTTCCTACAATCATTACAGTAGATTCTGATTTTAAATTTTATGGAACTGCTCCTACGAAAGTGGTTTGGAAGTTTGATGTCAAAGATATGAATGACCGGTTTACGATCGCCGGCAATATTCAGAAGCTTTCGGCAGATAACGTCAATCTTTTTGTACGGCCATATCTGAATGTAACGCTGGACGGAAAAATTGACTATCTCAAATTTGATTATTACGGATCGAATCAGGGCATCGCAGGACGATTTTATTTCAAGTACAAGGATATGTATGTCAATTTTCTCAACAAGAAAAATGGCAAGGAGCGGAAAGTGCTGAGCACGGTGGCGAACTGGTTTGTAAAGAACGAATCCAAAGGCGAGCCTAATTATGTTTTGATCGATAAGAAAAGAGATCCTGAAAAAAGCTTCTTCAACATGCTTTGGCAAGGTATAATGGAAGGCCTGAAGAAGTATGTGATTTAAAATTACAGTTCTATACAGCAAATTACATTATCGAGAATAGCGCGCAGCCCGACCTGAACGGTTATCCTTTTTGCGAGAGGCTATGCCGAGCAAAAAGATAATAGTGGAGGGCGGAAATAGCTGCCATAAAAAACAGACCAATTGCTACCGGACGAAGTCAAAAGCTGCCATAAAAATTTTTCTAAAGATTAAAATCCCGTTTCGGATTGAAGAGATAAATCAAAAGAAAAAAGAACACAGATGCTCCCAAAAAATACTGGTAATAATGCACCGCTGACTGTGAGTTGATGACGGTGGACGTGGATCCGCTATTGTTTTTTAGCTCGTCCAGCAGCGTTTGCACCGCATTGTCCAGATTATTGCCATCCAGGAAATTCCCGCCTGTGGAAGATGCAAGATTCCTCAGAGCCTTGGTCTGCAGCCTGGAAACAACGGTTTCGCCATAGATATCCGATTTGTAGCCCATGAGCTGGCCGAAATAATATTCGGGAATAGGCGCGCCTTCCTCGGTTCCCACGCCAATCGTGGTAATCCTGATGCCTTCTTTCCTGGCGAGATTAATGGCTTCGTCCTCATGACCTTCGTTATCCTCGCCATCGCTGATGAGCACAATGTTTCTGGAGCCTTTGGCGATATTTTTAAATTTCTGTGCAGCGATCTGGATCGGTTTGAGAAAATCAGTACCCTGATTCTGAACTACGCTGGTCTCAATGCCCATCAGGTAATTTTCTGCCGCCGAATAATCGCTGGAAAGAGGCATCACGGAATAGGAATCGCCGGCGAAAACTATGATTCCCACCCTGTCATTACTCATTTTCTGAAGCGCATTAATGATGATATTCTTGGCTTCCTCCAGACGGCTTGGCGGGATGTCTTGGGCATTCATGGAATTGGAAACGTCCAGAACAAATATCGTGCTGCTGACATTCTGTTTCACATTGATTTCTTCCTTGCCACCTAAAAGATCAATAATCGAAAATATCAGAAATAAGAAGCCTAACAGATACAATACCGGAAAAATCCTGGCGAATGAAGACGTCTTCTCGAATAATGTGTCCTGAAAGCGCGCTTCGGCAAAGAGATCCCGCCTGCGGTTCTTCCAGCGGACATAATGGATGATGAAGTAACCGATGAGAGGCAACAACAATAGCAGTAATAAATACCAGTAATTTCCTAAATACCAATTCATCAGCTTAATTCAAAATTTTAAAAATGACCCATCGCAGCAATGCATCCAGCAATAAAAGTCCTAAAGCCACCCAGAGGAAAATCCTGAAATACTCTTCGTAATTGTACAATTTAGAGCTTTTAACATCCGATTTTTCCAACTGGTTAATTTCATCATACACATTCTGCAGGCTGCTATTAGACGTGGCCCGGAAGTATTTTCCACCGGTCAACTGCGCAATATCAATTAATGTATTTTCATCAATTTGAGTTTTAGTTTCCGTAA
Source organism: uncultured Chryseobacterium sp. (assembly GCA_913778505.1). Classification (GTDB taxonomy): domain Bacteria; phylum Bacteroidota; class Bacteroidia; order Flavobacteriales; family Weeksellaceae; genus Epilithonimonas. Next base: position 9,629 of record CAJYWD010000010.1, read on the forward strand.
AAACCAACTCACCAAAAATGTTGGTCGCCGTTGGCATCGCTGCGTACCCATTACTACCTATACCAATTGTATAAACTTTTATTCCGTTATTTTTTGCCAGTTCTGCAGCAATCTGTGGTGGCATTGCGTTGAGAACTGTATTGACACCATCGGTCATCAGGATGATGATCTTACTTTTAGCCTTGCTCTTCTTGAGGTGATTGACGGCAACGGAAAGTCCTTCGCCTATCGCTGTTCCAGGTTGCAATTCTAATGGATTTAACTGATTGAGTTCATCCACTACCACCTGATGATCGGTTGTCAAAGGGACTTTAGTGTAAGCTTCGCCGGAATAGGCTACCAGCCCGATCCTGTCATTTTCCCGCTTATTCACGAAATCAATCGCAATTTTTTTAAGCGCTTCCAGCCTGTCCGGGTCCAGATCTTTCGCCAGCATACTGAGAGACACGTCCACAGACAACATGATATCGATGCCCTTCGACTCATCCCTGTCCTGCGAAATACTGTACGTGCGCGGCCTTGCCAAGGCGATGATGAGGGCAGTGAGAATAAAATATTTCGAAATTTTAAGGAAACCAATCACCAGAGAAATACTTCCAGCCGGTTTCATATTCTTGACCGAAGGCACTGCAATACCTCTGCTCTTTTTTCTTTTGCCGCCGTCCAGAATGAGCAGCGGAATAAAAGAAATGAAAAGCAATAAAAACCACGGACTGTAAAACTCGAAATTCACGGATTAATAATAAATGATTAATGATGATTGATAAATGATTTTACTTAAGTTTTCGCAATCTAGCCTCGTCCTCCTCAGAAAGGTATGGTGCGGAGGCATTTCTGAGCTGTTCTGCCTCCACATCCTTGGTAGAACGTTTCACAAAATCTCGGATAGCACTGAAATCTCTGGACATTATCTCTTGGGTTGGAATTGTTTTGGCAAACTTCACCAGGTCGCCGCGCAGGAAAATGTCTTCCACAGTTTTTTCGTTTTCCTGGGAAATCACGTTGGTATTTTTCATGTAAGCAATGAGATCGTCCGTGAGAAGAACTTCTGCCGGAATCTGGTATTGTCTGGTCATAAAGGCTCTGGTAATCTCGATAAGCTCGACATAGAAGGCTCGGAAGTTTTCATTTTCGATGTAATTTTTCTTTCTGAGTTTTTCCAGTTCTTTCAAGGTTTGATTAGTGGTAACCACAGGACTTGACTTCCGTTTCCGTCCCCATTTTACAATACCAATTATTAAAACGATGATGGCAATAATGATCAAAACGAGGAGAACGTAAAATTTATACAGATCCCAATAATCCTTCATATCCAGCTCCACGTCCTTATTCTTCATGATATCATTAATCTGGTCACCTTTTTTGGCTGTATTAATGACTTCGACCTCGTAAGGAATGGTTTTCATAATTTTTCCTCCGACTTTAACTTCAATTTCAGGAATCCTGAATTTGCCTTCTTCAAAAATCGCAAACTTCACAGAGCGCAGATAGATATCTTTTTGCTTGGCAATACTGTCATTCACCATTTCGAAGTGAAAGGGCAGCAATTCATTCCTCGGTGCAATCTGTACATCTTTTCCGTCCAAATCCAGAATCTGAATCTTGAAAACCGCTACTTCGCCTAAAGCCAATGTGGTTTTGTCCAGATTTGATGATAAGGTTTGTGAAAAACCAAAACTCGAAATAATGATAAAAAAACAAAGAAATACTTTGAATAAAACAGAATATTTGTCGTTCACTCCGTTATATCCGTTGGATTTCCGCAGGAAGCTAAGCGCTGAGATTGACTTCGTCGAACCTCTAACCGTTAGGTTTCTTTCAGAATGACAAATATTACGTTGATTGACCATTACTAATTTCATTAATGATTTAAAATTCTCGCTAATTGAACTGATTTTGCTGGTTAATTATTTTCTGAAATACTGATAAAGCAATTTACTGTAATCATCGGATGTATTAATATCCAGAAAATGAGCAGACGAATTTTCGAACTCTTCCTTGATCTGACGCATTTTCCGCTTTTGCTGCTCCGCAAATTCGTACCGCCATCGGGCACTGGACGTATTGACCCAGACCTGTTTTCCGGTTTCAGTATCTCGAAATAAAGCGTATCCGATATCAGGAATTTCCATATCTTTTTCATCAAAAACCCGGAGTCCTAACAACTGATGTTTTCTGGCAGCTACGTTGAGAATTTTCTGATCAAATTGATCTTCAAAATCGGAGAAAACAAAGATGAGCGACTTCCTTTTGAACACACTCATCATATAATTGAAAGCCGCATCCAGATCCGACTCAGCAGGAACATAATCCGCAGTCAGAATATTGCTGATAATCGATAACACATGCTTTCTGCCCTTCTGTGGCGGAACCACTTTCAGGACTTTGTCGGCGTATAGAATTAATCCAACCTTATCATTATTGCCTGCGGCAGAAAATCCCAGGGAAGCGCAGATCTCTGCGACATACTCTCTCTTCAACTGCGTTTTGGTTCCATAATCCATGGATGCGGAAATATCCACAAGCAGCATCATCGTCAGTTCCCGCTCCTCTTCCATCACTTTCACGAATGGTTCGCGGAAACGCGCGGTTTTGTTCCAGTCGATTCTACGGGTATCGTCTCCGAACTGGTATTGCCGGACTTCCGAAAATGTCATTCCCTGACCTTTGAAGGCGCTGTGATATTGCCCCATAAGTGATGCTTCCGTTTTCTTTCGAGTCCGGATTTCGATTTGCTTTACTTTTTTGACGATATCTTTTATTTGCATATGTTAATAGTTGTCGGTTGTCTGTTGATAGTTTTCAGACATCGAATTTGCTCCGACAACTGACAACCATCAACTAACAACCAAATCTAAGGCGCTTGTATTTTGCCTAAAATTTTACTGACGATATCATCCTGCGATACTTCTTCAGCTTCCGCTTCGAAGCTCAGCCCAATCCTGTGTCTCAGAACATCTTTGGCAATTTCCTTCACATCTTCCGGAATCACAAACGCTCTACCTTTGATGAATGCGTACGCTCTGGAAGCCACCGCCAGGTTGATACTTGCCCGTGGTGAAGCACCGAAACTGATGTAATTCTTGATCTCGGACAAGCCGTACTTTTCCGGATAACGCGTTGCAAAAACCATATCTAGAATATACTTTTCAATTTTTTCGTCCAGATAAATCTGATTAATGAGCTTCTTAGCCTCCACAATTTGATTCAGATCGACTACTTTTCTGATTTGCGGAATATCCTGCGTAGAGATCATTCGCATTACTTTTCTTTCATCTTCAAACTCCGGATAATCGATTTTACATTTCAGCATAAAACGGTCGGTCTGCGCTTCAGGCAGCAGATAAGTTCCTTCCTGATCGATCGGATTCTGAGTGGCTAAAACTAAGAATGGTTTTGGCAGCGGCATGGTTTCATCACCGATAGTGACCTGCTTTTCCTGCATCACCTCCAGTAAGGCAGACTGAACCTTTGCCGGAGCACGGTTGATCTCATCCGCCAGAACAAAATTGGCAAAAACCGGTCCTCGCTTAATCGAGAAATCATTGTCCTTGACATTATAAATCATGGTTCCGATCACGTCGGCAGGAAGTAAATCTGGTGTAAACTGGATTCTGGAAAAAGCACCATCCACAGCTTCTGAAAGTGTTTTGATCGCTAAAGTCTTAGCCAGACCGGGAACACCTTCCAAAAGGACGTGGCCGTTGCCCAAAAGGCCTATCAATAAACGGTCTATCATATATTCCTGGCCGATGATGGCGCGGTTGATTTCCTGTTTGAGAATATTAAAAAAGTAATTCTGCTCTCTTACCTTTTCTGTAAGCAGTCTAATATCTTCTGCCTGGTTCAGTTCTGACATAGTTCTTTTAATAATTTGGTAAATTTCCTATAAATACACGCAACAGCAAACATAAGAACTGCTAATCTTGCGTTAAATATTTGTTAAATAGGCAGAAGTTCAGCCAATGATGATAAAATTAATTACAGATATCCTACAGTTCCGGATAATCCATCTCAATGGTTTGGCGTTTGTTTATAATTAGTATAACTTTGAACTGAATAAATTTTTAAATAAAAAATGAATTATCATTTTGCCAATCACAGACAAGTCAGAAAAAATCTGCTAGAAATCTTACAAAATACATCTGAAAAAGACCTTCTCACGATTCCCGACGGATACAATAATAACATCTACTGGAACATAGCGCATTGCGTGGCCACACAACAGCTGCTTTGCTACTATCTGAGCGGAAACCAGTTCCGGATCGATAAATACTGGGTGGAAACCTATAAAAAAGGAACTTTTGCAAATGTAGAAGTCAAGCAGTCGGAAATGGAAGATCTGGCCTTCCTGCTGATAGAAACGTCAAAAATCCTTATGAAAGATTATGACAACGATTTTTTTCCGGATTACACGCCATATTCCACCAGTTTCGGAATCGATCTGAAGAATATTCAGGATGCAATTATTTTTAACAACATGCATGAGAGTATCCATTATGGTTATATTTTGGCTCAAAAAAGAGCTTTGATTGGAGAAGGGCTGAGCAGTTTGTAGATGATATTTGATAAATGATTTTGATGAACCTTAGATCTATTGTCCCGTTTTTAATTTTAATGTTTTTATCCTTTTCCAGATCGGAGAATGAACGCTTCAAGCATTATAAACCTCTCGGCATGACTCAGGAAATTGAAGTGTTTTATTTGACCTGGAGCGACACCAATCTACCGAATTTCATCAAAACTTCCGATTACCGAACGTATGTCAACAAAACAGAACTGATTGACCATTGTTTCTATGTTGATTCCAAAAACCCTGAAAAAAGAAAATTTAAAATTCCGGTTACGACCGATAAACTGATCAAGAAAATCCCACTGAAACTGAAAGGCAAATTCTATAAAACCAAACAGTTTGACGATACTTTTCCTACGCCACTTTTCGAAGATTTGAGAAAAACCGGCGATTTAAAATTTAAAACTGAGAATGATGAGTTTTTGGTTTTTGTGTTGGATTGAGAATTAGACCACAAAACTCACAAATGTATTGATCTATTAAAGAGTGGTTAATATTCCATCAGTAAAAGATTTCCTTTTATGACTTTTGTGGCTAAATCAAGAACTTTACATTTTTCTTAAGATAAAACTAAAATCAAAAACCATATTTTTGTCAATTCAAAATATCATTAATGAACGAACAGAAGAAAGACGATTTTATATTTGGATTAAGACCTGTAATGGAAGCTTTGGAAGCCGGCAAAACAGTGGATAAAATCTTTGTACAAAATGCCCTGCAGGGTGAAATCTACATTGAGCTGAAACAGCTTCTCGCTAAGCATAACCTGCGTCCTAACTATGTTCCGGTGGAGAAGCTGAACCGTTTTACCAGAAAAAATCACCAGGGCGTAGTCGCATTTATTTCGGATGTTCCGTTTCATAAAATTGAAGACGTGCTGCCACAGCTTTTCGAGGAAGGCAAAACACCTTTCATCCTGATACTTGATCGCCTGACCGACGTCAGAAATTTTGGTGCCATCTGCAGAACGGCAGAGTGTGTGGGAATTGATGCAATTCTGATTCCGGAAAAAGGTGGCGCGCCTATTAATTCCGATGCCATCAAAACGTCTGCAGGCGCCATTTACAATATCAAAATCTGCAAAGAAAAAAACCTGGCACATGCCGTAGATTTTCTGCAGCAAAGCGGCATCAAAGTATTTTCGGCGACTGAAAAAGCGCAGAAACTGATCTATGAAGCCGACTTTACAGAGCCCTGTGCCATCGTGATGGGAAATGAAGAAACCGGAATTTCCAAAGAAGTCCTTCACCATTCCGACGAAAAAATAAAGCTTCCAATAGAGGGTAAAACCCAGTCTCTGAACGTTTCTGTAGCTTGTGGTGCCATTCTTTATGAAGCTGTGAGACAGAAGTTGGGTTAGAGAGTTGGAGAGTTGGAGAGTTGGAGAGTCTGAGGGTTAGTGAGTTGGAGATTCCGATTTTAGCTTATGATTTACTGATTCACAACGGCAGTTGCAATAGGGATAGAAGCGGTTATCCTTTTGTTTTTCTGTTCTGACGAAGGAAGAATCTGGAAAACAAAAGATATGAGCGTATAGCCCGACCCGAGCGGCGGCCTTGAGCCTTGGCGAGGGAATTGCCCAAAATATAATTTTAAACACAGAATGTAAAAAAGCATTCATCATTATAAAAATATCATTTATGAAATCGCCGCAATTTGCAGATTTAAACACCAATCAAGATACAGCGATTGCAGATGATAAATTAAACATAAACATCTCTATATGAAAAAATTAATGGCGCTTGCGCTAATTGCAATAACTTTAACAGCTTGTAAAAAGGAAACGAAAACCGTAACCCGCGTGGATCCGAAAACAGGAAAAACAGAAACGGTGACTGTGGAAGTATCTGATGAGGAAGCTGCAAAACCTAAAGCTATCGCAGATAGCAGTGGCATTTACAAACAGAAATTCCTCCTGGAAAAAGGGACTACTTATCCTTTGGTGTCTTATCAGAGAGAAATCCAGACGCTGACGTCACCGGACGGAAAAACAATGTCGGGAACCAATGAATCTACCGATGAAATGTCTCTGACAGTGAATGATTTCAAAGATAACATCTATGACCTGACGCTGAATATGGTCGGGAAAAGAATGTCCAGCTCTGCCAACGGAAAAACCGTGGTGATTGACACCAAACAAGCTGCGCCGAAGGAAGAGCAGCTGAAAATGGATTACCTGTTGAGCAAAGGTCTTGCAGGTAACAAGCTGAATGTGAAAATGGATGCGTATGGCAATATCAAATCGGTTACAGGTTTTGAGACCGTTCATAACAATCTGAGAAAAGCCATCGCAGGAACTATTAAAGATAAAAAACAGCAGGATGCGATTATTGAAAGTTTCAAAACAGGCTTCAATGAAGCGATGATGAAGGAACAATTGGGCAAGAACCTGAAATTGCTTCCGGCAAAAGGTGTAAAATTGGGCGAGAAATGGACCACTTCCGAAAATATCGACCCAAGCGGAAAACTGAAACAGAATCTCACTTTTACACTAACTAAAGTGGAAGACGGTAAGGCAGAAATCTCTGTGAGCGGCGTAATTCCATCTAAATCGGATAAGCAATCCAAAGACGGCATGACGCACACGATGAGTATGGGCGGCTCGGAAAGCGGAAAAATCATCATTGATGAAAATACAGGCTGGCTTCTAAATCAGAATCTTTCTGTGAAGACCAACCAGAAAGAATCCTTGTCAGACGGAAAACAAACGCAGACTATGACGAAAAACTCCACAACGTCTATCATCATTAATCCTTCTTATAAATAAAATCTGGAAATGAAATACATTCTCGAATTTATTCTGGCAACTATCATCATATTCTTTGTCTGGAATATCCTGAAACGTTTGTTTTTCAATGCGTTTTATAAAAATTTTCCGGCGCTGAATCCCAGAAATCAGCAGCAGAATCCGAAGCCTACAGATGCGAAGAAAATGCCTTCACAAAAGGTCAATTGGGATGCCGAAACTGTGGATTTTGAGGAAATCAAGGAGGAGGAAAATTCTTAATCTTCCGCTTCTATAAAATAAACAGAAAACCTTTCAGATTTTTAAGTCTGAAAGGTTTTTAATATTAAATTTGGAATTCGAAAATTTAAAGCCAACATTGTATGTTCAAAAACAACAGAAATCTGATATTCGTTTTCGCCAGTCTTGTGATTTTTATTTTACTTGCCGTCGTCTACGCCAATCCTGTCATCTCGGGAAAGCGTCTGATGCAGCACGATATCGTTTTTTACAAAGGCGGTGCAGAAGAATTGTTGCAATACCGTGCGAATAACGACAAGGAAACCTATTGGAGCGATGCCATGTTTGGCGGAATGCCGACTTACCAAACCGGCGCGCAGTTCCGAGGCGATGTTATCAAAAAAATTGATGACGTTTTTATGTTTCTTCCAAAACCTGCGAATTATCTGTTTTTATTGTTTGCCGGATTTTTCTTTTTAGGAATGGTTGCCGTTAGAAATTGGAAATATGCGTTGCTCGGAGCCACTTTCTTTGGATTATCAACCTATTTTTATATCATCGTAGCGGCCGGACACAATGGAAAAGTGCACACGATTGCTTATTTCGCACCACTGTTAGCCGGAATTATTCTCGTTTATTTCAGAAAAAAATACATTCTCGGATTCATTGTTACGACTTTGTTTGCCGGATTACAGATTTGTGCGAATCATCCTCAGATGACTTATTATCTGTTCATTGGGTTAGGATTTTTGTTTTTGTCCGAATTAATCCGCACCATCCAAGGAAAAATCGAATGGAAACATTTCCTGATTTCGTCAGGATTGGTTGGATTGGCCATCGTCATTGGCGTTGGAATGAACTCCCAAAGAATAATGGCCAATGCCGAATATGTGAAGGAAACCGTCCGTGGAAAACAAATTCTGAACACCGGTTCCCACACTGCCGGAAAATCCGGAATGGACAAAGAAAGCATCACCATGTGGAGCTACGGAAAACTGGAAACCCTTAACTTATTCATTCCAAGATTAATGGGCGGCGGAAGTCAGGAACCCGGTTCGGACAAAATGATGGAAAAAGTGCAGGAACTGGCTCAGGAAAATATCAAATCCCAGCAGGAATACGACATGATGATGAAAGGTTTTGGAAGCCTGACGTATTGGGGCGACCAGCCAAGCACATCGGGACCGGCTTATCAGGGCGCAGTGGTTTGTTTCCTGGCACTTTTAGGATTTTTCCTTGCCGGAAAAAGATACAGATATTGGATTTTAGGAGCATCTATTTTGACGATTTTACTGGCTTGGGGAAGCAATTTCCCGATTCTCACAGATTTCTTTATCGATTACGTTCCGCTGTACAACAAGTTCCGTGCGCCGTCTTCAATCTTAGTCGTTGTCGAGTTTTTGTTCCCGTTGATTGCGATTCTCGGATTATACAGATTTTTCACCGATGAAAATCTGACAGAAGAATACAAAAAGAAAATCTTGCTTTATGTTTCTGGAACGGTTCTCGGAATCACGCTGATTTTATTGGTTTTTGGGAAAGGAATTTTAGGCTTCTACACAGCCAATGAGAAAACGTATCTTCCTCCATTTTTATTGGATTATTTGGTGGGCGAAAGAGCCTCAATGTTCCATGCTGATGCTATCAAAGCCATTGTATATGTGGCAATTACAGCCGCTGCATTATTTTTTGCAATGAAGAAAAAAATCAGCATCAACGTTGCTTTGATCATCATTGGTGTTGTTAGTTTGTTCGATCTTTGGACGGTAAACAGACGTTATCTGAATGATGATAATTTTGTTGATAAAACCTTTGCGGATAATCCTTTCCAAACCGAAAACTCGGAATATCTGATGAGCAAAGCGGGCAACGATTCTTTTGTTCAAAGTCTTCTGCAACAGACCGAAGTGAATAAAGCCCTTCAAACTATTGCAGATAAAGACAAAGACCATTACAGGATTTTCAATAATATTCTATCGACTTTCAGCGAGACGAATACGTCTTATTTCAAATCGTCCATTGGTGGTTATCACGCCGTGAAATTGAGACGATATGATGACCTTATCAACAAATATTTCTCAAAGACTGATCAGGTAAAAACGGTAAACATCCTGAATATGCTGAACACCAAATATTTCTTAGTTGGCGATCAGCAGAAACCTCAAATCACACCGAATCCTGAGGCCAACGGCAATGCGTGGTTTGTTTCTGACATCAAATTTGTGAATAATGCGAATGAAGAACTGAACGAAACAGGAAACATAGATACCAAAAATATCGCAGTGATTTCCAAAGATGACAAAGCTTATTTCAATGGAAAAAATCTGGTAAAAGATTCAACGGCGTTTTTGACATTGAAAACGTATCAGCCCAACGAATTATCTTTTGAATCTTCTTCCAAAACACCACAGTTGGCGGTATTTTCGGAAATCTATTATCCTCACGGTTGGAATGTTTATCTGGACGGCAACAAAGTAGATTATATCAAAGCCAATTATCTTTTGAGAGCACTTTACGTTCCTGCAGGAAAGCATAAAATCGAGATGAAATTTGAGCCGGCTGTTATCGAAAAAGGGAAACTATTCTCTTTGATAAGTTTTGGATTGTTTGTTTTGTTGAGTTTGATTGGGATTTATTTTTTGGTGAAGGATTCTCGGAAGTCTGAAGTTGCGGAAGCTTAATTAAATACGATGGATTCTAATGTTAGTTTCAACGTTTTAAATTCAAATATTATTACAGGTTTTGGAATAATTGTAGAATTAGAAAATGTAGAAAACGGATTTCCTAAAAATGGCGTTTTGAAATCAACTAAATCAAATTTATTTTGGGAAGTCAAAAACAGAATTATTGAAGATGTAAATGAGAAAAGATTTGAAATTGAAGAAGAAGTTCAATCTCATCTTAATTTTAATAAAGATAATAATCCGAACAGAGTTAATATTTTCAAATTAAAAGAAGAAAAAAATATAAGACTCTACAAAATCGAATCTATCGGTCACTCAGAAAAACCTGAGATCGGAGAATCTTTAGTATTTCACTATACAACATTTAGAAAAAAAATTAAGATAAAAGAAATCTATCACGATTACTGTTTGCTTGAAGATGAAAATGGATATGTAGCAGTAATTCCAAAAAGAAAGATTTCAAAAAATGCTCAGATTGGAGATTATGTAAGACATTGTGAACACCAATATCACGATTTAGTCGATGAAAATGATAATTTTGTTTATAGACATTAATAAATTATAATTATGCAAAGGCAACTCGATTTGAGTTGCTTTTTTATTTAAATTTGAAAATTAAAATTACTAAAAACTAATGTCACAAATTTTAGAAACAGAAAGGCTCATTTTACGAGAATTAAATACTGATGATGCAGAAAATTTCTACAAGCTAAACCTAAATCCAAATGTGATAAAATACACAGGAAATTCTGCTTTCAAAAATATTAATGAAGCCCAAGAGTTTCTTATAAACTATCAAGATTATAAACTCAATGGTTTTGGAAGATGGGCTGTGATTGAAAAATCAACTAATGAATTTCTTGGTTGGTGCGGTTTGAAATATGACCAAAATCTGGATGAAACCGATATTGGCTTTAGATTTTTTGAAGAATATTGGAACAAAGGTTTCGCCACAGAAAGCGCAAAAGCCTGTCTCGATTATGGTTTTGAAACTTTAAATTTAAAAACATTCGTTGGCAGAGCAATGAAAGAAAACTTGGCCTCCATTAAAGTTCTTGAAAAAATAGGATTGAATTTTGAAAGAGAATTCGATTTTGACAAAAAGAACAAAGGTGTGATTTACAAAATCGAGAAACAAAAAAGCAACCCAAATTGAGTTGCTTTATTTTTTTTGTTTTAAATACCAAATTTTGGTATATTTGAAATTATAAATAAAATCATTATGGCAAAAAATACATCCATCTTGTTGGGAGATTATTTTGACAGTTTTATTAATCAACAAATAAAAAGTGGAAAATATTCTTCTGTAAGCGAAGTGGTAAGAGCAGCTCTTAGAACTTTTGAACACGAAGAAAATAAAAAAGAACATCTGATTAAAGCTCTTGAAGAAGGCGAAAATTCTGGATTTGTAAAAGATTTTGAACCGGAAAATTTCTTAAAAAGTCTTCACAAAAAATATCTGACTAAATAATGAATTATTCCATTAGTGAAAAAGCTCAAAATGATTTAGAAAATATTTGGTATTATACTTTTTTTGAATGGTCGGAAGAACAGGCCAATAAGTACTATCGTCAAATTATTTTAGAAATAAATAATTTATGCAATAATCCTAAATCTGGTAAAGATTTTAGCCACATCAAAAAAGATTATTGGAAAGCAAAAGCGCAATCACATTTTATTTTTTATAAAATCAATAAAGAAAAAAATGAAATCGAAATAATCCGGATTCTTCATCATCAAATGGATATCAATTCGAGATTAAACGATTAAAAACAAAAAAGCAACCCAAATTGAGTTGCTTTAATTTTTTTTCGTGAGCTTTGGATTATTTTCTAATTCCTAGTTCAGCGATGATGGCTCTATATCTGTTGATATCTTTTTTCTTCAAATAATCTAAAAGAGCTTTTCTTTTACCTACTAACTTTACAAGAGATCTTTCCGTGTTGAAGTCTTTGTGGTTAGCTTTCAAGTGCTGCGTCAAGTGGTTGATTCTGTAAGTGAATAGAGCAACCTGGCCTTCAGCGCTTCCTGTGTCTTGTGCAGATGATCCGTGTTTTGCGAAGATTTCTGCTTTCTTTTCTGATGTTAAATACATTCCAATATTATTTAATGATTATTATGTAAATTCGGATGCAAAGATAAGATTATTTTTCGGACTAGAAATTTATAATTAAACTATTTCATTGAAATAAGTTTAATTTTATAGTCATACATAACTAAAAACACAATGTGTCTTCCCGAAGGAAACCTGACGAAGTGGTGACAAAGTCAATCTCAACAGCTTAGATTTCTACGGAAATCCAACAGATTCGACGGAGTCAATGACAAACTACGTCTATTTGCTTACTTCTCTTCCATTAAATAAGTTTTTACCAATTCAAAATCAGCTGGAAATTCCAAAGACTGCTTTTCTTTTTTATTGAATGCTTCCAGCTTTTCAGGAATGATAACTTCTTCTTGCAAAACATCTTCTACCACTTCCACAAACTTCGCAGGATGAGCTGTTTCTAATAAAACGCCAACAAAATCTTCGCCTACTTTGTCACTCTGAGCTTGTTGAAGAGCCTGTAAACCAAGATATGCCACCGCTCCGTGTGGGTCTAGCGTATAACCAAATTCTTTTCTAACTTCTTGCATCGCATTTTTCGTCTCTTCATCGGAAAAAGAATACGATACAATCTCTTTTTTGAATTCCGAAACGTCATTATTGAAGAAGCTTTGCATCCGTTCAAAATTGCTTGGATTCCCGACGTCCATTGCGTTGCTTATGGTTTGCTTTGATGGTTTTGCTTCATAATTTCCGGTTTCTAAAAACTTAGGAACCACATCATTCTCATTGGTCGAAGCTACAAAATGATGAACAGGCAATCCCATTTTCTTAGCAAAAAGTCCGGCGGTCAAATTCCCAAAATTTCCACTTGGAACAGAGAAAACTATTGGTTTCCCAAGCTTTTGTAATTGGGCAAAAGCCCAGAAATAATAGAACGATTGCGGAATCAATCTCGCTATGTTGATGCTATTGGCCGATGTTAAAGTGAATTTCTGATTCAGCTCTTCATCGGACAAAATCTGTTTTGCGAGAGCCTGACAATCATCAAAAGTGCCGTCTATTTCCAGAGCTTTGATATTGCCGCCCCAGGTTGTGAGCTGTTTTTCCTGCAAAGGACTCACTTTTCCTTTCGGATAAAGAATATAAACTTCGATTCCGGGAACGCCGAAAAACCCCGATGCTACGGCACTTCCCGTGTCGCCGGACGTGGCAGCAATCACTTTCATAGGTTTTCCTTCGGAGAAATAGGACATCATCCTTGCCATAAATCTTGCGCCGACATCTTTAAAAGCCATTGTTGGACCGTGGAATAATTCTAAGGAATAAATATTCTCAGAGATTTTGACTACCGGAATTTGGAAATTCAAAACTTCATCGATGATTTCTTTAAGATTGCCGTTAGAAATGGATTCGCCTAGAAATTCTTTTGCCACTCGGAAACCGATTTGCTGTAAAGTAAGATTAGGTAAATTTTCAAAAAATTCAGAATCCAGTTGCGGAATATACTCCGGCATAAAAAGGCCGCCATCATCAGCCAAACCTTTTAGAATAGCAGTTTTGATGTTGGTTTCCTGTTGTTGTCTTGTTGATATGTATTTCATTTTGGTTGTTTGTTGTTGGTTGACAGTTTATGGATTTGCCTTTGATTTTTAAAGTTCTTTTGTCATTCCGCAGGAATCTCCGCGGTCTGGATTCCTACGGAATGACAAAAATTGTGTTTGAGAAAAAACTTATTTTACGTTGAATCTGCAGCCCGACTTGAGTGGAGCTCTTTTTGTTATTGAGATTTGTACAAAAGTTCAACAGATGGCTTCACTTCGTTCGCAATGACAAAAAAGCGGGAGCGGAAGACGGATTAAGCTGCCCAAATTTTAATTGATAACTCTCGCTCCTTCGTCGTTAATTTTCGTTACGAATGCTTCGCTTTCGATTTTTTTCTGATTAAGTAATTCTTTGACTCTGAATGAAATTCCTTCTGCAACTTCTTTTGTTTCGCACAAAGCAAAAACGGAAGGACCGGAACCGGAAATCCCGAAACCAATCGCTCCGTTGTCCAATGCCAGCTGTTTCATCTCATAAAAATACGGAATCAGCATCGCACGAACCGGCTCTATGATCACATCTTCCATACTCCGGCTGACCAAATCCAAATCGCCGGTGCAAAATCCGGCAACCAAACCGGCGACATTTCCCCATTGCTGAACCGCAGATTTCAGGCTGATTCTTTCCTTGATGATTTTCCTCGCCTCGCCTGTCGGAACATCCACGTGCGGATGAACGGAAACCACCGACAAATCTTTTGGATAAGGCAGTTTGAGAGCATCCAAAGGTTCGTAACTTCTTACCAAAACCAAACCGCCCAAAAGCGCAGGCGCCACATTGTCTGCGTGAGCATTTCCGCAAGCTATTCGTTCACCTTCCATTGCGAGAGGCAACAGTTCCTGTTTAGAAAACGGCTTTCCCATCAGTTCATTAATTGCGACCAAAGCCGCCACACTACTTGCTGCACTGGAACCCATTCCGCTATTGAGTGGCATTTTTTTATAAAGCTCGATATCAATTCCTTGATTGGAATTTATCTTTTCTAAGAATAATCTGATGACGTGCGAAACCACATTTTTATTAGGGTCTGTGGGAAGTTTTCCGCCATCACCTTCGATTTTTGTGATGATGATTTGATTGGAATCATTCTTCCTTAGAATAATCTCGTCGCCGGGCTCATCGATGGCAAAACCGAGGACATCATAGCCACAAACAACATTGGCAACGGTTGCCGGAGCAAAAACTTTTATTTGATTCATTGATAATTGATAATTGTTAACTGTTAACTGTTAATTGATAATTGTTAATTGTTAACTGTTAACTGTTAATTGATAATTGTTAATTGTTAATTGTTAATTGATAATTGTTGATCGTTGATTGATAATTGATAATTAATCATTAACAATTATTATTGCGCGGTAACTCTTACCAAATCTGCAAAAACTCCGGCTGCCGTAACTTCTGCGCCTGCGCCGGGACCTTTTACAACCAACGGTGTATTTTTATACCTTGAAGTCGTGAACGAAATGATATTATCACTTCCGGACAATCCGAAAAACGGATGATCGGCATCTACCATCTGAACCTCGATATTGATTTTTCCGTCTTCCAAAATGCCTATCAATCGGAGTTTTCTGCCCGAGTTTTCCGCTTCGTTTTTGAATGATGAAAAATAAGGTTCGTGCTTTTCCAGTTCTTCGTAGAAAGCTGGAATTGAAGCCGCTTTGAGACAAGCTTCCGGAAGGAAATCTTTGATTTGCACATCGGCCATTTCCAACGGCAAGCCAATTTCTCTTCCCAGAATCAGCATTTTTCTGGAGAAATCCATCCCATTCAAATCATCTCTTGGGTCTGGCTCTGTATAACCTAATTCCTGAGCTGTTCTTACAACCTCAGCAAAAGTCTTATCGCCGACATAATTATTGAAAATGTAAGAAATTGTTCCCGATAAAATCGCTTCGATTTTCAGAATTTCGTCCCCGGAAATCCAAAGGTCATTTAGGGTTTTGATGATTGGAAGACCGGCGCCAACATTAGTTTCATACAAGAAACTCACATTGTTCTTTTTCGCCAGCCGTTTGAACTGGCTGTATTGCTGGTAGGAAGAAGAATTTCCTTTTTTGTTACAGGCAACTACCGAAATAGTATTGCGGAACAAGAGCGGATATTCTGCCACCACATCTTCGCTGGAAGTATTGTCTACAAAAACCAAATTAGGTAAATTTTTACTCGAAATAGAATTTATAAATTCTTTTAAATCTGATTTTTGTAAATTATGATTAAAACTGTTATTTAAGTCAAAATCGGATTCCGGATTATCAAAAATTTTCATTTCCCGGCTGTTGGTAATTCCCACCACATTGATTTTGATCTGATGATTGTCTTCGAGGTTTTTTTGCTCTCTTTCCAGCTGCCGGAAGAGTTCTTTCCCGATATTTCCTGTTCCGGCGAACATCACATTGAAAGTTTTGACTGGTGAGAGTAACAACGAATCGTGCACCACATTCAGCGCTTTTGAAAGTTCGGCTCTTTCAATCACGGCAGAGATATTAAGCTCCGAGGAACCTTGTGCAATGGCAATAATGTTGATTCCGTTTTTACCTAAAGCACTGAAAAACTTCCCGCTGATTCCTCTCGTTTTTTTCATATTCTCACCAACGACAGAAAGAATACTCAGCTCATTATCAAACTGTGGTTCGTCGATTTTGTTGGAATTGATTTCAAATTCGAATTCTTCATAGATTGCTTTTTTCGCTTTTTTCTCATCATCGAAAGAAACTACAAACGAAATACTATGTTCCGAACTTGCCTGCGTGATGAGAATCACATTAACCTCGTATCTCGCCAAAGCATTGAACAATCTTCCGCTGAAACCCTTCATCCCAATCATTCCGTTTCCGGTAATATTGATGAGGCAAGTTTTTTCAATCGAAACAATTCCTTTGATCAAACCTTTGGAAACTTCCGACTTCTGATGAATGAGAGTTCCCTGGCTTTCCGGCTTAAACGTATTTTTGATATAAATCGGAATCTGACTTTCAATCGCCGGAATCATCGTCGGCGGATAAATGACTTTTGCCCCGAAATAAGACATTTCCATCGCTTCCTGATAGCTGAGTTCTGGTTGAGAAAAAGCGTTTTTTACCAATCTTGGATCGGCTGTCAGAAAACCATCCACATCCGTCCAGATTTGGATTTCATCAGCTTTCAAACCGGAACCAAGAATGGCGGCAGTGTAATCCGAACCGCCTCTGCCCAAAGTTGTTGTATCCTTATTTTTATCTCTGGCAATGAAACCTGTCACCACATAGATTTGATTTTCTAGTTTCCAGTTTTTGAGGTTTTCATTGGTTATTTTGTAATCAACATTAGCATTGCAAAAATGAGAATCGGTTGCAATTAACTCTCTTGAATCTTGAAAAATTGCCGGAAAATTTTCGGATTGAAGAAAAGCGGAAACAATCTTGCCGGACATCTGTTCGCCGTAAGCAAGCAATCTATCCTTGATTCTGTCTGATAATTCGCCCAGATTTTTGACACTGAACAGCAAATCTTCAATCTCGTTAAAACTCACTTTCACCATCATCAATAATGGATTCTGAGCCGTTCTTGGCAATAATCCTGAAATCATCTGATAATGTTTTTCTTCTGCTGTTTTCAATATTTCAGAAAAATCACTCTGCTTCAAAGCCTCTTCTGATGCTGATAAAAGCGCATTTGTGATTCCTGACAAAGCGGAACAGACAACGATTAAAGGCTGATTTCTGTCAAATTCTTTTCCGATGATTGATTTGACATTTCTTAATGCTTCTACACTTCCAACCGAAGTTCCTCCGAATTTTAATACTTTCATTTCTTAGTTTTTTGTGTCGCTCCTACGGAGCTTGATTAAATTGTGTTATTATTTACTGCTACAAACATTACGCTCCTACGGAGCTATTTCAAACTGTGTTATCTACTGCTACAAACATTTTGCTCTCACAGAGCTATTTCAAACTGTGTTATCCACTGCTATAAACATTGTGCTCTTACGAAGCTATATCAAACTGTGTTATTTACTGCTACACACATTTCGCTCTTACGGAGTCTAATTAATTATTATTCACAAATAAAAAAAGCCTTCCTGAAAATCAGAAAGGCTTTTGTTATGATTATTTCACAATTTCACAAACACACCTTTCTGCAACTACTAATTGTAGTTGTTGTAGAAATCGTTGTTGTGGTTGTAAAATTCATTTTCGTTTTGTAAATCTTTAACGAAATTATGAAAAGATTTTTGATCTGCAAGTATTTCTTGTAAAATTTTGTAAAAACAATAACAACTTAGATCTTAATTAACATGAAGTCGGATTAAGTATTTATAAATCACAATGCCAAACAAAAAATTGATTATTTGATTTTCAATACTTTAAGTAGACAAGGCTACTTCGACTAGCTCAGTATAAACTACAAACTTATAAAGGTGAGGCAAAAATTTTGTTTTACTTTGGTAAGCGAAATCGAAGACTCGACGTAGTCAAGTGGCAATGTTTAACCTAAAATCATTCTAGACAGTGTGTTCCATTGTTTTTCTTTTAGATCAAATAATTCAGCATTGTAAAATCATATAATTTAATAAATCCCTATCCCGAATACAGGTTAATTAATCTGATATTGCCTATCCACAAAATCTATACAAAAATATTATTACTGAAAATCAATAATTTACGACAAATAATAAAATTATTTTACTACTTTGTATTGCATAATACCATTTTGTTTATATATCTTTGCAATGTAAAGTTGAAGAAAGAGGTTGGAAGACGGACGTCTGAGGGCAGAAACTTAAAACCTCAAATTTTGAATACCAAATATTAAATTATAATATGAATACCGAGAACACAAAGGCGCAAATGCGCAAAGGGATTCTGGAATTCTGTATTTTGAGCCTGATTCAGCAACGCGAAATGTATGTTTCCGACCTGATAGAATCTCTCAAAAAAGGAAAACTGGACGTGGTGGAAGGAACACTTTATCCGCTACTCACAAGATTAAAAAACGGCGAATTTCTGGCTTACAGATGGGAAGAATCTACCAGCGGACCGCCCAGAAAGTATTACCAGATTACTGAAAAAGGAAGCCTCTTCCTGGCAGAACTTCAGACCACCTGGCAAGAACTGACAGACTCTGTCAACCAAATTACTACAAACTCTCACTCTCAAAACTAATATTATGAACAAGACATTATCTATAGCACTCGCAGGGTTCTCTTTTATGATAGATGAACACGCTTATATCAAGCTCAGCGATTATCTGAACGCGCTTAGAAGTTCTCTGGACGCTCAGGAAGCAGACGAAGTAATGCACGATATTGAAATCCGTATGGTCGAGATTTTCAAGGAAGTTCTTGCCAAACGTGAAGTGATCAATGATTCGGATGTTGAAAAAGTCATTGCTCAAATCGGTACACCAGAACAGATTGATGAGCAGGAAGAAGCTTATTTCTCCGAAGGCAAACAAAATAAATCCAAGTCTTCTACCAGCTACAGCAGCTACAGCAGCAATTCCCAGAAACAATTGTTCCGTGACCCGGAAAGACAAAAAATTGCCGGTGTTTGCGCGGGATTAGCAGCTTATTTCGGAATGGACATCACCTGGATGAGACTGATTTGGGTTGGTGCGTTTTTATTCCTTTGGGTAGCTCCAGGTTCATCGTTCTTAGTAGTTATTTTATACTTCATTCTTTGGGCAGTTTTACCAAAAGCAGAATCAGCATCTGACTTTTTGAAAATGAAAGGTAAACCTTTAAACTTCGATAACTTAAAGGAAGAATCCAGCAAAATAGTACAGTTTGCCAATGAGACTACGTCAAGAGCAGGTGAAATCTACAACGAGAACCGACCTAAAGTCAATTCCGCAGGAGATTCACTTCTTAAAGTTCTGAAATATTGTCTCGCTGTTTTGCTGGCTCTTACGGCAGCAGGATGTTTCATCGGATTATTTGCAATGATGTTTGCTTACGGTTCGGATAAATTCGGGATGAATGATAACCTTGGATTTTATCTGGAAGAAAACAATCTTGGTTACCTTCTTTTAGGAATTGCAGCGCTACCCGTAGTTATAATCGGGATTGGAGCACTATTGTTATCCATCAAATTATTCTCTCCAAAGACTAAATTCAATTATGTAGGACCAGCTCTCGGAACATTAGGAATTATCTGGATTATTTTGATTGGAATCCTTGCCGCAAGTGCTTCAAGACTCAACTTCCGATACACTGGTAATAATGAAGATTATGAAAACGTATCCATCACGGCTCCGAATGATACCATTTATCTTGACAGCAAGAAGATACAAATTCCTGAGAATTTTAAACCTTATGTCAATAATATCTATTCAGACAAGACAAAAATCTTCAAGAGAGATTATCCAAATGTAGAAATTACGAGAAAGGATGATATCAAAACGCCATATCTCATCATCAAAAAAGAAGCGGACGGCTATAACCAGCCCATGAAAATGAAAGTTCCTGTGGAAGTGGCAGGCAATAGAATTTTCCTTCCGAACTACTACGAGATTCCTTACGAATACAGATTCAGAGATTACAGATTGGATTATGAGCTTGTGGTTCCTTCTTCCATGAAGGTGATTAATGAGAAAACCTACGAAATCAATACAAGAGGTGACGATGATGATGACAATGATTACAATGATGATAATGACGGTGGCAGCAATCACTCAGGAATTACCGTAGAGGAAAACAAAATCAAAATCAACGGAACTACCATAGAATATAATTCTGATGAAAGCGACTCGGTAAAAATCAACGGGAAAAAATATTCTAAAGATTCTGCGGATGTTGTTCTAGAAAGAATGAAAATCGACCAGCAGGTGAAAAAGAGCTTCAAAGATATGAACATCAATATCAAAGACGGCAAAAAAGAGATCCATATTAAAACCAACTAAAAATTGAGAGTGGATTAGTTGAAAAGCGGGCAAAAAGTCTTCGGGCTTCCGCTTTTCTCCTAGTTCTCTAAAAAAACTAAACCATGTACTCAACGCTTAGAAATAATCAGCATCTCAACTTGGTCATCATAGGAATCAGATTTTTAGTTGGATTCGCTTTTATCCCGTCTGGTCTCAAAAAATTATTAGGCGAAAGATTTACAACTATTGGAACAGACAATCCCATCGGTTACTTCTTCGAAGCGTTGTACAGAACCGGAGATTATTAGATTTTCCTGGGATTTTGTCAATTGCTCACCGCATTCCTCTTGTTCACACAGAGATTTGCAACATTGGGCGCCATAATGTTTTTTGGAATTATTCTTAACATTTGCATCATTACCATCAGCATGCACTTCACAGGAACCTGGATTATCACATCATTAATGTTATTCGCCGCTGTGGTTTTACTGATTTGGGATTGGAATAAATTGAAACCGATCGTAGGAATCAAAATCTCAGAAACCCACGATTACAAGGAGCCTAATTTCATCTGGCAAATCACAGGTCTGGTTTTATTTATTATTTTAATCTCATTGTCATTCCTACTCAAACAATATTAATATGAAAATCTCTACATTTTTACTTTTGATATTCCTCACCACTCTATCAAAAGCCCAAACACACCGATTCATTTACGAATACAGATTCAAGCCAGATTCCACCGCCACCGAATATAGAAATGTGAATATGGCTCTTGATATCAATCCGAAAGACGTCAAGTTCTACCATTACGAAAACATCATCAATGATTCCATCAACAAACGAGGCGGCAGAAATTACAACTGGAACGGGACGCCTGCTGTAAAAAGAAATAAGAATGCTTATCAAAATACCAACTACGAAATGATGATGGATTATTTTTCTTTCAAAACCGATGACAAAATGGACTGGAAGCTGGAGAATGAAACAAAAACATCCGGCCAATTCACTCTTCAGAAAGCCACCACGGATTTTGGCGGCAGACATTGGACCGCATGGTTCTGTAAAGACATCAACATTTTCGAAGGTCCTTACAAATTCCGTGGATTGCCGGGTCTGATTTTTGAATTGAGCGACAGCCGGGATCATTTCAACTTCAAGTTAATTAAAAGCCAGAAGCTGGAAAAAACCTACGACACGTCTGACTTTTTGGAATCTTTTGCAGGAAAAAAACCTTTGGATGTGAAACTCACCGATATGCACAAAATGATGCTGCAGTTCTACAATGATCCGATGAAGGAACTCAGGGAAAAATTTGATGATGTGCCGCCTGGAACCTTCCAGGTTGGCGGAACCAAATTGACAAGCAAAGACCAGTTTAAGGACATGGCAAAGGTGATGCAGAATCACATCGCCAGGAATTATAATCCTATTGACCTTACAACGGCCGTCGTCTATCCAAAAGTTTATTAATATTTTAATAAAACTTTAACCTTAAAAATAAAGATGAAGCAAAAAATTTATTAATTTTGTTACAACAATAAAATCTAAATACCAAAAATCTTAATTATGATACAATTAGTTCTTGAAATCGCCATCAAACTGGTGGATTTCATCAGTAACCTTTTTTAGACTGTTAACGAATATAATGTTTTATATTTCTTGATAAATAAACATATTTTGTAAATTTGTAAAGTATAGTTTTTGTGGCTGTACTTTTTTTGTGGGTTGAGATCAGAATCCCGATCCTCATTCAACAGTAAAAGCTTTGTATGAAAAAACTCTTTGCAAAATTCATTCTAAAAATCATTGGCTGGAAAGTCGTTCTTCAGGGCGATGTCAATAATCTGGACAGATGCATCCTGGTGGTAGCGCCGCATACGCACAACAGTGAGTATCTCCTTGGCAATCTGGCCTATTGGGCGCTGGACAAAAAACTGAAAATCATCATCAAAGATGCGCATACTAAAAATCCTTTTTACGGCTGGATCGTAAAAGGTATCGGCGGCATTGGGATAGACCGGAGCCAGAAAAATGACCTCGTCAATTTCGTAGCGAATGAATTCAAGAAAGATGATTTCAGCCTGGTCATCACACCGGAAGGCACCAGAAGCTGGGTTCCGAAATGGCGCAAAGGTTTTTATAATATGGCGCTGGCGGCAAAAGTTCCAATAGTTTTGGCGGGAGGTGATTACAAAAGAAAGACGATTAATCTCGGATACCAGATTCCCTATGAGAAACTGGAAGAGCTTTCTTACGAAGAGGTGATGCAGGAAATTCAGGATTTTTACATCAAGCATGATATCACCCCGAAAATTCCTGCCAACTGGAATCCTAAAATTTATTAACTGAAACTTAATCTTGCACAATGGAAGAGGCAAAAAAAAAAGAGATCCTGGAAAGACTGAATGCAGCCAGAAAAAATACATTGGGAGAAACGCTGGATATTGTTTACACGGATGTTTCCGACGATTTCCTATCGGCTACTATGCCTGTAACTCCTAAAGTTCATCAGCCTTATGGCATTCTGCACGGCGGCGCAAGCTGTGTGTTGGCCGAAACGCTGGGTTCCTGTCTTTCATTGATTAATGTGGATACGACCAAAGTGGTTCCGGTGGGCACCAATATCAATAGCAACCACTTGAGAGCGAAGCGCAATGGCATTGTAACAGGAACGGCAACCTTCATCAGAAAAGGAAACACCATGCATGTTTCACAAATCGAAATCCGCGATGAGAAAGGAAACCTACTCAATCATACAACCATGACGAACAATATTGTTCCCGTTGGTAAAGTGTAAAAACTTCCTGTAGATGCTCATTTTCAGATTACCGGATTCAGATATTTTTTATACATTAGAACCGTCACAAGATAAACCGGTTTCATTTGTCAGTTTTGATAGCCGAACCATTCTGGACTTCACGGGAAGTCTAAAAGAAATCTCCAGAGCTGCCATCACAGATCTGAAAATTTCTCCTAAAAGCAAAAGTCAGCAGATCGAAACTGCTAAAGAAACCCAGGAATCGTACGCCGCCAAAATCACTCAAGCTCAGGATTTCATTGTTAAGAATGACCTGAAAAAACTGGTGCTTTCCCGTAGAAAACTCCTGATGTATCTGGACATTGACGCAGAGAAAAAACTATCTCTCGCCAAAAGTTTCCTTAAATTCTGCGACAGCTACCCTTCTGCGTTTTGCTACATCTTCGAAAAGAACGGCGAAATCTGGATGGGCGGATTTTCCGAAGTGTTGGGGAAATTTAACAAAAAAAACAATGCTTTCGAGACGATGAGCCTGGCAGGAACGCTACCTCTGGACGAAGACTGGAGTGATAAGGAAATTGAGGAGCAGAAAGCGGTCACTGATTATATTCACTCTATTTTAAAAAGGTTTTCGTCCCACTTGAACATTTCCTCTACAAAGGATATGATTTCCGGCAACATCAAACATCTTAAGACCGACTTTTCAGCAGAAATCAGCCCGGAAAGTCTCGATAAAATTATTGCCGAACTCCATCCTACGCCAGCTGTTTGCGGTTTTCCTAAGGAACTTTGCATGCAGGGCATCAGAGGGATAGAACATTTCAACCGGGAGTTTTATGCCGGTTATATCAAGGTAGAAACCCAGGATTTCATTTATTATTTTGTTAATCTGCGTTGTGCCAGCTTTTTCAAGAATTACGCCTTTCTCTTCGTTGGAGGCGGCATCACACTTAAGAGTTATGCTGACAAAGAATGGCAGGAAACAGAACTGAAATCTAAGGCCGTGCAAAACAATCTGGTTTTTGAATAACAATTAAAAAAAAAGATGACTACTCTGAGTCATCTTTTGTTCTTAAAATCCCACCTGAATTTTGAAAGAGGAAGAAATGTTGATCCTCATCTGAGAAACACGGCTGGAGGTACCTTTCACCCGCATATAAATCGCAGCATCAGTAGACTTAAGATAGCTCATCAACTCTGCGTCGGGGTCCGTAGTGACCGGCGTAAAATTGAGAGCATCTGCGCTGGTATTGTTGGTGACCGTGGCCACAAGTCTGTCTGCTTGATTCGGAGCCGTGATATAAAGTTCTGCATCGCTGATCGCTGCAAATGTGACTTGCGGATCAGTGGATGAAACCCTTGCAATGCTAAAACTTGCCAATTTTGCTGATTTAACATTATCGACAGACATGTTGCTAAAGCGTTTTTTGATTTCTGCGTCCAGGTTTAGTCCCAGCGGAATATTGGGTGATTTCAGATATTCTGTGCTCACCACCACCGGAATGTCTATGTTATTGAGATTAACAGGAATCGAAAACGGGACAGGAATCGAAATATTGTCAATGATATCCTCTACCTTGCTGCAGCTGTTAAGCGTAAAAGATCCTGCAACGATCGTAGCGGCTAAAATGCTGCTGGTCAATAATTTTTTCATAACTTTTTTCAGATTTACAGATAATTATATGCCAAACGTTAATGTGTGATATGCTTGATATCCGCCACAGAATGCTTGTGCTTAAAGAATAACGCAAAAAGCACTGCAATTATTAGCGCATAAGCTGCAAAATAAAACCAAACATCTGACCATACTTTCTCACCATTCTCGGCCGTAAAGTAAGTACTGATGAGCCATCCACTGACCGAACTCCCTAGAATAGCGCCAAAACCATTGGTCATCATCATAAAAACACCTTGAGCAGAAGAGCGGATCTTACTGTCTGTAGTAGTCTCCACGAAAAGAGAACCTGATATGTTGAAGAAATCGAATGCCATTCCATAGATAATATTGGAGAGGATAATGAGAATGAGCCCAAAACCTTCCGGCGCACCAAAGGAAAAGAATCCGAATCTTAATACCCAGGCAAACATACTGATGAGCATCACTTTTTTGATCCCGAACTTGTGTAGGAAAAAAGGAATTGCCAGAATAAATAGCGTTTCGGAAATCTGAGAAATCGAAATGATGATGGTAGAATACTGCACAACAGCAGAATTCTTGTAAGCTTCCACATTACCAAAATCCTTGAGAAAGGTGTCGCCATACATATTCGTCAATTGTAATGCAGCACCCAGAAACATTGAAAAAACGAAAAACATCGCCATCTTTTTTTGGCCAAATAACTTAAAAGCGTCCAATCCCAATTTCTGGTACATCGTAGCGTCTTTGCTAATAAGTCTTGGCGGTGGACATTTCGGGAGCATAAAAGCATATATCCCGAGAGCAAAGGCGACAATTCCTGCAAAATAAAATTGATTGGCATTCAGCGAATTACTAAAAAGATCTGCAATCCGCAATCCAACTTCTTTTCCGAAAACAGAGAATGACTGTTCGTCACTAAAGATATTAGTCACCCACATGGCCACAATAAATCCGATAGTTCCCCAAACTCTGATGGGCGGAAAAACTTTTACCACATCATAATCACTATCTTTCAGCAATTTGTAGGAAATTGAATTGGAAAGAGACAACGTAGGCATATAGAAACACATCCCTACCAGTAGTATCCAGAAAAATGTGGTAGGATCATTGGTTTTTGCGAGAAGGAAAAGTGTTACACCGTATAAAATATGAAGCGTACCGTATAGTTTCTCCGCATTGATCCACTTATCCGCAATAATTCCCATTAAAGCAGGCATAAAAATGGATGCGATGCCTAAGGTAGAAAATACGGCTCCGAATTCTGCACCGCTCCATTGTTTATAGGCAAAACCGTAGGTTCCCAGCGTGGTGAGCCATGCGCCCCAAACGAAAAACTGCAGAAAACTGAGTATCGTTAATCGTAATTTTAGATTCATTAGTTTAATATGATAAGTCTTTTTTATTCGATTTTTTTATTCCTGCGCTTGATCTCCTCCTGAATTTTCAGCGCGGCATCAAAATCTTCATCGCGCACTGCATCCGAAAGAATAGCGTTCAGTTCGTCCAGGGATAATCCGGAAAGATCATTAACATCCGAGACTTCCAGCGCTTCACCGCTGTCTGCTCTGTCCATCTTCGGGTTTTCTTCCAGCTCCAGAAGGATACCGGCTTCATTGAGAACTTCTGATGTGGTAAAAATAGGGGCGTCAAAACGGACAGCCATGGCTACAGCGTCGGAAGTTCTGGCATCCAGGATCAATTCTTCATCAGAAAGCGGATTTCTGAAATTGATATTGGAAAAGAAAACGCCATCCTTGATCTGATAGATGATGACAGACTCCATCTTGAAGCCTGTATTTTTCACGAATTGCGCAAAAAGGTCATGGGTAAGTGGTCTTGGCGGATTGATATCCTTTTCCAATCCCAATGAAATGGACTGTGCTTCAAAATTACCAATGACAACCGGCAGTTTGACCGATGTCTCTTCATGTTCCAACAGCAGCGCATAAGCTCCGGATTGCGTCTGGCTGTAGGAGATTCCTCTGATGATTAACTTCTTATAATCCATTTAGCAAATATAAAATATTTTGTTAATTTTTATTAAGCATTTACGGATTTTTGCTTTTTTGAAATCATAAAATCGTTATATTAAAACACAATCAAAAGCTTTCTGATGTAACACCTTGATGCTCAAAGCAACAAAATGATTCATTAGCTTACTGTAACCTGTTGCGCAAGGGCCTTAATTCTACTGATTTTGACACGAATTTAGTAGAAATAATGTGTTTACAGATTCATATTGTAACACAAAAAGCCTGAATACACGATCCAGGCTTTCATATTAATAAAAAATCAGGCTAAGATTTTAAGGTTTTGATTTTTTCGGTCAATGCCGGAATAATCTGGAAGGCGTCGCCCACCACACCATAATCTGCAGATTTGAAGAAAGGTGCTTCCGCATCGTTATTGATCACAACAATAGTTTTAGAACTGTTGACACCTGCCAAATGCTGAATCGCTCCGGAAATCCCGACTGCAATGTAAAGATTGGGAGAAATCGCTTTTCCGGTTTGTCCCACATGCTCGGTGTGAGGTCTCCAACCGATATCGGAAACCGGCTTTGAACAGGCAGTTGCTGCGCCAAGAACATTGGCAAGATCTTCAATCATTCCCCAGTTTTCAGGGCCTTTCATTCCTCGTCCGGCAGAAACTACGATTTCCGCTTCTTTAAGGTCTAGTTTTCCCGAAGATTGTTCGTGATTGATCACTTTTGTATCCTCATTAGCGATGCTTAATTCCTTTACTTCTTCCGAACCTGAAGCCGCATTTTCCTTAACTCCGAAAACGTTTTGGGAAACCGTTACGATCACACCAGCTGCATCAGCTTTGGCATGCATAAAACCTTTTCCAGAAAATGCTCTTCTTTTGACCTGAAAAGGCGATGTGCTTTCCGGAACATCTACAGCATTGGTAATCAATGAATAATTTTTCTGAATCGCCAACATTGGCGCTACAGAAGACGCATCTGTGGTGTGAGGGAAAACGATGATGTTTCCATCGGCAATCTGATTCACTGCTTCTGCATAAGCCTTTGCACTGAAGTTTTTAAGACCGGCGTCTTTAACGTTAACTACTTTATCTGCTCCATATTTATAAAGCAAATCCGAAGAATCCGTAGGATTAATGGAAATTGCAGTCACTGAGTCTCCAGTTTTTCCCGCAATAGCTTTTGCGTAAGAAACCGCTTCAAATGCTGCTTTTTTGTAAACTCCGTTTATATTTTCTGCGTATACGAATACTGCCATAATTTTTAATTTTTTCTAGATTAAAAGATAATAGACGGATAGATGATAGACTTTGATAAACTCGATTGAGATTTTTTTCCTTGAATCTCTTTCTATTATCTCTCCGTCTATTATCTCCCTGTCTGTAATTTATATCACTTTCGCTTCTTCGTGAAGTAATCTTACCAATTCGTCCAGATTATCCGCAGACACCATCTTTACAGAGGCTCTTGGCGCAACACTATCAAAAGAAACAGCCTCAACCTTGACCTCAGAATTGGAAGGTTCTACTACCTGAAGAGGTTTTGTTCTTGCGGACATAATGCCTCTCATATTCGGGATGATCAGATCTTTTTCGTCAACAAGACCTTTTTGTCCCGCAACAACTGCCGGCAACTTCACGGAAATGGTTTCTTTTCCACCTTCGATTTCTCGTACAGCTGTAGCTTCTGAACCATTAACATCCAAACCAACCGCTGCATTCACGAAAGCGTAGTTTAACAATTGAGCAACCATTCCCGGAACCGCACCACCATTGTAATCAATGGATTCTTTACCCGTAAGTACCAGATCGTACGCTCCATCCTGAGCAATTCTTGCGATTTCCTTGGCGACAGAAAAACTGTCTTTCGCTTCGGTATTCACTCTCACCGCATCATTCGCTCCGATGGCCAGCGCCTTTCTGATAACCGCTTCGGTTCCTGCGTCGCCCACGTTCACAACTGTTACCGTTGCGCCCTGGGATTCCTGTAATTTTATAGCTTTTGTTAAAGCAAACTCATCCAATGGATTAATCACCCACTGGATTCCATTTTTGTCAAAAGCAGATTTATCTGCTGTGAAATTAATTTTACTCGTAGTATCCGGAACACTACTGATACAAACTAATATTTTCATAAGTCAGTATTTATAATTTTTAATTTTTACGAATTGAATAAAATCAGCCGCTGGGCAAACTTGCCACTCACTTTTGGCTAATTTAAATAAAAAATGCTATGCATGCATAATTTATTGTTATTTCATAAATAATATTGTGAAGCTCTTTATTCATCGGCGTTAGAAAAAAATTTTATCAAAATAGTCCGTCAAAATATGCGTCAATTGACTTTTATCATATCCAAATTTTGTGCGCCGCTCAGCAAATTTTTCTGTCGGTTCTATTTCTTAACCTGACTTGGTCTGATTTCGATTTTGCTTGGCAGCATTCTCGGATTCATATTCAGCATATCCAGAATGAGATGTCCGATATCTTCCGGCTGAATTTTCCAGTCGTCCTTATCCGACGGAACATTGCCATTAAAATATGTGGCGACGGATCCCGGCATTATTGTAGAAGCCTTGATATTGTATTTTCTGAGGTCAATCATCGCAGCCTGTGTAAAGCCTACTACGCCAAATTTAGAAGCGTTATAACCCGCTCCATTTTCGAAGAAATTAGTTCCAGCTAGACTTGCAATTGTGATATAATAGCCTTCCGATTTCTTAAGTTCTTCGACAGAAGCTTTCAAGGTGTAAAAACAGCCTGTCAGGTTGGTTTCTATCATCGCATTCCAGTCCTCAACGCTCAGTTCATCCACAGAACCGAAAATTCCCAGACCTGCATTGGCAATGATCACATCAACCTTCCCGAAATGAGCCGCAACGTGTTCAACAGCCTTTTGCTCGTCTTCAAACTTCCGCACATCAGAACTGACTCCGAAAACCTCATTGGAATTTTTGCGAAGCTCCGATACAGCCTTATCCACATCTTCCTGTTTCCTCCCACTGATGGCAACTCTATGACCATTTTTCAGCAAGACTTCTGCAATACCGAAACCGATTCCTTTGGTTCCGCCGGTGATATATACGACTTTTGACATATTTTTATTTTTAATTTTGATTATAATTCTCTAACAGGTTTAGTAAAAAAGACAGCATTACACTGTCTTTAATTTTTAATATTGAGCATAGAACTCAAAGAAATAAGGAATGCTTTCAATTCCTTTATAATAATTGTACAATCCGTAATGCTCATTAGGTGAATGGATGGCGTCTGTGTCTAATCCGAATCCCATCAACACAGATTTAGCGCCTAAGACTTTCTCGAACAGTGAAGTGATAGGAATACTTCCGCCGCTGCGGTACGGCAAGACTTCTTTTCCAAACGCTTTTTCCATCGCTTTTTTCGCAGCCAGAAATTCCTTCGTATCACTTTCCAGAACGTAAGGCATTCCGCCGTGGTGCGGCGTGACTTTCACCTTCACACTTTTCGGTGCAATTTTCTCAAAATATTTTGTGAACTTTTCTGTGATTTCTTCCGGTGTTTGATTTGGGACGAGTCTCATTGAGATTTTGGCAAAAGCTTTGGAAGCGATCACCGTTTTTGCCCCTTCGCCAGTGTAACCGCCCCAGATTCCGTTCACATCCAAAGTCGGACGGATAGATGCTCTTTCCAAAGTTGTGTAGCCTTCTTCGCCCTGAATATCGTTGAGCCCGATTGATTTTTTGTAAGCTTCCGGATCATCCTTCAGCTTATTCATTTCCTTCCTGTCTTCATCAGAAACGATGAGAACGTTGTCATAAAAGCCGTCTATAGTGATGTGACCATTGTCATCAATCAGGTCGCCAATCAATTTTGACAGGACATTGATTGGATTCGGGACGGCGCCGCCATAAAGTCCGGAATGGAGATCCCTGTTTGGGCCTTCTACCTCGACTTCTACATAGCTCAATCCGCGCAAACCTGTTGTAACAGTTGGTTGCTCATTAGAATAAATATGTGTGTCGGAAATCAGGATCACGTCGCAGCTCAGTTTTTCTTTATGATCTTCCAGGAAATCTGCCAGACTTGCCGAACCTACTTCTTCTTCGCCTTCTATCAGAAATTTAATATTACAAGGCAGAGAATCGGTTTTCATCATCGCTTCGAAAGCTTTGACATGCATAAAGAATTGTCCTTTATCATCGGCAGATCCTCGGGCAAAAATCGCACCTTCCGGATGAAGTTCCGTAGTTTTAACAACGGGTTCAAAAGGATCGCTGGTCCAGAGTTCCAACGGATCAGCGGGTTGTACGTCGTAATGACCATACACCAGAACGGTGGGGAGATTAGCATCAATGATCTTTTCTCCGAAAACGATAGGATAACCTTTGGTTTCCAGAATTTCTACATTATCTGCGCCGGCGACCTGAAGATGCCTTGCTACCTCGCTGGCACATTTCAGCACTTCGGACTTGTAAGCAGGGTCTGCGCTAATGGACGCAATTCTCAGAATATCGAATAACTCGTCAAGAAAACGCTGTTTGTTTTCCTGGATGTATGTTTGGGTTGTGCTCATCTTATGGTTGATAAATGATAAATTATTTTTTCTCTCCCGGCCGTCTCCAGAGGTGAGGACGTAAGGTTCGTAAAAATAAAAAATGTCCTGCAAATGCAAGACATCTTTTATTATAATGTTTTTATAAAATTCTGATTAATGCTCAGCCTGTTTTGGCGCTTCCAGCTCTGGCTTAGCAGCCGGCATTGCAGTTTTGGCGCTATCGGAAACGACATGAGACACCACTTTTACTGAATCGTCAGCTGGCTTGTAAGTTCCGTGCGGCGCATTGGGGTCATCATATCTCACTACATCACCTTCTTTCTTAAGACGGCCTTTGTTCCCGCCTGCAGGGATGTCACAAGACATTACCAATACAGCAGAAGCTAATAATATCAGAGTTTTTTTCATTTTTAAAAATTTGATGTGTCAAAAGTAATAAAATTGAGATTTTCTGCAAAATTATTTTTGTAGTAAAATGTACAATGTAGAAAGTAAGATGTATTCTCTCAAATTAATTCTCTTTGATTTTGTGACGAATCTTCAATCCAATGACTGATGTTCCAACTTTGCGAAGCGCGCCCCGACCTGAGTGGAGCTCTTTTTCTGTCGTTGCATTTATAGGAAAGTTTTGCAAATTGACTTCACTTCTTTCGCAATGACAGAAAAAAGCGGAAACGGAGGGCGGATAGAGGCGCCCAGATTATTATGTTAAAGGGTTTGAGAGTTGGAGGGTTTGAGAGTTGGAGGGTTGGAGGGTTTTAGAGTTGGAGGGTATCTGGGTTTAAAGAGTTTTGTTCCATAAAAAAAACCTGACTCGCAGGAATCAGGTTTTGTTAATTATTTTTTTCTTTCGAGAACTTCGTCCACCATTCCGAAGCTTTTCGCTTCTTCTGAGGTCATCCAGTAATCTCTGTCCGAGGCTTTCTCCACCCATTCGTATGTCTGCCCGGAATGGTTGGAAATGATGTCGTACAATTCTTTTTTCAGCTTCAGCATCTCTCTCAGGTTGATTTCCATATCGGACGCTACACCTTGTGCGCCGCCGCTCGGCTGGTGAATCATCACCCTAGAATGCTTCAGCGCAGAACGTTTTCCTTTTTCGCCGGCTACCAAAAGCACTGCGCCCATAGACGCTGCCATTCCGGTGCAAATAGTTGCCACATCCGGCTTGATGATCTGCATCGTGTCATAGATTCCCAATCCTGCGTAAACGCTACCGCCTGGAGAATTGATGTAGATCTGAATATCCTTGCTCGGGTCAGAACTTTCCAGGAACAACAGCTGTGCTGTCACGATGTTCGCTACCTGATCGTCGATTCCCGTTCCCAGAAAAATGATTCTGTCCATCATCAATCTGGAAAAAACGTCCATCTGTGCAACGTTCATTCTTCTTTCCTCCATAATGTAGGGCGTCAGATTGGTAGGGTTGAACATTCCCATATATTGATCGGTTACCAAACCGTTGTTTCCCATGTGTTTGACCGAGAAATCTCTGAATTCTTTTTTAATGTCCATATTATATTTGGTTGTTTTTAAATCTTGTTTGAGTTTACAATTTCTGTTCCTTTGCTAAAATACGTCATTCTGTCATAAAATCCGGAACAATTCGCTGTCCAGTTTATTCTTCAGCTGTGTGAGCAGAATAATTTTCTGATAAATAGCCGTATTGTCTTCTTCGTCGCTCAAAGTATTTTTGAAGTCATTGATGAGTTTGACGATATATTCTCTTTTATGCCGTAGAACGATGTCCGACACCAGTTTCGGAACCACTTCTTCCTCGGAACTGAAATAAATATTATACTTGTTCCAATTGCTTGTCTGATAATTTTCGATGAGCGCATTGGCAAGCTTTCCCGAGACTTCCTCGTCCATAAAATCAAAGAAGAAATTGCCGGAACGCAATTCGTTTTTGAGAATGCCTTCTTTAATTTCCGAGACAATTTTTTTGTTGATGTCCAGCTGGAGCTCACATTCATCTTCGTCCAGGTGATTCAGGATTTCTTCGATGACCGTGATTTTATAGTCATTACCGTCCGCATCTTTTCTGTCCAGAACATAATCGCCGTATTTCAGCATCAGATCTACTAGTTTTTCTTCCTGCACCAGGAGCGGATTGACGGAGAATGATTGTTCCTGAACGATCTCCAGTTTCGGAGCCGCTTTCCTATCTTCGAATCTGGGTTTGGCTTCCTGCTGATGCGTAACATTGGTCTGGATCTGAAGCTCATTGAACAAACTCTGCTCACTCAGTCCGAATTTATTCGAAACTTCTTTCAGATAAACCTCGCGTTTCAGAGCATTCTGAACAAAGGCCACAGACTTTACGATATCCCGGATCGATTCTGCTTTTCTGATCGGATCGTCGCCGGCATCGCGAAGGAGAATTTCGGCCTTAAAATCGATAAAATCCTTGGCTTCTTTATCAATAAAATTCTCCACATATTCCTGCGGATGTTTCCTTGCGAAGGAATCGGGATCGTCGCCATCCGGAAAAAGAAGAACACGAATATTCATTCCTTCGGAAAGTAACATATCGATGCTTCGGAAACTGGCTTTGATGCCTGCATTATCGCCATCGAAAAGGATAGTGACGTTTTCCGTTAATCTTTTGATGAGCTTGATCTGCTCGGTAGTCAAAGATGTTCCGGAACTTGCCACCACATTTTCAATCCCACTTTGATGAAGAGAAACGACATCCATATAACCTTCCACCAAAAGACAGAGATTCTTTCTGGAAATGGATTGCTTGCTTTGATTCAGCCCGTAAAGAACATTGGATTTATGATAAATTTCCGTTTCCGGAGAGTTGAGATACTTTGCCGTTTTGACATTATTCTTTAGAATCCTTGCACCAAAACCCAAAACCCGACCGGAAAAACTGTGAATCGGGAAAATAACTCTGTCACGGAATCTGTCAATTCCCGATGGTGTGTTTTCGGGAAAAATGGACAATCCCGATTTCTCAAGAATATCTTTGGAATAAGCTTTCTCCAAGGCATATTCCGTAAAGGCATTTTTCTTCTCGGGAGAATAACCCAATTGGAATTTTTTGATGATATCATCGCGCAGTTCCCGCTCTTTAAAATAAGAGAAGCCAATCGCTTTTCCTTCTTCCGAGTTCCAAAGCTGGTCCTGGAAGAAATCACTGGCAACCTCGTGAATCTTGTAGAGCAAATCCCGCTCGGTCTGTGATTGCTTTTCCTCTTCAGAATATTCCCGGACATTTTCTTCAATCTCAATACCATACTTTTTAGCGGCGTGACGAAGCGCTTCGGGATAGGTAAAATTCTCAATTTCCATCAGGAAAGAAATGACCGTGCCGCCTTTTCCAGATGAAAAATCTTTCCAAATCTGCTTGCTGGGCGACACCACAAAACTCGGCGATTTTTCCTCGTGAAAAGGACTCAGGCCCTTATAGTTGGAGCCTGCCCTTTTCAGCTGAACATATTCGCCAATAATTTCCTCAACCCGGATGGTGGAAAAAATCTTATCGATGGTTTCTTTGGTAATCAATTCAGAAAATGATTTGAAATGTTATTGTAAAAATTTGGAACGGTAAATTTATAGATAAGTTTATTATCCTGGAAAACAATCATCCTTTAAAAAGCGGAAAAGTTTAATTTTGCAAGAAAAATTTAGAGATGCAATTCAAAATTCGTCAGCTTGAAGAATGGAAAAACGTTGTCAGCCACATCATTCCAAATCTTCAGCATCCTATTCTTCTGCTCAGAGGTAATCTTGGTGTGGGAAAAACGACGTTTACACAGTATTTTTTAAGGGAATTGGGAAGCGTGGATGAGATCTCGTCGCCCACTTATTCTATCGTTAATGAATATGACACGCCAAAAGGAAAAGTCTACCATTTCGATTTGTACCGACTGAAAAATGTGACAGAAGCTTATGATTTCGGGATCGAAGAGTACCTGGACAACGGTTTTCTTTCCATTATCGAATGGCCGGAAATCTATATGGACGAACTGGACGGATACGAATTTCACGAAATGTCCATCGAAAATACCGAATCCGGAAGAGAAATCACATTTAATTAACAGATACTGTAAATTGTTTTATCTTTGCCTCATGTTTTTGATTAATGTTTTGATTTTATGAGCAGCACATCAACCATATTTACACCTTTTTCCGAAGAAGAACTGATTCCGAAAGAGGAAAAACTGGAAGTGGTAAAAAAAGGAAAAACCTTTACAATCGGTGTTCCTAAAGAAACCTGCCTGAGCGAAAAAAGAACTTGTCTCATTCCTGATGCTGTTCAGATATTGGTTAATAATGGTCACAAAGTGATTATAGAAAGCGGCGCTGGAGAAGGTTCCCATTTCTCGGATTTGCTTTACTCCGAAGCTGGTGCAGAAATTACTAACGACCCGAAAGTAGCGTTTTCCCAGGATTTAGTTCTTAAAATCAATCCGCCGACAGAAGAGGAAATCGAATATTTGCGTCCGATGACTTACCTGATTTCGGCTTTGCAGATCAACCTCAGAGACAAAGATTATTTCATCAAACTGGCTGCCAAGAAAGTTAATGCGATTGCATTTGAATTCATTATGGATGAGTACAAACAGCTTTCGTTGGTAAGATTGATTGGTGAAATTGCCGGAAGTGTTTCCATTCTTTAC
Source organism: uncultured Chryseobacterium sp. (assembly GCA_913778505.1). Lineage (GTDB taxonomy): Bacteria > Bacteroidota > Bacteroidia > Flavobacteriales > Weeksellaceae > Epilithonimonas. Next base: position 45,903 of record CAJYWD010000010.1, read on the forward strand.
GCCTCAGAATTATTGGCGATGTCCAACGGTTTGATGCTTGGCGGAATCACAGGCGTGCGGCCAACGGAAGTCGTCATTCTGGGAGCCGGAATCGTAGGCGAATTTGCAACCAAAGCAGCAATTGGATTGGGCGCAAGCGTCAAGGTTTTTGATAATTCTCTTTCAAAATTGAGAAGACTTCACACTTTAGTTGACAGCCGCGTTCCGACCTCGATCATTGATCCGAAAGAATTGACAAAATCGCTAAGACGTGCAGACGTGGTGATTGGTGCCTTGCCAAGACTCAATCTTTCGCCAATTGTTACTGAAGATATGGTGATGAAGATGAAAAAAGGCAGCGTTATCATCGATATCACGATCGATAACGGGAAAGTGATTGAGACATCCGAACTGACTTCTACGGAAAAACCGTTCGTTATCAAGCACGGTGTAATCCACTGCGGACTCCCGAATCTTACATCGAAAATGCCTAGAACCACCACAAAAGCCATCAGTAACTTTTTCCTGAGTTATCTGCTTGGTTACGACGAAGAAGGCGGTTTCGAGAATATGCTGATTCACAAAAATGAAATCAAGCAATCCCTTTATATGTACAAAGGCAGACATACCAAACTGATGATTTGCAATAAGTTCGATCTTCCTTACCACGACATCAATCTGCTGATTTTTTAAAATCAAATAATGCTCAAAAAACTTAAATTCTATTTCATCGGGCTGGTTCCGGGATTGCTCATCCTATTCTTTGTCCTGAATCAGAAAGGTGCAAGCTGCTCCTACTTCCCGAATGACCGCGTTATTGCCGAAACGTTGACCAAAGATTTTTCTTATTCCGACGCATTCAAAAAGCAAATGGAAGCTAATAAAATATCCGAAAAGTTTCTGAAAGACGAGTTGATCCCGAAAGGTGAAATCGACTTTGACAAAAGTAATGCCCAGAAAAAACCCTGCCCGGAATATATCCTAAACTATCCGAAAGACAATCCGACTTATCAAATTCACTACTCCAAATGCAAGGAAAATGCGCAATTCATCGGTCTTAAAAAATTGAAATAGACAATGAGCGGCAAAAATCTTCTTCTACCCTATTATCTTTTGTTTGGTGGTATCTTTGTCGAAGGTCTCTGTTGATCTGATTGAGGACGCCTTCAAACACACAGATTAAAAGCTGGAAAAACCTGATTGACACCAAAAGCCTTTGGTTATCGGATATTCCTTCAACGTTCATTATATCTAATCCATAAACTTAAAAGGTGTGCGCACGCAACGACAAACGGGTGCGCAAGCGATGATTCACCGGAGCGGTCTCGTCTGATCACGGGAGCGGTTCGGTCAAGTCACGGGAGCGGTCCCGTCTGATCATGGGGGCGGTCGGGAGCAAGGTTCTGGCCTTGCCGGTCCGGAAAGCGGTTCCGGCCCAGGAATATTAGCAAAAGCTAAAGCAAATAGCCTCTGAATTAAAAAATAATCTCTATCTTCGCTATGTGAAAACCAACAGAACATATTATTACGTGATTCAAACCCGGAAACAGGATTAGGATTCGTATGTAGAAATATCAAAACCTCGTCCTGATGACGGGGTTTTTTGTTTTAAATTATTAAAAGAAAAACATAAAAAATGAAGCTAGGAATTATAGGAACCGGATTAATCGGCGGTTCCATCGCACTGAAATTAAAGGATAAGAACTTCACCCACTTTGCTTATGGGATAGACCAGAATGAAGAAAATCTCAACAAAGCGCTGGAACTTAACATTATTGATGAAAAGGCAGATTTCCGGACAGGCATTCAGAACTCGGATCTTATCATTATTGCGATTCCCGTGGATTCGGCCAGAAAGATTTTATCCTCAGTTTTGGATTTAATAAATGAAAAACAGGTTGTAATGGATGTTGGGTCTACAAAATCCGGCATTGTGGAAGCTATCAAAAATCATCCGAACAGAAAACGTTTCGTAGCCTTCCATCCCATGTGGGGAACGGAAAACTCCGGTCCTGATGCTGCTACCAGCGATAGTTTTGCGGGAAAAGCCGCCGTGATCTGCAACCGGGACGAGTCCGACGCCGATGCTTTAGAACTTGTCGAGCGCGTCATCGATACGCTGGAAATGCACCCGATCTATATGAACGCCGAAGCGCATGATGTACACACGGCGTATATTTCTCATATCTCACACATCACCTCTTACGCCCTGGCCAATACAGTTTTGGAGAAGGAACGCGAGGAGGATACGATCTTTCAACTGGCGAGTTCCGGTTTCTCAAGTACAGTTCGTCTCGCCAAATCTCATCCAGAAATGTGGGTTCCGATTTTCCGCCAAAATCGGGATAACGTTCTGGACGTTCTCAATGAGCATATTTCGCAGCTTAGAAAATTCAAATCCGCTTTGGAGAAGGAGAATTTCGAATATCTGGAAGAACTGATTGTGAATGCCAATAAGATCCGCGGGATATTGAACCAATAAAAAACTCCGACAATCATCGGAGTTATGCGATGGATTGATTCAGCTTTCGTAGCCGGCATCTTTGCTGTAATTGATCATCCAGCAGACGCCGTACCGATCTATAAAGCTCCCGAAATAGTCGCCCCAGAACTGATCTTCCATTGGCATTTCTATATGACCGCCCACGGATAGTGCGTTGAAAATGCGGTCTGCCTCTTCCCTGCTCTCCGGGAAGACAGAGATATAATTGCCGTTTCCCTGGTCGAGCGTCTGTCCCATAGACGGCACAATATCCGAAGCCATGAGAAGATCTTTCCCAATGGGCAGGGCAATATGCATCACTCTGTTTTTGTCATTATCAGAAAGATGTTCTGTTCCCGGGGCATTGCCCATTTTCATGACACCGCCCACGAAATCTCCGCCGAAAACGGACTTGTAAAATGTAAAGGCTTCTTCTGCCTGACCATCAAAATTGAGGTACGGATTTAATTTTGGCATTTTGTATTTTTTTAATTGATTAATGATTCTCACTTAGTTTCTTGACAAGCCCGAGCCCTTTACTGAAGCCATGGTTCATCATCGGTTTATAGCTGCTGTCCACGTCTACAGACACCGTAAGACGGGTTTTGCCGGCATTCTCCTCCAGATAATAAGCCTCTAGGCTGCCACTCCATTCCCGGACTTTTTCGCTTTTCAAATCCTCTTCTCCGTCGCGTAGCTCGCCGATGTGTCTGAATATAATTTCGTAAGGCAGGTGCATACTGTCAATGGTGCTCACCATCCCGTTCTGTCCGCCGGCATCGGTAAAACAGGTTTTTCCTCCCACTGAAGTAATGCGTCCACTGGGCATACGTTTTATCATTCCAAAGGACGTCCCAAACCTTCTCTGCCGAGGCATTGACCTCGATCTGATATTTTAATGTTTCCATAGCCTATTAATTTCAAGAGTTATAAGCATCTTCAATATCCCTGATGATGATTTTGTTCATCTTCATCATGGCGCCAAATGCTTTCCGAGCTTTTTCCACTTCGTGCGTATTGGTGAGTTCGACCAGCCTGTGCGGAACGATCTGCCAACTAAAGCCATATTTGTCCTTCAGCCATCCGCATCTGCTTTCTTCACCTTCGGCAGTCAGCCGGTTCCAGTAATAGTCGGTTTCTTCCTGGTCTCTGGTCATGATGGTAATGGAAGTACCTTCAGAAAATTGGGCTTTATGGTCGTGCGAACTGTCCATCGCCATCATCACATAGTCATTGATGACGAACCGGGCATGCGCCACATTACCGGCAGTATCGCCCTGGCCTTCGGTATATTCCATGATTCCTCCAACCTTGCTGTCCGGGAAAATATTGGTGTAATAATCTATGGCTTCTTTACACTTGCCGTTATTTGCTCCCGTAAACATCATCACCGGCGAAAACTTCTGCCTATACGCTTCCGCAGTAAAGTAGATCTGCCAGGAAATGCTATATTGATCCTCTACCCAGGCATAGCAATCGCTCCACGGATACGAGTCCAGCGGCATCATCACCTTACCGTTTTCAGAAAGCGCCTTGTAATAGCTTTCCGCTTCTTCTCTGGATTGGCACATCATCATCAGGGACAGCGTGAGATTGGGCCGAAACATGGGTCCGCCATTCAGGAACATCAGGGTCTGACCTTCTACCTCAATATTGTTGACCATGGGTGTTTCGCAGGATATTTTGGAGTTTCTGAAAATGGACGTGTAGAATTTTGCAGCCTCCGCACCGTTACGATCGAACCAATAACAGGGAAATATGTTCTTGTTCATGATAGTGTATGAATGTTGGTTGGTAATCAATTAAACGCCTTCGCAATAGTTTCTGAAATTATCCAGAATAGCCTGCCAGCCTTGCTGCTGCATCTCCAAAGGATTTTGATCTTCCGGATCGAAGTTTTCCGTGACTCTGGTTTTAGTTTCCGCCAGCTTTTCAAAAATAACCTCAACATTACGGCCATCTTCCAAATGGTAACGGAGCAAGTCTCTGTCCCGCACCTCGTCATAAATGCCGATAAAGTCGAAACCGAAACTTCCGTCTTTGGACTGCATTCTGGCTTCCAGCTTTCCGCCTACACTTACATCATTTTTTGCTGAAGGACATTCCCAGCTTTCATGCGCAACGTTCCATTGCGTGATGTCTTCAGGATTATTGAAAGTATTCCAGACCTGATCGATTGGCCTGTTGATTTCTACGGATACTGCGAGTTTTTTCATTTGATTTCTTTTCTATCAAAGTTAAACCTTATTTTGTCAGGCGGGACTTGCCCTAAGACAGTTTTTATTGTCATCCAAAAAAAATCACTCTTTGCAGAGCGATTCATTATATTTTATTTTTTGAAACTTAGCGGATACTTGACGTTCGTATAACTGTCTATACTGGCCTTGAGCGATCCTACGGCCAACTCAGCCTTTATCAGTATCGGAACGCGGTTCTGGTCATTGGACACCCACATGGTGACTCCTTCTTTCTGTTTGAATACCCTTCCACTCATTACAGAAGGAATGATCTTAAGGCAATTGATCTTCCCGAATTTGGTAGAGATATTTTCTGCGCTTACTACTTTCAGCTGGAAAGGAAACAGCTCATCATCTACCCAAACGTTCATCCGGATTACACTTCCGACTTTCAGATTATCTGCGGGAAGACTCCGGAGATAGTAAAAACAGGACATCATATCCTGAACATCACCAGGAACCTTTACGGTCTTTGCCGGTCTGTCGGTATGGATCTTATCGACAAAAACCAGCGAATTAGTATTAGGATTAAAAGTAGTTTGCAAATGCTGTCTGTAGCTGCCCTCCGCCACGTTTCTCACATAGAATAATGGTTCTTTTTTGGCATTGATATAACTTTCATAAACATCCTCTACTTTAAACAGGGCTTTGGCAGCACCACTCGTTTTCCCAGTGCCACGGACATAGAAAGCAGGCTGACCGTTATATGAAGTTTTTGTAGTTGCCAATGTGGCATTACCTGCTGTGATGAAACCATAGTGAATCCTGTATCCCAGAACCTCTCCCGGATTGATATTGTCAAACTGGGCCGAGGCTCCCGTGCATAATAGGACTGCCAATAATAAAAAAATATGCTTCATTAATTAGATATATGAAAAAGATTTGACGCAAATAATTTGCCAAAAATAAAAAGTAAAACCTTCCGTTTCCGAAAGGTTGATTTTAGCATGTTACATGATGTTCGTTCCGTCCGGTATTACCGCATTTTTCTTAATAACCACGATGCCATCTTTGATGGAATGTGTATCATAATCGCCGTCCGGATGATGCTTGCCACCGATAATTCTGACATTGTTACCAATAAAACAGTTTTTATCCAGGATGGCCCGGTCTATATAACAATATTTGCCAATGCCCATGTTTGTCTTACCCGACTCCTCATTATCCGCAACTTCCTGCACGGTCTGGTAATAGTCTGCGCCCATCACGTAGGAGTTGACGATGGTTGTACCGCGGTCTACGCGAGTTCTGTTACCGATGATACAGTTTTCAATTTTATCAGCAAGGATGATGCAGCCGTCTCCGAAAATCGTTTTGCTCACGTAGGAGCCATTAATCTTGGTTGGCGGGAGCATTCTTGCTCTGGTGTAGATAGGATTAGAACTGAAAAGATTGAATTGCGGAATATCCTGCGCCAAATCCAGATTGGCTTCATAAAAAGACTCGATGGTACCGATATCCGTCCAATATCCATCGTACTGATAGCTCAATACGCTTAGATTCCCGATGGATGCCGGGATAAAGTCCTTACCGAAATCATCGCCCTCGTAATCTGCAAAAAGTTTCCTCAGAACATTCTTCGTAAAAACATAGATTCCCATAGAAGCCAGATATTCTTTGCCCGCCGCCTTGCTTTCTTCGCTGGTCTCGGACTTCCAGTCTACCAGTTCTTCCAGGCTTGGTTTTTCTGTAAATGAGGTGATGTTACCCTGCTCATCAGATTTCATGATTCCGAAACCGGTTGCATCCTTGGCATTGACGGGAATGGTAGCAATGGTAATATCGCCGCCGTTTTCCTTATGGTAATCGATCATCTTCTCGAAATCCATCTGATACAGTTGATCTCCCGAAAGGATCAGGATATACTCATATTCGTACTTATCCAGGTGCTTCATGGTCTGGCGAACAGCATCTGCCGTGCCCTGATACCAGTTTTCGTTCTCCACATTCTGCTCTGCAGCTAAAATGTCTACAAATCCTTTGCTGAAGATATCAAAATGATAAGAATTCTTGATGTGCGAATTGAGGGAAGCTGAGTTGTACTGCGTCAGCACCAAGATCCTGTTCAGCCCGGAATTGAGACAGTTGGAAATCGGGATGTCTACCAGACGGTATTTCCCCGCGATCGGAACCGCCGGTTTGGACCTTGTATAAGTCAAGGGGAATAATCTGGTTCCTCTTCCACCTCCTAAAACTATGGAGATTACGCTCTCTTTCATAAGTGTTTTGGTTATTTGTGAGTTTGTAAAGTTGCTTTCATAAAGTTAAGCATTGTTTTCAAATATTAAGCCAAGGGAAGGAAAATTTATCCCTCCACAATAAAAATATTTGAAATGTTAATAATGATACATGTCAAGATATTTCTGTGCAGAAGATTCCCACGAGAAATCGAATGACATATTATTATAGATCAGGCCATGCATCAGCTCTTTCTGGCTGTAGATATGCAAAGCTCTCCTGATGGCATGCACTGCATCATCTGCTCCGGCGAATGTAAAATTAAGACCTGCGCCGCCGGTGGATATATCCTGTACCGTATCTCGCAGTCCACCGGTGTACCGTACAATCGGGATGGTGCCGTAGCGCATGGAATACATCTGATTCAGCCCGCAAGGCTCTACCCGGCTGGGCATGAGCAGAAAGTCTGCCGAGGCGTAGATCTGATGCGAGAGGTATTCCTTGTATCCCAAATCTACAGCAAAATTAACATTAAACCTGTGCTGAAGCTCTTTCATCCTGTTTTCAATATGCTGATTGCCGCTTCCGAGAACGATGATATTGAGCGAACCATTGGTTTCCTGAATGCTTTTTTCCACAATCTCCGGAAGCAGATCTGCGCCCTTCTCCCCTGCGAATCTGCCAATGAAACCGAATAATGGCAAATTAGGATTGAGACCATACTCTGCACAGATCACCTTTTTGTTTTCCCATTTGCCTTCCTCTGCGTAATCCTTATTGTAATTAAACTTCAGCATATCGTCCGTTTCAGGATTCCATACTTCCGTGTCGATACCATTGATGATGCCGAACGCCTTCTGACGTTCCTGATTCATCAAAGATTCAAGACCCTGGAAGCTGTAAAACAGCTCTTCCAAATAGCCGCCGGACACCGCATTGAAGGCATTGGAAGTTTTGATCATGGCTGCCATGGGATTGATCCTGCCGTTCCAGTCCAGCAAACCCCATTTCCAACCGTCAAAGTGTGGGAGGAAGCTGGACATCTGCCAGTCCATGCTGCCCTGATACTCACCATTGTGAATAGTCCCGATGGTCTTGACGCCTTTCAGAAAACGGAATTCATAGCAATTATCGATCATAAAAGGCACAAGTCCCGTATGATAATCGTGGCAATGCAGGATGTCCGGACGGATCTGCATCGCACTGAACCAATGCAGAACACCATGCTGGAATGCAATGAACTGCTGACTCTCGTCCCAGTAGCCATAGACATTCTCCCTGTCCAGCAACCCCGGAATCCTGACCAGATACAGCTCGAAGCCGAGCACATTGCTCTTCTCCTTATACACCTGAACCTGGTACATGTGGAAAGACTGATGGATGAAACCATCAAAAACAATCTCGAAATCATGGTTGTAGAAAAAGGGCTTATTGTACCAAGGCATCACCACCTTGGCATTGAGTCCCATTTTATTCTGATATTTAGGCAATGCACCCACCACATCTGCCAGTCCACCGACTTTAGCTACAGGGTAACATTCCATAGAGAGGTGAAATATATTCATAGATATTTCTTAGTTTATTTTTTACGTTTTGAGGAAGCAGACACTGGCGCTTTCTTCCTGACTGTACTCTGTTTTAAGACAATTCCTGCCAAGGGCGGCAGCCGGATGATCATCGAATGAGGACGGTTGTTCCAGCCTTCTTCCAACCTTTGGGAAATTACCGCTTCTACTCCGCTTCCGCTGTATTTTGCGTCGTCGGAATTGAGAATGACTTCCCAATCCGTATTTTCATTGATTCCTATCCGATAATCAAAGGAGCGCGGCGTGAGATTCAGCACGGTCATCAGGATTTCCTTGTCATTTTTGCTTTTTCTGAGGTAGACGAAAATAGAATTATCCCGGTCATCGCCATCGACCCATTCATAACCGTAGGGCGAGAACTGCAGCTCGTACAACGCCGGATGGGTTTTGTACAGCCCGTTCAGATCCTTCACAAATTCCTGCATATTTTTATGAACAGGATATTGCAGGAGATGCCAGTCCAATGACGATTTGAAATTCCATTCCGTGGTCTGTGCAAACTCATCGCCCATGAACAGGAGTTTGGCTCCAGGATTCGTGAACATATAGACATACAGGGCACGCAGGTTGGCAAACTTCTGCCATTCGTCGCCCGGCATTTTATATATCAGACTGCTTTTTCCATGCACCACCTCATCGTGAGACAAGGGCATCATATAATTTTCATTATACATATAAGTGCTGGTGAACGTGATTTTATGATGAACATGACTCCGGCTGATCGGGTCTTCCTTAAAATAATCCAGCGTATCGTGCATCCAGCCCATCATCCACTTCATCCCAAAGCCGATACCGTCTGCATACACCGGTTTGGTGAGTCCGGGAAAATCGGAACTTTCCTCTGCAATGGTCTGAACATCGGGAAACTCTTTGTACACGGCCACATTAAAATCCTGAAGAAACTGCCTGGCTTCCAGGTTGACATTACCACCATAGATGTTTGGCTCCCACTCGCCCTCGTTTCTGGAATAATCCAGATGGAGCATGGACGTGACCGCATCTACACGCAGCCCATCGGCATGATAGCGGTCCAGCCAGAAAATTGCATTGGAGATCAAGAAAGATTTGACCTCAGGCCTTCCGTAATTGAAGATGTAGGATTTCCAATCCGGATGGAAGCCCTTTCTCGGATCCTCGTGCTCGTAAAGAAAAGAACCGTCGAACTGATGCAGGCCATTGGCATCACCCGGAAAATGCGAAGGCACCCAATCCAGAAACACACCGATATTGTTTTTGTGAAGTTCTGAGATCAAGTACATCAATTCCTGCGGCCCTCCGAACCTGGAAGTCGCCGCAAAAAATCCTGTAATCTGATAGCCCCAGCTGGGATCGTAGGGATATTCCATCACGGGCATCAGTTCCACATGGGTAAAATTCATTGTTTTAAGGTAAGGCACCAGGCGGTCTGCAATCTCGCCATAGCTGAGGAATCTTTCCGGGTTTCCCGGGTCCCGCATCCAGGATCCGAGATGCATCTCGTACACAGAAATCGGCGACTCCAGGCTGTTGTAGCGTGGCCGCTTCTGCATCCAATCTGCATCCTCCCACTCATACCACGTGGTACAAACGGTGGAGCCTGCCTGCAGGGCATTCTCGAAACAAAAACCGAAAGGGTCCGCCTTTTCCAGAAGGATGCCTTCTTTGGTCCTGATGCCGTATTTATACACTTCGCCAAAATCCAGTCCGGGAATGAAACCTTCCCAGATCCCTGACTGATCCCAGCGGCCGGCTAACTGATGCGCAGAAGCATTCCAGCCATTAAAATTGCCCATCACGGAAACTTCTGTGGCAAATGGTGCCCAAACCGCAAAATACACCCCGGACACGCCATCGACCTCTACCTTATGAGAACCCAACTTTTCATAAAGTCTGGTATGCTTTCCCGTACGGAAAAGATAAATATCGAATTCTGAAAATAACGAGTGCGGCTGAACGGTCATGCGTGATTTTTGAGGTTGAGGCTTTTTAGAACTGAGCTGTTGGTAGCAATTATAATACCCTTACCAAGATAAAGAAATAAATTGATCCGCAGCAGTGCGATTTTGTTAATAAGTATTAAAGTTTTGGAGGTGGAAATTTTGTAGTCTTGCTAAGTAGCCGAAATCTCTTCTCGCTGCTCTAAAGGCCCAGGTTTCGGAGTACTAATAATTTATTTCAGGATTTTCAGTAATTGATTGATTTTGCGAAGAGGTAGGTGCCCGCTGTTTTTTCTGTTTTTGAGAGTTGTCTTCTGACAGAATCAAAGGTTATTATGGCAATGATCAATAACCACCTCGTGTCTGCGGGCGTGCTGAACTGCCATTCCCGGGCGTGCAATGTTTCTTTTTCCCTGATCTCCAGAGCCATGGCGGCGATTAATTCCGGACTCACAGCAGGCTGACCGAGGTCGGCACTGATGGCGTGGAAATTTATGTATATAAGGTTGCTGAAAGCCGGTGGTTTTATCTCTTTGCCCCATGACAAAGCAGGAATGGAGAGTTTGCAAACCTTTTCAGAATTAACATCCAGTTCGGGAAAGAAGTTGGTACAGCGCTCCCAAGTTTGTTTTGGATTAAAATCAAAACCAATTAATGCAGTAGGATCCTGAAACCGAGCAATCACTTTCCCCGAATCTCCTTCCTGCTGCATGACCGTCTTCCTGAGCCTTGCTACGTGCCTGGCCGCAAAATACTGCTGTGGAACCAGTCCAATACTGTCCTGAAGAAATAGCCTGAATTGCTTTTCCTGCCGGCTGACCCATCCGAAGACTGCGGCAGCATCCCTGGTTTTCCTGGTTTGCTCTACCGATCCTGGCCTTGCGCGGACATAGGCGCGCTCGCCATCATTGATGAATACCAGATTGCCAATAGCACCGCTGAGGTTGCCATTTTTCTTTAACCTTGCCATTATTTTGTGTTTTTTATAGAGTTTGTAAAGGGTTTCTTCGCCCACGGTCTATGCACCGTGCATTATAAAACCGATGCAGCTCCCATACAAATCTGATAGTCTATCGGACTTGTAACGGACTTGTAACGGAGTTGTATCGGATTTAGCCTGGATGAATCACGTATGGTTTCTGAGTCGTAGAGGCATAAAGCTTAATCATTATAAAAAGTCAAGCGGACTTGTCACTCTCGCCCTGCTTATATCTGTGATATGAGTGTATATTTCGGTGGTCTTGATATTATTGTGTCCCAAGAGTTCTTTTATTACCCTAATGTCTGTCCCGTTTTCCAAAAGATGAGTGGCGTAAGAATGGCGCAACGTATGAACGGATGCGGGAGAAATGACATCGGCTTTCCTGAGTGCATTTTTCAGAACCTGCTGCACACTTCGTTCTGAATATCTCTCACCCTCCTGCCCTTCAAATAGATAATTTACAGGCTTATAGGTTTTATAATAAGTCCTGAGAAGTTCCAATAGCACTGGAGACAGCATCACCACTCTATCTTTTTTACCTTTTGCCTGGCGGATGAGGAGCACATTCTCCTGCGTTTTAATGTCCGTTATTTTAAGTTCCAGCACCTCGCTCAGCCTTAGGCCGCAGGAATAAATGGTGGTGAGGATGGCTTTATGTTTCAGGTTGTCCGTGGCATCCAATATTTTCTTTACCTCTTCTCTGGTAAGAAACTTTGGGAGTTTGTTTTCTTTTCTTTTTGGATAGAGATGTTTTAGATTGATGTTCCGCCGGAAAATCTCTTTGTAGAATTTTGTGATCGTTGCGATCATTGCTTTTTGGTAGGATTGCCCAACTTTCTTTTTCTCCACCAGCCAAATGATGAAATCTTCCAGCTGTTTCTGGGTGATATCCTCTGTTTTGAGCTTGGAAGAGACTTTTAGAAAATAAGTAAGGTGTGATGCATAAGTTTTGATGCTGGTGTCTGCATAGCGTTGCATCCGAAGAATAGTGACAAACTGCTCTGTAAGGTTTTGATTAATCATCATTATTGCGTTTATCCAAATTTAAAAAAAATAATCATATCATTTACAAATATTTATAAAATTTTCCAAAGAGGATAAGCGCAACTGGATATAGTTTGTATTGGCGCAATGCGTATATTTGGGTGTTAGCGGTAATTTTGCAGACCGACCATTCCACAATAAACTGATACACTTGAACAGAATGACAACAACCAATAAATTGAAAATTCTTAAAATAATTCAAATCGTTGTTTTAATTATTTTATTGCCTATTTTCCTGTTCTATTTGGGAATTGTTGTCCCTGAATATTTAGCTTGTGATAAATCAATGTTTGAAGGACAAAAAGGGGTTGATATTTGGGGTTCGGAAGTAGACTGTAGTGGTGAAAATCAGGCTTTTGGAGAAGCTTTTTTTCAATTGTTTTCTCTCATTATTAGCGGTTTTTTAGCAATACTACTTACTGTTCTTTTCTTAACCTATCGTATCAGAAAATCAATAAAATAATGAGATAAAAAAACTTAAAATGAAAACAATATATACATTTTTACTTCTGACAATTTTCACTCAATCATTTGGGCAAACATTAAAAGATTGTTCAATTTGCTCAACACAAATTATAAAAGCAGAACAAATTAAAGAACTAAGCATTGATGAAATTCGCTTTCTGACAAACGACTTGTTTGCGAGAAAAGGATATGTTTTTCAGGATTCAGACATCGATGCGTATTACTCAAATAAAACTTGGTATAAACCTGTCAATGCAAATTATACCATAGAATACAATAGCATTGAAAAACAAAATATAAAATTATTCCAAGAAAAAACTAAAGAGCTAAAAGCGTATAGAGAAAAGTTAATAAATGAATTGAAACATTTAAAAAATTTGCTTGATACAAATAATAAGCAAGAGCTTAAACGTAAGTTTGCCCTTGATATTGAAGACAATAGTAATTTTATTAAAAATGTAACCGATGAAATTTTTATAGAAGACATTAATTGGTTCAAAAAAAAAGGTCTCTACAAAGTTACAAAAGATAACGGAGACATTGTAAAAGAGTATATTCTTAGAGTTGATGGAGAAAATGTATCATTTGAGTTTGCAATTAGAGGAGGGTCAGATATTGGAAATGGAGATGTAATTTACCCAAGAGAATACATAACAGAAGCATCGTATGTTTATTATTTTAAATTTGAAAATGGTAAATTAATTTTTGAAAAAGTAATAATGGCAGGATAAAAAAGCTACCGCTAACACGGGTTTTGCGTCAGGCGGGGTGACGTGCAAAGCTCAACAGCAGTTTTTCAATTGAGCTTTAGTAATAATATCAGCTTTTGTGCTTCTATTTCCCGCCCGAACGCAAAGCCCCAAAACGTTATAGGCAAATTTAGAATGACAGCAACTGACGACATAAGAGATATTTTTTCAATCCTACACGATGGGACAATTTCTGCGTGGACAGGAGACAAAAACTTGCTGACTTTGACAATTGACTGTGAATATTTAGCAGAACGAATTGACAAGTCATTTGACAGGTTTTACGTTGAACTAAAAAATGTGGACAAATTAGAACTTGACCCGTGGGCAAATCCGATTGACCGGCCAACTATTGTTAAGACCAACTATGCTGACATATTTAAAGCGGAACTTGAAATTCTATCAGCCGACATTAAAGAAGACGTTGTTGTAGTTGCTTGCAATCAGCACGACACAAGCTTTGACTATTGTGGTGGTAACTTGACAATTAGTTGCAGAAAAATCAAAATATATGACCAAAATAAAAACGAATTGACGGCAGAACAGTTTGGAGAAATATGTAAAAACTATTGGGACGAATGGAGCAAGAAATAAAATCTGCCTATAACAAGGGTTTTGCAATAGTGGGGCGAAACTGCAAAGTTCAACGGTAGTTCTTCAGTTCAACTTTTGTGCAAATTTGAAGATTTGTGCTTCGATTGCCCCACCATCGCAAAGCCCCGAAACGTTATATGCTATGCTGTTACAAACGAAGTACATAAAACGAAATAACTAAACACAACAAAAGATGAAAAAACACACTCCCAACCCATAATTTATTCTTTTTTCCAGCCTCTTTTTTGCCAACGCTCATCAGCACATTTGCAAAAACCAAAGCAATTCCCAACGCTTATTTTGCAAAAGAGCTGATTTTTTCCATCGCTTTTTAGTGCGGTTGTAGTTTCAAAATTTAAAAGAAAATTCATAAAAAAAAATGCAAAAGATGTCAAATTCAGAACATAACGGAAAACACTTTGTTATTCAAAAGGGAAAAGCAGTGTGTGATAATGGAACAAGTTTCCCAAACTTCAAAGTAACTAGCCACCAAAAACATTATTGGAACGATGCAGATGGAAAAGACGATTATTTGGCGGTAACCGAAGACGATATGCAGTTCAATCCCGTCGCTGTTCCCTTTGGTAATTGCTCCGTGAAAAACGGACAACCTTGTAGTTTTACTCCCGCGGGAAAATGGCAAAAACCTTACGAAAAGGTAAAAGTAATGGATAAAAGTTGTTTGACAGAAATTTCCGAACTGCAATGTACAATCGGTGGAAAAATCACAGTAATGAAACACGGACAAACAGCAGAACTCAGCAAACAAAACCTAAAAAATGCTGATCCATTTATTATGAGCCAAATCAATCCTTTTGTTGATATTACTGAAATTCTCGATGATGCAGAACAAGACGAAGAACCTTTTGATTTTGAATAAAACACAAAATGAACAAAGATGGAAAACGAAAAAAAAGGAATCTCACAAATCACTGGAAACACCGAAATAAAACTTGGTGAAAAAACTTTTTATAAAGTTACGAGAATACACCGTATGGAAGACCACGATAAAGTAAAAAATGCATTGTGGAAAATATACGTAAAAGAAAAAGGAAGTTGGAGAGAACTAAATCCCAATCCATCAGTTCCACCCAAAAAAGGAGACGAGGTTTCATATACAATTACCAACCAAAGTTTAGTAGGTAAAGAATTGTTGGTGGAAGCCTACATCTACGAACCCGAAAAAACTGCTCCTCCCGGACTGAAAATAAAAGTGGTAGCAGGCGAAAAAAAGAAAATCCACAGAGTAGAGCTTTTTATGGTAGATGATACTCACATAAAAGAAGACACTGTTCTTAAATACAACCAAACAATAAAAGTAAAAGTCTATACGCAAAATATGCCAAGAGAACTTCTAAAGTTAACACTTTATGAAGACTATGCAGACGGAGGCGGACACAATCCCAAGAATAAAAAAAACAAAGTAGCCTATACAGAAAAGCGAACCAATGACAAAGGATTTTTATGGTATGAGTTTAAACTAAATACCGATTTTTCCAAGATTGCTAACGCAATGATGGACGGTAGTTCAGACAAACTGCACGAATATTACGTTTTGGTGGAGAGTGCAAAATATGGGAATAAAACCAGTAAAAACATAGAAGTAGAAAATCCTGATTATGTGGTTCATCAAACCTATGAAAACGGAAAAGTAACAGACCATAAAAACGGAAAAATATACGAGGGAGGTACAATTGAGGAAGTCATCATAAAAGGCAAATACAAAAAACAAATGGGAATCGACCCAATTCCCAATACCGGAAGAAGTGTGAGCATCGTAAGCGAACCGCCTGAAAAGAAAGAGGAGAAAGAGAAAAATAAATGCCCTAACTGCGATAAACCAATAACAGCAGAAGAATTGAAAACAATTTTTCCTAATGCTTCGGATACAAATTTAAAAGTTGCAGCCGATACATATTCAAAATATATGAAAGATTTGAAAATGAATACTTGCTGGAATAAAGCTCATTTTTTCGCGCAAGCTAAAGTAGAATCTGGAGATGCTCTTTCTTTAAAAGAAGGAGAAGGTTTTAATTATTATTGGGAGGCATTAATTGGTACTTTTAAAGCTTTCCAATCAAAAGAAGGAAGAGAGAAGGCAAAACTTTGGGGCAGAGCTATTAGAGATAGAAAAGATCCAAAAGCAGTTGATGTTTCTACAGAAACCCAAATCAAAATTGCCAACTATGCATATTCTCCCCCTGCTGCTAAAGCAAAAGAGTTAGGGAATACAAGCCCAAACGATGGTTGGAATTATCGTGGTAGAGGATTAATACAAGTAACAGGTAAAGCTTTTTATCAATATTGTAATCCATATACTTTAAAATACAATAATATTGATGTCTTGCAAAATCCTGATGCTATAGGAGAAAGACTTGATTTGTGTGTTTCAAGTGGAATGATATTCTTCAAATGGAAGAAGATTAATGAACTAGCAAACAATACTAGGGATGTAAAAAATAAAATATGTCCATTGGTGGGAAATGATATAATTAGAAATGGTATTTCAAAAAATCATCAACCAAAACAAGATGCTTTTGATGATATCACTTCAAAAGTTTTTAAAATTGATGAATGTACTATTAATGGCGATAGCAAAAAGAAATCAGACAACAGTAAATGTCCAGAAGATTGTTCGCAATGCTTTGAATATGCGGATGTTTGGGAAAATCCTGAAATTAGTAGTGACAATGGAGGGAAAAATAATAATAGATATGGGTATAATTCCTCAAGAGGACATAAAGGAATCGACATTCTATCAGGGCCAACATATAAAGAAATACATTCTATAATGTGTGGGGAAGTTGTTTCTTTAGTAAATTCTTTCAAAACCAATGAATATAGAAAATCTAGTTTGGGAAATACATTAATGATAAAATCAAAGACAAAAGATGGAAAAACGGTTTTTATCCTTTATTGTCATTTAGACAAAATATATGTAAAAAAAGGAGATAAAATTAAACATGGACAAAAGGTGGCTTTATCTGGCTCAACTGGAAATGCTTCTTTTTCAGGGCTTCCAAATGGTGTAAAAGGTCATGGAATAGATAAAAAATATTGGCATTGCCATATTGAAGCAGCAACAAAAGGAGAAGGCTATAATAATTTTTATAGCTTAGGAAGTTATAGAATAAAAGCAGAAGACTATATGAAAACAAAATTTGATAAAGATGGAAATGCAATTAAATAAGATACTTTTTATATGTTTAATTTTTTTATTTGCTTGTAAAGGGGATGCACAAGAAAATAAGAATATAAAAAAAGACAGTAAACTTGTTGAAAAAACATATAATTTCTTCGACAAAAAGTACGAAGCCAAGTATTCAATGGTAGTGGATGAATCTACACCAACAGACCATCCTATACAAACATTTTTGGATTGTAATGACAGTTATTTTACAATTCATTATGTCCCTAAATCACCAGAACTCAAAGCATTTTGGAGTGAAGACTATTTAAACATTTATGATATAGATAACTTAGATTCTGATAAAGAAAGTATCGAAATAGGAAAAAAAATAGATAACAACTTAACTGATTATGTTATTTTCTGCTACTACGTTCCTTCAAAATTTTTAAAAACTAACTCTGTATGTTCAGAGGAAAGTGTTTATTTGGATGACAAGACTGATGCAAAAATTTACTATTACAGCCCTCAAGAAAAAAAATGGAACCAAATTAGTAACGAAAAATCAAGTATCCTTCCAAAAATTCCTGATTCAAAATACTTTATTAATAAATTTCCTAACTTCTTTAAAACAGAAAAGTTAGTTCAAAATAGTTCTATATTATCACAAAAAGAACAAAGCTATAAGATACTTCTTGAAAAAATAGTGGACATTAATCAAGACGGTAAAATGGATAAAATACTTGTCTATGGTACAGAATGGAAAAATCAACCAGAACCCTCAGATTTTAAAACGTATAAAATTGTTATCAATTTGAGTAATAATAACTCATTCCGAACTTTCACAAACAACAAAATTATTGAACCATACTATCCAAACAATGTAGCATCAGGATTTTCCGATGTCAAAGTAAAAGACAGTTATTTTACTATAGAACAAGCCAATGGCGGAGGTGGAAGTATTGTTAACAGTTTTACAACTTTTAAATATAATAAACAAAAAAATGAAATTTATCTATATAAATATTCAACAATTACTATTCAGCAATCTTCAGGAGACGAAGAAACATCAGAACTAACAACAAAAAATTTCGGAATTATACCTTTTGAGTCTTTCGATATTGAAAATTTAAACTGATAACAATATAAACACAAATGATATCTATTAACGTTGAATAGATAAATTACATCATATTATTTCCTATATTTGATGAAACTAACCTAAAAAACACAAGATTATGCCATCAACATCAGAAGTTGGACACGCCAAAAATGTAGCAAATTTTGCAGACCTCATTGCCTATTGCACCGCATAAGGAACAACCTACAATCCGCCAAAACCTACATTACAAATTGCATCCCTTACTACCTTACTTTCTTCGGCACAAACTGAACTTTCCAGCGTCACTACTGCAAAAAATATTTTCGATACCGCAACAGGAGACCGCCAATTAGCATTTGAACCCCTCAAATCTTTAGCCACCAAAATTTTTAATTTTCTTTCCGTGACAGATGCAACGGAACAAACCATCGCAGATGCCAAAACAATCAACAATAAATTGCAAGGAAGAAGATCGGGAACAGTTTCGGAAACTCCACCAACAGAAGGAGGAACGCCACCAAATACCGTTTCCGTTTCTCGCCAAAGTTACGATATGCTTACCGAAAACTTTTCTGCATTGATAGATTTAGTGTCTTCTGTTTCGTCATATACTCCTAACGAAACCGAACTTACAACCGCTTCACTCACCACATTTCACGGAAATTTAAAAACTGCTAATACAAACGTAACTAAGGCAGAAGTCGCATACAGCAATGCAAGAATTTCGAGAGATACAGTACTTTATTCTGATGATACAGGTTTGGTAGATATCGCATCCGATGTTAAAAAATATGTAAAAGCAGTATTCGGTGCAACCTCTTCCGAATACAAACAAGTAAGCGGTATCAAATTTACAAAACCATAAAAGGATTAAATAAAACCCATAATTAAAGAATAATGAAAAATTTAATTTTAATTCTAATTCTAATTCTAATTTTATTATCCTGTAAAAAAAATAATAATAAAATCTACAAAACAGAACTTGTTTTGAGAACTTCTCTAAGTGATACAATAAAGAAGAATAATTATGAAAATAGAAGTTTAGATGAACTCAATCTTCCCTACTGTTTCAAAATTGATACCTTGCCTAAAAGCAATTATTATCAAACAAATTTAGATACATTTTTAATTCACCATAATTTAAAAAAGAATAATTTATTAGAAGAAAATAAAAAATTTCATAAAAACACTGTAGATTTTGTATCAGCTAAACAATCTAATTATATGCAATATCCTTATGATGGAAAGGCTTATGCGTTTAAAAAAAATAATTATTAACAATAAAATTACTGCTTTTCTTTATGCATATTTATTTGATTCCGAAATGACTCAACCACGAATAGAAATTCAAACTTTCGATAATAATAAAAAAAATATTGATAATCTCATAATTGCATCTACTTTTAGTAATGAGTGTAGTGGATATAGAGATTTTTGTATAAATCAAAATAAAATAATTACAATTAATAATTATTACTATTGTAGTGATATTGATACAGAATATAAAAATCAATATAAATTTAAAATAACTGACAATGGCAGATTTATTTTCACGGAATAAATTACTATATTTTGTTTAATGTTTAACCTTAAAAACCAAATGTTTATGCCAAGAACATCCGAAGTAGGGCACGCCAAAAATGTCGCAAATCTACAAAAACTTAAAGTACAGGTCAACGTTTACACGCTCTACAATCCACCAATTGACATTAAGGTTGCAAATCTGCAAACGCTTTTTACCAACGCTTCAGCAAAACTCGCAAAAGTTGAAGAAAAACGCAATGCCAACAAAAATGCCATTACCATTCGCCAAAACGCTTTTGTAAATCTAAAATCAACCTGCACCCGAACCATGAATCTATTAGAAATTTTAGGATTACCACAAGGAACAATTGACCAAGCCAAATCCTTAAACCGTACTATTCAAGGCGGACAAAAGAAAACCACTACTCCACCAGAAGGTGGACAACCAACAAACACCGTTTCTACATCGAGATAATCTTACACTCAACAAGCCGACAACTTCGGAATTTTATTGCAGTTGTTAGCCACAATTCCAACTTATACACCCAACGAAGACGATCTAAAACTACCAAATCTTACCAAGCATCATTGATGAGTGCAACGAAATCCGTTGACCAAACCGAAGCCGAACTCAACGCAAAACTCACAGAAAGAGACCAAATCCTATACGCAGACGAAACCGGTTTATATTCTCCATCGCCCAAAACGTAAAAAAATACGTCAAAAGCCTCTACGGTGTAACCTTTCAAGAATACACACACAGTCTCTGCAATAAAATTTACTTCTCAGATTTAATATTGGTGCAGGAAGTTTTCCAACGCCCCAAAAGAAATCCACCTGAACCGCAAAAAAAAGTCAACAAACTATTTCACAAAATTGAAACTTTGATTATTTTTGGACAAAAAATTGTCAATACAAAAATATGTCAAGAAATATGACTTCTTTCGGTGAAACTATCAAGCAACTGCGGTTAGACAGAAAACTAACCCAGAGAAATGTTGCGACTTTGTTAGACATTGACACGTCCGTCCTTTCAAAATACGAAAAGAATAAACGCCAACCGTCCGAAGAGCAAATCGAAAAATTTGCAGAAATATTTAATGTGGATAGCAACACATTGAAATTTGAAGTTGTGACCGACAAAATTGCCAATCAATTCGTTGAAGATAACATTGATTCTAAAACGGTAAGAGTAGCAGAAAAAAAGGCAGAGTACATAAAACTAAAAAAGAAAATTTCTTAAATAAATACAGAAATGACAAAAACATTTTCACAAGTAAAGTTAGATTTTGACAGAAAATATACGACCGCAATTGAGTTCGATAATTTTTTGCCAGAGCATTTGACTATTACTAAGAAAACAACATTAAAGAAAAAAAACGGGAGTAACAACGAGCAATATTACAAATGGCAGTTTTTTTATTCTTTGGTTTATTCGGGAATGTACTCTAAAGATTACATTGGAACAGAAGCATATTTTCCAAAAGGAAACAAAAATTCTGCACCTATAAAATTTGACGGAGCAATTTTTGACGACACAAATTGGTTTGAACATTACAAAGAATATCACAACAATAAAAGCCAAGCATCACTTGATTGGTTGAGAAATCATATCATTGCTGTAATTGAAATTAAAAAAGAAAACAGTAAAGATGTTGAAACTGTATGGAATCAACAACTAAAACCAGCTTTAAAAGAATCAGAAAATGATTTTTGCCTTGGAGTTTTATACGATACCGAAAGACTTTACCTTTTCAAAAAGCAGGAAGGTAAATTTCTACGTTTAAATGAAGGTTATAATACAAAAAAAGAGGCAAGTCAAACTAAAGATCTACAGCTACATTTAACGGATTCGTACAATACAATTCCGACATATGAGCAATTGTATCAAAAAATCTATCATCCAAAAATAGACCGTAGTAAAAGGACTATTGACCACTTGGAAATAATCAGTGGTGTTTACAGTACTCAACTTACTGACGGCATTTCTGCGATTTTGCGAACAATGGACAAAGTGAGTTTAAAAAATCAACGTGGTTATGAGATACTAATCCAAATCATCGCTTTAAAAATCTATGATGAAAAACGAAGTGCAAAAATCAGTTCGTTCCTTGATTGGTATAAATCCGATTCAGAGAAAGAACGCTTGGACTTATTATTTTTCGTAACTGACAGAGAACGAAACTACGTTGATTTATCTGATGATGAAATTCAATCATTCATTAACAGAATGAGAGAATTATACAATGAAGCATCGCAAGAATATCAATTTATTTTAAAACGAGTTGATACAGAAACGATAAATTGGCAAAGAGAGGAACACATCAAAATCATAGCAGAAATTGTTCAACAATTTCAAGATTATAGTTTGTAAAATCGCATAAGACAGATTTATATCAAATCGTTTTTCATAAATTCGCAAGCGAATTTTCAAAAGCAGAAAAAGGACAATTTCTTACCCCTATTCCGATTATCGACTTTTTAGTACAAATCGTTAATCCCAGAAGTACGGAAAAAATAATTGACCCGACATCAGGAATCGCTGATTTCCTTTCAGTTTCTTACGTCAATTCCGAATCTAAATTGGACGATAATAACATTTACGGCTTAGATAACGATGAGCAAATGGTTATGCTTGCACAACTTAATATGCTCTTGAATGGTGATGGAAACGCAAGATTAAAACACAAACCAGATTTAGGTTCTATAACTTGGAAATTTGATGACCGAGATAATTTAGTAGAGCTAAATTCCAAATTACACAAAACAGGAAATTGGGACAATTGGAAGAATCAGACTAAACTCAAAAAATTCGATGTCGTTCTGACAAATCCACCATTTGGTGAAGATAGAGCATTTGAACCAAAAGATTCTAAAGAAAAAGAACTTATTGAGTGTTATGAAATGTGGAATTTGTATGGAGGAAAAAAAATTGATTTAGGTGTAGTTTTTTTGGAAAATGCGTACCGCATTTTAAGAGATAATGGAAGAATGGGAATTGTATTATCTAACTCTATCGCTTCGATAGATACACATAAACAAGCGAGAAAATGGTTAATGGAAAAAATGAGAATAGTTGCAATTTTCGATTTACCTGCAAATGTATTTGGAGAAACGGGAGTAAATACTTCTGTTATTGTTGCATATAAACCTAAAGAAAAAGAACTAGTAAAACTAAAAGAACAGAATTATCAAATATTTTTCAGAGGAATAGATAAAGTTGGGTATGAAGTAAAAACAAGCAAAAGAGTTCGATTTTTTTCACCAATATATAAAGTAAATTTTGAGACATTTGAAACCGTAATTGATGATGAAGGACGTGTAGTTTTGGATGAAGATTTTTCAGAAACAATAAGGTCATTTAAAGATTGGTGTAAAGGACAAGAAAAAACACTTAAAGATTTATTTATAAAAACGAAATAATAATGAGCTATATAAAAACTCCTGAATCGATTTCCTTTAAGTCTATTGAAGATAAGGACTACACTTTATCTTCATCACAATATATGGACTTGATAATGCCAAACGAAAACTTTGTATATGTTCGTGATTTTTTATCACGTCCTTTAAAAAGAATCGACTTAGGAAATGAGGTGGGGAGTATTAATTATATTGGTAAATCAACACATTATTTTATAAGAACCAAAGCATTACAATCGCATTCATTTTTACCTGAAATTTCGAATGAAACCACATTGCCCATAATACCAAATAGTTTTGTTAATCAAAATCTCAAAAAAGGAGATTTACTTATTTCAAAAGATAGCAATATCGGAGAGATTGTAATCTTAGATAAAGATTATCCTGATTATATGACTTCAGGAGCTATATATAGACTTCCTGTTGAAAGTCAAAAATATTATTTACTATCTTTCATTAAACATTCTATATTTAGAGAGCAATTAGATTTTATGGTTCCAAAAGGAGCTACAATCCGACACGCAAAAACAATGTTTTTAGATTGTAAAATTCCTATTCCAAACAGAAACAAAGAGGCAACTATAAACTTCATTGAAGTACTTACACAAGCGATTATTAATAAAGAATTATTAATAAAGAAAAAACACAGTGAAATTTTAAGAACATTTGAAGAGGAATTAGCAAACAATCAAAAAGATACAAGTTTCGTATTTAAGATGCCTACTCTTAATGAAATTGAGGAAGTCGGTCGTTTGGATACTTCAAGATATTCTCGAAAGTATAAAGAATTTGAATTTCAGATAAATAACTACAAATTTGGTTCATTTAAACTTTCAGACTACGGTTACAATGTAAAGAGAGGACAAAATCTTCAAATCTCAAATATTGGACAAAGTTATTATTCAAATAATCATATAAAAGGATTCTATAAGCTAGCTGTATCTTCAAATTTTTCAGAATATTCAACGGTTGAAAAATTCACATACTTAGGCAATCCTAAAAATTTATCAACTATTAATCAAGGTGATATAATTTTTTCCGCAAGAGGAGCTCAATTTGGTAGAGTAATTGTTTTTCCTGAGAATGTCGAAAATACAATTACAAATATTGACAGTTTAGTCATAAGTAATAAAAGTACAAATATTGAACGAAGTATATTTATAGCAATGTTCTTAAATATGCTACGTTGGAATAAACATATTTATGATATTGCAATAACAGGTTCGGGAGCAAACAGCTTAACTCAATATCAATCAAATGATATCAACTTTCCAAACTTTCCAGACGATAAAGTTAAAAAAATCTCCAACTTGTATTATAATTCAACAATTAATTATGATTCAAAAAAGTGGGCGTTAGATAATTTCCTACAAAATGACACTAAATATAATGAACAAGCTGGAATTTATGAATTAGATAAAACAATGAAACAATTAAAATCAAAATTGAATTCAGCAATTGATAATATTGTAAATGACAAACCTGTAAGAATTGAGTTTAGTTAATCCCAACACTTGGTAGCACATTTGCATTTTCCAACTGCACAAAGCCAATAAAAATGCAAAAGAGCTACCAAGCCAACGCAAAACAGATAGACAAAGTGAACAATCATTTCAAACCTTAAAAAGGGGCGGTCGCATAACAAGGTATTGCCAAAAGCGGGGCAAAACCGCTTCAATTGGATATTTGTGCAAGGTTCAACATTCGTTCTTCGATTGGACTTTTGTGCTAAAAAATCCGCCACATCGCCAAGCAGCAAAACGTTGGAGTTCAGGCTAAAAAAACGACACTTATGAAACTAAGTGATATTTACAAAGACAGAATTACAAAAGTTTTCATCGTGACTGAACAAGACGATGAAAACGAACTCATTTGGACAATTGAGGCGACCGATTTTGCAATTATACCAGAAGAAGAAAATTATTACTTCGTAAAAGCATTTGAAGTTTCGGAAAACAATAAAGCAGCCTGTTATATAGGAATTATGACACCTGAACGAACTGCAGAAATTGTAATTAAACAAAATTCAGATGGACAAACAGAGGTTGAAAGTATTTACGACCAAGAAAAATCTATTATTCCATCTATTGCATCTGAGTGTTTTGGCGACTACGAACTATTTTATTCAAAGGAAAACCCACAAGTAGGCATTGACATTTTGGAAAGTGGGCTTAAAATAGCGACAAACAAAAATGTAGTTGCCGAAAATCTTGGCTATATATTGCGTGACGAAGGACGAATTGAAGAGGCTATTGAAGCATTTAAGATAAGTGAAGAAAATGGACCATCTTCTGAATATACTTTTTGGGAATTAGCAGGACTTTATGAACAACTTGGACAAATAGACAAACAAACGGAATATAAACAAAAATATAAGGAAAACGGTGGAATTGATCTATAAAACAGCAGCCCGAAGCGCTATCATTATATTGGCAATAGTGTGGCTGACAGTAATAAACTAAACATTTGTAATTCTATCGGGTATTTGCGCAAATGTTGGGCTGGCGTTTTTCAAATGCCCACCATTGCCAAGACTTAAACCGTTAACAGCAAACCTAACGAATTCCCTGCAAACATAAAGCAGACAGACAAAAACTAACCCAAGACAACTTTTCTGTGTTTTTGACCCCAAACTACAATTTGACCAATTAAAGGTTCTAATGACTTACCGTGTTTCGTAAGACTGTAACTAATCGTAACAGCACTTGACGTAGCCACTTCACGGCTGACAAGTTTGTTCATTTCAAGATATTTCAACTCTTTTGTAAGTGTTCGTGGGGTAATACTTCCTAAATCTCTTTTAAGTTCATTGAAGCGTTTTTCTTTATCGCACAGACTTGCTAAAATTGCCCCACGCCAACGACCACCAATAATGTCAATGACATCCTGGACATCTCTTAACTGAATTTGTTTTTGTTTATTCTTCATTGTAGTATCCTAAAAGATAGTGGTATTTTTTGCAAATGTAGTATATTTTGGATACTATGTTTCTACATTTGCAGAAATTTACTTTAATAAAAAAATGAACATCACGATTATTGGTGCTTCGGCAGGTGTAGGACTTGAAACAGTAAAAAGAGCATTGGTCAGAAACCGTAATGTAACGACACTCTCTCGTTCTGAAATAAGTTTGCAAAGCAGTCCCAACTTGACAACTATAAATGGAAGCGCCACAAACAAAGACAATTTAAAAAAAGCAATAGAAAAAGCAAATGCTGTAATTGTAGCATTGGGAACAGGAAAAAGTATGAAATCAACAACTTTGTATTCAGACTTTGCAAAACTATTGACAGAAGTTCAAATAGAAACCAACTCACAAATACCATTCATAATTTTAACAGGTTTTGGAGCAGGAGAAAGTGGACAATACAATGGCTTTATTATGAAACTGTTTTTTAGGTTTCTGCTAAAAGATGTATATGCAGACAAAACCAAAATGGAAGAAATAATTACCAATTCAAAAATGAAATGGGAAATTTTAAGACCAGGGCTTTTGAAAGACAAACCTCTCACAGAGAAATACAGAACAGAAACCAAACTTTACCAAGGAATAAACATCGGCTCAATCAATCGTTCTGATGTTGCCGACTTTTTGGTAAAACAAGCCGAAAATCCGTCAGAATTATTCAAATATGTTTCACTTTCAAATAAATAAAAAATGACAAATGAAAATTTAGCAGTTGGCATACCAACACCAGTAAAAATCTTCACTTGGATATTAATCTGTGCAGGTTGCTTTTTCTTTTACGTTTACACTTTCAACCCTGTAATTAGTTTTCCAAATGCAAGTTTGGACACCTACTCTGCAAAAATGGGTTTTGCAAGTACAGGAGTAAGAATTTTAGGAAGTGTCTTAGCACTTTTTATTTCTGTATTGGCAAACAATCCTCGTTGGCTATTTATCACATTAATTTCGAGAATTTTCATTGAACTTGGAGACGTAGTTGCAGGACTTATTCTTGACGGATTAACAGCAAACACATTCTCATTAACGGTTTTGGCAGGACTTGAAATTTGGGCTGTGTTAAGACTTTGGAAAGTAATAAAAACAGATCAATAGACAGACAAGAAGGGAAGCAGGTAAGAAAGTAATGGCAAAAGCAAGGCTGACGGAAGTACATCAAACTTTGTACTTCTATCAGCTTTTATGCTATATTTGACCTGACTTTTTTCAATCAAGCAATGGATTTATTTTAGATAACTAAATCTGAATGGCAAATTAAATCCGAATAAAAAAACAAAATTTTTATATTAAAACACATAGTATTAAAAATTACCTGTAATTTTAAAAAAACAATCTAAACACAGTTCAACAAGATGGAAAAAAGTAATTTATTATTTGGGTAACTATATACATCCCTACACCAATTTAATTTGATGTAGATTTTTTAAAAACAACAGACTGTCTCAAGGTGAGATGGTCTTTTTTATTGACAAATTAAAAATTTACAAAATGAAAAAATCAGAAATAACAAATAAAGAACTTTTTGAAGAATTGATAAATAGAGGATTTTTCACTTTACCAACTGGTCTCAATAGTAGTGAAAATATTGAATGGATAATAGTCTCTGTCAAAGAACCTGAAAGAGATATTTATTTTTCTTGGAAAAAAGATTATGATAAAAGAATACGAGGCAGTGGAAGCTGTGATTAAGATCTTAATTCTTCTAATCCCGTCCAAATAGATCCATTAGATTTTGTAACGATAGCCTCAAAATCTTCATATGTCTCTTTGACAGCGGCTACAACTGAATTTAAAATCACATTTCTGTCTTCAATATTACCATTGTAATAATACTGTGCTCTGGGTAACTTGTACCACTTTTGAGTATTATCATCTTGAATAAATCTATAAAACTCTTGATCAGCCATAGCATTATGAAGAGTATCATAATCATCTGGTTCTGCGTTATGTAATTCAACACGGATCATAAATTTTGCCATAATATTTGATTTTTAGTTTACTCAAATGTAGTAAAAAAAGAAACAATTTTCGTATCTTCGTAGAAGTAATTTTATCGAAAAAAAGAAAGCGTTAGCTTTTATTCTGTTAAGCTGAAATCTGGAAAATTTCTAATACGACACGGAATAAACAGTAGACACTTACACCATACGGTGTGGGTTTGTCTTGTTTATGTCGTATAGGTATTCCAGAACCTCAGCTTAGTAAATAAGAACTTCAACCCACACTTTCTTATTTACCATCAAATACTTCTACTTGGGTTGGGTAGTGAAAACTATCTTATGAAAAAATCATTTTTAATCGGTTCATTATCTATCGTATTATTGAACTGTGGTGCAGTTAATAGAACAGCATTTGGTATGACTGAAAGTAAATTAATCCAAACTGTTTCTGTTGAACAAGGATGTCCAAAAGAAAATATTAAAATTTTGGACAAAGTAAAATCTACTGGTAACGCAACCTATTCTTTGGATGTTTGCGGAAAACGAATGGTCTATAAACAAATAGGATCTGTGTTGATGGAGGCATCTAAAGCAGATAATATTACTAACGGAATGAGTAAATAAATCGACTATGAAAAAGATTTTATTTACAATTTCGTTGATAGTATTCTCTTATGGATATTCTCAAACCGCTTGGTCAGGACCAACTACGTACAGAGATCCAGCGAAAGTAGAAATGAATTCTACATTTGATGCTCAGAGAACTTTACAAAATAGACATAATGCCAATGTAGGACGTATACAAAGTTCGATGGATAGAATATTTGGTCAGATAAATACGATGAGTAAAACTGATGATGAGAACAATTATTGGCAAAACATTTTTAAAGAAAAATGCATCAAGAAAATGCCAAATATTAACTACAGTTCAGATTCTCAAACGGATCAGGTAATTAGTTTTCTCTACGACTGTATTAACTATCAATTACAAAATAACTAAAAATGTATGGTACTTACCAAGGAAATCGATTTTGAACGTACAAAGTCTTGGTTTTCCCATACATCACAAATGTATGAAAAATTAATCTAAAAATTAACCCTTTTTGATTTCAAGATTGTAATAGCTAATTTTGTAAGAATATGATTAATACTAACATAAAATCTGTTTTTGAACTCACTCAGACCTTTTCTTCTGAACAGGTTTGTATAGAGTATTTAGAACAATTAAAATGGTCTGGAATAATTACAAGTCCCTTTGATTCTAACTCTAAGGTATATAAATGTAAGAACAATCAATATAGATGCAAGAATACAGGAAAGTATTTCAATGTAAAGACAGGGACGATGTTTTGAAAATTCTAAAATAAGTCTTCGCAAATGGTTCTTAGCTATATGGTTAGTTACTTCTCACAAGAAAGGAATTAGTTCTTTACAACTTGGAAAAGACTTAGGAGTAACACAAAAAACTGCTTGGTTTATGTTGCAAAGAATCAGAGCTTGTTTCGGGATTGAAAACTCAAACGAATTAGAAGGAGTTGTAGAATGTGACGAAACTTTTATCGGCGGTAAAAACAAAAACCGCCATAAGGATAAAAAGGTTCCACAATCACAAGGGCGTTCCTACAAAGACAAAGTACCAGTTATGGGAATGTTGCAAAGAGGCGGTAAGATGAATGCGTTTGTAGTAGACAATACAAAAAGTGAATCTATAAAACCTTTGATCTATAGATTTGTCAAACAAGACAATACTTTGATAATAAGCGATGAATGGTGGGCTTATAAAGGTCTTGACAAATATTATCACCACAATATAATCGACCATTCTAAAAAAGAGTATGTAAGTTTACAAGATAGTTCTATTCATACAAACAACATAGAAGGAAGTTGGCGAATCCTAAAAAATTCAGTCAATGGAATGTATAACCACGTTTCTAAAAAGCATCTTCAGAAATACGTTGATGAATTTGTATATAGATTTAACTTGAGAAAGGTCATAGACCAAGAAAAATTCAGATATTTGTTACAACATTCTGATGTAAGAACAAAGTATCAAGAATTAGTACGATGAGAACAAGGGATTTAAAGAAAAGAGAAATGAGAAGTATTATTATAGATAGTACAGAATATTTCTATGTTGAGGATATCAAGCAAAGTTTCAAAGATCTCAAAATCAATACAGAAAAAATCTTCTATCATAAGGATGTGCCACTAATAAAAGGTAGATATATTCAAGAAAAAACAGATTTTGATTTGATGATTGAAAAGTCGCTATTTCTCGATAAAAATAAGTAGCTATGGAAGATTTCGACCTGTATAAGGAAAAACAAAAACTCGATGAAACTTTAGCGAGTTTGGATAAGACGCTGGCTTCTTTAGAAAAAAGATCTTATGATGGAACAAGAGATATATTGAAGTATTTTGACAGAATAAATGACAAATTATTTACATTCAATAATATAATGATTGCTGGATTCTTTGCAATGGGAAAATTAAAAGACAATGTTCCACTTGAACTTATTTATGTGCCAATAGTAAATTTGGGCATTTTGATATTTATTGAATATAGGATGATGGAAAAAAGCAGAATGGAGGCTAATGTGTTAGAAAACATAGATTTAAATAAACATAAAAAAACTACTTCGCAAACCAACAGTTTGTCATTGTCAGCTATTACAACAACTACATTAGTAGCGTTATACTTTTTGTACAATCTATTTAAATAATTATTTAGAATGATTCTAAATTAAATAAAATAAGTGTTAAAATCGCTCTAATGTTTGCTGTATAGTATACTTTATAGTACTTTCGCATAAAGAAATCCTGACAGCGGTAACTATCAGGACTCTAAATAAAACAGTTTTAAGTATCTTCGGATATACCTGTTTTATTGCTCAAAACAAGATTGTTACTTACAGTAAAAGCAGAATGGCTTTGATAATTTCACAATCTTTTTTGATCTCCAATATCTAAAAGACCAAAAACAGATCTTCTTTCTCATGGTTTATTTATTGAGAAGATTAATATTATGAACTCGCTTACACAGGCAGACGTTAGGTCGAGTTCTGTAACCACACGTGTAATTGCAAACATACAAAATTTTTAGAAATGTGAATGATAGTAATTTACATTTAACTTAAATTTAACACTTATAAAAAAGACTACTCAGTTAATGAGTAGTCTTTTACTTTTAACTAACTAGTGTAAACTAATATATAATTACCATTATTTGTTTTGCTATTTATGTCAAGTTCAATAATCGCTCAAAACCAAAGATTCTTCTACGAATATTCTTTTAAAATTGATTCTCTCAACAAGGAAAATGTCATTAAAGAATTAATGAATTTAGATGTTTCCAAAGATGGTTCTAACTTTTATAGTGATGAAAAATTCATTTACGATTCCTTGACCAATGCAGAATTAAAGAAAGCCGAAGCAATACAAGCCACAAACATTGATTTGGGTAGAATAAAAAATAACTCTAAAGTTAGCTTTTCAGTTTCAAAAAACTATTCAAAATCCGAAACTATTTTACATAATTCAATAAGTGGAGATCAATATGCAATTCCAGAAAACGAAAGTATTAAATGGACAATTCTTCCTGAAAAATCGGAAATTGCAGGATACGAAGTTCAAAAGGCTACAACAAGTTTTCTCGGCAGAAAATGGATTGCCTGGTTTACTAATGACATTCCGATTCAAGACGGACCATATAAATTCAAAGATCTACCTGGTTTAATTTTGAAAGTTTCGGATGAAAAAGGGGACCATATTTTCAATTTTTCAGGAAGCAAAAAATTAAATTCTATGCCTACAGAAACTGATAATAACAACGATAATGAAAGAGAATTAACTGTTTCCGCTCAGAAATTTAATCAACTTTGGAAAGAATATCTGAAAGATCCGGCAAAAAAAATTAAGCAAATATATGCGAATAGTCATGTATCAGACATCACAGTTACTGATGCAGATGGAAAAGTATTAACGCAATCAGAAGTCATTAGAAATAAAGAACAGCGTGTAAAAGATAATCTGAAAAAGACAAATAATTTTTTAGAATTGAATTTATATAAATGAAAAACTATTGATAACAAGGATTTTGCAATAGTGGGGCGAAGGAGCTTCTATAAAACATTAGTGCAAGTTTCGACAGCAGTATTTCTATTTAAGTTCAGCGCTAAAAATCCCCGCCCTCAGCAATACCTCAACCGTTCGCTGAAATTTTACAGACAAAACTGACCATTACAAACAATACAAATGAAATTTCTAAAATTTACAATTCTATTACTCATTCTACCAAATTTAATTTTTGGACAAGACAAGATTTTGAAAAAATGTTATCAAAATCAGGCAAATTTAAAAAGCAAAAATTTTGAATTTAAATATACTGAAAAGCAATATAGTTTTAGACACGCAAGTTATCCTTGGCAAAAAGCCGAAGACATTTTGAAGGGGAATATATTTATCCATAGTAGCTCTATTACAACAATTGATTCGGTTGATGAAAAAATGCGTAAAACGTTCATAGATGCAAAAACTTATGCAAGTACAAAGTTTGGAATAAACGAGTTACAAAAATTAACACATTTAGATTATGACAATAGAAAATTTAAAATACTACAATTTTCGCCTTTATTTTTATTGGAAGAGATGTACAAAAAAAAATTGAAATCTGATAATGAAAATTCAAGACATAAAATTTATAATATAGAAATAAACAAAGAAAAAATAGAAGTTTTTATTAGTAAAAAGACGAGTTTAATAGAAAAAATACGCAAAACTTATTATGATGAATTCTATGGAGATTTACAAACTACGATTCTGTATCAGAATTATAAAAGTATTGATGGAAAGTATTTTGCAACAAAAGTAAATATCGAAAAAATTGATGGAAAATTAGTCGATGAGGTTGAAATTTCAGACATTAAGTCTATTTCAAGAATTGAAAATACTTTACGTATTCCTACTGACTATAAATTGACTGAGGATTCTGAAATCAAACCTGAAATTTTGTACAACAAATTTAGTGATAATATACATTTGTTAGAGTTAAAACATACTGATGATAAAGTATTAATTGCAGAGTTTGAAACTTATTTAATTGTTGCAGAAGCACCGATGAATTCAAAAAATGGTGAATTGATAATTTCCAAAGCAAAAGAACTTTTTCCAAACAAACCAATAAAATATTTTGCCTTTGGTCATTATCACCCACATTATATTGGTGGAATAAGGGCATTTGTGAACAATGGTACAAAGATAATTTGTAGCGAGATTAATAAAGATTACGCAACCTTTTTAAGCAAAACAAAGCATAGTTTAAATCCTGACAAACAGGAGCTTAATAAAATGGAAATTCAAATTGAACTCATTAAAGACAAGCTGGTCTACAGTGACGACCAAAATGAATTAGAAATATATTTTATTGGAGAAAAATCTGCACATTCAAATGACTATCTCATATACTATTTTCCGAGAGAAAAAGTTTTATTTCAAGATGATTTGGTTTGGATAAAATCTGATAAAGAGATTGAAAAAGCAAGTAAAAGACAAGCAGGACTTTATACGGCAATTATAGATTTAAAGCTTGATGTAAATACTATTCTGCAATCCTGGCCAGTTAAGGATTATGGAGTAAAAACAATAATTCCATTCAGCGATCTAGAAAAATCAATGAATGTAAAATAAAAAACTTCCGCTAACAAGGTATTGCCAAAAGCTACGCTAAAGTTCTTGTATTGAACATTTTAAAAGTTTGAACAGCAGTAATTGTATTCAACGTTTGTTCTAAAAATCCTCATCATCGCCAAGCCCCGTAACGCTACATGTATTTTTTTTAAATAACCAACTGCAAAACAAAACATTAAATATTAGAAACTTAAAAGAAATATGAACACAGAACAAAACTATATTGAAATTAACAAGCACTCCTGGAATAACAGAACGGATACTCATTTGAATTCAGAATTTTATAATCTGGAAGGATTTTTGAAAGGGGAATCTTCTCTCAACCCAATCGAATTAGAAATACTTGGAGATATAAAAGGAAAAAGCATTCTACATTTGCAATGTCATTTCGGACAAGATACTATTTCTTTAAGCCGATTAGGAGCGGAAGTTACAGGCGTTGATTTATCGGACAAAGCGATCGAAAGTGCAGTAAAAATTGCCAAAGAAACAAATTCAAATACGCAATTTATATGTTGTGATTTATATGAATTAGAAAACCATCTTGACAAAAAATTCGACATTGTTTTCACTAGTTACGGAACAATAACTTGGTTGCCTGATTTAGACAAATGGGGGAAATTAATATCTAAATTCTTGAAACCAGACGGA
The DNA here is from genome assembly GCA_913778505.1 of uncultured Chryseobacterium sp. Lineage (GTDB taxonomy): Bacteria > Bacteroidota > Bacteroidia > Flavobacteriales > Weeksellaceae > Epilithonimonas. Next base: position 80,529 of record CAJYWD010000010.1, read on the forward strand.
AAATTCATTTTTGTCGAGTTTCATCCTGTAGTTTGGATGTTTGATGATAATTTCGAAAAAATTGGTTACAATTACTTCAACGTAGCACCAATAGTTGAAACAGAAAACGGAACTTATGCAGACAAAAATGCTGAAATTTCACAATCTTACGTAACGTGGAATCATAGTATGAGTGAGGTGGTAGGAAGTTTGCTCAAGAATTCAATGACCATTATTGATTTTCAGGAATATAATTATTCGCCTTATAATGTGTTCAGGAATATGATTGAATTTGAACCAAAAAAATTTAGAATTAAACATTTAGAGGACAAAATTCCAATGGTATATTCCATTGTCGCAAGCAATAAAAACTACAGGTAACAAGAGTTTTGAAGTAACGGGGCGAAACTGCCAAGTTCAACAGATGTTCCCAGGTCCGGCTTTTGTCCGAAATTGAAGATTTGTGCTTCGAAAACACACGAAGGCCAACCCGCAAGACAGTTGGCAGTAATATTCGAAGATCTTCTGCAGAAAGACAAAGAATTTTATTTATCAGTTGGAATTAATGACATTCCTGCGGCAGGCTTGTTCATTGGCAGGGACATTCGGCAGATTTTCCAGCTTATTTTTATGATGTACTATCCAACGACTCAGAACTCCAAAAAGCGGCTATTGACAAAATAGAAATTAACATAGAACATCAGGACGGAATAATGATGGCAACCCCACTCACCGTAATATTCCTGTTCCGGCTATTATCATTCGACAACACGAACAAAAAAGCAAATATTAGATAAAATTTTAACCGTTGCAAAAGCGACCAAATTTCAGCTAGAATTTTACGAAAATCAAGAAGTACCAACAACAATAAATTATATTGGGAAACTTCTAAGTGAGAAATATATTTGGCCTACGTTTCAAAGCGAACCAGAAGACGAGAAAAATTGGGAAGAACATGATTATGGTGATGAACATTATTACTGGCTGAAATATACGTTTGATATCATTAGAACATTTTCATTTACTTTGATAAAACTGACCGACAAGGCAGATATAACTATCGCAAATCAAATTCTAGCCACGGTGGACTAATACTACCATAAAAATGGTCTGGTTATAAAGCGTTAAAATCGGAAAATAAATATCTTAAGATTGCCCTAAATGTTTTATCAGCAATTCTTTTATCTGTGCGGATTATTGTGTTTTAGAAAAACAGAATAATTAGAAAATAGCGCCGCTAACCTGACGTTCATCAGAATTTAAAAAGACTCTTAATGAAATCTTTATTGAGATACTTGTCCAAAGGGTAAATTTTCAGAAAATAATTCCCAACGAAAAGCAGGATCAGGACCACAGCCGGTTTGTAGAACAGATTGAGCATATTCATTTTAAAATCCGGGAGGAAAATAGCCACATTGATGGAAATGCAGCCGAGAATCATTGCATAGATCATCTCGATGCTCAGCGGAAAGACCCTGAATTTCCAGTAATTGAAGACAATTTTAATGATGTTGAACAAGGTCAGTGAGATGGCGTAAGCCAGGGCTATTCCCAGAATGCCAAGCGTGGTATGATTCAGAAAAAGCATATTGGTGGTGATGGTGAGCGCCGCCAGTATTAGCATGACCACAATATTAAATTTATAATATTTAGATAGAGAGATGATATGGCCATTAAACCCCGTGGCTAAGTCAAAAAGCATTGCAAAACCCAGAATCCAGACAATAGGCTCCGAGGAACGCAGGTCTTCGCCATTCTTCATAAAATCGGCGAGATACGGAAATCCTACCGCAATGCAGCAGAACAGCACAAGGCCGAGAAAGAAAAGACTGAGCGAGGTCTTCTTATGAAATCTGTCCAGCTCATCAAAATCGCCATTGGCCAACACCTTATTGATAATGGGCGCAGAAAGGTTGAATAATCCCATCTGCGGAACAACAATCAGTGAAATAATCGAATAAATATTATTGTAAATCCCATTTTCTTCGAAGCTGATGAATTCGCCAATCATATAACTGTCAATCTTAATTGCGATATAATTGCCGATATTTCCTAAAAATCCGAATAAGCTGTAGGTGAGAATTTCCCTGTAAAAATTATCCTTCCTGAAATAGCTGACATCAAAATCGAACCTCAGCTTTTCCAATCTATTCGTATAAAGTCCGTACCCAAACAGGGAAATAACGAACATCATCAGGAAAAATCCATACGCCGACTTCTCTGCAAAGCCCATAAAGAAAAACAGGCAGAACGCGCCAAGATTGGCCAACTTCGGAACAAAATTCTCGAAGATGTTGGGTACCACTACCCTTTTATAATTGGTCAGAAACTTATTGAAAACCGAAGAAAGCGCCAGCACCAAAGCCAGCGGCAGGATGAGGTTTTTCATCTTCCATACCTCCAGGGACTTGAAGCCGGGAAAGAAATAGGCAATGAGAAAAAATCCGCCCACCACGATGAGAAAATTAATGACCACCGCCAGCAGCGAAAGGCTCAGCATATTGAGATGCTTGCCGTCTGCATTGACTTTAGCAAAAAACTTGACATTAGAAAAACTCAATCCAAAAACGATAATGGGAACGATGATTTCCGCCGTTGGCAAAATGTAGCGCAGTTTTCCGTAGAATTGCATATCGTACGGAAAGATGAAAATCGCCGAAAAAGTTCCCAGTAAGAAACCGAGATAACCGATAATCGAATATTTGACACCTTGCCTTGCTACGACGCTCATTGTATACAGTTAATGGTTGTTGGTTGTTGGAATGAATATAATATTGTTGATGTAGTCTTTATAATTCTTGATATGATCAGGGTTTTGCTGATTCAGGAATTCTTCAGTCAGCAAAGTAGGTTTCAGAGTTTGCCTATCCAGATAATTAACAGAATAGCCCCAATTGGCAATCTCAGTAATCAAAGTCCAGAGATTGTCCCGATGATGTCTTTGCTCCATCTCGACCATCAGAATGGGCTTATATTTTTCGATCGTTTTTCTTGCGCCGCGCAAAGTCTGCATTTCGTTGCCTTCTACATCAATTTTAATAAAATCGAGGTTTTTGAGATTGAGATCGAGGTCGTCCAAGGGTTTTACTTCCACACGCTGAACGATGGTTTTCTCTTCGTTTTTTTCTTTTATTGATGTCTGTAAGGTTCCTCTTGTATGGACTTTTTCTCCGTTAATTACAGGAATTTTGAACTCTGCAACCGTAGAAACGTCTGACAAAGCGACAGAGAAAAGCTGAACTTTCGGAAATAATCGCTTCAATCTTCTGAAAAGCTGATAGTTTGGCTCGAAGGCAAAAATATTTTCCGGCGAAAGATGATTTTCCAGGATGTACAGATATGCCCCCACATTGGATCCAACATCCATGAAAACAGCATCCTGAGAAAGGATTTCTTTGACCCAGAGAAATTCCGGTTCTACTTTTCGCACCAGCAGATTGGACGCAGTAAGACCTTTCAGCTTTTTGAAAAATCTGCTTTTGTAAAAACCAGGAGAAATATACTGGAGATTCTCAGCCAGCCTGCTGTAAACACTCATCGATTTTTGTCATCAGAAAATAAACGACAAAGAAAAGGCATTTATTTTACAAATCATAAAATTTTGTTAAAATAACCTAGATTCGGGATAAGGAATTTACTAAATCATTGATTTTGCAATGCTGAATGGTTTTTACCGCATAGAAAACAAAGGAGACCTTTTACAGTTTGTGCAAAATTATTTCCTCAATAAGTGAGTTTAAAAGGTTTGTTTGTCTATCCTTAAGAATCTCAACATATTGAAAAAAGAACTTTAGATTCCAGTTGAAATCGATAATTCGGTACAGTCAATGATATAATGAATGGCGATTTTTGCGGTAATAAAAAAAAAGGACATTCATTAAAATTAATTAAAATGAGAATTTTATCGAAAGAAGTTATTCCTTCTGATGTAGTCCTCGCTAATTTTAACGCTTTCAAAAATATCTTTATCGCTGGAATCCTGTTCCAGAAACCAATATTTCAATCCAGCCTTCTCTTTGGCTTTAAAAATATTCTCGAAGTCAATTATTCCGTTTCCGATTTCAGAAAAATCTTTGCTTCCGGATTTAATATCCTTCACATGCCAAAGCGGAAATCTTCCTGGATAGCTTTCAAAATATTCCAGAGGATCAAATCCCGCTTTGGAAATCCAATAAAGATCCAGCTCCATTTTTACAAAATCAGAATCGGAATTATCAAGAATAAAATCATAAACCGTTTGATCTCCGAATTTCTCAAATTCAAAATCGTGGTTGTGATAAGCAAAACCTATTCCCGCATTGTTTGTTATTTCGCCAGATTGATTGAGTAATTCCGGAAGTTTTATGTAATTCTCATGCGTTCGTTCTTCCTCGAAGAGGTATGAACAGACCATATATTTTGCGCCAATTTCTTTTAAATCCTCTACAGACTGTTCCCAGTCGTTCAATAATGTTCCTTTGCTGTTATGTACGATTCCGGTGGTGTGATGAGAACTGATGACTTCCATACCTACATTCTTAAGGATAGATTGAAACTCTGCTCTGGCTTTGCCGAAAAATTTTCCGTCATAACCATAGATTTCCAATTGTTTGAAACCCAATTCAGCAAGGCGTTCCAATGAAGTTTCCAGGTTCTGAGCAATCGCATCCCGGATCGTGTAAAGCTGAATGGCCAAAGGTTTTCTGTTATTCATAAGATTTGGAGTTCCGCAAGCGTACAAGCCCAGAAATCCCAATCCGGAAAGGCTTATAAAATCTTTTCGGTTCATCTATGGTTAAATTATGTTTAAAGGTATTAAAATCTGCGGCATCAGGATCATATTTTAGCAGATTTAATCATCGTTATTCCCAAACTTGTTTTAAATTTGAGCTTTAAATTGTATCGGAAAATCGCCATCAGGATTTTTTTCAGACATACATCCATCAGCATTGGCGACAAGATAGGAACGTTGAAAAAATAAAACCTTTATATGAAATATTTACTTGTAATTATGCTATCACTATTCGGATTTTCAAAAAGTAATGCTCAGGCCAAGTCCATTCACAGTTTCAAGGTAGAAGCTCTGGATGGCTCAACTATTGATTTCTCCAAGTTCAAAGGCAAAAAAATATTGGTTGTGAACACCGCTTCCGAATGCGGATTTACACCTCAGTATGCCGATCTTGAAAAGCTTTACGAAAAGTACAAGAACAAGCTGGTGATCGTTGGTTTTCCTGCGAATAACTTCGGTGGTCAGGAGCCTGGTGCCAATCATGAAATTGCGACGTTCTGCCAGAGAAACTACGGGGTACAGTTTCCTATGGCTGCAAAGATCTCTGTAAAAGGTGATGACATTGCACCGATCTACAAATTCCTGACAGACAAAAAGGAAAATGGCGTGAAAAACACCAAGATTCTATGGAACTTCACCAAGATTTTGTTGGATGAGAAAGGCCATGTGATCGATAGTTTTGTGAGCACCACTAACCCAATGAGCGAGAGCATCACAAAGTATCTGAAATAATTATTATCAATGAACTTCGGACTAACCCTAACAAAAAAAATGCGTTCATAAAGCTGAACGCATTTTTTTTAGTTGAACATATCTTTCACTTTCTCGAAGAATGTTTTTTCTTTTCCTGTAGGTTCGGCATTCATATCACCGTTTTCCAGCTGACTCTGGAAGAACTCTTTCTGTTCCTTGGTGAGCTTCTGAGGTGTCCAGACGTTGATGTGCACAAACATGTCTCCCTTACCGCCGTAACCTTCGATATTGGGAAGACCTTTTCCGGCGAGTCTAAGGATCTTACCGGACTGCGTGCCTTCATCAATTTTAATTTTGACTTTCCCGCCTACCACGTTGATCTCTTTCGAAGTACCCAGCGCCGCTTCTGCAAAAGAGATATAAAGTTCCTGATGGAGATTGTCGCCTTCTCTCTTGATAAGTTTATCCACTTCTTCCTCTACCACTACCAGCAGATCGCCTGGCGTTCCGCCTAATGGCGCATCATTTCCTTTGCCTCTCACATTCAGCTGGATGCCGTCTCTGGCGCCCGCCGGAATATTGATGGTAATCTCTTCTTCTTCCTTTACCAGACCCTGCGCATTGGCTCCGGACGGAATTTTGTCTGCTACTTTTCCCACGCCCTGGCAATTGCCGCACGTGGTCTGCGTCTGCATCTGGCCAAACATGGTATTCATCACCTTCACTTGCACGCCGCTTCCGCCACAGGTAGGACAGGTTTTGGACGTTACGCCGGCTGCCAGTTTCATCTTCTTCACCTTTACGGTCTTCTGTGTGCCGGTGATCATTTCCTCCAGGTTCAGCTTGATGCGGATTCTGAGATTGGAGCCGCGGGACTGCTGCTGTCTCTGTCCACCGCCGAAACCGCCACCAAAGATATCGCCGAACTGGCTGAAGATGTCCTCCATATTCATACCGCCGCCGAAGCCGCCGAAGCCGCCACCGGCTGCGCCACCCATTCCGGCATGTCCATACTGGTCGTAGCGTGCTTTTTTGTTATCGTCGCTCAGGACTTCGTAGGCTTCTGCTGCTTCTTTAAATTTCTCCTCTGCTGCCTTGTCACCGGGGTTTTTGTCCGGGTGATATTTGATGGCCATCTTTCGGTAGGCCTTCTTGATCTCCTCCGCGCTGGCTGATTTGGATATTTCTAGAACTTCGTAATAATCTCGTTTTGACATAATTGATAGTTGATGATGGATAACGGATCATACCACATTGGGTCTATGACCGTAAGTCATTAATAATGTTTAGTTTCCTGTAACTACTTTGGCGAATCTGATCACTTTGTCGTGCAGCTGGTAGCCGGTCTCTATCACATCCACAATTTTTCCTTTAAGCTCTGGAGTTGGTGCCGGGATTTGTGTAATGGCCTCATGGAAATCGACGTTGAAATCATCACCTGCATTCACTTCAATCGGATTAAGGCCTTTTTCCACCAATTTATTTCTGAACTTCTGGTAGATAAGTTCCACACCTTTCAGGTCAGATTCGTTGCCATTCTTAGCGATCTCCTTCAGGGCTCTTTCAAAATCGTCCAGTACACCCAGCATAGATGTCATCAGATCTTTTGAAGCATACTGATAGAATTCGTTCTTTTCTTTGAGTGTTCTTTTTTTATAATTCTCAAATTCAGCATACAGACGGATGTATCTATCCTTCTCTTCTGCCAAAAGTTCCTCCGCCGTCGGCTTTTGTGACACATTTTCCTGATTATCCTCTGCCGTAGATGCTGTATTCTGATTGTTCATATCCAGGTTTTCCTCGTGTATATCTTTGTTTTCTTCCATTATCGATTAATTTATACGGTCTTTTTTTCAATTCCTTTGCCAAGCCTTAGATTTTGACAATTAGGCAGAGATTACCTCCATTAACTTTATTAATACTTTTCAAAAAAACGGATGAGAATGGCTGATGCATTACAAAATAACTTTTAAGTCATGTAAAGAAGCTTTGATGCCACATACCACAGCCATATCATTTATCGTGTGATAACTTAATATCTTATTCTATTAAATCCATATCTGACATTACAATAAGCCGGTGACTTATAACAGTACTACAAATAATTGTAATGAAGTGGCAATAAGAGAAGGCAATCAGGCATGACATTGTATTAAGCAGTACCTGAGAATGATTAACGGATTGTAAGGAGTATCATCAGGATTGGTTAATACTCAGTTTATCGGGACCGGCCGGCCACTTCTTTGCGGAAGGCAATATCATCCATAACCCAGCTCAGCACGCGGTCATCCCTGGAGAGAATATCTGTAAAGCCTGTATCCAGAGGGACATCCGGGAGCACGCCACGATTTTTATTGTCGAAGCCAATATCAGGACGTATCACAAACAGACCTATGGGCAAAGTCAGTTTTGAGTTAGGAAGCGTTACGGTATTATTGACACCGGATACTGTACCGTCATTGGCACCTCCAGTTTCCTCTCCCACGATGGTGGCACGCTTCTCATACTTAAGCTTGGCCGAGATGATGGAGGATGCTGAAAAACTTCCGCCATTCACCAGCACATATATTTTTCCAAGAAAAGCACCGCTCTTAGGCTTGGTAGGTTTCGAGATAAAATCCCTGAAATAATAACGTTCATCCTGCTTTTTGGACAGAAAATAGTTTCCCGCCAGAAAAAACGGATATCCAGCAGCACTCAGAATACCCTCCAGCCAGGTCTGCCCGCGGAAATAATTCTGATGCATGCCAGAGGTTCTGGATGTCATCTCCAAAGGTTTGATGAGAGTGAATTGCTGATCTGTAAGATAAGAATAAAGATTATTGATCTCTGCCAGAGAGCCGCCCAGGTTATCCCGGATGTCCAGGATCAGGTATCCGGCGTTCGCTTTTTTGATTTTGGCAAAGGTATCCTTATAAAACTTTTTGGAATAGGTGGCAGTAAAGGATTTGACTTTGATGTATGCTACTGTGCTGTCCTTATCCAGAAATTTAAAACTCCGGTTATAGGTGTTGGAAGCAGCGTCGTAATCCTGCACCTTTTCTACCATGGTGATCTTCGGGGTTTCTTTGTCCTTGGTGATCTCGCTATCCGATTTTTTCTGTCTTCTGATGATGATCTCTGAAATCTGGTTGTCGCATTGTGTCGTGAGCCGTGCACTGTCCAGAAAGCCATGTTCCAGGGTGTAGAGGCTGAAGAAGGCCTGATTGATATAATACTTCTGGAAGGTTTTGTTCTCGCCATCCGAACTGGAAAGGCTGTTGTATTTACTGATCAGATCTGCCACGCTGTCACCGTTGATTTTCAGTATTTCTGTCCCGGCTTTAATGGTGGCAAAATTCTGTTTGTTCTCCCGCACAAAAAGTCTGTCGCCTACAATCCTGTACTCCATCATTCCGAACAGCGGTTTTTTGTCCTTCAGGGCTTTTTCCTCTTTCCTGGAGGACTGCCGGAAGATGGGACGCAGCCTCAGGTGACCTTCATTCACACTCGCCACAACGGGTGCCAGCTTAAAATAGAAATCGTTAGGCCGCATAGGGAGTGTAATGGTATTCTTGATACTGTCGAACTTGTAATCCAGGGTATCCTTGCTGATATACCAATAGAGATGAGGATGGAAACGTTTGAGTTTATCATAGGTAAAATCGACATCACTTCTAAGTTTTGCTACCGGTATTTCCCTGTCCAGAAAGGCATTATGCTTCCTCACAGACTGGCAGGATAGTACAAACAGCAAGAGCAAAAAAAAGGCATAGCGTATCATCAGGAATTAAAATTAAGCTTTTCCGCCGGGACGGTCTTAAATTTAACAAATTCTAACATTCTTTGGTTTTAGATTTGTTAATGACTGGTCAAAATTTGAAATATGAAACAGATCATACTAAGCGCCTCGGCATTTTTATTGTCACAATTGGCATTGGCTCAGACACAGGACGTAGCCGCCTTCGCATCCCTGAAAGTGTTCGATAAAATTCCTGTACAGCTGGTATCTTCTTCCGCTTACAAGGCAGAAATTACAGGAGCGAAAGCCAATGACGTAGAACTGGTAAGTGCAGGAAACGAACTGAAAGTGCGGATGAAGGCGCTGCAGCTGCTTCAGGGTGATGATGTAAAAGTAATACTTTATTACAAGAACTTAAACAGTATACAGGCCAGCCAGGGCGCTGTGATCTCGTCCGGAGACAACATTAAAACTACCAAACTGGATGTTACCTCTAATGAAGGTTCGCAGATCAATCTTGGTGTCAACGCCAGTGTAGTGGAAGGAAAAGTAAATACCGGCGGCATGCTGAAACTGTCGGGAATGGCAGACTCGCAAAATGTGGTGGTGAACACCGGCGGGAAGTATGACGGCCAGGAACTTAAAACGAAAATCACCAGCATCACCACCAATGCAGGTGGGCAAGCTTCTGTATACGCCACCAAGTCTGTGGACGCTACCACACGGGCAGGCGGCGTGATTGACGTTTACGGTAATCCTGCCACCAAGAATGATAAAAAAGTGGTAGGCGGAAAGATCAATTATAAATAAATCTAATCCTTATATACAAAAATAACTCGGATGGAATGATCTGAGGTATTTTTGTTTTCTATTTCTTTCTCTTGGCTTTCGATTTGGCTTTCTGCTGCGCCCTGTTGACCCCGAATTTTTTAGGTGCTTTTCGTTTGCTTGGCCCGCCCAGGTTGATTTTCTTGTTCTTATCTTTTTTTTCGTGGAAGGCAGATTCGCCTTCGTTGAGTTTTGCGGTGGTGAGGAATTTCATTTTGACCTCATCCTGCTCCGAAGCAATCTTGACTTTGGAGACAGTAACCTCCGCCGGAAATGCTGTTTTATGAATTTCTTTATCCATCAGTAATTCGATGTCAAGAAGTTGAGCCTCCTCCTTTTTGGTATAGAACGTGACAGCGATTCCGTCCTTGTCCGCACGGCCGGTTCTACCAATTCTGTGGATGTATTGCTCCGGAACTTCCGGAACCTCGAAGTTGAAAACGTGGGAAATATCCGGAATATCCAGACCTCTCGCCATAATATCGGTGGTAATGACGCCCCGCAATTCCTCATTGCTGAATTCCTGCATGACTCTCAGTCTGAAATTCTGAGATTTATTGGAGTGAATTACACCAAACTCATCCGGAAACTCGACATTCAGCTTATCAAAAATAAGATCGGCGTGCTTTTTATTATTGGCGAAAATCAAGATCTTCTCCAGATTATCTTCGGTTTTGAGAAGATATATTAGCAAATTCAGTTTTGTATTGAAGTTTTCCACCGGAATGGCAGATTGTGCGATCTTTTCCAAAGGCGTTCCCGATCTTGCCAAAGAAATCTCAATGGGGGAAGCGAAATATTCATTCAATATTTCATCCAATGCTTCGGTCATGGTGGCTGAAAAAAGAATATTTTGCCTTTTCTCCTTCATCATTTCGAAAATATGAGTCAACTGCGGACGGAAACCAAGATTCAGCATTTCGTCGAACTCATCAATGATCAATTTGTTAACTTCTCTCAGAGAAATGGCGTTGTCAATAGACAGATCCATGACACGGCCCGGCGTTCCCACCAGAATATCGCATCCGTCATTGAACAACAATTTCTGCGTATTGATATTTTTCCCACCATAAACGCCGATCACTCTTGCAGTGATATTTTCGGTCAGTTTCTCCAACACTTCTGTTACCTGAACCACCAATTCCCGCGTAGGAACGAGAATAAGAACTGTTGGATTTCCGGATTTGTTATATTTCCAGGTTTTGAGAACCGGAAGCAGATAGGCCAAAGTTTTTCCGGTTCCGGTCTGCGCAATGCCCATGACATCGCGGCCAGAAAGGATTGGCTTCACGCTTTTTTCCTGAATTGGCGTAGGCTCAAACAAATTTAAATCGGCTAAAACATCCAGAATCTTTTCCGGTAAATCGAAATCTGCAAAAGTGGTTTTCATGCGGCAAAGATATGGATTTTGAAATCAAGGGGAAATGATGATTGATTGGTTAACATTGGAATCATTTTCATGGCTTCTGCTCCTCCTTCAGAATAATCCTAAAAGTCGTGCCCTTGCCCAATTCCGACTGGGCAATGCGGACATCGCCATTATGGTATTCGCAGACCACTCTCCGGGTTAATGACAAACCAAGACCCCAGCCGCGTTTTTTGGTCGAGAAACCAGGTTTGAAGGCGTTACGGATCTGTTTCTTCGTCATGCCGCTTCCGGTATCGGTGACGTCTATGTAGACATTCTTATTCTTTTTATACAGGGACAATTCTAATTTGCCTTCGCCCTTCATGGCATCGACGGCATTTTTTACCAGGTTTTCTATCACCCAGCTCATCAGGATCCTGCTGTGGGGCACCATCACAGGTTCGTAGGTTTTCCTGAATGAAAACTCGACCCTGGTGGAGATCCTGGACTTCAGGTAATCATAGTTCTGCTGAACGGTTTCGGTGATATCCAGATCCGTGAGCGCAGGAATAGAGCCGATTTTTGAGAATCTTTCCGAAATGGTTTTCAGCCTGTTCACATCCATTTCCAGTTCTTTGACGCCTAAACCATTTTCATCTTCAAGCTTCATAATCTCGACCCAGCCGATCATTGATGACAGCGGCGTCCCGATCTGATGTGCGGTTTCCTTAGCCAATCCTGCCCATACAAAACCTTCGTCGGTCTTTTTCAGCAGCCGCAGAAACCAGAATGAAAAAACAATGTAAAGCGATATAAAAACCGCCAGCAGCAGCGGATAGTAGCGCAAATAATTCATCAGGTTGGAATTATCATAATAGAGATATTGGTTGTTAAAATCCGGCAGCTGAATTTCAAACGGTGGATATTTACTTTCCATCTCGCTCATTTTGGCTTTGAGCTTGGCTTTATCCGATAAAATATCTGCGGAGATGCCGCGGCTTTCCAAAACTTCCCGCTTTTTGTTGGTCAGGATTATCGGCAAGTCTTCATTTTCACTGATCACGTAAAGCGCAAGCTCATTGAACCGCGGATCTACATCAGAATCCTGCAGATAGCGCATGGAAGTAGCCAGCGATCTGATACGCTCGGTTTCCTTGCTTCTGAGATGCTGAATCAGAAAGTTGGAGGAAATGATGATGCCCGCCACAATGGATGTCAGGATAATGTAGATCACCCAGCTGTTGATGCGTTTCAGAAAATTAAGACCTCTCATGACTGCTTATTAAACGGCAATTTAGGAATTTATTATAAAAGTAGATAATAGACTTGTAAAAGATAAACTACAAAATCAAAGATTAATGTTGATATTTGTAAGTAAATAAAATCAAGGTAATGCTGACTATTGAAAATACAAAACTGAAAGCCACTTTCAACGAATTGGGTGCGGAACTCACTTCACTCATCCAGCTGGAAACCGGAAAAGAAATCATGTGGAGCGGAAATCCCGATTTCTGGGGCGGAATTAGTCCTGTTCTATTTCCGACCGTCGGCGCTCTGAAAAATGACCAATATATTTTTGAATGCAAAACGTATGAATTGCCGCGGCACGGGTTTGCAAGAAGACGAACTTTTGATCTGAAGAACTCGTCCGACAACGAAGTAATTTTTGAATTAAAATCAGATGAAGAATCGTTGAAAATTTATCCTTTCGAATTCAGTTTGGAAATCAAATATACTTTGACTGAGAATAAACTGACTGTTTCTTACCAAGTTAAAAATCTGTCTGAAAAAGCAATGTACTTCTCTCTTGGCGCACATCCGGGATTTGCTATAGACACCAAAAATGGACTGAACTACAGTGATTACGAAATTGCTTTTTCTGATGATGACAAACTGGAAATCCATCCTCTGATCGATAATCTCATCAGCAGTCCAACACAAACTATTGAACTTCATGACAAAGTGCTTCCGCTATCTTACGAATTATTCGCAAAAGATGCGTTGGTCATGACCAATATGAAAAGTCGGAAATTGATTTTGAGAAATCATAAGAATCGTCAGAAAGTTATTTTTTCGTTTTCCAATTTCCCTTACTTCGGGATTTGGGCAGCAAAAAATGCGGATTTTGTCTGTCTGGAACCTTGGCAAGGCATTGCTGATCTGGAAAATCATAATCAGGAATTGACCGATAAATTTGGGATTTTAAAATTGGAAGAGAATGAAGATTGGAAAGCTGATTGGGCGCTGGAGATTGAGTAATTAAAAATAAAGCCAATGATGTTTTCAATCTTTTCTGCATTTTCCTTATTTTTCTTAATCATATTTCTTGATAGATATATGATGCATAAAACTGTAAAAATAAAACTTCAAAAAATTTTGAAGTTGGAAAGTAAACTAGTTTTAATAAAAAAAATGTTAAAAGTGAAACGTTTACAAGTGGTTTAAAAAATCACAGATACCATTTTAGAAAATCTGATTTATACTTTTTTGATAATGCATTTGTTATAACAGGATTTTATAAAATTGTTGGAGAAAAAATATACAGTTGTATTTTAGTCTTTTCTGATGGAAACAATTTAGACACGAAAGATTTAAAAACATTTAATCTTAATTCTTCAAACAATGATGTTTATATAGAATTTGGAGAAGCAAGCTTTACGAGTACAAATGTATCTATAAGATTAAAAAATCTTTATGAAGATGAGAAGCTATTAATAAATTTAAATATCTTTTATAAAACATAACTGCAAAATCAAGAATCAATCTGTCATTCCGCAGGAATCTCTATTGCTTTATTTTTAGGTATAGAGATTCCTGCGGTATGACAAACAATTATCAAAAAACAAAAAAATGTCAGAAAACCTCTGACACTTTTTTTAATAATCTTACAAAGTCTCCTTTAACCAATCAAAAAACTCTCTCTGCCAAACCAAACCATTTTGGGGATGAAGCACCCAATGGTTTTCGTTTGGAAAATAAAGAAATTTGGTTTTAAGGCCTTTCAGTTTTGCTGCCTGGAAAGCTTCCTGACCTTGCTCATAAGGAACCCGGAAATCTATGCCGCCCTGGATCACCATAATCGGTTTGTTCCATTTGTCGACAAAATTGCTCGGATTAAACTCTGAGTACGCTTTCGGCGCAGGTTTTTTCCAGTAGCTTCCACCTAAATCCCAATTCGCAAACCAAAGCTCTTCGGTAGTTCCGTACCAGGATTTCATATCAAACAATCCGTCGTGTGCAATGAAAGTCTTGAATCTATTTTCGTGAACACCAGCCAGCATAAATACAGAATAGCCGCCGTAACTCGCACCAACAGCCGCTACTCTTGTTCCATCGACATAAGGTAAAGTTTTCGCAAAATCAGTTGCGGACAGATAATCTTTAATTGGTTGTCCGCCCCAGTCGCCACTGATCTCTTCATTCCACTTCACGCCCCAGCCCGGCATTCCTCTTCTGTTTGGTGCTACTATGATATAACCGTTAGCCGCCATCAGAGCAAAATTCCATCTGGTGGAGAAAAATTGCGTGAGCGCAGATTGTGGTCCGCCCTGGCAATACACCAAAGTCGGGTATTTTTTATTCGGGTCAAAGTTTGGTGGATAGTGGAACCAAACGCCCATTTCTTTTCCGTCCGTGGTTTTCACCATTTTCAGTTCGGATTTTCCTGCTGTTAATTTGGAATAATTATCTTTATTAATATCGGTAATTTGCTTCAAAGAACCTTTGGAATCTACCTCGAACAGATCTGCATTATGGTTGATGTCGGTTTTTGTTACCCAAAGTTTTCCTTTATTTTCCAAAACAACATCATTGATATCAAAATCTCCTTTTGTTAATTGTTTTACGGTTTTGTTTTTGACATCAACCGAAAACAATTGCTTGGTTCCTCTGAAAGCTGAAGTGAAATAAACCAATTTGGAATCCGAAGCCCATTTTACATCGCCAGTTAAACTTTCGTCCCAGGCTTTGGTCAGGTTAGTTTTTGCTTTTGATTTCCAATCCATCATTACGATGTCATTTTTATCCGCTTCGTAACCGTCCCTTTCCATGGAGTTCCAAAGCAGGAATTTCCCATCATTGCTGAATTTCGGATTCACGTCGTAACCCATCATTCCTTCTGTCAGATTCGTAGTTTGTCCGGAAGCAAGATTATAAGCGAAAATATCCGTGTTGGTACTCTGCGCATAATCTGCACCTGATTTTGCTTTTGTCACATACAGCAATTCCGAAGAATCCGGACTCCAGACAAAATCCTCTGCTCCGCCAAACGGTTTTTGAGGCGAGTCAAAAGCTTTTCCTTCCAAAAGATCTTTGGCTTTATCTGCCGAATCAGAAATATTAACCACAAAAACGTGATTGTAAGAACCTTCATTCCAAGCGTCCCAATGGCGATGGTTAAGGTCTGTATAGATTTGCGCAGTGGTTTTTGGCAGATCCTTATATTTATCTTTTCCCAAAAGATTCTCAACATGGACAGCTTTGCTGAACGCTACTTTTTTACCGTCCGGAGAAATCACAATATTATCGACGTCTCCAATAGTATAGAACTCTGACCAAGTTTTCCCGGAATCTTTTGACAGGAAAATTTTATTGTTTTCTAAAGCATAAATTCCATTATTATCCCATTGGATCAGGCTTTTCTTACCTAAATCAATTTTGGTAGATTGTCCGGAAAGATTAAGCCAAAAAGCTTCGGAATTGGATTTTTCGGTTTTAAGATCTGTTTTGCTGATTTTGTAAATCAAAGCAGAATTATCCGAAGAAACGGACTGAACGCCAAGACGGTTAAGCGTCCACATTATTTCCGGCGTCATTACCTGTTGAGCATTCATCATAAGAGGTGCTGCAAGCGCTGCAGCCATTATATTTTTTAGTTTCATTAGATAAATAATTGATTTTTGAAAAAACTCTGACGAAGGTATTAAATAATTGTCTAAATTTGGGTGAAACAGATAAACTTATTAACTGTAAGAAAACTTCTATTTTTTGCTCTTATGTCTGCGCCGGTTTTCGGTTTCGGACAATCCGATAACCTTCCGGAAAAAACCGTTTATTTTAAACCGCCAAGCAACTGGACGAACGTCTGTGCTTATACGAATTATATAGACCCAGTGGTCACCATCGATTTCTTTCCGCCTGGAAGCCCCATGACACCGGCTTGCGAAGGCTGGTACAAGACTAATCGCAGTTTCAATAAAGCCTCATTTGGTTTTAACAACTGCATCTACATAGGTGGCTCGCCCAACACTAATTATGCAGAGTCTGTAGTGATTGCAGAGGACACTGTTTATTATGATTATTCTGCAGGACCCATCTCTAATCCTCCGTCTTGCCTTTTAGCTGTAAATGATCCATCAAAAAAAGTAGCTGTAGTTAAGATTTTCCCTAATCCTGTACAGGATTTTGTTAATATAGAATCGGACAAAAATTTTATAGCTTACGAGATTATTGATGAATCCGGGAAATCAGTTTTTAATAGAGATCTCAAATCTTCTCAAATTTCAAT
Source organism: uncultured Chryseobacterium sp. (assembly GCA_913778505.1). Lineage (GTDB taxonomy): Bacteria > Bacteroidota > Bacteroidia > Flavobacteriales > Weeksellaceae > Epilithonimonas. Next base: position 97,375 of record CAJYWD010000010.1, read on the forward strand.
TAGCAATTTGAAAGCTGGTGTTTACTTCATCAAACTAAAATCATTAAGTAACGAAACGTATGTTGTTAAATTTATTAAAAAATAAGTTTCCATTTATTGATTTATAATCACTATATTTGCGCTTCAAAATTTATTATTAAGACGATACTATGAGCACAATATTTACGCTGTTTATGATTTTGATTATCATTGCTAGCATTTTATTAATCATTATCATTATGGCTCAAAACCCAAAAGGTGGCGGTCTTTCCGGAACGTTCGGCGGAACTTCTTCTGCGACTTTTGGAGTACAGAGAACCAATGACTTTATGGAAAAAGCAACATGGACTCTTGGAACGACGATTGTTGTTTTGATTTTGCTAAGCATCATCCTTACAGGGAAACCTTCGCAAACTATGCCTGCCATGCCAACTCCTGTGAAAACCGGAGCACCTGCCACTACGCCGGCTAACAGCGCACCTGCTACAAAGGCGCCAGCTACGAAATAATTGAATTATTCTACTATATAAAACGCTTCCCACACGGGAAGCGTTTTTTTTGGTTCATTACACAAGCTTTTTCTCATCACAACATTGTTTCATCAATAGCTGAAAACATTCACCCATGTCATCGGAAGCTCTGCAGATAGCATTTTCTAGCATATTCCTGACCTGGGTTTCTGTAACGCCGGCTTCCGTCCAGCTTTTTCCGGAAGTGTAAGAATTGAGAATAAATGGCATTATCCTATCAATAGCACAAGCGAAAATGGCGTCCGGGGTTTCCTCTTCTTCAAATTCGATCCAGAGGTTGTAAAATTCTGAAGAAATTGGCTCGTCTAAAATTCCGAAAATCTTTTGGGCTGCTAGTTTTTCTCTTTCGAATTTGCCCTTCATTCCTTCTTCATCAAAAAGAAAAGTATCGCCAGCATCAATCTCTACCAAATCGTGGATGGATAGCATTCTGATGACTCTCAGCAAATCTATGTTTGCATTATCTTTGGCATAAGGAAAAAGAATCTGTGCGAGGATGATAATCTGCCAACTGTGCTCGGCAGTATTTTCTCGTCTGGAATCATCAGCATTGTAATTTCTTCTCTGGACATTTTTCAAAGCATCGATTGCCAAGATAAAGTCTATTTCTTTCTGTATTTTCATTTAATAATTATTTTTAAAATATCGGAGCTTCGCACCTCTGATTATTTATAGGAATTAATTTCTACCTACATATAGAAACTTCGTTGCAAATAATCATAATTCGGTTCCGGGTTTTACTTCGTAGGGTTCTTTACCTTTTTCAAAAATCCTTGTGAGTTCTGAACCTTCTGCTGTAATTTTATCATTGATTCTTCTGATCCAGTTGCCTTCTCTAAGACCGACCACTTTAATATCATTTTGGGTCAAAAATTCTTTAATTCTGGTTTCTCTGGTTTCTCCGTTGTGTCTGATTTCCGGATTTGGGTCCAGGTAATGAGGATTGATATTGAAAGGAACAAGTCCCATACAATCAAAGCTTGATGGGTAAACGATGGGCATATCATTGGTGGTTTTCATATTGAGGCCGCCGATGTTGCTTCCCGCGCTGCACCCAAGGTAGGGCTTTCCGAATTCTACATTTTGTTTCAGGATGTTCATTAATCCTAATTCGTGTAATGTTTTCACCAAAAGAAAAGTATTTCCTCCGCCAGTGAAGAATGCCTGCGCTGAATTGAGAGCTTCTGCTTTATCATCAAACTCGTGAAGACCTCTGACATTGATATTAAACGTGGAGAAAAAGTCTTTGGCCTTCTGGGTGTAATCATCGTGGGAGATGCCGCCGGGTCTGGCGAAGGGAATAAAAATTAATCCATCAATTCCGGCAAATAGTTTCTCTAATTCCGGTTTGAGATATTCTAAATATTGTCCGCCATAGAGCGTGGATGTGGATGCGAGGATGAGGTTCATTGTTAGATGTCAGATGTTAGATGTTAGATGTTAGATGTTAGGCAAATTTCGGGAAATGTTTTTTTTTAATACTGAAAAACTCTATTGCAAGTTTACATTAAATTTCAAAAATTCCATTCTTAAAGTGTAAAAACAGAAAATAGTATTGAAGGATGGAAAACTAATTAATAACTATAGAAAATTATACTACAAAAAACTAAAACTATACTGTGTGAATGTAAAACTAAATTGAAACAATGTAAAATTACACCGCCATAAATGAAAAATACTTTGTTGTAATACAAAACAAACCCGCAGAAAGTTAGAACTAAATTGATGCAACATAAAATTACATCTTCAGAAGTGAGACTGAGATTACGGAGATGTCCAACGCAATACAGACTTTATATCAAAAAAAAAAGAATGACACTCTCCCATAAAGTGTGTAAGTTAAAAAGTTAGGGCTTTGATTTTATAATCTGAGCCTTTCTTCAAAAATAAGCATAAATTGGTTGAGAACAATACCCCAGTTCTGAATCGGCATCGACCATTTTTTTGTGGCTTCTTTTAAAGCAAGGTAAACAGATTTCAAAACCGCATCATCCGTAGGAAAAGACATTTTGTTTTTGGTGTATTTTCGGATTTTACCGTTGAGATTCTCGATTAAATTGGTGGTGTAAATGATTTTACGGATTTCCAGAGGAAATTCAAAAAATACGGTCAATTCATCCCAATTATCTCTCCAGGATTTGATGGCGTAAGAATATTTGGATTTCCATTTTTCTGCAAAATCATTTAGAGCGGCTTGAGCAGCCTGTTTTGTAGGATCGGTGTAAATATGTTTCATATCGGCGGAAAATTCTTTTC
>CAJYWD010000011.1 GCA_913778505.1 uncultured Chryseobacterium sp.
TAATGAAATACCCATGCTAATAATATTATTCAGATTTCACCGGATATTATCCGAAGACAACAAAAAGGTTGTAAAAATTCCGATGGTTGGAATCCTGCATCACACCAAAGTATGGCATAAAAAAAACCACAGCGAACTGTGGTTTAATAGTAATAATGCAGTCAGAATTACTTTCTGATCTTTTTAGTTTTAAGGTCTCCCGAGTTTTCTGCCTTAATAATGTAAACGCCATTTGGAATCAGCATCATATCGACTTCAAGCTTCGCAGCATCAGTTTGGTAGGCTTTTACCAGTCGTCCGCCGGCGTCGTAGAGCTCTACTTTTCCAAGCTTTTTGGAAGATTCTACCACATAGTGATCATGATGTCTGTATATGCGGAAATCAGATTTCGTCAGATCACTGTTACCAAGTACTGCAGCATCCTTGTAGACAATTTCAAACCTGTTATTGACAGTGCCTTTATTCATATTAAAACTGTAATCACCCGTTGTAAGATCATGGTATTGATTCAGAAGTTTATCATGCAGATAGATCTTCTGGCCATTTTGGAAAATACCGGTCTTATCCGAAAGCCTGATACGGTGATTACCTGCGCTAAAGGATACAGCACCCAGTGGCACAGCATCCGAGATGTTCAGATCTCCTGTTCTTCCCTGGATGATCAGTTCGGAAGTATCGCCATCTGCAAAGGAATAGAACGAATCACTGCCTAGAATGCCCAGCCCGGAATCAAACTTATCCAACGTATTGACCGCATCGGCACTGTATACAACGGCCTGGGTATTGATGACACCCGCCGGCGTTAATAGTTCGAGCCAGTAGGCATCGTTTTCAGTATTGGTTTTCGAAGCGAAAAATACACCGGCATTATTGACTCTCTCGGAGTTTCTGAACACCAGTGATACATTGGCCGAAGGATTAGCTTCCACGATGAATCCTTGTGCTACAGTAGCGTATCTGGTTGGCGTTTTTGCGGGACTATTGGTAGTAGAAGTCCCTTTCACGCCGGTTCCAGAGCTGGCATTCCAGGTGGCATAGCTATTACCCGTGTAAGTAGTACCCAGCTGAGTCAGCTCAGTATTGTTGGTATTATCCCAAAGCCAGAATGTACCATTGGCCAGAACCGCTGTGTTATCGTTATAGAAGGCATTGAGATCTATATTGGAAGGATATGGATTACCTACAAGGTTATAATTCTGACCAGCCTTATTAAGCGTCACGCTCACATCACCATTGTTTGGTGTTGTTCCGGTAAAGGTGGCCGTAACCCCGGAAGAAGACGTGTTGTTGGTTGGCCCTTTGATAGAATACCCGATCCCAGGTGCGCCATAAGTAGGATTCTGCACGGTGACGAAACGGTCATTAGCGGTATTGTAAGTCATAACTCTATTGGCAGGGATATTAGGATAAATGGCGTACATATTCTGTCCTACAGAAGCATTTCCATAAATCGGAGAACTCCAGTAGTTAAACTGTGTACTTGGCACTTTTGCCTCTCTCAATACCGTGAATGTACCCGCTCCGGAATAGGTAGAACCGGTTTTTTGAACAAAGTTGGCGTCACTGTTTACTGTGATAGTACCGTTATTAGTAACCGCACCATTTACTGTGACATCAAAATTAGACGTTATGGCAATAGAACCCGAACTGGTGATTTCCAGATCTTTGGTCTCAAACGATTTTGATAAATTGTAATTCCCAATAACTTTTGAGTCCAGAATTGCAGTAGGTCCATCTGTATTACTCCACGCAGTACCGTTCCAGACAACAGTATTGTTGGTAACAGCTGTAATCACGCTGGAGTTGGAAGATTTACAAGCATTGCTCACTGCTCGCACTCTGTAATAATAAGTGGTATTTGATGTAAGACCAGACACCACATGCGAAGTACCGGATACTGATAATCCGTTATAGCCAGAGACATAGGAAGACGTTGTATTAAAATAATTTACAACAAAATGATCTATAACAGTAAAGGATGCACCACCTACGATCTTTATCTTAACATCAGAGGAGGTTTCATTCAATGTATATGAATAAAGTGTCGGTGTCGTGGATAACGCAATAGCTGTCCCAAGCTGCGACTCTACACCGTTTACAATTTTATAAACACTAATAGAAGCTGCATTGGTCCCTCTTGCCGCATAAAAAGACACACTTGTCATCTTATTAAAAGATGGACTAATGATAATTCCTGTGTTTGCTTTTAACTGAGCACCATAGGTAGAAGAATTATAGTTAGACGATGTACTTGTATTTCTAGCTACATCAGTAAAATTCCATTCTCCGGAAGTTAAGCTGTATGTGGGATTTGTAGTGTAACCGGAAGAGGGCAGCCCACTTTCAAATTCTTCAGTTTTAGATACTGCCGTATCTGTCCCAAAAGTAGAACTTGTACTCACATCCAGCTCATAGCCTGTTGCACCTGTAACTGCATTCCAATGTGCAGTAAAGGTAGTTGCCGTATTATCCGTTGCAGCATTTGCCGTAGGCGCATCTATCGCTGTAGATCCTGTAAGCGCTATTGTGGGTGTAGACGTTGCTAAAGGTGCAGAGAAGGTGATATTACCACCACTTGACACGCCACAAACATTGTCCGTACGGAATTTCACATAAACCGTTGTTGCCGCCAACGTAGCCGAGGTGTAAGGCACATTGACAGATGTTGCCCAAGAACTTCCGTCCAGGGAAACCTGATATTCATTACCACTGTTTGGAGCTGTTACTGTAATGCTGCTAGATGCACTTTTCAAAAAGCTGCCTGACAAACTAAAGGTTTTAACCTGAGTACTTGATGCAGGTACCGTTCCGAAAGCCAAAGAGGATGGACTTACAACAATCGTAGGCGATGTGGATACGGAAGTGGTAAAAGTACCGTCTGAGCTACCATCATTCAAAACTCTGTAATAATACGTACCCGCTGTCAAATAGGCTGTAACAGAAGCTACACCACCTGCAGTAGCAGAACACTTTACAACTGTGCCGGTACATGCACCGCTTCTTAATTCTACAACATCAGTCAGACTGTTTGTAACATCTATTTTGTAATTCCCTTCTGATCCTGCCGGAACAGTAAACTTATACCATACATCGCGTTGTACACTTACAGAGGAACAAGATGGAACTCCAGTTCCTTCTGAAGACGCACCAACGGTAGTACCGCTTATAGCTGCTGCATCTACGGTTACAGAATAGGCATTTGAGCAGGTATTATTCCCTAAAACAATAGCCTCGTTCTTACCAACCACTATTTTATTGCCGGATGTTGACAGAGCGACGTTGCTTGCCGATGCAGAGTAAGAACTGATAGTTGCAGGATATACGGTATAAGCCGAAACGTAGTTACCAAGCTGTCCGCTGGTAACGGAAGACACCCCGTTATCTACAGTAGAATACCAGCTAGGAGCCAATGTTGCGGTAGTTGCTACAGAAGATGTAACAGTCCATTGAACACCAACCCTACTGCTAGAATCTGCAACAGCATTGTCAACTGCTGCTTTCCCAACAACACCAATGTCCGAAGTGCTGCCAGTATTGGTAACAGTAATTGGAGCATAGGCCGATAGTCCAGAATTAAATCCAATGGGGAAAACAAAGGTTTGGCCATTAGCTAATCCTGCACGGATCAGCTGACCTCCGCTAGATCCCACATATGCATAACCATTACCACCATAATTACTTACTGTAGCAGTATTTGAAAGCGTGATGTTGTTTGCGCCCAAAGTAATCGTTCGATTTGTGAAATCCAAATTAGCGCTTACTGTGATACTAGAGCTAGTGCCCAGCACAACACTTCCACCAGATTTATCGACCTTTAGATAATCAAAATTGGTCGCCCCTGTTAAAGACTGGTCACTAGACCCGTTGAAGGTCACTTGTCTGCCGTTCGGCGTAAAAGTTCCCGTTCCTTTGCTCCAAGCTCCTGCAACAAATAAATCACCACCTACAGCATTACCCAAGCTGAGATTACCATTAGCTACGACATTTTTCCCCACTGTAAGACTACCCTTTCTCTTGTATTGCCCTGAGTTACCGTCAAAGTCCATATACAAGCTTGATGAGGCATCTATAGTAAGGTCGCCTGCAATGCTTAGGTTGGTAGCAAAATCTGCATTGGGTGTATTAGGATAGTTAAGAGTAGTACTGTTGGTTATCTGCACAGCTTGTGGACAGCCCGCTGATCCTGTAGTACTACTGCTCCACTCTGCACCTCTGCCAAAAGTAGCCCCTGACTTATATACTAATGTAGAAGTAGAACCATAGATCGGAGGATTTGAACTTACAGTTGCGGTAGTGGCATTTAAATTTAGAATACCATTGACTGTGGATATGTAGCTGGATGATTTTCCAAAATCAACAGATCCATTCGCATTGACATTGATCGTAAGGTTTTGAGGAAAAGTGAGCGAACCTGTACCCGCATTATTTGCAACAGCTTTGCTCCCATTGATTTCTATAGTAGCATTGGAAGAAGCAACAAACGCTTTTGCAGCATCCACATAAATGAAACCTCCATTGTTATTAAGGTTTAATTTGTTGGCATTAAGATTCAAGCTGCCGGCTCCAGAACCGATTATTGACAATGCATTTCCAGAAGTACCATTGATAGTAATATTGGTAAGATTTCCGCTCACACTGCTCAAACTAACATTAGTGGTGTTAGATTTTTGGACTGTAAGATAATCAAAATCAATAGTGCCGCCTCCTGTTTTCTGGATGGTTTGTGCTGCACTTCCGTTAAAAATTACTCTTTTACCATTAGCAGTGAATGATGCTAACGCCGCCTGTGTCCAATTCCCGGATAACGTAGTATCACCTCCAAGTTGCAAAGTTCCGTTCAGCGACAAATTTCCACCTATGCTAAGGGTAGAACTTGTACCGCTAAGAGTTCCGTTCAAAACAACATTGCCACCTACAGCAAGTGGAGAATTATTACCAGAATAATTTTGATAAAGTATAGACCCACTGTCAATGGTCAGGTTACCTGCCAAGCCATAAGAGTTATTGTTTCCATTTGGAAAATTGAGAGTCGTATTGTTACTCACCTGTACATTTGCAGGATATCCTGCTGTTGTACCCACTGTTCCGGAACTTGCTGTCCATTCATTATTTCTGCCCGGTGTACCTCCGGAATTATAAATAAGGGTTGAAGAAGCTCCATATAAAGGACTTCCTGTACCACTCCAGTTATAACCAGAGTTTAGTTTTAGAGTTCCTGATGTCCCTATGGTAATCTGACCGGGATTTTCTATGTTTGAAGAAGATTCAAAAGAGCCACTTACCGCTCTGGCAACATTCATCTTGATAGGCGAATTGTTATACACCAAGACATTAACCGGCCCCGCTGAAGTTGGCCAGTAGGCATCATCATTTACACCATACGAGCTTCCGTTATTATGATTAAAAATCAAAGTCCCGGCAATGCCATAAGTAAAACCTTTACCAGTGCTATATCCACCGTTCCCAATTTGGAAAGTTCCGTTGATGGTGGTAGTAGCGGTAGGAGTAGCAGTAGTACCGTTAACATACCCTATATTAGTTGCCAAAGTTGCTGTCGGGCTTACAGTTGTTGTAGTACCATTATCACGTGTTATGGATGCTCCCGATGCGCTTGTGATGGTTACTGTATGCCCAGCAGCAATAGTGACATTATCAGCAGATGTCGGTACAATGCCACCAACCCAAGTACTTGTGCTGGACCAAGGTCCGGATTGCGCAGATGTAATACCCGGAAGTGTATAAGTGACCTTCACACCCGTTAGTCTTAATTGTGAACTCGATGATGTTGCTGCATTTCTCATAGTCAAGGAGTTTGTAACCGACAAACCCGATTGGCTATAAGTCGTGCCTGACAAACTCATAGAAGGATCTCCAAGTACCATAGTCGCTCCTCCTATAGTATATCTTACCGTCTGAGTATAACCAGAAACGGCATAAAGTTCTACAGCAGTAATCGTCGCTCCATTAGAAGGCGTTAACGTTATTGAACATCCTTTGTAAGGACTAGTCGCACCAGAATCATACAATCTCAAGTTTGTACTAAATGCTGGCGCTGTACCCGACGTGTTTTTTTCTGTCGAGAAAGAAATATTTGAGTCGATTGTTCCGGAAGTAGCAGAAAAAGTATGAGTAATACTTGTCTGCCCCCAAACCCCAATTGTGAAGAACAAAACGATAAAAAGTAGATACCGCTTCAGAAAATGACTCAGGAAGGAGCCATCCAATAAATTTTTTTTCATATAATGTTTTTATCTAATTTCTCATCTATGCCGTTGAAAACCTAGATAAATCAGTGTTTCAACGAAATTTAAACTCGTGGGACGTCCGAAGCATGTCTAACATCAAGTTCCGGACGACATAATTGAGGGCGCTAAATTAATTAAATTTAACTTACAATTAAAAAAAACTAAAATTATTTTTAATATACTTACACTATCCAAATAATTTTTCAGAACATCTCTTTATTCATCGGCATTTCAACTGCTGCCTTAATTTTGCAAGCTGCTATTACCGAATGAAATTCGAACAAGCATCGAACGAGGATCGAACAAGCATCGAACAAGGGATATAGAACGGATATACAACATTCGAACAACGGATAAACAAAGGATAACCAACCCTGTTTATTATGTTAAATAGAAAACCTTAAATCGCTTATTGTAATCCGAATTCGGGATAAGGACATTATCAGATTATTGATTTTACAAGGCTCAAATGTTTTGATCGCAAAGAAAAACAAAGGAATATACGCTCTAAAATGATTTTCAGTCAGACAATGCCAATTGACTACGTCGAATCTTCGATTTCGTTTATCAAAGCAAAACAAAAATTTGGTCTCACTTTGATAAGTTTATAGTTTATACTGAGCTTGCCGAAGTAGCCTTGCCTATCTAGATCATTACAATGAGATAATCAATTTTTTGTTTGGCTTTGCGATTTCTAAATCCTCAACCCAAACTCAAGTTATTTTAACGGGAGTTCGATTTAAGAATAATGCAAAATATCAATAATAATGGGCTTTAGTCCATTTTAATGATTCGGAAATAGAAATAGGCTCTAGCCAAAATACATCATCAATTTTGGCTAAAGCCCATTTTGCCCCGCAACTTTACATCGGGCTGAAGCCTGACGCAATTCATAAACGCTACAAATTAATTATCAATCAATTTTTAAATTGCTTATATAGACCTCACGTAATCTTAAGGTATTGATATCATTAATACGACAAATCTCGTCGCTGAGAGGCTCGCTTGGCGCAAAACACGTTATAAAAAAACCGCCCTGCAAGTCTGCAGGGCGGTTTCTATAATTGTAAACTGAATGTTACTTGATGATCTTTTTGGTTTTCACATCACCTGAGTTTTCGGCTTTGATAATGTAGACACCATTCACAAAAGCTGATGTGTCAATTCTCACGTTGGTACCATTGACATTGACCGTTTTCATCAGTCTTCCGGCTGTATCATAGATCTCTACACGACCGAGCTTCTTGGAAGATGAAACCACGTAAGCACCACCGTCCCTGTAAACCTGGAAGTCAGATTTAGTGACATGATCCGTGCCCAGAACCGCCTGTTTGTAAACCACTTCAAAGCGGGTTTCGTCGGTACCTTTGGTCACAGTGAAACTATAATCTTCCTGGCTTAGGTTGACGGTCTTGTTCAGAAGTTTATCCTTCAGGTAGATGACCTGTCCCGCGTTGAAGACGCCTTCTTTATCCCTGATCGAAATCTTATAAAAACCGTTCTTGGAATAAATATTTCCTAATGCCACCTGATCAGTATCCGTAAACGCTGCCCTACCCTGGATGGCTAGTTTTCTGCTGCCCAATGTAGAGTAAAACGCATCTGAACCAATCACCAGATACTCCCCGTCATAGTTCATTTCAAAATCATTGGTTGCCTCCGGCGTGTAGGCCAGCAAAATGGTATTGGCAATATGATCCGGCGAAGTCATGGTAAGCCAGAAACGGTTTCTGTCTTCATTCTTCTTCTTGCTGTAGAACTCAGCGTCTGCAGAGTATCCAACTCTCATGCTGTTATTAAATTCCACCGGCTGACCTTTACCGGCCACTTTAGCCTTGACGATAAATCCTTGACCTAATTTAATTTTGCCGGTAGGAATAAGGGCTGCAGCAGATTCAGGATCCGGATCCACTGGTCCTGTACCACCACTCAGGTTATAAACGGCGTAGTTGTTACCTTCGTAATTAGAACCTGTCTGCTGAAGCACTTCCACATCCGAATTGGTCCAGAAGTAAGCCGTTGCAAACATTCGTCCGCTGTTGGCAGCATACAATGCATCGAAGTCTAAGCTGGAAGGATATGGATTACCAATCAAATTGTAACCTTTATCACATGTATTTTCTTCAGCACAAGAATTTTTAAGTGGCTGAGAAAAGAGCTGACCGTTGTTTATCTTACCATTGAAAGCGAATTCATTGGCATAAAACGCATCTCCAAACTTTTCCATACCTCTGATGGCATAGCCGCGCCCTGTCTGGAAAGTAGAACTGCTGTTCAGGGTAATCTCACCTGGAATATTGGTTACGAAATAATCATTCGCCTCGTTGTAAACGTAGAATCTGTTCCAAGGTGTTCCCGTTCCGGTACCTCCGTTTGCCGAGTTATAACCGTCCGAGAAGCTGTAAAGATTCTGCCCGGATAACGGCGAACTCCAATAGGTGTATCCTTGTTTTGGCAAGCTGGCAATCCTTTTGGCGGTAATTTCAAAATTGGTAGGATTGGTATCCGCTCCTGCTGCCGTCTGAATGAGGTTACCATCATTTTCGATGATGATTTTGTTATCGGAAGGCAACGTAATATTACCATTGACAGTAACGTCCTGCTGAGACTGGATATTTAAAGATCCCAAACCGGTGATCGTCAGATTTTTGGTTTGGAAACCTTCCGGGCTGGTGTAAGGTTCTATGATTTCCGCATCGATAGTGGCATCCGGACCTTCATTATTATTGCTCCAGGCCGTTCCGTTCCACACTACTGCGTTGGTGGTTTTCACTGCAATTTCATTAGAGTCGCCGGTTTCTGCTCCTCCGTTTATAGCGCGTACCACATAGTAGTATTGTGTATTGCGATCTAAATTATCAAAAAGCCTTGTATAATTAGAAGGCTGAGGATCCTGAGCCGGAATGGTGAATGGTGAGCCGGGAATAAGAACCTTACTTGTACTTGTTCCATTGTAAGTATAGTAAACTTTGATGGCACTAAGTCGTGCCGCCGAATTACCGCCTGTACTAGTATTTCTTATCTTGAAGTTAGACACTGCTGTTATACCAGTAATCGCTGTAGTTCCTGTGCCATTTGTAAAACTACCTGTTCCGGCAGCAGAGGTTGCACCATCTACAAAGTAGCTGTATGTTGCAGTTTGGCTACCAGTACCTCTCTCGAATTCTATCCCCGTAACGGTGACGCCTCCACTTATATTGAGTGTAAAAGTATTTCCATTACCATTTGAGGTATTACCATATAATCGAATTCCGGAACCAGTATTATAATATGCCGGATCACTTCCCGACTGATTAGTTTCTGTAGTAAAGGAAAGCTGACCAGTAGCTATCACACCCTCAGGGAATGTTTCTGCGTTCTCAAATCCATAACTGTTAAATGCACGGCTTACATCTGTGCTCACAGGTGTAGAAGTAACATTTTTAGTATAAACATCCAGCTCATAGCTTGTAGCGCCAAATATTGAGCTCCAATTAGCAATGAATCCCGTTCCTAAAATATTAGTTGCAGCAGCTGCGACCGGAACTCCAGCTGTATTAAAGTTTACAGTCAAATCAATAGCATCGTCATAGGCATTAAAATTATTATTTCCATCCGCATGAGCAGTAATACCTGTTGTTCCAATTCCTTTGATGGTTACTGTATTAACCGATATGGTTGCTACACCGGCATTCGGTGTATTAGTTATTGTGTAAGTTACAGTCTGACCACCTGTGCTTGTTACCGGTGAAGGGAGGTTAAATGGTACATCGCTAGACAATTTTACGATATCAGCACCGAAACCTTCCAAAGCTTGGTTCGCCTTGCCAATCGTAAACAGATAAGCCGATGAACTGGCTGCATTATAATTGGCAGTGGCTGCAACAGTTGCTACCACATTGTACGAACCAGCATTACTAGGTCTGGAAGACGAAGGCCCATATATGGCGCCTTCATTTTCGGTTCCGGTGTAAGAATAACTCACTGTCCCAGCGTCAGACGGAGTTACAGTAGCGGTTTCCGGACCCTGTGCGAGACCACTAAATGTAAAAGTGTTACCGCCCGTTACAACCACTGTAGGCGTTGCTTTGCTGATATCTGCTGTCAAGCCTGTCGGCTGAGTCAGTACGTAGTACGAAGCTTTGGTGCCTGTAAGTGTACTTGTGGAAGTGACTGGCTTATCCTGTCCTGCATTGGCATCTGAAAAGTTAGCAGATAGTACGAGTGTAACATTATCACTGTTTACAAATCCACTTGCTGTACCGGTTAACACGGCTGTAGTATTGCCATCATAGACTTTGTCTGCGACCACAGGATCAGCTATTGTTACAGGTTTTTGTGCTACAGTGATCACCAGAGTCACCTCATCACCTGTTCCCCCTTCGTTAGTAGCAGACAGGATCACCTCATAATTTCCTGGTGCAACAGTCGGCGTACCAGTAATATCGTGCGTCCCGGAATTGTAAGACAGACCAGCTGGTAATCCGGTAACAGTAAATGAAGTAGGATTGTTGGATGCTGTTACGGTATAAGTCGTTGCAGCGACACCATAGGTCATAGACCATGTCAATGCGCTGGTGATCTGCGGCACTGCCACAGATGTGATCTGAAAATTAAAGTCATCCGACACTGCACTCGCATAGTTATTGTCAGCAGCTAATGTAGCAACCGCTTTATAAGTGCCAACCGCAGTAGGCCTTGTTGCGCTCTCAGGATAACTGGTAGATCCCACTCCTGTATAACGGAACGTTACAGCACCAGAAGAACCTGTGTGATCATAAGTCGTTGGTCCGTGCTCACTGCCGTTGTAGGCATAGGAAGCTGCTCCTGTGACTGTAATTGTAGATGCTGCTCTGTTAATTGTGAATGAGTACGGCGAAGAGCTGGCCGAACTGTAGTTTCCAGCTGCTGCTACTGTAGCAACCATTTGGTAAGCCCCTGCATTGCTTGGCCTCGTAGCATTCGGGCCAAATGTCGTATCACCATTTTCCGTACCGGAATAGCTATAGGTGTAGCTGCTTCCTGTACCGGTATTAGTTGCAGATGCCGGTCCTTGCGGAGTACCATTGTAGGTGTATGTTGTTGTTCCTGTAGCAGTAACAGTTGGCGTCGCCGGAACAGTGGTAACACTTACAGTCGTAGTAGCATTATTGTAGTTGGATGTATCCGTAGGGGTAAAAGTCACGCCATAGCTGGCAGTACCGGCATTTGGGGCTGTAGATGGCGTTGTAAATGCAAACGTTCCAGGAACACTTGCTGTAAATCCACTGATTGTGGAGGAAGCTAATGATTGGCCGAAAGTTATGTTTGAAGCCACACCTGTTCCTGAGATTGTAGGAGTTGCTTTACTAACAACATTGCCTGAAGCAGAAGTTACAATATTAGCATTAGAAGAAGCTCCTCCTCCGGAAAGTACAGCTGCCACATTATTATTATAAGTACCTGCTGCCTTGGTATTTGAAAAACGAAGCCAAATATTATTTGAACCGCTTGCTACCGATATTGCTGAAGCTGTGAAACCACTTGTAGCATTCGTGGACGAAACTTCAAAGCCAGTATTCGGCGTCACTGTTATATTTCCTGTGAGATTACTTCCTCCTGCAGATGATACGACACCTGTTGCCGATGCATTACCATAAGTGGCCGTAATTGACGAACCAAGAGTAGATGCATTAAGCGTTGGGGATGTGGAATAAGTTATCGTTATATTATTATTAATTGCTGTACCAGAAGTTCCTCCGCTAGTAAGATAAATCTTAAAAAATTTATTTCCTCCGGTAACAGCCCAAGAAACAGACGAAACAGCTGTTGAACCTGTACCAGCAGCTACACCTCCACTTGTTCCAGTTTGCTCAGAATTTCCTGTAAGTAAAAACACTTTATTAGGGACCAATGTCGCACTACTATTAGTAATTGTTATATTAGTAATTCCTCCCGGAAGAGCAGATGTATTTGCAAGGTAAAATGCAGCAGACGTATTCCCTCTCATCTGTCTAGTACTCGGATTCCAGTTATTGATTATCCAGCTAATAGCAGGAGAAGTAGTATTAAAAGCTGTTTCAGTACCAACATAACCATTGGTATTATTTCCTGTTGTAGCAGCATTTGGAACAAGGGTTATAGTTGCTTGCCCCCAAACCTTCCCACATACTAGCAGAAAGACTACAGGTACAAGAAAACTTTTCTTAAACTGTAACAGACCTCCTATTTTCTTTGCAAGAATGTAATCAGTTAGTAATTTTATTTTCATAACGATTTATTTACCATGTATAATATCGCACAAAAATAATTATTAATTAATTATCATGAAAGAATTATTTTTATTTTTATCAAATATGTAAAATATTAAACAAATGATTTAGTTTTAACAGTAATGGGGTTCAAAATCACTGTAGAGATTACAAAACATCCTGCTTCTTACTCAAAAAATTACACCTTGGAAGAAATGAAAAAATTACGTTAACATCTGATAAAATAAGGGCCTTCTTTAAAAGTAAAGAAAGCCCTGTATGAAATGTTTTAAATTAGATCTAACGTATCAGTTTGACTGTTTTTACGGAATTGCCGTCACTGATTCTTATCCAATAGACACCGCTGCTCCAGGAGGAAATATCAATTCTTAGAGCGTTTTCCCCGGTATCAAAAGTCTCCATAATCCTGCCTGATGCATCGAAAATTGCTACGTTACCCAATGGTTTTTTAGAACGCAAAATCTGGAAATCACCATCGCGGTAGGTGACCACTTCATCACTTTTGGTTTCATTGGCAGAAAGCACTTCCTCGGGTTTATATACGATCCTGAAGCGTGTGGCATCCGTACCTTTAGCAGCATAAAATGTATAGCCGGACTGGCTGAGATCCGTACTTTTATTTAGCAAATTATCCCTCAAAATAACCGCTTGCCCATTACCGAAAACACCTCTGGGATCTGACATGCTGATGGTATGCATGCCATCCTGTGAGAAAACTGCTCCCAATGCGACTTCATCTTCAGGATCGAATGCCGCACGTCCCTGGATCGCAAGTTTCCTGACACCCAGAACCGAATAAAAGGAATCCGAACCCACCACCATCAGTTCACTGTCGAAATCCATTTCGTAGCCGTTGGTAGCCTGCGGAAGATAGCCTAGAAGCAAAGTATTGGTTATATGAGCAGGTGATGTCAGTTTCAGCCAATATTTATCGCCGCCAGATTGTTGCCTGTTGTTGAAGAAAATGCCGTTATTATCCGTCCGCATTTCATTGGTGAAATTCAAGGGCTGATTATGACTTCCGGGCTTGGCTTTGACAATAAAAGCCTGTCCAACTTTGACAATATGGGTTGGCGTAGCTGCGGAGGAAGCCGGCTGATCCGGATCACCATCGATTTGCGTGGCAGGATTTCCACCGGTCAGGTTATAGACCGCATAATTATTACCCTCGTAACCACTGCCCTGCTGCTGCGTGACGGTGAGATCATTATTGGTCCAGAAATAGGCTGTAGCGTAGATTCTACCGGAATTCTGCGTGTACAATGCATCAAAATCCAGATTAGAAGGATATGGATTTCCCACCAGGTTGTAGCCATGTTCCTCGTCCGTATGTTTAAGATTCACGAAGGATATATTGCCATTATTGGGAACGCCGGAAAAACTGAACTCGTGAGACAACACAGGCATCGTTGCGCCAAAATCGTCCATTCCGCGGATGGCATAACCTTTCCCTGATTCAAAAACAGACAGATCGTTCAGCAGAAAAGCGCCTGTATTTTTGAAAAGATCAGCAGACTCATCATACACAAAAAATCGATTTTTAGGCGTGCCGCCACTTTGCCCACCGTTGCTGAAGGCATATAAATTCTGACCTGCGACGGGAGCACTCCAGAAATTGTAACCCATCTTTGGTAATCTTGCCATACGTTTCACCGTCATACTATTAGCCTGGAAAGCATTTTCTGCAAAAGGATCACGCTGTGTCAGATTAGAATCACTGGCAAGAATAACAGAACCATTATTCACAATTTTCCCCTGGATCACAACATTGACAGACGTGGTAGTTTGTGTGGAAGAATCTGTGACACCAATCCTTAAGCTTTTCCCCGAGTTGATCTCACATTCGCAGGCCTCCAGCTGGCTATAGGTTGTATTGCCAATGACATAAGGCAGCGTAAGATCACCGTTAATAATAGCCTTTTGCGAGGACGTAGGCGGCAGGCCATCACCAGACCACACGCTACCGTTCCAGGTCTTTTCGGAAACTCCTACCACCTGTTTAGCACTGAGTGTAACGTTGTCAATTCCCCAGATCTCATTGTTGTCATTATTCAGCGCAGAAATTTTAATCGTGAGATTACTGACGCTTGGCAATCCCGCGAGCCTTACTGTACTAATCCCGGAATCACCAGTTTGTGAAGGAAATTCAGTGAGGGTATTATTTAAAGTTTTTGACGCTATTCCTGTTGCACCATAACTCCAGCGCATGTTTGCTGCACTACCTTTTACCGACAGCTCATCCACGTAATTGATACCATCGGTGCTCACAGAAACCTTAACATAATCCGTCGCATCTGCCCCATTTCCGGTCGAGCCGGAGAAAGAGCCTAATCTGAATGCTAATTCTATATCCTTATAGCCTGATGTATTGATATTAAGATTTATCACTCCGCTACCGCCAGCGACTTGAAAACTCTGGGTATCAAGAAATTTATTAACCGTTTGATTCGATCCACCTACGACGGCAAAGGCAGTACCTCCGGCAATATTGCCACCAGAATTGGTAAATGTCCACACTGGCGATGCTGGCACAGGCTCGAAATCTTGTGCGGCAATCACTGAAAGTGGACCAAGCGCACCAGCTGCACACGCCACAAAATCCACTGCATTGCCCTGAACCGCAAAGGTGAAAGGATTCTCGTTATCGGTTGCGTCATTATTGGTAATACTGACGACGGCATTTTTAATGCCCGCAGACGTAGGACCAAAGGTCACAACAATATTGCCGGTAGCTCCCGAAGCGATGGTAGATGATGACGGCGAAATACTGAACTGCGATGCATCTGTGCCTGAAAGGCTGACTGAAGACAGCATGAGATCTGCATTACCGCTGTTGCTCACCACAAAAACTTTTGAAACCGTTGAGGGATTGGCTGTATTGACGTTGGCATTGCCAATCAAGGTATTATTGGCAGCGCTGACCGAAGTACTGCCGCTGGAAATATTCACACCGTTACCACTTACTCCAATCTCAGGATTTCTGCCTACTCCAAGCAATGCAAACGTATACACCGGATCTGTGAGATCCGAACTGGCTATGGAAAGCATGGCCGTTCTGTCGCCCGCAGACAGCGGTCTGAATGTAACAGTGAAATCCTGATAAGTACCGCTCGCAATTGTATAGGGTGCAGAGGCCGTGACCAGAAAATCATTCTGATTATCCACGCTGATGGAAGACACCGTCAAGGCTAATCCTCCAATATTCTGCAGACGAAACTGCTTGGATTGTGAAGTTCCAATATTTTGAGAGGCAAATTCCGTATTATTGAGCGTACTTGGCGTACTATTGCCATTGCTGATGATATAAGACGTTGCTCCGTTCGTAAAAATGCCTCGCACCACCAACTCTGCACTGGGCTCAGTTACCTCTCCATTGAGGTCAGCAGTTTTTGTGATGGCATTCAGGGACGCTACAAGCAAGTCGTCGGTTGAAGACAAACTGTAATGACCTTGTGGCAAACCAGCTTTCAGCCTGATGTAGATCGTGGTTGCAGGAACAGCGTTCGAAGCATTATTATTTAAGCTAATCGACGAATATGTATTGGGAGACACCGGCGCATTAAATGCCGCATTGGTCGATATCTCCCAGTAATCCGACGGAACACTGACAGTAACATTCCCCGCAAGATTGTTTCCGGAGACGGAGACCGATTGGCTGGCAGACGGGCCCTGACCTTGCGGGTAAGTGAACGCGGAAAGTGTTCCGGAAATATTAACAGCAGGTTTAGCGACATTGACCACAACTTCATTGCTGACTGCTGATCCGCAAGCAAAAGTGCTTTCGCAAACTACATAATAAGTTCCCGCAGCAGGAAAATTTGGAGTATATGTCGTTCCTGTCTGCGTTGGACTAAAATTAGAATAAGATCCTCCGGATGCGGTAGCATATTTCCAAACTCTGGCATTGGACGCAGATTGCTCTGTGACAGTCAGAAGATTACCATTGACACCTTCCGGCAAATTTTGGGCAGCAGCAGGCGCAATTGAATTTTTGGCCAGGTTGATTACCAGATTTGCTCCATTGTCAGTACCCGTAACCGGAGGTCCATCACTGATCACTCGGATTTTGTACAAATTTCCTGTCGGAGTATCGGCAGGAATTATTGCTGAAATGCTTAAAGAGCCATTAGCACTACTAACCAATGTACCAATGTTCACCGGATTAGCAAAACTGCCTGAGGCGTTGGATAATTGTGCTGTATATGTATTTCCCGAAAAATCTCCACTGCTCGTAAATGGGACGGATACGTTACTACCCGAAGCAGAAGTAATACAGAAGGTATTGCTTGCTATTGTGCCGGTGGTGATGGTATTGACTGGAGGATTAGCAATCATAGAAAAATCGTCAATAGCCATTCCGTCATCAGCTCCTGTGGCATCCATATCATCCCATCTGATAAAAATCCGTGAGCCGTTAGCAACCGATATTCCAGTGATAAGACCTGAAATATTGGAAGACTGAAGTATAGAACCGCTATTAGTACTAGCCTGACTTACATTCTGGTAATCCAATGTATTAAAATCAGTCCAGCTGCCGCCCCACAGTGTGGATGCATTGGTACTGTATTGGAATATCAGCTTGTCTGATCTGTTAGCACTTCCCACACGCCACGTTTTTCCCGTATAGTTTATTTTTAAAGATGTAATAGTAACACCGGTGTTATTTGTAAAATAAAATCCAAATCGTGGACTGAAGCTGCCAGAATAAATACTACCCAAAGATCTGTCAGATCCGGAGGTGACCCCAAAATTATAAACCGCACCCGAATTGGTGCTCCCATTATTAGGAGCAAGCGCTGTAGCTGCAGAAGTTCCATTAGCAATATACCATCCATTGAGTTGCGTAGATCTATTATTGAGATTTCCGCCAGATACCGATGTATTTCCTGTACCGAGGGCATCAAAATTTTGAGAATATACTGTTCCTATGGATGTGTAAGAATACTGTCCGTAAGAAAGACTGCTGAATAAAAAGATAAGAATAAAGGTAAATAGTGATTTTTGCCAAAGTTGTTGTAATTTTTTTTCCATAACATTTGTTTTTCGATAGCAAGCAAATATAAAATCTGCAGGCATGCAATACTGCGGACGCTGCAAGATTTAATAATCATTTAAAAATCAGTTTGGATTTCATTATTATAGCTTCCTCAGAGTGAAATCCGGTAGGGCATCAACACAGTAAAACGCATTGACTTTACAATCGGTTCATCTTAAGTTAAGAAAAAAAGGGGTGGCGACTGTAGAACGCCATCGTCAGATTAAACAGCCCGTGGTACGATCAGCCCGTTTTTAAAGAATTCTGAAATTTTTCTGCACTGTTCTGTGTTTTTATTTTTGATCGCATTAAATTACAAAACAATTATTTAATCACCATCATCTGACTGTACAAATTTTCGAGATGAATGATTTTAGTGAATGGACTTTCCACCTTTTCCAGTTGTTCTTTCTGATAGATATAGCTGTACCGCGAGGCCATATTGTGCATATTGGAGACCAGCACCAGCCAGCATTCCTTGGCCTTGCTGTGGTAAAGATGAAATTTGGAATTTTTCTTTTCGATAACCTGCAGGATCTTTTCCGAATGAAGCTCATCAAAAAGGGAAATCTGGTACTCCAAAAACAAAAGAACGCCTTTCTGGTGCGGCGTTCTTCTTATATTTTTAACAAATTTAGTTCTCTTATGATTGGTAATGGCAGAGGAGATTTCTTTAATCAGCTGCTCCGGCTGCTGGTAAAAATCATCCTGAAAATAGTCGATGTTCAGATGATAAATGCCATAAAGACTTTTGTATTCTGCCAGTAGATTTTCCACTGTGCGAAAGATGCGATTGACATAGCTTTCCTTTGTCTTAAGCTCAAAATGGTTGATGATTTCTGAGACTTCTATACCAATCTGTTTGCCCTGATAATTGATGATGAAATCGGGACTTTCGCAGGTCAGATTTTCAATTTCCATTTCGGGATAGTGCTGGAACAAGGTATGAAGCAGCAGCAGCTCCGTTTTTTTCTGATATTCTTCGCGCTCGTGCAGTTTGGCATTACCGATGAGGTCGTACCACTTTACCAGATTATCCGATGTGTCAGTTCCGGACGCCATGCAGAGTTCCAGATTTTTGTTGAGGTCTTCAGAAAAAATCATAACATTTTCTTTAGAATTAAACCTGATTTAAAATTAATAAATTATTGATTACAAAATAATTATGTGAAGTAAAATTAATATTGTACGCAGAACAGGGCGGGAACAGAGAAGTTACATCGTGCCTGTTGCGGATTTGACGTGTTCATTTTATTTTCATAAGAGTCCGGACCGAATGGTTTGTGTTTTGTTTAGCATTGAAACTCCTATTTCAACACATTGTAACTCAAGGTCAGCAGCTTCTTCACCCATCACAAAAAAGTAATTATTATATTTGCAAGCTTATAGACAGACCTTAAACATAAAGAACTATGGATTTTAAAAACTTCAAGATGCCTTACAGCATCAATCCAAATTACTCTAAAAGAACAGCATACTTCTCTATGGAATTTGCCATAGACCAGGCACTGAAGATCTACAGTGGCGGACTGGGATTCCTCGCTGGCTCGCACATGAGAAGCGCTTATAACCTTAAACAGGACTTTGTAGGCATCGGGATTTTATGGAAATATGGCTATTATGACCAAAGCAGAAATGCAGACCAGACGCTCAATCCTATCTGGACAAAAAAAATGTACAGCTTTCTGGAAGATACGGGCATCAAATTCCAGATAGAAATCCATAATGCTCCGGTCTGGGTCAAGGTCTGGTATCTTGCACCAGAAACCTTCAAAACATGCCCGATGTTTTTCCTGAGCACCGACGTTCCGGAAAACGATCATATCTCCAAAACCATTTGTCATAAACTTTACGACGCTAACGAATCTACAAAACTCGCACAATACATTCTTCTGGGAAAAGGTGGTGCCAAGCTTCTGGATGAGATGAATTTTGAGAGAGACATCTATCACCTCAATGAAGCGCACGGATTGCCTGCAGCCTTTTATCTTCTAAGAAAATATGGTGGAGATCTTGCCAAAGTGAAAGAAAAACTGGTTTTTACCACACACACACCGGAAGAAGCCGGAAACGAAAAGCACAACATCCATCTTTGTCACGATATGTCCTACTTCTGCGGACTGAATATTGACGAAGTCAAAAAAATTGAAGGTGTAGAGGACGACCGTTTTAATCACTCGCTCTGCGCCCTGAGAATGTCCAGGATTTCAAATGCCGTATCGCAGCTTCATGGCGAAGTCTCCCGCGATATGTGGAGCAAATATCCGGGCATCTGCGAAATCAAATCCATCACCAACGCACAGGAATTTAAATACTGGGCCGATAAACCCCTTTACGACGCCAAGGATGAAAGTGACGATGCGCTCTTCGATTACCGGAAAAAACATTTGAAGAATAGAATGTTTAAGCTGGTGGCAGACCAGACAGGGAAATTGTTCGATCCTAATGTGCTCACCATAGTCTGGGCAAGGCGTTTCGCAGGTTACAAAAGAGCAGATCTACTTCTGGCCGATAAGGAACGTTTCCGCAAAATGCTTGAAAACAGCGAACATCCCGTGCAGATTATCTGGGCAGGAAAGCCTTATCCAATGGACTACAATGCCATTTCGACTTTCAATAATCTGGTGGAGGAAAGCAAGCATCATAAAAATATGGCAGTGCTTACAGGCTATGAATTGTCTCTAAGCAAATCCCTGAAACAAGGCTCTGACATCTGGCTGAACAATCCGCGTGTGCCGAGAGAAGCGTCCGGAACCAGCGGAATGACTGCCGCAATGAACGGCTCTGTTAATCTTTCTACAGACGATGGATGGATTCCTGAGTTTGCCAGAACAGGCGAAAATTCATTCGTGGTGCCAAAAGCCGACTATAACAATTGGCCGCCTCTGGAACAGGACAACTTTGATCTGAAAAACTTATACGAAATTCTGGAAAACGAAATCATTCCTACGTACTACGACCACCCGAACAAGTGGCGCAAAATCGTACAGACGGCAATGGATGATGTAAAGATCCAGTTCGGCAGCGATAGAATGGCGGATGAATATTATAAACTGCTGTACTAATTACCAATGACCAAAAAAACTTGAGCCTTCCGGATATCCGGAAGGTTTTTTTATGCCGAAAAAATATTATCTTTAAATTCAAATACACCAATGATGATTTTCGATTTTCTATTTCCCAACCGCTGTCTGAACTGCAATAAGCTTATCGACAAAGATGAAGTCATCTGCGAAATTTGTCTGGAGAAGGTCAATTTTACACACCATCATTTTGCTGCTAACAATTCTTTGATGGAGAAAGTCAGGCTGATGGCACCTTTGGGACATGCTTACTCTCTTTTCTATTATGAAAAGGGCAGCCTGGCTCAGCACATCATTCATACGCTCAAATACAATCATCGGGAAAAGATCGGAAAAATCCTAGCTAAATGGGTCTGGGAAAGAATTGATTTTAAGGACTGCAAACCAGACCTCATCATCACGGTTCCGTTGCATCCTAGAAAATTAAAGCAGCGCGGCTACAACCAGCTTCATTTGTTTGCCAATGAGTTGTCAAAGCACTTTCAAATTCCTGTTAATCACCATTTTCTCCGGCGAACAAAACACTCCCGGGCACAGGCCAGTAAAAACCAATCCGAACGCCTCAAAACAAAAAATGCCTATCAACTGACCGAAACGATCAGCGATAAGCATATTCTCTTGATTGATGATGTTTACACCACCGGAAACACCATTTCCAATATCGCCTGGGAAATCCTAAACAATTCCAAAAACGTCAGAATCAGCATTCTGGTCATGGCAATGGATGTTTAGTTGATGGGGAATAGTTGATGGTTGATGGTTGATGGTTGATAGTTGATGGTTGATGGTAAATGAATATGATTGATAACTGAAGTTTTTCGAACATATTATTTATCATTCATTGTTCATCAACTAGCATTTAGATTACCTCTGCAGCTTCTCGCCGTAGGACAGATCTCCTGCATCGCCCAGACCTGGCGTGATGTAACCTTTTGAAGTTAATTGCTCATCCAGCGCGCCAATCCAAATTTTCGCCTGCGGATAGGCATTCTGAATGGTTTCAACGCCTTGTCTGCTGGCAATTGCTGCAACAATATGAATGGAAGTCGGTTTTCCGTTGGTCAATAAATCTTTAATCGCTTCAATCAAAGATGCACCTGTGGCCAGCATCGGATCAGCTACGATAAGCGGCCGGCCGTCCAGTTTTGGACAAGTCAAATAATCTTGTTTGATGGAAAAATAATCGTTGGCGTCGTGCTTTCTATAAGCCGCCACAAATCCGCAATCTGCCTTATCGAAATAATTCAAAATCCCTTGAAACAAAGGAACGCCGGCTCTCAGAATAGTCGTAATCACAGGCTGTGTTTCGATTTCTTTAACTTTGATTTTATCAAGCGGCGTTGTGATTTCAATATCTTTTTGGTCTAATGTTTTGCTGATTTCGAAAGCGGCAATTTCGCCAATTCGCTCCATATTTCTGCGGAATTTCATTCGGTCCTGCTGAACATCGACATTTCTTAAATCATTAATCCAGGAATTGACAAGCGAGAAGTTTTCTGAAAGTATCGTTAACATAAATGATGTGTTGATTTGTTAATTTGGTGATTTGTTAATTCTTCTTTGATGATGAAATTATCTTTGATAAAAGTTTCTGGATACTCAATAATCTTAATTTTAGATTTTCATTAAAAGGATAGCTTTCAGATTTTTCACATAATATCAACCAATATTCTGTCTCTTTAGCTTCTTTATCTGCAATTTTTAATTTATGAATAAAATCTGCTCTGCTTTCAGAACTCTGAGCTTCAAAAATATTAGCTCCTACAGAAGTTCCGGATTTCAATAACTGATTTGCAATTACATATTTTCTCATCGATTCCAATTGTTCCGCAAAAACAATAATTTCGAGTGAAAACTGAATACTTAATTCTAAAACTTCATTTCTTTTTTCCATCATAAAATTATCGAATTGTCTAATCAACCCATCAACTGATTATCCTATTTCTGTCTGAAATAAACCTCAATCGGAACACCGGTAAAACCGAAATGTTTCCTCAACTGATTTTCTGTAAAACGTTTGTAAGGCTCTTTCACGTATTGCGGAAGATTGCAGAAGAATACGAACTGCGGACTTGGCGTCGGCAGCTGTACGCAATATTTGATTTTAATATATTTTCCCTTGATGGCCGGTGGTGGCGTCGCTTCGAAGACCGGAAGCATTACCTCATTCAGCTTGGAGGTTTTGATTTTTTTCTTTCTGTCCTCATAAACCTGCATCGCCATTTCTACAGCTTTCAGGATTCTCTGCTTCGTTAATGCCGAGATAAAAAGAATTGGAATATCGCTGAACTGGCCAATTTTATGTCGGATAGCAGCTTCAAAATCACGCGTGGTGTTGGTCTCTTTCTCTACCAAATCCCATTTGTTCACCAGAATCACGATTCCTTTCCGGTTTTTCTGAGCCAGACCAAAAATGTTCATATCCTGAGATTCCCACCCAAGCGTAGCATCTACCATAATGATGACGACATCAGAATACTCAATGGAACGGATGGAACGCATCACGGAATAGAATTCCAAATCCTCGGAAACTTTTGCTTTTCTACGCATTCCGGCCGTATCGACAAGTACAAACTCGTGCCCGAATTTATTATAAAGTGTCTGGATGCTGTCTCTGGTGGTTCCAGCAACATCGGTTACGATATTCCTCTCAACATCCAGAAGCGCATTGGTCAACGTTGATTTTCCAACATTCGGACGCCCGGCGATGGTGATTTTTGGCAAACCTTCAAACGGGTCTTTATAGTCCGTTGTCGGGAAGTCCTTAACAATCTGGTCCAGCAGTTCACCTGTTCCGGAACCTGTCGCAGATGACAAGGTGAAATATTTTTCGATGCCTAACTGATAAAACTCTGTCGCATCAATCTCTTCTTTGGCAGAATCGACTTTATTAATGGTAATGTAAACGGGTTTGTTAGAACGGCGCAGCATCTCGTGGATTTCGTAGTCCGTATCTGTAAGACCTTCTTCCACGTTCAGCATAAAAATAATGGAAGTAGCCTCGTCAATGGCCAGCTGAACCTGTTTTGAAATTTCCTCCTGGAACACATCTTCCGTATTCACCTCATAACCGCCCGTATCGATCACGGTAAACTCTACACCATTCCAGTCCGATTTTCCGTAATGACGGTCACGCGTGACACCGGCAGTAGAATCTACGATGGCTTCTCTCCTTTCCAGTAAACGGTTAAATAATGTGGATTTTCCGACGTTAGGACGTCCTACGATTGCAACAATATTGCTCATAAAATTTGTTTCTCTGATTTAATCATCAGGAAAAATATCGATTTAGACTAAGTGAACTTTAAATTGTTAAAATTAAAACTCCCTCAAAAAAAATCAGTTTCTCCGATTTTAAATCTTGATTAAGAATGGGTTACTCCGACTTTCGGAGCCCAAAATTTTTGCAAAGATACGAAATTTGGCACGAGTTACAAGATGGAGATTCTTGATGCTTGCCATTTATATACCGAAAGATGGCACCTTTTAATAGGAGATGACAGACCATAGTCTCAACTTATTTGAAAAAGCGACTTCAAAACAACATCAACTTGGAAAGCTTTTTGTAATTTTATATAAAATTCGAACTATGAAAAAAGTACTGATTGTTCTGTTAATGGCAATGATCATCATCCAGTTTTTTCCGATTGACAAAACCAATCCTCCGCTCAATGAGGGAATGGACTTCCTACGGATCAAGAACACGCCGGAACCCATCGCAAAAATCATCCGAAACTCTTGCTACGACTGCCATTCCAACGAATCCCGATATCCATATTACAGTAACATCCAGCCTTTTGCCTGGCTGGTTAAAAATCATATTGACGAAGGTAGAAAAGAGCTTAACTTTTCCACTTTTGCGACCTATGACAAAAAAAGACAGGCCCATAAACTGGAAGAATCGGCTGAAATGCTGGAAAATAAAGAAATGCCATTAGAAAGCTATCTAATTATGCATTCCGATGCCAAACTTACTGATGAGCAGCGTAAGCAGTTGGCACAATATTTCAAGAATATCCAGAAAGAAATTGAAAGCGCCAACACGTTATGATCACAGAACTAGCATCCAGCTTTAAGAACAAATATATTGTTTTCTATGACGGGGAATGTGGATTCTGCAACCATTGGGTACAATGGATTCTGGAGCGGGATGAAAAAGACAACTTTCTGTTCTCTTCTCTGCAATCTGAATTTGGTCAACAATTTCTAAATGAAAGAAATCTTCCTAATCAGGTTTTTGACACGCTGTATCTATGGAAACCGCAAAGTTTCTATCTTACTAAATATCAGGCAATTTTGAAAATCTCCAGCGAATTGGGTGGCATTTATTCTCTGGTATCTGTAGGTAAAATCATTCCGGATTTTATAGGAAATCGGTTTTATAACTTGATTTCAAGAAACAGAAAAAAACTAGCCGCAAATCAATGTTTTCTTCCTAATGAGCAGCAGAGAAAAAAATTTCTGAATTAATAATTTTATCAGAAATAAGCAGTGCCGGATTTCCGACTTAGAACTTTGACCGTTAAATGTTTTATATTTGCACCATTATGGAATATAATACCGACAGAACACAGCTAATAATGCCCGAATACGGGCGCCACATACAGCAGCTGGTGGAGCATTGTAAAAGCCTTACAACCAAGGAAGAACGAAACGAGATGGCTCTGGCAATTGTAGAATTCATGGGTCAGCGTAACCCGCATCTTCGCGACGAGGAAAATTACAAACATAAACTGTGGGATCATCTCTTCATCCTGGCAGATTATGATCTGGATGTCGATTCGCCCTACACCATTGTTACCAGAGAAGAACTGGCAGAACGTCCGCGGAGAATGGACTACCCTTCATTTGACAACGATTATAAATTTTATGGTAAAAGTATTCTCCAGCTTATTGAAATGGCAATAAAATTGGATGAAGGTGATGAGAAGGATGCTCTTATTCAGGTAATTGCAAACAATATGAAGAAATCTTACAATGTCTACAATAAGGAGCATGTAAGTGATGACGTCATCTTCCGCCATCTGAAAGATTTATCTGATCATCAGCTGGATCTTACAGGACTGGATTCTCTGGACAAAAGTAAAATCTACTACGCTACCAACCGAAACCAGAACAACAACAGGAATAATACTAACAGAAACCAAAATAATAACAATAACAAAAGGAAAAACAATTTCCAAAATCATAAAAACAAGAGAAGATAATGAGCGGAGCTTTCGAAATACGAGGAGGAAAAAGATTAAGCGGTGAGATTACACCACAGGGCGCAAAGAATGAAGCTTTGCAGATTCTCTGTGCAGTATTGCTGACCGGGGATGAAGTGCGCATTACCAATATTCCCGATATTAAAGATGTGAATAAACTGATTGAGATTCTCCAGGATTTCAATGTCAAGGTCACTAAAAACGGTAAGGGTGATTATACTTTCAAATCTGATGAAGTCAACTTCGATTATATCAAATCCAATGAATTTAAAAAAGACGGCGCCAAACTAAGAGGTTCTGTAATGATCCTCGGCCCGATGCTGGCGCGTTTTGGAGAAGCTTACATGCCAACGCCTGGCGGAGACAAGATCGGCAGACGACGTCTTGACACGCACTTCCAAGGTTTCGTGGAATTGGGCGCCGAGTTCAGTTTTGATGAAGAAGACCAATATTATTCTCTGAAAGCCAAAGAACTGACCGGGAAATTTATTTTGCTGGAAGAAGCTTCCGTTACAGGTACGGCAAACATCGTAATGGCTGCGGTTTTAGCCAAAGGAAAAACCAGAATTTATAACGCTGCGTGTGAACCTTACCTTCAGCAACTCTGCAAAATGCTGAACAGAATGGGTGCCAACATCACCGGAATCGGCTCCAATCTTCTAACCATCGAAGGTGTGGAAAAATTACACGGCACAGAACATACCATGCTGCCAGATATGGTGGAGATCGGTTCCTGGATTGGCCTGGCAGCCATGACCAAATCAGAAATCACCATCAAAAATGTAAATTGGAACCAATTAGGCGTTATTCCAAATACATTCAGAAAACTCGGGATCCAGCTGGAACAGCGAGGTGACGATATTTACATACCTTCGCAGGAGAATTACAAAGTTCAAAAGTTTATAGACGGATCGATTCTTACGGTGTCTGATGCGCCTTGGCCCGGCTTTACGCCGGATCTGTTGTCCATAATATTAGTGGTTGCAACTCAGGCAAAAGGCTCTGTTCTGATTCATCAGAAAATGTTCGAAAGCCGTTTGTTCTTCGTGGATAAACTGATCGACATGGGTGCACAAATCATTCTTTGTGATCCGCATCGTGCCACAGTAATCGGCATGAATCAGGAAACACCATTACGAGGTACAACAATGGTTTCGCCAGACATCCGTGCAGGAAATGCATTATTGATCGCTGCTCTATCCGCCGAAGGAAAATCAGTCATTCAGAACATTGAACAGATAGACCGAGGTTACGAAAATATCGACGAAAGACTTAGAGCAATCGGTGCGGATATCAGAAGAATATAATTTCGTTGATGGTTTTTGGTTGTCAGTTGATGGCTGAAAATCATTCTTAAAATAAAAAAGGAAGCTCAATCAAGAAGCTTCCTTTTTTTGTGTGATATCAATTTTACTGTTGACCAACTTATATTTTTTGAGGTAATGTTCCAGATCATCCATCGATATTTCATTGACCTTCAATTTCAATTGGATATTACCGAAATTATTACCATTAATGTATTCCAGATCAGCATTTAGGATTTTGTATGGAATACCAAACTGGCTGTAGATCGTATTCAGCAGGATATCAAAACGGATTTTACCATTCAGATGAATTTCCAGAATAATGTCTCTTTCCTTGCCGGTAAAGTATGTGGGCTTGCTCTTTTCGTTCGGGTAGATCATATTTTAATTTTTTGAATGGTTAACGGTTCTGATAATTGGAATCACGAGGAAATTGTAAATATAGCATCCTATACAAATGCGGAAAACGCTTTCTAAAGACGCCAGCAGAATCAGGAAAATTCCCAGATAAATCCCCAATGCATCATCATAATTAATAGCGATAAGTAGAGATAGCAAAGCACCAAGCGATGCAGCAAAACGTTTCGGCGCTGCAAAAACCGGTCTTTCTTCAAAGTGTAAGAAAACACTTAATTTCCTGGCAATATAATAAAGTGGCGAGACGAAAAGACCTGTGGTGCGGATCAGGAAATCCAAGACTACGAGAAACAGCAACCACTGTTGCTGAAAGTGAAGTCCGAAAATCGTGACGAGTACAACCTGATATGCTACAAAAGAAATAGCGCTGTCATCCACATAAATATTCTTTGATCCCGTTTTTTCCATAGTTGTTGATTAAAATTAAAAAGCTTCACCCGGTAAGGCGAAGCTTTCACACACTCTCTCCTACCAAACAATTACTTGGCGTGACACATTATGATATGAGGAAATATGCTGATCATTTAATTCTGATACAAATATATAAATTATTTAATTCCCACCTAATAAGTATGAATTAATTTTAATTTTTTTCACTTTCAGGGTGAAGATTATAGGTTTTAGGCAATAGCCTTACTGCTATGCTGTACCTGTCATCTGACAACTATCTTATCGGTATGATTGCTTGCTACTCAGGATTCCAACCTTCAGCAGTTTATTTGACGCTGCTAGTCCGTTAGGATTGCAGCCTGGTTCGCCTTCGGGGATTTTGAGATTGCGATCCTTATAGAATTTTTCCCAGAAAGCATTGGTTTTTCCGGTCTTAGGATCAATGAAAGTCATAGGTTCTAATTTGAAGATCTGATATTCCCGGAAAGCACGTTCTACAAAATCTGAGCAGTAATAGGAATTTTCATTAAGGATATAATCAAAATTATAATGCTTTCCGACCAAAGATTCCGCCTTGCGCAATGAATTCGGAATCGCAGAACGGAATTCTGATTTCAGCCGGTAAACATCAATATTCTGTCCGGATTTGGTTTGCTCTTTCAGGAAATGACTGAGCTTTTGTTTTTGAGATCCGCCTTTGGGCGCAGCATGAAGAACGTAAATATGATGTTTCTCTTTTTTCACAATACCGATATGATCATAAGATGTCTTTTTCTCTGTCTGAGTCACATTATTAATTGCTCCGGAAAGGCCGGAATCCACGGAAGGCACGAAAAGTAAATCACCGTTTTCCAAAATCGACGTGTTGTAAGTTTTGCAGCTTGTAAAAAAAAACAGCGCAAAAATAAGGTAAACTGGATTACTTTTTATAATTCTTCTCATACATCGCAATCCATTCATCCACAGCTATTTTTTCACAAAGTGCGCCAATTAAGTCAAAAGGAATATCTTCCATCTTCTTAAAGCGCATGCAGGACTTTCCCATATCCAGTTTCTTTTTGGAATGTTGAGGGAATTCGGTCACGAACCAGTCCAAAAGCTGAGGATCTGCATAAATTCCCATGTGGTATAACGCTACAAAATTCTTTTGTGACGCCACACTGATGAAAGGTAAAGGCGTATCTTTCGCACAATGGTACCCGGCAGGATAAGTCTCCATCGGCACCACCCAGGTGACCATTCCGTACTGCATTGTCTGCTGAAAACCTTTTGGAAGATTAGCATCCACAGTTTCTAAAAGCTTTCTGAAAGCATCTCGTCTTTCCTCCGGAATCTGAGAAATATACTCTTCTACGGTATCAACAAAAATCTGCATACAAATATGTATTTAAAGTTTATCACAAAGTTTTCGTAATTTGAAAAATTGCCGACTTGAAAACATCACAATTTAAAAAATTAAGCGCCTTTTCGGCGATATAAAATCCAATTATTTCAAATCAAAAATACTAATTTTTTTATTGAAAATTTAAAGCTTATTTTTGTATCCCAAAGTCAAGAAACAATGCCGAAAATATCGCAAAGAGCGCAGCACATGCCTGCTTCTCCCGTTAGAAAATTAGTCCCTTTTGCAACCGCTGCAAAACAGAAAGGAATTAAAGTGTATCACCTCAATATTGGTCAGCCGGACATCGAGACGCCACAAACCGCTTTGGACGCTGTGAAAAATATCGACCTGAAAGTTCTGGAATATGCACTTTCCGAGGGCAATCTGGAATACAGAATTGCGCTGAGAGATTATTACCATGCTTTAGGTTTTACGGATTTGACAACTGATAATTTCATTGTAACCAACGGCGGTTCGGAAGCTTTGAATTTTGCCATTTCTACATTGTGTGATGATGGCGATGAAATCATTATTCCTGAACCATATTACGCCAATTATAATGGATTTGCCGGAACATTTAATATTAATATTGTAGCGGTTCCATCAACGATTGATACAGGATTTGCTCTTCCGTCGATTGAGGAATTTGAGAAAAAGATTACGGACAAAACCCGTGCGATCGTAATCTGTAACCCGGGAAATCCAACGGGTTATCTCTATTCCAGAGAAGAACTTCAGAAGTTAGCCGAGATTGCAAAAAAACACGACATCGTCATCATTTCTGATGAAGTATACAGGGAATATGTTTACGATGGCGAAAAACAAATCTCGATGTTTGAATTTCCGGAAGTTGCAGAAAACGTTATCGTTATAGATTCCGAATCCAAAAGATACTCCATGTGTGGCGCCAGAATCGGCTGTATGATCACGCGTTCGAAAAAAATCCATGATGCTGCAATATTATTTGCGCAGGCAAGGTTAAGTCCGGTTCTTTTAGGTCAGATCGCTGCAACAGCTGCTCACAGGAATGATGCGGAGTATATCGCCAAAGTGAGAGAAGAATATACGGAAAGAAGAGATCTTTTGGTAAGCTTATTGAATGACATTCCTGGCGTCATCTGTCCTAAACCCAAAGGTGCCTTTTATTGCGGTGTAGAACTGCCGGTGGATGACACGGAAAAGTTTGCACAGTGGCTTCTGGAAAGCTATTCCAATAACAACGAAACGGTAATGGTAGCGCCAATGGGCGGATTTTACAGCAATCCGGAATTAGGTAAAAAACAGGTAAGAATTGCATACGTCCTAAATCAAAATGACTTGAAAAGAAGCGTTGAAATCTTAAAAGACGCCATAGAAAAATACAACGCAGCATTGGCATAATTAAAAATTAAAACAGATGAAAATTATTAAAATCGGGTTCTTGATGATGGCTTTCTCGCTGTTATTATTGAACTGCAAAACCGCCGCTCAGAATACTTCGATTCAATCGGTTTCTATTACCAACACTTTTGGAAGAGGCGGATCTACCACCATCACAGCAACAAAAGACTCCATTTTATCTACAGCCATGGGCGGTAGAATGCGGGAATTTCCTACGGTAAAAAGGAAAAATACGGCAGCAGAATGGCAAAAGCTGGTGACCGGAATAGATACTGCCATACTGGACAAAACCACCAGTGGAGAAAGGAGAGGCGTTTACGATGGTCCGGATGAGATTTTCCGCATTAAAACTGCGGCAAAGGAATATGAATTTTATAATGTTCCGGAAAAATCAGCAGGCTACAAACAACTTCAGGATCTGAAAAACAGATTGCAAAATCTACTTCCAAAATAAATGCTCATTCAAGAAAACCTTTCCCTAAAACCCTACAATACTTTCGGAGTCGATATTTCAGCGAGATATTTTGCAGAAGTCCATTCTGTAGAAGAATTGATTGAAACACTACAATCCTCAAACGCTCAAACGCTCCCACTCCTTTTCCTGGGCGGCGGAAGTAACATTTTATTGACCAAAGATTTTGACGGATTAGCAATTCGATTGAGTCTAAAAGGAATTAAAGAGGAAATCATCAATGAAAATGAAGTTCTTGTCACTGCGAAAGCGGGTGAAAACTGGCATCAGTTTGTGATGTACTGTCTTGAGAAAAATTATGGCGGTTTGGAGAATCTCTCATTGATTCCAGGCAATGTCGGAACTTCTCCGATGCAAAATATTGGTGCATACGGAACAGAAATCAAAGACGTTTTCGAAAGTTGTAAAGTTCTGAATCTTGATACATCGGAAATTGAAACTTTCTATCTTGAACAATGCAGATTCGGTTACAGAGATTCGATTTTCAAACAGGAAGGGAAAGGAAAATATGTGATTCTGGAAGTGACTTTTCGACTTACAACAACAAACCACAAAATTGATGTAGAATACGGCGCCATCGAAGCTGAATTAGAAAACCTTGAAATCGTTAATCCTACAATTCAAGACGTTTCGAAAGCTGTGATCAATATCCGACAAAGCAAATTACCTGACCCGAAAGTCATTGGAAATGCCGGAAGTTTCTTTAAAAATCCAACAATTCCAATAGCACAATTTGAAGCCTTAAAACAACAATTCGAAAATATCCCAGGTTATCCAAATGGTGATTTCGTGAAAGTTCCCGCAGGCTGGCTCATTGAACAAGCTGGCTGGAAAGGGAAACAAATCGGAAACGTCGCTTCCAATCAATTGCAGGCTTTGGTCATCATCAATGCGACGGGAAATGCAACGGGAAAAGAGATTTTTGATTTCTCGACGATGATTATTGATTCCGTAAAAGAAAAATATGGAATTGAATTGGAGCGGGAAGTGAATATCATTTAAAAAACTAAAAACACAAAAATGAAAATAGCAGTTCTTGGCGCAGGCAATATGGGTTTGTCATTTTCAAGATCTTTTTTGAAATATGAATTGATAAAACCACATAACCTGCATCTCATCACAAGAAACGAAAGCAAAAAAGACAAAATACGAAGCCTGTTTCCAGAGTCAGAGATTTCCTCTTTTGATGAAGTAAGAGATTTAGAAGCAGACTTGATAATCATAGCAGTAAAACCTCAGGATTTTGCCTTTGTTTCCCAAAATCTAAGTTTCAAGATTTCTGAAAAATCTTTGGTATTATCTATTATGGCCGGAATCTCGATCGAGAAAATCCAAAAACTTTTGAACCACAAATCTGTGGTAAGAGCAATGCCAAATTCTCCTACACTCCTCGGAATGGGAATCACGGGTTACACCGCTGCAAACGGGATTTCTTTCTCAGAATTAATGAACGTTGAACGGTTATTGAACTCAACAGGACGTTCTGTTTATCTGGAAGATGAGAAACTTTTGGATGGCGTCACAGCCCTGTCCGGAAGCGGGCCTGCTTATTTCTATTACATCATAGATGCTATGATAAAAGCCGGAACCGAAATGGGAATCGATGAAAATCTCTCAAAATTATTTGTTAAGCAGACGATGCTTGGCGCCTATCATCTCATCAACAACTCCGATAAATCTTTGGAAGAACTGATAAAAGATGTCGCTTCCAAAGGCGGAACAACGGAAGCTGCTCTGAAAACTTTTGAAGAGAATCAATTGAAGTCTATCTTAAAAAAAGGAATCTTGGCGGCGGAAAACAGAGCGAAGGAACTTAATTCATAACAATGTACAATCAAGAAGATTTTAATATTTCTACCGACAAATCAAAAATGGACATTGATACGATCCATCAATATTTGTCAGAAGAATCGTATTGGGCAAAGGGAATTCCAAAAGAAATCGTTGAAAAATCAGTGGCCAATTCGTTTTGTTTTGGTGTTTTTTACAGGGATACACAAGTCGGATTTGCGAAGGTGATTACAGATTTCACAACGATTGCTTATCTGGGCGATGTTTTTATTTTGGATGAATTTCGTGGTCTTGGTTTATCAAAATTGTTAATGGAAACCATTGTGAATCATCCGGAACTGCAAGGTTTGAGAAGATGGATTCTTTTAACGGCCGACGCGCATGAACTGTATAAAAAATTCGGTTGGGATAATATCAAAGATCCTGCAAGATGGATGGAAATTCACACTAAGAATCCTTACCAATAGTTTTTCTGTTTCTTGATCTCAAAGATTTTTTCAAGCTAAAAGTTTTTGGGAGGCAGAGAATCAACCATTGAATTAAACCTAAAACTTAAATTCAATGCTTCATAAATATCAATTTATTGATACTTTGGGAACTTAATATTTAATAAAAAATGTGCGACTAAATTCTTTCCTTTTCTACTTTGAATCTGTTATAAATCCAAAAACCTATCGCCATACCAATAGTATTCAGGATCACATCATCAATATCAAAAACACCCAATCTGCTGAAATATTGAAGACCTTCTACCATAATAATCACTGATAAAAAATTGATAATCAACCGTTTGAAACTTTCTAATTTCTCAAAAACAATTCCCAGAAATCCAAACGGAATAAACATTACAATATTCCCGAAAACATTAAGTAAAATTGTTTTCCACTGAATCGTTTCCTTGATGAAATCGACCGTTGAGAACATCGGAATCAATCGTACAATATTGAAATCATACGGCGATCTTCCAAATCCAAAAAACATCAGATACAGCAAAAAAACCGTATAAAAAGGAATCAGAAATTTGTAAAACCAGCTGAAGCAACGCCAATAATTTTCCTTTTTCAAAATCAATCTGTTAGAAAAATATGGCACAAAGATAGCTTGATAATCTGTATTATATTTCTTATATTCGTTTAGAGATAACAGTAGATGATGATATACGATTTAGAGAAGGAAAATAAAGAAATCCTTGCACGCTATAAAGACCTGATTTCCAATACTTACCGAACACTTGACGAAGAGCAGAACAAACTCATCCGGAAAGCGTTTGATATTGCTCTGGATGCTCATAAAGACCAGCGAAGAAAAACCGGCGAGCCATACATCTATCATCCCATCGAAGTCGCAAAAATCGTAGCAAACGAAATCGGACTGGGTGCGACAAGTATTGCCTGTGCTTTGCTGCACGACGTGATTGAAGATTCTGAGTACACTTACGAAGATTTGAAAAAGATCTTTGGAAAGAATATTGCCGACATCGTGAATGGCCTCACGAAGATTTCTGTGATGAACCAGCAGAATATCTCTGTACAATCAGAGAATTACAGAAAACTTCTCCTTACGCTTTCGGAAGATTTCCGTGTGATTCTTATCAAAATTGCAGATCGTCTCCACAACATGCGGACTCTGGAAAGCATGCATCCGGTAAAACAGAAGAAAATTGCTGCTGAAACCGCTTATATCTATGCGCCACTGGCGCACCGCTTCGGCCTTTATTCCATCAAATCTGAGCTGGAAGACCTTTCCCTTAAATACAATAATCCGGAAGTCTACAATGAAATTCTGAACAAATTGGAAGTGGCCAATGAAGGCCGGGAAAAATACGTGGAGGAATTCAAAAAAGAAGTTTCTGAACAGCTGAAGGAAGAAAATCTCAACTTCACCATTAAAGGCCGCGCAAAAGCCATCAGCTCCATCTACCGCAAAATGCTGAAGCAAAATGTAACCTTCGAAGAGGTCTATGATAACTATGCCATCCGGATCATCTATAAATCCGACCCAAGGAACGAAAAGTTCCTCGCCTGGAAAATCTATTCTATTGTGACGGATCTCTACCAAAGTAATCCTTCGCGGATGCGTGACTGGATCTCCCAGCCCAGATCTACGGGTTATGAAAGTCTCCACCTCACCGTGATGGGTCCGGACAAAAAGTGGATTGAGGTCCAGATCCGGTCCGAACGCATGGATGACATCGCCGAAAAAGGTGTTGCCGCACATTACAAATATAAAGAAGGCTACCGCAAAAACAGTGATGAACAGCGCTTCGAAAGCTGGGTATCGGAGATACGCGATGTATTGGAGCAGCAGCAGAATCTTTCCACTTCCGAACTTCTGGATAATATCAAACTTAATCTCTATTCCAAGGAAGTTTTCGTATTTACACCAAAAGGAGAAATCAAAATTTTGCCGACGGGAGCCACAGCACTGGATTTTGCCTTTTCCGTGCACACAGACCTTGGAATGAAATGTCTTGGCGCAAAAATTAACGGAAAACTGGTTCCGATCAGTTACGTACTTCAAAATGGTGATCAAATCGACATTCTTTCTTCACAGAACCAGAAACCTAAGTCGGACTGGCTGGAATTTGTGGTCACTTCTAAGGCAAAATCCAAGATCAAAAATATCCTCAACTCCGAAAAAAATCAGAACACTGCAGAAGGCAAGGAAATTCTCCAGAGAAAAATGCGCCATGCAAAACTGAATTTTAATGATGATGAAATCAACGGCTTGCAAAGATTCCTGAATCTGAAGACCTCGCAGGATTTATTTTTGGGTTTCCAGAACGGCACTTTCGACATCGGCGATATCAAAAGATATTCGGATAAGAAAGGCATTCTCAGCAACCTTCTGAACCGCTTCCGGAAATCCTCTAACAAGGAAGAATATGTGGAGAAAGTGGATTCCAATCTGGACATGATCGTTTTTGGCAAGGATGAAGAGAAGATGAATTATTCTTTTGCCAAGTGCTGCACGGTCATTCCCGGCGATAAAATTTTTGGATTCATTACCATTTCCGACGGGATCAAAGTGCATAACGACAGCTGCCCGAATGCGATCAATCTCAGAGCCAACTATGATTACCGCGTGCTGCAGGCAAAATGGGTCAATGCCGAAAGCTTCAAGAACAGAATTAAAATCGAGATCGAAGGTCTGGATCGTATGGGCATGATTAATGACATTACCGCCGTAATCAGTAACAATATGAGTATGGACATGAAGAGCATGAGTATTGCATCCAATGACGGCATCTTTACGGGAAATATTAATCTGGAAGTTAAAAACAGAAGTCAGCTGGAAGAGACATTCAAACAGCTGAAAGGGATTAACGGCGTTTCCAAAGTGAAACGAGTATAATTATATTTCCTTTATTAGCCGTACCTTTACGGACATATATGGTGCTAAGTCAATATTTTCAGAAATTTTTCCACAGCAGCAAGACTTCGGGGATTATTTTAATTCTTTGTGTTGTAACGTCCCTCATCATTGCTAACAGCGATGCCGGAGAAAACTTCCAGACGCTTCTGGATACCAGTATCGGGACAGAAATTTTTCATCTCAACTATGCGCTATCTGTCTGGATCAATGATGGACTGATGGCGATATTTTTTCTGCTGGTAGGTCTCGAAATTAAACGGGAATTGGTAGAAGGTGAACTTTCCGACATCAAGAAAGCCTCCTTACCCATATTTGCGGCACTGGGCGGGATGTTGGTTCCGGCGCTGATATTCGTGGCTTTCAATCACAGCACGGATTATAAGAACGGCTGGGCCATTCCCATGGCAACTGACATAGCATTTTCCCTTGCCATTATTTCTCTATTGGGGAAAAGTGTTCCCGGTTCTTTAAAAATATTTTTGAGCGCTTTAGCCATTGTGGATGATCTTGGTGCCATTATAGTGATTGCGCTATTTTACACAGATTCCATAGACTGGATATCATTGGCAGTTTGTGGTGTTATTACGGCATTTCTTATCATTCTTAATAAATTGGGCGTCACCAGAATTCTGTTTTATCTTATTCCTGGAATGTTCCTGTGGTATTTTATGCACCATTCCGGCATTCACGCCACCATTGCGGGCGTAATCCTAGCCTTTACCATTCCGACTAATGTTTCCACCACCGAGATATCTCCTTTGGAAAAACTGGAACAGCGGCTGCATATCCCTGTCAGCTTTGTTATTATGCCGATCTTTGCGCTCGCTAATACCAATATTCTA
Source organism: uncultured Chryseobacterium sp. (assembly GCA_913778505.1). Classification (GTDB taxonomy): domain Bacteria; phylum Bacteroidota; class Bacteroidia; order Flavobacteriales; family Weeksellaceae; genus Epilithonimonas. The sequence goes on from CAJYWD010000011.1 coordinate 37,156, forward strand.
ATTCAGAGTCAGATTCTGGAGCATTTTGTAAGTCCTCTGAGCTTGGGCATTATTTTAGGTTTATGTATTGGGAAGGTTTTAGGTATCAATTTGCTGTCGTTCCTTGCCATTAAACTAAAATGGGCGGAACTGCCTGCATTTTCCGGCTGGAAAGATATGATGGGCGTAGGATTTCTGGCAGGAATCGGTTTCACGATGTCTATTTTCGTATCGCTGCTGGCATTTCCGGGAGACTTTGAAAATCAGGGTATATCCAAAATCAGCATCCTTTTTGCGTCGATATTATCCGGGGCGGTCGGGTTTATCATTTTAAAAACAAAAAAAAGCAGGTAATTCCGGGCTGACCAGTTTTAAATTTCCACCGGCGCTGCAGTCATTTCTTCACGGATCAGTTTCTCCAGCTTCACTTTCTTGATGGCCAGATTCAGCTCGTTACCCATCAGCACCAGAAAAACATTGACGTTTACCCAAATCATCACGAGAATGATGGAGCCAATTGATCCGTAAAGCACATTATACCTGGCAATATTAGACACATAAATAGCGAAAAAATAGGTCAGAAGTACAAACAGCACCGTTGTAAGTATGGCACCCGGAAAAGCTTCCCGGATTCTGGTGATTTTGATACAGCCCACCCAGTAAAACAGCGTAAGCAGGATAAAATAAAATAAGGGGAAGGAAATAAACCCGATGATCTTCGTCAGGTTTTTTGTAAACCAGCCAATATCATAAGCAGGCTTAAACAGTTTCAGAACCACCTCGCTGTAATAAATTCCAAAAATAGAAAGACAGACCAAGGTCAGGAAGCAGATGGTGATAAGCATTGCCAGCAGATATTCTTTTACGAAAGTCCGCTGGAGTTCTGTATTGCGGTTGAAGCCATTGATCAAAGAAAAACATCCGTTGGTGGCAAAAATAAAAGATAGCAGAATGGTAAGATTGCTGATGGATTTCATGTTGGGAATCAGGCTGGCCTGGATGTAGCCAATGACATCACTCTGCATATGAGATGGGAGAATATTGGGCATCAGAACCTCGAAAATATAGAATTGAAGCTTGTCATAATGTGGCATAAACGGCAGCACAGACAAAAAGAAGAGGATCATTGGGAAAAGACTGAGAAAGAAACTCCAGGAGATGCTTGCAGCCTGCCGGCCCAGTGGATTCTTGAAAATAGCATCCGCGTAGATCGAAAACATTTTCCACAGTGAAATCCCGAGAACGGGTATGTGTATGCCATCGAAAAAGTTCTTGATATTGAGAAAAAAACGCTGTACTTTTTTTGCCATTCATTTATCTTTGCCCCACAAATATAGTAAATGCGTATTAATTTAGTTTGTATCGGGAAAACGGATGATAAGGAAATCGTATCGCTTATCAGATATTATCTCCCCAGAATCCCGAAACACTGGAATTTTGAACTGGTGGAAATTGCCGATGTCAAAAATGCAAAAAACATGACCCCGGATCAGCTGAAAAAAGAAGAAGCCAAATTATTTCAGAACCAGATAGACGCTTCTGACATGGTCATCCTTCTGGACGAAAAAGGAAAACAATATACGAGCAGAGAATTCTCAGAAAAAATTGATTTCTGGATGGGAAGTTCTGTTAAAAAGATCCATATTTTAATTGGTGGTGCCTACGGCTTTTCGGAGGAAATCTATCTACGGTCAAATGAAAAGATCTCGCTTTCCAAAATGACCTTCACCCATCAGATGATCCGTCTATTTTTCGTGGAACAAATTTACCGCGCTGCCACCATCCTGCAGGGCAAGCCGTATCATAATGATTAGGTGTCAGGTATTAGGTGTTGTGTTAGGTGTCGGATGCAAGGTGCCTGGTGCAAGACTAGTAAAGTTTTAAATCTTCATCTTGCTGTAAAATAAAAATTTAAGCAACAACCCAAAACTTTATCACGGAATCTTAAACCTTAAACCTTAAACCTTAGACCTCCAACCTTGAACCTTGAATCTCCAACCTTGAACCTCCAACCTTAAACCTTAAACCTTGAATCTTGAACCTTGAATCTTGAACCTTAAACCTTGAATCTACAACCTTGAACCTCCAACCTTAAACCTTGAATCTACAACCTTGAACCTGCTACCTCTCACCTTCTCGCTAAAACCTTCTTCGCAAGATTGGCCATGAAACCACCCAGCAGAAAGCCGACAGCTGCACCAAAAAGCACGTCGCCCGGGTAATGCACCCCAATGTAGATCCGGCTGTACGAAACCAGAATAGCCCAGGCCAGTAAAATAACAGTCAGGTATTTGTAATGTTTACCTATCAGAATAGACAGGAAGCTGAAAAGAAAGAATGCACTGGAAGCGTGGGCAGAATAAAATCCGTGTTTCCCACCACAGATTACAAACCGCATTTTCTCTATTACGGCAGGTTCCTGGCAAGGCCGCAGACGCTCTACGCCATGCTTGAAGACGCTCGCAAGTTGATCCGAAATGGTGATGCCGATTGCTATAAAAATTAACACAAAAAGAAGTTTCCGGAGCGGAACACTCTTGTAAACCAGGTACAGCAGGATCACATAGAACGGAATCCAGAACCATTTGCCGGTGACCAGCAGCCAAAACGGGTCGAATGTAGGGCTGCCCAGTCCGTTGAGGAAGAGCAGCAGTTCCTGGTCTTTTTCTATCAGTCCGTTCATACTATCTGCTCACAGGACCTTCGTGGGACTCATCCTCGGAAAGGTCTGTTTTAGGAGTCGTATCGTTTTGATAATCGATCTTCTGCTTTTCAGCCAGCGGGTTGTAATCCTGCGCAGACTGCTTCACTTTCTCGATTTCACGTTTGATTTCGGAAACTGGATTATCCGCTTCCTTCATAATTTCGGTTTTGATGTCTTCCACGGCGCCACGCATCTTGCGCACACCCTGGCCCAGGCCGCGGGCAATCTCCGGCAGTTTATCCGGACCGAACAATACGACAATCGCCAGTGCAATCACCAGCATTTCTCCTAGACTCAATTCCATGCAACAAAATTAAGAAAGATTATGTTTCTAATGCACACCTCTATATCATAATTTTATCACAAAAGAAAGAATCTTGATTATTAATCCTCACGACTTCTTTGCTTTAAAACTAATGTAAACAAAATAAATACTCACCGCAAACAGTAGAAATGCCAGAAAAAACGGGGCACCCGGAAAGAGGAACGGCGCATCCTTATGGGTAAAATAGTAGAACAGCTGCGTCATCATCGGCGGCCCAATGATGGAGGTAGCGCTCATCAGACTCGTCAGTGCGCCCTGCAGCTCGCCCTGCTCGTTAGACGGAATATTTCTGGTAATGATGGACTGCAGCGCAGGGCCACAGATCCCGCCCAAACAGTAAGGAATGGTGAAGGCCAGCATCATCCAACCTTCGGTGGCAAATGCGTACAGCAGCATCCCGATAGCATATAAAAGCAAACCGTAAAGGACACTTTTCTCATCACCTAGTTTCGGATTGATCCAGCGGATCAGCACACCCTGCACCAGACCCACCATCAGACCTACGACGCCCAGCGAGATTCCCACCATCCTCTCGTCCCAGCTGAAGCGGTACATGGTATAGAAACTCCAGTTGCTCTGCACGGCGTGTCCACCAATGTAAATCAGGATCAAGGCCGTAGTGAGGGCAGAAATTTCGGGATGTTTTTTCAGGAATTTGAAGGATCCGACAGGATTGGCGCGTTTCCAGTCCAGGTTGCGGCGGTTTTCTTTCGGCAGGCTTTCCGGCAAGATAAAATAACCATAAATAAAGTTGATCATACACAGCGCAGCCGCGGCATAAAACGGCACCCTTGAGCCATAATGACCAAGCACACCGCCCAGTACAGGACCAATGATAAAGCCGATCCCAAATGCCGCGCCTATCAGTCCAAAATTCTTTGCGCGGTCACTGTCCGTAGAGATATCCGCAATGTAGGCACTGGCCGTGGTCACGCTGGCTCCCGTAATACCGGCAATAATCCGCCCTGCAAAAAGCCACCAGATATTTGGCGACAATGCCAGGAAAATATAATCCACAGAAAACCCGAACAGGGACAACAGGATAATCGGTCGTCTGCCGTACTTGTCGCTCAGGTTGCCCACCAGCGGGGAGAACACAAACTGGATGAAGGCATACGCAAAACTCAGCCAGCCCCCATATTTAGCGGCCTCACTGATATCCGCGTGGATCAGTTCCTCTATCAGTTTCGGAACCACGGGAATAATGATGCCCCAACCCGTGATATCAATCAACAATGTGATGAATATAAAGCCAATAGCCGCTGATTTCTGATTCTGTTTCACAAGTAATTTATTTCTTTTTCTGTCGTGTGCGAAGATACAGAGAATTGCGAAACTATGCGCAAAGCTGTTTTTTCATTCGTTTTTTTTAGAAAATCTTGTGGTCTGATTCCGTTAAGCTCATAGAAAATATTTGAAAAACTCTGCCTATTGCTAAAGCCGGAAGACTCTGCAATGTCTTCTACAGAATATTTTCGCCACTTACCTTCAAGCATTTTTTGGGTAGCATATTTTATTCTTAGTTGGTTGATGTAGGCGTTGAAATTATTTCCTGTTGTTTCATTAATGAACTGTGATAGATATGACGTATTGGTTCCGAATTGCACCGCCATTTTTCCGGCAGTGATGCCTTTTGCCAAGAATCCTTTTGTTTTCTCAAATTCCAGAAATTGTTTTTGCAATTCCCTAATTAATTTCGGATCTAACTTAGAATCTCTTTTAGGTGATACTTTTTCATTTTTTTCTTCAGCAGTGGGTTCAGAAGTCATTTTCTGTATTAGTTCGTCATAATTTTTTTGGATTTTCATTTTGCATTTAGACCTCTGATAGAGAAAGTAGCCGAGTACAAAAATAATAATGGCGCTGCTAACCAACAGAAATCTCACGTACGAATTGCTATGTTCCAAACTTGTTTTTGCTTCCAGTAAAACTTTGGTACCATAATCTTTGTGGATCCGTGTGGATAGATATTTGAAATCATTGGCGATGTACCTATCAGCTTTTAGAAGTTGTTTTGTGTAATATAATTCTTCTTTAGGATCATTTTGTTTTTTATAGTAATTGATTAACTCCTCATAATTTTTCCTGATCTCTGGAAGGATGAATTGGTGCTTATTGAAAATAGAATCTACTTTTTTATAATTTTCCAGTGCCAAGCCAACTTTACCTAAATTTTGGTAGCATTGTCCTTTGTAAAAATAAGCTACAGATACCCAAGTAAAGTCGTTTATTTTTTTTAGACCAACAAGAGAGTTTTGAAAATTTGTGATAGCATCTTTATATCTTTTCTGGTGAAAATGCGAAACGCCTTCTGATTTTTCAAAATAAGTCTTCTCAAGGTAATAAAACTGGTCTTTTGGGGTCTTCATAAAACCTTCATTTATTAATCTGTCTGCTTCTTTGTATTTTCCAACAGCTTGATAGCAAACAATCATCTGATGTATTGTGTTGAGATATCCTTTTGTATTATTCTTAATGAGATTAGGATGTATTTTGGCTCTTGTATTTGGTTCGAAATAATTGTAACATTCTTTGAAAATAGGCAATGCTTCCTGATAATAACCCAAATAACTTTTGACCACACCAATATGGTAGAGATTTTCAAATTTAATAAAAGGGTCTTTTGCTTTCTTTGTATAGTGATATGCTGTAAGATACTGATCTAAAGCAAGTTGAAATTTTCTACTACCATAATAAATAGTTCCTTTTCCTAGAATAGAGTATCCCAACAAATCTTCATCCTTTGACATCCGCGCGGCAGCCATAGCACTGTCTGCATACAAAAGTTTTTTATCAGAAGAAAAGTGAGTAGCATCATCATAAGCTTGGAAAAGCTCCGCATAATTCTTTTCACCCTTAGCAGTAGATATAGCTAAGTTTAGGTAGTTAAAAGCTTGTGGATCATTTCCTTCGTATTGCCAGTACTTTTTTCGCAATTCGGAATAGACGTCTTGTGCGTGTAAAATTGAAAATAAGAAAATAGAGAAAACTCCAAAAAATTTCTTGCTCATTTGTGTGTTCCGATAAAAAATAATCTGCCAAAAATATAGAAAAACTGGCAATAACAAACTCACTTTTAAAAATAAATTCCTATTAATTATAGAGTAACAAAGCTCTAACCATAAGACACTTACAATGAGACAGTGTAAAGATTTATAAATTTTTACGTTAAGATTTATAAATCCGCCCCACTACTTTTTGCGGTTACTGTAGCATCATTCTACATTTGTCAGATCAAAATGCAACATTTCTGGCCAGAAATTACTGTAAAAACACTTATCAAATGAAACCTATAACTATCACTATTTTATTAATTCTAGCCAGCTTATGTCAAATCTCTTGTAGAGAGTCAGAAGAACATTTTTCTGTAAAATCTTTCGAAAATAAACAGGGAAAATCATCAAAATTTAAGAAAGATACTAATTCAATTGAACAAAACCCTCCAAAAGATCCTCCAATAAGAGGACACGGCTGGAGAAAAAGAAATTGATTTGTCATCAGCTAGATTGTAGTTGGTAACGCAAAAAAGTAGATATAGTAATACTATAATAATTTTTAAACAAATTTTTAAAACAATGAGAAAAACAATTTATTCGATTTTAGCTCTCGGGCTCGTGATTGGTTCTACGCTAACGTCTTGTAGTGCTGAAGACCGAAATAGTGATTTTGCAAACAATGCAGAGAATCAATCTGTCTTAAGTAAAAGTGATGTAATCAATGCGCCTTTGGCAAAACAACTCCAATATAAGAAATACTATTTACAAAAAGCAGGAAAAGTAATTAGAGAATTAGGCATCTCAACGGATGATCTAGTTCAACTATCCATACAATCTGAAGCAAAAGGTCAACAAGAAAAAACATTTCTTTTAAAAGATGTTGTAACACTTGCCAAATCAAGGAAGCAAAATATCACAACTGATTTGTCAAAAACTATCAATCAATTAAATAATGCATTTAAAGGAATTGATGGTAGAGATTATGAAATCTCAATTTATATTCCATTTGCAGAAAAGTTGGAAACATTTAGAAAAGGCACCTCTAATAAAGCTGCGAATAATGATATTTTTATTTTTGAAGGTGAAGAAAAATCAGAGCAACAATATTTTGAGGGATATATTCTGAACGAAGATGGAAATTATGTATCATACGAACAACTAATAAATGAGCAAATGGCAGAAGAGTTAGGAACACAAGGTAAAAATGTCGCTGTCATAGGTATTCAAGATGTTCAAATAATTACCTCACCTCAAGGTCCTGCAACAACAAATAAGAAATCTTTTAGATTAGGCAATACTGTTATTAAACAACATAAGGAATCTTGGGTAGCCGGTAAGTCTGACATAGCTATTCAAATGTACAAGTATGAGAATGGGACACTCAATAAAATTAATCTCATCAATAGTAATACTTTTGGTGAAAACGAATATATTTTCAGACAGTTCTCTAGAAAGGAAATAAAAGATCAAACAACTGTAAATCTGGAATATTTGCCACTTGTTGCTGATATAGATGTAACAGCATCTGTTTACAACAATTCACGATTTCCTTATGTTATATATGAAGCTGACTCTTGGCCTGTTACAAAAAGAGAAATAAAATTCACGTTACCTAATGGTCAAACACAGAAAATTACTTTTGGCTCTTCTGATATGGAATACTATCACAGCAATTATCATGACGTTAAAATCACACCTTATAATGACAATGCAGGAATTAGATTTAACACACTTTTTAAATAATAAATTTCTATGAAAAAGATTATAGTGATATTATCAATCACTAGTTCAATTTTCTGTTTCGCTCAACAAGAGCGAAACAGGAAATTTCAGTTATCTGCAGGGGCAGAATACAGAATAACACCTTTTAATTTTAAGAGCACGTATGACGGTGCATTCAGTAGCTCTTCTCCTATTAATTATAACAGAGATTTACAATTGTCTGGCCTGTCTGTCAACATAGGTCTCGAATGGTTTTTCCTGAGCAAGACTAGCTTTGGTATCGTACAATCTTTCCGATATGACGAGATCTACTATCCCGCAAGATATGATGACCCCAACTTAACTATCACCAGACCTGTTTCCGGACTAATATATGATACAGAATTGCAGGTGAAGCATTACATACCTCTGAAAAATGGTGATAAACTGTTTGCAAATATTGGCTTCAATCTAATGAACAGAAATACAAGTTATACAACAAATTATAAACAAACTCTTGATGATGGAAGCACATTTGGCGTGCTCACCACAAATTGGTTTAACTTCAATGCTTATAAAATAGGTGTTGGGTATCAATATAAAAATCTACAGATTGGCGCTGGTCTATATGTGGTAGACAATCCATCTGCATTTGTAGACTCCGGTACTTCTACAATGGGTATTCCATACTTTAAATTAAATTATGTTCTCGGCTCATTCTAAAAAAGAGAGGCCGGATTTTATTCAAATACGTTTGACGGTTTCCTTCTCAAATAAATAATTGTTTTTAAATCAAAAGTTTGATAGGTCGCTCCTACGGAGCTTTGCTTGGGCGCGTTGCATCTTTGCTATTAACAGTAGATCCCGATGGGATCAATGCACCGTCATCAAGCATTTTTTCATTGTAACACGAACGATTTTCTGACAAGATTAAAATATAATGATAGCACTGAAAATTTGGCCGAATAACTACTCCGTCAGGAGTTCCTGTCAATAGGATAATCAATGTGATAGCATAAGCTCCGTAGATGCGACCTTTCAACAAGAATTAATATGATAGCATCCAAAAAGTGGCAGAATGAATGCTCCGATAGGAGTTTTCTGTTAATAGATAAACCGCTCTGGCTGCGCAAAGCTCCGTAGGAGCGACCTTTCGACAAAATTGAAATATCATACTAGAATTAAAAATGGGCAGAATGAATGCTCCGATAGGAGTTTTCTGTTAATAGATAAACCGCTCTATCTGCGCAAAGCTCCGTAGGAGCGACCTTCCGATAATTCATTCAAAGAGATCAGAACATATTACGAAGTGCCGCTGATGCATTACAAAACATCGATGATCCATTTCGATGAACCCTCGATTCATTACGATAACACTTTGATTCATTACGATAAGGCTTTGATTGGTTACGATGGATTAATGATTCACTACGATGAGACGTTGATTCATTACAATGAGGCGTTGAAGCATTACGATGAGCCATTGAAGCATTACGATGAAGTAAATTCACTGAATTTCAGATAAATACAATCATTTTTTCATTTTTTAAAAAAAATGATTGGTTTGATGATAAAAAAATTATAATTTAGAATCATCAACTTCAAACACAATTGCGATGAAAAAAAATCCTGTTATTCGGGAGTTCCATCTCACCGACGCCGTCTTGAAACAAAAAGCGGATGAATTTATCAACCTTCTTGACCGTGATATTGCAGAATTCGCAGACCGGGGCTACACTCCAGAAAAGAAAGCCGAATTGATTGATGCACGCAACGCCGTGGAAGCCTTTCCCTCTGATGAACAGCTGGAGGCGATCAAGGTAGAACTCACCGAGCAAAAAGACCGCGCCCGGAGTGCATTGGAAAAAAGCATGCGCACCATCCTGAACATGGCAGAGAATGCCTTCGGCTTCGGCAGTGCCAAGCACAGGGAATTCGGCGCTTCTGATGTAAGCCGTCAGCCCGATGCAGAGCTGGTCCGCAACGCAAGGATTATGTCTGCAACGGCGGAGAAATATCTGAAAAACCTTGCAAGTGAAGGTCTGACAGCCGATAAAATCGATACCCTGATAGCACAGCGCGACACGCTGGATCTGGCACTGGATGCCCAGGCCAAAGGCATATCGGACCGGGATGTGGCCACGGAAGACCGCATAGAAGTGCTGAATGCCCTGTACAGATTGATCACGAAATACGCGGGGATCGGACAGGACATCTTCTTAGAAACCGACGAAGCGAAGTACAATGATTACGTGATCTATGATACGCCAAGCGGCCTGCCGGAGGAGACGCCGCCGCCAGTGATTTAAAATTTATGAATTGAGCTTTCATCATTTTGTGTTTTTTTATTTAATTATCAATTCATCCTTCCTGCAGACTAAGCTCTGCAGGATTTTTTTTGTTTACAGATCACGGCTCTGCGGCTTAATTTAACCACAAAAAAAAGCCCTCAATCACTTGAGAGCTTTCATTATATAATCGAAATACTTACTTCACAATTTCTGCGTCGATAGAAGATTTTCCGGTAACTTTTTCCTCTTTTTTTCTTCCTCTCAGGAAGTCATAGGCCGTAGCCGATGCAATGAAGATGGATGAGTACGTACCGAATCCGATACCGATCAATAGACAGAACATGAATCCTCTCAGATTATCGCCTCCGAATATGAAGATCGCAAGAATCACCAGGATCGTAGTGAATGACGTGTTGAAGGTTCTACCAATGGTGCTGGAGATGGAATCATCGAACAATCCGGCCAAAGTCAGGGCTTTCTTCTCACGCAGATATTCCCTGATTCTGTCGAAGATAATCACGGTATCATTGATGGAATAACCAATCACCGTCAGAATCGCTGCAATGAAATCCTGGTTGATCTCCATATTAAACGGCATCACTTTGTAGAATAATGAATAAACCCCAAGAATGACCACTGTATCGTGGAAGAGACCAGCAACTGCCCCGAGAGAGAACTGCCACTTGTCAAACCTTACCAGGATGTAGATGAAGATTCCGACCAGGGAAACAACGACAGCAAGGATACCGTGCGTGGTGATATCATCTGCCACAGTAGGTCCTACTTTGGTAGATGACACAATTCCTGCATGATCTTTCTCAGCAGATTTGAACTCTGACAAAGACATATTAGCCGGAAGATCCTGTTTCACACCTTCGTAGATTTTCTGTTCAACGGTCTGGTCTGCTGCAAGAGATTCATCATCGATCAGATAATCTGTGGTGATTTTCAGTTGAGAAGCGTTACCAAACGTTTTCACTTCCACAGATTCGTTTTTCCCATCTGTAGTTTTCATGAGTTTGGCGATTCTTTCTTCTACGACATTGGCGTCCACAGATTTGTCGAATCTTACGACATAGTTTCGTCCACCCGTAAAGTCGATACCATATTTGAAACCGTTGATAGCGATGGATGCAATAGAAATCACCATCAGGATGGCAGAAACAATATAAGACCATTTTCTTTTCCCGATGAAATCGATCCATGTATTTCTGAAAAGATTTTTAGTTGGTGCAGTCCAAACAGAAAGCGATTTACCTTTATTCAGTCTGTTGAAGATCATTACTCTCGAAAGCAGTACGGATGTGAACAAGGTCATAATCAAACCGATGATCAATGTCACGGCAAAACCTTTGATCGGTCCTGTCCCGAATACATATAGTATAATTGCGGTAATCAACGTCGTTAAGTGACCATCGATGATCGCAGAAATAGCATGCTTGAAACCGTCTTTGTAAGCTTCCAGAATTCCTTTGCCACGGAAAAGCTCTTCCTTGGTCCTTTCGTAAATGATCACGTTCGCATCCACGGCCAGTGCCATTGACAGCACGATACCGGCAATACCTGGCAATGTTAATGTAGCGTCAATAGAGTCCATGATCCCGAAGATATAGAACAAGTTGATGATCATCGCAATGACGGCATAAACCCCTGCTCCACCGTAGTAGAAAATGATATAGATAATGATAACTGCAAATGCAATAAGGAAAGACGTTACACCATCCTGGATAGACTCAGCTCCCAGTGAAGGTCCTACCACATCTGCCTGAACGATCTTGGCTCCGGCAGGCAATTTTCCTGCACCTAATACATCCACCAGATCTTTAGCTTCCTCCTGCGTAAAGTTTCCGGAGATCTGCGTTCTTCCGTTTGGAATCACTTCATTCACCATAGGCGCTGTATACACTCTGTTGTCTAGTGTTACGGCAACAACTTTACCTTTATTTTTCTCCGTCATGGCTTTCCAGTCGCGGGCACCATTGGAATCCATCTGCATATCTACCACAATTCTTCCCAACTGGTCATAGCTGATATTGGCAGATTCTACTGCACCATCTACCGGCGCTTTCTGGTTGATATTGCCACGGATGGCATACAATACAAGGCTGTTAGATGTATTAGTTTCCGGTTTGTAACCCCACATGAATTGGGTATACTTTAGATTGACCGGTCTGTTTTTGATGGCCAAGGCGCTGTTCAGAACCTTGTTTACCACTGCCGTGTCTGCCAGTTTAACATTGGCGATACCGCTTCCCGCTGCAGGACCAGACTGAAGCATGGCAATCAGATTGGTATTTTTTGCTACACCGATGGAATCCCCTTTAACTTTAATCAACTGATCCAGTTCAGAAAAATAAGGGTAAACTTCCGGAGCCATCTGCACTTCCCAGAATTGAAGTTTGGCAGATGTCGCCAACATTTTCTTCACCCTGTCGATATCTTTGATACCAGGCATCTCTACCAGGATTCTTCCTGTACCAGGAACACGCTGTACGTTGGGCTGCGTAACGCCCATCTTATCGATACGGGTTCTAAGCACTTCATAAGCCGTACCTACTGATGCTTCGATTTTTCTTCTGACAATATTTTTGACCTGATCGTCCGGTGTATTGAATTTGATCTCTGTAAGATTGGTATTCCCGAAAATTTCAGGATCTGCAAGCTTAAGGTTCGTACCTTTTTCTTTGTTTACCGCTTCAAACTGGGTAAAGAAATCCTCAATATACTGCTTGCTTGAGCTTTTCTGAGCCTGGTCTGTTCTGTTAAGCGCTTCAATCAAAACAGGGTTGGTAGAATAATTGCTCAAATCATTCACCAAATCTCTCTGATTGATTTCCAATAATACGTTGATACCACCTTTAAGGTCCAACCCGAGCTTCATTTCTTTTTGTTTAGCAGACGTATAATCCAATTTGGTAAAACCGAGATTAAGCGTGTCTTTAGAAAGCCTGTCGAGTTCGGCTTGGTATTTCACCTGATTATTACCTGCAATAGCTCTAGCTTCCTTTTCTATCTTATTGGCATAGAAAGAAGGCAAAAGCTCATTGAGACAAATCAGTCCAAGAACGATGGCAACTAGTGTAACGAGTCCTTTTCCTTGCATTTTCTTACGATATATATAATTTTAGTCGGCAAATATAATGATTTCTGGCTTAAATAAGAATTTGAGAATGAGAAATATGAATATGAATCATGAAGCTCTAAATTTCTTTAAAGAATTAAAAAAATATCATTAAATAATTATCGAAAACAGCGTCATAAATCGTCGTGATTGCAAAAGGCATATTATTTGGTTAAATTTTCTTATCACCTTAAAATCAATGTTATGAAAAAAATTATACTTTGTATCAGCACTGTACTTGCCGGTCTTTCTGCCGCTCAGAACATCGGATTGGAAAGCTTTGCAACAGGACTCTCTAATCCTGTAGAAATCGTAACATCGCCTAATCAGGATAACAGACTCTTTGTAGTGCAGCAATCGGGAACCGTGAAAATCGTGAATGCGGACGGTACAGTAGCTGCAGGTAACTTCATCAATATTTCCGGAAAAATTACATTCGGTGGTGAGCGTGGACTGTTGGGAATGGCGTTTCATCCCCAGTTTACGTCTAACCGCTATTTTTTTGTCTTCTACAATAATCTCCAGGGCGCACTCACTGTGTCCAGATTTACAGCCAATGCCTCCGATCCCGATACAGCTGACGCTTCCTCAGAAAAAATCCTGATGACCATTCCTAAACCATTTACCAATCATAACGGCGGAAGTCTTCACTTTGGTCCCGATGGTTACCTCTGGATCTCAACGGGCGATGGTGGCAACGGTGGTGACCCGAACAACAATGCTCAGAATAGAAACTCACTTCTCGGAAAACTCCTGAGAATTGATGTCAACTCTGATAATGCGTATAATATTCCGGCAGACAATCCTTTTGTGGGCAGTGAAGGTGCCGATGAAATCTGGGCTTACGGACTGCGCAATGCCTGGAAATTTTCCTTTGACAGATTGACTAATCAGGTTTGGGTTGCAGATGTGGGGCAAGAAGTTCTTGAAGAGATTAATACTGTTTCTGCAGCTTCATCGGGCATTAATTACGGCTGGCGATGCTACGAAGGTAATAATACTTATAATACATCGGGCTGTGCCAATGCCAGCACGATGACGTTTCCGGTGGCTCAATATGACCATTCGGCCGGCAAATGTTCCATCACCGGCGGGTACGTTTACCGAGGAAGTATGTACGCAGACCTGGTTGGAAAGTATGTTTTTGCAGATTACTGTACGGGCCAGATTGGTTTGTTGAGCAATAACAATACAATAACCTGGAGCACGCCTTCTGCTGGAAATAATTTCACCACGTTTGGTGAAGATAATCAAAAACAGCTCTATGTAGCCGCTTCCAATGGCAGAATTTATAAAGTGACGACGGACAATCTTGCTGTTACTGATATGGATCGCAGTGCTCTGCTGATTTCTCCGGTACCTGCTCATGATTTTGTCTATATCAGTAATCTCAAAGAAAAAAACGTGACTGCAGAGATTCTGGATCAGGCAGGCAGAGTCATTTTAGAAACCCAGGTTTCAGAAAATGACAAACGTGTAGATATTTCCGGACTAACTTCTGGAGATTATATACTGGTTTTGAAGAAAGATGATGTACGATTTGTATCTCAGAAAATCATTAAAAATTAAGCTAAAAATTATAACATCGAAGTCTTTTGAAATATTCAATTCTCAAAAGTTTGCTTACTTAATATTTGCAGATTAAGCACCTTGACCCCCAAAGAAAAAAGCCTTTCGAAGTTACTTAGAAAGGCTTTTTAAATAATTATTAGAGTGTTACTTAGTCCAGTTGATTCTGGTAGTTTTCACTTCACTTGAACTGGTTCCGATCATGATATCAAAATCACCCGGTTCCCAGTCGTACTTCAGCTGACCGTTGTAAAACTTCAAATCGTCCGGAGAAATCTTAAAGGTAACTTTCTTGCTTTCACCAGCTTTTAAATAGACTTTCTGGAAGCCTTTCAGCTCCTTTACGGGTCTGGTGATGCTTCCCACTAAATCCCTGATGTAGAGCTGGACCACTTCGGCACCATCATATTTACCGTTGTTGGTCAATGTTACGGTTGCTTCAATTGCTGTATTACCCGTAGGTTTCGCATTGCTCACCGAAATATCCGAGTAGCCAAAAGATGAGTAACTTAATCCGTACCCGAATGGAAAAAGCGGCGTATTGCACTCATCCAGGTAATTGGAACGGAACTTCTCGAAATTGCATTTTTCAGTATTTTCTGCGCTCAGTGGTCGACCTGTGTTCTTAGCATTATAATAGATCGGTACCTGACCGATACTCCTCGGAAAGGTCATCGGCAATTTAGCTGAAGGATTTACTTTGCCATACAGCACATCAGAAATAGCATATCCTGCCATACTTCCAGGGAACCATACGTTCAGCATGGCATCTGCCAATTCCGACTCTTCCGTAAGCACCAGCGGGCGACCCGTAAAAAGTACTACAACGATAGGCTTGCCGGTTTTTTTCAGTTCTCTCAAAAGTTCTTTCTGAGTTTCAGGAATTCCGACATCGGTTCTGGAGCTGGACTCACCACTCATTTCTGCACTTTCTCCGATTGCCAGAAGAATAACATCTGCTTTATTTGCAATATCGACCGCTTCTTTTCTGATCTGTTCAGCAGGACGGCTATCCCGGTCTGTATTTTTTCCGAACATTGCTGCTCTTTCCTCCATCACCTCAGATGCATAAATGTTGCTTCCTTTGGCGAAGACAAAATTAACATCCTTACCTACGGTTTCTTTAAGGCCTCGCAATAACGAAATAGAATTGGCATGTTTTGCTGCCACACTCCACGTTCCTGTCATGTTCAGCGCATTGTCTGCCAATGGTCCAATGACCGCAACTGTTCCCGACTTTTTCAGTGGGAGGATTTGCTTATCGTTTTTCATGAGAACCATAGAGTTGGCAGAAATGGTTCTTGCCGCTTCCAAATGTTTCGGGCTGAAGACTTCTTTCTGTGCTCTTTTAGAATCGTTGTATTTATACGGATCGTCAAAAAGACCAAGATCGTACTTAGCTTCAAGAATTCTTCTCGCCGCTTCGGTTACGGTCTGTTCCTTCACCTTGCCTTCTTCAACTGACTTTTTCAGAGTTTTCAGGAAACCCTCGCCTACCATATCCATATCGATACCAGCATTCATAGCCAATGCTGAAACCTGTTGCAAATCTCCCATACCGTGGTCCACCATTTCATTGATTCCGGTATAATCCGTCACTACAAAACCTTTGAATTTCCATTGGTCTCTCAGGACGTCCGTCATCAGCCATTTGTTTCCTGTTGCTGGAACGCCATCAACCTCGTTGAATGAGGCCATTACAGAGCCAACACCTGCTTCTACAGCCGCTTTGTATGGCGGGAAATAATTGTTGTACATCGAAATATGGCTCATGTCCACAGTATTGTAATCACGGCCCGCTTCCGGAGCACCGTACAGTGCAAAATGTTTGAGACATGCGAGCATGGTATTATTCTTCGAAAGATCGTCGCCCTGGTAGCCGAAAACCATTGCTTTGGCAATCTCGCTACCCAGATACGGATCTTCGCCGGAACCTTCGGAAACACGTCCCCATCTAGGATCTCTGGAGATATCCGTCATAGGTGAGAAGGTCCAGTTGATACCATCTGCGGTGGACTCCTGAGCGGCAATCTGCGCTGAGCGCTGAATAAGATTCATATCCCAGGAAGAGGCCAATCCGAGTGGAATCGGGAAAGTGGTTTCGTAGCCGTGGATGACGTCCATCCCGAAAATCATCGGAATCTTCAGACGGCTTTTCTCTACCGCTACTTTCTGCACATCGCGGATTTTATCTACGCCCTTGATGTTGAACAATCCGCCCACAAGACCTTGCTCCACTTTTTTACCAATATCAGAACTCTGAGCCTGACCTGTGGTAAAATCGCCGGAAGACGGTAAGTTAAGCTGACCAATCTTCTCGTCCAAAGTCATTTTGGAAATCAGATTATCTATAAATGCCTTTTTCTTCGTCTGATATTTTTCCGACTGAAAAGACTGAACCGGTTTGGTAACGAGATCCTGCGCCAGGAAAAATGGTGACAGCGCCATAGCAGCCAGGATTACAAACTTTTTCATATATTATTTTTAATTTTTTTAAGGTTTTATTTTTTGAGAAAGCATCCATTCATATAACTTCGGGTCAGAATAGGTCGAGTCCCAGGAGTTGTGATTATCGTTTGGGAAAATGGTCAATTCTGCCTTAGGATTGACAGGATGTAACTTTTGGTAGAAATTGAAGGCGTTCTCCGGAAGAACCACATCGTCCATTCCGCCGTGGAAAAGTTTGATGTTTAAGTCTTTGTAATGCTGGATATTGGCCTGCATTACCCTGTCCGTAGGCGCACAAACGGCTGCTACTGCGGCAAACATTTCCGGATGTTCTCCAGCTAATTTTAGCGTTCCCCAACCTCCCATAGATAATCCGGTGAGATATATTCTTTCTTTATCAATTTTATATTTTTCTGAAATTTCTTTAATCAGAAAATAAACAGCATCCGTATCCCACCAGGTATTGGCAGGACATTGCGGTGCTAAAATCGCAACCGGTTCTTTCATCAAATCTTTATGCTGAAGAACGCCGTTCAGTTTTACTTTTTCCAAATCGTTGCCGCGTTCCCCGGAGCCGTGAAGAAATATGATGAGCGGTAACTTTGATTTTGCATCTTTGGGCATATCGAGAAGGTAAGCCAGCTTTTTTTGTAGTTTGACTTCTTTATTAAATTCTGCTTTGATTTCCTGAGCGCGTACAAAGGCGGAAATTCCTAAGATGAGAAAAGGCAGCAGTTTTATTTTTAAGTTCATGTTCTGATGTTTTTGACAATTCTTTTTCTGAGCCAGTGCTATTCTGATCTGACATCCCTAGCCCTGATGGGAACGGCATCCTTTTTTGCCGTGGCGCCAGTTGTTTCTATATTTTTGATCATGCCTTACGCCATGACAAAAAAGATATAGTGGACAGCAGGTTCCCGGCTCCTAATCCAGATTATTAAATCACTTTGAGACAATAACAATCATCCGCTAAAGATATGAATTTTTATTATTTTATGCCGTGCTTCTGAGATCGGAATCCTATTTTTTCCAGACCTGTCCGGATTTCCGGTGCGTTCATGAAAAGATTCCATAGCAAACCTGAGCGGTAGTTCTCTATCATCGGCGCAATAGTTCCCTGGTCAATGGCCAGATATCTTGGCGTAAACCAGTCGTTATAATTGATGGAAGTGGCATCGTAAGGTCCGGCCTGACCTATAAACTGAGGCTTTTCTGTGTAAAGAAATCTGAGAAATTCCATTGATTCTTTTGGGGTGTAAGGCATAGAGCTTAGTGCAGCAGTCGGCGTAATGACTCCAAAATCTTCTTTCATAGGCTGATGGGCTGCATAACCGACTGAGCTGTCTTTGTTTCTTGTGTATCCGGCCGTAAGTCCCCAATATTTTTCAGAATAACCTTTGAATTTCAGTGGATTTTCTAAGCAATATTTGTAGTCAATCAGAACCTGGTTTCTGTTCAGATCCCAGTAGCTCTTGACGTACTTGTCAGAGAGTCCACGCGGATCTAGGCCGAGGTAAGAATACTGAGACCAGAACAACGGTCCGCCATATTCCTCGGCATAATTATGCTTGACGTACAATGGCAATCCATATTTGGTGCGGTCTGTGGTGTAAGTTCCGTTGCGGGTCCAACCTTTGTTGTAGGTATCATAATCGATGGAATAATCTGGGGAAGATGCTGCGAGGACATAAGTAATCAGACATTCATTATAACCTTCCAGAGGAAAGTTCATTTCCCAAGCGTAAGATGGCGACCAATGCCAGTAAAGAACTTTTTGTCCGCCCTTTGTGTACCAGTTCCACTCCACGCCTTTCCAAAGTTGATCCATTTTTGCTGCCAATGCTTTTTCTTCTTCATTGCCATTCTTGAAGTATTCCCGGACACATATTATGCCCTGAACCAGGAAAGCGGTCTCCACCAAATCGCCGCCGTTGTCTTTTTTCCCGAAAGGCACTACCTTTCCCGTTTCGCCATTCATCCAATGCGGCCAGGCGCCGTGGAAGCGGTCTGCTTTTGCAAGAAAATCGGCAATATGTGTTAGCCGCTTTACAGCATCTTTTCGTGGTATAAATTTCCTGTCGACACCCACGAGAATAGTCATCAATCCGAAACCGGAGCCTCCGGTGGTAACGACATGCTTATCATTATCGGGATAAATATTATCCTCGTGATAGCGTTCTCTTGCCAGCAAGGAATTGGGCTCGGCAAAATCCCAGAAATATTTGAGGGCATCGCTCTGGACTTTGTCCATCAGTTGATTGTCAGTCATTTTCACAATGGATGACTCAGCCACTGATTTTGGAGCGGGTGCCTTGCGCAAATTGCAGGCTGCCAGTGCTACGAGTGAAACAATAGATATGGTGAGCAGGGTTTTCATGAAAAAATTTGATTTAACTTATAAAAGTATAAAAAAAAGAGGAGAATAAAAATTCTCCTCTTTATATTTCCGAGTTATAAAAACGACTAGTTATAACCAGGATTTTGTGTCAAGATACCCTTACTGTCTGTAATTGCTCTCAAAGGTATTGGAAATAATTCATTTTTCCCTTTTTGAAAACCTTTCGGACCAAGATATTTTTCAGCCTGACCAGTTCTTACGAGATCCGGAAATCTATCATTCTCCATTGCTAATTCAACTCTTCTTTCTTGCCAAATAGCTAATCTAAGTGCAGCCTGACCCGAAGCAGTAGTATTAGATAGTTTTGCTCTATTTCTGACTAAATTAATATTTGCAATCGCAACAGCTGTATTCCCCAGTTCATTGGCTGCTTCTGCATTGATTAAAAGAATATCTGCAAATCTCAGTATTCTTATATTTTGGATCGATCCGTAACCACAAGCATTATTATTGAGTGTTGAAGGAACATAGGCTTTATAATTCCAAGTGTTGCCTGCTTGAGGATCACCTTTTTTTATAAGATCACCTTCTGGAGTAGTTTCACCTTCTCTCAAAATAGTAAATTGTTTTCTTATATCGCCAGCTTCAAAAGCATTTTCTAACTCTTGTGTTGGAGTAAAGAACCCCCAACCAAACTGATTTCTGACACCTTGAACCTCTGCATATTGGCTACCACCGAACTCTGGAGAACATCCGCAGTTTACCTCAAAAACTGATTCAGTTCCAAACTCTCCTGCTGGTCTGAATAAATGGTTGAAATCTGGATCAAGTTTATAACCCATATTAATAACTAAATTGGAAGTATCATAAGCTTTTTGATAATCCTTCATGTAGAGATAAACTTTTGAAAGCAATCCTAAAGCGCCACCTTTCGTCACCCGACCTTCCTGACCTGCAGGATAAGTTTGAGGCAAAACAGCTGAGGATTCTGTCAAATCCTTCACAATAAATGCATAGACCTCTGCAGCGGTATTTCTTGGTTTATTGATATAATCGGTCTGCAAACCATCAAAAATAGGAACGCCGCCATAAATTCTTACTAAATTAAAATAGAAATAGGCGCGTAACATTTTGGCTTCTGCAACCAGTCTGTTTTTAAGTGCTGTATCCATATCAATGTTTGGCACATTCGTGATCACCTGATTAGCTCTCTGTACCGCCTGCCATTGACCAGTCCAGTAACCATTTATTCCGTCGTCACTAATTGTAAAAGTAAAATTGTCATAAGCATTGATAAAAGATGCATCACCAGGATTGGATCCCTTTTCTACATCATCACCTGTCACCCCGAATACATATTGAGCAGGAAATCCAGAATTCTCCCAACTTCTCAAGAAACTATATACAGCATTAGTCGCTTTCATAGCATCAGCTTCAGTTTTATAAAAGTCTTCAGCTACTACTACTCCCTCTGGTTTTATATCCACAAACTCATCACTACAACTTGCAATTACAGAAAATATGGAGAGTGTTAAAAATATTTTTTTCATGATTTTTCTAATTAAAATGTTAAGTTCATACCCATTGTATAAATTGCTGAAATTGGATAGATATTTTGATCAATACCCATTTGTACTCTGTCCTGATTCATGATCTCTGGAGAGAATCCATTATATTTAAAACTAGTCCAAGGATTTTGTGCGCTTAGATAAATTCTCAGTTTTTTAACAGATAGAGATTGTGCAATTATTGATGGCAAATTATATCCAACTTGAATGTTTCGGATCCTAAAATAGCTACCGTCCTCAACATAGAAACTGTTTGGCAAAATAATGGACTGGTTAGAAGTAATCATAGAGTTCGTATTAGATGTTCCTGCTCCACGCCATCTGTTGTTATACATATCTAGATCCCAACTCTCGTTACCATATCTTTGCTCACGATTATAATTGTAAATTTTATTACCAAATACACCTTGGAAATCAATTCCAAAATCGATAGAGTGAACTGTTAAATTAAATCCAAAACCATAAGTTCCTTTTGGTATTGGGCTTCCCAAAAATGTTTTATCCCTTGTATCAATAACTCCATTACCATCTAAGTCAGCAAACTTAAACCAGCCTGCTTTAGCACCAGTTTGTCCAGAACCAGCAGCCTCGGCATCTGTTTGAAATACACCATCCACTTGGTACCCATAGTAAGAGCCAACTGCTTGCCCAGCTTGTAATCTTACAATTGAATTTCCGAATAAGCTAGCACCGGTTTCTAAGAATGATCCTTGGTAGACGCTTGTAATCTCATTTTCTAGAGAAGTGAAGTTACCATAGAAACCTAGCTTTACACTTTCACTAAGATCGGTATTATAATTTGCAGAGATTTCAAATCCTTTATTTTTAAAAGAATAAGCATTAGTGATAAAATCATACGGGTTACTAGCTCCGGAAATAGTAGCTTGATTAACTCCGTAAACTATATCTTTTGATTCTTTATTATAATATGTTCCTTCAACTTTTAGTTTGTTATTTAAAAAAGCCATCTCAACACCAAAATCCGAACCTGTCGTTGTTTCCCAGCCAATCGATGGGTCAATAACTCTGTCAACTGTTGCTGCGGCATATCCTGTATTACCATAATATGCACCACCACCAATGTTTGTTACAATCGAAGAAAAATCTCTCTTAACTCTCGGGTTACCTAACTGTCCCCAGCTAGCTCGTAATTTTAACAAATTAAAAATGTTTTGCTCACTCATAAAACCCTCTTTAGAAACTACCCAACCAACACTTATAGCAGGAAAAGTTTTATATCTGTCTGTTGAGATTTGCGAAGTAGCATCTCTACGTACAGAAGCATTCAAAAGGTATTTTCCAGCATAATCATAATTAATTCTTCCGAAGAATGATTCAATTCTTTGTTGATCTTGTGTAGCCGCTGGTCTACCATCAGGAACTGCAGCTGCAGTATCTTGATAATTAAATATATCCGTACCATTACCTATATCTAAAGACCCATTAGTCCCGTCATAATTTACATTTTTAGCAGTCCAAACATCTTCTGATCTGGAATCTCTTATTCTTGAAAATCCAGCCAATAATTCTAAATTATGATTACCAAAGGTCTTTCTCCAATTGATTGTATTATCCCATACATAATTTCTATATCTATTAGTTCTGGTTATCAAACTAGAAATTGTTGGATTTGGTATATATGTTATTGCTGGAGTATATTCATATTGTACAGGTGTATAGTTATCTGTGGTATAACTACTTCTAAATGTAAAATCCTTCAGAAACTTAATATCAATAAAAACATTATTAAGCATTCTGTCTTGTCTTACCTGTGATCTGTAAAGATCCAAAGTTGCTCTTGGATTGGCAATAGAATAACCGTTAAAAAACTGATAAGTTCCTGTTTCAGCGTTTATTGGACCAAATAACGGCGGAGAGTTACGTGCATCAAGCAGAGGATTATTTGCAACATCAGTTCTTGTTTTTGAAAATGAAAAATTATCTCCGATTGTAATATTATCTGTTATTTTATAACTGAGATTTAATTTTGTATTAAACCTATTGAATCCACTCCCTGAGTTAATACCTTTTCCTGCAGCTAAATTTCCTTCATCCTGAAGATACCCTACACTACCATAATAATTCAGTTTACCTAAACTGCCCGCAGCAGAAAAATCATTAGAATTAATGATACTTGTACGGAAAATTTCTTTAAACCAATCTGTATCTGCTGTAAAATCCGCTCTACTAATGGACCCCGCAGAAGAGCCATTGTCATTTAATAATTTCTCATTGTACAATTCAACATATTGATCTGCATTTACCATTTTTGGAACGTTGGTAACGGTTTTGATTCCTAAATAAGAATTAACATTAAACACAGGCTTACCTTTTCCAGATTTTGTTTTGATAATTACCGCTCCATTAGCAGCCTTAGCGCCAAAAATGGCTAAAGATGATGGATCTTTCAAAACACTCATTGATTCAATATCCTGAGGGTTTAGGAAAGAAATGTCTTCTGTTAGCATACCATCAACGATAAAAACTGTATTACCAGTTAATGAACCAACACCACGAATATCTACCCTTGGAGAACCACCTGGTGTACCAGACGTTATAACACTTACTCCAGCAAGTTTTCCTTGTACAGAGTTTAATGGATTAGCATTTGGTTTATCAGCTAAATCTTTAGCAGTTACAATACCAATACTTCCAGTAACATTCTCTTTCCTCTGTGTACCATATCCAATCACCACTACTTCCTCGATTTTGTTTTCCTTTGCGGTAGTGTCCTGTGTGGACTGTGCATGCAGATTACCGCCAAAGTATAAAGCAGCAATCAGCAATGGTAATTTAACATAATTTTTTCTCATAATATTCTTATGTATTATTTTCTTATGACACGAATATATATAAATTTATTAACACTATATTAACTCAATTTAACATCATTATAACTTATTGATTTCCAAATGTTAAAATTTAAACTTTAACACAATTACCAATCCCAATTAACATTGTGAAATCCCCAAAATTTGGCTCAATATTTGTCTATTTAACATAATGTAAGTTCTAAATACTCACTCAGAGTTATTACCTATGTTCAATATCAATTAATAAATTATGAATACCAACCGACTATCGAACGACATGCAAAATGCATTGATTAAACAAATGACAAAGGAAGCACACGCTTCACAAATATTCTTATCATACGGATGCTGGGCGGATGTAAAGGGTTATGGCGGAATCGCAAATTTTCTCTATCGCCATTCTCAGGAGGAAAGAAATCACATGATCAAATTTATGCGCTATATCTTGGATCGTGGTGGCGAGGCGAAAGTTGAAGCGATTCCTGCACCACCGGAAAACCCACAGAATCTCACAGATTGTTTCAATAAAGTTTTCCAGCATGAAGTGGACAATACTACGGCCATTTATTCTATCGTGGACTTGGCATTTCAGGAAAAAGACTGGGCCACTTGGAATTTCATGCAATGGTTTGTAAAGGAACAAATTGAGGAGGAAAAATTAGCATTGGAATTGATTGATAAATTAAAGATTGCGGGCGGTGACAGAGCTTCGGATGAAAGTTTATTTACTTTGGACAAGGCCTTGGAAGAAGCCTCGGACGAAGTTTCTCTACCACAGGAAGCCAACACAGAAAACCCGTCATAGCAAAGTAAAATATCACTACCTTTGGTCTCCGCTTATTGCGGAGACTTTTTTTAAATTTAATAATAACAAATAATGGCAGACATCATACAAAGCAACCACGCCAGCCCGGAAGACTTCTACATTTCACTGAAACAGAAATTGGAGGAACAGCACAATTTCCCGGAAGAATATCTTTTTAAATTCATCATCACAAGCGACTCGGAAAAAGTGACAGAAATACTGCGTGTTTTTGACAACCTCAAATATACATTGTCCAACAAGGAAAGTTCGGCCGGAAAATATACTTCCGTATCCATAGACTGTTTCGTGCTGGATGCTGATCAGGTGATTACAATTTATAAGAAAGTTGCGGAAATTGAAGGGGTAATGATGCTGTAATAATGAGGATAAATAATTAACAATCAAATATTTAAAAATTGGTGTAAGTCTTGTATTTTCAAACTAAATTTGTGATTATGAAAAAAGCATTTTTTAGATTTCTCAATAAAGTCAATATAAGATTCCTGCCGAAATACAGCAAAAAAGATTTTACAGAACTTAGTAAACTTCAGAAAGCTATTTTCGGTTACCGTTATTTTGTTTTGATTAATTCTTTAGATTAGATTATTACTATATAAGTAGAAATAGCGCTCAAAATTATTGAGCGCTTTTTTTAAGATTAGTTTTCAGATTAATAATAATAGTAATTAAATTTAAGTTAAAAATTTTATTAAAAATTTAATTTATTATTAATTTAACTCCAACAATCTTTGGACGAACGAAGGACGAAGATAGGATATAGATAGGACGAACAAACCCAGGTGAAAATTTTTAACTTGACTGTTTAATTGAACTTTTCTTTATAATCAAGAAAAAAGCGCCCATAAAAATTGAGCGCTGTATATTTATAATTAAAATCTCTGAGGTTATATTAAGAATTTTCTAAAATATAAGAGAACATGAGCGGCGCGCAGATAGTTGCATCACTTTCAACGATAAATTTCGGTGTCGTGATATCCAGTTTTCCCCAAGTGATTTTCTCATTCGGAACCGCTCCGGAATATGAACCGTAAGATGTTGTAGAATCAGAAATCTGGCAGAAATAGGACCAAAAAGGAATATCGTGCATTTCCATATCCTGATATAACATTGGAACAACACAGATTGGGAAATCTCCGGCAATTCCACCACCAATCTGGAAGAATCCAACGCCTTTTCCACCTGAGTTTTTAGTGTACCAATCAGCCAAATAAGCCATATACTCGATGCCTGATTTCATGGTAGAGAATTTCAACGATCCTTTGATACAATATGAAGCGAAAATGTTACCCATTGTAGAATCTTCCCATCCAGGAACCACAATTGGCAAGTTCTTTTCTGCCGCAGCAATCATCCAGGAGTTTTCTCTTGGGATCTCGTAATACTGCTCCAGAACTCCGGAAAGAATCATCTTGTACATATATTCGTGAGGGAAATACCTTTCACCTTTATCGTCAGCATCTTTCCAGATTTCGTAGATATGTTTCTGCAATCTTCTGAAAGCTTCTTCCTCAGGGATACAAGTATCGGTCACTCTATTTAGTCCTCTTTCCAAAAGTGCCCATTCTTCCTGCGGCGTAAGGTCTCTGTAATGCGGAACTCTTTCGTAGTGAGAATGCGCAACAAGATTCATAAGGTCTTCTTCAAGGTTTGCACCAGTACAAGAGATAAAATCCACTTTATCCTGACGAATCATTTCAGCAAAGATTTTCCCAAGTTCTGCCGTTGACATTGCTCCGGCCAGGGTTACCATCATTTTGCCGCCATCTTTCAGGTGCGCCACATAACCTTTGGAAGCATCTACCAGCGCTGCTGCATTGAAGTGCAAATAATACTTTTCTATAAATTCCGAAATCGGCTTGCTCATTTTTTATAAAGTTTGGGCAAAGATAATAATTTTGATTCAAGGTTCAAGGTTCAAGGTTCAAGGTGCGAGGTTCAATTTTTATTATTGAAAGTTTCCGGTTAGATTTCCAGCTTCGCAGGTGCAGAATGTTTGCAGCATTTCTATAATCCCTGCGAAAAGAGTTCCGTAGGAGCTAAATATTTGTAAAGAAAAGAATTTATTCAATAGAGTTCCCGAGCAATAAAATGCCTGTAGACGTTGTTATTAATTTAATCAGAGGTCCGTTAAGGCTTAATATTTATATTATCTTTTAAATAGTGAGAGAAGAGCTCTGCTAGGAGCGAAATGCTTGTAGCATCTGTATCATCCATACGATTAGAGCTCCGTAGGAGCGACACTGTCACTTTACTACTGTCATAATGTGAATTTTCCTACAAACTAATTTTGTATCCATCACCGCAATAAGGATAGAAGCGGTTATCCTTTTTCTGTAAATGGGAAGTAAACCTTGGTAAAGAAAAAGATATGAGCCCTTCAGCAGGTTCAGGCTAAACTTCTAGCCGGCCCGAGCTGTGGGCAAAGCGTTGGCGAGGGAATTGCCCAAAACAATTAATAATCAACACATTATTACATCCGACTTCCCGCTTCCAACATCCAACATATTTCACTACTTTTGCCAATTGAAATTTAAACATACAATACAATGATTTCGGCACAGGGTTTAGGCTTGCATCACGCGGGAAATTATCTTTTCAGAGACGTCAATTTTACGATAAAAAAAGACGACAAAATTGGCTTGGTCGGCAAGAATGGAGCCGGAAAATCTACGCTGCTTAAAATCCTTTCCGGGGAAATCAATTTCTACGAAGGAACTGTAGTTCCGGAAGGCAACATTACCATCGGTTTCCTGAAACAAGACCTCGATTTTGTAAAAGGAAGAACCGTCTGGGACGAGACCATGCAGGCTTATGAGCAAATCAATGCAATGAAAAATGAGCTTGAGGAAGTCAATCATCAACTGGCAACCAGAACAGATTACGAAAGTGATGCTTATTCTGATTTAATCGTCAGAATGACCGAACTGAACGACCTTCTGATGAACCACGATGCCTACAATCTGGAAGGTGATGTTGAGAAAGTATTATTTGGTTTAGGTTTCAAAGCGGATGATTTCCAGAAAATTACCGACGAGTTTTCCGGAGGTTGGAGAATGAGAATCGAGCTGGCAAAACTGCTGCTTCAGAAAAATGATCTGATGCTTCTGGATGAGCCCACAAACCACCTGGATATGGAATCCATCATCTGGCTGGAAAATTTCCTGAAAGATTATCCTGGTTCTATTGTCTTGGTGAGTCACGATAAACAGTTTATGACTTCGATTTGTAACCGGACTTTTGACGTTAACAATAAAAAGATTGACGATTATAAAGCCAATTATTCCAAATATCTGGAACTAAGAAAAGAACGCCGTGAAAAACTGGCACAGGCAAAGAAAAATCAGGATGCGGAAATCAAGCAGATGGAAGACAACATCAACAAGTTCCGTGCGAGTGCCACCAAAGCTTCTTTTGCCCAATCCTTAATCAAAAAACTGGATAAAATCGAGAGAATCGAAATTGACAATGAAGATGTTTCTAAATTCAATATCCGCTTTCAACCTTCTGTAACGCCTGGAAAGGTTATTTTCGAAGCTAAAAACCTGGGGAAAGCCTATGGCGACAAACAGATTTTTGACAACGTTGATTTCTTTGTGGAGCGTGGCGACAGAATCTCTCTTTTGGGACAAAATGGGCAAGGGAAAACGACTTTAGCAAAGATTCTTGCCGGTGACATTAAGGATTATACCGGCGAATGGAATCTTGGCCATAACGTGAACATCGGATATTTCGCTCAGAATCAGGAAGAAGTTCTCACGCCGGAAAAGACGGTTCTTCAGGAAGCAGAAGATTCTGCGACGGAGGAAACCAGACCGAGAGTTCGTGACCTTCTGGGTTCTTTCCTTTTCCAAGGTGAAGATGTGACGAAGAAAACCAAAGTCCTTTCCGGAGGTGAGAGAAACCGTCTGGCACTTTGTAAACTATTGCTTCGTCCGTTCAATACCTTGATTATGGATGAACCGACGAACCACTTGGATATTCAGTCCAAGGAA
This sequence comes from uncultured Chryseobacterium sp., assembly GCA_913778505.1. Classification (GTDB taxonomy): domain Bacteria; phylum Bacteroidota; class Bacteroidia; order Flavobacteriales; family Weeksellaceae; genus Epilithonimonas. The sequence continues at coordinate 65,827 of CAJYWD010000011.1, forward strand.
ATTATCAAATTGGCGCTTCAGAAATACGAAGGAACACTGATTGTAATTTCTCACGACCGTGAATTCCTGCAAGGTTTGTCCGACAAAATCTTTGAATTCCGTGACGGAAAAATGAAAGAATTTCTAGGAAACATAGATGAATACCTGGAATACAGACAAAAAGAAAGCATCCGTGAAATCTCTGCGGAAAGGTCAAAGTTGCATCAGGAACAGGAACTAAAAGATTCTAAATCAAAAACTCAGGAAGCAAAACCAGCAACTGACAACCATCAACCGACCACCATTGTCAGCAAAGAGCAAAAAAACATCCAGAACAAACTGAAAAAAGTAGAAGAAAAGATCTCTGAACTGGAACTGAAAATCGAAGAATTCGAAAGTTCTTTTGCTAAGGAAAATCCTTCTGAAGAAGTTTTGGAAACTTACAATAAAACAAAAGAAGAACTGGATCTGACCTTACAGGAGTGGGAATATCTTGGAAGTCAGCTGGAAAATTAATTCCATTAAGAGAAAATTAAAGTGAAAGCAAGGCGTATTGGTCTTGCTTTTTTATTATCTTTACCTCGGTTTAAAAACACAATCATGAAAAAAAGCATTTTAGCTTTGAGCATCTTCTCAGGCATTTTTATTTATTCCCAAAACAACTGCGACAACATTAAAACTGAATTGCAGACTGTAAAATCTGAAAACGATTATCTAAAAAAAGTCCTTGAAATTAACACGCCAATTTTGGAATCGGAAAAAGACAAAAATCATTTCAGGATAACAAAAGTTACAGGGAATAAAACTGATAAAACTATCACAATTACTTTTTTGGTAGAAGCCAAGGATGAAAACAAAAAATTAGCATTTCAGGATCTTGTAATAGTTGATCTCGAAGGAAATCAATACAATGCTGATTTACTCAAATCGAGTAGTTTGTATCCTGAAGTATCTTCCAATGTTCCGTTGAAAATGTCATTTTCATTTAAGGATATAACGGATGAACCAAAAATAATTAAGATTTTCAGATTCCGTGTCAATGCTCAGCCAATGAGTAATTTATTTGACAGAAAAATTGCCGCTCCAGAATTCCGCGACCTGAAAGTCAACTGGAATTAAGACGTCCAGAACTCGCATGCTGCACGTTGCAGATGCTTTGTCATTCCGCAGGAATCTAAACTCATTTAGTGCTAAGTGTTGAAACCTGAATTTTCATTGCGAATAAAAAACGGACAATCAATTTTGTTTTCGTAATTTTATATGGATTAAAACTCAAAACAATGATCAACGATATAAAAAAATTCCTGAACGAAGACCAAGACCAGAAAGCCGTCGAGAAAATTTCAGAAAAAGTCAACGACCTTCTAACGAATGGCGAAACGGTGGAATACATCGCAGTGCAGAACAAACCGGCCATCAACATTTCTCCGGATTCTATTGTGTTTACCAATAAGCGAATTCTGTTCTTCCGTTCCAAATCATTTGGATTAGTAACAGACTTCAAAGATTATCTTTGGAAAGATGTGGCGGAAAGCCACATCAGCGAGGCGATTCTCGGTTCTACTTTTACGATGACTGCGGTTTCCGGTTTTATCGAAACCATCGATTATATTCCTAAGTCACAAGCTAGAAAATTGTATCAGTATGCACAGGCAAAAGAAGAGGAAATGATAGAATACCGCCGACAAAAGGAGCTGGAGGACAAACGAGCGGCTGCAGGTGGAATTACGGTCAATGCACAAAATGAAAAGTCTGAAGAGCCACAAAAACCACATGAAGTAAAGCCGGAAGCACCGGCAGAAGATCCTATGGAAACCTTGATGAAACTGAAAGCTTTTCTGGACAATGACCTGATTTCCGCAGAAGATTACGAAACCAAGAAGAAAGAGATCCTCGGCAGAATGTAACGACTTCAAGCAAGACAAATATCCGTTTTGCTTTTTTTTGTTTTAAATTTACCGTAAACAAAACATAATGTCCCAAATCTTCAAAGCCCATCTCGACAAATTCATAACCATTTCGGATGAAGATTTTATGTCGATTTTAGATTATTTTGAAGTTAAAAACTTCGGCAAAAAGGAAAATCTGCTGGAAGAAGGACAGGTCTGCCGACAGAATTATTTTGTCCTGAAAGGTCTGCTCAGAAAGTTTTTTGTCAATGAAAAGGGCGTGGAACAGACTACAGATTTTGCATTGGAAACCTGGTGGATGACGGATAATTTTTCCTTTGAACATAGAACACCGTCAGATTTCAGCATTCAGGCCGTTGAAAAATCAGAAGTTCTGACCATCAGTAGCGATTCTCAGGAGCAACTGCTCAAAGAATTTCCTGTGATGGAAAAGTATTTCAGAATTGTTTACCAAAGAGCTTTCGCCGCCAATCAGCGGCGCGTAAAATACATCTTTACCTATTCCAAAGAAGACTTTTACTTCTCATTAGCAAAACAATACCCCGATTTTGTACAGCGTGTCCCGCAATACCTCATCGCCTCATTCCTGGGCTTTACGCCGGAATATCTGAGTGAGATCCGTAAGAAGAGTGTTTCTTAGACTGGATTTTAACACCGTTCACACAATTTTTTCACCAAGCAAGACCGTTGATACTGTACAGTTACTTAAGCTATTAAAAGATTAAAGTAGATTTTTCAGCAGAAAACTCCTCCGGAGTTTTATCTGTGTAGAAATGGATTCCGAAACCAACAGCATTCCATAGGAATACCATCTGTAGTCTTGAGTATGGATCTTTGTAGGAACCTACGGTTTGCATTGAGATGGATTAATACATTTCTATACACAGATCTTGCTCCTAAAGGAGCATTATATGACTTCTTTGAGATGATAATTTCTACTTAGAAATACTTAATCAATAATATTTCATCTTTTTTCTGTGATTTTGAACACAAAATATTCAAAAATAGATTTTCTTAAACCAGTTTAAGTTTTTCACCTTGTCGATTTTCCAACTTTGTATCAACAAATTTAAACAATCAAAACAATGGAAAAACGTATCAACATCAGCAAAACCGATGCTCCGGCATACAAAGCCATGCTCGGGCTGGAAGGCTACCTTGCCCAAACCGAAATCTCAAAAACCATCAAAGAACTTATCAAAATCCGGGCGTCACAAATCAACAATTGTGCTTATTGCCTGGCCATGCACACCAAAGATGCCATGAAATATGGCGAGACCACAGAACGCATCTTCCTGATAAGCGCCTGGCATGAAGCGGAAAAATTCTTCACAGAAGAGGAACAAATAGCCTTGAAAATGACCGAAGAAATCACATTGATCAGCCACAACGGTCTTAGTGAGGACACTTATCAAAAGGCAAGATCTGTCTTCTCCGAAAAACAAATTGCCGAGATCATTATGGCCATTATCACCATTAACGCATGGAACAGAATTGCGGTGAGTACCAGACTGCAAGTCGGGGAATAAATTTCTAACCAATCTTCCGGAAAGATCTGTGACCTGTTCTTTGCGAGATACACCTGTGCCGGAAAAATACCTGCGCAGGTATCGGGTAAAAGCTGCGCAGGTTTTCATCAAAAGCTGCGCAGCTTTTCATCAAAAGGTGCGCAGGTTTACCCCAAAAGCTGCGCACCTTTTTTCGTGACTCTGCAAACACCCTGTTCATCGGCATTGCAAAAGGCTATTTTTTGAATTTTACCGGAGATTGTTTTTCCACAATCGAACGGCATAATCTTTAAATGCCAACGGTGCAGACCGGAATGCCTTATCCAGTTGATAGTCTCCTCCCACGTAGCCATCCGCACTCACCTGCACCCTGCTGTCACCTCGCATCGCATATTTCTTATTACCTTCATACATAATGAGCTTCGTGGTCACGGGACTGACATCGCCATGGCAATCGACCTTGTACATCACCCATACTTCTGCGATCCCGTTATGATCCAGATCGGTAATAATTGGAAATTTCGGAAAAAACTGCGCCACAATATCCACCGGACAATCGGTGACAAAATCATACATCTTCCAAACCTGCTGTGTTTGCTTCGGCTTAATGGTATAATGATGAGCAAAAAGCTCGGCATCGCTGCTGTCCTCAAATTCATGCCGGAATTTATCGCTGCGGTGCAGTCCGCTTTCCGAAAGCACTACAATATTATCTCCCAGATCATCGCGCCAGCGGACGGCTTTCGTAAGATTACCTTCAAAAGTAATCGTCTTGGGAATCGCATCAGCACCGATCTCTGAAACCTTTATGGAATCTTGTTTTTTAGGTTTTTCATCCGTGGGAATACCCACAGTCTCCGCCTTCTGACTGCAGGAACACAGCCATCCCAATAGTAACACGCTGTAAGCGAATAAAACGCTTCTCATCGTCTGCTTTTTTTAAAATTAACATTGCATGAAAAACAAAAGCGCTTCCAATGAGAAAACGCTTTTGTACTGTTCTTTATTTAATGAATCCTCTGCTTCTCAGTAGAGGCTGGATATCGGCCTTATGACCTGTAAAGGATTCAAAAGCTTTGTTAAGATCTACACTATTGCCCACGGAAAGAATGTATTTCCGGAAACGATCGCCATTTTCTCTGGTGAGACCGCCATGCGATTTGATCCATTCCCAGGCATCAGAATCAAGCGTCTCCGACCACAGATAAGCATAATAGCCCGCAGAATAACCACCGCCCCAGATGTGTGCAAAATACGGCGTATGGTATCTTGGCGGCACTTGCGGCACTAATAATCCGTATTGGTTCAGTGCTTCTTTCTCGAAATCCAGAACGGGAATCAGCTGTTTCCCGTCGGTCACCGTGTGCCAGCTCATATCCAAAGTTGCAGCAGCCACCAGTTCTGTGGTCGCATAGCCTTGGTTAAAATTAGCAGCCTTTTTGATTTTATCAATGAGTGTCTGCGGCATCGGCTGTTTGGTTTCATAGTGCAGCGCATAATTTTTCAGAACTTCCGGTTCCAAAGCAAAATGCTCGTTGATTTGTGAAGGAAATTCTACAAAGTCTCTCGGCGTGTTGGTTCCGGAAATTGAAGCATACTTCTGGTCTGCAAAAAGTCCGTGCAGGGTGTGCCCAAACTCATGGAACATGGTTTCCACATCGTCATAAGAGATCAGCGAAGGCTTTCCGGCAGCAGGTTTCTGATAGTTGAATACATTCACGATGACAGGCTTCTGGCCCAGCAAATGGGATTGCGGTACAAAATTGTTCATCCACGCGCCGCCGTTCTTATTGCTTCTGGTGTAGAAGTCAAGGTAGTAAAGTGCCAGGGATTTGCCATCTCGGTCAAATACTTCATAAGCCACCACGTCCGGATGATAGACAGGAAGGTCTTTTCTTTCCTTGAAGGTGATGCCGTAGAACTTCTCCGCCGCATAGAAAACACCCTTTTCCAGGACTGTTCTCACTTCGAAGTAAGGCTTGATCTGATTTTCATCCAGGTCATATTTGGCTTTACGTACCTGTTCGGAATAAAAATTCCAGTCCCAGGCCTGGACTCCGAAGCCACCTTTCTGTGCATCAATTACTTCCTGGATTTCCTTGGTCTCGCGGTAAGCGGTTTCGACAGCTGGCTCGGCTAACTTTGCCAAAAGCCCCATAGCAGCCTCCGGTGTTTTCGCCATCTGGTCTTGAAGACTCCACTCGGCAAAGTTTTTCTTCCCGAATAATTGCGCTTTTTGTAATCTTAGTTTTGCTAATTTCTCAACGGTCTCTCGCGTATCATTCTCATCACCTTTTTCAGCTCTGGTCCAGGAAGCTCTGAAGAGTTTCTCTCTGGTATTCCTGTTTTTAAGATTTTGAAGAAGTGGTTGTTGCGTGGTATTTTGCAACGCCAAAAGATATTTGCCTTTTTGTCCGGCCTGTTCCGCATCTGCAGCGGCAGCCGCCAGTTCATCAGCAGAGAGTCCGTCCAGCTCCTTGACATCAGAAATCAGGAGTGCGCCTTTCTTGCGGGCTTCCAGCAGTTTGTTGCTGAACTGTGTGGACAAAGTCGCTAGCTGCTGATTGATGGCTTTGAGCTTTTCTTTATTTTCTGCCGAAAGGTTGGCACCAGCCAGTTCAAAATTCTGAATATAATATTCTACTAATCTTTTGCTTTCAGCATCCAGCTTATCAGTTTTTACAGCCTTGATTCTTTTATAAAGTTTCTCGTTGAGATTAATTTTATCGGAATGTGCTGCAAAGATCGGTGCATAGGTTTCTTCTATTCTCTGGAGATTGTCATTGGTATTGGAACCCGTAAGGTTGTAGAAAAGAATCGTTGCTCTTCCCAAGACTTCGCCACTGTTTTCCAGAGCCAGCACAGTGTTTTCAAAAGTGGGCGCATCAGGATTGCTGACAATTTTATCAATGTTGGCCAGCTGTTCCTTCAATCCGTAATCGAAGGCCGGCTTAAAATGTTCATCTTTGATTTTATCAAATTCCGGTGCCTGGTATTGCAGGGGACTTTTTCTGAGGAAAGGATTGTTTTTCATAGACTGTTCTGTAATGGGAGCAGCTTTTTTCTGCTGCGCGGTAGTCATCACGCTGCCGGCATGCAAGGCCATGCACGTGACGAGTAAGGACATTTTGATGTACTTCATTAATCAAATATTTGAGGACTAAAAGTAAGGAAAAGTGTCGGAATATGGTGCAGGAGCTGCCTAATTATCTTCATCTTCGTCGCCACTCCAGTGATTTTCCTCGAAGGAAATACTGTCCAGCGTCAGGAGTTCGGCCTCGCGTTCCAGGGATTCGCGCAGGGTGAATGTGATCATATCCTTATCTTTCTCTTTGGCGAGGCGTTTGGTCATGGCTTTGTCAATGAGCATAAATCGCTTGCCCATGCGGCGTGCGGTGTATTTTCGCATGCCGTTTTCCTGAAGAATATCAACGGCCATATCCACGGCAGTGCCCAAGGTTTCTCTGTAAATATTGTTGACGTTTTTGTTAAGAAAATCGTAGGCATCCAAACGGTTCTTGGCTCGGACGAAAATTTTCAGGTCAGGATAATTCTCCTTGCAATAATCGACAAGGAATTTATTTTTCTCGATGTCATCCAGGCAGAGAACGAGCAATTCGGCTTCCTCTATTCCGGCAGCTCTCAGCAAGGCAGGTTTTGTGGCATCACCATAGTAAACATTGAATCCATTAGACCTTAATAAAGCGACTCTATCCGGGTCGTTGTCCAAAACCGTGGAACGGATTCCGTTGGCTTTCAGTAATCTTCCAACCGTACTTCCAAAAAAACCGAATCCAACGATGATGATTTTACGTTGCTTGATGATTCCCAATTCTACATTCTCTTCAGATTTTTGTTTGATGAATCGGCTGTCCAGAACTTTTTCCTTGAAAATCAGAAGTAACGGAGAAATACACATGGTAATCGCTACAATCGCCATCAATTCTGAATTAGCCTGATAATCTATCAAATAAAGACTTGCCGCAAAATTGACCAGAACGAAAGCAAATTCCCCGACCTGCGACAGCGCAAATGCCAGGAAAAAACTCTGCTCGTTATTCATTTTATAGTATTTTCCTACGCCGAACAGTACCACAGCCTTGATGGCGAGCACGATAAAAGCCGCTGAGAATATGAAAAAAGGTTTCTCGCCAATAATATTAAAGTTTATGGTAGCGCCTACACTAACAAAAAATACCGCCAGCAATAATCCTTTGAAAGGATCGATGTCGCTTTCCAATTCGTGGCGGAACTCGCTGTTGGCCAGCATCACTCCGGCAATAAAAGCACCCAGGGCAGGACTTAACCCAACCGAAATCATCAATTCGGAAACACCGATGACTAAAAACAGGGACGCAGCTGTCAGCAATTCATTCAAGCCTGACCTCGACACAAATCTCAGGAAGGGAATGAAAATATAACGACCTAAAAGTATCAAAGCTAAAACTCCGAAGATAACGGTAAAAGGCTGCATCCACTCCGGCACATACTGCAGCAGTATTTCCTGATGCTCCGCCTGTTTTACAGCGTTGTCTGATTTGGACAAAAACGGCAGCAATGCCAAAATCGGAATGACAGCAATATCCTGGAATAATAGAATTGAAAATGAAGATTCGCCGCTGACGGTTCGGAAAAGGTTCTTCTCCTTTAGCGTCTGTAATACAATCGCAGTGGATGACATGGCAAAACACAACGCAATAATCAATGATTTTTTCAGCCCGAACCCTGCAATGTAAAACACGATGAAAATCCCGACAATGCTGAGCAACATCTGGCTGAGACCAAGCCCCAGAATGCGTTTCCTGATTTGCCAGAGTTTATGAGGCTCCAGCTCCAGACCAACCAAAAACAGCAGCATCACCACGCCTAGTTCCGAGGCGTGCATAATATCCTCGGCATCTCTACCCGTCAATTGAAGACAAAACGGCCCAATCAAAATCCCGCCGAGAATATAGCCAATCACAGAACTCAGGCCCAATTTCTTTCCCAGCGGAACCATAATAATGGCCGCACCAAGAAAAATAAGAATGGTCATGGCAATGGAATTCTGCATCTACTCTACTTTTAAAATTTTTGACAATTCACCACATTGAAAATCAAGGTCCTCTTCCGAAAGATTGTCTGCGTTGTATATAATATGAATGCCTTTCAGCTCGATATTGTTGACTTGCAATGAGACACGCAGTCCCGTCAACAGATCACTCACCGTAGCTCCAAATTTCCCATCTTTGGAATAATTCAATTCACGGCCGCCAACACTGGTAATGATGAGAGCATCTTTGCCGGACAGAATATTAAGGCCTGATTCGGAAATCCAGCGCATATCGAAAACCTCATCAATCCAGAGCTTGAGCAATGGTGGCAGACCAAACCAGATAATCGGAAAGTGGAAAATAATCCTGTCATAATCTACAATCCTCTTTCGTTCCCGGAAAGGCTGTATATGAAAATCGGGATAATCCTCGTAAAGGTCTCTGAGCGTCATATTATCCATACCATCATAGCATTCCAACAATCTAATATTGGTTGTAGAATGTTCGAAGTAAGGATGCGCAAAAAGAATCAGTGTTTTCTTCAAGAATCTCGATTTTCGTAAATATAGTGATTTTTTGGTTTTATGTCAAGCGTTTGTTTGTTATGAAATTGAGAAATATTTTGTGGATGGGATTTATTTTGGGATATTTGGAAATTAAAATAACTATGTTAAATTCAATATTGGAAGAAGATTTAATAAAATTTTTGAAAAATAATATCGAATCGTATGACGACCAAATTTATGGAAAGACCTATCGTGCATCTGTAACTTTAACTGATGAAACTTATTTACCTTGCGTTATCTTTAGAGCCTCTAAACCAAAAATTGATTTGGCAATAAAAAGATTTAAAGATGAGCAAGGAGGAAATTCAATTTTTAAAAATAAAAGTACAGGATTTGGATATAGAGAAATTGTAAAAACTTTTATAACAGGTGGAAACAATCTAAATCTCTATGACATTGCAACAGTTCAAAAAACTAATTATGCGATTCCTTTATCCGTATTAAAAAAAATTAATGGAGAAACAGCTATGAGTTGGACAGCTTTTGTTATAAAATTTAAAAACGGACAAAAAGCCAGCTTTGGAACATCTTGGAATTGGGAATTTTTCTCAAAACCAGATGGAGTTGATTTTGATGATATCGAAGAAATTATAAATGATGCGTATTTAGATAAAAATAGAGAAATTATATCTCATAAATCGATTCAAAACTATAATCAAATGCGAGATTTACTTGATAAAATCTATCGAGAAAAGCCGTTTTTTAAATGCTACTTAGATAATTTATAAAACCCGGACTTTTGTCCAGGTTTTATAAAATATCTTTTCAAAGCTAATATCAAAAAGCCATTTGCAATTCGCAATTTACCAGCCACCGGAAGCACCACCACCACCGAAACTTCCGCCGCCGCC
>CAJYWD010000012.1 GCA_913778505.1 uncultured Chryseobacterium sp.
CCAAAATGAAACTGGTCATCGACAAAACTTCCATAGAAATCTTCTTCAATGATGGCGAAAAAGTCCTGACAGAAATTTTTTTCCCGAACGAAAATTTCTCCGAACTGACATTAAATACAGACACCAATGGAAGTTCTTTAGATTTCAATGCTTATCAGCTCAACATCAAATAAAAACTATATCGTATGAAGAAATATAAAATGGCAATCGCCCTTTGTCTGCTTCCGTTTTCCTACATTTTTGCGCAGGAAATAGTGAAGGGTAAAGTGCTTTCTCCGAATCAAAAACCTCTGAGTGGCGTTACTGTAACGGTTTCAGAAACCGGTGTGAGTACAACCACAGATAATAATGGCGCATTCGAAATCAATGATTTGCAGAAAGGAAACACGCTTGTTTTTACTTATCCCGATTATTCCACCCAAGAAGTAGTTGTGGATGAGAAAACGGTTCTCAACGTTGTTCTTGCTGCCGATAGGGTGAAGAATATTGACGAAGTTATCCTAACCGGATACACCAAGCAGAAAAAATCAGACATTACCGGCGCTGTAGCGGTGGTGGATATGAAAGATTTGAACAAACAAGCCGAACCCAACCCGATTAAATCTTTACAGGGTAGAGTAGCTGGGGTGAATATCTCTACGGACGGTTCGCCTTCCGGAGGCAATACCAAAATCCTCATTCGTGGGATTAGTACCTTGGAAGGTGGCAATACAGACCCGCTTTTCGTGATAGACGGCGTTCCTACAAAAGCGGGAATGCACGAGCTGAATCCTGCCGACATCGAGACGATGCAGGTTTTGAAAGATGCCTCATCTGCAAGTATTTACGGTTCAAGGGCAGCGAATGGTGTGATTATCATTACCACAAAAAAAGGAAAAAAGGGCAAGACAAGAATCGACCTGAATTACTATACTGCTTTTTCCCAATATGCGAAAAAAACACCTGTTCTTAACGCAAAACAGTTCGGGCAGGCTCTTTGGCAGGCTAATATCAATGATGGATTAAATCCTAACAACAATAACCTGAGTTATAATTTCGACTGGGGCGTTCAGAATGGCGTTCCGACCTTGTACAACAGTTTCGTTCCCGAATATCTGGATGCATCGAAAACCATTAAATCCGCGAATACCAATTGGTATGATGAGGTTTCCCAAACTGGTGTTGCCAACTCTTTGGATGTTGCAGCTTCGAGTTCGTCCGATAAAGGTTCTTATTACTTTTCGATGGGTTATTATGACAATGACGGCATCGTGAAGCTTACCAATTTCAAAAGATTATCTGCGCGTGTGAATACTTCTTACAATTTTTTTGATGGTAAATTAAAAATCGGGGAAAATTTTACCTACAACAAAACCAATGAACTGATGGAACCGGGCGTTCTGGACCCAGCTCTGAGAGCTTTGCCGATTATTCCTGTTCATACGGTGGACGGAATCGGGTGGGGCGGTCCGGTAGGCGGGATGAACGACCGTCAGAATCCTGTCCGTCTTTTGGAATACAATAAAGACAACGGTTACCGCTACCAAAGGTTTTTCGGAAATGTTTATGCGGAATTGCAACCGGTTAAAAACCTGACTTTGAAATCAAGTTTCGGTATCGATTTTTCCAACTATTATAAAAGAATGTTGCAGAGAAGTTATGTTTCCGGTCGTCTTCACAATGACAAAAACGCTGTAAACATCGACCAGTCCGATACCGAAAAATGGACTTGGAGCAATACCGCACAATACACAGCCAAAGCAGGAAATCACCACTTTGATTTGTTGGGCGGAATGGAAATGTACAAAGATACTTTTAACAATACCTGGCTCAGAAAAGAAGGATTTCTAATCGAAACGCCAGAATATATGTATCCTGAAGCCGGAACTGGCGATGCCTTCAACGGAGGAAGTTCTACTTATTACAGCCTGTTGTCATATTTCGGGAAATTCTCATACGATTATGATAATCGATATTTATTTTCAGCAACGGTACGCTATGACGGTTCATCAAGATTTGGAAAGAACAACCGTTTCGGAACATTTCCGGCATTTTCTGCGGGATGGAGAATCAACAAAGAAGATTTTGCGGAGAAAGTGATTCCTTTTTTCTCAGATTTAAGGCTGAGAGCAGGTTGGGGACAGACCGGGAATCAGGAAATCAGCAATTCTGCGATATATTCCCTTTACATCGCCAATTATGCAGGCGGAAATCCGACCTGGGCAACTTCTTACGGAACAGCTTATGATATTTCCGGTGTCGGAAGCGGTTTATTACCTTCAGGATTCATCGCCACACAGACTAAAAATGACGATTTGAAATGGGAAACCACCACGCAAACCAATTTAGGTTTGGATTTCGGATTTTTTAACCAAAAACTGACGGGAAGTTTGGATATTTATAAAAAAGAAACCAAAGACCTTCTCGTATTGCCACCTTATTTAGCTGTAATCGGCGAAGGCGGAAACCGCTGGATTAACGGTGCTTCTATGGAAAACAAAGGGATTGAGGTCGCTTTGGGTTATCAGGACAAAACGACAGGTGGATTTGGCTACGAAATTTCAGGAAACTTCTCAATGAACCGAAATCAAATTACTGAATTACCGCAATCTGTTATCAACAGTTATGGTGGAAATGGTACCACAGATAATATCCTCGGAAGACCAATCAACTCAATGTACGGTTATGTTGCCGACGGACTTTTCAGAACACAGTCCGAAGTGGATAATTCTGCTACTCAACCCGGAAAAGGTTTAGGTAGAATCCGTTATGCTGATTTGAATGGTGATGGCATTATCGATGATAAGGACAGAGCGTGGATAGGAAATCCGAATCCGGGATTTATGTACGGAATCAATCTTAATTTCTCATACAAAAACTTCGATTTATCGACCTTCTGGCAGGGAATCGGAGATGTGGATATCATCAATTCCAAAAAATACCAGACCGATTTCTGGAGCGTAGATGATGTGGGTTCCAACAAAGGAACAAGGTTGCTCAATGCGTGGTCGCCACAGAATTCAACTTCTGATATTCCTGCTCTTACAACGGTGGACAGCAATAGAGAATCCAGGTTTTCATCCTATTACGTAGAAAACGGAAGTTATCTGAAATTAAGAGTTTTACAGCTGGGTTACAGCATTCCGAAAAATGTATTGGAACAATATAAAATCACAAATTTCAGAATTTACATCAGTGCACAAAATCTCCTGACCATCAAATCCAAAAGCTTCACAGGCATCGACCCGGAAACACCGGCTTTCGGTTATCCGCTTCCTTTGACGTTTAATTTTGGAGTTAATTTATCACTATAATATTTGAATAAAACGCTCGCAGATTTTCCAGATTTAACGGGTTAAAAAATTTAAATCAGCTTGATTAACGAAATCAGCGAGACTAAAAACTTTAATAATATCAAGACAATGAAAAAATATATAGTTCTAACAATTGCCTGCACTTTCCTTTTGGGAACAGTTTCCTGCAACGATTTTCTGGATAATGAGCCAAGAGGTACGCTTTCTGAATCCGATGTAGTAACGCCTCAGAATGTGGACGGTTTCGTGATAGCAGCTTATGCAGCGATGGGAAATGACCATTACGACACACCTTTCAGTCTTTGGCCTTACGGAAATGTACGTTCGGACGATGCTTATAAAGGCGGAAGCGGAACCAACGATATCCAGGCATTTCACTTTTTTGAAATCTCCAATAATATAAGTTCAGATTTTGGCGAATTAGACCGTCTCTGGTATCTGAATTATGTCGGAATCGGGCGTTGCAACAAAGCAATTGCAGCGCTTAATCAGTTAACCGATGCGCAATATCCGAATAAGCAGAAACGGATTGCTGAGATGAAATTTGTGAGGGGTCATTTTTATTTTTTACTGAAAGAACTTTTCAAATATGTGCCTTATGTGGATGAAAACACGCCGATTGACGATTATCCTAAAATTTCCAACCGTGCGAAAACCGACCAGCAATTGTGGGATGCCATCGCTTCCGATTTTGAATTTGCAGCGGCGAATCTCCCATCAACACAATCAGAAGTGGGAAGACCGAAGAAAAGTGCGGCGTTTGCATATCTGGCAAAAGTGAGATTGTACCAGGCTTATGAGCAGGACGATAATTATACGGTAACTCAAATCAATCCCACAACGCTTCAGAAATCCATTGATGCGGCCAATCAGGTCATCGGAAATTATACTTTGGAGTCGGATTTTGGCTATAATTTTCTCCCGGGAACGCATGAAAATGGTCCGGAATCGGTTTTCTCCATTCAATATTCAGACAATGACGGAACACTTTTCGGAAGACTGAATTATGGCGATGTCCTCTCATTACCACAAGGTTTGGGATGCTGCGATTTCCACAAACCGAGCCAGAATCTGGTGAACGCTTTCAAAACAACGCCTCAAGGTTTGCCGATGTTCGATAATTATAATGACACGGATTTGAATTACAATCAGCTTAATAATTACAAAGTTGACCCGAGATTGTATCATACCGTTGCTTTGCCTGGATTGCCGTGGAAATATGAGGAAAGCAAAATCTATCAGGAAAGCTGGAACAGAAGTCCTGGAACTTATGGTTATTATGCTTCATTAAAGGAAAATGTACCTGTTGGATGTGGCTGTACCGTGAATGTAGACCCGTTTTACGGCAACTCCAAAAACAGAATCATTATTCGTTATTCTGATGTTTTGCTGATGAAAGCCGAAGCGCTAATCGAGCTTGGGCAAATCAATGAAGCGTTGCCACTCATCAATCAGGTGAGACAACGTGCGGCGAATAGCACAGTTTTGACAGGAAGTTATACATCGAACAATCTTATCAGCCAATATCAACCGGGCGTCAACTGCACCTGGAATCAGGATTTTGCAAGAAAAGCATTGCGGTGGGAACGCAGAATGGAATTTGCGATGGAAGGCAGCCGTTTCTTCGACTTGGTAAGATGGGGAGTAGCGACAACAACGATGAACAGCTATTATTCCGCAGAAAAAACGAAAAGGTCTTACTATTCTCAGGCAGGATTTGACCACGGCATTGAAGAATATTGCCCGATTCCATTAGCTCAGATTAATTTCAGCCAGGGTGTTTACAAACAGAATAATGGTTATTAAAACTCGACAAATATGAAAACAATTTTAAATAAGATTCAAACAACGCTGATGTTGCTGATTTCTGCAACATTGATTATGTCTTGCGAGAATGAGATGGAAGAAGGTTTGGTGACCGATGTTTCTGTGAACGTATCTTCCTTTAAAGTAAACGGCGTTGCAGGAGAAATTGACCATCAAAACGATAAAATCACAGTTACGTTGCCGTATGGAACTGCTGTGAATGCCGTAACGCCAATGATAGAAATTCCACAAGGTTCGGTAATTTCGCCGGCTTCGGGAACGATGCAGAATTTTTCACAACCTATAAAATACAGAGTGAAAAACGGAAATATCTACAAAGATTATCAGGTAACAGTTCAGGCTCAGGCTCCGATTATCAGTTTTAAAATCAACGGATTATCGGCAACCATCAACCATTCCGGCAAGACGATTTCACTCACCATGCCGGAAGGAACTAATCTTACTGCCTTGCAACCGGTCATCGAAATGGCAACTGGCGTTAACATCAATCCTGCATCAGGAACTACGATTAATTTTAACAGTCCTGTTCAGTTTACAGTTTCCAATGCGAATCATACTGAAATCTATACGGCAAAAGTAAGCACGCCGGTTTCGGGACCAACCGTTGCTTTTTTGGGAACAGCTTCCACCAGAACGGGATTGACCAATCCTGATGAAATTGCTGCTTCCGACTGGCTGTTCGGAAAATATTCCGGGGCAGTTTATGTTTCGATGAACGATATTTCTAATGGTACAGCCAACTTGACCGGAATAGATGTTTTGTGGTGGCATTTTGATTCGGCAACCGCTCTACCGAACGACGCGCTGAATGCAAACGTCACCTCCAAAATCAAAACCTATCTGAATGCCGGCGGAAATATTTTACTGACAGGATTTGCTGCTCAATATGTAGATGCTCTGGGAATTGTGCCTTCCGGAAAGGGTCCGAATAATGTTTTCGGGGATTTCTTACCGAATGGTTTTGTAGATGTCAACAACGATTGGGGAATTTCCTTCAAAGGAAACGAAATGCACCCGGTTTTTGACGGACTGCAAACCTACGAATCCGGAAAAGCCAATTTTCTTCAGAAGGGAACCTTTAGACTAAACCATACAGCTTGGTGGTTTCTACCAGAGTGGGGCGCTTACGTAAATGGCGCAGGCTGGCGCAATCAAACTGGCGGAAACAATCTTGCCAGCGAAGCTTGGGATAATACTTTGGACGGGCGTGTTGCCGTGGCAGAATTTCCAGGCGGAACGGCCAATAAAAAATGCATCACCATCTCAATGGGCGCTTATGACTGGTATAACGAAACCTCGAACGGAACACCAAGCCAGCCGAACGGATTTTTGGATAACATCAAAAAAATCACGGAGAACAGCCTCAATTACCTTGTAACGCATTAAAATTAAAATCAGAATCAATGACAATCAAAACAATATATTTAACGGCAATATTAGGTTTGGCGATTTTTTCCTGCCAAAGCCAGGATTCGATTACGGAATTGAGTCAGGATGAGATTTTCAGACAGACCAATATATTTCCGCAACCTCCTAATCAGTGGATGGGTGAAAGTAATCCTTATTACACTGCTGGTTATGTAGGCGACGTAATGCCATACTACGAAAATGGAAAATATCATCTTTTCTTTCTGCACGATGCCAAAACCAAACCTGCAGGCGAAGGTTTTCACGATATTCATAGTTTTGAGACAACGGATTTCAAGAATTTCATCTATCAGGGAAGACAAATTCCGTACGGAACAGCCTCTGAACCGGATTTTGGTGTAGGAACTGGAAGTCTGGTAAAAGCCGGAAATATCTATTACTATTATTATACAGGGCACAATGCTATTGCTTCCTTTTTATCGGGGAATCCGAGGGAAAGTGTACTTCTTGCCACAAGTACCGATTTGAAAAACTGGACGAAGGTGAAGAACTTTAAAATCACGGCTCCGGCTGGTTATTACGATTATGAGTTCCGAGACCCGCACGTTTTCTTCAATGCTGAAGACGGAAAATACTGGATGCTGGTTTCGGCACAGACATCGGATAAAAAAGCTGTTGTTCTTAAATTTACCACAACCAATCCTGCGAGCGGAAATTGGGCGGTCGAAAACCCGATTTACACCACTTCATCTTCGGAAAATTACATTATGCTGGAGTGTCCCGACCTTTTCAAAATGGGCAATTACTGGTATTTGATATTCTCAGAAAACTGGAGCAACAACAGCGGAACGCATTATAGAATAGCTACTTCGCCAAACGGACCGTGGACAACACCAGCGAATGACCGATTGGACGGCTCTTATCTCTACGCTGCGAAAACCGTTTCGGATAATAGCGACCGCTATCTGGTAGGCTGGACTGCTAGAAAAGTCCCTGAAAACAATACAGGCGGAAAAGACTGGGCGGGAAATCTCGTGACCCATAAATTAGTTCAGAATTCGGATGGAACTTTGGCGGTAAAACCAATTTCTACCCTGCAATCTGTATTCGGGCAAAATGCTCCGCTTTCTGTAGATAAAATTACAGGTAATGCATCCCAAAACGGAAATAGCTTTAGTCTTTCTGCCAATTCTCAGGTAACATTTGACAGACTTCAGAAAGCGAATCTAATCAGCTTTACACTGAATGCTTCTGCGAGTGGAAAATCAGGATTCATTTTGGCTCAGGACGATGAGGGTAAGAATGGTTATAAAATTTCATTCGAACCATCTGCCAACAGAATCGCAAGCTATGTGGTGAACGGCGGAAGTGAAGAATTTTCTAATTCATATCCGCTCTCAGGAATTTCGGGAACCAATTATAACGTGACGGCTTTCATCAGCAATGATGTTTGCGTGGTTTATGTAAACGATAAAATTGCGTTCAGCAACCGAGTGTATGATGTTGTAAATAAAAAATGGAGTATTTTTGGTTCAGACAGTTCATTCAGTAATATTAATATTAAAAATCCTTAGATTAATGTTCCTTAACAAAAAAATAAATGCAGTAAGTTACGGAGAAGTGCTCTTCGATGTATTTGGGAAAGAAAAGAAAATCGGTGGTGCGCCGCTCAATCTGGCGTTGAGAACAGCTTCATTCGGATTTCCTGTTTCGATGATAAGTGCCATTGGAAATGACGAGGACGGAAAAGTGATTTGCGATTACATCAAAGAAAATCAAATTGATACAAGTGGAATTGTTACAACGCCCAATTACGAAACGGGAATAGTTCAGGTAACATTAAATGACCGCGGTTCCGCAACCTATGAAATCAAATTTCCATCCGCCTGGGATTTTATTGAATTGAATGATAATGTACGGAATATCGTTAAAAATGCTGATGTTTTTTTCTTCGGAAGTTTGATTTGCAGGAATGATGTCTCAAGACATACACTTTTCAGCCTTCTGGATTCCAATTCTGAAATGTTCAAGGTTTTTGATGTGAATCTGAGAAAGCCTTTTTATAATATTGAACTTCTGGAACAATTGATGAACAAAGCAGATTTTATCAAATTCAATGATGAAGAAGTCCTAGAGATTGCCACTGAATTAGGTTTTAAATCTGAAAATCTTGAAGAAAATATCCGTTTCGTTTCAGAAAAGACGAATACAAAATCAATCTGCGTGACCTTGGGAAAACATGGTTCATTGCTATTATGGGAAGGTGAAATTTATCGACACGGCGGTTATCCGGTAAAAGTGGCTGACACAGTTGGAGCAGGCGATTCTTTTCTGGCGAGTCTCATTGCTAAGTTGTTATCCGATAAAAATCCAGACACCGCTCTTGATTTTGCGAGTGCAGTCGGCGCTTTGGTAGCTAGTTATAGCGGCGCGAATCCTAAGTTGGGAACTGAAGAGATTGAAAGTTTTATGATTAAGACAACTTCGTGAATGGGTTCGAAAATATTTCAGTAAAAGAAACGGCGCCAGATTATTTTATCTGAGGCCGTTTTTTTTATATTTTCCAACAATTATACGCTGCAACGTTAAAGTGGAGTTGCTACTTTTGACGGGACACAATTCTTATATCCTAAAAACTCCCATATCAAAAATGATAAGCATTCCGGTGAAAATTTGATTGAATTAAATATTAAAAGATTATATTATGATTTAATTATTAATATAAATAATTGATAATAATTACTTATTTTGTGCGTTAGTTGTAATAAAGTTATGAAATCTAATTAAAATGTCAAAGTTCTACTATGTCCCATTCCTTCTGGGTGCTGTTTTTCTTCATGGACAGAAAACAAAATTACCTGAAAGTTCCATCGTGACAACTTCATCTGGCAGTGCAATCGATTTAGCAAATAACACGAAGAACCTATCGAACGGAAATGAACCCGAATCTACTAAAGACTCTTTACTATCCAGATTAAGCAGCGGTCCGCCTGTCGATGGTATTGTGAGAGAGCTGAATAATTTTTTGCAGGCGCCTAACAGTTATATTTTTTATAAAGACGGCCTTTTGCCGGATGGCTCTCGCGCAGATGGTCTTTATATTCCTGTAGCCAAGGCTTATCAGATGTGGCAGAAGGGAAGATTTATGCAAAATGACGCAGGCGAATTTACGCCTATTGACACCAATGGAACGGTAACTTCAAGTGTGTATTGGGAAGATGTAAACGGTCTTATAAGCAGTACGGAAGTCACAGGAAGCGGTGATCGTGCGAAGATCAAAGTTCTCATTGACAAATCAAAAGGTGAGGGCAATGCCGTGATAGCGCTCCGCGTCAATGGACAAGTCTACTGGACATGGCATATCTGGGTAACAGACGATCCGCAATTTGGTGCCACCTATGCGCAGGGTTTTGAAACCAACAGTAGCAATCAGCTTTTCACACCACAGTACATGGATCGAAACTTGGGAGCGACCAATGCATCTTTCCTGGGTCATGACTGGCATAAGTCTGGCGGACTGATGTATCAATGGGGAAGAAAAGACGCATTTCCACCTCTCATTTACAAAGACGGTTCATTTTACGAAGTGACCGGAGAGGTAGGCAGCAAAAGACATTCGTATGCCACGCTTCAGACATCATCAATCAATGTTAAGCAGAGAGGCGCAGAAACCAGCAGCAATAAGATCAACGGAAATATCCGCTATGCCATCAATAATCCATTGGACATCATTACACATGCAACCAATGATGGAATCTGGTTTTCCGATCAGGAATTTAAGGTCAATAACAGCAATTCTGATCTGAAGGAAACCTGGGATCTGTGGTCCGACAACAGAAAAGGACTGAACAGTAATGCTTCCAGCAGTAATGCTACATTAGCAGCGGACAGTAAGTCTTACGAAATAAAATCTGAATTTGATCCTTGCCCAAATGGCTGGCGTGTGTCGTCGCATTATGGCAGGAATACGGTGAATAATAATCTCAATCCTTACGGGCGCAAAAACAGTGGCTTCAATGATGATACCAATACGGCGTACAGCCAGATTCTACCCAATGCGGAAAACGCAGCATTGATTGGAGTTAAGGTATATCCGGGTCGTGGGATGGATTTTAACGGAACTGCAGTCCGAAAAATCGGATTGATTCCTACAACTGGAAATTATGTATACTATGCTGCTACGGGATCGTCTGCTGCAAAAATCACTTATCAGGATCAGGCTACTGATGGACTGATGCTTACTGCCACGTATGGTATCGGTGGCTATCGGGGAACCCTGACGCATAATGATCCGGAGAGAACTGATGTTGCTTCTACAGGATGGAACGGTATTTATGTCAATCAGATTTTCAAAACAAACGGACTTGGCGCTGTAAGGTGTATGCGCGATCCTAATCTTGCGCTTCTGCCTGCCGTGTACGACACAGAATTTATTCCTTCTACGGAAACGGATGAGACAGATTATCAGTCCTGGACCAAGGAACCAAACAGTTTTGTAGTGATGACCGGTGATGCAGCTGAAGCTGTGCCACAAGACACGGAATTACTCATCAGCCTTAAAAAAGCTTACGCCATGCATCAACTTTACCTCTCGGATCATCATGAGTTACCTACAGGAAGCGTTAATAATGGAAGCGTAGTTTGGAGTGATAATCCTCAGCTGATTAAAAAGGTGGAAATCGTTGGAAGTTATCCGGATGAGCAACTCAAAGTAAGAATTGCCGCTCAGCAAAAAGGGAATGCTGTGGTTGCATTTCATAAAGGTAATAACGGTATTTTTAATACGGCTACTCCGGACAGGATTTTGTGGAGCTGGCACATCTGGGCACCGGTGACTGATCCTTTGAATGAAGAAAGTACCGTAACTTATGTCACCGAGTCGGTGGAGAACGGCGGTATCATTCAGACTTCGAACAGCCAGCTTATCAATCCTGCAAAAGGCGGAACACCACTTTCCACCACATTCATGGATCGGAATTTGGGCGCTCTGGAAGCATTACCGTCGACTCTAAACAGACCTAACCTCGCTGCTGAGCTCCAATCAAAACGTCAGATCCAGCGTTCAGGCGGACTGCACTACCAGTGGGGAAGAAAGGATCCTCTACCAACCTTTCATAATCCGGGCGGAACACAATACATCTCGGCTCACGCAAACAGTGTGCAGGTGGCGGCAGATTATACAGTTTACAGACAGACTGGAGTAGATGGCAATAACAATGTGATTTTCGGGATCAATACACCAGTCACCGATGCCAACTTTTCATCTACCGATGCGGCTACCGGATATTCCCGGGAATGGAATGTTTACAGCTACGCCGCAGGAGTGACGCCAACAGATTCCAAATCCGACAAAATTCGTAAAGTGATTCGCTACGCTGCAGAAAATCCGCTTAGTTACCTCTTCCGGAACAGAAGCGGCGCCGAGCTGGGAATGGAAGATGCAGGAACACTTCAAACTAAAGCCATGCAGGTGAAAGATTGGATTTCTGATGAAAACGGACAGGCGCAGGATCGCTGGGGACACGCGACCGAAAAATCTGTGTACGATCCTTGCCCCGCAGGATGGCGCGTACCGGACACTGCCACAGCATCATTATTTGCTGCTGGTGACAATGGATCTTATGCCAGAGGATCCTCACCTTGGTTCTACAATGGTTATAACACAGCCAGCAATTTTGCCAATTACGGCATTGTGCAAAGCACTATTGCAGATCTTACAGGATCTGCAACCAATAATGCAGTAAACATAAGACAGTATCCTGGTTACACTTTGAGTATTACATCAGACGCTGCACCGGCCAGCCGCACAGGTTGGGTGTTAAATTTTGACAGTTCAAAATTTAACATTGGAAATATTCCTACAACTGGCATCAGGGGAATTTTAGGAGGGAATGACTGGAAAAACCTGCGATCAGATTTTCCTTTAGCTGATAACTATAAATATCAGACCGGATTATGGACCAGTTCGCCGGCAGATTTCTATACCGGTTATGCTATAGGTCTGAGTTTAAGCAGCGTCTCGGGAAACGGCGGTAAGCTGGCCTCGGGAACAGGATTTTATCCTCAGGCCGCCATGGGCGTACGCTGTGCCAGAGATACGGAACGTTACATGGGCGACTTACCATATCTTGAGATTTCTGATGATGTGACGGTTCATAAACTTTCGACAGATCAGAATTTGGTCAAAGTTCAGCTTATGGTATACCCGAATCCTGTTCGTGATGTGCTCCATATTCAGAACCAGTCGGACGAAATCAAAAATGTTAATTATACGATAAGTGACGTCAGCGGAAAAGTTGTGAGGCATGGAAAAATGCTATCGAGCCGAATCTCCGTCACAGGTTTGCCTCAAGGTGTGTATATGCTCAAGCTGGATAATCAGCCATCAGCCGTCAAAATTATTAAGAAATAAAATTAAATACTTAACCAAGCAAAATCCCGGCTTTTCTGCCGGGATTTTTATGATTGACGTTTTATGTGATATTTAAACAGCTATCTTAATTCGATCTCATTAATTTTTAAAGTACACAATCATACATTCGCTATACGATTATATTAATTTTCAAACTACTTCACGCCCGGTTTTCCCACGCTCGACTTCGATATTCATCAAAAGAGAGTTGGCAATTCTGGCGCCCGCTGTGTCGCAAAAATCAAGGCCCGAGTAATCCGGGTTAAGACCTCCGATGAACGGTACAGCCATAATGTAAAGCCCCTTGACTATCTCGCCATAATTGGTGAGTGATTGGAAGTGATCATTAATCTCAAGGCCGTGGACATCCATATAATAATTGTTATTAAAACCTTTATGAATATTAATTCTCTCATCTGCTGCAATTTTTTGCGCGGCGTCATTGTTTTTAAAATTGAGATATGCTGCACTTACAAGCCCGTCTTCCCTTAAACCCTGGAATGGTAAATCCCGTAGATCCATAGCCTGCTGCCCAATAGCATCCACAAAGAGTTGATAATGCTTCGTTACGTTCTTGCCATCACTGGATTGGTAATGATAAATACCACCGATTTCCGGATGAGGTTCTACATAACTGGCTTTGTCCACCTGAATCAGGTCTATAATTCCGGCTTCGTATAATGCCATCAGTTCCTGGTAAGAAGATTGCGGCAAATATGCTATAATGATAGAGATCAGCGGCATAAGGGTTTTTCTCAACCTTAGCATATCTTCTGCCGAAAAATGCTTGGCCGGATAATTCATGGCGTAGCTGAACGCCGACAGCGCTTCTTTCCAGCTGATGCTCTGGTGTCGTACAATGGATTTTGCTGCTTCTTTATATTCGGCCTGGAAGAGAACGAAACTATCCAGTTCCTTCCGGATGCTCATCATTTCTTCCACAAATTCCTCCATGGAGAGATGCTCTATTTTGTTATAAAATTCCGGATCACGCTGCTTTAATGGATTTTTGAAACTTTTTTCGAAAACATAATCCAGATCAATGAATCCGCCATTTTTTTCTTTATAATCGTAAATTTCTTCCAGCGTCATTACCCACTTTCCGGAATAAGCATCATCCTCGGAATGAAATCTGATGGCGGGCAAAAATCCTCCTGTAGAGAACATATCAATACGGAATTTTGGAGAAGTTTCATTCAGCACATATTTTAATTCGCCATTTTGCTGCTCTTCGAATCGACCATTAATTCTTGCCAACGTTTTCACGGCATCAACTGCTGTAAGTGAGGTTCCTCTTATCGCAATCGGATGGTTCGTCGAAGTGTGAAATTTGGAAGGCGGATATGGCGACTCATAATAACCCTCGGTAAGACCTTCATGTTTTTTGGGCCAGTAGTGACCAGTACAAAGCACCACCTGATCTACCTCAAAAGAACCGCAATCGGCAGTTACCGTATAAGTTTCATATGAGTGACGCTTCGCGACATTTTGCACATGGCAGTTTTTCTGAACCGTGACTTGGGCTCCCAAAGTTTTGGCTTTTTTGATGTAAACCCCGAACATATACTCCATGTAGTCACCTAACAAAAGGCGAGGGATCACTTTATAAGGATTGATTTCCCCATGATCCGAAAAGTCAGGATAAGCATTTGGTTTTACCTTCAGCATGTAATTTTCAAAATCGATTTCAAATTTCGGGAGTTCTTTGGCAGAGACATTGGCGATATGTTCTTTGCAGGAACCTTGCTTTCCGTATGGCATTCCTACGCCCAGCCGGTCCTGGCTTTCGAAGATATAAATGTGGCCGAGCGGCAAATTCTTTTCGATGAGGTTTTTCATCAGCAGCAATGCCGCGGGACCACCGCCTATCATGGCAATGGATTGGTTGTCGGAATTTTTCATTGGAGTTGTTTGCCGTCTCTATAGCCAATTGTATTCCTTTCTCGATTAGTGATCTATATTTTTAATTTTTCAGATTTTTTTTCCAACATACCAACGTTTGTATACCTCGAATGGATTTCATCAAATTACAATCATAAACGGAAAATTTTAGTTATCACTTCCCCGATAGGCGGAAAGTTATCATCAAAATCAAAAAAATAGACTTAGGTAAATATTATCTTATTAAAAAACAATCAATTCTGCATACATTTCGTGAAGAACTTTAGTACAGTATTTGCTTATGGCTTTTATAAATACTTTAACATTTGAAAAGAAAACTCAATTGGCGCAAAATTTTACGGAGAACACTCATTACGATTATCAGCATTTTCGTACTTATTTTGTTGCTTATTCTCAGCTTAAGAATTCCGGCGGTTCAGAATTTTGTAAAAGACAAACTTGTGGTTTATCTCGAAGGAAAAATCAAAACGAAAGTTAGTCTGGAAAGGGTCTACATCGGTTTCCCGAACAGCCTGATCATGGAAAATCTGTATCTCAAAGGTCAGGAAATCGATACGTTGCTTGCCGTGAAAAAACTGGATGTCGGACTGGATATGTGGCAGCTGATGAAGTCTAAGGCAGACCTCACATCCATCGATCTTGAAGGTGTCCGCGCCAATGTGGTGAGGAATCCGAAAGGCGACTTCAACTTTGATTACATTATCAATGCTTTCGCCACCTCCGAAAAGGAGCAGGAGCAGAAACCATCCAAGCCATTTATTATTTCCCTAGATAAAATTAGCCTCAAAGATATTGGAGTGACGTTCAACGATCAGCAGTCTAAAAATGATATTAAGGTTTACTTCAAATCTTTAGATACGCGCATCAAAACCTTTGACCTTCAGAATAATACCTACGCCGTCAATAATATTGATATGGATGGTCTGAAACTCAAGCTAAAACAGGATTTGGTAGAGGAAGTATCCAAAAATGTGGAGAAAAAAGTAGATTCTCTCAATCAGAAAAAGCCCATGAGGCTGGCACTCAACCGTATCAAACTGACTAATTTCAATATTGATTATGGCGATGATAATACGAGAACTTTTGCCAAAGTTATTTTTAAGGAACTGAGCACGAAGGTCAGCAAACTGGACATCCAGAATAATGCTTATGATGTAGACAATGTGCTGCTTTCCGGTGCCGATATCAATGCCAATCTCTTTCTTCCTGCGGCCACTGCAAAAAGCAAAAATGAAGATAAAAACAATAGTAAAACATCAGGCCAAAAAGCGATGCAGCTGCTGCTCGGAAAGCTAGCATTGGATGATGTAAAAGTTATATACAACAATACTGCCGTTGCTCCTGCCAAAGCTGGAATGGATTTCAATCATCTTAATTTCAGGAAAATGAATGTGGATGTGCGGGATTTCAAGATGCAGAATGGAACCTTTGCGGGAAGTGTAAAATCAGCTGAAATTCAGGAGTCCAAAGGATTGGATATTCTGAAGTTCAATACGGACTTTGTCTATGCCGAAAAACTGGCTTATTTAAAAGATCTGTATCTGCAGACGTCTAAAACACTTTTAAGAGATGAGATTATTCTCAACTATAATTCCATAGATCAGCTATCTGCCAATCCTGGCGCTGTAAGGCTTTCGGCGAATATCAGGGATTCTAAAATTGGTTTTGCGGATATCCTCAATCTTGCGCCGTCGCTCA
>CAJYWD010000013.1 GCA_913778505.1 uncultured Chryseobacterium sp.
CTGGAAGATCTATCCGATTATATTATAGAGCAGATTGATGCGGATTTTGGGTTCAGCCGCTATGCAGAACGGCTGGGCAAAAGCGCAAATTCTTTTGACGAGATGTACGCAAAACTAATAGCGGAACAGACGTTTATTGACCGTACCACTTTAGATATTTTACAAAATCATCTCGACTTAATGCACCCGAAACTGGTGTGCTTTTCGGTGCCGTTTCCAGGCAATCTCTATTCCGCTTTTCGCTGTGCAAAATTCATCAAGGAGAATTATCCTCATATAAAAATAGCTATGGGCGGTGGTTTTCCCAATACGGAACTTAGGGATTTAAAAGATGTCCGGGTCTTTGAATTCTTTGATTATATCACATTGGATGACGGTGAGCTGCCATTGGAGTTAGTTACAGCTCATGTTCTTAACAATGAGGAAAGCGTAGAAGCAGAGTTCAAAAGAACATTCTTGCTGGAAAATGGCAAAGTAATGTTTAAAAACAATTCTAAAAGACACGATTACAAGCAGTCCGAAATTGGGACGCCGGATTATTCTGATCTGCAACTCAATCAATACATTTCTGTCATAGAAGTGGCCAACCCTATGCACAGCCTCTGGAGTGACGGACGATGGAACAAGCTGACGATGGCGCATGGCTGCTATTGGGGCAAGTGTACCTTCTGCGATATCTCGCTGGATTATATCAAGATCTATGAACCCATTTCTGCCAAAATTCTGGTGGACAGAATGGAAGAACTGATCCAACAGACCGGAGAAACCGGCTTTCACTTTGTGGACGAGGCTGCCCCGCCAGCTCTGATGAGGGAAGTCGCCCTGGAGATTCTAAGGAGAAATCTGGTCGTGACCTGGTGGACCAATATTCGTTTTGAGAAAAGCTTTACCCGGGATCTTTGTTTCCTGCTGAAACTTTCCGGCTGTATTGCGGTTTCGGGAGGTCTGGAAGTTGCAAGTGACCGCCTTTTGAAGCTTATTGACAAGGGCGTTTCCGTAGAGCAGGTAGCAAGAGTTACCCGGCATTTTACCGAGGCCGGAATTATGGTTCATGCCTATCTGATGTACGGCTACCCGACTCAGACTGTTCAGGAAACGGTGGACTCTCTGGAGATGGTTCGCCAGCTGTTTGAGATGGGCGTTTTGCAAAGCGGCTTCTGGCATCAGTTTGCAATGACGGCACACTCACCTGTCGGGCAAAATCCTCAGGAGTTTGGAGTGATGCCAATTTTGCAGGATATTCAATTTGCGAATAATGATGTCGATTTTGTAGATAAAACCGGTATTGACCACGGAAAATTCGGATTTGGGCTGAAGAAATCTTTGTTTAATTATATGCACGGGATCAATTTTGACCTGCCTTTGCAGGAATGGTTCGATTTTAAAATTCCGAGAACCACCATTCATCCCGATTACATTCACGATTGTCTGGTGACTGAAGAAGAATTCAATTTCAAAGGCAATTCAAAAGTAGTCTTTACCAAAAACAAGGTGCTGGCAAATAATATTGTCAAAAGCAAAAAAGGCAATTCCTGGAACATAACACAGCTCACTTTCCATCTTAAAACCAATATTGTAAAAATTGAACTGGATCAGTCAAAAGCACAGTGGTTTGTTGAGATTACCAGCGCATATAGCATAGAAAATCAGAAGAAAGTGACGCTTCAGCAACTCAAGGATCTGTACGAAAAGAATTTTGAAGACTTTGAATTGTTCTGGTTTTCCAAGCCTGTTCAGCAACTGAAAGAGAATGGTATTATTCTGAGTTTGTAAAATGCTTATACTTAGATTTAAAAGATTATTTCTCGCTGATCTTAGAGATTCAGTAGATGGATTCGTCATTATAAATCTGCAAAATTTGTTTAATCTGCGAGAAAATATTAATTAACGTAAGTTCGGGATAGGTTTTTCTAAACGCAATGTTAAACAAAGAGATTCAATTATCAGGAATTCAGGAAGTATCGTTAAATTAATTTTTCAACGATTTATTTGTCATTCCGTAGGAATCTACACTGTTTTCTTTTTACAATATGCTGAGATTCCTATGAATGACAAAATGATTGTTTCTTTACTCAAATTTTCTAAAATCAAAATCCCGAAAACAATTTCGGGATTTAATTTTATTTAATACCTAACAGTTCCACTTCAAAGATCAAGGTGCTGTTAGGGCCGATCTCTTTACTGATCTGTTCCTCGCCATACGCCAGATTGGGTGGCAATGTCAATTTCCATTTGCTGCCCACAGGCATCAGCTGTAAGCCTTGCGTCCAGCCGGAGATCACGCGGTTTAGTGGAAAAGATGCTGGTTTGCCACGCTTCACCGAGCTGTCAAAGACTGCTCCTGTGATCGTGGTGCCGTGGTAATGCACGGTTACCGTGTCTTTCGCTTTTGGCTTTGCTCCATCGCCCTCCGTGATGATCTCGTATTGTAATCCGCTTGGTAAGGTCACTACACCCTCTTTCGCAGCATTGGCCTCCATATACGCTTTGCCATCGTTCAGGTTTTTCTCTGCCAGTGCTTTTTTCTTTTTTAATAATAAATCTGCAACACCCATAATGTCTTGTTTAAGGACACAAAAATAAGGTTTTAAAAATAAAAAAAGCGAACCATCACTGATTCGCTTTTCTATTGTTGTTGTTTTGGTTTATTCGCAAAGAACAATACCTTTATCGTTGTTAAATTCAATAACGCCACTTTTGATTTCGTAGGAGAAAGCAGACTTGGCTTCTGATTCTTTGGTCAGGTATTTTTGGTAAGCGCCATCTACTTTGTCTGTGTAGATCTTCACTTTACCGTTTACCAAGGCAGAAACGATTGCCGCGTGGTTCTTAAAAATCTGGAACTGACCGCTTTTTCCAGGCAATAGAACAGACTCTACCTCGCCATCAAAAACTACATATTCCGGAGTTAAAATTTTTATATTCATTTTTTTAGATTAAAGAGTAAAGAGAAAAGAAAAAAGAGAATGGTCTTGACTCTTTTTTCTTTATTCTATTTTCTAATTAAGCGTTTTCAGCAAGCATTTTCTGTCCTGCAGCAATGGCTTCCTCGATGGTTCCTTTTAGGTTGAATGCTGCTTCCGGATATTGATCCAATTCCCCATCAATGATCATATTAAATCCTTTGATGGTATCTTTGATATCTACCAAAGATCCTGGGATCCCTGTAAACTGCTCAGCAACGTGGAAAGGCTGAGATAAGAATCTCTGTACTTTTCTCGCTCTGTAAACTACCAATTTATCTTCTTCAGACAATTCTTCCATACCAAGGATCGCAATAATATCCTGCAACGCTTTGTAACGCTGAAGAATTTCTTTTACTCTCTGTGCACAGTTATAATGCTCTTCACCAATGATCTCCGGAGCCAGGATTCTGGACGTAGAAGCCAATGGATCTACCGCCGGGTAAATACCTAGTGAAGCAATTTTTCTATCTAATACCGTCGTTGCATCCAGGTGGGCGAAGGTTGTAGCCGGAGCCGGGTCGGTCAAGTCATCCGCAGGTACGTAAACCGCCTGTACTGATGTAATTGAACCGTTTTTAGTAGAAGTAATTCTCTCCTGCATCGCACCCATTTCAGATGCCAAAGTCGGCTGGTAACCTACCGCAGAAGGCATACGACCAAGAAGTGCAGATACCTCGGAACCGGCCTGTGTAAAACGGAAGATGTTATCTACGAAGAAGAGTACATCTCTACCTTGTCCTGTTTCTCCACCGTCTCTATAATATTCAGCTAGTGTCAAACCAGACAATGCTACTCTAGCTCTTGCTCCTGGCGGCTCATTCATCTGTCCGAAAACGAAAGCCGCTTTGGATTCTTTCATAGCTTCCAAATCTACTTTGGAAAGATCCCAGCCTCCATTTTCCATAGAGTGCATGAATTCATCACCATATTTAATAATCCCGGATTCCAACATCTCTCTCAAAAGATCATTTCCTTCTCTGGTTCTTTCTCCAACTCCTGCGAATACAGAAAGACCACCGTGACCTTTTGCGATATTGTTGATCAATTCCTGGATCAATACTGTTTTTCCTACACCGGCACCACCGAACAATCCGATTTTACCTCCTTTTGCATAAGGCTCTACAAGGTCAATAACTTTGATCCCTGTGAAAAGAACTTCTGCAGAAGTAGATAACTGGTCAAATTTTGGTGCTTCTCTGTGGATTGGCAAACCTCCTTCTTTTGACAAAGTCCGGATCCCGTCAATAGCATCTCCAACAACGTTGAAAAGACGACCATTCACTTCATCACCCACTGGCATTGTAATTTGTTTCCCTGTACCAGTTACTTCCTGACCTCTCTGAAGACCGTCTGTAGCATCCATTGCGATACATCTTACCATGTCCTCGCCAATGTGCTGCTCTACCTCCAAAACAACTTTTTCGCCGTTGCTTTTGGTGATTTCCAAAGCGTCATATATTTTTGGTAATTCTTCAACTTCATTAAAAACCACGTCGATAACCGGTCCAATAATTTGTGAAATTTTTCCTTTAATTTGGTTTGCCATTACTAAATTTTTACTTGTGCGCAAAGATAATAAAAGTTTGCGAATGAGCGTTGCCGGAAAAAAAGATTTTTATCATATTTGTATCACATTATAAAACACCATTTTTCGGTGTATTTTTACACTAGCAGACTTATAACGTTTTGCCATAAAATTCAGGATTTGAAAATCATCAGAGACCTTACCGATTACCACTCTTCAACACCATTGGCATTATCATTAGGAATGTTTGACGGCGTTCATTTGGGACACTTATCCATCATTCGTGCGTTGAATGCGATCGCAGAAAAAGATCACATGGAATCTGCTATTCTCAGCTTCTGGCCACACCCGCGTAAGTTCCTGAATCCTGATGACGATGTCAAGATGCTGAACACGCTGGAAGAGAAATTGGAATTGCTGGAAAAAAGCGGCATTCAGAATATATTTTTGAAGACTTTTGACGAAGAGTTCCGAAATCTGACAGGGACAGAATTTTGTGAACAGGTTTTAGTTGATAAGCTCAATGTAAAACACATTATCATTGGCTACGATCACACTTTCGGCAAGAATAAAAGCGGAAATTTTCAATTATTACAATCTTTGTCTGACGAGTTGGATTTCAAAGTCAATCAACTGGATGCTGTACAAAAAAATAACCTTAATGTAAGCTCCACGAAAATCAGAATCGCTTTGTCGGAAGGCCGAATCAAAGATGCTAATGAAATGCTGGGGTATAATTATCCCTTGACCGGAAAAGTCATCCATGGCAAAAAATTGGGCAGAACAATTGGTTATCCTACAGCTAACATCGAAGTTCCAACCAATAAATTATTGCCAAAAAGCGGGGCTTATATTGTTCAAGTTTACGTTGATAATCAATCCTATAGAGGAATGTTGAGCATCGGAACCAATCCAACCATCGACGACAAAAATCAATCTCTTCATACGGAAGTTTATATTCTGGATTTTGACAGGGATATTTATGGTAAAGAAATCACGATAAGATTTAGAGATTTTCTTCACGATGAAATTAAATTTGAAGGTTTGGAAAAACTGATCGAAAAGCTGGATGAAGACAAAAGACTGACCGAAGAATTTCAGTTTTAAGTAACAAAAAAGGATAGCACTCGCTATCCTTTAATCTTATATTTTCGATGGATATTACTTCAAAATAAACTTGATTTTCGTTCTGATATCAGAAGAAGAACTTCCTACCAAAGCTTCGAAATCGCCTGGCTCAGCTACCCAATCATGTTTTACCGGATCAAAGAAACTCAATGCCGATTTATCAATGGTAATAGACACATCTTTGGATTCTCCGGCTTTCAGATTAACTTTTTCGAAGCCTTTTAATTCCTTCAATGGCCTTGGCAAGGAGGATTTCAGATCACTGATATACAGCTCTACAACCTCGGCACCATCCACTTTTCCGGTATTCCTCACATTAACCGTAAAAGTGATTTTGTCATTCGCAGTCAGTTCTGATTTGTCTGCTTTTACTTTTCCGTATTCGAAAGTGGTGTAACTCAAACCGTGACCAAAACTGAACAATGGCTTGATGTTTTTCGTATCGTGCCAGCGGTAACCTACTAAAATTCCCTCATTATAAGTAATGTTAATCGGGTCTTTCAGGTCCTTCCCTTTTCCTGCTGCCAATTCTGCTTTGTTTCCTGGATACTCTCCTAAAGCGTGCGCTGAATTATCTTCCAATTTCACAGGGAAAGAGAAAGGCAACTTACCGGAAGGATTGACATCACCAGCCAAAACTGCTGCAATGGCGTGTCCGGCTTCTGAGCCCAGATACCACGTTTGTAAAATCGAAGGCACTTCTTTCACCCAAGGCATTGCCACTGCATTACCGGAAATCAGAACAACAGCAAGATTTTTATTGGCTTTTGCCAATTCAGAAATTAAAGCATCCTGATTGTATGGCAGATTATAAGATTCGCGGTCCATACCCTCAGCATCCTGATGATCACTTTTATTAAGACCTCCGAAAAATACAACAAAATCCGATTCTTTGGCAAGTTTCACAGCTTCAGCCGTAAGTTCTGCTGCAGAACGGCTGTCTTTGAGGTTCTGGCCGGATTTTACACCGTTATAATCACCGCCGACATCGCCCACATAACCTCTTGCATAATTAACTTCGGCTTGTTTCCCAAAACGTTCCTTGATTCCGTCAAGTGGTAATATTTCATATTTCACTTTCAAAGAAGAACTTCCGCCACCAACAGTCATCATTTTGATAGCGTTCTCTCCTATTACTGCAATCTTCTTGGTTTTCGTTATATCAATAGGCAATGTCGCTTTTTGATTTTGAAGAAGGACAATTCCTTCCGAACCAATCTGTCTCGCAGCCACAATGTGATCTTCCGAGGCGATAGATCCAAAGGGCTTATTTTTGTTCATCGAGGTTTTATATACCAAAGCAAGAATCCTTCTTACTTTATCATCCAATTCCTTAGTTCCGACTTTTCCGGATTTTATTAAATCGAGGTAAGGTTTTGCTAAATAATAATTGTCATAAGCATTGCTTGTTCCTTTAGACAAACCGTTGGTCCAAGTTCCGAACTCCAGATCCAAACCATTATGAATCGCTTGATCTGTATTTGAAACGGCTCCCCAATCGGAAATTACAACGCCTTTGTAGCCCCACTCGCCTTTCAGAATATCATTCAACAGATACTGGTTATGACTGGCGTGCTGTCCTTTATATAAATCATAAGCACCCATGATGGTCCAAGAATCGCCGTCCTGAACTGCTGCTTTGAATGGCGGTAGATAAATTTCATAAAGCGCCCTGTCATCCAAAATCACATTGCTGGAATGCCTGAAAGTTTCCTGATTATTCAAGGCGAAATGTTTTACACTGGTCGCCACGCCATTGGACTGAACACCTTTGATGTAAGGTACCACCATTTGGGAAGTCAGAAATGGATCTTCTCCCATATATTCGAAATTACGGCCATTGAGCGGCGTTCTGTAAATATTGACACCCGGACCGAGAATCACATTTTTGTTCCTGTATCTCGCCTCCTCACCTAGAGATTTACCATAGACGGAAGACATATTTCGGTTCCAAGTTGCAGACAAAGCCGTGAGAGCCGGATAAGCAATAATGGAATCATTGGTCCACCCGGCCTGATCCCACTCATCCCAAAGCACCTCCGAACGCACACCGTGAGGTCCGTCGGCAGTCCACAATTCCGGAATTCCAAGTCTTGGAACGCCGTGCGAACTGAATTTCGATTGAGCGTGAATAACATTAATCTTTTCCTCCAGAGTCATTCTGGACAAGGCATCTTCTATACGCTGCTCTACTGGTTTAGAATCATCCAGATAAATTGGTGTTTTTTTCTGAGCAAAACCAAACTGCGCCATGCAGCCTAGTACAGAAAGAACTATTAATTTTTTTATCATAAAATTTTCGCTTTTCTAATCTAATTTTTCGAATGCCTAATATACAACTAATTTTATTATCTCAAAGTGAGAAAATAAAAAAGTTCAATTAAACACAACAAATGGTGCTACGGGAAATTTTGTATTTGAACGGTATATGAACGGAAAACGGTCAGCTGGCAAGAATTTCCTGCTGCATTTTTTTGGTTAGTGAACGGAAAACAATAGCGTAAGAATGGTCGATCATCTCCAGAATCAAATCTTTTTTAAGTCCTTCACAGGTTACGGAATTCCAGTGCGTTTTGTTCATGTGATAAGCACCTGTAATTTGGACATAATTTTCGCGGAGTTCCTCGCTCCACTCCGGATCAGCTTTCGCCGAGAATGTTACAGGCTGTTTTTCAAGGGAGATCAAAAGGAACATTTTTCCGCCGACCTTGAACACCAAGGTTTCATTATCAAAAGGAAAACCTTCTGTTACACCTTTTTTGAACAAACAATATTTGCGGATTTCTTCGGTTTCCATAAAATTAAATTTTCACATTCCCCATTACTCCTTCATTCGTAATTACATCAATAAATCCAAGTTCAAGCCCAGACCTTGGATCAATATTCTTATGCTCTATAATATTATCACTTAAAGATAATTTTTCTCTTAGTTTGGGAATATTTAAAATTGTATCAAAATAAATCCAAACATAATCAACATTTGACCAAGCTTTTCCAATAAAATTAATTGTAATTTTCTTCTTAATCAGGTAACTGACTACCTTCTTTAAATCTTCAGACTCGATAGTATTTAATGGATTCCTAAAATATTGTTCAAAAGATAATATCTCATTGCCAATATTTGATTCAATTTGTAAACTATCTACTACAGTTCTACTCAATGTACCATTAAGCATAATTACAGAATTTTGTTCATTTAAAGTATCTTTTAATGAAGTCAAAATTCTATTTTCCGGAATTTCATAAATTAAGTCTTCCAGTTTTTTTAATAATTTGTTTCTTTCAATTAGAAAATTCATCTAATATCTTAGAATTTAAAAGTATTCTTCGGAAGTTCTTTATTGATTTCGATTTTATTAATCATCATCACATAATCACTGTCTTTTTTAGGCGAAGATGATTCGATTCTGTAAGGCATCAATAAGTTTCCTACTTTTCTGTAATCTGAATAAGTTAAAGTTTCATCTTTCTTGATTTCCCGGAACAACATATAATTTTTGATATCAAAATAGTAAATGGTCTTGTTGACATT
This sequence comes from uncultured Chryseobacterium sp., assembly GCA_913778505.1. Lineage (GTDB taxonomy): Bacteria > Bacteroidota > Bacteroidia > Flavobacteriales > Weeksellaceae > Epilithonimonas. The sequence continues at coordinate 9,152 of CAJYWD010000013.1, forward strand.
TTTCGTCAGTTCGACTTTGAAATAAACTTGTTCTCCAATTTTTTCTTTTCCAAGCAATTCTGCTTCAAAACCTTTATTTTCCCAATCAATAAAATCATTGTCAAAACTCTCAGGAATGTAATCGTTGTACTGCTGCAGCTTGTTCTGCGCATAGTTCATCGCATATCCGTTTTTGCCGTCATAGCCTTCTACAGGTGTTTCTTTTCCACCCATTACAATCGCTGTTTTGGTAAGATTCGGACGTTGCTGGTAGATTTTCATCAAATAGGAATCATTCACGCCAAGCGTCACTCTGCCTTGTAGCTGAACCGTATTCAGAAGTTTCCAATTGGTCAGTCCACCTGAGTTTTCAATATTCTTATCAATAATATCTTTCGCAGATTGTGCAGTAATAAAAACAGAAAATATAATGGAAAAAAGGAGAATCAGTTTTTTCATTCAAAAAAATTTGAGGCTGCTAAGATAAAATTTTCAATCGGCTTCTTATCTTAAATAAAGTTAATTTTGGCTTTAATCATGGATGCCGGAAATCAGAGTTTTTGCTTTTTCAAGATCTTCCGGTGTATCTATCCCTACGCCTACAAAATCCGTCTCCACCATTTTAATCTTCATTCCATTTTCCAGGTAACGTAGCTGTTCCAGCTTTTCGCAGATCTCCAATGGCGTCAAAGGAAGCGAAGAGAATTTAATTAAAGCCTCTTTGCGAAATGCGTATACTCCAATATGCTTATAATACGGGATTTCTGTGTCTAGGTCACGGCGAAAAGGAATTACAGAACGGCTGAAATATAATGCAAACCCACGATTATCAGTAACGACTTTTACGTTATTCGGATTCTGTATTTCCTCCAATTCTTTTAAGTGAATTTTTAATGATGCCAAAGAAATTTCCTTTTTGTCATCGTTAGAAAAAACATCAATCAGTTGTTTCAGAGGCTCTTTTTTGAGAAAAGGTTCATCACCCTGGACATTGATGACGATATCACAATCGATGTTCTCAACCGCTTCTGCAATTCTGTCGCTTCCTGTTTCGTGTTCGCCTGTCATTACAGCTTTTCCTCCGTTTTTAGAAATTTCATCAAAAATCAATTCAGAATCTGTAGCTACAAACACTTCATCAAACAAGTCGGTTTCCACAACATTCTGATAAGTAGTTGTAATAATGGTTCTATTGCCCAAAATCTCCATCATTTTCCCTGGAAATCTTGTAGAATTATAACGGGCAGGAATGACAGCGATAACTTTATTCATAGATTATTTTTGATTAATTTTAAGGAATTTATCCAGCCTAAAGGTTTCATTATTTATATTGTTTTATAATTTGTTCCAATCGGTCGTCTGGCTCAAAAGGAAGAACCTTAATTAATTCTACCTTTTTAAAACCTTTGTGAAATGTATTGATGACCACATTCCAATTTTCAGGAACCACCGCGGAAGGAACTTTCAAACAAAGTTTTTCATCAGCATCAAACCAAGCATTTCCAATCTTTTGACAATCGGAATAATTACGGAAATCTCTCCAATTTTTTGACAAATCCGAAGATTCAACCGTTTGGAATCCTGCATCAGTTGGAATTTTAATCACCATAATCCTGAAGTCTTTATTGAATCCCAAACCTTTCCGATGCGCAAGAGTTTCAAGATAAGCCAAAGACACGCTTTCCGCTGTATAAAGTACTTTTTTGCCTTCGGAGTTCCATCGTCCTTCCAGGCCACTTGCAAAAAGAGAATCGGCGTATTTTTTATGAACAATTCTATAAACAAGCATTTTTTATACAGGATAGCCTTGTGCTAATTTTTCGATTTCTTCATAAATCAAATCTACACCACCGGAAGTAGAAATAAAATCAATTGGTTTTTCTTCGGAACTCCAGAAAGGACGGTTCATCCAAAGCGTAAACTCGTCTAGATTTCCAAAAATCTCTTTTCCGAAATTATAAAGATTGATTAGTTTCAAAATATGCTCGCTGTAAATCGGGTCCAAACCTTTCTCCTGCTCTCGGTAATTACTGATGGTTCTCGGCGAAAGATTGATAACCGATGCTAAAGTTTTTTCCGGCATTTTTATGGCATCTGCAAGGGAATAAAAAACATCTGTTTTCAAACCTTCTCTTGCTTTCTTGAGTAGTTTATAATCGTCTTGTATAGAAAATCTATTGAAGATGGAAGAGCCAACTCCGTATGCCGCAATTGGCTCTTCCACTGTTGATGTTTTCGGATTTTTGTTTTGTTTATAATTTCCCATCTCTATAATCTTTACACAAAGATAGAATTTTTTCCATAAACAAAACGAATTTTTTCCATTTATTTTAAATTTTCCAAAGCAATTTGTAATTTCGGGAGACAGTCTTTAATATCTTCCAAAGAACAACCACCAACAGAAGCTCGAAACCAAGGCACCGAATTATCATTTCCAAATGCTGAAAATGGTACTAACGCCATTCCAGCATGGTTTATCAGATAAAAAACCAAATCCGTAGAATCTGCTAAAACTTTGCCGTCTGGAGTCGTTTTTCCAAGATAATCCAGTTTGATCGTCAGATAAAGCGCGCCCATTGGCGAAATACTTTCTACCGCAAAACCTTTAGACTTCAAATCCTGGATACCGGCGTGAAGTTCTTTCAGACTTGTATTTAACTTTTGTTTGTAATCAGCCAGAAATGCATCCACCGCTGCATCATCTGCTAAAAACTCGGCAACCGCTTCCTGTTCCGGTTTTGGGGCCCAGGCTCCAACATGAGTCAAAAGAGCTTTCATCTTATCGATCACAGCTGACGGCCCGAATCCCCATCCCACTCTAACGCCGGTTGCAGCAAAACACTTGGAAGTTCCGTCGACATAAATCGTATAATCTTTCATTTCCGGGAAAAGACTTACCGGATTGTAATGGTCTTCGCCAAATGTCAGCATAGCGTAGATTTGGTCGTACATCAAGTAAAGTGGTTTTTCGTCTGCACCTCTTTTCTTATTTTCTTCCAAAACCAATTCACAAATTTCAGATAATTGCGCTTTTGTGAACATTGTTCCGGTTGGATTGAGCGGAGAACAAAGACAAAGCAAAACCGCACCGTCAACATAAGGACGAAGGTCATCTGCTGTCGGTAAGAAATTATTAGATTCCTGCGTCTGTACTTCAACGGCTTTGGCGCTTGTCAAGTAAGCATAATGATTATTGTTCCAGGAAGGAATCGGGTAAATCACTTTGTCACCTTCATCAACTATTGTTTTGAAAACTGCATAAATCAAAGGTCTGGAGCCGGCCGTAATCAAAATATCATTCGCAGAATAATCCAGATTCCAACGTTTTTTCAAATCATTACTGACGGAAGTTCTCAGCGTTTGCAAACCGTTTGCCGGCGGATAATTGGTTAAATTATTTTTATAAGCTTTCTCAATTCCCTGTTTCAGTTCCGAGGGAATCGGATAGATGTTAGAATTGAGGTCGCCAATTGTAAGATTCGAGATTTGTGCGCCTTTGGCTTTCAAATCATTCACTTCATTTCCGATTTTGATAATTTCCGAGCCAATAAGATTGGATGCGAGTTTTGATACTTTCACTGATTTATTTTTAAATGTTTCCCGGCACGCGTCCGGATTTTTACTTTTTATGATTTGCAAATTTGTTAAATGTAACAGATTAATTCAAGCTACACAACAAAAAAAGTTCTCAAAACTAAATTCCTTTAGTAATTGAGAACTTTCGGTTAAAAATATTTTAGATTATATTTCTATTCTAATAAAAATTTCCAATTACAAATTGAGATCCTGCTTTACCTTAGCAATCTTCTCTTCAAGCTTAGGAAGCTTCGCCACAAAATCTTCTTTGGAAGAAATGCTGTCTTTTACAGAAACATAAAATTTGATTTTAGGCTCGGTTCCGGAAGGACGGACACAAACCTTAGTTCCGTCTTGAGTATAGAAAATCAACACATTAGATTTTGGAATATCGTCCATTACCGATTTTTCTCCGGTAGCTGCATTCAGACTGGTCTGTTCTTTGAAATCCTTTAATTCCGCAACAGACGAACCAGCAATTGCTTTCGGAGGATTACTTCTGAAATCGCTCATCATCTGTGTGATTTCTTCAGCACCGGTTCTTCCCTTTCTCACAACATTAATCAAACCTTCGTAATAAAGACCAACTTCTTTATAAATGTCAATCATATATTCGTAGACCGTTGTGCCATTGGCTTTACACCAGGCAGCGATTTCGCAAGCCGTCAAAATAGAACCGCAAGAATCTTTGTCACGAACGAAATCTCCGGTCATAAAACCAAAACTTTCTTCGCCACCGCAAATGAATTTTTCCTGATCTTCAAAATCACGAATCATTTTTCCAATCCATTTGAAACCGGTCAGTCCAACTTTGCAATCTACTCCGAATTTCTCAGCCACATCAAAGAAGACATCAGAAGTCACAATCGTAGACCCGATGAATTCTTTGCCTGTGATTTTACCAGCTTTTTTCCATTGGTCAAGGATATAATACGTTAAGATGGTGTTGGTTTGATTGCCGTTCAGAAGCTGCATTTCGCCTTCAAGATTTCTCACAGCAATTCCTAATCTGTCACCGTCCGGATCTGTTCCGATAACGATATCCGCATTGGTAATTCTCGCCAGATCCATTGCCATAGAAAGCGCTGCTGGCTCTTCAGGATTCGGGGAAGCTACCGTTGGGAAATTTCCGCTTGGAATCATTTGCTCCTGAACCAAATCCAATTTTGTAAATCCAGCTTTCTTCAAAGCTTTTGGAACCGTTGTATAAGTTGTTCCGTGGATGGATGTGAAAACAATGTTCAGATTATCTCTCCCCACATTTTGATAAAGAGAATGTTCCATACAAGCGTCGATATAAACATCATCCTGGTCTTCGCCAATCCATTCGATTAAATCGTCATTTCCGTTGAATTTAATATCTTCAAACTTAGTTGCATAAACTTCTCTGATGATATTTTCATCATCCGGTGGCACGATTTGCGCACCGTCATTCCAATACACTTTGTAACCGTTGTATTCTGGTGGGTTGTGAGAAGCCGTCAAAACAATTCCCGCGTTGCATTTTTTATCACGAACGGTAAAAGACAATTCCGGCGTCGGGCGATGTTCTTTGAACAACAGAACTTTGATTCCGTTGGCTGTTAAAACATCCGCCACGATTTTCCCGAATTCTTTCGAATTATTACGAACGTCATAAGCAATCGCCACTTTAATTTCGCCAGAAAACTGCTGATGAAGATAATTTGCCAATCCCTGAGTCGCTTGTCCTAACGTATATTTGTTGAGACGATTGGTTCCAACACCCATCACACCTCGCATTCCGCCGGTTCCGAATTCTAATTCCCTGTAAAAAGAATCTTCCAAGTCTGGTGAATTGGAATCAATTAAAGTCTGCACAGCCGCTTTGGTTTCCTCGTCAAATGCTGCTCCCAGCCAAAGTTTTGCTTTATCTAATGTTGATAATTCTGACATTATTTTTGATAGTTTTATGTTTTATTCTAATTTCCTGTTTTCCAGAGTCGCTTTATCAGTGACTTTCAGTTTTTTGGAAGGATTTCCGTAATAAACCAATTTTGATGTATTACCGATTTTTCCTTTGATTTCTTCATCGACATTCAGTTCTGCATAATTTCCGTTCTGAGACTCGATTTCCAAATCTTTGATATACCAATATGGCGAAATAATACTCGCTGTATCTTTGATATTAAGCTTAGCTGAAGTCGTTTTTCCCAACAGATTAGCGCGACTTTTATTCGTCATTTCTATCTCAGATTTTTCCGAAATCACTGAACCGATAAATTTAGCATTATCTTTTAAATGAAGTGCGAAATTTTCAACTTTCATTTGACTTGAAATGTTAAGTTCTACAGAGTCAGCGATTTTAATCACATCAAAAGGATTTTTTCCATAAATCGTGATATTATAAAAATCCACTTTATCTGTTTCGCTCTTCTCTGAAATTGACAGATTTTTGTCTTTAACCTCAATTTTCAGATTATCAAAGAAATTCGGATAAGTTTCCACATTCACAAAATTATGTGGACTTTGGACATAAAACACCCGGAATTTTCCTTTTAAATCTAATTTAGAAAACTCGGCTAATTCCACATCTTTGGACTGGATTTCGCCTTTTGGTTTTACTTTTCCGCAGGAAACGATTGTTAAAATTAGAAATAAGTATATTATTTTTTTCATTTTTTGATTTTATAAATTGACAAATTATTAAACATAATGTTTGTCATTCCGTTGGAATCTACATTTTATAATCAATATATTAATAACCATTGTTGAGATTGACTTCGTCGAACCACTTCGCTAGGTTTTCTACGGAATGACAAAAACAACGTTTAAAATAGATACACTTATATCATCTCCTCAATATGATAATTCTTATGCTCACGATTGGTTCTGATAATCAACTCGCCTAAGAATCCCGCAACAAACAATAAACTTCCCAGAATCATCATCGTCAAAGCAATGAAAAACCAAGGGTTGTTGGCAATCAGATTACCGTAGATTTTGAAAATATAGACATCAATCAGTTTTGAAACGCCCAACCAAATCGCAGACAACAATCCGATAATGAACATCAAAGTTCCCGCCGCTCCGAAAAAGTGCATCGGTCTCCCACCAAATCTGCTGACAAACCATAATGTCACCAAATCCAAAAATCCGCGAACAAAACGTTCAGTCCCAAACTTCGAAGTTCCGTAAGGTCTGGCCTGATGCTGAACCGGTTTCTCTGTAATGTTTCTGAAACCTGCATTAGCCGCCAAAACCGGAATATAACGGTGCATATCGCCATAAACATCAATAGATTTTACGACCTGTTTTCTGTAAGCTTTCAGTCCGCAATTGAAGTCGTGAAGCGAAACGCCTGAAACTTTCCTGGCTGCTGCATTGAATAGTTTTGACGGAATATTTTTGGTCATCACATTATCGAAACGTTTCTTTTTCCAACCGGAGACAATGTCATAATTGCCAGCAGTCACCATTTCGTAAAGCTCAGGAATCTCTTCCGGAAAGTCCTGCAAATCAGCGTCCATTGTAATGATTACATCACCATTCACTTTTTCGAAAGCAGCGTGAAGCGCCTGAGATTTTCCGTAATTTTTAGAAAACTTAATCCCGTGAATCTGCGGATGCTGGATTTTTAGATTTTCTATGATAGACCAGGACAAATCCGTGCTTCCGTCATCGATGAACCAGACTTCGTAGGATAATTTGTGGTCTCGACAGACATTGTCGATTCTTGTAAACAATTCCTCCAGAGATTCTTGCTCATTAAGTAATGGGACGATTATAGAAAGATTCATTTTTTATAAAAGAGATGTTAGATTTTAGATATCAGACATTAGAATTTTAAAATTTGAGAACAAATAAATTCGACAAATAAAACTTATTAAATGGTTATTATCCAATATCTTATTCGTAACGTTTTTTGTTTTTCAAAAAACCTGCGATGATAATAGACAAAAGTAAATAAAATAGTAAAAAACCACCAAAAATAGCCGATAAAAATTGGAAAGAAAAGTAGTTTCGGTTTTCCTTTTTGGCAATTTCTCTGGCTAATTTTTGTTGTTTATAATTATCTTCAAGTTCTTTGACTTTAGTTCTGTCTTTTTGATTGGCCGCTTCGACTTTCAATTTCGCATAAGATTCATCCAAATTATCCAATTCAGTTTGGATGTATTGGTGGTTCAGCATTTCTCTGGCTTCCGTATCCGCATAATTCAGAAACGCAAAAATCGACAAAATAGACAATCCGCCTCCAACGAACAGAGTCACAAAACATTGCTTGAAAGCCTGCGGATAAGTGATTTTGTTATTTCCACGTAACCAAAGGACCGAAAGAAATCCAGCCAAGACATACAGGAAAGTCATCCCGAACGCATTGACTTTCATACTGGTATCAAAATAGTTTGCGTCTGCGAAAAAGTAATAAACAATGAGAAAAGTCAACATTGTCGCTAGAAATAAACCAAAGCCAACGGCTACCGGATTTTTTGTCATAATATAATCAGATTAACAGATAATAGAAAAAAGATGAGAGACATCAAAAAAAATCAAATTAAAAATCAGTCGATTATCGATTTTTGCCCGGATTCTTTGGTCTTTCTTCTTCGTTCTTTTTTCATTTTCATTTTTAATTTCTATCTTTGCACCGGCAAGTCCTAAACAACCAGCTCCTGAGAATCCTCCAGGGTGGGAACGCAGCAAAGGTAATCGGTTGTAGCGGTGTGATTTAGGTAGCTTGCCATTTTTTGTATCTATACATTAAGAAATTCTGAGATTAATTAAATTTAATATTATTAATCTCAGAATTTTTTTTTTAAAATTCGAATTCCTCTCCTAGTTTTGGTAAAGTGAACTCGATATTTTTATCGGAAAAATGCTTCTTAGCTTCTTCGTGATTGATTTTAATCGGAGGAAAAGTATCAAAATGACAACCAATTACCTTCGGCGTTTTCAATAATTCCGATGCTGCAAAAGCCGCTTTTCTAGGACACATCGTGTAATGTTTACCAACCGGAAGAATCGATAAATCTAAAGTTCCGAAAACCTGCGGAAACAAGCTCATTTCTGAACTCACGCCAGTATCTCCAGCTAAATAAAGATTTCTTTTATCCGCAAATCTGAAAATATATCCGGAAGCCAAACCACCGTAACTTCCGTCTGGAAAAGAACTGGTATGCAACGCAGGAACCATAGAAATCTTCAAATCATCGATTTTTGCAGAACCTCCGAAATTGATATCGATATTATTAGAATGTCCAAAATAGCCACAAATTTCCGGTTGTCCAATTACAGTCGCATCAGGATGATTTTCAAGAACTTCCTTCACATCTGCGATATGATCGCCGTGAGCGTGCGTAATCAAAACATAATCGATTTCCTGAGCTTTGATGTCAAAACCGGATTGCGCTTTCTGATAGTTGTAAAAAGGGTCAGAAAGGATTGTGACGCCGTTATAGGTGAACAAAAAACAGTTTTGTCCGAGGAATTTTATTTTCATTTTTATTTGATTTTTTAATTAACAAAATTAAGTCCGAAAGCCGTCAAAACAGCCATCACAAAAGTCAAGATTCCGACTTGTTTGAGATATGGATCTAGCAATTTCGGTTCTTTGATTTGCATAATTGTTCTTCTGAGTTTCATAAAAGGAAACATCAGGATCATCACGATAAATGGATAATAGACAACGCCCTGATTACTATTGGCGAAATTAATCATCAGAAAAGTTAACATCAATAGAATAGGAAGCTGCAACAGGATAATTTCGTAAATCATGGCTTTTTTGTAGCCCAATCTTAAGGCAAACGTTTTCTTTCCGGATAATTCGTCATTCACGATGTCTCTCATATTATTGAGATTTAGAACAGCCATACTCAACATTCCGATGGCAGAAGCCGGAATCAGAATATCATAATCGAAGGTTTTTGTGAACAGAAAATAACTTCCACAAACTGAAACCAATCCGAAAAAGATAAAGACGAAAATATCGCCCAATCCCATATATCCGTATGGTTTTTTCCCAACTGTATATCCGATTGCGGCCAAAATACAAGCAACTCCTAATCCAATGAAAATCCAGAATTCTCTGATATTTGCTGGATAAAAAGCAACATACAGTAAAGCAACTGTTGCTACAAATGATAAAATAGAAAGCAAAATCACAGCATTTCTCATTTGAGCTGCCGTAATTTTTCCGGAAGCTACGGCTCGTTGCTCCGCTTCATCAATTCTATTTTTGTCCGTACCTTTCACACCGTCGCCATAATCGTTGGCGAAGTTGGAAAGGATTTGATATAATAATGTTACGAGAAGTGCCAAAGCGAAGATTCTCCAATCCCAAGTTCCGCCTTCCTGAGAAAGTCTCCATTTTGCAATGAAAGCTCCCATAATAATTCCACTCATAGAAAGTGGTAATGTTCGCAGACGTGCTGCTTTTATCCAATCGGTCATTTTATTTTTTTAATCTTTAAATACAGATTCACCATTCAAATCCGTTGTAAGAATTTCACTCATATAATCGAAAAAAGGACGCATTGCCAAGAAAGTAGCGATAATCTCCTGTTGGAAGCTGTCTGAAAAAACTTCCTGATCAGAAAATTTCCTCATCACCACAAATTGTTTTTTCTTTATCAGATCAATTGCAGGATGATTTTTGTCAAAACCTTTTGGCGCCGTCTTTACACCATCTTCGCCTTTCAGTTCTCCAAAATATTTTACGAAAGTTGTATCTGAAGTTATTTTTCTAATACGAGAATCATCAATTTCAAATTCTCTTCGGATTCTCAATAAATCTTCGTTATTTGGTCCCCAAAAACCGCCTCCAACAAAGGAGTTGTCAGGCTCCAAATGCATATAATAACCACCTCTCAGCATTGGCTTTTTTCGGGATAATCCTGCTCCGAAATTAGTTTTATAAGGTGTTTTATCTTTGGAAAAACGGATATCTCTATTGATTCTTAAAATATGAATTTGGCTCAAATTGTCGTGAAATTCCATTTCAGAATATATAACCTCTACGAATTTCTTATTTTCCTTTGCAATCGCATCGTACTCTTTTTTATGCTCAGAAAACCAAACACGATTGTTATTTCTGCTTAATTGTTTCAGAAATTTGAATCCTGTTTCAAGTGAAATATTTTTGTCTGGCATAAAATAGATATCAACAAATATTTAGATAAATTGCATTGTTAAGAAATCCACTGGTCGTCCCCGAAATTCGGTTTACGTTTCTCTAAAAACGCATTTCTGCCTTCCTTGGCTTCTTCTGTCATATAAGCTAAACGTGTTGCTTCACCCGCAAAAATCTGCTGACCCACCATTCCGTCGTCTGTTAAATTCATAGCAAATTTTAGCATTCTGATAGAAGTCGGAGATTTTGCAAGGATTTCCTGAGCCCATTCATAAGCTGTATCTTCTAATTCTGCGTGAGGAATTACGGCATTGACCATTCCCATATCAGCCGCTTCCTGAGCCGAATAATTTCTACCTAAGAAGAAAATTTCCCGGGCTTTTTTCTGACCAACCATTTTCGCTAAATAAGCAGAGCCATAACCACCGTCAAAACTTGTAACGTCTGCGTCGGTTTGTTTGAAGATAGCGTGCTCTTCGCTTGCCAAAGTCAAATCGCAAACCACGTGAAGTGAATGTCCACCACCAACTGCCCAACCATTCACCACAGCAATCACAGCTTTTGGCATAAAACGAATCAAACGCTGAACTTCCAAAATATTCAAACGATGTCTTCCGTCTTCGCCAACATAACCCTGATGTCCACGCGCTTTTTGGTCACCACCGCTACAAAATGCGTGACCGCCGTCTTTTGGACTCGGACCTTCGCCTGTTAATAATACAACGCCAATTGACGAATCTTCGTAAGCGTCATAAAAAGCATCGTAAAGTTCTGAGGTAGTTTTTGGCCGGAAAGCGTTTCTGACTTCTGGTCTGTTGATAGCGATTCTTGCTACGCCGTTGGATTTTTTATAGGTAATATCTTGGTATTCTTTGACGGTTTTCCAGTCTGCCATTTTTTGAAAATTTAGAGTGTAAATATACGCAGAATTGATGGTGTTTCAAAGGAATTATAGAAATGTAGAAAAGGATAATTATTTTGAAAATCTACATTTCTACTTTTTTTATAAACGCAGAGTTCGCAAAGATTTTTTTTTAAATTATTGAAAATATTTTAAGTTTCGCAAAGACGTAAACTCAGCAAAGAAAATAATTGATTTAATGTGAGAAAAGTTTTTCTGGCAAAGTTTGAATATTGCGCCAGCGCGTAAGGGATAGTAGCGGTTATCCTTTTTTTGCTTTGGGAATTGCATAGGCAAAAAAGATATGAGCGGATAGCCCGACCCGCTTGTTTTGTTTGCCTTGGAGAAAAACTTCTTTTGAAGACTGAAAGTGAAAGTCAAACAAAACAAAGGGTTACGCCCAAAAAAACTCCGGAAAAATCCGGAGCACAGTAATTTAAAAACCTACAATGGGAATACAGATTATTCCACAACTTTGATAGCACTCGCCAAAAATCTGGTCTCAGTTTTTGGTTCTGTAATCGCATCGATTTCTGACTGAGGCTTTTTTGCATCTTCGGCGTAATGCTGCAATTCTTTCACAGAAGTAGTTTTGCTTTCTGCACTGCCTTCCAACACTACAGTTTTACCTTCCAAAGCTGTCGGAACAAAGAACGCGTAATCTTTCATTTTAACAAAGAAAGTTTCGCCAGAATCTGTGGACAAACTTACCCAACATCCTTTTTTAGGGCAAACGCCGGTCACTTTTCCTTTGACGGAAGTTTTGGCAATTTTTGGATTTGTTTTTAATTCCTTATTCAATTCGTCTGTAGAAATTGCTTTTTTTACAGCTTTTGCAGAAATATCCTGGCCGTAGAACTCGCCTACTTTCGCCTCGCCTGCGGGTGGACCAGATTGTGCAAATGCTGAAACTGATAAACCGATGAGAACGAATGCGAATAATATATTTTTCATAAAGAATTATTTTATTTTTAATGCTGTAAATTTAGAAAATTAATTAAAATGAAAAATTTTTATTTTTTGATGTAACGAAACAAACTCTTCAATTGTCATATCAATAACAAATCGAAAACTATAAAAAATTATACTTATGAAAATCAGACTATTATCTCTTATTCTTTTGGCCTCTGTGACCAATTATTCTTGTATCCAGAAAACCAGTTCCAGTGATGTGATGTTTTCTCATCTGCTCTCCGACTCCGGAAAAGGCGAAGTCATTGAGAAATCGTACTCCGTGGATTTTGACGAGTTGCAAATCTCTACTTCTCTCAACGCAGAAGTTTACAAATCCAGTGAGGAGAAAATTGTGGTCTATGCGCCTTCTGACCTGATGCAATACGTTCTAGTGAAGCAGGAAGGACGAAAAGTTCAGGTGAAAATTCAATCCGAAGGTAAATTGAATATTTCCACTGACAGAATAAAAATCAAAGTTTATGCAAAGGATTTTGATAAATTGGCAGCTAACTCCAGCGGGTCAATCGTTGTGAAAGATGATTTTAACTTTTCTGATTTAGACGTTAAGGTTTCAAGTTCAGGAAGCATCAAAGGAAATTTTTCCGGAAACAATATCAACATCCAATCTTCCAGCAGCGGAGAATATTTCGGAGAAGTGAATGCGAAGAAACTAAATCTTCAAACATCATCTTCTGGAGATATCAAAATCAGTGGAAAAACGGAGAGCGTCAGTGCTCAATCTTCTTCAAGCGGCGATATCAAGGCGGAAAATCTAACCGCAGATACCGCAACGCTTACTACGTCATCTTCTGCAGACATCACCATCGGCGTTAGACACAGCGTGACAGCAAGCGCGTCTTCCAGTGGCGACATTAATATTTTAAAAAGAGGCGAATTAAACCAAATCAGCAAAAACGAAAGCAGCTCCGGTTCTGTCAATATCCGGTAAACATATTTTCTTTTAAAAACGAGAAGAGCCCTGAAAATTTCAAGGCTCTTTTTTATTTTAATGTGATTGACAGATTAACCAAACTTGATGATGTCCTGCATCTTTTCGGTTTCTTCGTTCACCAATTCATCGTCTACCAAAATTTTTCCGGAATGCTCATCGATAATGATCTTTTTTCGCTGTGCAATTTCCATCTGTTTCTGTGGCGGGATGGTGAAAAATGAACCCTTCGGTGCACCTCTTTCCAAACCAACAACAGCAAGTCCTGTAGAAGAACCCTGGCGTATTCTCTGGTAAGAAGCCAGCAAACGGTTGTCGATCTTCTCAGCGAATTCTTTGGATTTTTCCAAAAGATAATCTTCTTCCTTCTGAGTTTCGGAAATCAGGTTTTCCAATTCGTTTTTCTTATGCGTCAGGTGGTTTTTTAGCTCCTCGATTTTGGTGTTAAGATCAGCCAAAGTTTCTTTCTTGTGATCGATTTTTGCGCCAAATTCTTTGATTCTTTTCTCGGCCAACTGAATTTCCAATTCCTGATATTCTACTTCTTTAGCCAAAGCTTCGAACTCCTTGTTATTTCTAACGTTATCTTGCTGGGTTTTATACTTTTCAATAAGAGATTGAGCCTGTTTCATCAGGTCTTTTTTACCATTGATTTCAGCGTTTTGCTCAGCAATTTCGGACTCGAATTTTTGGGCTCTTTTTTCAAGACCTTCAATTTCTATCTCAAGGTCTTCCACTTCAATCGGCAATTCGCCTCTTGTATTGCGAATCTCGTCCAGTCTGGAATCGATAATTTGCAAATCGTAAAGAGCTCTTAATTTTTCTTCAACAGAAATTTCGTTTACTTTAGCCATATCTATATAAAATAATTAACAGGATTTGTTTTTTGTGTTGTTTTAGCGACTGCAAATGTAGTGAATTTTTCGGATAATATTTCAAATAATTGTTGAGTTACAAATTGTTCAGATTCGAAATGACCGATGTCGCAGAGCAGCAATTTATCCTCTGCGGAGAAAAAATCGTGGTATTTGATATCTCCGGAAAGATAGGCATCGCACCCTGCAGATTGTGCAGCTTTGATTCCGCTGGCGCCGCTTCCACCCAAAACACCAACTCTTCTGATTTTTTTCTGAGTCAGATTGTTATGCCTGATGACATCAAGATTAAATTTTTCTTTGACAAATTTCAGAAAATCCACTTCATCCATTTCAGAGTCCAAATCTCCAAATCTTCCCAATCCAGTATATTGATTTTCGTTTTCAAGAGAAATCAATTGATAAGCGACCTCTTCATAAGGATGATTTTGTTTCATCGCAAAGAGAATTTGATGCTTTTTATAATCCTCAAAAATTACTGATAGCATAACTTCCTTAGCGTTTTCTCTTTCATTATGAGTTCCTGTGACAGGATTAGAACCTTCCAAAGGTCGGAAAGTTCCATTTCCACTAAGTGAAAAACTGCATTCATCATAGAAACCAATATTTCCAGCTCCCGCTTCGAACAAAGCGTTTTTCAATTTCTCAACCGACTCGACTGGAACATAAACTTCAAGTTTTTTTAGTTGATTTTCTTTTGGCATTAATATTTTCTGATTTTTCAGACTAAGAACTTCGCAGATTTTATAATTAACCCCGAAATAATCATTATCAAATGCCGTATGAATCGCATAAATGGCAATTTTATTTTCTAAAGCTTTCAAAACAGCTCTTTCCACATAATTTTTTCCGGTAATGGATTTCAATCCTGAAAAAATAATCGGATGAAAGCAAAGAATCAGATTGAAATTCTTTTCAATCGCTTCATCGACAACCGATTCCAGCGCGTCGTGCGCTATCAGAAGGCCGGAAATTTCCCGCTCGGCATTACCACACAACAAACCAACGTTATCAAAATCTTCCGCCTGTCTAATTGGAATGATTTGTTCAAAATTTTTTATAAACGCTTTGATTTTCATTAAATTCTATTTTTATCTGATGAACAATCGGTCATCAAAAGTAAATTTTTCTATCTTCTTGATTTTCACTTCCGCAAAATTGTGGTGTCTCGGATTGACGATATAATTAAACTCTCCCTGAACTGCTGCAGAAGGAATTTTCATTGCTAAGAATTTGTTTTCTTTGAGAAACTTGTCTCCGATTTTCTGCGTGCTATCCGGATGCGGAAATGTGTTCCAGTCTTTTGGCAATCGTTTCGGTTCGAAGAAATCTGTATCAGGAATTTCTATATGGACCAAACGGTAATCTTTCGGCAAAATTCCCAAAGGAATATGAACTGCAATTTCCGTGACACACAAAGCAATGGACTGGCCCGTGTACAAAGCAGAATTGCCTTTACTGTTCCATCTTCCACCAGCTATTTCTGCACCTTTCCCAGAGAGATCATCAGCATAGATTTCCTTGGCAAGTCTGTAAACTACCATTCCAGACTACGCTAAAACACCGTGTTCTATACGAGTCAACTCGTCCATTAACAAAGAAATCCCGAAACTGCTCCCTAACAAATCCTGCGGTTTTGTTCTTCCAAGAGCCACATTTTCTGCCTGCAACCAAATCATAAAATTATCCGCAGAACTAAAAACTTCTTCTCCTCTCTTGTACAGCATTTCTATCTGCAATATTTTTTCTGATTGTAATACGTCAAAAGACTTATCCTCTTTCTGATAACGAGACAAGGTCTTTCCGGAAATGTGAAGAAAATCTGCCCAATCCTGCATTGTAAAAGGAAATTTTTTTGCTAAATTATCAAATATCTTAAAGGAAATACCTTTTTTTGCAAGGTCTATCAAGCCAAAAACACCTGCATCATCATAGTTTTGGTAACCATAAACCATCGCAGGCTCTTGCACTATACTGGCAGATGTTTCTGAAGTTTTATACTTTTTCATCCTGTAACTTTTTCTCTAACAAATTTACGACTTTTGTCTAAATAAAAAAGACTTTTGTCCTGTTTTTTGTTTTTTATTTTAATTACCTTTAAAAAGTTATTTTTACATTTGATGTTATGAAAATAAAACCTGAATTTGACCTGATTCCCGAGGATGGCTGGCGAAAAAGGATTTACGAAATCATTTATCTATCGGATACGAAAGCGGGAAAAATCTTCGACATTGTACTTTTAATACTGATTCTTTTCAGCACGGTATTGTTAATGGTGGAAACTATTCCCATCATCAGGTTACAATATTACAGGGAATTTTATTACGCCGAGTTTTTCATTACTCTTATATTTACAATAGAATATATCCTGAGAATCATCTGTGTCAAAGACCGTGAAGAATATATCTTCAGTCCCTTAGGGATCATTGATTTCCTTTCGATAATTCCGTTTTACGTCAGTCTTTTTTTCCCGATATGGCATTTTGTGGCTATCATCAGAGTACTGAGAATTCTCAGGATCTTCAGGATCTTTAACCTTGCAGATTACATGCATGATGGACGCTTCATCGTATCAGCTTTGAAATACAGTTCCAGGAAAATCTATATTTTCATGCTGTTTATGGTTATTTTCATTGTGATTATCGGCGCATTGATGTATGTGGTAGAAGGTGGCAAAAATGGCTTTAGCAGTATTCCGCAAAGTGTATATTGGGCAGTGGTTACTATAACGACCGTTGGATATGGTGACATATCGCCAGCCACACCATTGGGTAAACTGTTATCAATCGTTGTAATGCTGTGCGGCTATAGTATTATTGCAGTTCCGACGGGAATAGTAACGTCGGAATTCAGGAGGAGAAAAAGCGGTAGCTCCTGCAGCAGATGCGGCAATGAAGACAATGATGACAATGCCAGATATTGCAAAATCTGTGGCGAAAAAATGGTTTAATTAGTCATGAAGAAACATCATCCGGAATTCTTCTTCATTTTCCAGAAAAGTTCTTCTGGCTTCATCATAACCGATGTCAAAAATCTCTTTAAGACGCTGTGGATTTCTCTCAAAAATACCGTATTTGGACAGCTTTTTTGATGTGATAAACCAATCGCAATAAGCAAATTTGTAAATCTCCGTACGGTGAGATAAAAGCTCGTAAGCCCTGGTGGTAACGGAACGGATAGTCTTGAGATCACTCGCCTGTACATCCTGCGGTGGTGTGACATAGACCCCGATCAGTTTATCACATTCGCTATGAATCACATCGGCTGGGAAATTATTGAGAACGCCGCCGTCACTGTACATCTCATCACCTATAAAATAAGGTGTCGAAATTCCTGGAATACAGGACGAAGCAATAATAGCATCCACAACCTTATACTGTTTGTCAAACACTTTCTGATTTCCGGTAATCAGTTCTGTCGCTACAATCCTGACGTCCTTATTCAAGTCGCCCAGCGTCATATCATTAAAAATAGGATTAAGATACATCGAGAAAATAGCCGAAGAGACCAGCCCAGGTTGGTTAAAAGTAAAATGCTTCCAATTAAAAAAATAAATGGACTGAAAAAAGTCAAGAATAGCTTCCGGCGACTTCCCTACTGCATACAATGAACCAACGATAGAACCTGCACTACAGCACGACAAAACATCAGGCTGGATATTTTTCTCGTTCAGAAATTTCAGAACTCCTGCGTGTGCCAAGCCTCGCGTTCCTCCGCCTGATAAAACTAATCCTATTTTAGAATTTTCCATTAAGTAAAATTAAAAAAACCACAGAACAATCTGTGGTTTTATAATATGAATATTATGTTAATCCTATTAAATATGAATCACTTCTCCATACGCTGCAGCAACTGCTTCCATCACTGCTTCAGAGATTGTTGGGTGAGGGTGAATAGATTTTAAAACTTCGTGTCCTGTAGTTTCCAGTTTTCTTGCTACAACAGCTTCTGCTATCATATCCGTAACGCCATCGCCTACCATGTGACAACCTAACCATTCGCCATATTTTGCATCGAAAATCACTTTGATAAATCCGTCAACATCGCCGTTTGCAGTTGCTTTTCCGGATGCTGAGAAAGGAAATTTACCAACTTTGATTTCGTAACCTTTTTCTTTAGCCTGCTTTTCTGTCAAACCAACAGAAGCAATTTCCGGATGACAATAGGTACAACCAGGAATGTTGCCATAATCGATAGCCTCTACGTGCAATCCTTTGATTTTCTCCACACAAGTTATTCCTTCAGCAGAAGCTACGTGAGCCAAAGCCTGAGTTGGGATAATATCGCCTATAGCGTAGTAACCCGGGACCGAAGTTTGGTACCATTCATTCACCAAAACTTTTCCTTTTTCCGTTTTGATGCCGACAGCTTCAAGACCGATTCCTTCTACGTTAGAAGCAATTCCAACCGCTGAAAGAAGGATATCAGCTTCCAAAGTAATTTCTCCGTTTGCCGTTTTAACTTTAGCTTTCACACCGTTTCCAGAAGTATCGACAGATTCCACAGAAGAATTGGTCATAATCTCGATTCCTGCTTTTTTCAATGATTTCTCAACGTGTTTAGACACTTCTTCATCCTCCAAAGGAACGATATTTGGCAAGAATTCTACAACAGTCACTTTAGTTCCCATTGAATTATAAAAATCTGCAAACTCGATTCCGATAGCGCCAGAACCTACAACAATCATAGATTTTGGTTGCTCAGGAAGAGATAATGCCTGTCTGTATCCAATTACTTTTTTACCGTCCTGAGGTAAGTTTGGCAATTCTCTGGAACGAGCGCCCGTTGCGATAATGATATTGTTTCCGGAATATTCCGTTGTCTTTCCTTCTGTATCAACCACAGAAACTTTTTTACCAGCTTTCACGGTAGCAGTTCCCATAATGACATCGATTTTGTTTTTCTTCATCAGGAACTCGATGCCTTTGCTCATTTTGCCGGCTACTCCTCTACTTCTCTGAATCACCTTGGTAAAATCGAAACCCGGATTTTCTACTTTATTAAGACCATAATCCTCTGCGTGTTTCAGATAATTGAAAACGTGAGCCGACTTCAGAAGCGCTTTAGTCGGGATACAACCCCAGTTAAGGCAGATGCCTCCAAGATTTTCTTTTTCGATGATGGCTGTTTTGAAACCCAGCTGAGCAGCTCTGATGGCAGTCACATAACCGCCAGGACCACTTCCAATAACAATAATATCGTAGTTCATTGTGATTAAAAAATTTGATGCGAATTTACGGAAAATTATTGGAAGCATGGTATGACAAAAAGCAACTTTAAAAGTTGTTCGATCATTTAATTTTTTATCAATTTAAATGTTTCTGAATCTGTTCCGTATTTCAGCTTAACAAGATACACGCTTTGAGGGTAGTTTAAAATATCAAATTGATGAAGACCTTTTACTAAGTTGTTTTTCTTAATTAAAATCTTACCTGTATAATCAAACAATACAAATTCTTCAACATCTCTTTTTGTGTCAATTTTAAACTGACCTTTTGTTGGGTTAGGAAATATCTTCGTAGCAAAATCTTTTTTATCCAAGCTTTCTATTTCCAATTTTTTGTTGATGTATTCTTTTGTAACACCATCTTTACAATCCGGAATCGTGGAGCGCTGAAGAATTAACCTCAATAACAAATCATTCAGTTTTTCTACTTCATATTCGCTGGTGGTTGGTTTGATGTGATTGTTGCCAATTCCACTATCGTTGGTCAAAAATGTGTAGGTTCCGTTTGTCAGCAAAGCAAATGTCCGCATCAGATATTCCGTTTGTTTATCGGTGTCGCTTGCTGCAATTGGAATGATGGTAATTCCTTTCTTGGAAGCTAGTTTTATTTTCTGATGAAGTCTTTCTATATTTTCATCTGACAAATGTGGCGGTGCATCCAGAAGCAGAAACATTATTTTCGTTGAGTTTCCGTTGCTCCAAGACAATTCATCGATCGAAGTTTCCAAAGCTTCTACAACTGCTTCCGGCGTATCGCCTCCACCTCGTGCGTCTTGTTTTTTGATAAAAGTTATAAGATTTTCTGCATGATCAGAAAAATCAAATTTCCGAGTGACATATTCATCGCCACTGTCTCTGTAGAAAACTGAACCATACCTTACGTTGGTGTTCTTGAGATTAGATTCCACTTTTTTCAAAACATCCAATAATTCGGATTTCAAATAACTGATTTCATCACCCATAGAACCTGTTGCATCAACTACGAAAACCAAATCCAAAGGTCTTGCATTGATACAGTTTTCATTGATCCTGATTAAATTCTGTCCATTACGAAATTCTTTCATTTGGTTTGATAACAGATTTCCATCTTCATCAATAATCGAATATTTTGCAGAATTTTGATTCTGATTAGGATTAAATAAAGAAGAAATCCAAAATTCAGCATTTCCACGATTATCCGTCACGCTCTCCCAGATCACTTCATTCTTATCATCAACCAATTTCAATTTCTTGCCAATAATTGGATTATTTTTAAAACCTGTTAATTGCACAGAAACTCTTTTGTCCGGGAAAAATTTCCAGGTTTTTTTGTATTGGTCAAGAATCGGAACGGCAATATCTTTCCAGTAATCCCATTTGGAAAAGTCATTCACTTCGCCTGCTGTTAGTTTGCCGGCATCTGGAAGTATAATTTCTTCTTTAGTATTATTTTTATTGTCGATTTTGTATTCTCGATTTAGTTTTCTTAATTCTTTTCTTGACAGATTTTTTGTTTTGATGATAACTACTCCATTTGTAGCTTCAGCTCCATAAAGACTTATAGCTGCTTCTTTTTTCAGAACATTTACAGATTCAATTAGATTTGGATTAAGTGATTTTATAGCTTCTGGAGAAGACACCTTCCCATTCACAATATATAAAGGTTTTTTTGATGAATCTACAGAAGCGGCTCCACGAATCATCATATCTCTTGAAGCAGTTGATCTGGTAATTTCAAGACCTGCAACTTTTCCTGATAATGGAAAAGACATTGTCCTACTTGCTAAAAACTCTGACAATTTTTTTGACTTTGCAACTGCGTCTTTGGAGAGTTTCACTTCAGCAGTACTACTTTTTGCTGTACTTGGAGGCGGAGGAGGCGGTGTGTATGCTGAAACTGGTTCATAAACCTGATTTTCAACTAAACCGTCTGATGTTTCGAGTCTCCTAGAAATTGGCGGCGGCGGAGTTTCTAAATCTGCCTTCTTAATATATTTTTGGTCAAAAACAGCAACCGATTGTTTCTGCATAAAAATCTTATCATTTGTCTCTTTTACGACTTTCAAGTTTATTTTATCATTCTCAGCATCAAACTGATGATAAGCAATAATATCTTTTCCCTCAGTAGGTTTGATTGGATTCTTGACCAAATTCTCTTTAAATATTTTGTTGATTTCTTCTACTTTTTCCGGAGTTTCCAATTGATTTGGATTGATTGGTTTTTCTTGGTTATTTTCTACAATTTGAGGTTCAATTTTAACTATATGGTCATTTGTAAAGTATAAAACGCCCAATGTGAGAGCCAATCCTGCCGCAATGCCGTAAGGCAACCAAAACGGAATGGTTCTTTTCTTGTTTTCTTTTTTATCTAATTTCTCTTCAACTTTTTCCCAAACTTTTTCAAAAGCAGGAAATGTTGGATTTTCTTCCGCTGATTTCCCAGCATCGTTGAACATTTTATCGATATCTTGATTTTCCATTTTTTTAAACTTTAAGAATTAATTGTTTGAAGTTTCACCAGTTCCTGCAATTTCTTACGGGCAAAATTCACCTGAGATTTGGATGTTCCCTCAGAGATAGACAGCATTTGCGCAATTTCTTTGTGCGGATAACCTTCCATTGCAAACAGATTGAAAATCGTGCGACAACCTTCCGGAAGGAAGTTGAGAAGTGATAAAATTCCTCTATCTTCTGCAATATTTTCTGGATCCAAGTCTGGCAAATCCAGAAAATTTTCTTCAATTGAAATCGAAAATGGTTGTTTCTCGCGAAGTTTCTGAAGGCACTGATTCACCACAATTTTCTTCGCCCAGGCATCAAAAACCTGAAAATCTTTAAGTTGCTCCAGTTTTGTGAAAATGATATAGAAAGAATCAGCCAAAACTTCTTGCGCATCTTCGTCGTTTTTCAGGTAACGTTTGCAGGTCGCAAAGAATCGTCCTGCATATTCTTCATAAAGTTTCCGCTGTGCATTGCGGTCTTTACTTCTTCATCTCATGTAAATGTCGTGTTCCATACATTGGCTTTTATAAGGAAAGATGCAATAGTTTAAAAATGGTTGGAATTATTTTGAAAATTTATGAAAAAACTTTGAAAATGAGCTTCCAAAGTTTATAAATATTGTGTCCATAAAAAGTATCAATTATATTAAATCTTGTTGTCATTCCGTCGGAATCTATACATAACTGCCATGATTCCGACGGAATGACAAATACTACGTTTTAATTTACAGGTTCTTCAACGCTTTTTCAAAAGTATCATATTGAAACTGAAATCTGTTTTCCAATAAACTCTCAGGAAACACATTTCGGCTCTTCAGCATCAATTCTGTTTCTGTTCCGATAAGCATTGCAGCTATTTCCAATAACCAAACCGGACTTGGAATTCCGAAAGGAAACTTGAATTTTTCCCGAAGTTGTTTCATCATTTTTTCATTGGACAAAGGATTTGGAGCAGTAATATTGATTGCGCCTTTAAGATTTTCATTTTCAACAATGAAGTTAACCGCTTCACAAAAATCATCGATGTGAATCCAACTCATCTGTTGATAGCCACTACCCTGTTTTCCACCTAATCCAAGTTTTGTAATTTGTTGAAATTTCAGAAAAGCACCACCATTTTTCCCTAAAACAATAGAAGTTCTGAGAGCCACTTTTCTAATATTTGGATTTTCTGCTTTGAAGAATTCTTTCTCCCAGGATTTACAAATATTCATAGAGAAATCATCGCCGATAATTCCATTACTTTCTGTGTTAAGATGTGTTTCCGAATGAACATAAATCGTTGCAGAACTTGCATTCAGCCATATTTTTGGTGGATTTTGACATTCATTAATTGCTTGTTGCAGAATTCTTGTCGAATTGATTCTGGAATCGAAGATTTCTTTTTTGTTTTTGTCGTCATATCTGCAATCCACCGATTTTCCTGTAAGATTGATAAGAACATCTGAGTTTTCCAATTCGTTTTTCCAAACTCCGATTGTTTTCACATCCCAAAAGATTTCGTTTTTGCGCTTCGGATGTCTTGTCAATATTTTGACCTCGTGATTTCTTCTACTAAAATATTCTTCTAAGTTTTTGCCGAGAAAGCCGGTTCCGGCTGCTATTAATATTTTCATTTTGTTTGATTTAATTGTAAACAATGTATAAAAGAACTGCTCCAAAAGTGATTCTGAATACCATCCAGGAAATGGTTGGAACAATCCCGAATTTGAGAATTCTGCATCGTCTCAAATGTTCCAAAAACATGATGAATACTACAATTCCGAAGTAAACAAAATAGAATATTTGATTAAAATCAAATAACAAAACGGGAATCAAAAGCAATGTTCCAAGTAACGAAACCGTCATCATAGTTCCGAGATA
Organism: uncultured Chryseobacterium sp.; assembly: GCA_913778505.1. Taxonomy (GTDB): domain Bacteria; phylum Bacteroidota; class Bacteroidia; order Flavobacteriales; family Weeksellaceae; genus Epilithonimonas. The sequence goes on from CAJYWD010000013.1 coordinate 33,043, forward strand.
ATCCCAGATTCTTTCTTTGAGATAAATTCCCATAAACGCGCTTTGCCAAACGAGTTGCATACAGCAGATGAAAAATTCTAATCCAAAATTATTTTTAAAATCCGGGAACAAACGCTGATTATAAAATCCTAAAACATAAGCAGAAAAGATTAAAACAAATCCAAGATAAAGAAATCTGTATTTCAGATTGAAGTCGGGAACACAATTGTCTTTGGTCAAATCTTTTGCTGCAGGAATAATCAGTTTTCTGTTGTAAGAAACAAATTTGTACAATCTCTGGAAAAACCAATGAAAAGGTTTTATTCTTGCGATTTTCTCAAGTTTTGGAAAAGAGTTTCCGATGATTGTGAGCAGACTTTCCAGTCCGTAAGTTACTTTATTGTGTTTTATATCAATCAATGCAATTTCGTTTTTTGAACGATGAACATCAATCTTATTTTTTATGTCTCGAGAAATCTCTGAGAAGGCTTCTCGTCCGTTTTCATCGAGCATTCCGGATTGGATGAAGCCTTTTGAATAGATGTTGCACATTGGACAATCTTTGTCGTAAATAAGAATGTGATTTTGTAGAGTTTTCATTGTGTTTGATTTTTAGAGGTTAAGAAAATCGCCTTTTGTTCTTTTGTTTGTTCTGAAAAGAATTGTCATAAAGATTTTAAATAGCAGGTTTTTCATTGTTCAAATTTTTGTCGGAATAACTAATTATTAAAGATTGAATGATGAGGATTGGAGAAAGAATAAGCCAAGAAATAACCATCAATTCGAAAATATTTTTGAGTGATGTGCTTCCTTTATTAACATCAAAAATTGAACATAATACCCAAAGAATAAAGCCTATTACTACATAACTTGAAAGAAAAATATATACATATCGCAAATCTGTTCTGATGTAAATTTTAGAGAAAAATTTGATTAAGTTATTTGTATATTGAACAATTGCAATAAGGAAAAATTCACCTATTATTAATTTAGAAATAATACCATCACTAAAAAATTTAATCAAAATAAAAGACAAAAGAAACAATGCAATCGTGAAGCTTTGAAATTGAGAATCATATTTTAAATAAGCTTTCATAGTATTGTAATTTTTATATTTTCAGTAATTTTTGAAAGTTAACATTAAATAAAAAAGGAAATTGATTTCCTTTCTATTTCAATAAGTTAGTAATTTTACCTACCAGCCAATGGTCATCGCTTTTAATGGCCAAATCCATGATGTTGTTGATTTTATTGGTCACGTTTCCAAAATCTTCCATCAGTTTGACAAATTGTTTTGCCTCATCGGAATCATCTTCTACGTTTTTCAGTTCCTCAAGAAATGCAACAACAGGCTCTATTTCACGTTTTCTGCGCTCTTTTGTGATTTGTTTGAAGAGAAACCAAACATCTTTTTCAGCTGCGAAATATTCTTTCCTGTCACCTTTCACAAATTCTTTCTTCACGATTCCCCAATCCATCAGAGCCCGAAGATTCATATTGGCATTACCTCGTGAGATTTCCAGTTTTTCCATGACTTCGTCCGTTGACAATGCTTTTCCTTCCGCCAGGAGCAGAGCGTGAACCTGCGCCATTGTCCTGTTGATTCCCCAGTTGGTGGCAAAAGTTCCCCAGGTCTGGATATATTTTTCTTTGGCTTCGTCAAGTCTCATATCGCTATTTATGATACAAATATATAAAATAATCCTGAACTTTCAAAAAATACTGAAAATTGTATAAATTTCTAGATGACACTTAGAAAAGCCATCGTATCTACATTATCGGCATACGTGTCTAATGACGGGTTTTGTGTCTCTCCAAAAGCTATAGAATCTAATCCCAAGTCCGGCTTTGCAACAATGGCCTGGATCTCATCTCTGTTGAATTCTACAAATTGTCTGGCATCCTCCAAACTGGTGTAACGGGAAAAATTGATCACAGATAACGGACTGAAAAGCTTTTCGTCTTCCTTCAGCATCACAAAATTATTATCCCAGAACTGGTCTTGATTTAATAAGTAAATCGCTCTGTTATAGTCGTAATTGTTGGCGTATTTATGATGATTGATGACATCTTTGTAATGGATGAAGTTTTCAAACAATCTGTCCACTTTCATATCTTGTGGAATCAGGATTCGCGTTACATTTCTGCATCCTAGTCCGAAATAACGGAAAATATCATCCGCTAATAATTGCAATTCTTCATCGGTTTCGTCACCATTTAAAACAGCGACTGAGGTTCTGTTCTTTCTGATAATGCTAAGATGATCTTTGAAATAATATTCCAGATATCTTGCAGTATTATTGCTTCCCGTTGCAATGACAGCATCGAATTCTTCTAGTTTTTCGACAATGGAGTATTCCATTTCATTGTCAGAAAGCTCATTCCAAAGCTGCAGAAGATAAGGAAGCATCAATCGATCTTTGGACGATAATTTGATGACCGGAATATGATTACTCAAAATGACAGAAATCACATCGTGAAAACCAACCAGCGGAATATTACCTGCCAAAATCAAACCTACTCTTTTCGGTGTGTTGGACAATTGATATTTGGACAGCCATTTTTCAATATTGTCTTTCGTAAACAGACTCGCCCATTGCTGCAGATTGTATCTCTGATTTTCCTGAGTAAACCAAGGATTTTCGATCTCCGAGCGGGTCATGAGATATGCCAGTCGCTCTTCCTTTTCATTGTAATGTTCACCGTCATTTTTAAGGAAGTTTTGGATAAATTCGCCTAATTTTTCAAGACCCGAAATTTTGTTTTCATTCAGCATAGCTGGCATTTTTTTTGTAAATTTGTGCAAAATTAAAAATAATATAGCAATGGCTATCAAGATTACTGACGAATGTATTAATTGTGGAGCTTGCGAACCGGAATGTCCCAACAACGCCATTTACGAAGGCGCAGTGGATTGGAAGGCTTCGGAAGGCACTTCACTGAAAGGAACCGTTGTGCTTTCTTCCGGACTTACAGTGAACGCAGATGATGCACAGCAGCCTGTAGAAGATGATTATTACTTCATCGTCACTGATAAATGTACGGAATGCAAAGGGTTTCATGAGGAACCTCAATGCGCCGCTGTATGCCCTGTGGACTGCTGTGTTCCTGATGAGAATCACGTAGAATCCGAATCGGAACTTTTGGCTAAAAAAGCTTTTCTTCACAACGAATAATATTTTATTTTCGGGTTAATAACGGCTGGCTTTTAGCTTAGAGCGGTTACCTTAATCCTAACACCTAATGACTTACTCAAAAAATGAAAAAACATAATTTCAGCGCTGGCCCCAGCATTCTGCCTCAGGAAGTTTTTCAGCAAGCTTCCGAAGCTATTCTTGATTTTAACGGAATGGGATTATCTCTGCTCGAGATTTCTCACAGGAGCAAAGAATTTGTAGCGGTAATGGATGAAGCTCGGGCTATTGTAAAAAGGCTGATGAAACTGGGTGATGACTACGAGGTTCTTTACCTTCAGGGCGGCGCAAGTCTTCAGTTTCTGATGGTTCCTTTTAATCTTTTGTCAAAAGACGGAAAAGCAGCTTACACCAATACCGGCACTTGGGCATCCGGAGCGATTAAGGAAGCTAAAATGATGGGCAATGTGGATGTAGTCGCTTCTTCCAAAGAATCTAATTTCAATTACATTCCGAAAGATTATTCAGCAGGCGCAGAATACGATTATTTTCACTGTACTTCCAATAATACGATTTTCGGCACACAGATGAAAGAATTTCCAAAAGTAGATACACTTTTGGTTTGCGATATGTCATCAGATATTTTCAGCAGAGAATTGGATTTTTCCCAGTTTGATTTGATCTATGCAGGTGCTCAGAAAAACATGGGTCCGGCGGGAACAACACTCGTAGTTGTTAAAAAATCAATTCTTGGTAAAACAGGACGCACTATCCCAACCTATCTGGATTATACCGTGCACATCGATAAAGAATCTATGGCCAATACGCCACCGGTTTTTGCAGTTTATACTTCTTATTTGACGCTCAAACATCTCGAAGAAAATGGCGGAATTGCCGCTGCTGAAGCTAAAAATAATGCAAAAGCAAAATTGCTCTATGATGAGATAGACAGCAACCCTAATTTTCAGGGCGTTGCAGCTGTGGAAGACCGTTCTTTCATGAATGTGACGTTCACATTAACCGATGAATCCAAAAAAGAAGCATTTGACGCAGCCTGGAAAGCTGCGGGCATTAGTGGACTTAATGGTCACAGAAGTGTAGGCGGATACCGTGCAAGCATCTATAACGCCATGCCGATTGAAAGCGTGCAGGTCTTGGTAGATGTGATGAGAAGCTTATAATATCTTCAATACTAAAAAAAACGTCCTCAGGTAATTGAGGACGTTTTTTTGTTAAATTAATGTTAATCCAGATAAAAATTCGTATCTTAGCCCACCTCATAATTTTGAATTAAAAAGTGAGGAGCGCCGTTAAGTAAAGGATTTTTGTATTAAAATAAATGATTGTACTAGCCAATGATGGACTTTCGGAAAAGGGAATTCAGCTTTTGAAAGAAGCGGATATCACAGTTCTGGAAGCCAGAGTCTCTCCAGAACATCTGAGCCAATTCATCAATGATAATCAGGTGGATGTGCTTTTGGTACGCAGTGCAACGCAGGTAAGAAAAGAGCTGATAGACCGCTGCCCCAGTCTCAAAATTATAGGCCGCGGCGGCATTGGGATGGACAACATTGACGTAGAATACGCCATTGACAAAGGATTGTACATCATTAATACACCGAAAGCTTCTTGCAAGTCTGTAGCAGAATTGGTTTTTGCTCATTTCTTCTCTCTCGCCAGATTCCTCCACGAGAGCAACCGGCTGATGCCACTGGAAGGTGAAACACAATTCAATGCACTGAAAAAATCATTCAACAATGCCACCGAATTATCCGGAAAAACACTTGGTGTTGTCGGAATGGGAAATATTGGATTGGAAGTTATCAAGATTGGAATTGCTCTCGGAATGAAAATCCTGGCATACAACAGAACTCCAAAGACCGAGACTATCCAGCTGAGTTTTTACGATGGCCAATCTCTCGATTTCACAGTTCAATCCACAGAATTATCCGAGGTTTTAGAAAAGTCAGATTTCATCAGCCTTAATACCGGGAAAACCGATGAATACCTGATTGATGCCAAGGAACTTGATTCTATGAAGGAAGGTGTTTTGATTGCCAATACCGCCCGCGGCGGCGTTATCAATGAAGTTGCACTTCTAGATGCCATCGAAAGTGGAAAAGTTTACGGCGCTGCTCTGGATGTTTTTGAAAAAGAACCTTCGCCTGAGGTCTTAATCCTTATGAATCCCGCTCTTTCCCTGTCGCCGCATGTGGGAGGCAATACGATTGATGCGCAAAACCGAATTGGGGAAGAACTGGCTCAGCAAATCATTAAAATAAAAGCCCAACTATAATATATGCCTGTATTTAAACCATTTAGAGGAATCAGACCTAATCCTGATTTTATTGATGTTTTCCCGACGTACTCTCTCGATAATTATACTCAGGAGGAAATCAACAAAAAATCTCAGGTGGATGATTCTTATATTCAAATGATAAAACCTGCGGTGGTGAGCAAGTCCAAAGATGTGGACAGAAACCTCAGGAAAATACGTTCTAATTTTGAAGAGCTGTTGCAAGATAAAAAAATCACCCAGGACGATTCTGCCTACTATCTCTATGAGCAGACGCTGCCGGACAAAACCAGTTTCCGCGGCCTGATGGGATTAGTGAGCGTAGATGATTTCTGGGATGGCAAAATCAAGAAACATGAATCTACGATTACGGAGCGCCGTCTGAAGATGGCACATTATCTGGAGAAAGTGGGCGTGCAGGCAGAACCCGTACTCCTCACGTACCATTCTAATTCCAAGGTAGAATTACTAATGAACCATGAACAGAAAAATGTTCCGATCATCAATTATACAGATGATAAAGGCGTGAGGCATAAAATCTGGAGAATCGACAACCGGTTAAAACTTCAGCAGTTTAAGGAAGTTCTGGATCCTATTGATTCATTTTATATTGCCGATGGACATCACAGGATTGGTTCGGTAGCAGAATATGCCAAGAAGCAAAGAGACAAATACAAAAGATCTCACGGTACAGAGCATTACAACTTTGTTTTCAGCTTTATTGTCTCCAATCAGTCTATCAAGATTAACGACTATAACCGCCTTCTGAAAGACCTGAATGGACTGTCTGCTGAGGATTTCATCGCAAAACTCCAGGAAGATTTTCAAATCCATGAGAAGGGCGAAGCTCCTTACTTTCCTTCACAGAAATTCCACATCAGTATGTACCTGGACGGAAAATTTTACAGTCTTCACGTGAAGCACAGCATCCGCGAGCAGTACAAAAATGATAATGACTTGGATCATTACCTGGTTAACAAATATATCTTCGAGAATATTCTGGGAATAGAAAATGCCAAGCATACCGATAAGATCACTTATCTCAAGGGCACTTCCGACATTCGCGGAATCCAGGAGATGAAAGAAAAAGTGGACAGCGGCGAGTACAAAGTAGGTTTTGGAATATACCCGATCAGCTTTACAGATCTTCTTAGAATTTCTGATAAAGAAATCAAAATGCCACCCAAATGCACACTCATAGAACCTAAGCTGATTACAGCGCTGATCATGTATGATATGAAGTAAATTTACAATCTGAAAAACTGAGAGACAGCACTGTGCTGTCTTTTGACTATCATTTTTTAATGCTGGTTATCAACACCTTATATAGATGCATGATGAATAAGCAAATCCCCGGTCAAATTATTAACTTTAGTTAAAAGTTAATTGTCTATCTTTACTCGGCAAAACACAAAGGATATAGTAATGATTATTTAAATATGTATCCGAAGGAATATATTGACTGTGACCAAGAGCCGATTCACATTTGCGGTGCGGTTCAGGATTATGGCTTTTTGATTGGTGTCAAAGACTCTGAGGTCGTTTTCTACAGTGAAAACGTCTTGGAGCTATTCTCCGTGCAGTCATCTTTCCTGCTTGGGAAGAATATAGATGCGCTGTTTTCTGAACTCAATATTGATGTGAACCCTGATAATTATTCCGATAACGAAATTCTTGCTGTTCAGCGCATTAATTATCAGGATCAGGAATACACGCTCAGCATTCATACCCATAATGGTTTTGTTTTTTACGAGATCGAGAAAGTGCTGCCCAATCATAAAATCAACCGTGAATATGCGGCGATACAGACCATCCTGCGAAATTCTGTGGATGAAAACATCTGGAAACTGCTCCTGAAAGAGATTCAGGAAGTCATCGATTTCGACCGTGCTATGATCTATCAGTTTCTCTACGATGGCAGCGGACAGGTTATTGAAGAACTTGTAAAACCAAACCTCGAGAGTTATCTGCATCTCCATTATCCCGAATCTGATATTCCGGCGCAGGCACGTGCTCTTTACATGAAAAATCCTGTACGGATCACTTCGCACGTCTCTGGAAAAACGTGGCCAGTTGTCGGCATCATTCCAAAAGAGGAAATCGACATGACCTACACAGTCACCAGAGCGTCCTCACCCATGCATATACAGTATCTTAAAAATGCTAATGTAGAGGCGAGCTTCAGCACGTCCATCATTGTCAATGGTGAGCTTTGGGGGATGGTAGCCTGCCAGAATGCGGCGCCTAAACATCTGGATCTCCAGTCGAGACTACTTGCTGAAACGCTTACCAGAACATCGGCTAATGCCTTTGCGTCCTACCGCGCACTGGAGACATTGCAGGAATATCAGCGCATCAATCTGAACAACATAACGCTTCGCCAGAATCTTCTGAATGAGGAAAGTTTCGGCAAAGCTCTCGAAAACAATATTGATGATATCATGCATACCTGCGATGCGGATGGCATTATCATTAAAATCAATAACGAAATCCTCGTTGCGGGTAATACACCCAGCCACAATGACATTCAAAAAATCATTGATTGGAGTAAGGAAAACAATCAGGATTTTGATGAAAATATCTACATAACCAACACGTTCTGCAACATCATTACAGACCTGGAAAATCAGGAAAAGTCCTGTGGCATCATCATCAGTGTTCTGGGGAATAATACATCGGACATGCTGATCTGGCTTAGAAAAGAGCAGGGTCATAAGATCAAATGGGCCGGAAAGCCGGAGAAAGAAGTTATTTCGGAAATTAAGGATGGCAAAGAAATCATCAAATTTTCTCCGAGAAAGTCCTTCGAAGTATGGAAAGAATATGTGAAAGGCACGTCTCTCCCCTGGAAAATCAAGGAAATTGAATCTGCAAAATGGATCACCTCGGTCATTCTGAAGGCTTCGCATACCAAATCTTCACAGATCCAGGACCTGAACAATCAGTTGAAAGAACTCAATGCAGAACTCGATTCTTTCTCACACACCATTTCTCATGACCTCAATACGCCGCTCACCGTTATCAAACTTAATGCGCAGCTGGCCAAAAAAGTATCGGAGCCGGCACACCTTCAGAAGACGCTGGATAACGTGATCATGCAAGTGGATACGATGAGTGATATGATCCGTAACGTCCTGGAACTGAGCCGTATCAAAAAGTCGGAAATCGAGTTGAGAAGCGTGGAGGTAAAATCGCTCATCAGCAAACTTGTAGAAGATTCGAAGATCAGTTTCGAATCACCAAATACCTCAATTGATATCCAGAACACACCAGAAGTTCTTGGCGATAAGACCATGGTGTATCAGGTTTTCGGCAACGTGATCGGTAATGCGGTGAAGTATTCCTCGAAATCTGAAAAGCCAAGTGTCAAAATTATCGGCGAAGTGCATAACGATCTTGTGATTTACCGGATTTCTGACAATGGTATCGGTATCGATAAAAAAGAGGCCAAGAAAATGTTCAAGATCTTCAGCAGGATGGACAATGCCAAAGGTTTTAACGGTAATGGTGTCGGACTGAGCATCGTACACCATCTTATGGAGAAAATGGGCGGCAAAATCTCTTACGAAAGCGAAGCCGGAAAAGGGACGACCTTTATTTTAAAATTTCAAAAACCCAATTATGATTTCGTCAATTCTTAAGGAAAAAACCAAAACTCATCACGACGACACCGAAGCCAGACTACAATCTCAGAAAATATTTGACAAATCTTACACTTTAGATGATTATAAAAATCTGCTGATCCATAATTATCAGCTCATCAGCAGGTTCGAGCCTCAGATCCACGCTAAGCTGAAGCAACACTCCAGGTTGAAATTAGCCCAAAGAAGCAAACTAGACTCTTTGAAAACGGATCTTCAAAATCTCAATATCAATCACGATCTGCCCGCACATTCCGATGATTTGAAAAATGAAGCGGAGGCGTTTGGAGCGCTCTACGTGATGGAAGGTTCTACTTTAGGTGGCAATGTGATCGCCAAACAACTGAAAAAAAATCCTGAATTTGAAAACGTAGAATTCAATTATTTCGGGGTGTACGGAGCGCAAACAGGAGCACTTTGGCAGGAATTCAAATCGATTATCGATGAGACCATTACCGAGGAACAGTACAACGATTGCGTTGCCGGAGCGAAGAAAGCCTATCAGCTACTTGCATAATAAATGAAGTCAATAAAAAGTAAAAATCCTTTCAAAACAATTTTGAAAGGATTTTTGTTATGACTTATTCTACCAAAGCCTTACACTTGCAAGCCTTGTTACCTGATTTATTTGTAAAAAAAAGAGTGAAAAATTAATTTCACTCCTTTTTAATATTCTCAAAATAATCTGATTATTTCTGGATCTTTACCAACTCTACGTCGAAAACCAACCAGGAGTTTGGAGGGATCACACCACCCGCGCCTCTCTCACCATAGCCCAAAGCTGGTGGGATTAGTAATGTAGCGGTTTCACCTTCTTTCAGCAAAAGAATACCTTCGTCCCAGCCTTTGATCACCTGGCCCACACCAATTGGGATATCGATCGGCTGACCTCTTTTGAAAGAGTTGTCGAACTCCTCTCCGTTTACCAATTTTCCGGCATAATGCACGGAAACGGTCTGACCTGCTTTCGGCGTTTCACCGGAAGTTGTTTTGGTGATTTTGTAAAATAATCCGGAAGGTGTAGACTGCATGCCTGCTTTCATTTCATTGACCAGTTTCTCCTGATTGGCTGCAAATTCTTTTTCCTTCTTAAGTTTTTCTTCCTCCGCTTTAGCAAGGTAGGCCTTATTATTGTCCTGGATTTTTGCTTTGCCCTCATTGAAGATCTTGGCAGCATCATAATGTTTGTACTGATCTCCTTTGCTGAAAATCGCAACTTTGTTAAGAACAACATCCGTCTTAGGTTTGTCCTGAGCGCCTTTTTCTACGTTGGCAATAGAATCGATCACGGCTTCGCCTTTCACCACTTTACCAAAAATCGTGTGTCTTCCGTCCAGCCAAGGTGTTGCAACCTCTGTAATGAAGAACTGCGACCCATTGGTATTAGGACCGGAATTGGCCATTGAAAGAATCCCTTTTCCGGTGTGCTGAAGATCATTTTTCTCGTCATCGAATTTATAACCAGGATCGCCCATGCCGGTTCCCTGAGGATCTCCACCCTGGATCATAAAATCTTTGATGACTCTGTGAAAAATAGTTCCGTTATAAAAAGGCTCTCCTTTTTTCTTAGCCTTATTTTCGATTTTCCCTTCTGCAAGGCCTACGAAATTGGCAACGGTTACCGGAGATTTTTCATCTTCAAACTTTACCAGTATGTCGCCTTTGCTGGTCTCTAAGTTACCGTATAGCCCGTCTGGAAGGCTTTTGTACGTTTCTTTGTCTATTTCCAATGTTTTACAATTTAATAATGTTAATAATGTTATAGATAATGCTATAATTTTCTTCATTGTATAGGATAGATTTTATAATACTTTTACACGAATGATGAGTGGCACATCATTGCTGATTTTTTTACTGTCGCCGTAGGTACCGTATGCCAGAACGGACGGAACGAGCAATTCGGCCTGCTGTCCGGATTTCATATACCGCACAGCGTCTTCCACGGCATCCAGTTCATTAAAATGCCCTAGGATGGCATTGATATTCCGGACGGGCGTCTCGTAGATTTTGATTCCGTCGAAGTCGTAGATATCGTACTCATAGGACACCTTGTCGCCATTATTCTTTCTCTGATTGTGATCCAGATTCTGGATGTTGACCCAGTAATTCATGCCCATCGGATAATATTTGGTATCCTGAGACTTGATCCAGTCTTCGATCTGGCTGCGTTCCAGAGTGTTGAGTTCCTTGGTTCTGTTTTTGGAAACTTCCATCTCATTTTCGGACATAAACTGACCGTCTTGCGAAGGTGCAGGATTTTGCTTGGCACAGGAAAGCGCAGCAATGCTGATGAGTGAAAGGATTGTTCTTTTCATTTGTTCGAGTCCGTTCTTTGGGAATCACAAAAAACTGATGCGAAATTAAGGATTTTAAAAGAATTATCAGAGATTAAAAAACAAAAACCGGAAAGTAAATTTCCGGTTTTCATTGTCAATTGATATTTAATACTAATTCTTACATGCTGTAAACGTGTTCCTCTACCAAAAGTCTCCATCCGAATGTATCTTCGGCCTTGTTGGTCTGGATATCCACCAGGTCTTTTTTAAGCATGGCAGCGTAACTTTGTTCTTCGGATAGCTGAGGCAATTCAAGATGCTCCCCGTTAAAGCCCAATGCCTGGAAGATGCTGGTAACTACGGCTGTACCTACGCCCCAGACCTCTTTCAAAGTTCCGTTTTTCTGGGCTTCGATGACGTCAGAAACCTTCACATCACCGATGACCACTTCAATACCTCTTTTTTCGGCCAATTGAATAAAGCTGTCTCTGGTGACGCCATCCAAAATCTTGTCAGATGTTTTAGGTGTATATATAGTGTCGTTGATCCGAACGAAAACATTCATTGTACCACTTTCCTCGAAGTATTCGTGCGAACAGTCATCCGTCCAGATGATTTGCTCATAACCCTCTTCGATGGCGAGCTGTGTAGGATAGAAAGAAGCGGCGTAATTTCCTGCTGCTTTGGCTGCGCCCACACCACCGCTGGCTGCTCTGGAATAGTGGTCGGCAATCTTAACAGAAACCGGGGCGGTGTAATAACTTTTTGCCGGCGTTGCTACAATGGCGAACATATATTTTTCCGAAATTCTAGCTTTCAGCGCTTCTTCCGTAGCGAATAATAAAGGCCTGATGTACAGAGAAGTCCCTTCACCTTGCGGAATCCAGTCTCTATCGATGTCTACCAAAGCTTTCAGTCCATCCATAAACATCTCTTTGGTGATTTGCGGTATAGCTAATCTTTTTGCCGATTTATTGATACGTTCGAAGTTTTTTTCCGGGCGGAAAAGGAACACATCCCCTTCCTCATCTTTGTAAGCCTTCATTCCCTCGAAACATGCCTGACCGTAATTAACACCCATCATGGCTGGCGTAAAGCCTATAGGACCGTATGGAACCAGCTGAAGATCACCCCATTTTCCATTTTCGTATTCACAGATGATCATGTGATCAATAAAGGTATTTCCAAAAGAAAAATTATTAGGATCAAATGATGCGATTCTTGGGTTTGAAGTTTTTTGAATTATCATTTTTTAATTTTTTGATGATGTATTACAAATATATAATAATTTTTTAATAATCAAAATTTAGTTTAAATTTGAAAAAAAATACTTTGGACAGACAACTTATCGAGACGGCGGACGGAAGTAAAACTTTATTAATCAATGGATTGAATGAGACCTACCATTCAAAACACGGTGCGCTGCAGGAAGCCAGACATGTATTTATCGAAAATGGACTAAAACTTATAAACAGTTATGAAATTAATATTTTAGAACTAGGTTTTGGCACAGGTCTTAACGTTTTAGTAACATTTGATGAATATTTGAGAAATGACAAAAATCATAAAATCAATTATTTTGGGGTAGAAAAATACCCTATTTTAACAAAAGAAATTTCCGAATTGGCTTATTCTGAATTATTTCCGAAAGAGGATGTTAAAAAAATGGCCGTTGAAATTCACGAAAAGTCGTGGGAACAAATGGTAAGTCTGGACGATCAATTTCTGTTAAAAAAAGTTAAAGAAGACTTTTTCAACATCAAAAATATCGAATTGCCACCAATCGATCTTGTCTATTTTGATTGCTTCGGCGCCAGGGTGCAGCCAGACCTTTGGGAAAAAGATCTGTTTGAAATCGTCGCTTCTAAGATGAAAACCGGTGGATTACTCACCACTTATTCTTCCAAAGGAAGCGTCCGAAGAGCACTTGCAGAATTGGGCTTTGAGGTAGAAAAGAAACAGGGACCTCCGGGAAAAAGAGAAATGATTAATGCCTGGAAGAAATAAAATTGCTAATTTTAGGCTTCAATACACAAAATATGATAGACAACATTAACATTCGCGTGTATGCGCTGTGCATCAAAGATCAGAAAATCCTTGCCCTTCATGAAGAATATGCCGGCGACTTCCTTATCAAACTTCCCGGCGGCGGCCTGGAGTATGGAGAGAGCACTATAGAATGTCTGAAAAGAGAATTTCAGGAAGAACTGAATCTGGACGTAGATATTACTGAACATTTCTACACTCAGGATGATTTTCTTGTTTCCAGGTTCCGTGAGAATGAGCAGCTGCTCACGATATATTATCTCGCAGAAATCAAGAATGAAGAGGATCTGCTAATTCTGGATCCATGTATAGAACGCACAGAATGGGTTCCACTCAATGGCGAGAATACGTTCAAACTGCCGATAGATCGAAGAGTTTTTGAGATGGCACAAAAAAAATTCCTGAACTAGAGATTCAGGAATTTTTATTTCACGGCACTTCCACAAGGTTTACATCACCGTCGTATTTGCGATCAATAATCAGAATCATGGCAGTCTGCGTCTGGTAAGATCGTTTGGCTTCCACAGTTTTCCGGTACTTCACTTCAAGGATATCTGCGTTCTTACGGATTGATAAGGGCTTTAGATTTACAGTTTCATAAGACGGATCTTCAATCTGAGCAATGACGAATTGTTTGGAAAAGTCAATGACAGTAGGTTTTCCCTTATCGCCCATCGTGGTGGCCATTCCAAATACGGCATCAAATTCTTCCTTAGTTTCAAATTTGACCTCATCCAATGCCGCAGCATCGTTCCTTACAAAATAATTCCTCGCTTCCTGAAATGGAATTTCCTGATTCAGTGTGTATTTTCCTCGTCTGGAGGAAGTGCAGGACAGTAAAATAACCGGTACTAATAAAAAAAACAGTTTTTTCATCATTATATAGATTTTGAATTACAAATTCCAAAGCAGATCTTCGTACTGGCGGAGGATAATATCTTTGGAAAACCGAGATTTTATCGACGCTTTGATATTATCTTTATCTACAGAATGGTAAAGTGCCTGCTTGATCCTTTCTGCAAAATTTTCATAATCCTCAATGGCAGCCATCTCACCGTTAACACCGTCGATTATAATTTCATCAATGCCGCCGGGACAACTGTTGGCGAGCGAATAAACACCACAAGCGCCGGCCTCCAGCAGTACATTTGGAAAGCCTTCATAACGTGAAGAAAGCACGAAAAGGTCTGCATATTTCAGATAACGATAGGGATTGCTCTGCTTGCCATGAAAGATCACATGCTCCAGTCCCAGCAGAGCCTTCATTTCCAGCAAAACATCGCGGTCTTTGCCGTCCCCTAAAATGTGGAGCATGATATTTTGGTTTTTTAATCTGGCGAACACTTTCAAAAGATTATCAAAGCCTTTTCTGGCGGAGAGATTGCCTATGGCCACCACATTTTTATGCTGATGAGAAAATTCATCAGGTCTCTCCGATTCCGCAAGTTTTTTTTCCATAAATTCTATGTCTACAGGATTGTTAATCTTGACCAGCTTGTTCTTTTTAATTGAGAAATTGCTGATCAAATCCTTCTTCATATCATTGCTCTGCGCAATAATTCTGTCGTAGGCATTATAAAAATTGTAAAAAAAACGGATTTCTTTACGTGTAACATGCTGCGAGACGACATTGGTTTCCCTTGCAATGAATTTTGTTTTCGGAAAAAGTTTAGTAAAAAGCGACAAATAAGCATTCACCTCGCCGAAGCCAGAAAATACCAGATCCGGTTTTCTTTTTTTGATTTCAATGAGAATCGGCTTTAGAGAATTGCGGATTCGCGGTGTCTTGATATCAATGATTTCCACATCCGGATTGATAAAATCCAGATATGCACCCTCTTTCCTCAGCAATAAAATGGATGGTATAAATTTTTCCCTCGGCAGATGATTGGCAATGGTAGTAACAATACGCTCGGCACCGCCGGTTTCCAAATCTGGTAATATGAAGATAATTGACTTTTTCATTATCATAATAATTCCGAAAAATTCTGAGAATGATTGTTCAGAATAAAATTGACCAGGTAACGGTTTTCTTTTCTGTCAAAGAAAATGTACCAAGTGGTCTGTTCATTGGCTTTGTACTTTATAAAAAACATTCCATGCTTCCGAAACTTTGAAGGCGATGTTCTATGCGCAGGACTGTCAATATTTTCTTCGATAAAGTCGTAGATTTTACTTGCGTAAAGTAAGGCACTATTTCTGAAACCAAAGTATTCATTTTCAAAAAGTATATCAACGATTTTGTTAATTTCGGCTTCAAAATCATCACTATAAAAAATCAGCTTTTCCAAGGCAGATTAGAAATATATTCCAAGGTTTTTTTCTTCATTTCTGCATGCGGAATTCCTCTAGACCAACGCTCTTCAAAATTATCTTCAATGCAATATTCGGCTTTTGGTTCATTGACTGAATCAGAAACCGTAAATCTGGCTTTTAGATCCATCAATTTCTGAATAACATCTTCATCTTCAATTGAATTTACCCAAGCAATCAATTGTTTCTTAAGTCGTTCGGTATTTTCATTCATCTCTATTTATTTAATTCGCTACATCACTAATGAATTTAATTCTGAGAACGCGAACTTCATCATCCGTAAGATCATCGCCATACTCTGCAAGAAGTGTTTTCATGCTGTCACTCTCATTATTCCGCATGAACTCCATAAAATCATCTACTACATCTTCGTCAAAATTTTCCTCGATGTAATAATCAATATTGAGCTTAGTGCCCTGGTATACAATACTTTCCATTTCGGAAAGCAAATCGCTCATTGTCAAATGTTTAGCTTTAGCAATATCTTCCAGATCTATTTTCTTATCGGTATTCTGAATAATGAAAACTTTATGGCTGGATTTATTAGCCACCTGTTTCATTACCAGATCCTGAGTTCTTTCTATATGATTGTCCTCAACATATTTTTTGATAAAGTCTGCAAATTCTCTTCCGTATTTGCGCGCTTTACCTTCGCCCACGCCATAGATTTTTGCCACTTCCTCTACACTCACAGGATATTGCACCGTCATATCTTCCAGGCTTGGATCCATAAAAACGGTGTATGGCGGAATACCGTGTTTTTTCGCCACAGTTTTTCTAAGCTCCTTCAGTTGGCCAAATAAAACCTGATCCAACCCTCCGCCGGCCTGCGTCTGAACCTGGTCGCTATCAGCTTTTGATTTGGATTGAGCAAGGTCATACTCACGGTCTTCGGCGATATGAAATGGTTCCTGGTATTTTCCGGAGATGACGTCCTTACCCTTTTCTGAAATTTTTAAAACACCATACGTCTCAATATCTTTTCGGAGGAAATCCTGCACAGTAGCCTGGCGTATAATTGATTTCCAGTAATTATCCGATTCTGATTTCCCAAATCCGAAATAATCGCTTTGTTCCAATTTATAAGATTTTGTAACTGCAGATTCTTTGCCGGCTATGATGGCAATCAAATCTTTAGTTCTGAATTTCTCACCAAGTGATTTGATCATTTCAAGCACTTTTTTCAAATCACTTGTAGCATCTTTCAACTTTGGCGGATTTGTAGAATTGTCACACATTTTGGCACCATCACCATTCACGGGATCAAACTGTTCGCCAAAATAGTAAAGCAAATATTGTCTTCGGCTCATCGATGTTTCTGCATATCCTACTACTTCATTCAAAAGCTGAAGGCCGATTTCTCTTTCCGAGACCGGTTTTTGAGCCAGGAATTTTTCTAATTTTTCGATGTCTTTAGGATCATAGAATGCCAGGCAATAGCCTTCGCCGCCATCTCTTCCTGCACGTCCGGTTTCCTGATAATAGCTTTCCAAAGATTTTGGAATATCATAATGAATCACGAAACGGACATCCGGCTTATCAATGCCCATTCCGAAAGCAATTGTAGCAACAATCACATCCACCTCTTCCATCAGAAATTTGTCCTGGTTGGCCACCCTGGTCTTTTGGTCCAGGCCTGCGTGATAAGGCAATGCATTGATACCATTGACCTGAAGTAGCTGTGCAAACTCTTCCACTTTTCTGCGGCTGAGACAATAGACAATGCCGGATTTTCCCTTATGCCGACTAATAAATTTAACAATCTCTCTGTCCACATTCACCTTAGGGCGGATTTCGTAAAAAAGATTGGCTCTGTTAAAACTTTCTTTAAAAACCATTGCATTATTCATACCAAGGGTTTTCTGAATATCATCCTGAACTTTAGGCGTGGCAGTGGCTGTAAGCGCAATGACGGGAACGTCTGCAATTTTATCTATAATTCCCTTCAGATTTCGGTATTCCGGCCGGAAATCGTGTCCCCATTCCGAGATACAGTGTGCCTCGTCTATGGCTACAAAAGAAATCTTCACAGCCTTTAGAAAATCGAGGTATTCTTCTTTGATCAGCGATTCCGGCGCCACGTAAAGAAGTTTTGTTTTGCCTGCGGTGATATCATCCATCACCTGTTTGGTCTGAGATTTATTAAGAGAGGAGTTCAGGACATGTGCGACACCTTCTTCGGACGAAAGGCCATTCACTGCGTCGACCTGATTTTTCATAAGTGCAATCAATGGCGAAACCACGATGGCAGTGCCTTCGGAGATCAATGCCGGAAGCTGGTAGCAAAGTGACTTACCGCCGCCTGTGGGCATCAAAACAAACACATCTTTGCCACTGAGTAATTCTGTAATTATCCGCTCCTGCTGACCTTTGAATTTGGAAAAACCGAAATATTTTTTAAGTTCCGCAGATAAGTTGATGTCTTTTGTGCTCATCCTTTGATATTGTTTGCTAAATTTGCATTTGTTGAACGTTAACATTTTCAATAGTTACCGGAATCCTCCATTTAAGGGGATAAAAAAATGAAGCACAAACACTTCATTCAATGGTTGAAAATTATTAGCGTGAAGATACAAAATAAAACATTATTAAAAAAATAATCAAATATTTTTAAATTTTGAACCCGACTGACATTCTTGCTAACGCCCATCAGGCACTGGATACAGAAATAAACGAACTTCGAAACCTGCGCAACAGACTGGATGACAATTTCGTAGATGCCGTGCGTACAATCAGTGAATGCAGTGGAAAACTCATCGTAGTAGGCATCGGAAAATCTGCACATATAGCGAATAAGATTGTGGCCACGCTCAATTCGACAGGTACGCCTTCTCAGTTTCTTCATGCAGCCGAAGCCATCCATGGTGACCTGGGAGTGATCCAAAAACAGGATATTGTGCTCTGCATTTCGTACTCCGGAAACTCACCGGAAATCGTCAATCTGCTGCCATTCTTGAAGGAGTATGCTTCGGTACTGATTGGCATGACGGGAAATCCGGAAAGCAAACTGGGAAAGGCGTCTGAAATTATTCTGGACACTTATGTAGAAAAGGAAGCATGCCCCAACAAGCTTGCACCCACCAGTTCCACAACAGTACAGATGGCTTTGGGAGACGCTTTGGCTATCTGTCTCATGGAACTTAAAGGTTTTAAGGATATTGATTTTGCAAAATTTCATCCCGGCGGAAGTCTTGGCAAAAATCTGACGGCAAAGGTAGGCCAGTTTGTATCTCAGAATAAACCGGAAGTCGCTCCGCAATCCGGCATAAGAGATGTGATTATTTCCGTAAGCGGCTCCAAACATGGCATCACCGTTGTTATTGACAATGATAATATTCTGGGAGTAATCACTGATGGCGACATCCGCAGAATGCTGATGAATCAGGATGATATTTCCAAGGTAAAAGCTTCCGACATTGTGAGCCGAAACCCAAAAACCATTGAGAGAAACCAATTGGCAAAAGAAGCGATGCAAATCCTTAAGGAACATAATATCGGACAGCTGATTGTGACGGATCAAGGTCTATATTATGGTATTATTGACATTCATACCCTGCTGGATGAGGGCATTATTTAATCAAAAAATGAACATCATTTATAATTTATAAAATGAGTGAAGAAAAGGAAATGTCCTTCCTGGGGCATATCGGAGAGCTGAGAGCACACCTTGTACGATCTATTTTGGCCATAGTCATTTTAGCTATTATTGTTGGATTTAATATAAATTGGGTGATGGACCATATCTTTTTCGGTCCCACGCGCAATGATTTTCTGACTTTCCGGATCGTAAACCATTTCTCTAGAGAGCTTACAGGCAACGACAGCTTTATATTACCCGCAAAATTCAGCGTTCAGCAGAAGCAGCTCTTTCAGCAATTTAATGTCATGATGGCCGTTTCTATTTTCTCCGGACTGGTTTTGGCGTTTCCTTATCTCGTCTGGGAAATATGGAAGTTCATCAGTCCTGCACTGCTACCTGGCGAAAGGAAGAACTCTATATTTTACATCAATTCTGTCTGGATTCTTTTCATGACCGGCGTCCTGACAGGCTATTTTCTGATTCTGCCCTTCGCTATTAACTTTGGTTTGCTGTTCAAAGTCTCGGATAATATTGTCCAGTTATTTGATCTTTCGGATTATACCACATTATTTTTACAGGTAACCATGGGAATGGGTGTTGTTTTCCTTTTCCCTATCGCAGTTTATATTTTGACTTCCATCGGGATCCTCACGCCAAAATTCCTCAGAACCTACAGAAGACATGCTATTGTTCTGATAATGGTTGTGGCGGCAATCATTACACCAGCGGATGTTCTGAGTATGATGGCCGCAGCCTTGCCACTGATTTTGCTGTACGAAATCAGCATCATCATGTCGAATGTCATTTACAAAAAGATGCAGAAAAAAGCACTGTCAGAACTGAACAAAAAATAATGAACAGAAAAAAAACATCAGTAAATTATTATTGATGTTTTTTTTATCCTTTTACGATCTCCTTTCGGATTCTGCTTAGTGATGTATCTGTGATGCCAAGATAGGATGCGATATTCTTGAGAGGTGCAAATTTCAGAACGTCCGGTCTTTCTCGAATTAAATTCAGGTATCTTTCTGTTGCCGACTTAGTGATCATTTCTACCGAGCGGTTTTTGAGGCAGAATAGTTGGTAAGACATCCACGCTCTTCCCCATTCTGTCAATGCAGGGATACTGTGAAACAATTCCTGAAAATCATCATAATCAATTCTCCAGACGCTACACTCAGTTTCCGCCTGAATATTTTCAATCGAAGGAAGCCTTTGGAATAATGATGATGCTTCTATAACAATATCATTAATGGTAAAGAAATTAATCGTGATATCATCATTATTAATATCATAAACAAAGGAGCGTGCAACTCCCTTTTCAAGCACAAAATAATGATTAGAAACTTCATTTTCTTTCAGGAAAAAATCGCCTTTTTTATACGTGATTTTCTGATGTTTACTAAAGATCTGATCAAGATTTTCTTCCGAAAATTCGGGATGCTGATAAATATTCCTGAGTACGTCCATAAAAAATAAAACGGGAAATCTAATTTAATAGATTTCCCATTACATTGTTTAATTTAAATTGAAAATTTTATTTCAAAGCATTTACGGCAGCTTCATAATCTGGCTCTTGCCCGATTTCCGGAACCTGTTCGGTATAGATCACTTTGCCCTGCTCATCCAAAGCAACAACCGCTCTGCTCAGCAAACCTCTCAATGGAGAATCATCCAAAGTCACACCGTAATCTTCTCCAAAATTCCCTCTGAAATCTGACAATACTTCTACATTATCAAGACCTTCTGCTGCGCAAAATCTGTTCAATGCGAATGGCAAATCTCTTGAAACATTGATGACAACAGTATTTTCCAGTGAACTTGCCTCCTTGTTGAATTGTCTTGCAGACGATGCGCAAACACCAGTGTCGATGCTGGGAAAAATGTTGAGCAATACTTTTTTACCTGTATAATCTGCGAGATGTTTCTCGGACAGATCAGCTCCCACTAAGGTAAACTCCTGGGCAGTAGATCCCACTGCCGGCAAGCTTCCCACAGTATGGATAGGATTTCCTTTGAATGTAATTTGTGACATTGTTTTTATATTTTTTTCAAAGTTAATCCTTAGATCTTTTCCGTTCCAAAAATTATCCTGTTTTTAATAAATTTTTCATTCTATATGTTATAAATCACTGCATAAATCTGGCAAAAAACACTAAATTTGTATGTTTTGAAAAAAGAGCAAATAAAATCAATTACTATAATGTCAGAAAAATCAAAAATTATCTACACGCTTACCGATGAAGCACCGATGCTTGCAACCCATTCTTTTTTGCCGATTGTTAAGGCTTTTACTTCGGTGGCAGACGTAAACATCGTTCCAAAAGACATTTCACTTTCAGGCAGAATTTTAGCTAACTTTCCGGAATTCCTGAATGATGACCAAAAAATTGGAGATGCTTTGTCGGAATTGGGTGAATTGGCAACCACTCCGGAAGCGAACATTATTAAATTACCTAATATCTCTGCTTCAGTTCCTCAGCTAGACGAGGCCATTGCAGAATTACAGTCCAAAGGTTTCGCAGTTCCAAACTATCCTGCTGAACCAAAAAATGATGAAGAAAAAGCTACCAAAGCTAAGTATGCTAAAGTCTTAGGATCTGCCGTAAATCCTGTTCTTAGAGAAGGAAATTCTGATAGACGTGCACCGAAAGCGGTTAAAAATTATGCCAAAGCCAATCCTCACAAAATGGGTAACTGGAGTGCTGACAGCAAAACCGATGTGGCGCACATGACCAGCGGCGATTTCTACGGAACTGAAACTTCTACAACGGTTGAAAACGATTCTAAATTCAGAATTGTATTCTTCGGAAATGACGGTTCTGAAAAGGTTTTGAAGGATTTTGCCAGCCTGAAAGCCGGTGAAGTCATCGATTCTTCGGTGATGAATCTTAACGCGTTGAAAGCTTTTGTTCAGACTGCCATTGATGAAGCCAAACAAAGAGGCGTCATCCTTTCCGCACATTTGAAAGCAACGATGATGAAAATCTCGGACCCAATTATCTTCGGGGCAATTGTTGAGACGTTCTTCAAAAAAGTATTTACTAAATATGATGAGACCTTTAAATCCTTAGACATCAATCCAAACAACGGATTACAAAACCTTTACGATAAAATTGCAGGCATTCCTCAGGAAGCGGAAATTAAAGCGGACATAGAAAAAGCTTTGGCGGAAGGTCCTAAAGTAGCAATGGTAAATTCGGACAAAGGCATCACCAATTTCCACGTTCCATCGGACATCATCGTTGATGCGTCTATGGCAGCGCTCATCAGAAACGGCGGAAAAATGTGGGATAGAGTTGGAGCTGAAGATGATACAGTTGCCATTATCCCGGATCGTTCTTATGCAGGTTTTTATCAGGCTGCTATTGATGATATGAAAGCTAATGGAAAATTAGACCCTACAACAATGGGCTCAGTTCCAAACGTTGGTTTAATGGCTCAAAAAGCTGAGGAATACGGTTCTCACGACAAGACTTTCCAAGCTGAGGCAGACGGAACTATCAAAGTTTTGGACGAAAATGGAAATACTTTGCTTGAGCAAAAAGTCGAGAAATCTGATATTTTCAGAATGTGCCAGACTAAGGATGCGCCAATCCAGGATTGGGTAAAATTAGCAGTCAACAGAGCAAGATTGTCTGACACGCCAGCCATTTTCTGGCTAGACCAAGCCAGAGCGCACGACAGAGAAATGATTAAAAAGGTTAATAAATATTTGGCTGACCACGACACAACAGGATTGGACATCAGAATCATGGATGTGAAAGATGCCATGACCGAAACGCTGAAAAGAGCAAGAGAAGGCAAAGATACCATTTCTGTTTCCGGAAACGTTTTGAGAGATTATTTGACCGACCTGTTTCCTATTTTGGAATTGGGAACTTCTGCAAAAATGCTGTCCATCGTGCCATTGATGAACGGCGGTGGTTTGTTCGAAACGGGAGCCGGAGGTTCTGCGCCTAAACATATCGAGCAATTCATCGAAGAAGGTTATTTGCGTTGGGATTCTTTGGGGGAATTCCTGGCATTGCAGGCTTCCTTGGAGCATTTGGCACAAACTCAGAACAATCCGAAAGCGCAGATTCTGGCTGATGCTTTGGATGAAGCCAATGCCAAATTCCTGGCAGAAGACAAATCTCCCGGAAGAAAATTAGGAACCATTGATAACAGAGGTTCACATTTCTATCTGGCTACTTATTGGGCAGAAGCTTTGGCCAACCAAACCAAAGATGCTGATATCGCTTCTAAATTCGCACCAGTTGCAAAGGCATTGACAGACAACGAAAGCAAAATCAATGAAGAACTGATCGGTTCTCAAGGTAGGCCTCAGGAAATTGATGGCTATTACAGACCAGATTTCGAAAAAACAGATAAAGCAATGCGTCCGTCACAAACTTTGAATCAAGTCATCGGCGGGATCTAACCCGACTGCTGTTAAAATTAACATAAAACCCTTGGCCTATGCCGAGGGTTTTCTTTTGAATCAGTAATTTGCATAAGAAATTATTATTAAGTTTCAGGGAATGAAAAAAATCTTCATTGGTTTTCTCTGTGTCGCAGCCTCCTTTATGACGCACGCACAGGGAAAAATTGACAAAGCCATCGAAAACCTCGAAAAAAATTATGCTCAGGAAAAGGTTTATATTTTAACCGATAAGGATCAATATGTTGTCGGGGATAATATTTATTTTAAGTCATTTGTCTTTAATGGCTATGCACGGGCAGAATCTCCGACTACGCTGTTCGTAGAGCTGTACGACCATCAGAAAAACATGGTAGACAAACGTACCATTTTTCTCAGTAATGGCGAAGGTGACGGAAGTTTTAATCTGACCAACGCGCTGAAAGAAGACGTCTATTACCTCAGAGCCTACACCACCTGGATGTCCAATTTTTCAGAGGAGTTTAATTATCTGAAAGCGATTCCGATTTATAATCCCAATTCTGAACAGAAATTGATTTTAAACAAAAATACAAAATGGACGGCAGGCGTTTTTCCGGAAGGTGGCACTTTTGTTAATAATATTCCAACCAAAATGGCTGTCAGGATCAATTCTCAGGGAACACCGCCCGCCAGCTGGAGCGGATATATTATTGATTCCGAGAAGCCGAGTGAAAAGCTTATGACGTTCAAAGGTTTTGACCAGAATGTCAGTGCATTCACAATAACGCCAAAATCCGGAAAAATCTATAAGGCAATTATCGAAGACAATCAAGGACAAAAACAAACGATAACATTGCCAAAGGTATCAGAAACAGGAATCAATATCCAGGCTAACAGCGGTGAGGAAGGTATGCAGTTCAGCATCAAAAGTAATGGACTTCCCAACGGCTTGCAAGGTTATACAGTGATAGGCACCATCAACAATCAGCTGGCTTACAAGGCTAACATTAAAGCCAATGCGCCGGACGCTTCCAGCAAAATCCCAATCAAAGCAACTGACGAGATCAACGGGATCATACAGTTAAGTATTTTTGATGATAAGGAAAATCTGGTGTCACAAAGACTTTGTTTCATCAAACCAAAAAATCTGAGTATCGACGAACCCAATTTTGTTGATATCTCGCTCAATAATCAGCCACGCGCTTTCAACAGTTTTGATCTGCATCCGGATTCCGATTATCAGGATTATATGGTTCTGGTGCGAGACGTTAACAATCTTCCAACTGATTACAACAAGGAAAATATCCTGAGCGGGCTCTGGCTGACTGGTGATTTGACTTCAAAAATCTATTCACCGGCACAATATTTCACAAATGCTTCTAATGCAGATGCTCTGGATGCGTTGCTGATTTCTGAACAGTGGAAACGCTTTGACTGGAATGATCTTCTGGCCGGAAAAACGCCAGACATCCAATACATGCCGAAGGCTAACCTCAGTTACAAGGGAAGAATAACGAAAAACGGCATTGCGCTCCCTAATACAACGGTAAACCTGATGTTCCAAAGCGAAAATGTACAGAAAGGACTTACCCAGGCACAGACCGACAATAGCGGATACATATACCTCGACAACTTAAATTTCGATGTGCCGCTTACAGTGTCTTATTACCTCAACAAAGAGAATGCGAAAGATAGTGATCAACTGAGCATGACGTTTCAAAGTCTTAACGAAAATATTCCGTACAAAGGTAGTTTGCCGACTTCCAACTATAGTCTGACCACTGAAAAAGTGCCGCTAAATCCGATAGCTGCCAATGCCATTCAGAATATTAACAATCAGAAATTGATCCGGACTGACGAAACACAGATTGAAGAAGTTCAGCTGACAGCTAAGAAAAAAGATCTGACTGCAGAGCTGGACAAGCAATTATCAAGCGGCAGATTCAGCAGTTTCAATGCCACTATTTTTGATTTTGTGAATGAAAATAAGGATGCTCAATCATCACTAAATGTGTTACAGTGGCTGCAGGGTCGTGCTGCGGGGCTTACATTTACAATGGATAATTCCGGTAATTATGTTCCTTCAATTCGTGGTTCCGCCGCCAAATTATTTCTCGATGAAATTCCCGTGGACGCCAGTATGATCAACTCAATTCCTATCAGCAATATTGCCATGGTTAAGGTTCTTAAAAACGACGGTCTGGTGGGCAATGCAGTGGCCGTATACACCAAGCGTGGCAATATGGGCAACGATACTGATGACAAAAAGGATGCGACCAACAAAACCTTGCTGCGAGGCTACGACAAGGCGATTGAATTCGAACAGCCCGACATCACAAGTGATAAATACAAAACGATTGATAAAGACACCCGCCAATTGCTTTACTGGAATCCTAAGCTTACAGACGAACCGAATGTGCCGCCACGAGCCAAATTCTTCAACAATGATGACGGTAAAAACCGTGAAATAATAATTATCAGTTTTGACAAGAACGACAAAGTTTTATTCTACGATGAAATTAAATAAGCTTGAAAAGTTAAACTATGCTAAAAGACTTTCTTAAAACGGAAAGTCTTTTTTGTGGTCTGATGTTTGGTAAAAGATTATCACCAAAAATAATATTAATATAAAAAAGTAACATTATGCCTTACATCACAAAACCCATTGATCAGAATCACAGCATTTATTACGAAGATTACGGAACAGGTCAGCCGGTAATCCTCATTCACGGCTGGCCACTCAGCAGCAAGTCCTGGGAACTCCAGGTTCCGGCACTCCTGGAAGCAGGATTCCGCGTCATCACTTATGACCGAAAAGGTTTCGGAAAATCGGAAGCGACTCTGGATGGCTACTGCTACAACGGTCTGGCGGAGGATCTGCTGGAAATCATCAATCAGCTGGATCTCCAGGACGCCGTGCTGGTAGGTTTTTCCATGGGCGGTGGCGAGGTTGTAAGATATCTTACCAATTATGGCTCGGACAATATTTCCAAAGTCGCACTGATCTCATCCATTATTCCATTGGTTAAACAAAAAGAGGACAATCCTGATGGTGTTCCTCAGGAAAAACTCAATGAAATCCTGGATCATCTCAAAACCGACCGCGTTACATTCCTGGAAAGTTTTCACAAAGATTTTTACAATTATGGCATTCTTTCCCAATCAGTAAGTCAGCAGCAATTGCATTACGATTGGAGCATTGCTTCCCACGCCTCTCCTATTGCAACTATCAAGAGTGCCGAAAGCTGGGCCAACACTGATTTCCGTGAGGAACTTAAAAACGTCACAGTACCTACGCTGATTGTCCACGGCGACGCTGATAAAGTGGTTCCGATTAAAACAGCCGGAGAACAAGCGGCGAAAGGCATTGTCAATAATGAATATTACGTGGTTTCAGACGGTCCGCATGGTCTCAATGTAACGCATGCCGACGAACTGAACAGAGTTCTTATTAATTTCCTGAAAAAATAAATCATACTGCAGCCCGGAGCTGCAGTTTTTGCGTCGGTTTGCATTCAATAAATATTTTTTGTAACTTGAAAGTGAAAAAATAAAGTCTATGATGAAGAAAAACTTTCTATGGTTTCCTGCTATTTTATTATTTCTCCTGGCTTGCCAGAATAAAAATGATGAGGCTCTGGCAATGCGTGAGAAAGCCCTGTCTGAGAAAGAACAACAGTTTGCGCTGAAAGAAGCCGATTATCAGTCATTACTCAAAATGCGGGATAGTATCAGCAATACAGTTAAGCAGGACTCTATCTCTCCGCCGAAAGTTTGGCCACCGGAACTGGCAGGCACCTGGACCGGAAAAGTGGTCTGCACAGAATCCAATTGCAGTGATTATGTCATTGGCGATCAGCGCACGGACAATTGGGTTTTCGTTAGCGATTCCACGCAGATGGCTGTGAAGATCGTCAATAACAATAAGATCGTACGGGTATATAATGCTGAATATACGAATAATGAAATCAAAATGAACTTCAAAACAGACTCTACATCTGCAAAAAAAGTAGAAATGAACGTTCTGCTGGATGACATTACGCCGAATAAAATCCGTGGAACCAGAACGGTAACTTCTGATAAAAACTGCGTTGCTCAATTTTCAGTTGAACTTGTAAGACCTTCCAAATAAAATAAAACACAATGATTCTTGCCATCCATCATCTCAGCTTACCGATAGAAGATCCGGTGCTGAAGTTTCTACTGGTGCTCATCATTATCCTTGGTGCGCCGCTGCTGCTTAATAAAATCAAAGTTCCGCATCTGCTGGGACTTATCATTGCGGGAGCCATTATCGGACCCAATGGTTTCAACGTGCTGAGCCGGGACAGCAGTATTGTAGTGACCGGAACCACAGGCTTGCTGTACATTATGTTCCTTGCAGGATTGGAAATTGACATGGGCGACTTCAAGAAAAACAAGTGGAAAAGCCTGGGATTCGGTATCTACACGTTCACCGTTCCGTTTGCTCTGGGCTATCTCGGTTCGTATTATCTGCTGCATTTTAATGTGCTGACGTCGGTCCTTTTCGCCAGTCTGTTCTCTTCCCACACTTTGATCGCTTATCCGCTTGTCAGCAAACTTGGTGTTTCAAAAAATAAGGCTGTTAATATTACAGTTGGTGGCACAATGATCACGGATATCATGGCGCTATTGGTGCTGGCAGTAGTTGTCGGCATGACGCAGGGCGAAGTCGGAAGCGAATTCTGGATCAAACTTTCTGTTTCGATTCTGGTTTTCGGATTGATTGTTTTAGGCCTCTTCCCTATTATCGGACGTTGGTTTTTCAAGAAAGTAAATGATAAAATTTCGCAATATATTTTCGTTTTGGTGATGATTTACCTGGCTGCTGTGCTGGCAGAATTGGCAGGTGTCGAAGCCATTATCGGAGCATTCCTTGCAGGTCTGGCACTCAACCGGCTGATCCCACACACCTCATCGCTGATGAATCGTGTCGAGTTTGTGGGTAATGCTATCTTTATTCCCTTTTTCCTGATCAGCGTCGGGATGCTGATAGATTTCACTGTATTTTTCAAAAGTTGGGACACGATTATCGTTGCAGGAATTATGCTGGTTGCATCCATAGGAGGAAAATATATTGCGGCAGTCATGACACAGAAAAGCTTTAGATTGTCCAAAGATGAAGGGCAGTTGATTTTTGGGTTAAGTTCCGCATCTGCAGCTGCTACGCTGGCATCCGTGATGGTGGGTTATAACATTATTATTTCTGAAACGGAAGCTGGAGAGCCCGTCCGTTTACTCAATGAACATGTCCTTAACGGCAGTATTCTACTGATCCTGGTTTCGTGTACAGTGTCATCCTTCATCTCAATGTCCAGTGCGCAGAAAATTGCGGATGCCGATAACGACGAAACTGTATCCGGCGATTCTCCCGAGGAAGAACGTATTCTGCTGGCGATGAATTACGAAACTACCGTAGACAAACTTATCAACTTAGGATTGCTCATTAAATCCCATGAAAATCATGACAGACTTTACGCTCTCAATATCATTAACGAAGACAAAAACGAATCATCTGTAAAAAATGCGGAAAAAATCCTTGAGCAGGCTGTCCATACTGCCTCGGCGGCCGATGTTCAGCTCAATGCGCTCACACGTTTTGACAATGACGTCATTTCCGGCATCAACAATGTTATCAAGGAACAGAAAATTACAGATCTCGTTATTGGTCTGGAGGAAGCTAAAGGTTTTTCGCAATCTTTTCTTTATAATCTTTACAATGGCTACCTACAGAATGATCATGTTAATATTTTAATTTACCACGCCGTACAGCCTCTGGCGACGGTTAAAAATTATAAAGTATTGATTCCCAATCATGCTGACAAGGAAGCCGGATTTTTCCATGCCATGCTGAGAGTCTGGAACATTGCCAAGAACTCCGGCGCCACGATCACGTTTTACTGCAATGATGCCATCCGCCAAATTCTGGAAAGGATTCTTAAAAAGAACAGCATCGAAGCAAAATTTGTAAAGATGAGCAGCTGGAAGGAAGCGCAAAATATTGCAGACAACGTAGACTCTAATGAAGCGGTTATTTTTATGATGGCCAAACACGGGATGGCGTCATATATCCAGCCGATGCGCCTGATTCCGGAATTCCTGAATGCTACACTGAAAGATAAAAATCATCTCCTCATCTACCCTTTCAACGCAAGAGAAACGGTGAAAACCGAAAAACGATCCATTAATAATCACGGAGACTTTGTGGAAATCGGGAATATGATCAGTAAGGTCTTTAAATAAATTTATTATAACCTTCTCTTACAATATTTTCTAGTATGATAATTGTTTTACAGAATTAAAAATAAAATTATGCTAAAAAAAGGAGACCAGGTAAAATGGCAAACCCAAAACGGCGAAACACACGGCGCCGTAACCAAAGTTCACAAAGAAGATTTTACCTTTATGGGAAAAAAGCGCCGCGCATCTGAAGATGAGCCGCAATTTGAGGTCATGAGCGAAAAAACCGGAAAATCTGCCGTACACAAAGAATCGGCACTGAAAAAAAGATCTTAGACTTAGATGATCAAAATTAAAGCTTCCGAAAATGGAAGCTTTCTGTTTTTAAAAAGATCGGATGACATCACCTATGGCTTTTACAACGCCAAAGCTATCATTACTTTCGGCTTCATAATTGGCCACCTTTTTCACATCGGGATGTGCATTTTGCATTGCGTAAGAAAACTTAGAATTCTTCAGCATATCAATGTCATTCATATAATCTCCGAAAACCATGGTCTCGGAAGGGAGAATGCTAAGTTTTTCCTGAATAATAGCAAGTGCATGTCCCTTACTGATGCGCTTATTCATAATATCGATCCAGTTTTTTCCGGACAAAACGATTTCCAGATTTTCATTGCTAAACTGTTCCAGATGCGAAAAAAGATGATCTTCCGCACCATCCGCATGATAGATGGCGATCTTAAAGACATCATCATGCAATTCAGCTGTCAGATCATCTACCTGCTCATTGGCTGTATAATAGGTTTTAAAATAGTTGACAAAATCATCATTATTGCTTTCATAGTAAGCATTTTTCTTCGCCGAGACTACTATTTCTGCGCCCGGAATTTCCCTTGCCGTCTGTACAATTTCTGTAACCGTTTCGTGAGCAAGCCGGTCCGCAAAAAGTTCCTGATCTTTGTAAATCACGTATCCGCCGTTCTCTGCAATGAAACCTATTTCGCTCTCTATATTCTTGAAGTACTGCGTGATGCCGGCCATCTGACGCCCGCTGGCAGGGACAAACAGGATATTGCGTTTTTTTAGTTCTTCGTATACTGCGGGGAATTCCGGACTAATCTCGTATTTGGAATTGAGAAAAGTTCCGTCCATATCGGTAACAATAAGTTTGATATCTTTCATAATGTCTTATTTGGCTGATGGGACTAATGCGAGAATCATGCTAAGCTCCACGTTCCCGGCAATGATCCCGTAAAATTAAGGCTATCGCTTATGCAAAAAAAATCCCCGTTTTTCAACAGGGATAATCAATGGACTGTATCCATTATTTTTTAGCTTCTTCAACAGAAACTTTACGGAAATCTTTGAAAAGTTTGCTCAGTTCCAAAGCTGATTTTCTAGCTCTGGTTCCTGCCGCTTTGTTACCTTTTTCTGCTTGCATTTCTGCTTCCTTGCTGAACATTTCGAACTCAGCGTTGATTTTTTCAATTAGTTCTTTCATAGATAAGATTATTTAATACACTGCAAATATAAGATAATCTTCCAGCTGACAAGTTTTCCGGCAAAAAATTGAATCCTGTTTTTTTAATTTTTACTTGAATTTTAGCTTTTGATTCAGTTAATAAAATCCAAAATCAAGTTCTCTTCTAAACTTGCACTTGTTTGGAATCTAAATATTTTCTGATACTTTCCTTAGGAATCAGATCAAGAATATCTTCCACCTTAATGATTTTATGATCTTCGAGGATGCTTTTGACAGCTTTGTCCGCGCCCGGATACGTTGTCAGCCTTTCTAGCAGTCCATAGACATTGACCATTTTTTTATGTTTGTTTTCCTCGTCCCCGCCAAACCAGGAACCGCTGAAATGATGACTGACGTAATTTTTCTGCAAATCCTGAGAAAAATAAACCGACGGATAAAGGGTTACGCCATGTCTTAATTCCTGCACGGTATCACTGTAACGGTCTGCTCCATATTCATTTTCCAGCATTTCCGAAAAAATGTCGGTATTAATGCGCTCTTCAAAGCCGGGCTGACGATCGTAATAATCCACAAAATCCTTAGCAAGCTGGTGGCCTGGTTCAGCCATCCAGAACGCTGAGTATGGAACACCTTTCACTTCGAAGCCGCAAACTGCTCGGTGGTTCATAAAATCGTCTAAAGGCATTTTAAGTTCCATATCCGTATCCATGTAAATCCCGCCATGGTCGTACATGACCTTGGAACGTACATAGTCTGAGACAAATGCCCATTTTTTCTGTTCGAAGGCATCCTTTACGTAAGCATTATCATCGATGGGCGCATTACGCTCGTTCCACTCAATAATTTCGAAATCCGGATGAATGCGTTTCCACGTCGCAATGCAATGCTGAGCAAGTTCATCCAATGGTCTTCCGCCAAACCAGCAATAATGTATTTTTTTTGGAATCATAATTATTTTATTTTGTGATTGACTGTCTGTTATGCAAACATCAAACCTTTATAAAACCTGATCATATTTTTTTTATCATTCGATATTGTATTGGAGCAACAGAATTAAATTTTATTTAAATCTTGTGTTCCAAAAACATTGAGGTATGAATTATGATATTCCAACCTGAATCAATCAATATTATGAATCAACTTCCGGATAAAAGATACGAACCGAAAAACTACGTAGAGATTACGACGCCAGATTGGGTGAAGAATGCCACGCTTTACGAACTGAACATCAGACAATTTTCCGAAGAAGGAACTTTGCTTGCAATTATTCCTCAGCTACCAAGACTTAAATCGCTGGGCATCGATATCATCTGGCTGATGCCCATCCATCCCATTGGCGAAGTACACCGCAAAGGCAGCTTAGGGAGTTACTATGCCGTTAAGGACTATTGGTCGGTCAATCCGGAGTTCGGAACCAAAGAGGATCTTAAAACCTTGATTGATGCGATTCATCAGCAGGGCATGTACGTTATTCTGGACTGGGTTGCCAACCATACCAGCTGGGATAATGCCATGGTGACCGATCATCCGGAATGGTACATGAAGTCTAGGAAAAACACCTTTCAATCTACCAGATGGCGGGATTATGATGATATCATCGAACTGGATTACCGTCATCCGGAACTGCGCCGCTATATGACGGTGGTAATGAAATACTGGCTGGAGGAATTCGACATAGATGGCTATCGCTGCGATATTGCGAGTTTTGTACCACTGGACTTCTGGGAAAATCTCCGTGAGGAGCTGGATCAGATCAAGCCCGTATTCATGCTGGCAGAAGCCGAAGACCGTGAGCTTCACAGAAAAGCATTTGATGCCACTTATAACTGGACACTCTGGAATATCCTGCACCAGATCGCAGTTAATCATTATAGTGTCAAAACCCTTACGGAAGCTTATCTTGCGGAGCATGTTTCCATTTTTCCGAAAGCAGCGATGCGCATGAATTTTACGGACAACCACGATAAAAATTCCTGGGAAGGTACTCCACAGACTAATTTCCGTGAAGCATTAAAAGCTGTCACCGTACTTACTGCAACATTTGACGGCATTCCTTTGGTCTACAATGGGCAGGAAGCAGGATTGAACCGGTCACTGGCATTTTTCGAAAAGGATCCCATTGAATGGATAAATCATGACAATGCCAGCCTTTACGCCACTATTTTTGCGCTCAAACATCGTAATCAGGCGCTCTGGAACGGCATACACGGTGGTGAGATGATTCGCATTATGAATGATCACATGGATCAGATCCTGTCTTTTGTCCGCGAGAAAAATGGGCAAAAGGTCATTGTTTTCGTTAACCTTAGTAAAGATAACGTATTGGTACAGCTAGATACTTCCTACGATTCGGGAAGCTACACCAATCTCTTTACAGGTCAGCAAGTGGACTTACAGAATACGATGCTGGTAGATATGGCGCCCTGGGATTATCTGGTTTTATACAAAGATTGATCAGGATTTTACTTTACCTGCAAGACGTCTCACCATGCCTTTAAAAATAAAACCATGAAACGGCAACACGGAATACCAGTACAATCTTCCGCTCAATCCATGAGGTCTGAAAACTGCCTTCTGCCAAAGTTTTCCTTTGTAAACCTTGAACATCAGCCAGGCCTCGCCCGGAAGCTTCATTTCTGCAAAAAGAATAAGTTTTCCTTCCTCCCTGTTAGCATAAAGTACACGCCAGAAATCCAGGGCATCGCCCTCATGAAGTTTTGTGGGGCTGGTTCTTCCGCGCCTTAATCCCGGACCGCCAACCAGGACATCCAGAAATCCACGAACTTTCCACAGACTCTGTCCATACCAGCCATTCGCACCGCCTAATGAAAATACGCGGTCCAGACACTTGTCGCGGTCGTCGTAATCTTCGCTTCTTAAATCAACATAGCAACCATACTTGGGCACATCCAAATAATCCTTAAGACTGGAATCGCTGCGGCTGCTGATAAAGCTATCCTTCCAGCTGGATGCTATTTCGTTATCCTGAATTTTGGCTAATGTCCTGCGCAGCGCTTCTTCGTAAGAGAAAGGCTGTACACCTGTTATCTGTTTAATTTCTTTCAGACTTTCCGGCCTGCATACGACTTCGATTTTCATGCTTCCCACTAATGCTGACGCGAGGTTGTAAGACGTAGAAGTGATAAAATAAAGCCAGTAGGAAGACAGTTTCGGGGTCATCACAGGAACTGTGAAAATTCGTCTTTTCAGTCCCCGGATGTTCGCAAATGCCAGGAGCATTTCTTTATAAGTTAATACATTATCACAGCCGATATCAAAATTCTTATGATAAGCCTGTTCCTTAAATAAAGTAAAGATGAGAAAGTCCAGAACATTGGCAATCCCAATCGGCTGACATTTGGTATGAAGCCATTTTGGCGCAATCATTACAGGTAATTTTTCTACAAGATCCCGGATGATCTCGAACGATGCACTACCCGATCCGATGATAATTCCAGCTCGTAAAACCGTTGCAGGAACCTTGCACTGCATCACGATTTTCTCGACTTCAAATCTTGAACTCAGATGTTTTGAAAGTTCTTTTTCATTGGCAAGACCGGAAAGATAAATAATGTGCTTACAATCCGTACGCTCAATAAAATTGGAAAAATTTATAGCGCACTGCTTCTCAATCTCAGCATAATCTTCGCTGGTACTCATAGAATGCATCAGGTAATAAGCCCCGGAAATATCTTTGGGAATATTTTCCAGTGTTTCAGGCTTCAGGAAATCTACCTCTACCACTTCAATCTGAGCATCATCTACATCCACGCTTTTGGAAAAACGACTCTTATCCCTGCAACAGCATATTACCTGATAGCCCTGCGCAGCGATCACATTAATCATTCGTTTGCCGATATAGCCGGTGGCGCCGGTGAGGAGAATTTTTTCCATGATGCGATGAAATTTTAAACTGTTTCAGATAATGAGAAAATTGTACCCTTTTTCAGTCATGATGATAACTTCAAAAGAATCTTTGATTTACAAATCAAATGAATTATATAGTATAAATATATACTTTATTTTTTATTTAGATAAAATTAATTACTAAATTTGAACATAAAATAATTCTAATGGAAGACCAAATCAATATCAATCAGGAGAAAATCTTCGAGCTTTACGGAGATTATCTGCTTAACCACGGGCAACGTCCAAAAAATGTTTATCTCTTTGCGAAGGAAAATCAATTTGAAGAAAAAGAATTCTATCATTACTTTTCAGACTTTAATCAGTTGGAAGGCGAAATGATGAATCACCTGTTTATCAAATCTTTAGAACTTGATGCAGAAGTGAATGCCGGAATTGGTGTCACCACAAAAGAGAGACTTCTTAATGTCTATTATATTTTCTTTGAAAATCTGACCATGAACCGCTCACTGGTTCTGTCAATACTCGGTAGCAGTAAAATTCAGAATATTAAAATGCTGCATAGTTTAAAAAAGACACATCATGAATTTCTAGACACTCTGGATTTCAATAACTGGGAAATGCTGGAAAAAGCGAAAGGAGACTGGAAAAAAACAGGAGACAAATCACGGCAGGAAATCTTGTGGCTGCATCTGGTCTCAGCCATCGAATTCTGGAAAAATGATACTTCACCTGACTTTGAAAAAACAGATATTTTTATCGAAAAATCTATTGATACAGGTTTTGAACTGATGGATAATGAACCACTGCGTAAACTCGCAGATCTCGGGAAATTCCTGTTCAAAGAAACTTTTAAAAAAGCCTAAATGAAGACACTGAATAAAATTCCGACAGGAAAAATTGAAAGAACGGGAAGTTTGCTGAAAGCCGGCGCCAAAATCGGCGTTAACTACCTGAAATATTACGGCAATAAAATCGCTAAGGATGAAACTGAAGCCAGGCAAATCCTGAATGAGAACAATGCGGCGGATATCTACGATTCCCTAAAAGAAATGAAAGGGTCTGCTCTGAAAGTCGCGCAGATGCTGAGCATGGAAAAAAATATCCTCCCGCAGGCCTATGTAGAGAAATTTTCGCTGTCACAGTTTTCGGTGCCGCCATTGTCTGGTGCATTGGTAAAAAAAACTTTCAGAAAATATTTTGGGAAAAATCCCGAAGCCATGTTTGATGAATTTTCTCAGGAATCGGTAAACGCCGCAAGCATCGGGCAGGTTCATAAAGCGAAAAAAAATGGGCAGGAGCTGGCGGTTAAGATACAATATCCGGGCGTGCGGGAAAGTATTTCCAGTGACCTGAAAATGGTAAAACCAATTGCCTTGAAAATGTTCAACATCCAGAAAGAAGGCTCGGAATCTTACTTTCACGAAGTTGAGAATAAACTGTTCGAGGAAACCGACTACAATCTGGAACTCAAAAGAAGCCAGCAGATTTCGGATGCGTGCAGCCATTTGCCGAATCTGAAATTTCCAAACTATTATCCTGAATTATCCTGCGAAAAGATCATCACCATGGACTGGATGAATGGAAAACATTTTTCAGAATTCACCAAAGAAGATCATTTTCAGGAAAATCTGAATAAGGTGGGACAGACACTCTGGGATTTTTACATGTACCAGATGCACTTTCTGAAACAGGTGCATGCAGATCCGCATCCGGGCAACTTTCTGGTATCGGAAAATAAAGAATTGCTGGTGATCGACTTTGGCTGTATCAAGGAAATTCCTGCTGAATTTTACACGCCTTATTTCGAACTGGCTAAGGCGGAAAACCTAAAAAACCCTGAAACATTCAGGTTAAAACTTTATCAGCTCGAGATTCTCCGCCATGATGATTCCCCGGAAGAGCAGGAATTTTTCAGCCAACTGTTTTATGAACTTTTGGAACTGTTCACAAGACCGTTTAACGTAGAGATTTTTGATTTTTCTGATGAAGGTTTCTTCCAGGAAATCGCCGATCTCGGCCAGCGCTACGCCAAATTGAATGATATGAAAGGTATGAATGTCAATCGTGGTTCGAAACATTTTATCTACCTGAACAGAACATTTTTCGGGCTCTACAATATGATGCATGATGTGAGAGCGAAAGATATTAAAATCAATAATTACAAAAACTTCATCCAGCATAATGCCCGCTAACTTACCTTCCAAGATCTGTGAAGTCTGCGGACTGCCGTTCAACTGGCGGAAAAAGTGGAAAAAAAACTGGAACGAAGTCAAATATTGCAGTGAAAAATGCCGGAAAAACAGAATATCAACATCATCTGGTTCACCAACAATTTAAGAATCAAAGACAACGAATCACTTGTGAAAATTCAGCAGGAAAATCTCCCGTTTCTTGCGGTATATGTGTTTGACAGCGACTTTTACCAGGAAAGGCAATTCGGATTCAGAAAAATCGGGAAATTCCGGACTCAATTTTTATTGGAAACGGTTTTGGATCTAGAAAAAAATTTAGAACAGATTGGAGTTCCATTTATCAAAAAGTTTGGAAAAACCGCTGAAATATTTCAGGAAATAGGTGAACATTTTGAAATTGAAACCATTTTCTGTCAGGAAGAATGGACAAGAGACGAGATCCGCTTACAAAAGAAAGTTGAGACATTTTTACCCACAACGGGTTGGTCTAAATCTTATTCTCAACTAATGCTGCTGCCTGATTTCGTATTTCATCAGATTGAAAAAACTCCGATTCAGTTCACTACTTTCCGGCAGAAAATTGAAAAGCATATTACAGTTAGGGAAGAATTTAATTCATTTAAAATTGAGAAAAATCCTAATATTGAATCTAAAATTAAAAGCGATGAGATCCATTTAAAACTTTTAGGTTTTGAAGATTTTGAAAAACATCCATCGTCAGCATTTCCATTTTCCGGCGGTGAGACAGAAGTTTTGAAACGGCTGAATGCTTATTTTTTTGAACATCAAAATCTCGGCACTTATAAAGAAACCCGCAACGGAATGATTGGTTTGGATTACAGCAGTAAGTTTTCTGCCTGGCTTGCCAACGGAAGTCTGTCGCCCGTTTCTGTGTATCACGAAATCAAAAAATACGAAGCAGAATTCGGAAGCAACGACTCAACATACTGGCTGGTTTTTGAACTGTTGTGGCGTGAATTTTTCAAATATGTTTCAATGCAACATCGGGACGAGATCTTTCAAATCAGAGGAATTTTAGGCAAAACTTATCATTATGATGCGGATGAAAATATAGTTCAGCGCTGGATTCATGGCAAAACAGATTCAGATTTCATCAATGCGAATATGAATGAGATCAGAGAGACCGGATTTATGAGCAACCGCGGCCGCCAGAATGTGGCCTCCTATTTCTGCAAGATTCTGAATCAGG
Source organism: uncultured Chryseobacterium sp. (assembly GCA_913778505.1). Lineage (GTDB taxonomy): Bacteria > Bacteroidota > Bacteroidia > Flavobacteriales > Weeksellaceae > Epilithonimonas. The sequence continues at coordinate 71,651 of CAJYWD010000013.1, forward strand.
ACTGGCGGATTGGCGCCGCCTATTTTGAGGAAACGCTGATCGACTATGATGTTCACAGCAATTACGGCAACTGGATGTACGTCGCCGGCGTTGGAAACGATCCGAGAAACCGGACTTTCAATCCCGAAAAGCAGGCTGAACAGTATGATAACGATTTTCAATACAGAAATTTATGGCTACAGTAAAAACTTCCGTTGCACAGCTGATCTTTCCGCATCAGCTTCTAAAGGATACCGATCATTTGGACAAGAAACAGCCTGTTTATCTGGTAGAAGAATTTCTGTTTTTTAAACAATATAAATTTCATAAGCAAAAAATTGCCTTTCACCGGGCAAGCATGAAGTTTTATGAAAAGTACCTCACGGACGCTGGTTTCAAGGTTATTTATATTGAAAGCAGTGACCCATTGTCCGATATTCAGAAATTAATCAAACATTTAGAAAAGGAAAAGTTTACAGATCTTCTGATTGTTGATGTCTGCGATAACTGGCTGGAAACTAGAATCGACAAGACCAAACTGAACGTTAAAATCCTTGACAATCCGATCTTCATCAACACGAAAGAGTATTTGAAGGAATATTTTGATGGCAAAGCGTTTTATCATCAGACAGATTTCTACAAACAGCAGAGAATTTCCCGAAATATCCTGATGAAAGCCGGAAAACCTATGGGTGGAAAATGGACTTTTGATACCGAAAACCGCAAAAAATATCCTAAAAATAAAAAAGCCCCTTCCATTTCATTTCCGGATAACTCAGCGTTTTACGAAGAGGCCAAAACATACACTGAAAAGTATTTTGGAGAGCATTACGGAAACCTGACCTCGTATCAGCTTTATCCAAGCACTTTTGAAGATGCTGAAAAATGGCTCGATCAGTTTTTAGAACTGCGTTTTGCGGACTTCGGCGAGTATGAGGACAGCATTGTGGAGCGTGAGCATTTCCTGCATCACAGCGTGCTTTCTCCCCTGCTGAATGTCGGACTTCTAACGCCTGATTTTGTCCTGGAAAAGGCGATCGAATATGCAAAAGATTTTGATGTCCCGATCAATTCTCTGGAAGGATTTGTCCGCCAGATTCTGGGTTGGCGGGAATTCGTGAGAGGAATTTATCTGTACCAGGGAACTTATCAGCGGAATAAAAATTACTGGAACCATAAAAATCCGCTCCCGGAATCATTTTACACGGGAGAAACCGGAATTAAACCTATTGACAGTACGATTCTAAAAGTTTTAGAGACAGGATACGCCCATCATATTGAAAGGCTGATGATTTTTGCCAATTTTATGAATCTGATAAAACTCAATCCTGATGATGTTTACCAATGGTTTATGGAAATGTTCATCGATTCTTACGATTGGGTGATGGTACCGAATGTCTACGGTATGAGCAGTTTTTCTGATGGCGGAAAAATGAGTACCAAACCTTACATCAGCGGGAGCAATTATGTGAAGAAAATGAGCGATTATTCCGGCGGTGAATGGACGGAAAAATGGGATGCGCTGTTCTGGAATTTTGTGAATGACAACCGTGCTTTTTTCGAGAAAAATCCGAGGCTGGGAATGATGATCCGGACCCTTGATAAAATGACGGATGAGAAAAAGAAAGCACACCTGAAACTGGCCAGACAAACCATTAAAAACCTTCAATAATGATCAAGCAATTTAATCCAGAACAAACCGACCGCATCATCGAAATGGCGTGGGAAGACCGCACGCCTTTTGAAGCAATTGAATTTCAGTTTGGAATCAGTGAGGCGGAAGTGATTGGAATCATGCGAAGCGAACTGAAACCCTCAAGTTTTAAACTGTGGAGAAAAAGAGTCAACTCCGGCGTGAGTCAAAAGCATCTGAAAAAGAGAAATCCGGAAATTGACCGTTTCAAATGCAGCAGACAGCGAACCATCAGTCATAATAAAATTTCTAAGCGATCATAAAATGCCACGAATGCAGGAATCATCAATTTTGATTTTTAATTCGAACATTCGTATTCAACAAACAATACTCATTTAAGTTTAAATGAATGTCTTTAATTAATAATAATTTAGTATTTAGCGGTTTGTTTGTCATTCTGAAAGAATCTAAATGATTTATTTTCAGTAGGTTTAGATTCCTACTGAATGACAAAGTGACCGCTGATTTTAGCGTTTAAAAACAGACATTCATAAAAAGTTTATTTTAAATCTTTATAAACATTGAAATATGAAAAACATAGTCATTATCGGTTGCGGGCACGGAATCGGGCTTGCCGCTGCAAAAATATTGTCAGAAAATCATCATGTGATCGGCATTTCGAGAAGTGAAAATTCAGAAGTTCAAAATCTGAATATCGATTTTCATCAAATGGATATTCTTTCCGGAAATCTGGATCACATAACTTTCCCGGAAGTCGTGGATGGATTGGTCTATGCACCGGGAAGTATCAATTTGAAACCCTTCAACAGATTGTCCCTTGATGATTTTAGAAATGATTTTGAAGTCAATGTTTTGGGTGCAGTCAAATCGATTCAAAAACTCTTGCCGAATCTTAAAAAACCTGAAACAGCGTCGGTTGTTTTGTTCAGTTCCGTGGCCTCAAAATTGGGAATGCCTTTCCACGCTTCGATTTCGGCCAGTAAAAGTGCGGTGGAAGGTTTAACTAAAAGCCTTGCCGGAGAACTTTCTTCACAAAAAATCAGAGTGAACTGTATTGCACCTTCTCTCACGGATACAAATCTGGCTTCTAACCTGCTTTCGACACCAGAAAAGCGTGAATTATCAGCTAAAAGACATCCTTTGCAAAGAGTTGGAACTGCCGATGAAATGGCAAAAATGGCGGAATTTCTTTTGTCTGACAATGCCTCATGGATTACAGGACAGATCATCGGAATCGACGGCGGAATGGGAAGCGTAAAGCTCTGATATTAAAAACTGAATTTTTTATCTTTGTCAACCATAAAACTATGAAAACTGATTTTATAATTGAACTTCTTCATCAGGTCAAAGAATTTGAAAATTCTTCTGCCTGCAAACCCAACTGCAGTGTGGAAGACTTCAGGATGTGGATGAACGACAGAAAATACAGAGCGGAAAGTCCGACCACGCTTTTTAAAAACGAAAAGCATCAGGTTTCATTTACAGAAAATGAAATTTGTAAACAGGTTTTGCTTCTGGGTAGATATTCGAAACAGCTGATTCGCAAAGGACTGAGCGACTTTCCGGAACTGGCCAACGAAGAATTCACCTACCTCTACCGTCTTAAAGATGAACCTTTTTTAACAAAAATTCAGCTCATTGAACGAAACGGTCACGAAAAGCAGACCGGAACGCAGATCATCAAAAGACTTCTTGAAGCCGGCTTTGTGGAGGAGAAAAATGATGAATATGATAAAAGAAGCAAGAGGCTCAACCTGACAGAATCCGGAGAAACGGCGTTTCACGATTCTGTTGAAAAAGTTAATGTAACTTCCCGGATTCTCACCGGACAGCTGGATCATGACGAAAAAACAAAACTGCTGGAAATTCTGAAAAAACTAAACGACTTTCATACGCATCTGTATTCGGAATACCGATCAGCAGACACTGATACACTTATACAACTTTTATAGTGTTTTATCCTAATCATCCATAGCATACACCAAAATTAGGAATCAGCGAACATCTGCAGTTGGAATCAGAAAGATTAGTACAAAAAATGTGATGCACATTCACCAGATTAAAATATTGGCTGCAGTTGGACTTTGATAAAAATTCTAATTATAAAAATTATGGTTGATTGTTTTTGGAAGGGTCGATAATCATTCTCAGCGGCTGATCTTTGGTCAAATAAGAATTCATCCAGTTAAAGAATGTTGTGACACGGTTTCTGAAATTGATGAGTGACATCAGGTGAATAAAAATCCAGATGAGCCAAGCAATAAATCCGTTAAAATGTTTGAAAGGACCTTTAAGATCTGCTACAGCACTGTTTCTCTTGATGATAGCCATGGATCCGCGGTCTGTATATTTAAAAGTTTTTTTGAATTTGCCTGTTATCTCAGACTCCAAATTTTCAGCTAACAGCTTACTCTGCTGAATGGCAACCTGCGCCAGTTGAGGATGGCCTTGCGGAAAATCCGGATCCGTAGTCATGAAGCAGCTATCGCCCAAGGCATAAATGTCATCAGCACCAAGAATCTGATTATGGCCGTCTACCAGAATACGATTGGATTTACCATAAACGGAATCCGGCAATCCTACAAAGCGCTGAGCCGTGACGCCCGCCGTCCAGATCAGATTATCGCTAACGATGGATGAGCCGTCTGCAATGTGTACCACACCATCTTTATACTCCTGAACCACCTGACCAAGCTTGATAATAACACCGCTCTCTTCCAGGGATTTCTTGGCGTACTGCTGAGATTCCTTGC